>NZ_JAFLEN020000003.1:0-567526 GCF_017306975.2 Salinicola sp. DM10
ACCCGAAAGTGACTCAAGTGCTTGTCAGCGCTTGCTTTCTGGGTCGCCGTAAGGAGAGGCGTATTTTAAGGATCTTGGCGAAGATGTCAACGTCTTTCTTGTCGATTCTTGCCCGGTTCTCGTTGCTGCCTGAGAACCGATCCTGGAAAAGCGAGGGGCTTATTCTGCTGCCCCCGAGGCTAAGTGTCAATCGATTTTTTCAATCTTTTCAACAGCTTAGCTAGCTTTCCTGCTGCCTCCGAGAACCTGTCTCGGCGTCAGCGGATGCGTACTTTACGGATCTCCTCCGGCCTTGGCAAGGGGAAATGTCGAAAAAGTTGACCAGGCGGTCCGGCGCCGCCTCCAGAAATGCATGACGCCCGCACAGGGCGGGCGTTATAGGGACGCGGCGGAAACGATCAGCCGAGGGTGACGCGGGCGTAGCGCTTCTTGCCGGCCTGAATGATGTAACTCTTGCCGGTGGCCAGCAGAGCACTCGGCGCGACCACCTCGCCATCGACCTTCACCCGGCCGTTCTTGAGCATATCCTTGGCCTGGGCACTGTTGGTGGCCAGGTCGGCGCGGTTGAGCACCGCGGCGATCGGGGCTTCGGTTGCGCCGTCGAAGCTCACCTCGACTTCGGGCAGGTCTTCGGGCAGCTCGCCGTCCGCCAGCTGGTTGCCGGCGGAACGGTGGGCATTGGCCGCGGCCTCGTCGCCGTGGTAGCGGGCGATCAGCTCACGCGCCAAGGTCATCTTGATGTCGCGCGGGTTGGCCCCCTGCTCGATATCGCGGCGAATCGCCTCGATATCGTCGTTGGACTTCAGCGACAGCAGTTCGAAGTAGCGCCACATCAGACTGTCGGGCATCGATACCAGCTTGTTGAACATCACCCCGGGGGCGTCGTCCACGCCGACATAGTTGTTGAGCGACTTGGACATCTTGTTGACGCCATCCAGCCCTTCGAGCAGCGGCATGGTGATGACCACCTGCGGCTCGCGACCGAAGTGCTTCTGGATCTCGCGCCCCATCAGCAGATTGAACTTCTGATCGGTACCGCCGAGTTCGACGTCCGCCTCGAGGGCGACCGAATCGTAGCCCTGGACCAGGGGATAGAGAAACTCGTGGATCGAGATCGACTGCCCTGCGCGGTAGCGCTTCTCGAAGTCGTCGCGCTCGAGCATGCGCGCCACGGTGCTCTGGGCGGCGAGTTCGATCATGTCCGCCGCTGACATCTGACCGAACCATTCGGCATTGAAGCGTACTTCGGTCTTGGCCGGATCGAGGATCTTGAACACCTGTTCACGATAGGTCTGGGCGTTGGCCTTGACCTCTTCTTCGGTGAGCGGCTTGCGGGTGACGTTCTTGCCGGTAGGGTCGCCGATACGTCCGGTGAAGTCTCCGATGAGGAAGATCACTTCGTGACCCAGGTCCTGGAACTGACGCATCTTGGTCAGCAGCACGCTGTGTCCCAGGTGAAGGTCGGGTGCCGTGGGATCGAACCCGGCCTTGATACGCAGCTTGCGGCCCGATTCGAGCTTCTTGACCAGCTCCTCCTCGACCAGGATTTCCTGCGTGCCCCGCATGATCAGTGCCAGCGCCTCGGCGACCTCGCTCATCGTATCCGTCTCCACTCCAAACGCCATCGGTCTTGAAAGGCGGCAATAGTAGCATGACTCCGGGGTGCCGTTGAGCCGCGGCCAGCGGTGGTTCAGTCGTCGTCGGCCAGGGTGAACCGGCCTTCGCCAGCCTCGCCGCCGGCCTCGCCAGACGCCCCCGCTTCGCCATACTTGATCAGCATGCGCAGATCGTTGGCGGAGTCGGCGTGAGAGCGCGCAACGCGCTCATCGATCAATCCCTGGCTATAGAGGGCGTAGAGCGACTGATCGAAGGTCTGCATGCCCAGCTCCCGCGAACGCCGGATCAGCGGCTTGAGTTCACTGATCTCGCCGCGCCGGATCAGCTCGCTGATCAGCGGCGACTGCAGCATCACCTCGGTGGCCAGACAGCGCCCCTCGCCATCGCGCCGTGGCAGCAGTTGCTGAGCCACGACGGCGCGCAGGTTGAGCGACAGATCCATCCACACTTGGTCGTGGCGCTCGGACGGGAACAGATTGAGGATCCGCTCCACCGCCTGGTCGGCGTTGTTGGCGTGGAGTGTGGCGAGACACAGATGCCCGGTCTCGGCGAAGGCGAGCGCCAGCTCCATGGTGTCGCGACTGCGAATCTCGCCGATCACGATCACGTCCGGCGCCTGACGCAGCGCATTCCTGAGGCCGATCTCGTAGGACTCGGTGTCGATGCCCACCTCGCGCTGATTGATGATCCCGCGCTGATGTGGATGCATGTACTCGATCGGGTCTTCGATGCAGATGATATGCCCACCGCTGGTGCGGTTGCGGTGCTGGATCATCGACGCCAGGGTGGTGGACTTGCCGCTGCCGGTCCCCCCGACCACCAGTATGAGGCCGCGCCGGATGGTCGGCAGCGTGGCGACCGCCTCGGGAAGCCCCAGGCTCTCGAGCGCCGGAATGTCATAGGCGATGCGGCGCACCACCATCGCTTGCTGACTGCGCTGGAAGAAAGCACTGACCCGGAACCGCCCCTTGCCGCTCAAGCTGAGCGCAAAGTTGGCCTCATGCTCGCGCTCGAAATCCTCGCGCCCGCCTGGCGGCAAGGTGGTCGCCACCAGCTCGCGCACCTGTTCGGGGCGCAGCGGCACGTCACCCAGCGCGACCAGCTTGCCATCGAGCTTGAGACAGGGCGGTGCGCCGGTGGAAATCAGCAGGTCGGAGGCCTGCTTGGCGATCATGATATCGAGAAGCTGTTCAAACCATTGGTGCGGCGTCATGACGAGTCCTGAACGAAAAAACGGCTGCGACAGGCCCGGGGCCCGCCGCGCTCACCGGGCAGCGGTGTCGGTGGCCTCCCGGCACTAGCTCTCGAACCCTGTACGGGATTTGGCCTGCGCTTCCTGACGCGAGACCAAGCCATCGGCGACCAGTCGGGCGAGCGCGGCATCCAGGGTCTGCATGCCCAGATTGCCACCGGTCTGGATCGCCGAGTACATCTGCGCCACCTTGCCCTCGCGGATCAGATTGCGGATCGCGGAGTTACCAAGAAGGATCTCATGCGCGGCGACACGCCCCCCACCCTCCCCGGCACGCTTGAGCAACGTCTGCGAGATCACCCCCTGCAGCGACTCCGACAGCATCGAGCGCACCATGCCCTTCTCGTCACCGGGGAAGACATCGATGATACGATCGATGGTCTTGGCCGCCGAGGTAGTGTGCAGGGTGGCAAAGACCAGGTGCCCGGTCTCGGCGGCGGTCAACGCCAGACGCACCGTCTCCAGATCACGCAGCTCGCCCACTAGGATTACGTCTGGGTCCTCCCGCAGGGCGGAACGCAGCGCCGGCGCGAAGCCCTTGGTGTCACGGTGCACCTCGCGCTGATTGATCAGACAGCGCTTGCTCTGATGGACGAACTCGATCGGGTCCTCGATGGTCAGGATATGCTCCTGGCGATGACTATTGATGTAGTCGATCATCGCCGCCAGCGTGGTGCTCTTGCCCGAACCGGTCGGGCCGGTGACCAGCACCAGACCCCGCGGCAACATCGCCAGGCGCCGGAACACATCGCCCAGATCGAGCTCTTCGAGCGAACGCACGAGACTCGGAATGATCCGGAACACCGCGCCGGCGCCGCGCCCCTGGGTGAAGACATTGACTCGAAAACGAGACACGCCGCTCACCTCGAACGAGAAGTCGGTCTCCAGGTCGGCTTCGAAGTCGCGCCGCTGGCGATCGTTCATCACATCATAGATAAGCCGCCTGACCTGACTGTCATCGAGCGCCGGCACGTTGAGACGCCGCATGTCACCATCGACGCGAATCATCGGCGGCAGACCCGCCGAGAGGTGCAGGTCCGAGGCGTCTTGCTTTGCCGAGAACGCCAGCAGTTCGGTAATATCCATGGGCTTTTATACGATCCCCTGCATAAGGTCGCTGTCTAGTATGCCAGAAGCGTCGGTGCCCCAGTCTCTCCACGCGGCCAATGAGCGCCTGCAGGCGGCGTTGCAGGCCGCAGGACGCCCCGCCGAGGCGGCCCGTATCCTGGCCGTCAGCAAGACCAAGCCTGCCGCCATGCTGCGTCAGGCCTATGACGCCGGTCAACGCGCATTCGGCGAGAACTACCTGCAGGAGGCACTGGAGAAGCAGGCCCAACTGGCCGCGCTCGACGATATCGAGTGGCATTTCATCGGCGCCCTGCAGTCGAACAAGACCCGTGACGTCGCCGAGCACTTCGCCTGGGTCCACAGTGTCGAGCGCGAGAAGATCGCCCGCCGGCTGTCGGATCAACGACCGCCGACGCTCGCCCCGCTCAATGTCTGCCTGCAGCTCAATGTCAGCGGCGAGGCGAGCAAGGCCGGCGTCGACGCCGATGCACTACCGGCCCTGGCCGAGGCGCTGCTGGCGCTGCCCAATCTGCGCCTGCGCGGCTTGATGGCGCTGCCGGCGCCGAGCGACGACCCGGCCCGCCAGCGCGAGGCCTTCCGCGCCGTGCGCGAAGCCTTCGAGGCACTGCGCAGGCGTTTCCCCGAGGCGCCGCTGGATACGCTTTCGATGGGCATGAGCGGTGACCTCGAAGCCGCCGTCGCCGAAGGTGCCACGCTGGTACGCCTGGGCACCGCGCTCTTCGGCAGCCGCCCTCCCGCCGGCGCCCGGCCGTGAGGCCACCCTTTTCTTCGCTGCGATACAGGACTTCGTCATGACCGACTCATCCCAGGCCAGCCACATCAGCTTCATCGGTGCTGGCAACATGGCCAGCGCCATCTTCGGCGGCATGCTCGACAGCGGCTATCCGGCCGCCGCCATCACTGCCACCTCGCGCAGCCAGGAGCGCCTCGACGCCATCGCCGCGCAGTATCCGATCCACACCACCCGCGACAATCTCGCCGCCGTCGCCACGGCCGACGTGGTGGTGCTCGCGGTCAAGCCGCAGATGATGCGCGAACTGTGCCTGTCGCTGCGTGAGGCGGTGCAGGCGCGCCGCCCGCTGATCGTATCGGTGGCCGCCGGGCTCGAGGCGGCCACGCTGGAGCAGTGGCTGGGCGGCGAGCTGGCCGTGATACGCTGCATGCCCAACACCCCGTCACTGGTCGGCGCCGGCGCCAGCGGCCTCTACGCCAACGCCCGCGTGGACGCCGCCCAGCGCAGTCTGGCGAGCGAACTGCTGGGGGCGGTGGGGCTGGTCGAGTGGGTCGAGGAGGAGGCACAGATCGACGCCGTGACCGCTGTCTCCGGCAGCGGCCCGGCCTACTGTTTCCTGTTCATGGAGTCGCTGGAAGCCGCCGGCATCGCGCTGGGGCTGGCGCCGGAGAGCGCGCGTCGGCTGGCGCTACAGACGGTCTTTGGCGCGGCCAAGATGGCGCGGGAGAGCGAGTTCGAACCGGCCGAGCTGCGCCGCCGCGTCACCTCGCCCAATGGCACCACCGAGCGCGCCATCCAGAGCTTCCAGGATGCCGAGCTACCGCGCATCGTGGCCGAAGCCGCCGAGGCCGCCGCAGAGCGCGCCCGCGAGCTGTCACGCGAACTGAGCCAGAACTGAAGTTGCCGAATCACTAGGAGATCATTCGATGGGCAGTCATCTCGGAAGCGCCGGTCTGATGCTGGTCAACAGCCTCGCCAGCATCTACCTCTTCGTCCTCATGCTGCGCTTCTTGCTGCAGTTCTCGCAGGCGGACTACTACAACCCCATGAGCCAGGGGATCGTCAAGGCGACCCAGCCAGTGGTGGCGCCGCTGCAGAAGTTCCTGCGCCCGCTCGGGCGGATCGACATCGCCACCCTGTTCGCCGGCTTCCTGCTCAAGGCGATCGTGATCATCGCCATCTTCCAGTTCGCGGGCTTCGGCATGCCGCCGCTGCAGGGCATCCTGCTCGCGTCCATCGCCGGGGTGCTCAACGCCATTCTGAAGATCTACTTCTTCGCCCTGATCATCATGATCATCCTGAGCTGGGTGGCACCCCGCGCGAGCCATCCCGGCGCGCTGCTGGTGATGCAGATCGTCGAGCCGATCATGGCCCCGGTGCGCCGGGTCATCCCGCCGCTGGGCATGATCGACCTGTCGCCGATCGTGGTCTTCATCGCCATCAACCTGCTCGACAGCCTGCTGGTCGGCGCACTCGCCCGCGCCGCCGGCCTGCCGGGCGCCCTGGTCGGATTCTGAACGCCGCCACCGCCCCCGGTCGCACGCTGTGCCCGGGTGGCGGTCGTCTGCCCCGCTGATTCTGGAGACCTCCGCGTTTCATGTCCGCTTCCTTCCCGCCCGATTCGGTCGGCCTGGTCACGCCCCAGACCGCGACCTTCGACACGCCGCTGCCGCTCGCCTGCGGCAAGACCCTGGCGCGCTTCGAGCTGGTCTACGAGACCTACGGCACGCTCAACGCCGAGCGCAGCAACGCCGTGCTCATCTGCCATGCGCTCTCCGGCCACCACCACGCCGCCGGCTACCATGGCGCCGACGAGCGCAAGCCCGGCTGGTGGGATGCCTATATCGGCCCCGGCAAGGTGATCGACACCGACCGCTTCTTCGTCGTCTCGCTCAACAACCTCGGCGGCTGCCACGGCAGCACCGGGCCGGGTAGTGTCAACCCCGAGACCGGGCGGCTGTGGGGGCCCACCTTTCCGGTGCTCACCGTGGCCGACTGGGTGCATAGCCAGGCGCGCCTGGCCGATCACCTCGGCATCGACCGCTTCGCCGCGGTGGTCGGTGGCAGCCTCGGCGGCATGCAGGCACTGCAGTGGACGATCGCCTACCCCGAGCGGGTCGCCAATGCGGTGGTGATCGCCGCCACGCCGCGCCTCTCGGCCCAGAACATCGCCTTCAACGAGGTCGCGCGCCAGGCGATTCGTTCCGACCCCGACTTCTTCGACGGCTGGTACGCCGAACGCGAGGCGATCCCCAAGCTGGGGCTGAAGCTGGCACGCATGATCGGCCACATCACCTATCTCTCGGAGCACTCGATGGGCTCGCGCTTCGGCCGCGACCTGCGCAGCGACCAGCTCAACTTCGGCTACGACGTCGAGTTCCAGGTCGAGTCCTATCTGCGTCACCAGGGCGACACCTTCTCGACCCGCTTCGATGCCAACACCTACCTGCTGATGACCAAGGCGCTGGACTACTTCGACCCCGCCGGCCAGCACGACGGCGATCTCGCCGCGGCGCTGGCCCCGGTCGCCTGCCCCTATCTGGTGATCAGTTTCACCACCGACTGGCGCTTCGCCCCGGCACGCTCGCGCGAGCTGGTCGACGCCCTGCTGCGCGCGGGCAAGGCGGTGAGCTACGTCAACGTCGACTCGCCCCACGGGCACGACGCCTTCCTGCTGCCCAACGACCACTACCAGGCGGTGTTCGGCAGCTTCATGCAGCGGGTCCATGCCGATATTTGCGGGGAGAGCCGCTGATGCGCGCCGATCTCGAACTGATCTACGACTGGGTGCCCGCAGGCGCCCGCATTCTCGACCTCGGCTGCGGCGACGGCACCCTGCTGGACACCTTGGGCCAGCGCAAGGGGGTCACCGGCTACGGGCTGGAGATCGACCCGGCGGGGCTAGCCGCCTGCCTGCGCCGCGGGGTCAACGTGATCGAGCAGAACCTCGACGACGGCCTCGGCAACTTCGACGACGACGCCTTCGACGTGGTGGTGATGACCCAGGCCCTGCAGGCGCTGCGGCGACCCGACAGCATGCTGGTCGAAATGCTGCGAGTGGCCCCGGAGTGCATCATCGCCTTTCCCAACTTCGCCTTCTGGAAGCACCGCCTGCACCTGAGCCTGCGCGGTCGCATGCCGGTGTCGCGTTCGCTGCCCCACGCCTGGTACGACACCCCCAACATCCACCTGTCGACCTTCCGCGACTTCGCCAACCTGTGCCGCGAAAAGGGCGTACGCATCGCCGACGAAGCGGTGGGCAGCGCCGATCACCAGCCACACTGGACCTCGCGGCGCTGGCCCAATCTGTTTGGCGAGACGGCGATCTTCCGGGTCTGCCGCGGACGCTAGCTCGGCCTCAGTCTGCCGACGGCGGCAGTCGACGCTCGAGATCGACCGCCAGCCGGCGCGCCAGGCGCATGCCTAGCGGCCGGCCATCGCCCTGGCGCAGGTCGCAGCCATAGGCCAGCACCTCCACCCCCTGATCGGCCACCTCGCGTAGCCGAGCGGCGTAGGCGGGATCGAGATGCGCCGCTGGCGCCACGTCTTGAATGCCGGTATGCGCCACGCAGAACAGCAGCACGCTGCGCTGGCCCGCGGCAGCGAGTGTGGCCAGCACATCGAGATGGCGCCGCCCACGCTCACTCACCGCATCGGGAAAGTAGCCGTGGCCGTCGCGCTCCTTCAGCGTCACCTGCTTGACCTCGACGTAGCAGGCGTCACCGGAGGCCAGGTCGAGGCGGAAGTCGAGCCTTGCGCCCTCGACCTTGACCTCCGGCGTCAAACGCGCGAAGTCGGCCAGCGGCGCCACGCGTCCGGCCCGCAGTGCCGCCGCCACCAGGGCGTTGGCACGCCCGGTATGCACCGACACCCAGTCGACCCCGCCCTGACCGTCCGGCAGCTCGATCAGCTCCCAGGTCCAGGCCAGCTTGCGTGCCGGATTGGTGCTCGGCGACAGCCACACCCGGCAGCCGGGCACGTTCACCGCGCGCATCGACCCGGTATTGGGGCAGTGCGCCACCACCTCGCGGCCGTCATCGAGCTGCACATCGGCCAGAAAGCGCTTGTAGCGGCGCAGCAGCGTGCCGGGCACCAGCTCGATCCGGGGCGGGTCCTGGCGCAGGCTCACCCGCGCCCCCGTCGGGCCAGAAAGCGCTCGAGACGTGCGACCGCCTCTTCCAGTCGCGCCACCCCGGTGGTGAAGGCGATCCGCACATGGTGGCCCCCACCGCGCACGGCAAAGTCGGTGCCCGGGGTGATCGCCACGTTCTCTTCGTCGAGCAGCGCGCGGCAGAACGCCTCGCTGTCGTCGGTATGGGCAGAGACGTCGAGCCAGACATAGAACGCGCCCTGGGGCGGCTGCGCCGGCGCCAGGCCGAGCCGCGCCAACCCTGCGAGCAGCGCATCACGACGCAGCTGCAGCTCGGCGCGGCGCGCTTCCAACTGGGCCAGGCACTCGGGCGAGAAGGCAGCCAGGGCGGCGTGCTGGGAGAGGGTCGGCGGCGCCAGGAAGACGTTCTGGGCCAGCCGCGACAGCGGCTCCACCGCGGCTTCGGGGGCCACCAGCCAGCCCAGCCGCCAGCCGGTCATGCCGAAGAACTTGGAGAAGCTGTTGACCACGAACGCCTCCGGCGCCGCGCTCACCGCGGAGACCGGCGCGACGTCGTAGCACAGCCCCTGATAGATCTCGTCGACCAAAAGCGCCGCGTCGCGTGCCGCCACCGTCTGCGCCACCGCCGCAAGCTGCGACGCCGACAGCATATGGCCGGTGGGGTTGGAAGGCGTGGCCAGCATCGCCAGCCGCGTGGCGGGCTGCCAGTGCTGCGCGAGCAGCGCCGCATCGAGCTGCCAGCCGCTCTCCGGACCGACCGGAACACAGTCCACCGCGGCCTCGGCCAGCGCCATGAAGTGGCGGTTGCAGGGATAGGTAGGGTCGGCCATCAGCACTCGGTCACCGCGCTGCACCAGCAGCTGACTGGCCAGCAGCAGCGCCCCGGAAGCGCCGGGGGTGACGATCACCCGACGCGGGTCGAGTGTTACCCCGTGGCAGCGCTGATAGTGTTCAGCGATCGCCTCGCGCAGCGCCGGCAGGCCGCATGCCGGCGTGTAGCGGGTGTGCCCCGCCGCCAGCGCCTGCTGGCCCGCCGCGACCACCGCCTCGGGGGAGGGGAAATCGGGCTCGCCGATCTCCAGATGAATGACGTCGTGACCGGCGGCCTCGCGGGCCTGAGCCGCTTCCAGCAGGCGCATGACACGAAACGGCGCTACCGCCGCCAGGCGATCGCTCCAGTACATCTTCTATCGACTCCTCTCAGCGGGACACGCGGCAGGACGGATACCGGCCGCAGCGGCCGGCTCCCCCCTACCGCTCCGTTTGGATGGCGCCACCGCGGCGCGCGGCGATATACCGGTCGCAGCGTCGCGATGGCCAAAAATAAAGCGCGGCTTTAGTTGCAATGCGGTAACTTTTTCGCTAAACAAGCATGGCTTCGGGCGGCGGCTGATGCTGCCCATGGTCGATTCTCGACCGAATCACACGCGTCACGACACTTGTGTAACGAGGCAGCCCCATGCCAGTAGCAGAAAAGAAAACGGAAGCGCCCAAGGCATTCACCCCGTACCAGCCGGCACCGGGTGAAGAGTACATGAACGAAAAGCAGCTTGCGCACTTCCGTGAGATCCTGCTGGGCTGGAAACAGGATCTTATGGAAGAGGTCGATCGCACGGTGCGCCACCTGCAGGAAGAGGCGAACAACTTCGCCGATCCCGCCGACCGGGCGACGCAGGAAGAGGGCTTCAGCCTCGAGCTGAGAACGCGTGACCGCGAGCGTAAACTGCTCAAGAAGATCAACGAAACGATCGACAAGATCGACGAAGACGATTACGGCTTCTGCGAAGCGTGTGGCGTCGAGATCGGCATCCGCCGCCTCGAGGCACGCCCCACCGCCACCCTGTGCGTCGACTGCAAGACGCTGGCGGAGCTGAAGGAGAAGCAGCTCGGGGGCTGATCGCGCCAATTAGGGAAACGCTGAATAAATCGCCGAGCAAGATGAAGAGCAAGGCGCCCGGAACGCAGAAAGCGAGACATAACTTGGGGTTAGGCGAGCTTTCTAGTACCGCGTAACGCAGCTATTCGCTTGTGTAGGCATTTATGCAGTGATTCCTTAGCTCGGCGGTCCATGGATCGCCTGGGCCAGCAGCAGACGGGCACCGACGGGTGCCCGTTTTGTTTTTCCCGTTCTGCTGGCGCTTCCCATCACGCCGGCTTTCCCAGACCATCATGGAGAGACGATGCCCTACATCGGTCGTTTCGCCCCCACGCCTTCCGGCCCACTGCACCTGGGATCGCTGGTCGCCGCCCTGGGTAGCTGGCTCGACGCGCGCGCCGCCGGCGGGCGCTGGCTGCTGCGCATCGAGGACATCGACCCGCCACGCTGCCCGCCCCAGGCCGCGGCGACCATTCAACGCCAGCTGGCGGCCTTCGGCCTTACCTGGGACGGCGAGATCTGCTTCCAGCACCGGCGCGACGACGCCTACCAGGCCGCGCTCGAACGCCTGGCCGCCACCGGCCGGGTCTACCCCTGCGGCTGCTCGCGCAAGGAGTGGCAGCATCTCGGCCACTACCCCGGCTGGTGCCGCGAGCATCCGCGCCATCCCCAGCGCCCCCAGGCGTGGCGCCTGCGCACCGACCTCGGCCCCAATCCGGTGGTCTGGCAGGACCGGCTGTTCGGCACCCAGCGGCTCGACCCGACCACCCAGGGCGATGTGGTGGTCAAACGCAAGGATGGCCTGTGGGCCTATCAGCTGGCGGTGGTGGTCGACGATGCCGCCCAGGGCATCACCGACGTGGTGCGTGGCTTCGACCTGCTCGACAACACCCCGTGGCAGCGCCAGCTGCAGCAGGCCCTGGACTACCCCGAGCCGCGCTATCTGCACCTGCCACTGATTCGCGGCGAGGACGGGCAGAAACTCTCCAAGCAGAATCTGGCGCCACCGCTGCCACTGGATGACGCCACCGTGCGCCCGCTGCTCCACCGGGCGCTCGCGCTGCTCGACCAGCGCCCCCCTGCGGAGTTGCACCGGGCCCCGGTCACCACCCAGCTAGCGTGGGCGGTGGATGCCTGGTCCCCGCGGGCGCTGACACCCCATGCCTACCGCGATCTGACGTGAACACCGGCGGCGCGCGCGTCTACCCCCTTCGACTGACGACCATGGTCTAAGCGCAATTCATGTCATTTTGCGTCACCCTTGTCGCCATTGCAGGAGGGGTTCTGCACCAAGAACAAGCATCGGATGGCTTTTCTGCCCCGTTTTGAACCACCCCTCTCAGGCATACGGGCCGACAAGATCAAGACCTGGCCTCAAGGAAAAAGCTAAACCATTGATCAAAAAGAAAAAACCAGGGGATGGCACGCCCAGTGCACTCACATTGGACAAGAAGAACAAACGACATCCACCGGTCGCACCAACAATAACAATTGCGACAGGAAGACAGCACTGACGCCAACAACGACAACTCAGGCGTCGACTCGAACGACTCGCTGCCGCCGGAGCGACAACAACGACAACGGCCTCCAGGCAGCCAGAGGGACAACAACGACAACGCCCTCGAGTCATGCATGCAACCAGGACGCGACGTTCTTCGGTAGGCCGGGCAACAACAACAACGCGCCCCGTAACCCGAAGACTTCCCGAAACAACGACAACACTCGGGAAAAGGCATTGCCTGTCGTGGTTGGATTATTGTTTTGAATACGAGGTGGTCGCCACCCGCGGTATCGTGATGCTCTGCGTCGATGATGCCACCGCTCGGTGACTGTGTTGCGTATTCAAGGCGATGCGCCATCACGAACAAAAAGAAGCGGCATGGACGTTGCAGAAAATGCTTAAGAGGGGAGGCCGATGGCCTCCCCTTTTTGCTGTGCGCCGGTCTTGCCGTGTGCGACTCACCCTCGAGCCAGCGGAGACAGGGAGACGAGGCTGGACAGATGGCCAGGGCTTCGCTATGCAAGCCTCCGGGGCTCCGCTACACTGGGGCTTTGCTATCTCGCGAGTCGACTTCGCCGCATGTTCAAAGGATTTTCCCGCTTTCTACAACGTCCCGGTGAACGTTTGAAGAGTCTCTTCGGCCCCGAGTCCGCCCGCGCCGACGCCGCCGAACCGGTCCTGCAACAGATCGTGCTCCCCCGCGACGAGCACAGCGTATCGCGCAAGAATCTGAGCGAAAACGCCCTCAAGGTGCTCTACCGGCTCAATGGCGCCGGCTACGACGCCTATCTGGTGGGCGGCTGCATCCGTGACTCCCTGCTCGGCCGGCAGCCCAAGGACTTCGACGTCGCCACCAGCGCCACCCCCGACGAGGTGCGCCAGCTGTTTCGCAATTCGCGCATCATCGGCCGGCGTTTCCGTATCGTTCACGTGCGCTTCGGTCGCGAGATCATCGAGGTCACCACCTTCCGCGGCAGCCACGGCGAGGGCGATGACGGCAACGTCAGCCAGCAGTCCGACGAAGGGCTGCTGCTGCGTGACAACGTCTGGGGCAGCGTGGAAGAGGACGCTATCCGCCGCGACTTCACCGTCAACGCCCTCTATTACAGCGTCAGCGACTTCAGCATCTACGACTGGACCGGCGGCATCGCCGATCTCGACCGCCGCCTGCTGCGCCTGATCGGCGACCCCGAGACGCGCTATCGCGAGGATCCGGTGCGCATGCTGCGTGCCGCCCGCTTCGCCGCCAAGCTCGATTTCGCCATCGAAGCCGGCACCGAGGCGCCAATTCGCGAACTCGCCCCGCTGCTGCTGCAGATTCCGCCGGCACGTCTGTTCGAAGAGGTGCTCAAGCTGTTCCTCTCCGGCCACGCGGTGCAGAGCTTCCGCTGCCTGCGCGAACTCGGGCTCTACGCCATGCTGTTCCCGGAGAGCGACGAGGCGCTGGCAGACCTGCCCTGGGCAGAAGCCCTGGTCGAGCAGGCGCTGGCCAACACCGATGCCCGCCTGGCCGAGGATCGCCCGGTCACCCCGGCCTTCCTCTTCGCTGCGCTGCTGTGGCCGTGCGTGGTACAGCGCACCGCCCGCTTGGCCCACGAGCAGGAGCTGCCCGATGTCCCCGCCCAGCAGGCGGCGGCACAGCAGGTCATCAGCCGTCAGCTCCAGCACACCTCGATTCCCAAGCGTTTCAGCATCCCCATGCGCGAGATCTGGGATCTCCAGCAGCACCTGCCGCGCCGGCGCGGGCGCAAGGTGTTCCAGACGCTGGAGCATCCGCGCTTCCGCGCCGCCTACGACTTCCTGCTGCTGCGCGAGCAGGCCGGCGAGCTCACGCCTGAGCTGGGCGAGTGGTGGACCGAGTTCCAGCACGCCGACGAGAGCCGTCAGCACGAGTTGATGAAGCAGGTCGGTGGTGGCCACCCGGCCTCCACCAACGGCAAGCCCAAGCGCCGCCGCCCGCGCAAGCGCCGTCGCCCCAGCAACCGCGCCGCACCGCCGACCCTGGATGAGTGATTCCACCGGCGCGCTGGCCTATATCGGCCTCGGCAGCAATCTCGAGGCACCGCGCGATCAGCTCGAGCGCGCCCTCGCGGCGCTCGCGGTCCTGCCGCTGAGCACCCTGGTGGCGCGCTCCTCGCTCTATGCGAGCGCCCCCGTGGGTCCCCAGGACCAGCCCGACTTCGTCAATGCCGTGGTGGCCCTGCGCACCCGCCTCTCGCCACTGGCACTGCTCGATCAGTTGCAGGCGCTGGAGCAGCGCCACCGTCGTGTGCGCCTGCGCCACTGGGGGCCGCGCACGCTGGACCTCGACCTGCTCAGCTACGCCGACCTGAGCCTGCACACCCCGCGCCTGACCCTGCCGCATCCGCAACGCCTGGCGCGGCGCTTCGTGCTCGAACCCCTGGCCGAGATCGACCCCACGCTGGTACTCGACGGCATCCCGGTGGGCGAACGCGCCGCCGCCCTGGCGCACCAGCCGCTGCACCGCCTGCCGGCGTGAGCCCCGGCGCACCGACGACAGCCTAATGTCGTGTTGCGTCCCCCGAACAACGCTTTACACTCGGCCCCGCGCCCAAGGTACCCGGCGTTCGATACCTGCGAGAGAACCGTGATGAAGCCCGTTACCCTGAATACGCTGCGCGAACTCAAGACGCGCGGCGATACCTTCAGTTGCCTGACCGCCTATGACGCGACCTTCGCCCGCTGCGCCGATGAGGCCGGCATCGAAGTGCTGCTGGTGGGCGACTCCCTCGGCATGGTGCTGCAGGGTCACGCCAGCACGCTGCCGGTCACCCTCGATGACCTCTGCTACCACACCGCCTGCGTGGCCCGCGCCAAGCGCCAGAGCCTGCTGATGGTCGACCTGCCGTTCATGAGCAACGTCGACACCGCGCAACTGTTGCGCGACGCCGGCACCCTGATGCGTGCCGGCGCCGAGATGATCAAGATCGAGGGCGAGGCGTGGATGGCCGAGGGCGTCAACGAGCTGCACCGACGCGGCGTGCCGGTGTGCGCGCATCTCGGCCTGACCCCGCAGAGCGTGCACCGTTTCGGCGGCTTCAAGGTCCAGGGCCGCGAGCGCGATCAGGCCCAGCGCATCATCCATGACGCCCAATGCCTGGTAGATGCGGGCGCGGCGGTGATCCTGCTGGAGTGCGTGCCGGCGGATCTGGGCAAGGCGGTGCGCGACGCCGTCGCCGCACCGGTGATCGGTATTGGCGCCGGCGACGAGGTCGACGGCCAGATCCTGGTGATGCACGACGTGCTGGGGCTCAACAGCGGCTACGTGCCGCGCTTCGTCAAGAACTTCCTGAGTGGCCGTGACAGCATCGCCGACGCTTTCCGCGCCTATCACGAGGCGGTCAAGGCGCGCACCTTCCCGGCCGAGGAGCACACCTTCTGATGCACACCCTGCACGCCATTGCGCCGCTGCGCGAGTGGCTCGACGGCGAGCGCCGTCACGGCCGGCGTATCGCCCTGGTACCGACCATGGGCAACCTGCATGCGGGCCATCTGGCACTGGTCGAGCGGGCCCGCGAGCTGGCCGACGTGGTAGTGGCGACGCTGTTCGTCAATCCTCTTCAGTTCGGCCCGGGCGAGGACTTTGCACGCTACCCGCGCACCCTGGCGGCCGACAGCGAGCAACTCGAACGCCACGGCTGTGACCTGCTGTTCGCCCCCAGCGTGGAGGCTCTCTACCCGCAGGGGCTCGAGGGTCTGACCCGGGTGCGGGTACCCGGCGTCTCGGAGGGGCTCTGCGGCGGCAGCCGCCCCGGCCATTTCGACGGCGTCGCCACCGTGGTCTCGCTGCTGTTCCATCTGACCCAGCCGGACGTCGCCTGTTTTGGCGAGAAGGATTTCCAGCAGCTGGCGGTGATTCGCAAGCTGGTCGCCGATCTGCACTTCCCGATTCAGATCGAGGGCGTGGCCACGGCGCGTGCCGACGATGGCCTGGCGCTCTCCTCGCGCAATGGCTATCTCTCCGCCGAGGAGCGCCAGCGCGCCAGCGCGCTCTACCGCAGCCTGCGCGAGTGCGCCGCCGCGCTGGCCGAGGGTGAACCCATCGATACCAGTCTGGCCCGGGCGCGCCAGGCCCTGACGGACGCGGGCCTGACGCTGGACTATCTGGAACTGCGTGATGCCCACCTGACGCCGCTGGCGCCCCAGGCCAGCGGTGCGGCGCGGCTGCTGGGCGCCGTCTATCTGGGCCGCACCCGGCTGATCGACAATATCGCGGTCACCCTGCCAGAGCCCGCGCATGCCTGAACGCCGCTGGCGTGCGGCGCTGCCGGGCGATCTACGCGTGATCGCCGGCTGGATCGACTCGCCGCAGGCACTCGAACGCTGGGCCGGCCCGGGGCTCTGCTGGCCGCCGGAGCCCGCTAGCCTGTGGCGCGAGTTCGGCGGCGGCGCCACGCCCGCCTTCACCCTGCGCGAGGGCGCGCATCCCGTCGCCTTCGGCCAGCTGGTGCCCAAGGCGGGCGACCACTGGCACCTGGCCCGGCTCATCGTCGCCCCCGAGCGCCGCGGTCAGGGGCTGGGGCGCAGCCTGTGCCGACACCTGCTGGCACAGGCCCGGCAGCGCCAGGCTCGCTGCGTCACCCTCAATGTGTTCCGAGACAACCTGGCCGCATTCGCCCTTTATCAGGCGCTGGGCTTCGTCGCCCAAGGTACGACGGACGCCCGCGGCATCCAGCCGATGTGGCTACCGCGGTTTGCCGATTCCGGCCACACCACGGACAATGAGTGCCCGGAAGACGGCTGAGCGCCGCCTGCCGACTCGACGATCATGGTCAGAGACAGCCAATGAACCAACTGAGACCGGACCCGTTCTCACCCTACCAGTTCTACTCGGCGCAGCAGTGGGCTGCCTTTCGCGCCGATACGCCGCTGACGCTCGCCTCCGAGGAGGTGCAGCGGCTGCGCTCGCTCAACGACCCGATCGATCTCGACGAGGTGCGGCGCATCTATCTGTCGCTGTCACGGCTGCTCTCCTCCTACGTCGAGGCCAGCCAGCAGCTCTACGCCCAGCGCAAGCGCTTCCTCGACATCGACGACACCCAGAAGACGCCGTTCATCATCGGCCTGGCCGGGTCGGTGGCGGTGGGCAAGTCGACCACCGCGCGTATTCTCAAGGAGCTGCTGGCGCGCTGGCCGTCGAGCCCCAAGGTCGATCTGGTCACCACCGATGGCTTCCTCTATCCCAACGCGGTGCTCAAGGACAAGGCCCTGATGACCCGCAAGGGCTTCCCCGAGAGCTACGACATCGGCGCGCTGCTGCGCTTTCTCTCGTGGATCAAGGCGGGGGTGCGCAACGTCCAGGCACCGCTCTACTCGCACCTCACCTACGATGTGCGTGAGCGTGAGTTCCAGACCGTCGACCGCCCCGACATCCTGATCGTCGAGGGCATCAACGTGCTGCAGGTGCGCGACCTGCCCGAAGACGGCAAGATGGTGCCGTTCGTCTCCGACTTCTTCGACTTCTCGATCTACATCGACGCCGAAGAGCGGCATATCCACGACTGGTATCTGGAGCGCTTCAAGCTGCTGCGCCAGACCGCCTTCCAGAACCCCGACTCCTTCTTCCACCGCTATGCCCAGATCGGCGAAGCCGAGGCGCTGGAGATCGCCGAAGGGCTGTGGCGCGACATCAACCGCCGCAACCTGCGCGAGAACATCCTGCCCACCCGCCCGCGCGCCGACCTGATCCTGCGCAAGGGACGCGATCATCTGGTCGAACAGGTGGCACTGCGCAAGGTGTGAGCCTCGCCGGCTGTGCAAACTTGCCGCACAGAACTTGTCCCGACATAGCATTTTGTCAGCCTGTGTGACGGCGGCGAACTTTCGCCGTCGTTTACCCTCGGATAGCTGTCAACTTTGGTCGAAGACAGGAAGGCGGGATGCTGGTTTCGGTTCAGGCGCTGCGCGCCCTGGCGGCGTGGATCGTCGTCTTTCACCACTTCATGCAGGTGTTCTTCGGCTTCCAGGCCGATAACTGGGTCGAGTATCTGCTTTCCACCCGTGGCCAGGTGGGGGTGGATATCTTCTTCGTCATCAGCGGCTTCGTGATCACCGTCTCGACCCGCGGCAAGCGCCTCTCGATGCCCCAGTTCCTGCTTCAGCGCTGCGCGCGTATCGTCCCCGCTTACTGGCTGTACACCGCAATCACCGCGCTGGTGATCGTGTTCACCAGCGACGTGATGCCGGAGTACGGCTTCAGTGTCATCGGGCTGGTCAAATCGCTGCTGTTCATCCCTGCCGAGAACCCGGCCGGCTACGGCTACTACCCGATCCTACCGGTGGGCTGGACGCTCAACTTCGAGATGCTGTTCTACCTGGTGTTCGCCGCTTCGCTGCTGCTGGCGCGGCCGTGGCGCCTGTGGGGGCTGGTGATCGCGATCGTGGCGATCAATACGCTGTTTGCCCCCCAACCCTTCATCAGTAGCTTCTATAGCGACCCGATCATCTTCGAGTTCCTGCTCGGGGTGGGTATCGGCGTCTACTACGCCCGCCACGGGCTACCCACCGGGCGGCTGTGGCCGCTGCTGCTGATCGGGCTCAGCGTGGCGACGCTACTCGCCTTCGACGACCCTTCCGGCGCTCAGCGCTTTTTCGCCTGGGGGCTGCCAAGCGCCTTGCTGGTGATCGCCTGCATCGCACTGGAGCCATACATCGGCGACAACCGGGTGTTCAAGCGCATGGGCGACTGGTCCTACTCGACCTATCTGCTCCATGTCATCGTGCTGTGGTGCGGCAACTACCTGCTCACCCAGCGCCTGGGGCTCGGCCCTTATCTCACCCTAGCGATCTGCCTGCCGATCATCGCGCTGCTCTCCTGGATCAGCTTCGAGCTGGTGGAAAAGCGCCTGTCGCGACGGATCAAGCGCTGGCTGCCGGCACCCCGCACCACCGCCGTCAGCGCCTGAGAGGGTATTGACAGAAGTGTTCCTCAAAAAAGCGCTCGTCACAAAAACGCCCGGCCCGCACGAGGCGGACCGGGCGTGGTCGAGCGAGCAGCGGGCGTGGTGCCCGCAGGCTTACTCGGCGGTGACGAGCGAGGCTTCGAAGGCGGCCTGCTCTTCCGGGGTGATCTCCTTGATCGACAGCTTGACGCGGTTGCGGTTGTCGATATCGAGCACCTTGACCGTGACTTCCTGGCCTTCGCTCAGGTAGTCCTTCACGTCGTTGACGCGCTCCGGCACGATCTGCGAGATGTGCACCAGACCGTCGGTGCCCGGCATGAAGTTGACGAAGGCGCCGAAGTCGGCCAGACGCACCACCTTGCCACGGTAGAGCTTGCCGATCTCGGCTTCGGCGGTGATCGCTTCGACGCTGTCGATGGCGCGCTTGGCCGCGGCGCGGTCTTCGGCGTAGATGCGCACGGTGCCGTCGTCGTCGATGTCGATGGAGGCGCCGGTCTCTTCGCAGATACCGCGGATGGTGGCCCCACCCTTGCCGATGACGTCACGGATCTTGTCCGGATCGATCTTGATCGTCTGCATCGCCGGCGCGTAGTCGGAGACTTCGTTGCGGCTCTCGGCGATGACCGCGTTCATCTTGTCGAGGATCTCGAGACGCGCCTGGTGCGCCTGGGAGAGCGCGGTCTCCATGATCTCTTCGTTGATGCCCTCGATCTTGATGTCCATCTGCAGTGCGGTCACGCCCTGGGCGGAACCGGCCACCTTGAAGTCCATGTCGCCGAGGTGATCTTCGTCACCCAGGATGTCGGTGAGCACGGCGAAGCCGTCATCGTCCTTGACCAGGCCCATGGCGATACCCGCCACCGGCGCCTTGATCGGCACGCCGGCATCCATCAGCGCCAGCGAGGTGCCGCAGACGGACGCCATCGAGCTGGAACCGTTGGACTCGGTGATCTCGGAGACCACGCGGATGGTGTAGGGGAAGTCGTCCTCGCTCGGCAGCATCGCCTGCACACCGCGGCGCGCCAGCCGGCCGTGGCCGATCTCGCGGCGCTTGGGGCCACCCATGAAGCCGGCTTCGCCGACGCTGTAGGGGGGGAAGTTGTAGTGCAGCAGGAAGCGATCCTTGCGCTCACCTTCCAGCGACTCGATCAGCTGGGCGTCACGCAGCGTGCCCAGGGTGGCGATGACCACGGCCTGGGTCTCGCCGCGGGTGAACAGCGCCGAGCCGTGGGTGCGCGGCAGCACGCCGACCTTGACGTCGAGCGGACGCACGGTCTTGTGGTCGCGGCCGTCGATACGCGGCTCGCCGGCGATGACGCGACGCCGTACAGTGTGCTTCTCGAGGCTGGCCAGAGCGCCGCTCACCTCGTCGGCACTGAACTGCGGGCTGTCGCCGGCGGCGAACTGGGCCAGCGCGTCGCTGCGGATCGCGGCCAGCGCATCCTGACGCGCCATCTTGTCGGTGATGCGATAGGCCTCGCCGATCTTGGCTTCGAAGGCGCCGGCGATGGCGCTCTTGAGCGCGGCGTTGTCGGCCGCCGGCTGCCAGTCCCACTTGGGCTTGCCCGCTTCCTGGGCGAATGCCTTGATCGCTTCCACCGCGACCTGCATCTCCTGGTGGGCGTAGAGCACGCCGCCGAGCATTTCGTCTTCGCTCAGCTCCTGGGCTTCGGACTCGACCATCAGCACGGCCTTGTCGGTACCGGCGACGACCATGTTGAGCTCGGTGGTGGCGAGCTCGTCCACCTTGGGATTGAGGAAGTAGCCACGCGACTCGGTGAAACCGACGCGGGCGGCACCGATCGGGCCGTTGAACGGCAGCCCGGAGATCGCCAGTGCCGCCGAGGTGCCGAGCATCGCAGCGATGTCCGGGTCCTGGTTACGATCGGCGGAGAGTACGGTACAGATGACCTGGACTTCGTTCATGAAGCCCTTGGGAAACAGCGGGCGGATCGGGCGGTCGATCAGACGCGAGGTCAGCGTCTCTTTCTCGGTGGGGCGCCCTTCACGCTTGAAGAAGCCGCCGGGGATCTTGCCGACCGAGTAAGTCTTCTCCTGGTAGTGCACGGAGAGCGGGAAAAAGTCCTGGCCGGGCTTGAGATCCTTGCGGCCGACGACGGTACACAGCACCACGGTGTCGTCCATGGTGACCAGCACGGCGCCGGTAGCCTGACGGGCGACGCGCCCGGTTTCGAGAGTGACGGTGCTGGCACCGTACTGGAAGGTGGTTTCGACCGGATTCACGGGTATTCCTTCAACTTGTCGGATTCATGTGGGTCTTTTGACTCGACGACCATTCTAGGCGTTCGCGCGGGCGAGAGCTACCGACGTCGCCCGCGTGGCGCACGCCGCACAGACGCGAAAAATCGCCGTGGAAAGCGCCTGCCAAACTCTCTGCCGATGGGCGCCGGAGGCGGGGCGAAGCGAGGGTCCTTTGCCAGGGATGGCAAAGGTAGCGCACAGGGACGTGTTTACAGCGCCCTCGCGCAGTCCTGCCGCCGGGAAAGCCCATCCAGCCTGGTGTGAAAGGCGTGCGAAAGATGTTTCAAGGAAAAGGCGGAGGAGCGGGGCGAAGTGATGCCTCGGGTGCCGCGCAGGACGCCAGCACGGACATAAAAAAACAGGCAATCCCGAGCGGGATTGCCTGTCTCGAACACGCGCTGCCGGCAAGGTGCCGGCAGACGGTATCAGCGACGCAGACCGAGCTTCTTGATCAGCGACTGATAGCGGTCGAAGTCCTTACCCTTGAGGTAGTCCAGCAGCTTGCGGCGCTGGTTGACCATGCGGATCAGACCACGACGGGAGTGGTGATCCTGCTTGTGATCCTTGAAGTGGCTCTGCAGGCCATCGATGTTGGCGCTCAGCAGGGCAACCTGCACTTCAGGGGAACCGGTGTCGTTCTCGCCCTGACCGAACTCTTTGACGATTTCGGCTTTCTTTTCGGCAGTCAGTGCCATGAAACACTCTCCTAAGCAATATGCTTGAGTGATGAATGTCGGAGACCACGCATATTTGCAGTCTCCCGATGATCGCCGAAGCGCGCTTCGGCGTGTGGCGTCGAGCCAGGCTCGCCGCCGTCACTACCCTGGCGTCGGAATTCAGCCCGACGCCAGAGCCGCGGTATCGACCAGGCGCTTGGGCGCAATCTCCGTCGCCCCGGTCGCCTCGACCAGCCCCAGAAAGGCGTGGTCGAGATAGAGTCTTGCCGTGCTGCCAGATGCCAACGTGCCGGCGGCCACCGCGGCGCGCTGCCCGTGAAGCAGGCGGTCGGCGGTCTCGGCGTCCACCGCGAGCGGTGGCAGATGGTCGAGCATCGCATCGGCCGGCAGCAGCTGCGCTAGCCGAGCGTCGTCGTCCATCGCCTCGAGCGCTGCGAGCGTCACCCGGTTGGCGCTGTCGAAAGGCCCTGTCTGCAGCCGCTCGAGCGCCGTGATATGCGCGCCGAAACCGGCTTCGCGGCCGATATCCTCGGCCAGCGTGCGGATATAGGTGCCCTTGCTGCAGCGCACCTCGAGCCAGAATCCATCGGGCTCCCAGCCGAGCGGGCGCACATCATACACCGTCACACGGCGCGGCGCACGTGCCACCGTCTTGCCCTCCCGCGCCAGCTCGTAGAGCTTGCGCCCTTGGTGCTTGAGCGCGGAGTACATCGGCGGCACCTGCTCGATCTCGCCGTGAAAGCGCGTCAGCAGCGCCTCGATGGCCTCGCGATCCAGCCGCTCGGGGAGCGCCTGGCGGGCGATCACTTCGCCTTCGGCATCGCCGGTGTCAGTGACCTCACCCAGCTTTACCCGGGTACGGTAGACCTTGTCGGCCTCCAGCAGATGCGCGGAGAACTTGGTCGCCTCGCCGAGACAGATAGGCAGCAGCCCGGTCGCCATCGGGTCCAGCGTACCGGTGTGCCCCGCCTTGCGCGCCTGATACAGACGTCGGACCCGCTGCAGCGCGTGGTTGCTGGACATGCCCTGGGGCTTGTCCAGCAGCAGCACGCCATCGATCGCCAGGCCCTTGCGACGCCTGGCCATCAGCGTGGCTCTCCATCACCCCGCTGAGGCTCTCCATCACCCCGCAGCGGCGCGCCATCACCCCGCTGCGGCGCGTCATCATCAGACGGCGCGTCATTCTCGGACGCCGCGTCGTCGGCAGGCTCATCGTGACGCTTGTCGCTGGCCACCGCTTCGTCGATCAGCGCCGAGAGGTGATGGCCGCGCAGCACGCTTTCGTCGTAGTGGAAGCGCAGCTCCGGCACGTGACGCAGCTTGATGCGACGCGCGATCTGCGAGCGCAGGAAGCCGGCCGCACGCTTGAGCACGCCCAGGTTCTCACGCACCCGCTCGGCGTCGTTCTCGCCCAGCAGGGTCACGAAGACATCGGCATAGCCGAGGTCCCGGCTGACCTTCACCGAGCTGACGGTGACCATGCCCAGCCGCGGATCCTTGATCTCGCGCTGGATCAGCACGGCCAGCTCCTGCTGGAGCTGGTCGGCGACCCGGTCGGTTCGTTTGAATTCGCGCATCGTTAGCTCCGTGGCCCCGGAGGCCGTGCCCCCGGGGATCGCCGCTTACAGCGAACGTTCGACCTTGACCTGATCGAAGACCTCGATCTTGTCGCCGACCTGAACGTCGTTGTAGTTCTTGACGCCGATACCGCACTCCATGCCGTTACGCACTTCGTTGACGTCATCCTTGAAGCGACGCAGGGACTCCAGATCGCCTTCGTAGATGACCACGTTGTCGCGCAGCACACGGATCTTCTTGTTGCGATGGACGGTGCCCTCGATGACCATACAGCCAGCGATCGCGCCAATCTTCGGCGCCTTGAACACGTCGCGCACTTCGGCGATACCGACGATCTCTTCCTTCCACTCCGGCGCCAGCATGCCACTCATGGCCTGCTTGACCTCGTCGATCAGCTGGTAGATGACGCTGTAGTAGCGCAGATCCAGCCCTTCACGCTCGACGATCTCGCGTGCGGAGGCATCGGCACGCACGTTGAAGCCGACCAGAATCGCCTCGCTGGCGAGCGCCAGGTTGGCGTCGGTGCCGGTGATACCACCAACCCCGGAGGAGACCACGGCGACCTGGACTTCGTCGGTGGAGAGCTCTTCGAGTGCCCCACGGATCGCCTCCAGCGAGCCCTGCACGTCGGCCTTGAGCACGACGTTGACCTTGGCCACCTCGTCCTGGCCCATCTGGCTGAACATGTTCTCCAGCTTGGCCTTCTGCTGGCGCGCCAGGCGCACTTCGCGGTACTTGCCCTGACGGAAGTTGGCGATCTCGCGCGCCTTCTTCTCATCACTCAGCACCATGAAGTCCTCGCCGGCTTCCGGCGTACCGTCGAGACCCTGGATCTCCACCGGCATCGACGGGCCCACCGACTCGACCTGCTGGCCGAGTTCGTTGGTCAGCGCCCGTACGCGGCCGTAGTGCAGGCCGGCGAGCACGATGTCGCCGCGGCTCAGGGTACCGTTCTGAACCAGCACGGTGGCGACCGGACCGCGGCCGCGATCGAGCCGCGACTCGACCACCACACCCTTGCCGGGCGCTTCGGGAACGGCCTTGAGCTCGAGCACTTCGGAGACCAGCAGCACGGACTCGAGCAGCTGATCGATGCCGTCACCGGTCTTGGCCGAGACGGGCACGAACTGGGTATCGCCGCCCCACTCTTCCGAGATCACGCCGTGCTGGGAGAGCTCGTTACGAATGCGGTCGAGATCGGCACCCTCTTTGTCGATCTTGTTGATCGCCACCACCAGCGGCACGCCGGCCGCCTTGGCGTGCTCGACCGCCTCGATCGTCTGCGGCATCACGCCGTCGTCGGCAGCCACCACCAGGATGACCACGTCGGTAGCCTGGGCACCGCGGGCACGCATGGCGGTAAAGGCCGCGTGTCCGGGGGTGTCGAGGAAGGTCACGCCACCGTGCTCGCCTTCGACGTGATAGGCACCGATGTGCTGGGTGATCCCGCCGGCTTCACCGGTCGCCACCTTGGTGCGACGGATGAAGTCGAGCAGCGAGGTCTTGCCGTGGTCGACGTGCCCCATCACCGTCACTACCGGTGAACGGGTGATCTCGTCGCCCTCGTAGGAGATGTTCTCGAGCACTTCGGTCTCGAGCGCATCTTCCTTGACCAGACGCGGCTTGTGGCCCATCTCCTCGACCACGATCGCAGCCGTGTCCTGGTCGATGGTCTGGTTGATGGTGACCGCCGCGCCCATGCTGAACATGGCCTTGATCACTTCGTTGGCCTTGATCGACATCTTGTCGGCGAGGTCGGCCACGCTGATCGACTCGGGGATCGCCACTTCACGCACGATCGGCTGGGTCGGCTTCTGGAACCCGTGCTGATTGTCGCCACGCCCACGACGGGTGCCACGACGCTCGGCACGCTTGACCTTCTTGCCGCCGCGACGCCGCTCACCGCGATCGTCGTCGTCGTCACGCCGACCACGACGGCCGCCGCTGTCGCGTTCCTTCTCCTTCTTGGGATGCGCGCGACGGTTGTCGGTACGCTGCTCCTTGGGCGGCGGCTCGACGAACGGCTGGCTGTTGGAGACCGGCTCGTCATCTTCGACCTGCGGCTCCTGGGGAATGTCATCGCCCGGGGCAGTGGGGGCCGGTGACGGCGCCGCGGCCTTGTTGGAGCTCTCCTGGCCTGCGCTCTCGGCGGCAGCCTTCGCGGCCGCTTCGGCCTGCGCCTGCTGCTCGGCCTGCTGCGCCTGATGATCGGCCATGTCGCCGACCAGCTGACGCGGACCGGACTCCTCGACCGGCGCCTCTTCGGCCGGCTCGGCGTCGCGCTTGACGTAGGTACGCTTCTTGCGCACCTGCACCTCGATGGTCTTGCCACGCTCGCCCGAGCGGATCTTGCTGCGGGTGTTGCGCGTCAGCGTGATCCGGTTGCGCGGACCCCGACCCCCACCATGACTCTTGGTCAGGTGGTCGAGCAGGCGCTGCTTGTCTTCTTCGGATACGGCGTCACTCTCCTGCTTGTGCGGGAGGCCTGCATCTTTCATCTGTTCTAGCAAGCGGGAGACATCGCGTCCCACCTTGCCGGCAAACTCTTTTACGGTCATGTCTGACATTACGACCCTCCTGAACCCGTGACCACGTTACTCTTCGCTCTGAAACCAAGGCGCACGGGCAGTCATGATCAGTGCCGCTGCGCGCTCCTCGTCCACGTCGTCGATATCCTTCAGATCCTCGATGGACTGTTCCGCAAGGTCCTCCATGGTGACGATGCCACGGCTGGCGAGAATGAATGCCAGGTGGCGGTCCATGCCGTCCATCGTGAGAAGGTCTTCGGCGGGCTGAGCGCCGTCCAGTTCCTCTTCCGAGGCGATAGCCAGGTTGAGCAGCTCATCCTTGGCCCTTGCTCGCAGTTCCTCGATCAGATCCTCATCGAACTCTTCGATCTCCAGCATCTCCTCGAGCGGCACGTAGGCCAGCTCCTCGATCGTCGTGAACCCTTCCTCGACCAGGATGCGGGCGACGTCTTCGTCGATCTCGAGATGGTTGATGAAATATTCGATCAGGCTGTCGACTTCCTGCTCGCGCTTGCCCTCGGCCTCGTCCACGGTCATGACGTTGAGCGTCCAGCCCGTCAGCTCGCTGGCGAGCCGCACGTTCTGACCGCTGCGGCCGATGGCCTGAGCGAGGTTGTCCTCGGCGACGGCGACGTCCATCGAATGGGCGTCTTCATCGACGAGAATGGAAGCGACTTCCGCCGGCGCCATGGCGTTGATCACCAGCTGGGCGGGGTTGTCGTCCCATAGAATGATGTCCACGCGCTCGTTGCGCAGTTCGTTGGACACCGCTTGCACGCGCGAACCGCGCATACCGACGCAGGCACCGACCGGATCGATGCGCTTGTCGTTGGTCTTGACCGCGATCTTGGCGCGGGCGCCCGGATCGCGTGCCGCGCCCTTGATCTCGATCAGCTGCTCGGCGATCTCGGGCACCTCGATCTTGAACAGCTCGACCAGCATGCCGGGCTTGGTCCGCGACAGGATCAGCTGGGAGCCGCGGGCTTCCGGATCGACCTTCCACAGCAGCGCGCGCACGCGCTCGTTCATGCGATAGCGCTCGCCGGGGATCATCTCGCCGCGCGGCAGGAAGCCTTCGGCATTCTCGCCCAGATCGATGATGAGGCCATCGCGTGTCGTCTTCTTGACGATACCCGCGACCAGCTCGCCCTCGCGCTCGGCGTACTGCTTGACGATCTGCGCCCGCTCGGCCTCGCGCACCTTCTGCACGATGACCTGCTTGGCGGTCTGCGCCGCGATACGGCCAAAGGCCACCGACTCGATCTGCTCTTCGACGACGTCGCCGAGGGCCAGCGGCGGATCGCGCTGTTCGGCTTCGGACAGCGGGATCTCGCGCTCTTCGCTGAGATACTCTTCGTCTTCGACCACGGTCCAGCGGCGGAAGGTGTCGTACTCACCGGTGCGCCGGTCGATCTCGACCCGAACGCTCACGTCCTGACCTTCGAAACGCTTGCGCGAGGCGCTCGCGAGCGCCGCCTCGACGGCTTCGAAGATCACGTCTCGGGGAACGCTCTTCTCGTTGGAGATGGCGTCAACGACCAGCAGTATCTCTTTGCTCATGCCTATGCCTCGCCGAAAAACCGGTTCTGTGGAAACGCCTTGCTCGCATCGAAGCGTGGATCCGGCGCCTCTTCTTGTGATCGATGGGTGGTGTCGACAGCGCGATCGGCGGCTACCGATCCACCGACAGTGATGTTCGGCGTCAGTCGTCGAACTGCGGCACGACGCGCGCTTGATCGATGCTCTCGATGGGGAAGCAGTACTCTTCGCCATCGATCTGCAGCAGCACATCGTCGTCCTCGACGCCGGCCAGCAGCCCCTGGAACTTGCGCCGGCCATCGAACGCCGTGCGCAGCTTCAGCTGCACGACGTGACCACGAAAACGCGAGAAGTGATCCAGGGTATAGAGCGGGCGGTCGAGCCCGGGAGAGGAGACTTCCAGGCTGTAATGGCTCGTGATCGGATCCTCGACATCGAGCACACCGCTCACCTGGCGGCTGACGTCGGCGCAGTCGTCCACCGAGATACCGTTGGGGCTATCGATGAAGATCATCAACTTGGAGTGCTTGCCCTGAGCCAGATACTCCAGGCCCCACAGCTCGAAACCCATGGCGGTGACCACGGGTTCGATGATCGCATATAGTGCTGCGTCCTTGGTGACCACAGACGACTCCTACAGCAGTTGCATCAGGCACCTGACCGGGAGTTGAGAGACATGCAAGGTGCTAGGTGGCTGACTGACGTTGGCGTCAGCAGGCTAAGTTGAGAACGACAAAGCCGCTAACAAAAAGCCCCTTCTCTTGAAGGGGCCTTTCAAAAAACTTGGTAGCGGGGGCCGGATTTGAACCGACGACCTTCGGGTTATGAGCCCGACGAGCTACCAGACTGCTCCACCCCGCAACATCAGGTTGGCGATTATAGGAACGGCTCCGCGATGGGTCAAGGAGCGCCGCTATTCACGCAATCAACCGGTTTCGTTCAGAGGTCTGGAATCCAGATCGATTCTCAGGCTTGACGATGGTGCCGAAGGCGGGACTTGAACCCGCACGACCGTAAGGTCACTACCCCCTCAAGATAGCGTGTCTACCAATTCCACCACTTCGGCATCAGGGGAGTGTCACGCTCGATAGCGTTGACACAGACTCACGAACCCTAACCTGGCACTCGCGAGTTTTCCTTCTCACTCAAGGATTTGACGATTTTTGCGGCGTCCCTTCCTCGAGTGCTGGCGCAGCATTATTCCCGGTTTGGTCGCCGTCGTCAAGGGTCGGCGCACCATTATGTTGCTGCTCGATCACCTGGGCGTCGGGAATGCCGCTCTGCGGCGCGCTGCTGGCGCTGGATGCGAAGTAGGCCAGCGCCAGCGAGGTGACGAAGAACAGCGCGGCCAGACCACCGGTCAGCTTGGACAGGAAGCCGCCGCTGCCGCGGGAGCCGAACACCGTCTGCGAGGAGCCACCGCCGAATGCCGCACCGGCCTCGGCGCCCTTGCCCTGCTGCAGCAGGACGAGCACCACCAGTGCGATGGCGATGAGTACGTGGATCATCAAAACTGCTATCTGCATGAAATCAACCTGCTGACTGACAAATCGCTATGAAATCGTCGACCTTGAGCGACGCACCGCCGATCAGGCCGCCGTCGATATCCTGCTGTGCGAGCAGCTCGGCGGCATTGCTCGCATTCATGCTCCCGCCGTAGAGCAGGCGCAGCTCTGCGGCGAGTTCGCGGTCGAACCCCGCCTGATAGGCGCGGATCGCCGCCATGACTTCCTGGGCCTGCGCCGGGGTCGCCGTGCGTCCGGTACCGATCGCCCACACCGGCTCGTAAGCGATCGTCAACTGACGTCGCTGCGCCGGCTCGAGCCGCGACATGACATAGCCCACCTGGCGCAGCACCACCTCTTCGGTGCGCCCGGCGTCGCGCTCTTCGAGCGTCTCACCGACGCACAGGATCGGGCGAATGCCGACCCCCAGCGCCGCGATCACGCGATCGAACACCGCCTCGTCGTCCTCGCGGTAGAGCTGACGCCGCTCCGAGTGGCCGACGAGCACCGACTCGACGCCGAACTCCTTGAGCATCTGGCCGCTCACCTCGCCGGTACGTGCGCCGGCGTGTAGCGGATTGAGCGTCTGCGCGCCGAGCCCGATCGGCGTGGCGGCGAAGGCTTCCGACGCGGCCTGCAGATAGGGAAAGGGAGGATGGATCAGCACCTCGACCGACGCCGGCAGCGTCGTCTCGGCAAACGCCCGCGCGAAGGTCTCGACCAGTTCCGCCGAGCCATTCATCTTCCAGTTACCCGCGATCAGCGGCTTGCGCATGCTACCTCCCGTCGGTGGTGCGACATGGTATAAAAGCCTTGACAGCAAGACAACAAGAGAACTCGCGCTCCCTGCCGCCTCAGGTGATCAGATTCTCGACGCTCGCCGCGATCCGCCCGGCCATCGCGGCGACGTCGAAGCGCGGACGCCCCTCCACCATGACCCGAATCAGCGGTTCGGTGCCCGAGGGGCGCAGCAATACCCGGCCGCCATCGCCGAGCTCCTGCTCCACCGCCGCCACGCTCTGGTGCAGCTCGGGGCTTTCGAGCAGCGCCTTGGCATCGCTGCCGCCGGGCAGGCGCACGTTGACCAGCGCCTGGGGGGCCTTCTCGAAACCCTCCAGCAGCTGCGACAGGGTAGCACTTTCGCGCACCATCACCGCGAGCACCTGCAGCGCCGAGACGATACCGTCGCCGGTGGTCTGCACGTGGCGGCAGAGAATGTGCCCGGAAGACTCGCCGCCCAGCAGCCAGTCGTTGGCCAGCAGGCGCTCGGTCACGTAGCGGTCGCCGACCTTGGCGCGCTCGAACGGAATCCCCTGGCGCTCGAACGCCGCGGCCAGGCCGAAGTTGCTCATCAGCGTCCCCACCACACCGCCGCGCAGCTTGTCACGGGCGTGCAGGTCGCGGGCGATGATGTAGAGGATCTCGTCGCCGTCGACCAGGGTACCGTCGGCGCCGACCAGCAGCACGCGATCGCCGTCGCCATCGAAGGCGATGCCGAGGTCCGCCTCGCGCTCGCGTACCGCCGCCTGTAGACGCTCGGGATGAGTCGAGCCGACGCCGTTGTTGATGTTGAGCCCATCCGGCTCGGCGCCGATCACGCTGACATCGGCCCCGAGCTCACGGAAGACGTTGGGCGCAATGTGATAGGTGGCACCGTGGGCACAGTCGAGCACGATGCGCAGGCCGTGCAGCTCGAGCCGGTTGGGCACCGTCGACTTGCAGAACTCGATGTAGCGCCCGGCGGCATCGTTGATACGTACCGCACGCCCCAGGCGATGGGGGGCCATGGTCTCGAGCGGCTGGTCGAGCTCGGCCTCGATCTCCAGCTCGACCGCATCGGCGAGCTTGAGCCCCTCGGCGGAGAAGAACTTGATGCCGTTGTCCTGATAGGGGTTGTGCGAGGCCGAGATGACGATACCGGCATCGGCGCGGAAGGTCCGCGTCAGGTAGGCAATCCCCGGCGTGGGCATCGGCCCCAGCAGCGAGACATCAGCCCCCGCCGCCGACAGACCGGACTCCAGCGCCGACTCGAACATATAGCCCGAAATGCGCGTGTCCTTGCCGATCACCACCTTGGGCCGCGGTGCCTGCTGGGATTTCTGACGCGTTTGCTGGTCGGCGATCCGACGCGCCAGCACCCGCCCCATGGCCCAGCCCAGCTTGAGAATGAAGTCGGCGGTGATCGGCGCCTCGCCGACCGTGCCGCGAATACCGTCGGTACCGAAATAGCGTCTACTCATGGACTCCTCGCTCCTGCAGCACTGCCCAAGCCATGTCGATCGCATCACGCGTGGGGGCGACGTCGTGCACGCGCAGGATGCGCGCGCCACGCTCGAGCGCCATCACCGCCAGCGCCAGCCCACCGGGGAGGCGCTGGCTGACCTCGCGCCCCAGCGTCTCGCCGATCATGCGCTTGCGCGACACCCCTACCAGCAGCGGCAGGTCGAGCGCGTCGAGTGCGCCCAGCCGGTTGAGCAGTTGAAGATTGTGTTCCAGTGTCTTGGCAAAACCGAAGCCCGGGTCGACCAGCAGCCGCGCCCGCGGGATCCCCGCCTGCTCGCAGGCGGCGACGCGCTGGCGCAGGAAGTCGATCACCGCCGCCTCGATCGGCTCGGCATAGTGCGGCGCCTGCTGCATGGTCTGGGGCTCGCCCTGCATGTGCATCAGGCAGATCGGCAAGGCGCTCTGCGCCGCCGCGGCCAGGGCGCCGTCACGGGTCAGCGCGCGCACGTCGTTGATCAGCCCCGCCCCCGCCTGCGCCGACTCGGCAATGATCTGCGGCGCGCTGGTATCCACCGACACCAGGGCATCGAACTCGCGCACCAGCATCTCGACCACCGGCAGCACCCGCTCGCGCTCGGCGTCGAGCGCCACCGGCTGCGCCCCGGGGCGGGTCGACTCGCCACCGACATCGATGATATCGGCGCCCTCGGCGAGCATGCGCTCGGCATGGCGCCGGGCATCGTCGAGGCGCTGATGCCGGCCGCCATCGGAGAACGAATCCGGGGTGACGTTGAGAATCCCCATCACGCGGGGACGGGTGAGGTCTAAGAGGTGCTTGCCGCAGTGCAGCATCGATCCGGCGTGGGGCGTTTCCGTCATGGGCCTCGGCTCGCCAAGAAGCGGGAAAAAAGAATCGATCAAAAAAAGAGAGTCACTCTAAGCAGCGCCGCCGCCGGACGCAAGCGCTTGGCTTCCGAGCACAAGCACTACGCACCGGACACGAGCGCTACGCCACCAGACACAAGGGCGCTGACAAACTCACACCGCCGAGAACGCAACAGGGCGCCCTGTCGGCGCCCTGCTGCGAGTGGAACGGTGTAAGCGGCGTCCGGTTCAGGAACCGGCGGGCCCGCCCAGCGGATCGGAGGGGCGTCGACCCGGCTCCTCGTCCTTGGGCTCGTCCTCGTCCGGCTGCGCCTCGCCACCGCCGACCGGCTCGCCGGTACCGGCGCTCGGCCCCTGATCGTCCCAGTCCTTCGGCGGACGCGGCTTGCGCCCTTCCATGATGTCCTTGAGCTGATCGGCGTCGATGGTCTCGTACTGCATCAGCGCTTCGGCCATCAGGTCGAGCTTGTCGCGGTTCTCCTCGAGGATCTTCTCCGCCGTGGTGTAGCACTCGTCGATGATGCGGCGGATCTCCTTGTCGAGACGCGTCGAGGTCTCGCCGGAGTTGAGCTTGCCGCCGCCCTGACCCGGGCCACCGAGGAACTGGTGCGACTCGTCCTCGTCGTACATCAGCGGCCCCATCTCGTCGGAGAGACCCCACTTGGCGACCATGCTGTGGGCCAGCTCGGTTGCACGCTTGATGTCGTTGGAGGCGCCGGTGGTGACACCGTTGGGGCCCAGCGTCATCTCCTCGGCGATACGGCCGCCGAACAGCGAGCAGATCTGGCTGATGATCTGCTGGCGCGAGTAGCTGTAGCGATCCTCCAGCGGCAGGAACATGGTCACCCCCAGCGCACGCCCGCGCGGGATGATGGTGACCTTGTAGACCGGGTCGTGCTCCGGCATCAGCAGGCCGATGATCGCGTGTCCGGACTCGTGATAGGCGGTGTTGAGCTTCTCCTTCTCGGACATCACCATCGAACGCCGCTCGGCGCCCATCATGATCTTGTCCTTGGCCAGCTCGAGCTCTTCCATGCTCACGGTGCGGCGATTGCGCCGCGCCGCGAACAGCGCCGCCTCGTTGACCAGGTTGGCCAGATCGGCACCCGAAAAGCCGGGCGTGCCGCGGGCGATGATACTGGCCTTGACGCCGTCACCCATCGGGACCTTGCGCAGGTGCACGTTGAGGATGTGCTCACGCCCACGAATGTCGGGCAGCGGTACGGTGACCTGGCGGTCGAAGCGGCCCGGGCGCAGCAGCGCCGGGTCGAGCACGTCGGGACGGTTGGTGGCGGCGATAACGATGATGCCGTCGTTGGCCTCGAAGCCGTCCATCTCGACCAGCAGCTGGTTGAGCGTCTGCTCGCGCTCGTCGTGGCCGCCGCCCATGCCGGAGCCGCGATGGCGGCCGACGGCGTCGATCTCGTCGATGAAGATGATGCAGGGCGCCTGCTTCTTGGCCTGCTCGAACATGTCACGCACACGCGAAGCGCCGACACCCACGAACATCTCGACGAAGTCGGAGCCGGAGATGGAGAAGAACGGCACCTTGGCCTCGCCGGCGATCGCCTTGGCCAGCAGCGTCTTGCCTGTCCCCGGCGGCCCCACCATCAGCACGCCGCGGGGAATCTGGCCGCCCAGACGCTGGAACTTGGAGGGGTCCTTGAGGAAGTCGACCAGCTCGACCACTTCCTCCTTGGCTTCGTCGCACCCGGCGACGTCGGCGAAGGTGGTCTTGATCTGATCCTGACTGAGCAGCTTGGCCTTGGACTTGCCGAAACTCATGGGGCCGCCGCGACCGCTACCGCCGCCCTGCATCTGGCGCATGAAGAAGAAGAAGATGCCCAGGATCAGCAGGATCGGGAAGCTGGCGATCAACAGCCGCGTCCACAGGCTCTGCTCTTCCGGCTTCTTGCCGACCACTGTGACCTTGTGCGACAGCAGGTCATCCATCAGCTTGGGATCCTGCGCCGCCGGGCGGATGGTCTGGAACTGGGTGCCGTCGCTGCGCTCGCCACTGATGGTGTAGCCATCGATGGTCACGCTGCGCACTTGGTCGTTCTGCACCTGCTGCACGAATTGGGAGTAGCTCATCGTCTGCGGCGAGCTATCCACGCTGAAATTGTTGAACACCGTCAGCAGCACGGCTGCGATGACCAACCAGAGAATTAGATTCTTCGCCATGTCGTTCAAGACACCACCCTCATAGTACGAATCTCGCCGCCTGCGTCTGCCATGCTCTCGACCCTACCTCAGATGGGGGCTCGCGGCCATGCTTGCAAGCCGTGTCCGCGCGAAAGTCGGTCAGATAGACACCACGTGTATCGGCCTGCCGAGGTGGTGAATGCCGCCTCGAACCGGCCCTGAAATCTGCTCTATCCCGATACTGCCTTGTCTTTATCCCGATACTGCTTTGTCTCTGCTCTCGATGGGCGCGCTGTCGAAGCCCAACCCTGGCTCGACGCCCAACCCGGGCGCTGCCTAACCTTTGAACCCCTGGGCCAGCAGGTAGACCTCACGCGAGCGAGCCCGGGACGCCTCCGGCTTGCGCGTCACCACCTTGGTGAAGCTGGCGCGCAGCTCGCGCAGGTAGTCATCGAAACCCTCCCCCTGGAACACCTTGGCCAGGAAGTTGCCCCCGGGCGAGAGCGTCTGCCGGGCCAGGTCGAGCGCCAGCTCGACCAGATACATCGCCTGCGGCTGATCGATCGCCGCCATGCCGCTCATGTTGGGCGCCATGTCCGACAGCACCAGATCGACGGGCCGCTCACCGAGCTCGGCCAGAATCGCCTCGAGCACGCTCTCCTCGGTGAAATCGCCCTGAATGAAGCTGACCCCGGCCAGCGCATCCATCTCGAGGATGTCGGAGGCGATCACCACCCCTTCGGCGCCGACCTTCTCCGCCGCCACCTGACTCCAGCCGCCCGGCGCCGCGCCCAGATCGATCACGCCCATCCCCGGGCGCAGCAGCGCGTCGCGCTGATCGAGCTCGAGCAGCTTGTAGCTGGCCCGCGAGCGGTAGCCATCCTTCCACGACTGCTGCACGTAGCGGTCGTCGAAGTGCTCTTTGAGCCAGCCGGCGCTGCTCTTGCTCTGCCGCGTCGCGGCGCCGGTCTTGCCTGGTGTCGAGGAGCGGGTCACGAATGGCCACCTGCGGATACGAAAAATGATGGAACGAAAACGGGAATCGGCCGCTGGAACGGGCCGCTGGATGCTGCCGGACCACGCAACCAGGGGGGAGAAGCCGGGTGCAGCGGCCGGACACACGCCGGAATCGGCCGTGTCACAAAGGGCTTTGGCGCCTGCCGCCTTTCCTGGCGCTGCCGAAACCCGTACCATGCGCGTTTCGACAGTGCGGTGGTGGGACCGATTGCAGCACCGCTAAATCTTATTAGTGAAGTCCAACGGTCAGGTTACCATGAGCTTGTCATCGGCACAAAAGAAAGCCTTCCGCAGCATCGGCCACCATCTCCAGCCGGTCGTCACCGTGAGCGAGAACGGTCTTGGCGAAGGCGCCCAGCAGGAACTCGAGCGCGCGCTGCGCGACCACGAGCTGATCAAGGTCAAGCTGGCGATCCCCGAGCGCGAGGATCGCCAGGCGATGATCGAAGAGCTGATCGCCGTCTCCGGCGCCGAGCTGGTCCAGAGCCTGGGCAAGGTGGCGCTGCTCTACCGCCACAACCCCAAGGCCAACCCCAAACTCTCCAACATCGCCCGCGCCGAGAACCACCACGGCCGCCACTGAGTCCGAGGCCTGCGAACCGCAGACATCAGAAGGCGCCCGAATGAAAAGAAGCCGCGACAGTGTCGCGGCTTCTTTCGCTTTCAACGCCGTTTGACCGACGCGCAGCTGCGCGCGTGCGATCAGATATGCTCGACGCCGGAGATCTCGTACTCCACGTCGCCACCCGGCGTGCGCACGTTGACCACATCGCCTTCGCTCTTGCCGATCAGGGCCCGGGCAATCGGCGAGGTGACCGAGATCTTGCCCGCCTTGATGTTGGCCTCGTCCTCACCGACGATGCGATAGCGCACCTCTTCGTCGGTTTCCAGGTTGAGCAGATCCACGGTGACCCCGAAGATCACCTTGCCGGTGCGCGGCATCTTGGCCACGTCGATCACCTGAGCATTGGAGAGCTTGCCCTCGATCTCCTGGATGCGCCCTTCGATGAAGCCCTGCTGCTCACGCGCGGCATGGTACTCGGCGTTCTCCTTGAGATCGCCATGCTCGCGCGCCTCGGCGATCGCCGCGATCACCCGCGGACGCTCCTCGCCCTTGAGATGGTTGAGCTCTTCGCGCAGCGCCTGCTCGCCGTGGACGGTCATCGGGACCTTATTCATTGACTGCTCCTGCATGCTGTTCCTGAAGCCGCCGCACCGTGATCTCGTTGCCATACTCCAGCGCCATGCAGACGGCACGCGCCCCGGCCAACGTCGTGGCATAGGGAACCTTGCGTGCCAGCGCGGTACGCCGGATGACCGAGGAGTCATTGATCGCCTGACGGCCTTCCGTGGTATTCACGATATAGGCGATCTCGTCGTTCTTGAGCAGATCGACGATATGCGGACGGCCTTCATAAACCTTGTTGACGACGGCGACCGTCAGCCCGGCCTGCTCCAGAGCCTGGGCCGTGCCACGGGTCGCCACGAGATCGAAGCCCAAGGCTAGCAGAGATTGGGCAACCTCGATAACACCCTGCTTGTCCGGCTCGCGCACCGACAGGAACGCCTTGCGCTCGCCGCTGAGCTTGGGAATCGCTTCCCCCGCGCCCAGCTGTGCCTTGTAGAAGGCCTCGGCAAAGGTGGTACCGCTGCCCATCACCTCACCGGTGGACTTCATCTCCGGCGACAGGATCGGATCCACGCCGGGGAACTTGTTGAACGGGAAGACCGCTTCCTTGACGCTGTAGTAGCCCGGGATGATCTCGCAGGTGAAGTCCTGCTCCGCCAGCGTCTTGCCGGCCATGCAGCGCGCCGCGATCTGGGCCAGCGAGGTGCCGATGCACTTGGAGACGAACGGCACCGTGCGCGAGGCGCGCGGGTTGACCTCGATGACGTAGATCTCGCCATCCTGCCACGCCAGCTGCACGTTCATCAGGCCGACCACGTTGAGCTCGACCGCCATCTGCTTGACCTGCTCGCGCATCGCGTCCTGGACGTCGGCGGGCAGCGAGTAGGGTGGCAGCGAACAGGCGGAGTCACCGGAGTGCACGCCGGCCTGCTCGATGTGCTGCATGATGCCGCCGATCACCACCTGCTCGCCGTCGGAGACGGCGTCGATGTCGATCTCGACCGCCGCCTTGAGGAAGTGGTCGAGCAGCACCGGCGAGTCGTTGGAGACCTTGACCGCGTGAGTCATGTAGCGCTCCAGCTCCTCGGCCGAGTAGACGATCTCCATCGCCCGGCCGCCGAGCACGTAGCTGGGCCGCACCACCAGCGGGTAGCCGATCTTCTCGGCCTTGACGAAGGCGTCCTCGAAGCTGCGCGCGGTGGCGTTGGGCGGCTGCTTGAGCCCCAGCTTGTCGATCATCTGCTGGAAGCGCTCGCGATCCTCGGCGCGGTCGATCGCATCCGGCGTGGTGCCGATGATCGGCACGCCGGCGGCCTCCAGGGCGCGGGCCAGCTTCAGCGGGGTCTGGCCGCCGAACTGCACGATCACCCCGACCGGCTTTTCCTTGTCGGCGATCTCGAGCACGTCCTCCAGGGTCACCGGCTCGAAGTAGAGCCGGTCCGAGGTGTCGTAGTCGGTGGAGACGGTCTCCGGGTTGCAGTTGACCATGATCGTCTCGTAGCCGTCTTCGCGCATGGCGAGCGCGGCGTGGACGCAGCAGTAGTCGAACTCGATGCCCTGGCCGATGCGGTTGGGGCCACCGCCGAGCACCATGATCTTCTGGCGGCTGGAGGGCTCGGCCTCGCACTCCTCTTCATAGGTGGAGTACATGTAGGCGGTGCTCGAAGCGAACTCGGCGGCACAGGTGTCGACACGCTTGTAGACCGGGCGGATATCGAGCTGGTGGCGACGTGCGCGCACCTCGCTCTCGGCCACGCCCCAAAGCGCTGCGAGACGCGCGTCGGAAAAGCCCTTGCGCTTGAGCCGGAACAGCTCGTCGGCATCGAAGTCGTGCAGCGCGCGCTTGGCCACCTCGCCTTCCAGATGCACCAGCTCCTCGAGCTGGACCAGGAACCAGCGGTCGATATTGGTCAGCGCGAACACCTCGTCCACGCTCATGCCGCTGCGCATGGCGTCGGCGACGTAGAAGATACGGTCGGCGCCGGCGGCCTGCAGCTCACCCTGGATCAGCGCCATGTTCTCGGGACCGAAGTCGGTGACCTTGGGGTCGAGCCCGTCGACGCCGATCTCCAGGCCGCGCAGCGCTTTCTGCATCGACTCCTGGAAGGTCCGGCCGATCGCCATCACCTCACCGACCGACTTCATCTGGGTGGTCAGGCGGTCGTTGGCCTGAGGGAACTTCTCGAAGGTGAAACGCGGAATCTTGGTGACCACGTAGTCGATCGACGGCTCGAAGGAGGCCGGCGTGGCACCGCCGGTGATGTCGTTCTGCAGCTCGTCGAGGGTGTAGCCCACTGCCAGCTTGGCGGCGATCTTGGCGATCGGGAAGCCGGTGGCCTTGGACGCCAGCGCCGAGGAGCGCGACACCCGCGGGTTCATCTCGATCACCACCATGCGCCCGGTGTTCGGATCGACGCCGAACTGCACGTTGGAGCCGCCGGTCTCGACGCCGATCTCGCGCAGCACCGCAAGCGATGCGTTGCGCATGATCTGATACTCCTTGTCGGTCAGCGTCTGCGCCGGGGCCACGGTGATGGAGTCGCCGGTGTGCACGCCCATGGGGTCGAAGTTCTCGATCGCGCAGACGATGATGCAGTTGTCGTTCTTGTCACGAACGACCTCCATCTCGTACTCCTTCCACCCCAGCAAGGATTCGTCGATCAGCAGCTCGTGGTTGTTGGAGAGTTCGAACCCGCGACCGCAGATCTCCTCGAACTCCTCCTTGTTGTAGGCCACGCCGCCGCCGGAGCCGCCCATGGTGTAGGAGGGGCGGATGATCACCGGGAAGCCCAGCTCGCCCTGGATCTCCCACGCCTCGTCCATGGTGTGGGCGACCTTGGCCTTGGGGCACTCCAGGCCGATGTTCTTCATCGCCTTGTCGAACAGGTCGCGATCTTCGGCCTTGTTGATGGCGTCGGCGTTGGCGCCGATCATCTCGACGCCGTGCTTGGCCAGCACACCGTGCTTGTCCAGATCCAGAGCGCAGTTGAGCGCGGTCTGCCCGCCCATGGTCGGCAGGATCGCCGAGGGGCGCTCGCGCTCGATGATCTTCTCCACCGCCTGCCAGGTGATCGGCTCGATATAGGTGGCGTCGGCCATCACCGGGTCGGTCATGATGGTGGCCGGGTTGGAGTTGACCAGGATGACGCGATAACCCTCTTCGCGCAGCGCCTTACAGGCCTGGGCCCCGGAGTAGTCGAATTCGCACGCCTGCCCGATGACGATGGGGCCGGCGCCGATGATCAGAATGCTGTCGAGATCCGTACGTTTTGGCATGCGCTAACACTCGTCGAATAAGGTGGTGCCGGCGACGGCCGCCGGCCCTGAAAGAGTCAAATCCCGCTGCTGGCTGTTCGCATCAGCCACCGCTGTCGGCGCCTCAGGCGGCGCCCTGCTGATGCTGCTGCATCATCGACACGAAGCGATCGAACAGCGGTGCCACGTCCTGCGGCCCGGGGCTAGCTTCCGGGTGCCCCTGGAAGCTGAAGGCCGGGCGGTCGCGGAGCTCGATGCCCTGCAGGGTGCCATCGAACAGCGAGCGATGGATCGCCCGCACGTTGTCCGGCAGGCTCGACTCGTCCACCGCGAAACCGTGGTTCTGGCTGGTGATCATGACGTGACCGCTGTCGAGATCCTGCACCGGATGGTTGGCGCCGTGGTGGCCGTGGTTCATCTTGAGCGTGCGCGCCCCGGCGGCCAGCGCCAGCAGCTGGTGGCCGAGACAGATGCCGAACACCGGAATGCCGCTCTCCAGGATCTCGCGGATGGCCGCGATGGCGTAATCGCACGGCTCCGGGTCACCGGGGCCATTGGCCAGGAACACGCCGTCTGGGTTCATCGCCAGCACCTCGCTGGCCGGGGTCTGCGCCGGCACCACGGTCAGACGGCAGCCGCGCGAGGCGAGCATGCGCAGGATGTTGCGCTTGACGCCGTAGTCGTAGGCCACCACATGGTAGGCCCGCTCGCCCTGGGCGGTGTCGGCGTAGCCCTGACCCAGGGCCCATTCGCCTTCGTCCCATTCGTAGGTCTCGCGGCACGACACCACCTTGGCCAGATCCATGCCCTTGAGCCCGGGGAAGGCACGCGCCGCTTCCAGCGCACGTGCCACCGCGTCGTCGCCGCTGGCCTGCGCGCCCGCCAGAATGGCGCCGTTGAGCGAGCCCTTGCTGCGCAGCAGCCGGGTCAGACGACGGGTGTCGATATCGGCGATGCCGAGCACGCCGTTGGCGGCGAGATAGTCGGACAGGCTCTGCTCGCTGCGAAAGCTGCTGGCCAGCAGCGGCAGATCGCGGATCACCAGCCCGGCCGCGGCGATCGCGCCGGACTCGACGTCCTCGCGATTGATGCCGGTATTGCCGATGTGCGGATAGGTCAGCGTGACGATCTGGCGGGTATAGGAGGGGTCGGTGAGGATTTCCTGATAGCCGGTCATGGCGGTGTTGAACACCACCTCGCCGCTGGTCTGCCCATCGGCACCCAGCGCAGTGCCGTGAAATACACTGCCATCTTCGAGCGCCAGTATCGCAGGTCTATTCAAGGCCTCATCCTCCTCAGCGGGTCACCAACGAATGGCAAGGGAACGACACCCCCTGCCCTAGGGTCTGCCGGCCGTCGCCAAGCGCGAGATCATGAGGTGCACAGTCGGGTCGTCGGGCTAAGCCAGGTCGTAAAAAAGCGGGACGAAATCCGGAAGACCGGTTCCATCCCGCTGTGTTGTCCTGATCGGAATCGTCCTGATCGACACGATCCTGGTCGACGTGCTCATCGACTGCATTGCCTGCGGCTGCTCTCTCGCGGTGGCGTTCGCCCGGCCAAATTGGCGCGATGATACCGGAAAGTGGCCGCCGGCTCTACCCCGAAGTCAATCCCACCTTGGCGGTAGCCGGCGACGCGACTCAGGCTTTCAGACCGAGCACATCCTGCATGTCGTAGCGCCCGACCCCACGCGTGGCGAGCCAGCGTGCCGCGCGTACCGCGCCCTTGGCGAAGGTCATGCGGCTGGAAGCCTTGTGAGTGATCTCGATGCGCTCACCCTCGGTGGCGAACATCACCGTGTGCTCACCGACGATATCGCCCGCCCGGACGGTGGCGAAGCCAATCTCTTTGTCGCTACGCGGCCCGCACTGCCCGACCCGCTCGAAGACGCCGTACTCCTTGAGCGGACGCGCCAGAGCATCGGCCATCACCTCGCCCATCTTCAGCGCGGTACCGGAGGGCGCATCGACCTTGTGACGGTGGTGGGCCTCGATCACCTCGATGTCGTAGCCCTCGTCACCGAGCGCCCGCGCCGCGGTGGCGAGCAGATTGAGGGTGAGATTGACCCCGACGCTCATGTTGGGGGCGAAGACCATCGCCACGCGCTCGCGGTAGCCGTCGAGCTCGGCCAGCTGGGACTCGTCGAGGCCGGTGGTGCCGATCACGATCGCCTTGCCGTAATCGGCACAGAAGGCGAGGTTGGCCAGAGTGGTGGCGGGCGAGGTGAAATCGATCAGCACATCGAAGTCGTCGGCGATGGCAGCCAGGTCGTCCGTGGCGGCCACGCCCAGGCGCCCGAGGCCGGCGAGTTCGCCCAGGTCGGCGCCGACCAGCGAGCTGCCGGTGGAGACGCTGCCGCCGGCCAGGCTGACGTCGTCATCCTGCTGTACGGCACTGACCAGGGTGCGACCCATACGACCGGCGGCACCGACGATGGCGATACGGGGGGCGTGAGAAGGCATGCGATCTCCAGCGGTAGGGTAAGCGTCGCGGCAGTATAACAACTGCCGCCAGCGCCCGCGCGGCGCCGGCTGACGCCCCCTATGACGCGCTGGACGCCCCAGCGTCGCTGCGACATACTAGCGCGTCATCGCAAATAAGAATCATGCGTAACTAATCCATTCGCCCCTCATAGCCGGATCTCGCCGTGACTCAGCCACGCTCCCTCTTCGCCGGATACGCCGCCAGGCTCGCCCGCATCGCCGTCATCACCTTCGCCCTCGGCGGTGCCGCCAGCGCCTGGGCCGACCCGATCACGGTAACCGATATCGCCGGGCGTCAGGTGAGCGTCGATGCCCCCGTCAAGCGCGTCATCCTCGGCGAGGGGCGCCAGATCTATCTGCTCGCCGCGCTCGAGCCCGACAACCCGTTCGCCCATGTGGTGGGCTGGCGCCACGACCTCGCCGAGGCCGACCCGGACAACTACGCCGCCTACGCCGCCAAGTTCCCCGAGATGAAGCAGATCCCGACCTTCGGCGGCTTCAAGGATGGCACTTTCGACGTCGAGCAGGCCGCCAGCCTGCATCCGGACGTGGTGCTGATGAACCTCGAGGCCAAGGCCGCCACCGAAGACGCCGGCTATGACACCAAGCTGGCTGCGCTGGGCATTCCGATCGTCTATGTCGATTTCCGCGAGAAGCCGCTCGAGCACACTATCCCCTCGATGCGCCTGATGGGCCGCCTGCTCGGCGACAGCCAGCGCGCCGAGGCTTTCATCGACTTCTCCCAGGCGCAGATGGCCCGGGTCACCGACAAGATCGCCGCCGCCGACCCGGCGCGACCCAAGGTGTTCATCGATCGCGCCGGCGGCTACTCCGACGACTGCTGCATGAGCTTCGGCCCCGGCAACTTCGGCGAGTATGTCGAGCTGGCCGGCGGCCACAATATCGCCGACGGCATCATTCCTTCGACCTTCGGCACCCTCAATCCCGAGCAGATCATCGCCGCCGACCCCGATCAGGTGGTGGTCACCGGCGGCAACTGGGGCGCCTACGTGCCCGGCGGCAACTGGGTCGGCGTGGGGCCGGGCGCGGACATGCAGAAGGCCCGAGCCAAGCTCGAGAACCTGACCCACCGCACCGCCATGAGCGGCATCGAGGCGGTGAAGAGCGGCCAGTTCCACGCCATCTGGCACCAGTTCTACAACAGCCCCTACTATTTCGTCGCCGTGCAGCGCCTGGCCAAGTGGTTCCACCCAGAACTCTTCGCCGATCTCGACCCCGAGGCCACCCTGCGCGAGCTGCATCGGCGCTTCCTGCCGGTGGACTACGCCCCCGGCTACTGGGTATCCCTGCATGACGACTGAGAGCTCCCGCGCGGCCGCCGCGCCGTCGCGTTCGGCTGCCTTCACGCCGGCCGCGGCCGACGATGCCAACCTCTATCGCCGGCTGGTGCTGCGACGCCAGCTGATCCTGGCCGCACTGGCCCTGGCACTGTTCGCCAGCCTGTGCGTCGACCTTGCTCTGGGGCCGGCGCGCTTCGGCCTCGACCAGGTGATCGCGGCGCTGTTCACGCCGGGCTCGGTCGAGGATTCGCTGCGCGTGATCCTGTGGCAGATCCGCATGCCGGTGGCACTGATGGCGCTGGTGGTGGGCGCCAGCCTGTCGATCGCCGGCGCCCAGATGCAGACCATCCTCAGCAATCCGCTGGCCAGCCCCTTCACCCTCGGTATCTCCGCCGGTGCAAGCTTCGGCGCCGCGCTGGCGCTGGCCTTCGGGGTGACTCTGGTGCCGGCACTGGTCGACTACGCGATCCCGCTAAACGCCTTCATCATGGCGATGCTGACCGCGCTGGCGATCCATTTCCTGAGCATGCGCCGCGGGGTGACGATCGAGACCATCGTGCTGCTGGGCATCGCCATGGTCTTCATCTTCAACTCGCTGATGGCGCTGATCCAGTTCTTCGCCAGCCAGCAGGCGGTCTCCGCGGTGGTGTTCTGGACCATGGGCAGCCTGACCAAGGCGACCTGGCCCAAGCTCGGCATCGCCTTCGCCGTGCTCGCGGTGGTGGTGCCACTGTTGGCGCGCCACGGCTGGGCGCTGACCGCCATGCGTCTGGGCGACGCCAAGGCCGAGAGCCTGGGCGTCAAACCGCGGGCGCTGCGCCTGGAGGTGCTGATCATGGTCTCACTGCTGGCGGCGATCGCGGTCTCCTTCGTCGGCACCATCGGCTTCGTCGGGCTGGTCGGGCCGCACATCGCGCGCCTGCTGCTGGGTGAAGATCAGCGCTTCTTCCTGCCCGGCTCGGCGCTGTGCGGGGCACTGATGCTCTCGGTGGGCTCGGTGCTGTCGAAGGTGATCATCCCCGGCACCATCATTCCGATCGGCATCATCACCTCGCTGGTGGGGATTCCGTTTTTCCTGTTCTTGATCCTCAACCACAAGAAGAACGCATGGTAACGCTGACGCTAGACCGCCTCTCGGCGCGCTACGGCCGCCGCCAGATCCTCGCCGACATCTCCACGCCGCCGCTCCACGGCGGCCAGGTAGTAGCGCTGCTCGGCCCCAATGCGGCGGGCAAGTCGACCCTGTTCCGGCGCATCCTGGGGCTGCTTGAGGGGGATGGCGAAGTGCGCATCACCGGCACCCGCAGCGAGCGTCCGATCGCCTACATGCCCCAGGACAACGGCGCCACCGCGGTGCTGACGGTCTACGAAGCGGTGCTGCTGGCGCGTATGCAGGGGCGCCGTCTCAAGGTGGCAGATGCCGATCTCGCCGAGGTCGACAAGGCGCTGGCAGAGCTCGGCATCGACACTCTGGCCGGACGTGACATCGGCAATCTGAGCGGTGGCCAACGGCAGTTGGTGGGCGCGGCCCAGGCGCTGGTGCAGTCCCCAGACATCCTGCTGCTGGACGAGCCCACCTCGGCGCTCGACCTGCACCGCCAGATCAGCCTGCTCAGCATCCTGCGCCGGCTGGCTCAGGAGCGGAACATGCTGATCATCGCCGCACTCCACGATCTCGGCCACGCCCTGCGCTTCGCCGATCAGGCGCTGGTGATCGAAAGCGGACGGCTGGTCGACTGCGGCCCCTGCGAACAGGTGGTGACACCCCCGATGCTGCGCCACACCTTCCAGGTCGAGGCACGCATCGAACCCTGCTCCCAGGGGCGGCCACAGTTGATCGTCGAAGCCGCCATCTAGGTACTGCACGAAAACTACCTACCCGCGGCGACTTCTCGTATACGACCTAGTCGCCCGCGCCCTGTCCACTGGTGCCCAGGCGCCGCCGTGGCCACCCCAGCCGCCGCCCTTCCAGCGCCGCCAGCATGGCGCCCCCCAGGACCAGCGGCAGGGCCAGCACGAAGCCGCTCGAGAGCGGCTGCCCGAACAGCCACAGATCCGCCAGTATCGGCCAGATCAGCGCCACATACTCGAACGGCGCCAACCGAGAAACCTCGGTCATGCGCAACGCCAGCGTCATGCAGATATGCGCCGCACCGCCGAACAGCCCCGCCAGCACCAGCAGCACCAGCGTCGGCCAGGCGACCGAGACCCAACCCAGGGTGGCGGTGGCGAGCCCCGCCAGCGTGGTCACCAGCACGAAGTAGAACGCGATCGAGGCGGGTGTCTCGGTGCGCGAGATACGCCGCACCGTGAGCAGCGCCCCGGCAGTGAGCAGCGCGGCGGCGATACCCAGGGCGTAACCGGTGATCCGCGCCTGCGCCGGGGCGCCGCGCAGCTCGGGCAAAATCAGCACACCCACGCCGACGAGCACCAGCGTCAGCGCCACCAGACGATGACGCGTGAGGCGCTCACCCAGCAGCAGGATGCCGCCCAGTGCCAAGGCCACCGGCGCCAGTTGAGCCAGCAGGGTCGCCTCGGCCACCGGCAGCCGTGCCACCGCCGCGAAGGAGGCGAACATCGCCGCCGCCCCCAGCCCCGAGCGCAGCAGATGGCCCAGCGGGCGCCGGGTGGCCAGGGCGCGCGGGAACTCGCGCCGCCACAGCATGAAGACGACGATCGGCAGCAGCGCGAAGGCCGAGCGGAAGAACACGGTCTGCCCCAGCGGCACCTCATCGCTGACCGCCTTGACGCAGACCAGCATGCCGGCGAACAGTAGCCCCGAGAGCAGACGCAGCAGAATGCCGGCCAGCGGCCGATCGGTGGTGTCATGCATGGTAAAGGCGTCTCCTCGAGGACGGGATGATTCGGCTTCAGCGAGCGCCACATTATACCCGGCTGCGCCGCATCGCGCCGAAGGGCAACGGTGCGGATGGCAATCGACTAGAGTAGAAAAGTCCCCTGATCACCGGAGCCGTCATGTCCGCGCGTTCCCGCTCTCGCTCCCCGCTGGCATCCGCCGCCCTGCTGGCCCTGACCACGCTGGGGCTGGCCGGCTGCAGCGCCACGCCGCAGCAAACCGCCCTGGCCCCCGATGCGCTGCTCGCCAGCACCCCCAACATCCGCTGGTGCGGCACCCTGGCACTGCCCGGCAAGTGGCAGGATGGGACTCCGGTCGGCGGGCTCTCCGATCTCGGCTGGGATGCCGACGAATCGCTGCTGTTCCTGATCTCGGACCGCGGCTGGCTGCACCGTGCCCGACTCAGCTTCAGCGGCAGCGGTGAACTGCGCGGCTACGAGCCGCTCGACACCTACCCGCTGCGCGACGTCAACGGGGCGATTCTCAGAAGCCGCCGCAGCGACGCCGAGGCGCTGGCACTCGAACACGCCAACGATGGCATTCGCGGCAACACCCAACTGGTCATCGGCTTCGAGGGCGCGCCGGCGGCGGATGGCAACGGCGACGCCCGGTGGCAGCGCTTCTACCCCTCGGGGCTGGCCAGCGAACCGCCCCACCGCCCCGCGGCGCTATCCGACGTCGCGGCCAACGGTGGGCTGGAAGCGCTGACCGATACCCCCGATCACGGGCTGATCGGAGGTATCGAGCAACCGCCCACGGGTTGGCCGCCCAAGCTCACCCGGCTGTTCACCCTCGATGGCCAGCACAGCTGGCGCTATCCGCTCAGCGACGACCCCCACGCTGCACTGACCGCCCTGGAGACCCTCGACGGCGATCTGCTCGCCCTCGAACGCGCCTTCACCCCGCCGGCCTCACTGGTGATACGGCTGCGCCGTGCCCATCTCGCCAGCGACGGCAGCGTAGCGGTCACCGACCTGGCCCGGCTGGCCAACGGCGACGGCTGGTCGGTGGATAACTTCGAGGGGCTGACCCGCCTCGGCGGCCGGCGCTATCTGATGGTGAGTGACGACAACTTCAGCCTGATGCAGCGCACTCTGCTGACCTGCTTTGCCGTGGTCGAACCAGGCGTGGTCGAACCAACCGCTGCCGAACCAGCCGCTGTCGAAGCAGACATCGCACCCTGAGCGTACCGGCCGCGCCCGCCCCTATGCATATCCATGCATAATGATTTTCGCTAGTTGCCAGCCACCCCGGTGGGATTCGATCCTGCGCACGACGTCTTCCGTGACTGCCTGCGACCTGATAGGCACAGCTTTTCATAGGTGACGACTTCCTCAAGACGGCCGGCCCGCGGCCGATGTAGTGCACGCGGGTGCCATCCGGCCACCGCGTCTGCGCCGACGATACGAAAAACGAAAAGAGGATCGAGCATGAGTGGGATCGACCAAGCCGCCCAGGGCGCCAGCGGCAGTGCCGGTGCGGGGTTCTTCGCCCGCGAGCGCACCATCGCGGGCCCCAATTTCAATCGCTGGCTGGTGCCGACCGCGGCACTGGCCATTCACCTGTGTATCGGGATGGCCTATGGGTTCTCGGTGTTCTGGCTGCCGATGAGCCAGCAGATTGCCGATGCCCCGGCCAGCTGCAGCAATCTCGGCCTGCTGCAGGCACTGACCACCACCAGCTGTAACTGGAGCGTGGCCCAGGTCACCTATGTCTTTGGTATCTTCATCGCCATGCTCGGCGTCTCCGCCGCCATCTGGGGCGCCTGGCTCGAGCATGCCGGCCCACGCAAGGCCGGCTGTATCGCCGCACTGTGCTGGGGCGGCGGCCTGATCGTCGGCGGCATCGGAGTCATGCAGCATCAGCTGTGGCTGGTCTACCTCGGCTGTGGAGTGCTCGGCGGTATCGGCCAGGGGCTGGGCTACATCACCCCGGTCTCGACCCTGATCAAGTGGTTCCCGGACCGCCGCGGCATGGCCACCGGCTTCGCCATCATGGGCTATGGCGGCGGCGCCATGGTCGGCGCACCGCTGGCGGTGATACTGATGAAGCACTACGCCGCCGACGGCGGCACCGGTGTGGCCATGACCCTGATCACCATGGGTGTGATCTACGCCATCGTCATGGCCTGCGGCGCCATCGGCTTCCGCGTCCCGCCCAACGGCTGGAAGCCGGCCGGCTGGGTGCCGCCGAAGAAAGCCAGTGCCAATGCCATGATCGCCCACGGTCACGTGCACCTGAACACCGCCTGGAAGACCAAGCAGTTCTGGCTGATCTGGGGCGTACTGTTCCTCAACGTGACCGCCGGGATCGCGGTGATCTCGATGGCAAGCCCGATGCTGCAGGATGTCTTCGGCGGCGCCCTGGTGGGTCTGGATGACCGCGAGGCGGTGCTCAGCGCCGCGCAGAAAGCCGCCGTGGTGGCCGCCGCGGCCGGTCTGGTGGGCCTGATCAGTCTGTTCAACAGCGTCGGACGCCTGTTCTGGGCCTCGCTGTCGGACAAGATCGGGCGCAAGAACACCTACTACTGCTTCTTCGTCATCGGCATCGTGATGTACTGCCTGCTGCCGATGTGGGGCCACCTGGGCATGGCCGGGCTGTTCGTGATCTCGATCTGCGTGATCCTGAGCATGTACGGCGGCGGCTTCGCCACGGTGCCGGCCTATCTCGCCGATATCTTCGGCACCCAGATGGTCGGCGCCATCCACGGCCGCCTGCTCACCGCCTGGACCGCTGCCGGTCTGGTCGGCCCGCTGATCATCGCCGCACTGCGCCAGGCCCAACTGGATGCCGGCGTCGAAGCCAGCCTGGTCTATGACCGCACGCTCTACATCATGGCCGGCCTGCTGTTCCTGGGCCTGATCTGCAACGCCCTGGTCAAGCCGGTCAAGCCAGAGCAGCAGATGAGCGACGAGGAGCTGGCCCAGGAGCGCGCGCTGCAGAAGGAAGACACCGTCTCAGCCAACGCCGAGACCGCTGCCCGCGGCAGTTTCGGTATCGGCGGCGTGCTCGCCTGGCTGGGTGTCGGCGTGCCCTTCCTGATCGGGCTCTACATCGCCCTGGCCAAGGCTGCCGCGCTGTTCTGAGGCGGCGCTTCGCCCACCCGTGCCGGCGCACCGAAGACGTGCCCGGCGCGGGTATCCTATGAGCCCATTTCCCAACCCTCTGACGATGGGCGCCGGATAAGCCCGCGTCGTCTAGCGGTTGTGCAAGACGCTCTACGCCAGAGGCGCCCCCAGGGGCGCCTCTGGCGTTTCAGATGCCGCTCAAGAGCCGGCCGCCAGCGCCCCACCCTCGTCACCTCGATCTTCCGCCAGCAGCGCCTCGAAGGTCTGCACCTCGCCACAGCGATCCGGCGCATAACCGCTGAGCGCCTCCAGCCGGGCGCGAAAGGGCGCCGAACTCATGAATGCCAACAGCTCCTGAACATTGTGACGCCGCAGACGCTCTTCGGGACACACCAGCAGATAGTGCTCGCTGGCCAGTCCCAGGAAATCGAGCCCGAACTGCGCCGCCGCGGCCTCCAGCCCGAAACCGACATCGGCCATGCCAGAGGCGACGTAGGCGGCCACCGCGGTATGCGTGAACTCCTCCTGCTCGGCGCCCTGGATCTGCGCTTCGGCGATCCCCGCCTCGGCCAGCAGCAGCCGGAACAGCAACCGCGTGCCGGAGTGGATGTCGCGATTGATGAAGCGCTCGCCGGGGCGGGTCAGGTCGGCCAGCCCGGCGACTCGCTCACGCTCGCCTCGGCGCAGGATCAGCCCCTGGCGCCGGGTGACGAAGCGGATCACCCGCAGCCGCTGCCGCGACAGCGCCGGTTGGTAAGCCTGCATCACCTGCGCCGCCAGGCGCGGCGAGGTGGGCAGGTGAAAGCTGGCCAGATCGCAGTCACCGCGCTCCAGCGCGTTCAGCGCTTCTTCCGGCTGGCAGTAGCGCAGGTCGAGCTCGCCGGCGAAGCCCGGCAGCAGCGCCACGGCATAGCCGTGGGTGGCGTGCAGGCGCAGCACCGGGTGGGCGCCCGCGACCAGTTGCTGCAACTGATGGTTGAGCTCCGAGGCCATGCTGTCGATCTGCGGCCCCAGACGCGCCTTGACCCGCTGCTCGGACCACGACAGCGTCTCGCCCAGCGGCGATAGCCAGGTGCCGTGCCCCTTGCGCATGTCCACCAGCGCCATGCCGAAAAAGTTTTCGGCGCGATTGAGCAGATTCCAGGCGTGGCGATAAGAGATCCCCGCGGACTGGGCCGCATGGGTCAGCTTGCCGCTCTCGCGCAGATTCGCCAGCAGCGCGAACAGTACCGGATCGAGCAGCTCGCCCTCGTCGCTGCGAAACAGCCACGCGGGGGTGATATTCAACTTTTTTCTAAGCATTTTCGTTCATATTTTGCGCGCTCGATGGGAGTGCTAGTTTGGTCTTCAGCGGCATCCACTTAAATCAGTTAAGAACAATATTTCATATAAGACGATGGACTGACGCGGGCTCCTGACAAACCCGATCGCGGCAGGCCATGCACACGACCAGCCACCGACTCGATGAGAAACAGGCCATGTCACACCCCACTCCGCAGCCCGCCGACACGGCGCTGGTGGCGCAGCTCCAGGCCGTGATCGACCAGCACGCCGCGCGCCCCGGGGCCATGCTGCCATTGTTGCACGCCATTCAGGCGCAGCACGGCTATATCCCCGACGCCGCCGTACCCATGATCGCCGAGGCGCTGCGCCATACCCGCGCCGAAGTGCACGGCATCATCAGCTTCTACCACCACTTCCGCACCCATCCCCCGGGGCGCCACGTGATCCAGGTGTGCCGCGCCGAGGCGTGCCAGGCAGTGGGCGCGCGGGCGCTGGAAGCCCACGTCAAGTCCGCGCTGGGGGTCGACTATCATGAGACCACGGCGGATCGCGAGTTCACCCTGGAGCCGGTCTACTGCCTCGGTAACTGTGCCTGCGGGCCGTCGCTGCGGGTCGACGACGAGATCCACGGACGCATGGACGCCGCCGGTTTCGACCGTCTGGCGGCGCAGCTGAGCGCCACCGTGGTGGAGGTGAAGTGATGACGACCACGATCTATGTGCCGTGTGACACCACCGCCCGCTCGCTCGGCGCCGACGCCGTGGCGGCGCGCCTGACACGGGCCGCCGAGCGCCTGGGTGTGGACATCCAGCTCAAGCGCAACGGCTCCCGCGGGCTGTTCTGGCTGGAGCCGCTGGTGGAGGTGGAGACCGCGGCGGGCCGGGTGGCCTATGGTCCGGTCGCCCCCACCGACGTCGACGCCCTGGTCGACGCCGGCCTGTTCGAGGGCCGGCAGGAGCACGCGCTGGCCCTCGGCGACATCGAAGCCCATCCCTATCTGGCGCGCCAGCAGCGGCTGACCTTCTCGCGCATCGGTCTGACCGACCCGCTCTCGCTCGAGGATTACACCGCACGACAGGGCTTCGCCGGCCTGAAACAGGCGCTGGCGCTGACGCCCCAGGCTATCGTCGACGAGGTCAAGGCCTCGGGGCTGCGCGGACGTGGCGGCGCGGCCTTCCCCACCGGCATCAAGTGGCAGACCGTGCACGACACCCCGGCGGCGCAGAAGTACATCGTGTGCAACGCCGACGAGGGCGACTCCGGCACCTTCGCCGACCGCCTGGTGATGGAGTGCGACCCCTTCATGCTGATCGAGGGCATGACCATCGCCGGGCTCGCCGTGGGTGCCACCCAGGGCTATATCTATCTGCGCTCGGAGTATCCGCTGGCCCATGCGATGCTCGACGAGGCGATCGCCCGCGCCGAGGCCGCCGGCTACTTGGGGGAGAACATCCTCGACAGCGGCCACGCCTTCCACCTCGAAGTCCGCCTGGGCGCCGGGGCCTATATCTGCGGCGAGGAGACCTCGCTGCTGGAGAGCCTGGAGGGCAAGCGCGGGCTGGTACGCGCCAAGCCGCCGCTACCGGCGATCGAGGGTCTGTTCGGCCAGCCCACCGTGGTCAACAACGTGCTCTCGCTGGCCGCGGTGCCGTTCATCCTCGACCAGGGCGGCCAGGCCTACGCCGACTACGGCATGGGCAAGTCCCGCGGCACCCTGGCGCTGCAGCTGGCCGGCAACGTCGCTCGTGGCGGGCTGGTCGAGCTGGCGTTCGGCACCACCCTGCGCGAGCTGATGGAGAGCTTCGGCGGCGGCACGCGCAGCGGCCGCCCGCTCAAGGCGGTGCAGGTGGGCGGCCCGCTGGGCGCCTATCTGCCGGAGAGCCAGTGGGATACCCCGCTCGACTATGAAGCCTTCGCCGCCTTCGGTGGTGTGGTCGGCCACGGCGGCGTGGTGATGTTCGACGACAGCGTCGACATGGGCGCCCAGGCGCGCTTCGCCATGGAGTTCTGCGCGGTGGAGTCCTGCGGCAAGTGCACCCCGTGCCGGATCGGCGCCGTGCGCGGCGTCGAGGTGATCGACCGTATCCGTGCCGGCGACGCCGCCGACGACAATCTGGTGCTGCTCGCCGACCTGTGCGAGACCATGGTGGACGGTTCGCTGTGTGCCATGGGGGGCATGACCCCCTTCCCGGTGCAGAGCGTGATGAAGCACTTTCCCGATGACCTGACCCGGCCCCAGGCCGAAGGCGGGAGGTAAGCATGTTGCAATATTTCGAACCCGACGCATCCCACGCCGCCCAGTTCGCCCGCGACCTGGGTACCCCGGCGCGCTTCTCCGAGACCCAGGTGGCACTGACCATCGACGGCCACAGCATCAGCGTGCCCGAAGGCACCTCGGTGCTGCGCGCCGCGGCGCTCGCCGGCATCACCATTCCCAAGCTGTGCGCCTCGGACAACCTCGAAGCGTTCGGCTCGTGCCGCCTGTGCGCGGTGGAGATCGAGGGCCGCCGCGGCCTGCCGGCCTCCTGCACCACGCCGGTCAGCGAGGGCATGGCAGTCACCACCCAGAATGCTCGGCTGGCCAAGCTGCGTCGCAACGTGATGGAGCTCTACATCTCCGATCACCCGCTGGACTGCCTGACCTGCCCCGCCAACGGTGACTGCGAGCTGCAGGACATGGCCGGCGCGGTGGGCCTGCGCGAGGTGCGCTACGGTTTCGAGGGGGCCAATCATCTCGACGCCGAGACCGACGCCTCCAACCCCTACTTCAGCTTCGACCCCAGCAAGTGCATCGTCTGCTCGCGCTGCGTGCGCGCCTGCAACGAGGTCCAGGGCACCTTCGCCCTGACCATCGAGGGGCGCGGCTTCGACTCCAAGGTCGCCGCCGGGCAGAACGAGCCGTTCATGGACTCCGAGTGCGTCTCCTGCGGCGCCTGCGTGCAGGCCTGCCCCACCTCGACGCTGATGGAAAAGAGCGTGATCGAGCAGGGCGTGCCCGAGCACAGCGTGGTCACCACCTGCGCCTACTGCGGCGTCGGCTGCTCCTTCGAGGCGCAGATGAAGGGCGATCAGCTGGTGCGCATGGTGCCCTACAAGGGCGGTGACGCGAACCACGGCCACTCCTGCGTCAAGGGTCGCTTCGCCTTCGGCTACGCCACCCACAAGGACCGCATCAAGGAGCCGATGATCCGCGACTCGATCGATCAGCCGTGGCGTGCGGTCTCATGGGAAGAGGCGATCGGTTTCGCCGCTCGGCGTCTGCGCGAGATCCAGACCCAGTACGGACGCGAAAGCGTCGGCGGCATCACCTCCTCCCGCTGCACCAACGAGGAGACCTATCTGGTGCAGAAGCTGATCCGCGCCGCCTTCGGCAACAACAACACCGATACCTGTGCGCGGGTGTGCCACTCGCCCACCGGCTACGGGCTGAAGACCACCCTGGGCGAATCCGCCGGTACCCAGACCTTCGATTCGGTGATGAAGGCCGACACCATCCTGGTGATCGGCGCCAACCCCACCGACGCCCACCCGGTGTTCGCCTCGCAGATGCGCCGCCGCCTGCGCCAGGGGGCGACCCTGATCGTAGCCGACCCGCGGCGGATCGACCTGCTCAAGACACCCCACGGCGGCAAGAGCCTGCACCTGCCGCTCAAGCCCGGCACCAACGTGGCGCTGGTCAATGCCCTGGCCCACGTGGTGGTCACCGAGGGGCTGGAGGATCACGACTTCATCGCACGGCGCTGCGAAGGCGACGCCTATCGGCAGTGGCGCGACTTCATCAGCGAGCCGCGCAATGCCCCCGAGGCGCTGGAAGCCGAGACCGGCGTGCCGGCGGCCAAGGTCCGCGAAGCCGCCCGCGCCTATGCCACCGCCGGCAACGGGGCGATCTACTACGGTCTCGGCGTGACCGAGCACAGCCAGGGCTCAACCATGGTGATGGGCATCGCCAACCTCGCCATGGCCACCGGCAACATCGGTCGCGAAGGGGTCGGCGTCAACCCGCTGCGCGGTCAGAACAACGTCCAGGGCTCCTGCGACATGGGCTCCTTCCCGCATGAGCTGCCCGGCTACCAGCACGTCGCCGACCCGGCGGTGCGCGAGAAGTTCGAGGCGGTCTGGCACACCCCGCTGGACGACGAGCCGGGGCTGCGCATCCCCAACATGTTCGACGCTGCGATCGCCGGCACCTTCAAGGCGCTCTACGTGCAGGGCGAGGATATCGCCCAGTCGGACCCCAACACCCAGCACGTGGAGTCGGCCCTGCGCGCGCTGGACTGCCTGATCGTGCAGGACATCTTCCTCAACGAGACCGCCAAGTACGCCCACGTACTGTTGCCGGGGGCCACCTTCCTCGAGAAGAACGGCACCTTCACCAACGCCGAGCGGCGCATCAACCGGGTGCGCCGGGTGATGCCGCCGGTGGCCGGCAAGGAAGACTGGGAGGTCACCCAGGACCTGGCCAACGCCCTGGGCTATCCGATGCACTACACCCATCCGTCCGAGATCATGGACGAGATCGCCAGCCTCACGCCGACCTTCACCGGGGTCAGCTACGCCAAGCTGGAGAAACTCGGCAGCATCCAGTGGCCGTGCAACGACGCCTTCCCCGACGGCACGCCGACCATGCACGCGCTGGACTTCCCCATCGGCAAGGGGCACTTCGCGATCACCGAGTACGTCGCCACCGAGGAGCGCACCAGCCGCCGCTACCCGCTGCTGCTGACCACCGGGCGTATCCTCAGCCAGTACAACGTGGGTGCCCAGACGCGGCGCACCGCCAACAGCGCCTGGCATGCCGAGGACGTGCTCGAGATCCACCCCAGCGACGCCGAAGTACGCGGCATCGCCGATGGCGACTGGCTCGGCATCAGCAGCCGCGTGGGCCAGACCGTGCTGCGCTGCCGCATCAGTGAGCGCATGGCACCGGGGGTGGTCTACACCACCTTCCACCACCCCGGCAGCGGGGCCAACGTGATCACCACCGACAACTCCGACTGGGCCACCAACTGCCCCGAGTACAAGGTGACGGCGGTCCAGGTGGAGAAGGTGTCGCAGCCCTCGTCGTGGCAGCAGCACTTCCAGCACTTCGACGCGCGCCAGCAGCACTATCTGGCCGCCGCCGACGACGCCCCGGCCGCGCTCAAGTGAGCGCGGCAGGATTCGGCCAACCGGGGAGAGACGGACATGAGCGATAACACGGCGTCGCTGATCAAGATGATCAATCAGATCAGCCTCAACAACCGCCATCACGGCGACGATGCCCAGGCGGCCGAGCAGGTCGCCACCCACCTCAAGAAGTTCTGGGCGCGCCCCATGAAGCGCGACATCATCGCCTACGCCGACGAGGACGGCAGCCAGCTCGATCCGGTGTCGAAGCTGGCCATCGACCGGCTCAAGGCCCTCTCGAGTACGGTCAAGGACTGGGAGGAGACCTCGGACGCGGGCTAGCCGCCGCGACCCGCGGGGCGATACATCACCATCAAGACATTGCCACTAATACAGCGCCACCAAGAAAAAGCCCCCGTCGGACGAATCCGGCGGGGGCTTTCTCATGGCCCTGCGAGCGGCGCCGAGGTCAGGGCTTCATATCTTCGAAGAAGCGCTTCACGCCGTCGAACCAGCCCTCTTTCTTGGGCGAGTGGCGGCTGGCACTGCCCAGGCTCTCCTGGAACTTGCGCAGCAGCTCTTTCTGCTCCTCGGAGAGATTGACCGGCGTCTCCACCACGACCTTGCACAGCAGGTCGCCGGCGGGGCCACCGCGCACCGGCTTCACGCCCTTGCCGCGCAGCCGGAACAGCTTGCCGGTCTGGGTCTCGGCGGGGATCTTGAGCTTGACCCGACCCTCCAGGGTCGGCACCTCGAGCTCGCCACCCAGGGCGGCGTCGACGAAGTTGATCGGCACTTCGCAGTGCAGATGACGCCCGTCACGCTCGAAGATCGGGTGCGGCTTGATATCGGCCTGAACGTAGAGGTCGCCCGCCGGCCCGCCGTTGAGCCCGGACTCGCCCTCGCCGTTGAGACGAATACGGTCGCCGGTATCCACCCCGGCCGGGATTTTCACCGACAGCGTGCGCGTCTCGCGGACGCGGCCCTCGCCGTGGCACTTGCGGCACGGCACCTTGATCACCTGGCCGCTGCCGTGGCAGGTCGGGCAGGTCTGCTGCACGGCGAAGAAGCCCTGCTGCATGCGCACCTGACCCTGGCCGTGACAGGTCGGGCAGGTCTCCTTGCTCGAACCGGGCTCGGCGCCGCTGCCGTCGCAGTGCTCGCACTCGACGTGGCGCGGTACGCGGATATCGACCGTGGTGCCGAAGACGGCATCCTCGAGATCGAGCTCCAGGTTGTAGCGCAGATCGCTGCCGCGCTGGGGCGCGTTGGGGTTGCGCCGCCCACCGCCGCCGCCACCGAAGATATCGCCGAAGACATCGCCGAAGATATCGCTGAAACCGCCGGCCCCGGCACCGCCGAAACCGCCGCCACCGAAACCGCCGCCGGCCTGGCCGTCGACCCCGGCATGACCGAACTGGTCGTAGGCCGCGCGCTTCTGGTCGTCGGACAGCACCTCGTAGGCATCGGAGACCTCGCGGAATTTCTCCGCCGCCTGCTGATCGTCCGGATTGCGATCCGGATGGTACTTCTGTGCCAGCCGGCGATAGGCCTTCTTGATCTCCTTGCCGTCGGCGCCCTTGTCGACGCCCAGCACTTCGTAGTAGTCACGCTTGGACATGACGTTGTTCGCCTCCGTATCGATGCCGTGCAAACGACAACGCGGGAGTCGTGTCTGGCTCCCGCGCTGCTGCCGTCACACGACGTCAGACGTCGTGATTATTGCTTTTTCCGATCGTCGTTGACTTCCTCGAACTCGGCGTCAACCACGTCATCCTCTTTCTTGCCGCTGGCCTGGGCGTCGTCAGCCTGGGCACCCGCGTCCTGACCGGCGCCTTCGCCCTGCTCGGCGTACATCTTCTGCGCCAGGTTGCCGGAGGCTTCGGTGAGCGCGTCGAGCTTGGCCTGGATGGCGTCCTTGTCGTCACCCTTGAGCGCTTCTTCGAGTTCGCCAATGGCGCTCTCGATCTTGCTCTTCTCGTCGGCGTCGACCTTGTCGCCGGCCTCTTCCAGCGTCTTGCGCGAGGCGTGGATCATGCCGTCGGCCTGGTTGCGCAGGGCGACCAGCTCTTCGAACTTCTTGTCCTCGGCCTCGTGCGCTTCGGCATCCTTGACCATCTGATCGATCTCTTCGTCGGAGAGACCGCTGGAGGACTTGATCACGATCGACTGCTCTTTGCCGGTCGCCTTGTCCTTGGCCGTGATGTTGAGGATACCGTTGGCGTCGAGATCGAAGGCGACTTCGATCTGCGGCACGCCGCGCGGTGCCGGCGGAATGTCGGCGAGGTCGAAGCGACCCAGAGACTTGTTCTGCGCCGCCTGCTTACGCTCACCCTGCAGCGCGTGGATGGTCACGGCCGTCTGGTTGTCCTCGGCGGTCGAGAAGGTCTGGGTCTTCTTGGTCGGGATCGTGGTGTTCTTCTCGATCAGCGGCGTCATCACGCCACCCAGGGTCTCGATGCCCAGGGTCAGCGGGGTCACGTCGAGCAGCAGCACGTCCTTGACGTCACCGCCGAGCACGCCACCCTGAATCGCGGCACCCATGGCCACGGCTTCGTCCGGGTTGACGTCCTTGCGGGCGTCCTTGCCGAAGAACTCGGCGACCTTCTGCTGCACCAGCGGCATGCGGGTCTGGCCGCCGACCAGGATGACGTCGTGAATCTCGCTGTTGGAGAGACCGGCGTCGTCCATGGCGGTCTTGCACGGACCCAGCGAGCGGCTGACCAGATCTTCGACCAGCGACTCGAGCTTGGCCCGGGTGACCTTGATCGCCAGATGCTTGGGACCGGTGTTGTCGGCGGTGATGTAGGGCAGATTGACTTCGGTCTGCTGGGCCGATGAGAGCTCGATCTTGGCCTTCTCGGCGGCTTCCTTCAGACGCTGCATGGCCAGGCTGTCACCGGACAGGTCGATGCCCGAATCGCTCTTGAACTGCTGCACCAGGTAGTCGATCAGCTTGAGGTCGAAGTCCTCGCCACCCAGGAAGGTGTCACCGTTGGTGGCCAGCACCTCGAACTGCTTCTCGCCGTCGACGTCGGCGACTTCGATGATCGAGATATCGAAGGTACCACCGCCCAGGTCGTAGACCGCGATGGTACGGTCGCCGGTGGAGCGATCCATGCCGTAGGCCAGCGCAGCCGCGGTCGGCTCGTTGATGATGCGCTTGACCTCGAGACCGGCGATGCGGCCGGCGTCCTTGGTCGCCTGACGCTGGGAATCGTTGAAGTAGGCCGGCACGGTGATGACCGCTTCGGTCACTTCTTCACCGAGATAGTCCTCGGCGGTCTTCTTCATCTTCTTGAGCACTTCCGCGCTCACCTGCGGCGGTGCCAGCTTCTTGTCGTTCACCTGCACCCAAGCGTCGCCGTTATCGGCCTCGACGATGCGGTAAGGCACCATCTTGATGTCCTTCTGGACGACGTCGTCCTTGAACTTGCGGCCGATCAGGCGCTTGACGGCGTAGAGCGTGTTGGTCGGGTTGGTGACCGCCTGACGCTTGGCCGCCTGGCCGACCAGGGTCTCGCCGTCATCGGTGTAACCGATGATCGAGGGCGTGGTGCGAGCGCCTTCGGCGTTCTCGATCACGCGAGTCTTGTCACCGTCGAGCACGGCGACGCAGGAGTTGGTCGTACCCAGGTCGATACCGATGATGCGTCCCATAATTCCTCACCTCTAACAATTCGTTGACGATTCGATACGTTGTCTTGGCGGCGCGTGTGTGGCGCGATTGACTGCTATCTGGGGGCTTTCGGGCGCCTTTCAAGCCCCGTCGGCCCAGATTGCGTCAGGCCGACTTGCTGACGATGACCATCGCCGGCCGCACCAGACGCCCGTTCAGGGTGTAACCCTTCTGCATCACATCCATGACCGTGTTGGGGTCGAGCTCCGGATTGGGCACCATGCTCATCGCTTCGTGGAACTGCGGATCGAACGGTTCACCCTGCGGGTCGATCTGCTCGACGCCGAACTTGGCGAGCACATCGAGCTGCATCTTCAGGGTCATCGACACCCCCTCGCGGTGGGTCTCGTCGACTTCCTGCATGCTCTCCAGCCCCTTTTCCAGACTGTCGACCACCGGCAGCAGCTCCTTGACGAACTTCTCCAGGGCGAACTTCCGTGCCTTCTCGGCATCCTGCTCGGCGCGCCGGCGGGCATTCTGGGCCTCGGCGGCGGCGCGCATCGACTGATCCTTCGCTTCGGTGAGCGCCTGCTCCAGCTCTTCGACCCGCGCAGCCAGCACTTCTGCCTCGGGGTTGGCGTCGCCGCCGGTCTCGCCAGGCTCATGCTCGAGTTCGTCGGCAACCGCGTCGAGATCACCCTCGAGCGGCGCCTGGGTCGGCTGCGGTTCGCCATCGCGCTCGGCGCGCTCGATCTCTTCGTCGACGGGCTTCTGCGGATCTCTGACCATGAGTCTCTCCCGATATGGATGTGATGAAAGCACCAGTATGAAGACAGCGTCGGCGTCATCGACGCTCGCTATTGATGTCCAAGTGACTGCCTATATGGGGCTGCCCGCGACGATCTCAAGCGTTGGCAGACGTTGCGTGAGCGTCCGTGCACGCCACGCGAGCCTCGGGCAGCGCGGGGTGGATTGAAGCGCCGAACCGACTACTGTATAAACGAACAGACTACTGTATGGCCGCCATCGATCCTCGGGAGGCAGCATGCTGATCCAACTCGCCATTCGCGACTTCGCCATCGTCGACACCCTCGATCTGGAGTTCCAGTCCGGCATGACCGCCATTACCGGTGAGACCGGGGCGGGCAAGTCGATCCTGCTCGGCGCCCTCGGGCTCTGCCTGGGCGAACGCGCCGATGCCGGCGGCGTGCGTCATGGCGCCGAACGCGCCGATCTCAGCGCGCGCTTCGATCTCAGCGGCCGCGCCGAGGCGCGGGCCTGGCTCGCCGCGCGCGAACTGCCGAGCGAGGATTGCCTGCTGCGCCGGGTGGTCACCGCTTCCGGACGCTCCAAGGCGTGGATCAACGGCCAGCCCTGCACCATCGCCGACCTGCGCGAGCTCGGCGAGTGTCTGATCGACGTTCACAGCCAGCATGCCCACCAGGCGCTGCTCAACGAGGAGACCCACCGCCGCTTGCTCGACGATGCCGCCGGCCAGCGCCGCGCGGTCGACGAGCTGGGGGCGCTGTACCGCCAGTGGCAGAGCCTGCGCAAGCAGTATCGTCAGCGCAGCGAGAACGACGAGGAGCGCGAGGCCAAGCGCCAACTGCTGCGCTATCAGGTGGAGGAGCTGGATCAACTGGCGCTGCAGGCGGACGAGCTGGAGTCGCTGGAGCAGGAGCAGGAGACCCTGGCGCATCTGGAGGAGACGCTGCGCGAGGCGCAGTTCGCCGCCGACTGCTGCGACCACGACGAAGGCGGCGCGCTGGGCCTGCTGCTGCAGGCGCACACGCGCCTGTCGCGGGTGCCGGGCAGTGACCGCGGCAGCCTGGCGGAAGCGCTCGGCATGCTCAATGATGCCCAAATCCAGCTCGAGGAGGCGGCCCGGGAGCTGCATCACTTCGTCGAGTCCACCGAGCTCGATCCGCAAAGGCTTGCTTGGGTCGACGAGCGCCTCGGCGAGATCCACCGCATTGCGCGCAAGCACCACGTCATGCCCGACGAGCTGGTCGCGCTGCATCAGCGCCTGAGCGCCGAGCTGGCCGACCTCGACGGCGGCGACGACGATCTCGACAGCCTGCGCGCGCGGCTCGAGGAGACGCGCCAGCAATACCGCGACGCCGCCCGCCAGATCAGCGAAGCGCGCCAGACCAGCGCCACCGAGTTCGCCCGCCAGGTGCAGGAGCAGCTCGCCTTCCTGGGCATGGAGAAGGCGCGCTTCGCGGTCGAGGTCACCCCACTGGAGACGCCGCAGCCACACGGCGTCGACCGCGTCAGCCTCTTGATCAGTGCCAACCCCGGCCAGCCACCGCGGCCGCTGGCCAAGGTCGCCTCCGGCGGCGAGCTCTCCCGCGTCAGCCTGGCGATCCAGGTGGTGGCGGCCAGCCACAGCACCCTGGCCACGCTGGTGTTCGACGAGGTCGACGTAGGCATCTCCGGCGCCACCGCCGAAATCGTCGGCCAGCTGCTGCGCCGGCTGGGCCAGAAAGCCCAGATCATGACCGTGACCCACCTGCCGCAGGTCGCCGCCCAGGCGCACCAGCATCTGCACATCGAGAAGCAGTCCAGCGACGAGGCCACCCGCACCCAGATGGCGCAGCTCGACGAGGCGGGCAGAGTGCGCGAGATCGCGCGCATGCTCGGCGGCGTCAAGCTCTCGGAGCGCACCCTGGCCCACGCCCGCGAGATGCTGGCGGCGAGCCAGACCGGGGCGCACTGAGCGTCACCGGCGCCTCGCCACCGGGACCGATCCCACCACACACAACGCAGAACGCCGACCCCTGGGGGTCGGCGTTCTAGTGATGTATCCGGTGCCCTGGCGGGCCTGGGTGTCACTTCTTGCTGCTGTCCTGGCGCGTCGCCTTGGAGCCGCGCGGGCGGACGTAGAGCACCAGCGCGTGCTCGACCAGCTCGTAGCCGTGCTCCTCGACGATCTCGCGCTGGCGCCGCTCGATCTCTTCGTCATAGAACTCGACGATGTCGCCGGACTCCAGGTCCACCATGTGGTCATGGTGCTCTTCCTGGGTCATCTCGAACACGGCATGGCCGCCGTCGAAATTGTGACGCACCACCAGGCCGGCGGCCTCGAACTGCGTCAGCACACGGTATACGGTAGCGAGGCCGACGTCTTCTCCCGACTCCAGCAGCGCCTTGTAGACGTCCTCGGCACTCATATGGAGCTCTTCTTCCATACGTGTCGCTTCGAGAATCTGCAGGATCTTGACACGCGGCAGAGTGACCTTGAGTCCCGCCTTGCGCAATTCTTGGTTTTCGTCTGCCATGGTCGCTCTTCGCAGTGGCGTCCCGTGTCGGGTATGATCAATCCACGCAACGATAGTGAAAGACGGACTCAAATGCAAAACCTGATCAGAACGGCCGTACTCGTGCTCGCAGCGTCTCTCATCGCTGGCTGTAGCTACTTTGGCGTCTACAAACGCGACCTCGTCCAGGGCAACCTCATCACCCAGGACATGGTGTCTCAGCTCCATACCGGCATGAGCCGCGCCCAGGTCGTTCAGGTCATGGGAACGCCGCTGATGGAAGCGCCCTTCTCCTCCGACCAGTGGGACTACGTCTTCTACCTCGACAAGGCCTACGGCGGCACGGTGGAGAAGCGAGTCACGCTCACCTTCGCCAACGACCAGGTGGTCGACATCCAGAAGTCCGGTGACATGAATGCCGACGTCGAACTCGACCAGGACAGCGGCCCGGGGCCGGCGGTCGAGGGTGCCGGCGAAGGTGCTGCGGTGCCGCAGGTCGGCCCCACAGGCCTTTAACCTCTCTCTACCGAGTGCGACTCAGCGCGGCGGCCTGCGGGCCGCCCGCTCACGTCGCGCCTGCTTGGGATCGATACGCAGCGGACGGTAGACCTCGACCCGCTCCCCCGGCAGCAGTTCGCGCTGCTCGGGTTGGGCGAGACGTTCACCGAAGATCCCCAGCGGCGCACTCGCCAGCCAGGCCTCGTCGAGGTCGGCAAAATAGGCCGGCAGATCGGCACGCATCACCGCCTCCCGCGCGGTCAGCCCCGCCGACCACGCGAGCGTGACGATACGCTGATGCGTCGGCGTGGCGTACGCCACCTCGACCAGCGCACCGCCCCCCACCGGCGCCTCGCCTGGCGCCTCGCCCGGCTCGGCATCGCTAACCTCGGAGACATCGGCTGCGAAAGGCATGGCGTCAGCGCCCATAGACCTGATCGGCGCGCCGGGTGAAGGCGTCGATCAGCTGCCCCGCGACCTGCTGGAACAGCCGACCGAAGGCCATCCCCAGCAGCCGGTTGCTGAACTCGAACTCCATCTCCAGCTCCACCTTGCAGGCGTTCTCGCCCAGATCACGGAACAGCCAGCACCCGTCGAGGCGCTTGAACGGGCCGTCGACCAGCGACAGATCGATGCGCCCGGGGCGCTTGAGATCATTGCGCGTGGTCACGGTCTGCTCGACGCCACCCTTGGCCAGGGTCATGCTGCCGATCAGATAATCCTCTCCGCGTTCGACCACCCGGGCTCGACGGCAGCCGGGGAGGAATTCCGGATAGCGTTCAAAGTTATTGACCAGCTCGAACATCTGTTCCGGGGTATGCCGGACAAAAGCAGACCGGTGCACGCTTGGCATGTAGCTCTCCACTGATTTATCGCCCCGATGCGCGTATCATGGGGCTATTTCTCACATGCTTGAATGGTAGCACGCTCGCCCCCAGGTCTGCGGGCGTACCGGATATCGCCGCGAAGAGGTGTCATGGGTAAGAAGAAAGGCAACGCGCCCGGCAACAACACGATCGCCCAGAACAAGAAGGCTCGTTTCGAGTATCACATCGACGAAACCTTCGAGGCGGGTCTCTCGCTGAGCGGTTGGGAGGTCAAGAGCCTGCGCGCCGGCAAGGCCCAGCTCACCGACACCTATATCCTGATCAAGAACGGCGAGGCCTGGCTGCTGGGCAGCCACATCACGCCGCTCAATACCGCCAGCACCCACGTGGTGGCAGAACCCGATCGTACGCGCAAGCTGCTGCTGCATCGTAAGGAGATCGCCAGGATCTTCTCGCGGACCCAGGAGAAGGGTCACACCTGCGTGCCCCTCAAGCTCTACTGGAAGAAGAATCTGGTCAAGTGCGAGCTGGCGCTGGTGCGCGGCAAGCAATTGCACGACAAGCGCGCCACCCAGAAGGAGCGCGACTGGAATCGCGAGAAGGCGCGGGTGATGCGCGACCACGCCTGAGGCGCGACGTCGAGGGTTCGATTCGACGATTGAGATGGCGTGGGGTCATCCCCAACTGATAGAATACTGGGGTTCCACGGGGGCGACATGGCTTCGACGCCGGTGACAATCCCTGAGGTGCATGCCGAGAGCGTAACGTATCTCGTAAATCCAACGTTACGATTAAATAGTCGCAAACGACGAAAACTACGCTCAAGGCGCACTGGCAGCCTAAGAACTGCTAGCTGTTGTCTGGCCTCGAAGCGATGTGCCCATTCATCGCGGAGAGGATACGAGCTAAAGCTGATGGGACCGCGTATGTCAGCGCTCTCCTGACATGCGTTAAACCTTAGAGAGATCGCAAGGTGTCATCCTGCCCGTCGGAGGTCACTGCGCTAAATCAAAAGACGGAACTAAGCATGTAGAGCCGATGGGTGAGTGCCGGCGGACGGGGGTTCAATTCCCCCCGCCTCCACCAAACAAGGGTTTCAGGGCATACCAAGACGTGTCACGAGACCAGCAAACAAGGGCCTTCGGGCCCTTTTTTGTTGTCTGGGCATATCCCCCTGCGCCCACGCAATGCCCCTCAATGTCGCGCCCCACCCATCTGCAGGGTATCAGCACCCCTTTCAGCGCGATTTAGCCCCGTAGCGAAGGGGTCTCAGAGGGTGTTTACAAATTCGGCGAGCGAAGGCAAGACAAGGCAAAATCGGTCGAAAAAGCGGAGTTTACGCGGGATAAATGAGTATTTTGAGGCCGATTTTAACGCCGTATTGCCGAGCGCAGGCATTTTGTAAACACCCTCTCAGCAGCCTAGCAAAATCCTTAGACCATCCTTCACGTCATGCCAGCGGCTTTCGAAAACCGAACACATCTATCCCACCAGTAGCTTAAAAGCTACAATGAAGATCATGATCGAGCTGACGCATTACCTCACTGCCGATGGCCATGACCCGTTCCAGCAATGGCTGGATACGCTCAAGGCGAAGGATCGGCAGGCAGCCATGCGGGTGCTGACCCGCCTTAACCGGCTGGCGGCGGGCAATCCGGGCGATGCCAAAGCCGTGGGGGCTGGCGTGCTCGAGCTACGAGTCGACTATGGGCCCGGCTATCGCGTCTATTACGCCAAGGTGGGCAAGCGTTGGGTCATGCTGCTGGCTGGCGGCAGCAAGAAGCGCCAGCAGGCAGACATTGAACAGGCCAAAGCGTTTCTCAAGGACCATCACAGGAGGGTCAAGCGATGAGAAGCCACGACGATGCCGTGATCGAGATGCTGCGAGAAGATCCCACCATGGCGGTAGACTATCTGCGCACCGCATTCGATGAGCTGGACGAGGAAGGAGGAGAGACCGCCTTTCTCATCGCGCTGCGCCATGTGGTCGAATCCCAAGGTGGCATGGCAGCCGTTGCCGAGAAAGCCAAAGTGTCCCGAGAAAGCCTCTACCGGGCTCTTTCGCCTAAAGGCAACCCGACACTGCGCACCATGACCGCCGTCATCAAGGCGACGGGCATTCACTTCCACGATCTGACCACGCCGCGGCAGTCTGCTTGATGCGATGGTACCACCCCATATCACTCTCGATGGGGGCATATCTGGGGGCACATCGGATCATGGATTACTGAAAACGCTTACTGATCTGACACATAGGCGATTTTTTCAGTGGACCCCGCCTCCACCAACACCAGAAAAAAGCACCTCGAGAGAGGTGCTTTTTTGTGCCTGGACGCTTGGCCCGGATCTTCAGGGCGGTCATCGAGCTAAAGGCTACAGCGCCGGGTGACGCCCACCGCGGCGGGGCCCGGCCGCCGCCATGGCGCGCTCCAGGTCCTGGCTCTTGCACTTGAATGCCGAGCAGCCGGCACAGCGAATATCCTGCGCCGTCTCGTCGAGTGTCGGCAGCAGAAAGCGCTCGCCGCCGCAGACGTTGCAGCGCAGTTCGAGGGTCACATTGAGCATGATCGGTCCCTGACAGGGCACCAGCGCAGGCTGGCGCCAGACTTGAGGTGGAAGAGACAGCGCGACGGCATCCGAGCCGACGGCTCGACTGAGCGTGGCAAAGAATCGCGCCTTGTCCAGCGCTATCGCCACCGTCGCTGGCAAATCCATCCCGATTCAGTGGCAAGCGGGCACGGATTGACTAGCCTCAAGAGATACGGCGGCGGCTGAATTTCCGCGCGACGATAAAATGTTACCCTAAGGATGTTTAAGTTGAGTGCGGACCGTCGTCAGCCGCCGTGTGCGCGTGCGTTCACCTCGCCGGCATGACGATATCCCCTCGTGGCACGGTCATTGAGACACGGTGCCCGAGACTGGCCCTGCAAACAGGGCCCTAAAGACATAGTCCTTAACGACATAGCCCTTACTACCCTGCCCTTCAGACAAGGAGGTTGAAGCGTGCCCATCCCTCGCCCCGATCGCTGGCCGAGCCGCTGGCTACTCTTGATACTGCTGTTCTTCGCAGCGCCGCTGATGGCGCAACAGAGTGCCGGCCCGGGGGCGTCGTCGAGCGCGCCCGCCGAGCAGAGCGCTCAGGAAGGCCCCGCCTACTCGACGATGGCCGACCTGCTGGAGAACGAGCAGTCGCGCCAGGCGCTGATCGATCAGTTGCGCAAGCTCGCCGCCGAGCAGCCCCAGGCCGGCGAGTCCGAGGGCAGTGCGCCCGCGGACGCAAGCGCCAGCCAGGCCACCAGCGACAGCAGCGAGAGCGCCGACAAGGCCAAGGCTGCCGAGGATGTCTCCTTCCCGCGGCGCATGGCGCAGATCACCAGTGCCTTCGCCGATGATATCGGCGGGCAGTTCACCGCCGTGGCGACGCTGGTCAGCGGTTTCTTCGGTAGCGGCGACGCCGCCGCCAGCAGTGGCCCCGCCTTCAGTCTGAGCGACTTCCTCGATGCCGCGCTGGAGCTGGCCATGGTGATCGTCGCCACCGTGGTCGCGTTCTTCGTGCTGCGGCGCCTCGCCGGGCCGCTGTTCAACCGGTTCAGTCGCTGGTCGCTGCAGGGTGACGGCCGTGCCCACCTGCTGCGCGTGATCGTCAGCGTGATCCTGGCCGCCGTGGTCGACGTCGTGGTGGTGGTGCTGGCCTATGTTGCCGGCAACCTCGTCGCCACCTTCCTGGTCGGCGAGAGTGGCACCTTGAACACGCGCTTCTCACTGTTCCTCAACGCCTTCCTGATGATCGAGCTGTTCAAGTGCGCACTGCGCGTGCTGTTCGCCTCCAGCCACGAAGGTCTGCGTCTGGTGCCCATCAGCGCCGCCCAGGCACGCTACTGCAACGGCTTCCTGGCCACCCTGGCCGGCTTCATCGGTTACGGCATGCTGGTGGTGGTACCGATTCTGAATCTCAACCTGTCGCCGGCCTTCGGCAAGGTGATCAGCGTGCTGATCATGCTGATCGCTCTGCTCGCGGCGATGACCGTGATTCTCAAGAAGCGTCTCGCGGTACGCGACCTGATTCTGGGCAAGGCCGAGCAGGCCAGCATGGCCGCCTCACGCATCGCCCTGCGCGTGCTGGCCGGCGTTTGGCACGTGATCGCCATTCTGTATGCGCTGATGGTGTTCGGCGTGACCCTGCTGCATCCCGAAACCGCGCTGCCGTTCGTGCTGATCGCGACCCTTAAGACGATTCTCTACATCGGCATCGGCATGCTGGCCTCGGGCCTGCTGACCCAACTGATCGGGCGGCGTATCACGCTTGGCGATGACATTCGCCGGCGTCTGCCGATGCTCGAGGGGCGCCTCAACGCCTATGTGCCGAGCTTCCTCAAGGTGATCCGCATGATCATCCTGGTTGCGGTAGTGCTGTACACCCTGGACGCCTGGGGCGCCTTCGACCTGGCCGCCTGGTACGCTAGCGAAGCCGGCGCGCACGCCGTCGCCACCGTAATCCAGGTGATTCTGATTCTGGCCGTGGCCGCCATCGTGTGGATCGGTCTGGCCAGCCTGATCGAGAACTATCTCAATCCGGAAACTGGCGGCGGCGCCCCGACCGCCCGCGCCCAGACCCTGATGAGCCTGTTCCGCAACGCCCTGGCGATCACCCTTATCATCATGACGGTGATGATCGTGCTGTCGCAGATCGGCATCAACATCGGCCCGCTGATCGCCGGCGCCGGGGTGCTGGGTCTGGCCATCGGTTTCGGTGCCCAGAAGCTGGTCCAGGACGTCATCACCGGGGTCTTCATCCAGCTCGAGAATGCGATGAACACCGGCGACGTCGTCACCGTGGGTGGCGTCACCGGCACCGCCGAACGCGTCAGCATCCGCTCGGTGGCGATCCGCGACCTCTCCGGCACCTACCATATCGTGCCGTTCTCGTCGGTGGGCACGGTCTCCAACTTCATGCGTGAATACGGCAACCATGTCGGCGAGTACGGCATCGCCTACCGCGAGAACATCGATTACGCCATCGAGCAGCTGCAGGCGGCATTCGAGGAGCTCAAGGCGAGCGAGGAGCATGGCCACAAGCTGCTGGCCCCGATGACCGTGGCGGGCGTAGTCGCCCTGGCCGACAGCTCGGTCAATATCCGTGTGGTGATCAAGACCACCCCGGGCGACCAGTGGGGTGTGGGCCGCGCCTACAACCGCCTGGTCAAGCTCTACTTCGACAAGGCCGGTATCGAGATCCCGTTCCCGCACACCACGCTCTACTTCGGCGAGGATCGGGACGGCTCGGCGCCGCCAGCCCATGTGCGCGTGCTGCGCGACGACAAGCGCGACATTCCGGGTACCGCTCACGAGGCCGCGTCCTCCGAGCAGCCCGATACGCGATCGCACGATGCCACGCACAACAAACCGACCCATGACGACGTCGACGACGATGCCGGTGAGGACCCGCGCTGAACGCCACGACGTGAAAGCAAGAGCGAGAGAGTAAGAGATAGAGAGCAAAAGAAAGAGGCCGCCCTTCGGGGCGGCCTCTTGCGTTCTGGGAGCATGTCGGCAAGCGAGAGCCCGCCCGGGTGGCGCCTACACCGCGTCGGGAAGGAAACCGGCCCCCCGCATGGCAGCCCCGCGCACGCCGCTAGCGGCTCCCAAATTCGAGGCCACCACCCGCGGCACGACGACACCGGGAAAGAGATGACGCCCAAGCGCCGCTGGCAGCGCAGCGACCAGCTCAGGCAAGGTCGAGAGCCCACCGCCGATCACGATCGCCGCCGGGGCCAGCAGCTTGGTGACGTTGGCCAGCGCCTCGCCGAGCAGATCGACGTGACAGCGGTGGGCAAGCTCCGCCGCAGGGTCGCCCGCCCGCCAGGCGGCGTACCAGCTCTCGGCGCGCTGCGCCTCACCGCCGAAGTGGCGAAACAGCTCCACCAGCCCGGGGCCGGCGATATAGCGCTCGAGACAGCCGTGCAGACCGCACCCGCAGGCCAGACGCGGCAGGTGGTAGCGCTCACTGGCTGCCGCCGAGAGCGGCAGATGCCCCCACTCGCCGGCCAGGCCACCGCACCCGCCGAGCAGACGCCCCTCGACGATCGCCCCGCCGCCGGCCCCGGTGCCCAGGATCGCACCGAAGGCATGGCGCTCGCCGACAGCCGCGCCGCCCGGGCCGACTTCCGAGAGGATGAAGCAGCGGCTGTCGTTGTCGAACACAACCGGGCGGTCGAAGTGGGCCTGCAGCGAAGCCGCCAGCGGCAGCTCGCGCAGACCGGGCAGATTGGCGGTGACGAGACACCCGTCGGTGTCGACCACCCCGGGCAGGCCCAGCCCCAGGGTGCCCCGCGCACCGAAGTGGGCGTCGGCCACGGCGACCATCGCTGCCAACCGCGCCAGCAGCGCCGGGCCATCCGCCGCGGGGGTCGCCTCGCGCCAGGTGGCGAGACGCTGCCACTGGGAATCGAACACCGCGAGCTCGATCTTGGTGCCGCCGACATCGATACCGTAGTGCATGCCTGTTCCTTGGATGAACGCCTCGCGGCGACAAAAAAAGGGCGCCCACGGGCGCCCAGGAGAGCAATCGATGGGTTGTCGCGCTCAGCGCGTCACATCGCTGGGCTGGGGCAGCGCCGGCAGCGACTTGTCCAGCAGCGTGACGCTCTGGCGATAGTAGAGCTGGCTCTTGCTGTGGTCACCGAGGTTGGCATAGAGCCGCGCGAGTTCCGCACACACCACTCCGCTCGGGCGCTGGCGCTGGCTCGCCTCGAAGTACTCCTGCGCCTTGCCCCAGTAGGCGTTGCGCAGCGAGAGACGGCCCAGGGTGAGCAGCAGATCGGGGTCGTTGGGCCGCTCCTGCAGCCACTTCTCGGCGTACGCCAGCTGGCGCGCGGCGTCGACGTTGAGCAGGCCGTAGCGCAGCACCAGACGCGTGTCCCAGTGCTCCTTGAGGGCGTTGCGCAGCAGGCGTTCGGCATCGCCCTCCTCGCCGCCCTTGATCAGCGCATCGCTGTAGAGCAGAACCAGCTCGACGTCGCTGCGCAGCGCATCGGGCATATCCGCCCAGAGTGCCCGCACCCGCTGCAGATTGCCCTCCTGCTGAGCGGCGTGGATCAGCAGCTCGCGGTTGGCGCGCTGCTCGAGTTCGCGGCGCTCGTCGTCGGTGATCAGGCGGTGCTTGTCGAGCCGCGGCAGCAGCCGGCGCAGGCCGTCCCAGTCGTTGACGCTGAGATAAGCCTGCTTGAGCAGCTTGAGCACCTGCGGATGCTCCGGCAGCTGCTGCTCCAGGCGGGTCAGGGTGGCCAGCGCCTCCTCGAACTGTTGGCGGTCGAGCATCAGCTGCGCCTGCACCAGACCCACCGCAGTGTCGGCGCCCTCGGTGCTGTGGTGGGCGCGTTTGAGCAGCACGTCGGCCTGCTCGTAGCGGCCCTGATAGTGCGCTGCCAGCGCCGCCGAGAGGTAGTTGACCAGCGGCGTGCCGGAGTCGTCGGCGGCCTTGGTCAGGGCCTTTTCGGCACGTTTCCAACGCCCCTCGGCCAGCGCCACCAGGCCACGCACGGTGCGCTTCATGGCGGTGCGGTGACGGGTGCGGCTGTTCCACACCTTGAGCCGGCTCATCGGCCGGCGCAAGCGCATCAGCGCGCGCAGGCCGAAGTGCAGCACCAGAAAGGCGATCAGCAGCAGCACGCAGCCGAACCAGAACGAGGTCTGGATCGAGGTATCGCCGACACGGATGAACCAGTATCCCGGCAGCGACTGCATCAACTGCCCGAACAGCGCGCCGACCGCCAGACCGAAGACGATCAGCAGGATCAGCTTTCTCATGCGCCCTCTCCCTGTGCCGATCCGTTCTGCGTCGCCTGACCGCCGTTCGCGTTACTACCACCGGTGCCGTTACCGAAGCGCTTCTCGATGAACTGCTTGAGCAGCTGCGACGACTGGCTGATGTCCGGCAGCTCCGGGCGCACGTTCTCGTCGCGCAGCGAGGAGAGCTTGTCGAGCGCGTTCTCGACGCCCTGATTGTCGGTGTCGTAGTAGCCCTTGATCAGCTCGATCGCCTTGCCCAGGCTGGCCTGGTAGAGCTTGGGCTCGGCCTTGAGCAGCGCCAGCTGCGCCTGCTCCAGCAGCATGCGCACGTTCTGGCGCAGATAGGACTCCTGCTCGGGGGTGATCAGCGCCTCCAGCGGCTGGTCGTGGCGCCGCACGGTGACCAGATCCTTGAGCTCGCGCCCCAGGATGGCGAGCTGCTCGCGCCAGCCGCCACTGGGCTGGGCGTCGCCCTTGCCGGCGGCAATCTGCTCGATGTCCTGTTTCAGCGGCAGGCGGGCCAACTGCTCCTGCTGCGCCATCAGCGCCAGGTAGATACCGGTGCGGTCGATCACCGGCACCGAGTCGAGCGAAGCCAGCTCCGACTGGATCGCGCGGCGGATCGGCACCAGCGCCGGGTTGTCCGCCTCGCGCAGGCGAGCGTCGGCGGCCTCGAGCAGCGCCTTGGCGCCGGGCACGTCGCGCTCCAGCTGCAGCCGCTGGTTGGCCAGGCGCAGCAGGTACTCGGCTTCGGCGTGGAGCCACTCGCGCGGATCGGCCTGCTGCTGCTTGGCCAGCTCCGCGAGCACCTTGTCCAGAGTCTTGTCGAGGCTCTGGCGGTACTGGTCGAACTCACCGCGCATCATCTTCAGCGACTGCTGGCGGTTCTGGTCGAGATCGCCGACGCGCGCGCTCAGGTCGTCGATGGCGCCGCGGTTGGACTGGACCTGGTCCAGCTTCTGCTGCTGTTGCTGCAGCAGTTGCCAGCCGCGGTAGCCGATGAACGCCACGGCGATCGCCAGCACGATGACCAGGATCAGCGCCAGCAGGCCGAGCTTGCTGCTCTTACCGTTCTTGCCGCCGCCGCCACTGCGGCTGCCATCATGACTGTTGCCGCCTCCGCCGCTGCCGCCAGGCTTGGCGCTGGAAGACGCGGCCCCGCCGCCATCGCGCGACAGCGGGCCGGCCGGCTTGGCAGCCTTGGTGCTCGTCTTGTTCTTGCCCTTGGCGGCGTCGCGCTTGCCCTCACCGCCCTGGCTGGCGGTGCCAGCGCTCTTGGCAGCGTCAGTCTGGGCGCTCTCCTGTTTAGCAGTACTGGCCGCCTTGCCGCTGGCGCGAGAGGTACTGGGTTCGGCGCTGGCATCCGGCTGCGCCACGTCCGGTTTGACCGGGTCGGTATGGCCGGCGGTATCGGCAGCGGTGTCGGGTGTCGACGCGGCAGTCGACGAAGCGGTCTTGTCCTGCTCGGCTTTCCGAGCGTCGCCGTCGGCCGGATTGTCGGAAGCGGAGGCCGACTGCGGTTGTTGATCGTTTCGTTGCTTGCTCATCTACGCTGCCTTTACTCGTGATCACCCTGATCGAAGGTGGCGCCCGGACGGCGCGTCGGGTTGGCGACGCTGCCATCGGAGCAGGATCGAACCGGCGCTCGGCGGCGGGCCGGTAAGCCGGCACCGCCGAGCGCACGAGGTCAGCTCGCGCGCAGCGCAGTCACCGCCGCGGCCAGTGCCTCCGGCGCAGGCCCGGACGCCACATGAAGCGAGCCGAATCCCAGCTGTCTCGCCAGTGTAGCCAACCGTCCACTCGAGACGATTAGCGGTTGGTTCAACGCTATCTGGCCACACCCGGTGGCCAGATGTTGCAATATTTCCCCGCTGGTCACCACCAGCGCCGCATAGTCGCCCTGGGCCAGCCAGGTTGCCGCCGGGGGGGCCGGCTGACGATAGCAGCGGCGGTAGAGCGTCAGCGTATCGAGCTGCGCGCCGCGCGCCGTCAACTGCTCGGCCAGCACCTCGCGTCCGCCCTCGCCGCGGGCCAGTAACAGGCGCTTGCCCGCCACTGCCCGCAGCGAAGGCGCCTCGAGCAACCCCTCACTATGCTCGCCGGCACCCGCCGGGGGCAGCACGCAGGGCACCCCCAGTTCCTGATGCAGGGTCGCCGCCGTGGCTTGGCCCACTGCATAGAAGCGTAGCCGCTGGGGTAGCTGCGGCCAGTATGACCCAATCGCCTCGGCCAGAGATACGCCCGCCTGCGGGCTCACCACGATGACGCCCTGAAAAGCGTCGAGGTCGAGCACCAGCGCCCGAGCGGCGGGCGACAGCGCCACCGGCTCGAACGCCAGCACGTCGAGTGCCACCGGTTCGCAGCCGGCCGCGCGCAGCGCCTGCGCCAGCACCGCGCCGCGCTCACCGGGGCGCGTGATCAGGACCCGAGTCATCAGCCGTTACCGTAGACCTCGGCCAGAATGTCGCCGGCGCCCTGCTCCAGCAGCGACTCGGCGATACGAATCCCCAGCGCTTCCGGCTCCATCGCCGAGCCGCGCCCCTCGGCGCGCAGCACCTGCGAGCCATCCGGATGCCCGACCAGCCCGCGCAGCCACAGGGTGTCGCCAGCGTTCTCGAGCACCGCGTAGCCGCCGATCGGCACCTGGCAGCCGCCGTCGAGACGCGTATTCATGGCGCGCTCGGCGCGCACCCGGGTCGCCGTGGGGCCATGGTCCAGCGCCGCCAGCAGCGCCACCAGCTCGGCGTCGTCGTGGCGGCACTCGATGCCCAGTGCGCCCTGCCCGCAGGCGGGCAGGCTCTCCTCCGGCGACAGCTCGGCGGTGATCCGCTCGCCCAGCTGCAGCCGCTGGAGACCGGCGGTGGCCAGGATGATCGCCTCGAAATCGCCGGCATCCAGCTTGCCCAGGCGGGTCTGGACATTGCCACGCAGTGGCAGCACTTCCAGATCCGGACGCCGCGCCGCCACCTGCAGCCCACGGCGCAGGCTGGACGTGCCCACCCGCGCCCCCTGGGGCAAGGCATCGACGCTCGCGTAGGTATTGGAGACGAAGGCGTCGGTCGGCGCCCCGCTCTCGAGAATCACCGACAGCCCCAGGCCATCGGGGAAGTGCATCGGCACGTCCTTCATCGAGTGCACGGCGAGATCGGCGCGACCGTCGAGCATCGCCTCCTCCAGCTCCTTGACGAACAGCGCCTTGCCGCCGATCTTGGCCAGCGGCGTGTCGAGGATCTTGTCGCCACGGGTGGAGAGCGGTACCAGCTCGATCTCCAGATGCGGGTGCTGCTGCGCCAGTAGCGCCTTGACGTGTTCGGCCTGCCATAGCGCCAGCGCACTCTTGCGGGTGGCGATTCTCAATCTGTTAGCGTCGAGCACGCGGGTCTCCGAAGTCTGGGGCACGGGGGGACAAAGACCACCCGCCGCGGGGTGTACGTTCGTCGGCACGAATCTTGTAGGCATGATAAAGCAGTCACCCGGCCAGGAAAAATCACGCTCCCTCGACCTGGTAGCGGCCGCGCTCGCCCCCGTCCCACGCGGCCGCGACTCTGGTACACTCCAGACAGCGTTTCGCCGGCCCGCGCGCGCCATGCGCGACCCGCGATCACACCCGGCCACCCGGCACCCACACCCGGTCAACCTAGGCAGAGTTCGTATTCGATGACGCAGGCAACCAACCAATCCTGGGGCGGACGTTTCAGCGAGCCCACCGACGCATTCGTCGCCGCCTTCACCGCTTCGATCTCCTTCGACAAGCGGCTCTATCATCACGACATCCGCGGCTCCGTGGCCCACGCCACCATGCTGGCCCGGGTCGGCGTGCTGACCGAGGCGGAGCGTGATCGCATCATTCAGGGCCTGGGCGAGATCGAAGCCGAGATCGAACGCGGCGAGATCGAATGGTCGGTCGACCTGGAAGACATCCACATGAACGTGGAAGCGCGGCTCACCGACAAGATCGGCATCACCGGCAAGAAGCTCCACACCGGGCGCTCGCGCAACGACCAGATCGCCACCGACATCCGCCTCTACCTGCGCGACGAGATCGACGCCGTGGCGGCGGAGCTGGCGCGCCTGCGCCGCGGCCTGATCGAGCTCGCCGAAGCCGAGGCCGATACCATCATGCCCGGCTTCACCCACCTGCAGACCGCGCAGCCGGTGACCTTCGGCCACCATCTGCTGGCGTGGCAGGAGATGCTGGCACGCGATCACGAGCGCCTCTTCGACTGCCGCAAGCGGGTCAACGTGCTGCCGCTGGGCGCCGCCGCCCTGGCCGGCACCACCTACCCGATCGACCGCCACGTCACCGCCGAGCTGCTGGGCTTCGAGCGCCCGGCGGAGAACTCGCTGGACGCGGTCAGCGATCGCGACTTCGCGATCGAGTTCACCGCCTTCGCCAGCATCCTGTTGATGCATCTGTCGCGCATGAGCGAAGAGATGGTGCTGTGGGCCAGCGCCCAGTTCGACTTCGTCGACCTGCCCGACCGCTTCTGCACCGGCTCTTCGATCATGCCGCAGAAGAAGAACCCCGACGTACCCGAGCTGGTGCGCGGCAAGACCGGTCGCGTCTACGGCCACCTGATGAGCCTGCTGACGCTGATGAAGTCGCAGCCGCTGGCCTACAACAAGGACAACCAGGAGGACAAGGAGCCGCTGTTCGACACCCTCGACACGGTCAAGGGCTGCCTGCGCGCCTTCGCCGACATGGCGCCGGCGCTGCGCGCCAAGCGCGCCAACATGCTCGAGGCGGCGCGCCGCGGCTTCTCCACCGCCACCGATCTGGCCGACTATCTGGTGCGCGCCGGCGTGGCCTTCCGCGATGCCCACGAGATCGTCGGCAAGGCGGTGGCCTACGGCATCGAGTCGGGCAAGGATCTCTCCGAAATGTCCCTCGACGAGCTTCAGCGCTTCTCCGACACCATCGGCGCGGACGTCTTCGAGGTGCTGACCCTGGAGGGCTCGGTGGCGGCGCGCAACCATATCGGCGGCACCGCTCCGGACCAGGTGCGCGCCGCGGCCAGCCGCGCCCGCGCGGCCCTCGACGCGCTTCAGGAGGCCCCGCATGTCGCGTAATCTGCTTCTCGTTGCCCTGCTCGCCCTGACCGGGCTGGCGGTGGCCGGCTGCGGCCAGAAAGGCCCGCTCTATCTGCCCGATAACGATCAGGCAGCCAAGACCTACGACCCCCAGGGCGCCCACGCCGAGGCACAGCCGGGTGATGCCGCAGCGCGCAGCGACGGCGCCAATGCCCAGCCGCAGCCTCAGCCCGAGACTCGGTCCCAGGAACCCCAGGCGGAGACAATGCCTTGACGTTCGAAGCTTTTCCCCGGCATGACGGCGAACTGTACGCCGAAGCGGTCCCGCTGGCGCAGATCGCCGCCGACTACGGCACGCCCTGCTACGTCTACTCGCGCGCCGCGTTGACCCAACAGTTCCGCGCCTACAGCGACGCCCTGGGCGATATGCCACATCTGGTCTGCTATGCGTTGAAGACCAACTCCAACCTGGCGGTGATCGACCTGCTGGCGCGCCTCGGCGCCGGCTTCGACATCGTCTCCCAGGGCGAGCTGGAGCGCGTCCTGGCCGCTGGCGGCGATCCGGCCAAGGTGGTCTTCTCCGGCGTCGCCAAGCAGGCCGACGAGATGGCGCGGGCGCTGGAGGTCGGCATCAAGTGCTTCAACGTCGAATCGCGCCCGGAGCTCGAGCGCCTCGAGCGTGTCGCCGCCGAGCGCGGCCAGGTGGCCAACGTCTCGATCCGGGTCAACCCGGACGTCGACGCCGGCACCCACCCCTACATCTCCACCGGGCTCAAGGACAACAAGTTCGGCGTCGCCGCCGACGAGGTGCTCGATCTCTACACCTGGGCGGCCGAGCGCGAGCATCTCAAGGTCGTGGGGGTGGACTGCCACATCGGCTCCCAGCTCACCGAGCTCTCGCCCTTCCTGGATGCCCTCGACCGCCTGCTGGCACTGGTCGACCGCCTCGCCGAGCGCGGTATCGTGCTCGAACATCTCGATCTGGGCGGCGGCCTCGGCGTGGTCTACCAGGACGAAGTGCCGCCGCCGGCCGAGGCGCTGGTGGCCGCGGTGCGCGAGCGCCTGGCCGGGCGCGAGCTGACCCTGATCTTCGAACCGGGCCGCTCGATCGCCGCCAATGCCGGCGTGCTGCTGACCCGGATCGAGTATCTCAAGCCGGGCGAGAGCAAGAACTTCGCCATCGTCGACGCCGGCATGAACGACATGATTCGCCCCTCGCTCTATCAGGCGTGGCAGCGCATCGAGGCGGTCGACACCCGTACGCCGCGCCCCAGCGCCTGCTACGACGTGGTCGGCCCGGTGTGCGAAAGCGGCGACTTCCTGGGCAAGTCGCGCGAGCTGGCGGTGGCCGAGGGCGACCTGCTGGTGGTGCACGCCGCCGGCGCCTACGGTTTCGTCATGGCCTCGAACTACAACAGCCGCGGCCGCCCGCCGGAGGTGCTGGTGGATGGCGAGATTTGCCACCTGGTGCGCCAGCGCGAGTCGCTGGCGTCACTCTGGGCGCTGGAGTCGCGGCTGCCGGAGACGTCGTGATGCTGTTGAATTTCACCAAGATGCACGGTCTCGGCAACGACTTCATGGTGGTCGACCTGATCAGCCAGCGCGCCTACCTGCGCGACGAGCAGATCCGCCGTCTCGCCGACCGCCACTTCGGGATCGGCTTCGACCAGCTGCTGCTGGTGGAGCCGCCGCGCCAGCCCGACATGGATTTCCGCTACCGTATCTTCAATGCCGACGGCGGTGAGGTGGAGAACTGCGGCAACGGCGCGCGCTGTTTCGCCCGCTTCGTGATCGACCAGCGCCTGACCCACAAGCGCGAGCTGCGCGTCGAGACCCTGGGCGGTCCGCTGACGCTCAAGGTCGATCCCGACGGCCGGGTGCGGGTGGACATGGGCGCGCCGCGCTTCACCCCGGCCGCCGTGCCGTTCAGCGCCGAGCACGACGCCCCGCTGCATGAGCTTCAGGTCGAGGACCAGACGCTGGCGCTGAGCGTCGCCTCGATGGGCAACCCGCACGCGGTGATCGAGGTCGAGGACGTCGACAGCGCCCCGGTGGAGACGCTCGGCCCGACTCTTCAGCGCCACCCGAGCTTTCCGCGTCAGGTCAATGTCGGCTTCATGCAGATCGAGTCGCCCCACGCCATCCGCCTGCGCGTCTTCGAGCGCGGCGCCGGCGAGACCCTGGCCTGCGGTACCGGCGCCTGCGCGGCGGTGGCCTGCGGCATCCGCCGTGGCGTGCTCGCGAGCCCGGTCGAGGTGACCCTGCGCGGCGGAAACCTGACCCTGGAGTGGGCCGGGGGCGACGCGCCGATGATCATGACCGGCCCGGCCGAGCGGGTCTTCGAAGGGCGCGTGCCGCTGAGCTGAGCGCGCCCGCGGCGTCGCCACCAGCGTGACGCCGACACCATAACAACGATGGGACAACCACCGGTGGGCGCGGGTGCCGCCACGACGGCGCCCCGCCCCGCGCCCACCCGGGACGACAGGAGAACAGCCGCATGTCACGTGTCCAGGTCCCCGAGCCGCGCCAGACGCTCGACCCCGACCGGGTCGCCGAGTGGCTGGCCCAGCACACCGACTTCTTCGTCGGGCGCGAGGGGCTGCTGCAGCAACTCAAGGTGCCGCATCCGCATATCCCCGGCGCCGTCTCGCTGCTCGAACGCCTGGTGGCCGACCTGCGCCAGCGCGCCGAGAGCGCCGAGTGGCGGCTGGAGAACCTGCTCGAGTCGGCGCGCTACAACGAGGCGCAGTACCGGCGTACCCGCGAGCTGGTGCTGGGACTGATCGAGGCCGAGGATGCCGACGCCCTGGCCGAAGCGCTGTCGACCCAGCTCGCCGAGCGCTTCCGCACCCAGGCCATCGGGCTGTGGCTGGAGGCCGCGCCGGACTGCCATGCCACGCCCCGCGATGCGCGCCAGTGGCAACCGCCGCGCTTTCGCCTCGACGCCGAGGCGCGCCGGCGTCTGGAACTGCTGCTCAACGAGCAGAGCAGCCGCTGCACCACGCTCTCCCGCGCCGACTGGGCGCACCTGCTGCCCCACTGCCAGGCCCCGGAGAGCGCCGGCTCCTGCGCCATCACCCGGCTCACCCAGGGCGAGACGCTGGGCTTTCTGATCCTGGCCAGCCACGACAGCGAGCATTTCCGGGCCACTCTCGACACCCTTTTCACCGAGTATCTCGGCGAGGTGGTCAGCCGTCTGCTCAAACGCGCCGAGCGCCCCCATGCAGGCGACGCTTGACGCCTTTCTGGCGCGCCTGGCCCGGCGCGCCAGAAAGGCCACGCTCGACGCCTACCGGCGCGACGTGACCCAGCTCGCAACCTGGCTCGAGACCCAGGGCATCGCTACCTGGCAGGCGCTCGATGTCGCTCTGGTGCGCCGCTACCTGGCCCACGAGCGCACCCGCGGGCTGGCGCCGCGCACCCTGGCTCGGCGCCGCGCGGCGCTATCGCGCTTCGCCGACTTCCTGGTCAGCCAGGGCGAGCTCGACCACAACCCGGTCAAGCTGACCCAGGCGCCGCGCCAGCCGCGCCATCTGCCCAGCCCGGTCGATGTCGACCTGCTCGGTCGCTTTCTCGATACGCCCCACGACGGCGATCCGCTGGCCATCCGCGATCAGGCCATGCTCGAACTCTTCTACGCCTGCGGGCTGCGTCTGGCGGAGCTGGCGGGGCTCGATCTGGACGCCCTCGACGCACGCCATGTGCGCGTACTGGGCAAGGGCGGCAAGCCGCGTCAGGTGCCGGTCGGGCGCCGCGCGGCAGCGGCCATCCACGACTGGCTGGGGATACGCAGCACGCTCGCCGGCGACGGCGAACGCGCGCTGTTCGTGGCCCAGCACGGCGGCCGGCTCGGCCACCGTGCGATCCAGAGCCGGCTGGCCGAGTGCGCCAAGCGCCGCGGCCTGCCCGAGCATCTGCACCCGCACCGCCTGCGCCACTCGTTCGCCAGCCATCTGCTCGAATCGAGCCAGGACCTGCGCGCGGTGCAGGAGCTGCTGGGACACGCCAATCTCTCGACCACCCAGATCTACACCCGGCTCGACTGGCAGCAGCTCGCCGAGGTCTACGATCAAGCCCACCCGCGTGCCCGGCGCAAGCCGGGTGCCCCCCACGACGAAACCTGATCGCCATGCCGCTCGACGCCATCACCTTCGATCTCGACGACACTCTGTGGCACAACGGGCCGGTCATGGCCCATGCCGAACCCACCCACTACGCCTGGCTGCTGGAGCAGATCGACGCTCGCCCGCAGGCCGACGGCCGGCGCCTGGCGGAGACCTTTCCGCTGGAGGCCTACCAGCAGGTGCGTCAGCGCTTGATGCAGCGCTTTCCGCTCAGCCGCGGCGACCACAGCTGGATCCGCGAGCGCGCCATGCTCGAGCTTTTGCGCGAGCACGGCCTGCCCGAGGCGGAGGCAGAGCGCTGGGCCGCCGCCGGCTTCGAGCGCTTCATGCAGCTGCGCCATGCGGTGGAGCCATTCCCGGAAGTGGTGCCGATGTTCGAGGCTTGGGCGCGGCGCTACCGCCTGGGAGTGATCACCAACGGCAACGTCGACGTGCGCCGCCTGGCGCTGGGCGACTATTTCGACGTGATCATCCTGGCCGGCGAGATGCACGCCCCCAAGCCCGACACCCGCCCGTTTCTCACCGCCATGGCGCGTCTCGGCACCCAGCCGCACCGGGCACTGCACGTGGGCGACCATTGGCAGGAAGACGTGCTCGCGGCGCAGCGCCTGGGCATGCATGCGGTATGGATCGATGCCAAGCAGGAGGGAGAGCGCGAATTACCCCCGCGGGTGACGCGGATCACCCACGTCAGGGAGCTACCGGCAGTGGTCGAACGGATCGATCGAGAAGCATAGGGTACCGGGGCGATAACTAGCGGGCCGCGGGCAGAGCCGCGCGTCGCCGGCGCCCCGGGCTCAGCGGGCGGCCAGCCAGCGATCCATCACCGCGTAGGTCTGGTCGAGGCCCTGGCGCTTGAGCGCTGAGAACAGCTGTACGCTGACCAGATCCTCCCACTCGGCGAGCTGACGCTTGACCTGATGCAGCGACGCCTTCGCCGGCCCCTGCTTCAGCTTGTCGGCCTTGGTCAGCAGGATATGTACCGGCAGTTCACGGGCATCGGCCAGCTCCAGCAACTGGATGTCGAAGTCGCTCAGCGGGTGGCGCACGTCCATCAGCAGAATCAGCCCGGCGAGGCCGCTGCGCCTTTGCAGATAGTCGGCAAGATGCGACTGCCACTCTTTCTTCATCGCCTCGGGCACCTTGGCGTAGCCGTAGCCGGGCAGGTCCACCAGGCGCAGAGTGTCACCGTTCTCCAGACCGAAGAAGTTGATCAGCTGGGTCCGACCCGGGGTCTTGGAGGTCCGCGCCAGCGCATTCTGCTGGGTGAGCGCGTTGATCGCGCTCGACTTGCCGGCGTTGGAGCGCCCGGCAAAGGCGATCTCGACGCCATCGTCCGGCGGGCACAGCGCCAGCTTGGGGGCGCTGATCAGAAAGCGGGCCGTCTGGTAGTTGCGGCGCGGGGGCGTCGAGGTCATGGCAAGGGCTCTGCGGGCGGGCGTGATCGGTCGCGCGCAGTGTATCACGCCTGTGCCACCGGCGAATGCGGCACCAATATGTGGCGCGCCGAGCCTCTCCCCGGCTGTGCCGCTCTACTTTTCCCTGTCATTCTGGCAGGCTACCCTCAGTGACATGAGGAGACGTCGGCCGCGATGGGCAGGGAACCTCCTTCCCCCCGGGCGCTCAAACCCGAGTAGCTCGTCGCCGCAACGACCCCGCGTCGAGACGTCCGTTTTCGATCCATCAGGAGCAGTACACGCATGATCAAGTCGCTTGTGGCGCTAATGGCAGGTCTCACCTTCTCCGGCGCCGTGATGGCCGCCGGCATCGTCGAAGGCAAGGATTATCAGGTCATCGATCAGCCGATGAAGTCCGAAGCCCCGGCGGACAAGATCGAAGTCACCGAGGTGTTCTGGTACGGCTGCCCGCACTGCTACGCGCTGGAGAAGCCGCTCAACGAGTGGGTCGCCACGCTCCCCGACGACGTCGAGTTCGACCGCATGGCGGCGCCGCTGGGCAAGGTGTGGGAGCAGCATGCCAAGGCCTTCTACGCCGCCAAGTCGCTGGGCATCGAGCACGAGATGCGCCAGGACTTCATGGATGCGATCCACAAGCAGGGCAAGCGCCTGACCGACGAGGATGACATCGCCGAGTTCTTCACCCACTACGGGGTGACCAAGGAGCAGGCGCTCAAGGCGCTCGACTCCTTCGGCGTCAAGAGCCAGATCCAGCAGGCGGTGGCCAAGATGCGCTCGTATCAGCTGATGGGCGTGCCCGACCTGATCGTCGATAACCACTATGTGGTGACCCCGGACTCCGCCGGCTCGCTCGAGAACATGCCGAAAATCGCCAGCGCGCTGATCGAGAAGGTGCGCGAGGAGCGCCAGGAGGCCAAGTGACACCATGTCCGTAGCCGCCTCGACACCCGCCAGCGAGATCGCGCCGACACTGAAGCTGCTGACCTGCAATCTGCAGGTCGGCATTCACACCTCGGCCTACCACCACTATGTGACCCGCAGCTGGCAGCACCTGCTGCCGCACCCCAAGCGCAGTTCGCGCCTGGACCGGGTCGCCGGCGCGCTGGCCGGTTTCGATATCGTCGGCCTGCAGGAGGTCGATGGCGGCAGCTTCCGCTCCAACCATGTCAATCAGGTCGAGTACCTGGCCCGGCGCTCGGCCTTCGAGTACCACTTCCAGCAGCTCAACCGCAACCTGGGGCGAGTGGCCCAGCACAGCAACGGCCTGCTCTCGCGCCTTTCGCCCACGCATATCGACGAACACCGCCTGCCCGGGATGCGCGGCCGCGGCGCCATCCACGCCCGCTACGGCAGCGGTCCCGACGCGCTGCACGTGTTCGTTGCCCATCTCGCCCTGAGCCAGCGTGGGCGTGCGCGCCAGCTCGACTATCTCGGCGAGATCATCCGCCCGCTGCGCCACGTGGTGGTGATGGGCGATCTCAACTGCACGCCCGAGCAGCTGCAGAGCCATGCCCGTTTCTGCCACGCCCTCGAGCTCGAACCGCTCAAGCCGCTGCCGAGCTATCCCGCCTGGCAGCCGCGACGCGCGCTCGACCATATCCTGCTGTCGGCCTCGCTCAAGCCGGAAGGCTCGCGGGTGCTCGACGCCATGTTCTCGGATCACCTGCCGGTCGCCGTCGACGTCCATCTACCCGCCGCCTGCCGCGTCAGTATCGGCCTGTCACGTCACGAACGGCGCCACGACGACCCCGCCTGAACGCGCCTCAGAACCCCCTCGTCATTCGTCTGATCCGCTGAACGCCCAAGAAAAAGCGCCTCCGAAGAGGCGCTTTTGCGTGGGTGCGAGAACAGCGCGGCGGCGTCAGTAGGCGCTGTTGCCGGCGACCCAGTGGACCCAGTCGATCATCGGCGTGGGGTAGAGCCCCAGCAGGATCACCAGCGTGGCCACCCCGAGTACCACCATGCCCCCGGCGCGTTCGGCCCAGTCGTGGGTGGCGTCGCGGCTCTGCATGCCCGGCTCGTGCAGGAACAGCGTCACCATCACCCGCAGGTAGTAGTAGAGGCCGATGGCACTGCCCAGCACCACGGCACCGACCAGCCACCAGCGATGCGCCTCCACCCCCACCGCAATGATGTAGAACTTGCCGATAAAGCCGGCGGTGAAGGGAATCCCCGCCAGCGACAGCATCGACACGGTCATCACCGCGGTCAGGTAGGGGCGGCGCCAGAACAGGCCACGGTAGTGGTGCAGCGGGCTGGCATCGGCGCTACCCCCAGTGGGCGTGTAGGGGCTGGAGACCAGCGTGACCACACCGAAGGCGCCCAGAGTGGTGATCACGTAGGTCACCAGATAGACCCCCACCGTCTCCACCGCCAGACCGTCGTTGACCACCAGCGCCACCAGCAGATAGCCGAAATGGGCGATCGAGGAGTAGCCGAGCAGCCGCTTGAGGTCGTTCTGGGTCAGCGCCAGCAGGTTGCCCACCAGCATGGTCACCACGGCGATGAACCCGAGCAGGTCGTGCCACCAGTTCTCGTGCAGCGCCAGCGCCGACTGGAACAGCCGCAGCAGGACCAGGAATACCGCCACCTTGCTCGCGGTGGCGAGGAAGGTGGTCGCCGGCCCCGGCCCGCCCTGATAGACGTCCGGCGTCCACAGGTGGAACGGCACGATCGACAGCTTGAACGCCAGCCCCACCAGCAGCAGCCCGGCACCGGCCAGCAGCCAGGGGTCACTGCCCTGGGTCGCCAGCGCCTGGCCCAGGGCGTCGAAATCGAGGGTGCCGGTCATGGCATAGAGCAGCGCCATGCCGAAGAGCAGAAAGGCGGTGGCCGCCGCCGACAGCACCATGTACTTGATGCCACTCTCCAGCGCACCGCGATCGCGCAGGGTATAGGCGAGCATCCCGAACAGCGGCATCGACAACAGCTCGATACCGAAGAACAGCGTCGCCATGTGACGCGCCGAGACCAGTACCAGGCCACCGGCCGCAGCGCTCGTCAGCAGCAGGTAGAACTCGTCTCGTGGCCCCTCGTAGCCCTCCAGATAGTGGTGCGCCAGGGTCACGCAGGCGAGCGTCGACATCAGCACCAGCACACCACCGAACCGCGCCAGGTCGTCGACCACCATCAGATCGGTGACCGCCACCGTGTCCTGTGACCAGCCGAACAGCAGCGCCAGCAGCGCCGCGTTGAGGCCGACCGCAGTGAGAATCGCGCTCAGTGCATGGTGCCGTCGCCAGGCGATCGAGAGCATCACCACGATCACGGTGAGACAGACCAGAATCAGCGGAGAGATCGCCATCAGCGCCGCCATCATTGTGCACCTCCCATCATCGCACCGGCCTGCTGAAAGCTCTGCTGCACCACCTGCATCGCCCCGGCCGAGGTCTCCAGCATGGGCTGCGGATAGACCCCGAAGAAGATCACCAGCGCCACGATCCCGAACAGCAGCGCCAGCTCACGTCGATCCAGCCCGCCCAGCGAGCTCTCCTCCTTGGGTGGCCCGTAGTAGACCCGCTGCATGATGAACAGCGAGTAGATCGCGGCCAGGATCAGCCCGACGCTGGCGATCGCCACGGTCCAGGGGGCGACACCGAAGCTGCCGAACATGACCATGAACTCACCGACGAAGTTGGCGGTACCCGGCAGCCCCAGCGAAGCGGCGACGAATACCAGGGCGAAGCCCGGCAATCCACGGATGCGCCCCCAGAGCCCTCCCATCTGGCGCATGTCGCGGGTATGCAGGCGCTCGTAGAGCTGACCGGAGAGAATGAACAGGCCGGCGGCGGAGAAGGCGTGGGCCACCATCAACGCGACCACGCCCTGCAGCGCCAGCTCGGTACCGGCATAGATACCGATCAGCACGAAACCCATGTGGGAGATACTGGTGTAGGCGATCAGGCGCTTCAGGTCCTGCTGGCCACAGGCCAGGATGGCGCCGTAGAAGATGCCGATCAGCCCCAGCGTCATCGCCACCGGCGCGAACGCCTGCGACGCTTCGGGGAATAGCGGCAGCGCGAAGCGCAGCATGCCGTAGGCCGCCGTCTTGAGCAGAATACCGGCGAGGTCGACGCTACCCGCGGTGGGGGCCTGGGCGTGGGCATCGGGCAGCCAGCCGTGCAGCGGCACCACCGGCAGCTTGACCGCGAAGGCGACGAAGAAGCCGAGCATCAGCCACCACGCCACCTGCGGGTCCATCGGCGTATCCAGCAGGTCACCGTAGGCGAAGGTGTAGACCCCGGTGGCCGCGTGGTGGACGAACACCAGCCCGAGGATCGCGATCAGCATCATCAGGCCGCTGGCCTGGGTGTAGATGAAGAACTTGGTCGCCGCCCCGATGCGCGAACTCCCCTTGGAGCCGCTGTGGCCCCACAGCGCAATCAGGAAGTACATCGGCACCAGCATCATTTCCCAGAACAGGAAGAACAGGAACAGGTCGATGGAGAGGAACACCCCGACCACCCCGCCCAGGATCCACAACAGGTTGAGGTGGAAGAAGCCAACCCGACGCACGATCTCGTTCCACGAACAGACCACCGCCATCGCCCCGAGCAGCCCGGTCAGCGCGATCATCAGCAGCGACAGCCCGTCCAGCGCCAGATGCAGCTTGATCCCGAAGCGCGGGATCCAGTTAGCCTGCCACTCCAGCACCCAGGCGTGGGTGGCGCCCTGGGCGGGCAGCGGGAAGTCACTCCCGGCCCAGATCCCGAGCACCATCACCAGCTCCAGGAGCATGGTAGCCAGCGCGATCCAGCGCGGTGCCCGGTCGCCGAAGCGTTCGGCCTGCCAGCACAGCAGCCCGCCGATGAAAGGGATCAGAATCAGCCAGACCAGAATCATGAATCAGCCACCCGCGATGATGTGAAAAGCGTCGTTCGAGCGTTCACCGCCAAACGTCCCGTCTCTCTTGCTTGCTGCGCGTGCATCGCCTCACCCCACCAGCAGATAGACGAGCAGCAGCGTGGCGCCGAGCACCATCGACACCGCATAGTGGCGCAGTCGCCCGGTCTGGGTCAGACGCAGCCCGTCATGCGAGAGCCGCGCCAGCCACGGCAGCAGATTGCACAGCGAGTTGATCCAGTCGCCGCGGTTGAGCCGCACCAGGCCGCGATAGGGGCGTACGAACAGCCAGTCGTAGAGCGCATCGAAACCCCAGGCGTTGTGCCAGAAGTGCCACAGCCAGGCGCCGCGGGGGTCGGCCACGCCACGCCGGACCAGATCGCGCCGGCGCCGGAACAGCCACAGCGCCAGCAGTACACCGCCCACCGACACCGCCATGGCCACCAGTTCGAGCACGTGTTCGCCGCCACCTTCGGTATTCGGACCGGCCGGCAATACGTTGCTCAGCGGCGGGGTCAACTGGGCGCCGATCGCGGTCGACATCACGATCAGCACCACCAGTGGAATGCCATGGACCAGCCCCCTGTCGGCACGCGCCTCGCGGGCGTGATCGCTCTTGGGCTGACCGTGGAAGGTACCCAGGATCAGACGCACGGTGTAGATCGAGGTGAGCAGCGCGCCGAACACCCCCGCCAGCATCAGCACCCAGTGTCCGGCGCCCAGCGCCGAGACCAGGATCGCGTCCTTGCTGTAGAAGCCGGCGGTCACCAGCGGCAGCGCCGCCAGCGCCGCCCCGCCGACCACGAAGCCGGCGTAGGTGAGCGGCAGCTTGCGCCACAGCCCGCCGAGCCGGCGCATGTCCTGCTCGTGATGGGTGCAGATGATCACCGAACCGGCGGAGAGGAACAGCAGCGCCTTGAAGAAGGCGTGGATCATCAGGTGGAAGATCGCCGCGCTGTAGGCGCCCACGCCCAGCGCCAGGAACATGTAACCGATCTGGCTCATGGTCGAGTAGGCCAGCACACGCTTGATGTCGGTCTGTGCCAGCGCCGCGAAGCCGGCGAGCGTCAGCGTCAGCGCGCCGACCACCCCGACCAGCAGCAGCACGTCCGGGGCCAGCTCGAACAGCCCGTGGGTACGCGCGATCAGATAGACCCCGGCGGTGACCATGGTCGCCGCGTGGATCAGCGCCGACACCGGGGTGGGGCCAGCCATGGCGTCGGCGAGCCAGGTCTGCAGCGGCAGCTGAGCCGACTTGCCCACCGCACCGCCGAGCAGCATCAGCGCCGTCAACTGAGCCATCGGGTCGCCCTGAACCCACAGCTCCGGCGCCCGCGCCAGCAGCGTCTGCAGATTGAGCGAGCCGAGCTGGACGAACAGCAGGAACATGCCGATGGCGAGGAAGACATCGCCGGTACGGGTGATCACGAACGCCTTGAACGCCGCCCAGCCGTTGGCCGGCGTGCGGTAGTAGTAGCCGATCAGCAGGTAGCTGCACAGCCCCACGCCCTCCCAGCCGAAGTAGAGCAGCAGCAGGTTGTCGCCCAGCACCAGCAGGATCATGCTGAACACGAACAGGTTCATGTGGCAGAAGAAGCTCGTCACACCATCCTCGCCGCGCATGTACCAGGCGGCGAAGAGGTGGATGAAGAAGCCGACCCCGGTGATCACCCCGAGCAGGGTCAGCGACAGGCCGTCGAGCATCAGCCCTACGGTGGGCTGGAAGTTGCCCACCGAAATCCAGTGCCACAGGGTCAGCGTGTGCGCCGCCTGGCCGTGGTCGTAGAAGTCGAGGCCCACCCCCAGGGTGCAGAGCGCGGCCAGCCCGATCGAGACCACCCCGACCGTGGCGCTGGCACGCTCGCTCAGGCGCCCGAAGGAGAGCGCCAGAATCACCCCGCCCAGCAGCGGGAAGAAAAAGGTGCCCGTCAGCAATATGTCTGTGAAGTGGTTCATCCGCGCAACCTGCTCGCCGCATCGATATCGAGAGTCTTGAAGCGCCGGTAGAGCTGCATCAGCAGCGCCAGCCCCACGCTCGCTTCCGCCGCCGCCAGGGTGATCACCATCAAAAACATCACCTGGCCGTCGGCCTGGTGCCAGTGGGTGCCACCGACGATGAACGCCAGCCCCGCGGCGTTCATCATGATCTCCAGGCTCATCAGCACGAACAGCATGTTGCGCCGCGTCATCAGTCCGGCCAGCCCCAGCACGAACAGAATCGCCGCCAGTAGCAGGCCATGCTCCATGGGTATGCCGCTCATGCCCCTCTCCCCTGTCGATCCGCCGTCTCGTCGCCGGCCGCCGCGCCGGGCCGTGCGCCAGCCGCTGCGCTGCGGGGCGCGCTGTTGGCCGCGGCCATCTTGTCGGCCCGCTCGCGCTGACGTTCGCGCGCCAGGTCCGCTTCATCGTGGGCCTCGCTGCGCCCCAGGTGCGAGGCGGCCACCAGCGCTGCCAGCAGCAGCATCGCTGCCAGCTCGACCACCACCATATAGGGGCCGAACAGCGTGATGCCGACCATCTTGGCGGTCAGCGTCTCGCCGCTGATGATGCCGTCATAGCCGCCACGAACCAGGGTCACCACCATCACCACCAGCAGCACCGCCGCGAGCACCGCCGGCCCCATCCACAGCCGGGGGGCGAGCCAGGCGCGCTCCTGCTCCACCGCAGACTCGCCCAGATTGAGCATCATCACTACGAACACGAACAGCACCATGATCGCGCCGGCATAGACGATGATCTCGAGCGCCCCGGCGAAGGGCGCGCCCAGGGCGAAGAACACCATCGCCACGCTGATCAGCGACACGATCAGATAGAGCAGCGCGTGGACCGGATGGATCCCGGTGACCACGCGCAAGGTCGCGAGTATCGCGACCAGACCGCTCAAGTAAAACGCGAGTTGCATGACTCTCTCCCGGCAAACTGGCTACCCGACAAACTGGCTACCCGACTCTCGCCTGCCCCGCAGCGTCGCACTCAGCGGCGCTGGCGCGACTCGCCACGCCCACCACCGGCCGACGCACGGCAGCGCGTGGATAACGCCTCACGGCAGCAGCGACTTGACATCGATCGGCTCGGCCTCGTTCTGCGCCTGCCCCTTGTCCTTGCCCGCGATGGACAGTCCGGCGACACGGTAGAAGTTGGTGTTGTGATCCTTGCCCGGCCCGTCGATCAGCAGATCCTGCTTCTCGTAGACCAGCTCCTGACGTCTGAACTCGCTCATCTCGAAGTCCGGCGTCAGCTGGATCGCCGAGGTCGGACACGCCTCCTCGCACATGCCGCAGAAGATGCAGCGCGAGAAGTTGATGCGGAAGAACTCCGGGTACCAGCGGCCATCGTCACGCTCGCCCTTCTGCAGCGAGATACACGCCACCGGACAGGCCACCGCACACAGGTTGCAGGCGACACAGCGCTCCTCGCCATCGGGGTCGCGGGTGAGCACGATGCGCCCGCGGTAGCGCGGCGGCAGATAGACCTGCTCCTCGGGGTACGACAGCGTCTCGCGCTTGCGCCAGGCGTGGCTGAACACCATCCACAGGGTGCGCAGCTGCGTGCCGGTACCGGTGACGATCTTCTTGATCTGACTCAGCATGAGCTCCCTCCCTTATGCGCTCGGGTCGATGAGCAGAATCATCGCCCCGGTAACCAGCAGATTGATCAGCGTCAGCGGCAGGCAGACCTTCCAGCCGAAGCTCATCACCTTGTCGTAGCGCGGCCGCGGCAGCGCCGCGCGCAGCAGCACGAACAGTACGACGAAGAACACCGTCTTGAGCAGGAACCAGACGATCGGCGGCAGCAGCGGGCCATGCCAGCCGCCGAAGAACAGCGTCACCAGCAGCGCCGAGATCAGCACGATACCGATGTACTCGCCGACGAAGAACATGCCCCACTTCATCCCCGAATACTCGATGTGGTAGCCGTCGGCCAGCTCCTGCTCCGCCTCCGGCTGATCGAACGGATGGCGGTGGGTGACCGCGATACCGGCGATGACGAAGGTACAGAAGCCGAAGAACTGCGGCACGATGAACCACAGGTTCTCCTGGGCGTTGACGATGTCGCGCATATTGAACGACCCGGTCATGGCGACGATGCCCATCAGCGCCAGGCCCATGAAGACCTCGTAGGAGAGCGTCTGCGCCGAGGCGCGCAGCGCTCCCAGCAGGGCGTACTTGTTGCCGCTCGACCAGCCGGCGAAGAGCACCGCATAGACGTTGATGCCAGCCATGGCGAAGAAGAACAGGATGCCGATGTTGAGATCCGCCACGCCCCAGCTCGGGGTGATCGGGATCACCATGAACGACAGCAGCAGCGAGGCCATGGCGATCGCCGGCGCCAGCACGAAGAAGGTGCGATCGGCGAACGGCGGGATCCAATCCTCCTTGAAGAAGATCTTGAGCATGTCGGCGGCGATCTGCAGAAGCCCGAACGGACCGACCCGGTTGGGGCCGTAGCGGTCCTGCCACAGCGCCAGCAGACGCCGCTCGATCATGCTCAGCAGTGCTCCGGAGATCACCACCACTAGCAGGATCACCACCGCCTGGATCATCGCGATCAGGCTCGCCTCTACCTGAGGTGTCCACCAGCTCATGCCTGTGCCTCCCCATCAGCGGCCGCGGTGTCGAGGGCGACACGCCCCCAGCCGAGTGTGGCCGGCAGCGCCCCCACCAGCGGCGCCAGCGTGCCCTGGGGCAGCGCCACCAGGCCCCGCGGCAGGTCACGCCCGAGGCGCGCCGGCAGCGTGATGCGGGTGTCGCCGAAGCTCACCGCTACCGGGTCGTCGGCGGCAATACCCAGCGCCTCGGCGTCGGCGTCGTTGAGCGTCACCGCCGGCGGCGCCATGCGCGACTGGATCGGCTCGGCGCGGCGCGAGGTCTCGTCGCCGCCGAACAGCTGCGGCAGCGCGATCATCTGCCACTCGCCGTCGCGCGCGGCAAAGGCCGCGGGGATCGCATCACAGTAGCTCGCCTCGCCGGCGCCGGCGTCCCGGAACAGGCGGATGCCCGGGTCGCCGGCACGCAGATGGCCGCCGACCTCGTCCTGGAACTTGTTCCACGCCTGCGGCGAGTTCCAGCCCGGCGCCCAGGCGAACGGCACCTCGCGGCGGGGCTCGCGGTAGCCGGCGTAGCCCTCCATCGAGAACGCGAAGGGTGTATCCAGATCCACCGGCGCCCGCGGCTCGTTGACATCGAGGTTGGCACGCATGGCGGTGCGCCCGCTGTAACGGTGCGGCTCGCGCGCCAGCTTGAGACCGTGGATGCGGAACTGGGCCTCGGGCATGGCGTGGTGCAGCGGGGCGAAGGCCGCCGCCGCGCCGGCCACCGCCTCGGTGAGGTCGTCGAACAGTACCGTGGTCATCGGCTGACGCTCGAGGGTCGCCTGCAGCGCGTGCAGCCAGCGCCAGCTCTCGCGGATGCGCGTGTCGGGGCGCAGGTAGCTGGGATCGAAGACCTGATAGAAGCGCTGGGCGCGGCCTTCCAGACTGACCAATGTGCCATCGCTCTCGGCGAAGGTGCCCGCCGGCAGGCCGATGTCGGCCTGCTCCCAGGTCGCGGTGCGCTGGTGGTCGATCACCACCAGTGCGCTGGCCCGGGCCAGGGCGGCATCGATCCGCGCCGCCGGCAGGCGTGCATAGAGATCGTTCTCCAGGATCACCACGCCGTCGGCCTCGCCCTGCTCGAGCTGGGCCAGGGCCCAGTCGAGGGACTCGCCGCCGAGCAGGCCGAGGCCGACGCTGTTGGCCTCACGGCGCACCAGGGTGAGCCCGGCGCCGGCCTTCTGCCGCCGCGCCAGCGCCCGGGCCACGTTGCCAGCGGCCTCGATCACCGCCAGCGAGGCGAGCGCCTCGCCGGCGATCACCAGCGGCCGCTCGGCGGCCAGCAGCGCATCGGCGATCTCACCGACCAGCGCCCGGGTCTCGTCATCGAGCCCTTCGACCGCCGGTGCGGTGGGGTCGAGGGCGTGGGCCACGGCGAAACCCAGCCGCGCGATATCGTCGGGTGCCGCACGCCGGGTACGGGTGGCGATGGCGTCGAGCTTGGTCGCTTCCGGCGTGGCCAGGAACAGCGGATGCGCCGCGTCCTGGGCGATGGTCTTGACCGCTTCGGCGTTCCACTCGGGGATACCGCGCTCGGCCCCCAGCTCGACGCCCTTGCCGCGCACCGCCTGGCGCACCGACAGCGCCAGCCGCGCGGCGCTCTGGAGCAGATCCTCGCCGAGCACCAGCACCGCATCGCACGCCTCGATCTCGCGCAGGCTCGGGGTAGCCACACCGCTGTCCCGATTGAGTGCCTGCATGCGCTGCAGGCGCTCGAGCTCGCCGGCCTCGATGCCGGTGGAGAAGCGCTCCGCACCGACCAGCTCGCGCAGGCGGTGGTTGCTCTCGAGGCTGGCCCGCGGCGAGCCGATGCCGATCAGCCGCTTGGCACCGCGCAGGGCGTCGGCGGCGCGGTCGAGCGCTTCGTCGATCTCCATCAGGGTCACGCCCTGGGCGGCAACGCCGCGCTGGCTGCGCTGGAACAGTTCGGGCCGGGTCGGACGATCCTTGCGGTTGACGTAGCCGTAGCCGAAGCGCCCGCGGTCGCACAGGAAGTAGCGATTGACGTCGCCGTTGTAGCGATTCTCGATGCGCCGAATATCGCCGTAGCGCTCACCGGGGCTGATGTTGCAGCCGCTGGCGCACTGGTGGCAGATGCTGGGGGCGAACTGCAGATCCCACTTGCGGGTGTAGTGATCGGAGTGGGTCTGGTCGGTGAACACCCCGGTCGGGCACACCTCGGTGAGGTTGCCGGAGAACTCGCTCTCCAGCGTGCCCTCTTCATAGCGCCCGAAATAGACGTTGTCATGGGCCCCGAAGGCGCCGAGATCCTCGCCGCCGGCATAGTCCTGGTAGAAACGCACGCAGCGGTAGCAGGTGATGCAGCGGTTCATCTCGTGGGCGACGAAGGGCCCCAGGTACTGATTGCGGTGGGTGCGCTTCTTGAAGCTGTAGCGGCGCCGGTCGTGGCCGGTCATCACCGTCATGTCCTGCAGGTGGCAGTGGCCGCCCTCCTCGCACACCGGGCAGTCGTGCGGGTGGTTGACCATCAGCCACTCGATCACCGTCTCGCGGAAGGCCTTGGCCTCCTCGTCGTCGATCGAGATGTAGGCGTCGTCCTTCACCGGCGCCATGCACGACATCACCAGCATGCCGCGGGTGTCGTCGGCATCCTTGTACTGTTTCACCGCACACTGGCGGCAGGCCCCCACGCTGCCCATCGCCGGATGCCAGCAGAAATAGGGGATGTCCAGGCCCAGCGAGAGGCAGGCGTGGAGCAGGTTGTCGCTGTCTTCGACCTCGTAGTCGTTGCCGTCGACATGAATGGTGGCCATAGCGTCACGCGCCTCCTAGATGCTGCCGACCGGAATCGGGTCCGCGTGCGCTTCGCCCCGGGGCCGGGTGATGCCACGCTCGAACTCGTCACGGAAATAGTGGATCGCCGAGGCCAGCGGCATCGCCGCGCCTGGCGCATGAGCGCAGAAGGTCTTGCCGGGGCCCAGGTCCCGCGCCATCTGCTCGAGCAGCTCGATATCGCCGGGCTCGCCCGTGCCCGCCTCCAGCGAGCGCAGCAGCTTGACGCTCCAGGGCAGGCCATCGCGGCACGGGGTGCACCAGCCGCAGGACTCGCGGGCGAAGAACTCCTCCAGATTGCGCGTCAGCGAGACCATGCTCTGGTCGTCGGCGACCACGGTGATCAAGCCGGTGCCGAGGCGGCTGCCGGTCTTGCCGATGGTGTCGAAATCGAGCGCCAGGTCGAGGTGCTCCGGCAGCAGGAAGCCGGTACTGCCACCGCCGGGGAGCCAGCTCTTGAGCGTGAGCCCATCGCGCATGCCCCCGGCGAGTTCGAACAGCTCACGTCCGGTGATGCCCATCGGCAGCTCCCACAGCCCCGGGCGCTGGACCTTGCCCGAGGCGCCGTAGAGCTTGGTGCCGCCGTCGCTGCTGCGCTCGCCGGAGAGCGCCTGGAACCAGTCGGCGCCGTGATTGACGATGCCCGGCACGTTGCACAGGGTCTCGACGTTGTTGACCACGGTGGGCAGCCCCCAGGCGCCGGACTGCCCCGGGAAGGGCGGTTTGGCCCGCGGGTTGGCGCGTTTGCCCTCCAGCGAGTTGATCAGCGCGGTCTCTTCGCCGCAGATGTAGCGCCCGGCGCCGGTGTGCAGGGCGATATCGAAGTCCCAGCCGCTGCCGCGCACATCGCTGCCCAGCCAGCCATCGGCGCGGGCGTCGTCGAGCGCGCGCAGGATCGAGGCGGCGGCGCGGTGGTACTCGCCGCGCAGGAAGATATAGCCCTGCTTCGAGCGGTTGGCGTAGCCGGCCAGGATCATGCCTTCGATCAGCAGGTGCGGCTGCTGCTCCATCAGCAGGCGATCCTTGAACGTCCCCGGCTCCATCTCGTCGGCGTTGCAGACGATATAGCCGCGCGGCACGTCATCACCCTTGGCGGTCAGGCTCCACTTCATGCCGGCGGAGAAGCCGGCGCCACCGCGTCCGCGCAGGTTGGCGCCCTTCACCTCGGTGGTCAGGCTCTCGTAGGTGTGCTGCTCCAGCGCCTTGGTCACCGCGGCGTAGCCGCCGGTGTCGCGATACTCGGCGAACAGCACCGGGCTGGCGTCGTCGTGCAGGCGCCAGGTCAGCGGATGGGTCTCGGCACGGCGTTCGCTGGCCGGCTGCAGAATGCGGCTCATCTCGGATTCTCCCGCGTCTTGGGCATCGGGCTCATGCGTAGGCCTCCAGCAGCGCCGGCAGCGCCTCGGGGGTGACCGGGCCGTGCAGGTCCTCGCCGATCAGCAGCGTCGGCCCGCGGTCGCAGGCCCCCAGGCAGCACACCGGCAGCAGGGTGAAGCGCCCGTCCGCCGTGGTCTGACCCATCTGGATGCCGAGGTGATCGATCAGCGCGTCGCGCAGCTGCTCGTAGTCGGTGAGAAAGCACGAGCTGCTGTCGCAGATCAGGATCACGTGGCGCCCCACCGGCTGCCGGAAGATCAGGCTGTAGAAGGTGGCCACGCCTTCGACGTCGGCGACCTTGATGCCCAGGGTCGAAGCGATCGCCGGGATGGCGCCGTCGGGCACGTAGCCGTGGCGCTTCTGCACGATCTTGAGCGCCTCGATGCTGGCCGCCTGCGGATAGGGGTAGTGCGCACGCTCCTCGAGGATCGCCACACGGTCGGCGGGGTCGAGAACGAAGGCGTCGCTGGCGATGGTGGCTGTGTTTTGCGTCATAACGGTCTCTCCAGCGGCCTCACCGATCCACGTCGGCCATGACGAAGTCGATACTGCCCAGGTGCGCGATCAGATCCGGCACGAAACCGCCGCGCATCACCGCCGGGATCTGCTGCAGATGGGGGAAGCTCGGCGTGCGGATCCGCGTGCGGTAGCTCATGGTGCTGCCGTCGCTGGTCAGGTAGTAGCTGTTGATGCCCTTGGTCGCCTCGATCATCTGCATCGACTCGTTGGCCGGCAGCACCGGGCCCCACGAGACCTGCAGGAAGTGGGTGATCAGGGTCTCGATGTGCTGCAGCATCTTCTCCCGCGGCGGCGGCGTGGTCAGCGGATGGTCCGCCTTGTAGTCGCCGGCGGGCATGTGATCGATGCACTGCTGCAGGATGCGCACGCTCTGGCGCATCTCCTCGATACGCATCATGCCGCGGTCGAAGGCGTCGCCGTTGGCCGCCGTGGGCACTTCGAAGTCGAAGTTCTCGTAGCCGGAGTAGGGGCGCTTCTTGCGCAGGTCGAAGTCGAGCCCGGTGGCGCGCAGGTTGGGACCGGTGACGCCCCAGTCGAGCGCTTCACGGGTATTGAAGGCGGCGACGAAGCGGGTACGGTCGCGCACGATGGCGTTCTCCATCATCGCCTTCTCGTACTCGGCCAGGCGCTTGGGCATCCAGTCGACGAAGCCCTGTACCAGCTTGTCCCAACCCTTCGGCAGGTCGTGGGCGGTGCCGCCGATGCGGTACCACGCCGGGTGCATGCGGAAACCGGTGATCGCCTCGATCACCTCGTAGGCCTTCTGGCGGTCGGTGAAGGTGAAGAACACCGGGGTCATCGCCCCCAGATCCTGCAGATAGGTGCCCAGGAACAGCAGGTGGCTGTTGATGCGGAACATCTCCGCCATCATCACGCGAATGGTCTTGGCGCGATCGGTGACGGTGATGCCGGCCAGCTTCTCCACCGCCAGCACGTAGGGCAGGTTGTTCATCACCCCGCCGGTGTAGTCGATGCGGTCGGTATAGGGGATGAAGCTGTGCCACGACTGGCGCTCGGCCATCTTCTCGGCACCGCGGTGGTGATAGCCGATGTCCGGCACACAGTCGACCACCTCTTCGCCATCGAGCTGCAGCACGATGCGGAAGGCGCCGTGGGCCGAGGGGTGGTTGGGGCCGAGGTTCAGGAACATGAACTCGGTCTCTTCGCCCTGGCGCTTCATGCCCCACGCCTCGGGGTCGAAGCGCAGCGCCTCCTGCTCCACCTCCTGGCCCTTGACGGTCAGGGTGTAGGGGTCGAACTCGGTGGCACGGGCGGAGTAGTCCTTGCGCAGCGGATGTCCGCTCCAGGTCGGCGGCATCATGATCCGGGTCAGATGCGGGTGGCCGCTGAAGTGGATGCCGAAGAGATCGAAGACCTCACGCTCGTACCAGTTGGCGTTGAGGAAGATATCGCTGATCGAAGGCAGCGTCAGGTCGCGCTCGGCGAGCGCCACCTTGAGCATGATGTCGGCGTTACGCTCCACCGAGAGCAGCTGGTAGAAGACGGTGAAGTCCGCCGGCGGCAGGCCGCGGCGGTGGGTGCGCAGGCGCTCGTCGACCGCGCTCAGATCGAAGAGCATCGAGAACGGCCCGTCGAGCCGGCGCAGGCGGTCGAGCACTTCGCGCAGACGCTCGCGGGCGACCCATACCACCGGCATGCCGGTGAGCGTCTCCTGCGGTGTGAACACGGCATCGCCGAAGTGCCGGCAAAGCTCCGCCACTACGTCGGCGGCGGGCGCGGCGGCACGGGAATTCATGGTGTCATCGGCTGCGGTCATGGCAGGCGGTCCCGGTCAATAAATCAACCAACGGTCATCTCGGAAGGTGTCTATCAGCTGCCTGCGCTCGACAGCCTGATACCTCCGGCAATGGCCACGAAAAACAGCGTCAGTGCTGCACGCCAGGCGTTGCCTAGATGCCGTCCGGGGTCCGCAGCTCCTTGACCGCAATCCGCCGGTCGCGATGCTTCTCGCGCTGGGAGGGCATCTCCGCGCGGTAGACGCCCTGGTCGCCGACCACCCAGGAGAGCGGCCGCCGCTCCTCCTGGATCGAGTCCTGGAGCAGCTGCAGCCCCTGCAGGAAGGCCTCCGGACGCGGCGGGCAGCCGGGCACGTAGACGTCGATGGGCAGGAACTTGTCGACGCCCTGAACCACCGAATAGATGTCGTACATACCGCCGGAATTGGCGCAGGAGCCCATCGAGATGACCCACTTGGGTTCGAGCATCTGGTCGTAGAGCTGCTGGATGACGGGGGCCATCTTGATGAAGCAGGTGCCGGCGATGACCATGAAGTCGGCCTGACGCGGGGAGGCACGAATGACCTCGGCGCCGAAGCGGGCGACGTCGTGGGGCGCGGTGAACGCCGTGGTCATCTCCACGTAGCAGCAGGAGAGACCGAAGTTGTAGGGCCACAGCGAGTTCTTGCGGCCCCAGTTCACCGCCGAGTTGAGCACGTCTTCGAGCTTGCCCATGAACACGTTGCGATGAACCTGTTCGCGCATGGGGTCGTCGACGCGTTGGCGTTGATCGAGGGGATAGCGATCAGACGCGTTGTCGCCTCCCTCCGCTCGGGTCAGGGTGTATTGCATGGTCAGCCTCGACAAGCCGGATAAAGTAGCGGTCATGGGCATGTCGGCCGGTCAGGACGCCGGCATGCCGAATAATCGTTGATCGACGACCGTTCATGCGGTCGTTCTCGCCCGGGTCAGCGCGCATGGCGCTCGGCACCGGGAACGGCAGCCAGTTCACGCGCACGCGGCGCGTCTTCGCGCCCGCGCTTGCGCGGCGCCCAGTCGAGTGCGCCGACGCGGGCGTCATAGACCAGGCCTGCCAGTAGAATGAGGATGAATACCGCCGCCCCGGCGAATCCCGTCCAGCCCACCTCACGCACGGAGACGGCCCAGCCGAACAGGTAGACGGCCTCGATATCGAAGATCACGAAGAGCATGGCGACGAGGTAGAACTTGACCGAGAAGCGCTGGCGCGCGCTGCCGGCACCGACGATGCCGGACTCGAACGGGAGGGACTTGCTGCGTCCGTGACTCTTGCCACCGAGCAGGCTGGCGGCGCCGATCATGAAGCCACACAGTGCGATGACCGCGACCACGAACAACCCCGTGGCCCAATATTCAGCGATCCAGGCGGTGACTTGGTCGGACATGTGCTCCCTCACACGGTGATCCCGCGGCGCCTGCGGGCGCTGACGAGACAAGACGGCTGACCGAACGGCGCTTCGACGCGCGGTTGGGTATTCGTAATTTTACTACTTTACGCCTATTCCCATGCGCCGTCAGCTTGCTAATTCGTCCAATTGCAAAACTTTCAAAAGGCCGCGCAAACGACCCGGCAATCGCTCTAAAACAAGCGCCATGTCCACGATAGGCATCATGATGAAGCCCATGGCAGCGACGACGCCCTGTCGCGGCAGCGGACCGTGCGGCGAACGATCTAGCAGCGAACTCTCTATCGGCCGTGCGGCGCTTTGCTTTACCTTAGGCTAGTCCTTTTAGCCACTGTTGCAACGACCCGACATGCTTTTTTCCCGCCCGCCCAACGTCCTCACCATCGCCGGTTCCGACCCCTCCGGCGGCGCTGGCCTGCAGGCCGACATCAAGACCTTTTCCGCCCTCGGCGTCTATGCCACCAGCGTGATCACCGCAGTCATCGCCCAGAATACCTGTGGCGTCGCGCGGGTCGAGCCGATCTCTGCGACGATGATCCGCACCCAGCTCGACAACCTGCTCGACGACGTCGTCATCGACGCGGTCAAGATCGGCATGGTCGCCAGCCGCGAAGTGGCCGAAACCCTGGCCGCCGGGCTTGCCGCGCGGCGCCCGCGCTGGATCGTGCTCGACCCGGTGATGGTGGCCAAGAGCGGCGACCGCCTGGTCGACGACGCCGGGCTGGCGGCGGTGCGCGATATCCTGGTGCCGCTGGCCGACGTGATCACCCCCAACCTGCCGGAGGCCGCCGCCCTGCTCGGGCGCGATACGCCGCGCTCGGCGGCGGACATGGAGGCGCTGCTCGGCGAGCTGGCCGCACTCGGCGCCCCCTATGGCCTGCTCAAGGGCGGCCATCTGTCGCAGGCGCGCTGCCCCGACCTGTTGTGGACGCCCCACGGCAGCCGCTGGCTCGACGCGCCGCGGCTGGAGACGCGCCACCTGCACGGCGCGGGCTGCGCGCTCTCCTCGGCGATCGCCGCCGAGCTGACACGGGTAAGCGTGGCGGCCGAGGGCGCGGAGGCGCCGACGCAGCCCCAGGTCGAGCGCGCCATCGAGGCCGCCAAGCAGTGGCTGCACGCGGCGCTGGCAGCCGGCGAGCGTCTCGAGGTGGGTCAGGGCAAGGGGCCGCCGCATCATTTCCACGCCTGGTGGTGATACCGGGTTCGGGTCACCTGGCGACCCGGTGGCCGTCGCCGGGCACGACCGGCAGATAGCGGCTAACGTGATACAGTGAAACAGCGCGATCACGGGAAGCCATCATCGCGTCACGCGATTTGACACTCCGGGCTTCCTGTTATCTTCTGAAATGGGATTGAAAGAACGATTAAATACAACGACCTACTAGAGGTATCCGTATGCAGACGCGACATATCGCCACCGGCATTCTGGCCCTGAGCATGATGGGCAGCGCTTCGGTCGCCCTCGCCGACACCTGGCGATTCGGCCTCGAAGAGACGGAAGGCAGCGTGCAGTACGAATACGCACAGGCTTTCAAACAGCTCATCGAAAAGAAGAGCGACGGTGACATTACCGTACAGATCCTGCCCTACGGCGTCTGGGGCTCGAGCTACTCGACGCTCTACGATGCCATTCAGAACGGCTCCATCCCGCTCTCCTTCGGCTCGGGCTTCCTCGGCGGCACGGTACCCGAGAGCCAGCTGATGAGTCTCAACTACGTCATGCCCAACGACCAGTTGGAGACGGCCGAGATTCTCAACTCCGACGCCTTCATGAAGAGCGACGCCTGGCAGCAGTCGTTCCGCACACGCGACCTGGTGCCGCTGGCGGCACTGCCCGAGGGCTACCAGGTGTGGACCGCCAACAAGGCCATCCATACCCCGGCGGACATGAAGGGGCTACAGATCCGGGTGATGGACAACAGCCTTCTGCGCGCGACCTATCAGGCCTACGGCGCCTCGCCCATCACCATCGCTTACGGCGAGCTCTACAGCGCCCTGCAGCAGGGCCAGGCCGAGGGCAATATCCAGCCGGTCTGGGCCCACGAGAACATGGGCTTCTACGAAGTTCAGGACTACATGATCTTCGCCGAGCAGTCGCAGTTTATCGCCAACCTGATCGCCAACGAAGATTGGTATGACGGTCTCTCCGACGACCAGCGCCAGCTGCTCGACGCCACCATCCACGAGATGGTCAAGAAAGGTGACGAGATCCAGAAGCAGCTCAACCAGGATCGTCTGAAGACCATCGAAGAGAAGAGTGACATCAAGATCATCCGTCTCGATCAGGCGCAGCGCGACGAGTTCCGCAAACTCGCCAAGCCGATCCGCGACGACTTCGTCAATATGGTCGGCGAGCGTGGCGGCAAGGCACTGGACATCCTGCTCGAGCAGGAGAAGGCGCGCGGCGACAAGTCGGGCGACGACAGCCAGAGCAGCTGAACCGCTCGCACCAACTAACCAAAACCTGAAGCGCCCCGCCAGCGTCATGCTGGCGGGGCGCTTTTCTTGCCGTCGCGTCTAGGTCAGGGGGATCGCCGGACGCGCACCCCCTTGGCTCCCTAGGTGCGCTAGTCGCCACCCAGCGACGGCAGCAGCAGCGATATCTCGGGGAAGGCGATCAGGATCAGCGTCGCCAGCAGCAGGATCACGATGAACGGCGGCGTGCCGCGGATCACGTCGATATAGGGGCGCCGGAACACCGCGATGGCGGTGAAGATATCGCAGCCGAAGGGCGGCGTCGCCGAGCCGATCGCCGCCTGCAGGGTGACGATCACGCCGACATGGATCGGGTCGAGACCGGCGGACTGCACCAGCGGCTTGAAGATCGGCACCAGGATCAGGATCACCACGATCGGATCGACGAACATGCAGCCGACGAAGAACGCCGCGGCGATCAGCGACAGCGCCAGGAACTGATTGTCGCCGATCGAGTCGATCAGTGGCCCGAGGATCTGATTCGGCACCCCGGCGGTCGCCAGCGCCTGGGAGAAGGCGGCACCGATCGCCACCAGGATGAACACCACCGCGGTGATCAGACCGGTGGAGAGGGCGATGCTGCCGAGATCCCGGATCGACACCTGGCGGTAGATCACCACCTCCAGCAGCAGCGCATAGGCCACCGCCACCGCCGACGCCTCGACCGCGCTGAAGAAGCCACCGTAGATGCCGCCCACCACCAGCAGCGGGAAGCCCATGGGCAGGATCACCCGCTTCAGCGCCCGGGCACGCTCGCCCCAGCTCGCCCTGGGCTCGGGGTCGATGCCCTTGACCCGCGAGTCGATCCAGCAGTAGACCGCGAACAGCACCAGGATCAACAGCCCCGGCAGAATGCCGGCGAGGAACAGATCGCCGATCGAGGTCTGCATCGCCACGCCGTAGATGATGAAGCCGATACTCGGCGGGATCAGCAGCGCGATGTCGCTGGCATTGATGATCAGTGCCAGGGTGAAGTCGTCCGAGTAGCCCTTTTTCAACAGGCGCGGGCGCATCGGCCCGCCCATCGCCACCACCGTCGCCTGGGTCGAGCCGGAGACCGCGCCGAACAGCGCACAGGAGGCCGCGGTGGTGATCGGCAGCCCGCCGCGCAGATGCCGGGTGAAGGCATCGACCACGTCGAGCAGGCGATTGGCGGTATGCCCTTTGGTCAGGATATCCGCGGCGAAGATGAACATCGGCACCGCCGCCAGCACCCAGCTGCCGACCCCGCTGATCATCCAGCTGACCGCCTGATCGGGGCCGAAGAACGTCATGCCGGTGAACATCATGTAAAGCGTACCGGCCGCCAGTGGCACCATCATGGGAAAGCCCAGCAGGAGCAGCACCAGCATGATCAAGCCCAATCCCATCAGCATGAGAGGCATCCTTCTTCGATTATCGTTATTGGCGTGGTCTTCGTTGGTGGCGTCAGCCGTCGGATGATACGGCCCTGCCCCGCCACCCTCACGGTTGGGTGTCGGCGGCGCGTTCGGCAGCCGCGTCGTCCAGCACGCTGTCGTCGTAGCCCTCACGCTCGGTGAGCGAGCGCCACACGCCGGGGCTGATCATGTTGCGCAGCGCGGTGAGCACGTACTGGATACCCGCCAACACGAAGCCGATCGGCAGCGCGGTATAGACCATCCAGAAGGGAATGTGCAGCGCCGCGCTGGTGCGACCACGATCGTGCAACGCCACCACGTACTCGAAGGACTTGAAGCAGAAGTAGAACATCAACAGCGCCGTGCCCAGCGAGATCACGATCAGCAGCGCCTTGCGCGCGCGCCCCCCGAGCTGGTCGTAGATCGCGGACATGCTGATGTGGCGGGCGTGACGGGCGGCGTAACTCACCCCGACGAAGGTGATCACCACGATCAGCATTTCGGTGATCTCGTAGGTGCCGGCGATGCCCTGGCTGAACAGCAGGTTGCCGACCACATGGGCGCTCATCAACAGCGCCATGGCCAGAATGCAGCCGCCGATCACCACGCGTTCGAGCAGCCCCAGCAGCCGGTCCAGCGCCAGCAGGGCCCCGAGAAACCCGCCGCGGGAGCGCTGCTCGTCGCGCTTGGCAGAAGTCGAGTTCATGACGTTGTCCTTATTATCAAGGGGAGTCGTTGCCCGCGCTCCCGCCCTCGTGCCCACCGTCGGCGGCGTCCTCCGGAGACCTCGCCGGGGCGCACAGCGCGACGCCACGAATGCGGGGCGCTTACCCAAGGTTAGCGCGTAAAGCCCGGTGTCTGCCACGTAACACCGTGTCTTACCCCACCCGGAGGCCGTCCGGGCGCGTCATGCGCACGGCCTGCCGTCGGCGCCGGGCGATGCTAAGCTTGGGTATCGTTCAGCGACCCCTGATGGAGCCCCGCCCTACCATGCGAGCCCTGATTCAACGCGTCACCCACGCCAGCGTAGCGGTCGACGGCGAGCGCATCGGCGCGATCGACCACGGGCTGCTGGCCCTGATCGGCGTCGCCGCCGACGACGATCGTGCCCGCGCCGATCGCCTGCTGCACAAGCTGCTCCACTACCGGGTGTTCAGCGACGCCGAGGGGCGCATGAACCGTAACCTGCAGCAGGTCGAGGGCGGGCTCCTGCTGGTGTCGCAGTTCACCCTGGTGGCGGCCACCTACAAGGGGCTGCGGCCGAGCTTCTCCAGCGCCGCGCCGCCGGCGCTGGGGCGCGAGCTATTCGACTACCTGCTGGATCAGGCGCGTGCCGCCTGGCCGCAAACCGCCACCGGGCGCTTCGGCGCCGACATGCAGGTGTCGCTGACCAACGATGGACCGGTCACCTTTCTGCTGGAGACCTGAGAGGGTGTTTACAAATTCGACGAGCGAAGGCAAGACAAGGCGAAATCGGCCGAAAAAGCGGAGTTTACAAGGGGTAAATGAGTATTTTGAGGTCGATTTCAACGCCGTATTGTCGAGCGCAGGCATTTTGTAAACACCCTCTGAGAGGGTGTTTACAAAATGCCTGCACGCCCGGCCGCCGGTGCGCTGCCGCCGCGACTCCAGTCAGGCAGACAGTCGCAGATGCAGACACGAATAACACGGCAGCATCTCGACGCTGCCACATAGCGCAATACCACAGGGAATGCGGCCACGGCCGCCACGCAGAGGAAGCCAATACATGACCACACCGCTCGCCATCATCACCGGCGGCGCCCAGGGTATCGGCCGCGCCACGGTCGAGCTGCTGCTGTCGGAGGGCTGGCGCGTCGCCGCCCTGGATCGCGACCCCGAAGCGGTCGCCGAACTCGACGAGGCCTACATCGACGCGCCGCTGCTGGCGATGGTGGTCGACGTCAGCGACGAGCTGCAGGTGCAGGAGGCGTTTGCGCATATCAACGGCTGGCAGCAGGAGCACGGCAAGGCCGATGGCTTCGACCTGCTGGTCAACAATGCCGGGATCGCCGACCCCGAATGCGGCCCGCTGGAGGCGCTGGCGTTGGCCGACTGGCGCCGCTGGCAGGAGAGCCACCTGACCGGTGCCTTCCTATGCACCCGCGCCGCCATTCCCGGGCTACGCCAGCGCCACGGCGCCATCGTCAATATCGCCTCGACCCGCGCGCTGCAGTCCGAGCCCCACTGCGAATCCTATGCCGCGGCCAAGGGCGGGTTGCTGGCGATGACCCATGCGCTGGCGGTCAGCCTGGGGCCGGAGATTCGGGTCAATGCGATCTGCCCCGGCTGGATCGAGACCGGGCCGTGGCAGAAGGCGGCGCAGCGCAGCCAGCCCGAGCACCGTGAGATCGACCGCACGCAGCACCCGGTGGGGCGTGTGGGCGAGCCGCAGGACGTGGCTGCCACCGTGGCCTTTCTGGCCAGCGACAAGGCAGGGTTCATCACCGGGCAGCACATCAGCGTCGATGGGGGGATGACCAAGAAGATGATCTACGCCGAGTAAGAGGGTTTTCACAAAATGCCTGCGCTCGACGATACGGCGTTGAAATCGACCTCAAAGTACTCATTTACACCGCGTAAACTCCGTCTTTTCGGCCGATTTCGCCTTGTCTCGCCTTCGCTCGTCGAATTTGTAAACACCCTCTAAGCCGGACGGCAAGCCATCGCGCTTGCCGAACCTCTCACCGCTCGAACATCACGGCAAAAGCCCCACTCCCTAGGAGATGGCCGCGAGCAGATAGCCCCGGGGAGATAGGCCCGGGGAGATAGCCTCAATCCTTGGGATGCCACTTGCCGTCGTCGCCCTTGGCGTACTTGGCTTCGACGGCCTTCCACGCCACGGCGTGGGCGACCTCCTCGCGGGAGCTGTCGCCGCGCCGATCCTCGGGCTTCTTGTACTGCTCCCAGGCGCTGTTGAACGCCTCCTGGTAGATGGTCCGGGCGTGGGGCGGCAGCACCTTGCGCGCGCTCTCGGGAATATCGTCACGGCTGTCGTAGGGCATGGGGCATTACCTGGCTGCGAAATCCACCCTCCAGTGTAGCCTCGTCATGGCGGTGTCAACGCCAGTCATCGCGATGCCGACGCCAGTCATCGACAGTCGGCTCGCGACGCGCCTCAAGAGGCCGCCTGCAGCTCGGCCTCGAGCGTCTCCAGTGCCTCCTCCGCCGCCAGCCACTCGCCTTCGAGCGTCTCGACCCGCCCCTGCAGCTCGCCCTGCTCGCGCACCAGCCGGGTCAGCTCCTCCTTGCGCGCGGCCTCGTAGAGCGTGGGGTCGGCGAGTTGGGTCTCCAGCGCGGTGAGCTCACTCTGGGCGCGCTCCAGAGCTTTCTCCGCGGCGTCGCGGCGCTTGCGCAGCGGCTTGGTCTGCTCGCGCAGCTCGGCGGCGGCACGTCGCGCCGCCTTGCGGTCGCCGCTGTCGCTGGGGCGGCGCTCGTCGCGGGCGGCCTGGCGCTGCTCGCTCTCGCGCGCCTTGAGCCACTGGTGATAGTCGTCGAGATCGCCATCGAACGGCGTCACCCGGCCGTCGACCACGCGCCAGAACAGATCGACGCTGGCGCGCAGCAGGTGGCGGTCGTGGGAGACGATCACTACCGCGCCCTCGTAGGCGGCCAGGGCCTCGGCCAGCGCTTCACGCATGTCCAGATCGAGGTGGTTGGTGGGCTCGTCGAGCAGCAGCAGGTTGGGCTTCTCCCACGCCACCAGCGATAGCGCCAGGCGCGCCTTCTCGCCCCCGGAGAAGCGGGAAACATCGCCGAAGACATCATCGCCGCGGAAGCCGAAGCCGCCCAGGAAGTCACGGATCGACTGGTCGCTGGCGGTGGGCGAGAGCCGCTGCACGTGGGTGAAGGGCGTGGCGCCGAGGTCGAGATGCTCCAGCTGATGCTGGGCGAAATAGCCCACCACCAGATTTTCCCCGGGTACCCGCGCACCCGCCTGGGGCGAAAGCTCGCCGATCAGGGTCTTGATCAGGGTCGACTTGCCGGCGCCGTTGGGGCCGAGCAGCCCGATCCGCTCTCCCGGCAGGATCGACACGTTGACGCCTTCGAGGATGCGCGCCTCGGGATAGCCGAGATCGGCGCGATCCAGCGACAGCAGCGGGCTGGAGATCTTGTCGGCGCAGGGCAGCTCGAAGCGGAACGGCGAGTCGGCCCGCGCCGCGGCAATGGTTTCCATGCGCTCGAGCATCTTGAGCCGGCTCTGGGCCTGGCGCGCCTTGGTCGCCTTGGCCCGGAAGCGCTCGACGAAGCGCTCGATCTCGGCGCGGCGCGCCTGCTGCTTCTCGAACTCGGCCTGCTGCTGGGCCTGGCGTTCGGCGCGGGCGCGCTCGAAGGCGCTGTAGTTACCGCGATAGAGGGTCAGCCGCGCCTGATCGATATGCAGGATGTGATCGCACACCGCATCCAGGAAGTCACGGTCGTGGGAGATCAGCATCAGGGTGCCGGGATAACGGGTGAGCCACTGCTCCAGCCACAGGAGCGCATCGAGATCGAGGTGGTTGGTGGGCTCGTCGAGCAGCAGGATCTCCGACGGCGTGAACAGGGTCCGCGCCAGCCCCACGCGCATGCGCCAGCCGCCGGAAAAATCCGCCAACGGGCGGTAGAGATCGCGCTGGGCGAAACCCAGCCCGGCCAGCAGCTGTTCGGCCCGGGCCCGCGCGGTGTAGCCGTCGAGCGCCTCGATCTGGCCGTGCAGCGCCGCCTCGCGGTCATGCTCGCCCGCGGCCTGGGCCGCCGCCAGCGCCTGCTCGGCCTGGCGCAGGGCGACATCGCCGTCGAGCACGAACTCGACCAGGGCGCGCTCGATCGCCGAGACCTCCTGCGCCATGTGGGCGATACGCTTGCCGCCGGCGATCTCGACGCTACCTGCGTCGGCGCCGAGCTCGCCGCGGATCAGCGCGAACAGGCTCGACTTGCCGGCACCGTTGGCGCCGACGATGCCCACCTTGTGGCCCTCGTGCAGCATCAGGTCGGCACCTTCGATCAGCCGGCGCGTGCCGCGTTGCAGGGCGAGTTGGCGGAATGCAATCATGCCGGGCTCCAGAGCGCATCGAATGGGCGCTCATTCTATCAGCCAACGCCGCCGACACGGAGTGCCGATGACCACCGCCGACGCCGCGGACGACCTGTGGGATTTCGCCCTGGCGCGCTACGCCCGCCCCGGCGCCCAGGCGCGCTGTCTGAGCCTGCAGGACGACCACGGCTATGACGTGTGCGAGCTGCTGTGGCTCGCCTGGCTCGCCGAGCACGGCCGCGAGCCCTCCCCTGACGCCACCCAAGGGCTGGCCGAGGTGCGCCACTGGCAGGAGACGATGACCCGGCCGCTGCGCCAGCGGCGGCGTGAGCTCAAGGCCGCGCTCGAGACCCGCCCGCGTCTGAGCGAGCTGCGCCAGCGCCTGCAGCAGGCGGAGCTGCTGGCGGAGCGCGAGACGCTTATCCGCCTGGCCGAACTGCCGAGCCGCCGCGCCGCGTCGAGCGAGCCGCCGGCGTACTACGACCCGCTCGCCGCGGCGCAGGCACTGTGCGCCGCCTGGGCCACGCCGACGCGGGCAGCAGCGCAACCGACCACGGATCTCGGCACGACATCACCGGCTTACGCCACGTTACAGCCACTGCTGACCCTGTGGCTGGCCGCCACGCCGGATGCGGAACCAAATCCCAGCTGTTAGAGTCCCAACAGCAGCGCTACACCGATGCCTGAGGCGTTTTCACCCCGAGCCAGCATCGGCTTCAACCCCGACTCTCCAAGGAGACTGCATGAAACGTTTGGTAACCGCCGTCGCGATCGGCAGTATGATGACGCTGCCGCTGGCGGCTTTCGCCCAGGACAAGGTCGACCTCGACAGCGACCAGGCCAAGCTGAGCTACAGCATCGGTGCCACCCTGGGCCAGGGCCTGTCGCAGGACGTCAAGAACCTGGATGTCGACGCCTTCGCCGCGGCGATTCGTGACGTCTACGGCGATCACAAGCTGCAGATGAGTGACGATGAGATCAGCAAAGCGCTGACCCAGTACCAGCAGCAGAAGATCGCCGAGCAGAAGGCCGAGCAGAAGAAGGTCGCCGACGCCAATCTCAAGGAGAGCGAAGCCTTTCTCGCCGCCAACGCCAAGAAGAAGGGCGTGAAGACCACCGATTCGGGCCTGCAGTACCAGGTGCTGAAGTCCGGTGACGGCGCCTCGCCCAGCGACGACGACACGGTCAAGGTCAACTACGAAGGCAAGCTCCCCGACGGCACCGTGTTCGACAGCTCCTACAAGCGCGGCGAGCCGATCTCGTTCAAGGTCGGCCAGGTCATCCCGGGCTGGCAGGAAGCGCTCAAGATGATGCATGTCGGTGACACCTGGCTGATCACCGTGCCCTCCGACCTGGCCTACGGCGCAGCCGGCACCGGCGGCCCGATCGGCCCCAACCAGGCGCTGCAGTTCAAGGTCGAACTGCTCGGCATCAACCCCGACGAGGGTGACGCCAAGGGCGACAAGGCGGCCAAGGGCAGCGACGCCAAGACGAGCAGCGACGGCAAGTAAGCCGCTCTCCCCCCGCCCTACCCCTTTAGACGCCGGCCATCAGGCCGGCGTCTGCGTCCATAAGCAGTCCTTCTCACTGGCACTGCGCTTGGCCTCGCGCCGCGACAGCGCATCGGCCAGCCCGGCGCTGTCGAAATCGAACCAGCTGCCCTTGAGGCCGTGGTCGCTGACCACCACCACCTGGGCCCGCCACGCCTCCACGTAGCCGCTGCACAGCCCCAGATCGCCGTAGCCGACGAAACGCTCGCGCTCCCCCGGCATCCGCGTCAGATTGAAGCGCTGGGAGCGGATGTTCATGTGGCGCCCGATGAACTCCACGTAGACCTGCTTGGCCGCCAGCCCGTAGACATCGACCTCGAAGCGCAGGTCGCCGCGCTCGGGTGCTTCGTTGAGTGAGTAGGTCAGCCCGGAATCGAGACCCAGCCCCGCCTGGCAGCCACCGTCGAGCAGCACGCAGCCGTGCTCCGGCGGGTACCAGGTGATCTCGCTATCGGACTCGCGCAGATAGTAGTCGAGCAAATACCACAGGGCGACGACGATGGTCGCCAGGGTGACGCCGATCAGCAGCGTGAGCATGCGTGGCCGTGCGGTATCTTCGTCGTAGACAGCCATGGACGTGACGGGGCTCCCGGCAGAGACAAGGGATCGCTACCATGGGCGTTCGAGGCGGCGTGACGACAACCACACTCAGGACGCTAGATGAGCGATATCGCAGGGGCACTCGGCCCGCTTTTCCTTCTGATTCTACTCGGTGCGGGCCTGGGTTGGGCACGTTTTCCCGGCGCCGATTTCTGGCCCCAGCTGGAACGCCTGATCTACTACCTGCTGTTCCCCGCCATGCTGGTGGCGACCCTGGCCGATGCCGATGTCGCCCGGGTGCCGGTGCTGCGCCTGGGCGTGGCGCTGCTCGGCGGGATGCTGGCGCTGGCACTGGCGGTATGGCTGGCGCGCCGGCGCCTGGCACTGGATGCCGCTGCTTTCACCTCCACCTTCCAGGGCGTGGTGCGCTTCAACACCTATGTCGGGGTGGCCGGCGCCGCGGCCCTTCACGGTAGCGCCGGCACCACCGTGGCGGCAGTCGCGGTGGCGCTGATGGTGCCCACCGCCAACCTGCTCTGCGTGCTGGCATTCATCGCCAGCGGCACCCTGGGCCGCGCCAGTCTGGGGCGCAGCGCCCTGGCGCTGGCGCGCAATCCGCTGATCCTGGCCTGCCTGCTGGGGATCGCGCTCAACCTGAGCGGCATCGGTCTGCCCGGCTGGAGCGCGCCCGCGGTGGAGCTGCTCGGGCGTGCGGCGCTGCCGCTGGGGCTGGTCGCGGTAGGCGTGGCGCTGCGCCCGCAGGCGCTGTGGCGCGGCGGACGGGCGTTCTGGACCTCGAGCGCGCTGAAGCTGATCGTCACACCGCTGACGGTGGCCGCCCTTGCCGCGCTGGCCGGCCTCTCCGGCATCGAGCGCGATGTGGTGCTGCTGTTCGCCGCGCTGCCGACGGCGACCTCCGCCTATATCCTGGCGCGCCAGCTGGGCGGCGACGCCGAACTGATGGCCGCGATCATCACCGGCCAGACGCTGCTGGCGATGCTCTCGCTGCCGCTGCTGCTGCCACTGCTCGGGGTCGGCTGAGCGCCTAAATAAAAAAGATTCTCGTTTCGCTTGCAATCCCAAATGAGAATGATTACCTTTGACTTGTGGCGTCGCCAAACGCCACTGACCAACGTCAGGAATGTCAGGTTCCTGCCATGGTTATCTCCTCATCAAGCTAGTCACGGTCCTTCGCGCCGCCCTGCCCAGGGCGGCTTTTTTTGTGCTCGCCATCTCTGCGCAGCGTCTACTGATACGCGCTCTACGATGTGACAGCGCCGGGCACGGTCCGACAAGTCAACGCGTCACGCAGTGCCTAGCTGGGGCTCCGCGCGCTCAGGGCATCCCACTGCCACGGCCCGCGCCCACTCAGGCGCTGACGCAGCAGCTCCGCCAGCGCCTCCACCGCGGGCTGGGAGGCGTCATCGATAGCGCGAGCGAAATGCAGGCGCGCCTCGCAGCGCCGCAGCACAGGCAGGCCGTCGCTCTCGTCCAGCGCGCGCATGGCGCCGGTCACCCGTTCGCGGTCGAGCACTCCGATCGCCATGCCGGTCTCGATCGCCTTCTCCACCGCGTGGATGCTGGTGCTGGTGAAGATCGCCCGCCACGGCCGCTGCGCCGCATCGAGGGCATCGGCCGCCAGCTGGCGGTAGGGGCACTCCGCCGGGTGCACCGCCAGCGGCACGATCTCCTCCTGGTGCAGCGCGCCCTGGGCCGGCCCTGCCCACACCGGCGTGGGATGCCACAGGGGCTCGCCGCCCTCCAGCCCGGCGGCATGGTCGAGCACCACCGCCAGATCCAGACGTCGCGCCCGCAGCCCCCGCGCCAGCCGCCCGCTGGTGTCGGTGGTGACATCGAGCAGGATGCCCGGATGGCGCGCCATGAACTGCGGCAGGGTGTCGTCGAGCAGCTCGCGCGCATAGTCCTCGGGGATACCCAGGCGCACCCGCCCGCTCAGGCGCTCGCGGCTGAAGCGGCTGACCAGGGTGTCGTGTGCCCGCAGCAGCGCCTGCGCCTCGCGCAGCAGCAGCTCGCCGCTGGCGGTCAGGGTCACGCCGCGCGGGCCGCGCTCCAGCAGGCGCACGTCGAGCTCGGTCTCCAGCCGCTTCATCTGCATGCTGATGGCGCTCAGGGTGCGGTGGCGCACCTCGGCGGTGGCCGCCAGCGAGCCGCTCTGGGCGACCACCTGGAAGGTGCGCAGCAGCTCCAGATCGAGGGTCGATCCGACTTCAAACATATTGAATCCTTATCGATTTTTATTCGATTCATTGAAGCCTGCATGGCGTCCAGACTCAAGCCGCATCACCCCGACATGGGTGCCCCGAGAAAGTCAGCCCGAGACAGTCACCCCGCGACGAGAGGAGGCGTCGGCATGCGCCACGCGACACTGAACGCAGTCCTGATGAGTGGCTTCGTGCTCTGCTGGAGTTCCGGCTTCATCGGCAGCGAACTGGCCAGCCGCGCCCCCTTGAACGCGCTGGACCTGTTCGCCTGGCGCTTCGTCATCGCCGCCGCACTGGCCGCGCTGTGGTGGCGACTGCTCGATCGGCGGCCAGTGGCGCTGTCGGCCTGGCTGCGCGAGATGGCGGTCGGTGCCCTCACCATGGGCGGCTATCTGCTGTGCGTGGTACTCGCCATCGGTGAGGGCGTCAGCGCCAGCGTCACCGCGCTGATCACCGCCCAGCAGCCGCTGCTGGCGGCGGCGATCGCCACGCTGTGGCTGCGCGAGCAGCTACCGGCGGCGGCCTGGCTCGGCCTCGGCGTGGCCGGCAGCGGCGTGGTGCTGTGCATCGCGGGGGACTGGCAGGGGGCAGGCGGCGCTGGCGGCTGGGCCTATGCGCTGCCACTGCTGGCGGTGATCAGCGTGACCCTTGGCAGCGTTCTCGCCGCCCGGCGCCCGTCGGGACTGGGACTGGCGGCATCGCTCACCGCGCAGTTGAGTGCGGCAGCGCTGATCTTCGGTGTGGCCGCGACGGGCGCCGGCGGCCTGGCGCTACCCGGCAGCGCGCTGCTGACCTGGCAGACGCTGGGCTGGCTGGTGCTGCTGTCGAGCTTCGGCGGCTACGGCTTCTTCACCGTCTGCCTGCGGCGTCTCGGCGTCAACGCGGTCTCCAGCGCCATCTATCTGACGCCGCCGGTGACCCTGGCGTGGAGTGCGGGGATGTTCGGCGAGCACGTGGCGCCGCTGCAACTCGGCGGCATGGCGCTGGCCCTGGCCGGGGTGGCGCTGGCTCTGCTCGCCCAGCGCCGCGGCCGCCACACCCGCGGCGCGGCGCACTATCCGCGGCGTCCCGGCGGCGGCGAGTGCGCCTGAGCCAGGGTCAATCGCGACGAAAAATCAGATCCCAGACCCCATGACCCAGACGCTCGCCGCGACTCTCGAACTTGGTCAGCGGGCGGAAGGCGGGACGCGCCACATAAGGTGCGCTCTCCGCGGGGGCGGTGTTGGTATAGCCCGGCGCCGCCGCCATCACCTCGGCCATGTGCTCGGCGTAGGCTTCCCAGTCGGTGGCCATGTGCAGGGTGCCGCCGGGCTTGAGCCGGGTGCGCACCAGCTCGACGAACGGCAGTTGCACGATCCGCCGCTTGTGATGTTTCTTCTTCGGCCAGGGATCGGGGAAGAACAGCTGCAGGGTGTCGATGCTCTCCGCCGGCAGGCACTGGGCCAGCACCGCCAGGGCATCCTCGCGATAGACGCGCAGGTTGGTCAGGCCACGCTTGTCGGCTTCGTCGAGCAGCTTGCCGACACCCGGCGCATGCACTTCGATACCGATGAAGTCGGTCTCCGGGTGGGTCTCGGCCTGCTCGACCAGCGACTGCCCCATGCCGAAGCCGATCTCGACCACCCGCGGGGCGTCACGTCCGAACAGCGTCACCGGGTCCTGCAGCCCGTCTTCCAGGGTCAGCCCCCAGCGCGGCCAGACCTCCTTGAGGCCGCGCTCCTGGGCGGCGGTCATGCGCCCGGCGCGCAGCACATAGCTCTTGATGCCGCGCTGATGCGGGGTGTCGGTGGCGGTCTCGGTGGGGTCCGTCGGCTTGTCGGTCATGCGGCGTGGCTATCGTCTTGGTGGGTGTAAAGAGACCCACCGCCGAGGCGGCGGGCACAGGCAGGTCAGGGGTTGATGCGCCCGGCGAACGGCGATGACGGGCTGGCGCTGTCGCGGCGCGGCATGCGCTCGGCGAGAAACGCCTCGCGCCCGGCTTCGATCGCCTTGCGCATGGCGCCGGCCATCATCACCGGGTGGCGGGCATGGGCGATGGCGGAGTTCATCAGCACCCCGGCGCAGCCCATTTCCATCGCCAGGGCGGCGTCTGAGGCGGTACCGATACCGGCATCCACCAGCACCGGCACTTCGGCCTGCTCGAGAATCAGGCGCAGCGTGGCCGGGTTGAGCAGGCCGTTGCCGGAACCGATCAGCGAACCCAGCGGCATCACCGCACAGCAGCCGCGACGCTCGAGCTCCTTGGCCACGATCGGGTCGTCGCTGGTGTAGACCATGACATCGAAGCCGTCGTTGACCAGCGTCTCGGCGGCAGCCAGAGTCTCGACCACGTTGGGATAGAGGGTGTGCTCGTCGCCCAGCACCTCGAGCTTGACCAGGTTGTGGCCATCGAGCAGCTCCCGCGCCAGACGGCAGGTGCGCACCGCATCCTTGGCGGTGTAGCAGCCGGCGGTATTGGGCAGCAGGGTGTAGCGCTCGGGCGAGATCACGTCGAGCAGGTTGGGCGCGGCCGCATCCTGGCCCAGGTTGGTGCGCCGCACGGCGAAGGTGACCACGTCGGCCCCGCTGGCCGCGACCGCGGCCGCGGTCTCGTCGAAGTCGCGGTACTTGCCCGTACCCACCAGCAGGCGCGAGTGGAAGCGACGGCCGGCGACCGTCAGCGGGGTATCCTCGATCAGCTGCGACATGCGTGACTCCTGATAGACGTGACGGCGCTCAGCCGCCACCGATGGCATGCACGATCTCCACGCGATCGCCCTCGGCAAGCGCGGTCTGCGCATGCTGGCTGCGTGGCACAATCTCTTCGTTGAGCTCGATGGCGACACGGCGCCCGCCCAGGCCCAGCGCCTCGACCAGGCGCGCGAGCGTGGGGTCGTGATCGAGCTGGTGGGGTTCACCGTTGAGCTGGATCTGCATGACGACGCTCCAGAGGTCTCCAGTCGTGGGGGCGTATTGTAGCGTCTTGCGCCGGACACGGCACGCCTACCCCCGCACTTCGCCCGCCGCGCCGCGGCCGTCAGGCGCACACAAAAAAGCCGGCCCCTGGGGGCCGGCTTGCCAACTTACGTAGCGCACCTCAGTCGTCGCGGCGCGGCCAGACGTCGGCCTCGACCTGCTCGGGACGCTTGAGCACGCCCTTGGGATCGAAGGTCGGCTCGCGCACGCCCTGGCGCCGCTGGGTTTCGTAGTCGCGCAGCACACGCAGGGCGATCGGGCACAGCAGCAGGATGGCGATCAGGTTGGTGGTCGCCATCAGCCCCATGGCGAGGTCGGCGAAGTCCCACACGAATTGCAGCTTGGCGATCGAGCCGATCATCACCATCGCCAGCACGGCGATACGCAGCACCGATACGGCAGCCTTGGCGTGACGCTTGAACAGATACTCGATGTTGATCTGCGAGTAGGAGAAGTTGGCGATGATCGAGGTGAAGGCGAACAGCAGGATGGCGATGGCGATGAAGATCTCGCCGAAGCTGCCGAGGTGGTCGACCATGGCATCCTGGGTCAGCTGGATACCCACGATATCCTTGCCCGGCGAAGTGGTCATCAGCTGCTCGTAGACCCCGGAGAGCAGAATCACCACCGCGGTGCAGCTGCAGATCACCAGGGTATCGATGAACACCCCGAACGACTGTACCAGCCCCTGCGCCGCAGGGTGCTTGACGTCGGCCTGGGCGGCGGCGTTGGGCGCCGAGCCCATGCCCGCCTCGTTGGAGAACAGCCCGCGCTTGATGCCGTTCTCCATCGCGATCTTGATGGTGTAGCCCACCGCACCGCCCACCGCCGGGCCGTAGCCAAACGCGCTCTTGACGATCAGCGCCAGCATCGCCGGCACTTCGGAGAGGTTGGAGAGCAGCACCCACAGCGCCACCAGGAAGTAACCGATGGCCATGATCGGCACGATCTTCTCGGCAGTACGCGCCACCGACTTGAGCCCGCCGTAGATGACCAGCGCGGTGAACGCGACCAGCACCACGCCGGTGATCCAGTTGGGGATCGAGAACGCCTGCGCCATGCCCTGGGCGATGGTATTGGACTGGGCGCCGTTGAACGCCAGGCCATAGGCGATGAGCAGGAAGATCGCGAACAGCACGCTCATCCAGCGCTGGCCCAGCGCGCGCTCGATATAGTAGGCCGGCCCGCCGCGGTAGACGCCATCGGCGTTACGCTGCTTGTAGACCTGAGCCAGGGTCGACTCGATGAACGAGGTGGCGAAGCCCACCAGCGCGGTCATCCACATCCAGAAGATCGCCCCGGGGCCACCGACCCACAGCGCGATCGCCACGCCGGCCAGGTTGCCGGTACCCACCCGGGCGGCCAGCGAGGTGGCGAAAGCCTGGAAGCCGCTGACGCCGGAGCCGGAGCCGCGGCTGGTGAAGGTGACCCTCGCCATGTGCGCGAACAGGCGGAACTGCATGCCCCGGGTCAACACGGTAAACAGGATACCCGCCCCCAACAGCAGGTAGAGCAGAATATAGGTCCAGACGAAATTGCTGATCGGGTTCATGATCGCGTAAATCGCGTCACGGAGCGTGTCGATGAATTCCATTTCGGAGATCCTTGGTGGAAAGCGGTGACCCGAGCCGTCCCAGACGGCTGCCGAAGCGGCTTTTTACGCGCTAGACTGACGAGCGTCAAATCGCGGCACGCGTCGCGCGGTGTGCAGGACCGCTCCTCGAAGCTGTGCGCAACACGCACGAACTCCGCAGAAAACGCCCCGACACCCGAACGCGTGCTCTGGATACGCGTCACCGGTCCAGGTTGCCAGGCGGCCCGACGGTGCGGGCGCGCCTTACAGCATAGTCAGCGCAAGGAAAACGCAACATGCCCCAAAAGTGTAGCGCCGCGCGCCCCGCCTGGGTCGGCGTGGCCATCAGCGGCCTGCTGGTGGTGGTCGCCGGCGCCTTCGGCGCCCACGCCCTGGCCGACCGCCTCACGCCGCGCTATCTCGACGTGTTCCATACCGCGGTGCGCTATCAGGCCTGGCACACCCTGGCGATCATGGCGCTGCTGGCGTGGCGCGCGCAGCAACCGCTGCGCGGGCAGCTGGCGGCCATCGCGCTGTGGTTCACGGGCATGGTGCTGTTCAGCGGCTCGCTCTATCTGCTCACCCTGAGCGGTATCACCGCCCTGGGTATCGTCACGCCCTTCGGCGGGCTGTTGCTGATGGCGGGCTGGGTGATGCTGGCGATCGCTGCCTGGCGTCAACGCCCATCGGCGTGATGGCAGCCGGTGGCGTCAATCGTCGCGGTCGGGCAGCACATAGGTCGCGGTGACCAGCGCCACCGGGTCGTTGTCGCCGGTGGAGAAGAGCTGCACCTCTCCCACCGCCAGACGCCGGCCCAGCTTGAGGATGCGCGCGTTGGCGATCAGGTCGCGGTCACCGCGGGCGCGGCGCAGGAAGTGGCAGTTGAGGCTGCTGGTCACGGCCATCGCCTCGGGGCCGATCTCGGCCAGGATCGCCACGTAGAGGCAGACATCGGCCAGCCCCATCATCGATGGCCCCGAGACGCTGGCGCCGGGGCGCAGGTGTTCGTCCTCGATCGCCAGGCTCATGGTGGCACGCATGTGGTCGACCGCTTCGATGGTCCCCTGGCGATGTGGAAAGACGTCGTCGAGGTAGTCCTCGATCTCGGCGGCGGTCATCACGGTCATCGAACTCTCCCCGGCAGCGGTTCTCGGCACGCCGGACCTCATGCCCAGGCACAGGACGCTCGAGAACGTTGCGCCCAAGATAGCGCAAGCCGCGCATCAGGCACAGCGGGGCGCTCTGGCCTGTCCCTAGGGTTTGTACGAAAAGTCAGCGAGCGAAGGCAAGACAAGGCAAAAATCGGCGAAAACGGACCGGGCTGGCGCTCCAGTTTACGGGGTATAAATGAGCATTTTGAGCCGATTTTTAACGCCGTATTGCCGAGCGCAGGTAGTTCTCGTACAAAGCCTAAGATCATTCCGACGAACATCGTGAGCGTAGCGCCGCCTCACACTCGCTGCCCCACACTCCCCCCCCAAACACGCCGACGCCAGCGACCGGGGTCGCTGGCGTCGAGATCGGGCGGTTACCGCCTTTACCTTGTGCTTCTTTCACACCGGTGGCCGGGATGGGCTTACTCGGTGGCAAGGCGCCCTCAGCCCTTGGCCTTGTCCACCGCGCGCCAGTGATGCAGCAGCGGCTCGGTGTAGCCGGAGGGCTGCTCGCGCCCCTTGAAGATCAGCTCGGAGGCCGCCTGGAAGGCACTGGAGTCGGCCAGGTGCGAGGACATCGGCGTGTAGTCCGGGTCATGCGCGTTCTGCTCGTCGACCACCTTGGCCATGCGCTCCAGGGTCGCGCGCACCTGGGCCTCGTCGACGATGCCGTGGTGCAGCCAGTTGGCGATGTGCTGGCTGGAGATACGCAGCGTGGCGCGATCCTCCATCAGGCCCACGTCGTGGATGTCCGGCACCTTGGAGCAGCCCACGCCGTGCTCGACCCAGCGCACCACGTAGCCGAGGATGCCCTGGCAGTTGTTGTCGAGCTCCTGCTGGATCTCCTCGGCACTCCACGCCGCCTCGGGGTCCACCGGCACCGTCAGCAGATCGTCGAGTAGATCGCTCTCGCCCTGCTCCTCGAGCTCGCGCTGGATCGCGGCGACATCGATCTGGTGGTAGTGCAGCGCGTGCAGCACCGCGGCGGTGGGCGACGGCACCCAGGCGGTATTGGCACCGGCCTTGGGGTGCCCGCTCTTCTGCTCCAGCATCGCCGCCATCAGGTCCGGCATCGCCCACATGCCCTTGCCGATCTGGGCACGCCCGCGCAGGCCACAGGCCAGCCCGACCTGGACGTTGCTGCGCTCGTAGGCGGCGATCCAGCGGCTGCCCTTCATGTCGCCCTTGCGCAGCATCGGCCCGGCGTTCATCGCCGTGTGCATCTCGTCGCCGGTGCGGTCGAGGAAGCCGGTGTTGATGAAGGCGACCCGCGCCTTGGCGGCCTCGATACACGCCTTGAGGTTGACCGAGGTGCGCCGCTCCTCGTCCATGATGCCCATCTTGAGGGTGTGCTCGGCCAGCCCCAGCAGCGTCTCGACGCGGGCGAACAGCTCGTCGGCGAAGGCGACCTCCTTAGGGCCGTGCATCTTCGGCTTGACGATGTAGACCGAGCCGGCGCGCGAGTTGCCGCCGTCGCGCGCCAGATCGTGCATGGCGATCAGCGCGGTGACCACCGCATCGAGCATGCCCTCGGGGATCTCGTTGCCGTCGCCATCGAGGATCGCCGGCGTGGTCATCAGATGGCCGACATTACGCACGAACATCAGCGAACGCCCCGGCAGGGTCAGGCTGCCGCCGTCGGGCTGGATGTACTCGCGATCCTCGGCGAGGCGGCGGGTGACCGTCTTGCCACCCTTGTCGAAGCGCTCTTCGAGGTCGCCTTTCATCAGGCCCAGCCAGTTGCGATAGACCAGCGTCTTGTCCTCGGCGTCGACCGCAGCGACCGAATCCTCACAATCCATGATGGTGGTCACCGCGGCCTCGACCAGCAGGTCCTTGACCCCGGCCGGGTCGGTCTTGCCGATGGCGTGACTCGAGTCGATCTGGATCTCCAGATGCAGGCCGTGGTTCGAGAGCAGCACCGCCTCGGGCGCGCCGGCCTCGCCGCGATAGCCGACGAACTGGCTGGGGTGCTGGAGCCCGGTCTCGCGTCCGCCTTCCAGGACGACCGTCAGCCTGCCGTCGCGGATCAGGTAGCGCGTGGCGTCGCGGTGCGAGCCGGTGGCCAGCGGCGCCGCCATGTCGAGTACGTTGCGCGCGTAGGCGATCACCTTCTCACCGCGCTTGGGGTTGTAGCCCTTGCCCTTCTCGGCGCCGTCGCTCTCGGCGATGACGTCGGTGCCGTAGAGCGCGTCATACAGGCTGCCCCAGCGCGCATTGGCCGCGTTGAGCGCATAGCGCGCGTTGCTCACCGGGACCACCAGCTGCGGGCCGGCCTGGCGCGCAATCTCGGCATCGACGTTGGCGGTGCTCGCGGTCACACTGGCCGGCGCCTCGACCAGATAGCCGATATCGGAGAGGAACCGGCGGTAGGCGGCCATGTCACGAATTTCACCCGAGTGCTCGGCGTGCCAGCGGTCGAGCTCCGCCTGCAGCCGGTCGCGCTCGGCGAGCAGTTCGCGGTTGCGCGGCGCCAGCTCGTGGATCAGCGCATCGAAACCGCGCCAGAAGGTGTCGGGGTCGAGCCCGGTGCCGGGCAGCGCTTCCTGTTCGAGAAAGCGCTCGAGCTCGGTCGCCACCTGCAGACGGTGATGAGAAACACGCTGCGTCATACTAGCCTCCAGTGCGGGCCGCGGCCCGGCGTCAGAAGAGACGGACGCCGCACGGGCGGCGCCCCGGAAATTAGTTTGTGGAAATCATTTCCACATAAATCATTCGCCCATGATAGAGCGCGCTGCCGGCGATGTCTCGTTCGACCTTGGTCCACCTCATCGCCTCCGCCACCATACCGCCGGCGTCAGGCAACCTCCGTCATGGTTTCACAGGCCACTGGCGGTTAGCATGAGAGGTCTCAGGAGACTCGCGCATGCTCGACTTTTCGCCATTGAAGGCCCTCGGTCCCATCCACCGTATCGCGTCGCCCGGCACCTCGCCACTCGCCGCCTACCTGGACCACTACCATCTGACACCACTGCTCGACGCCCATCCCGGCACCCAGCTCCACGCCGGCTTCCTGAGCGCGGCGGGCGACGCCGGCAAGACCTTCGACCTGTGGTGCCAGGTGTGGGCGCCCCCGGCCCCGCGCGGCACCCTGTTCGTGGTGCACGGCTACTTCGACCATCTGGGTCTCTACGGCCATCTGCTCGCGCGACTGCTGGCGCAGCAGTGGCAGGTGGTACTGTGGGATCTGCCCGGCCATGGCCTCTCCAGCGGCGCACGCTCGACCATCGATGACTTCACCGACTACGTGCTCTGCTTCAATGCCGTCGAGGCCGCGATGCAGGCGCACGAGCTGGCGCCGGGGCCCTGGCTGGCGGCCGGCCAGAGCACCGGCGCCTCGATCGTCGCCACCGACACCCTGAGCCGTGGCAGCGAGGCGCCATGGCAGGCGCTGGTGCTGCTGGCGCCGCTGGTGCGCCCGTGGGGCTGGAATCAGTCGCGCTGGCTGCACAGCCTGGCCAGCCCGTTCGTCGACACCATTCCGCGCAAGTACCGCCCCAACACCAACAATATCGCCTTCGCCGACTTCCTGCGCCTGCACGACCCGCTGCAGGACGATCGCCTGGCCCTGACCTGGGTCAGTGCCATGCGCCGCTGGATGCCGACCCTGCTCAAGCGCCCGCCGGCCGAGCTGCCGGTGCTGATCCTGCAGGGCGAGCAGGACATGACGGTCGACTGGCGCTGGAATCTCAAGGCGCTCAAGCGCAAGTTCCCGCGCGCCGAGATCGTGCGCCACCCGGAAGCGCGCCACCATCTGGTCAACGAGTCGGCCACCATCCGTGACACCCTGTTCGACCAGCTCGATCGCTTTCTCGCTGCCCCCGGCACGCCGGCAGCGACTCAAGCGCCGCCGCCGCAACAGCCCCCGGAAACGACGCCGTGAGCCGCCGGGCGCTCAGAGCCCTCGTCGGGCTCGGCCTGATGACGCTGCTGAGCGCCTGCAGCGGGCTCTCGAGCGCCCCCGAGACGCCGCGCCAGGCGCTGCGGGGCCTGGCAGCGAGCGCCGCCACGGGGCTGCTGAAGCAACCGCCGTGGCCCGCCGCGCAGACACCGAAGATCACCGTGCTGCTGGGTCCGGCGGAGGTCGCCGCGCGCCTGCCGATCTCGGCCGCGGCGCTCAACGAGGCCCTGGGGCGCGCCCTGCTGAGCCAGCCGGACTCTCCCCACGTGCTCGACTGGGTTCCGGCGCAGCTCGACGGCGCCACCCCCGACCAGTGGCTGCTGCAGGCCAGCCTGAGCGCCGATGCGCCACCGCTGGTGCTGAGCGACCGCACCCTGCAGCCCTACCGGCTACGCTTCGACCTGACCCATGTCGCCACGCCGTCCGAGCACTGGCAGTGGCAGGCCAGCGGCGCGCTCGATCTCGACGCCCTGCCCGGATCCCGCGGCGCGCCCTGAACCGTCTCCCCCTTTCATTTGCAGCCGGATCGAGAGCCCATGCCACGCTTTGCCCGCCACCTCGACACCCAGGATGGACCGCACAACCCCTTTCCCGGGCTGCCCGCGCTGGAGCGCCGGCTTGGCCATACGCTGCCGCACCGCATCGGCTCCAACGAAGGGCTCGACATGCCGCACCGGGCGCTCAGCGCGCGCTTCGGCCCCGAGCTCGCGGCCCTGGCGCGCACCTACGGCGACGCCGAGGCGTGGTCACTGCGCGCGCACCTGAGCCAGGCCCTCGACCTGCCCCACGACGCCCTGCTGGTGGACGCCGGTGCCGACAGCCTGATGGCGCTGGCACTGCGCGCACTATGTGACTCCGGTCCCTGTGATTCCGGCAGCCCGGTGATCACCAGCGCCGGCACCTATCCGACCTGGAGCTACTTCGTGCGCGGCCACGGCGACCGCGAGGTCGAGGTCGACTACGCCAGTGCTACCGGCCACCTAGCGCCGGATCTCGACGCCCTGGCGGCAGCGGCGGTGCGCGAAGGCGCGCGGGTGGTCTATCTGGCCAACCCTGACAACCCCAGCGGCCACCTCCACCGCGACGCCGACGTGCTGGCCCTGCGCGACGCTCTACCCGACGACTGTACGCTGGTGCTCGACGAGGCCTACCACGACTTCCGTGACGACGCCTGGGCGCCGGCGGCGAGCGCGGTGTGGCCGGGGGTGATACGCCTGCGCACCTTCTCCAAGGCCCACGGGCTGGCCGGGTTGCGCGTCGGCTACGCCATCGCCGCGCCCGAGACCCTGGCCGTCATGATGAAAGTGAGGATTCACTACGCGGTTTCGTCGCTGGCGCTGGCGGCGGCCGAAACCCTGCTGGCAAACCCGGAGGAGACCCGCGCCCATGTCGCCGCGGTCATCCAGCGGCGCGAGGCCCTTTCAAGCTGGCTCGCAGCGCAGGGCTCCGAGGTGCTACCCAGCGCCACCAACTTCGTGACCGTGCGCCTCGACAGCGCCGAACGCGCCGCGGCCGTGCACCGTCGTCTGCTCGACGAGGGCACGCTGATCCACCGCCCGGCGCATCCGGCCCTGGGCCATATACTGCGGATCAGCGCGCTGGATGACGCCCTGGTGCCGGGGCGGCTCGATGCCGTCGCCGAGGCGCTGCGCTGAACCTCTATGGTCCGGCTCAGGCGCGACGATAGAGCGCCAGCACCCCAGCCGCCAGGATAAAAAACGAGCCAAAGACACGGTTGACGATGCGCATGCGCGAGGCCGAGGTGATGAAGGCCTTGAACTGGCTGGCCAGCACCGCATAGCCGCCCATGACGAGGACATCGACGCCCAGCAGGGTGACACCCATCACCAGCAACTGGCCGGCATGGGATGCCGCCGGCTCGCCCATGGCGATGAATTGCGGAAACAGGGCGACCAGAAATACCGTCGCCTTGGGGTTGGTCAGGTTGACCAGCGCGGCCTGCCAGAACTGCCGGTGCGGGGCGCTCTCTGCGCGACCCTGGATGGCGACCGCCCCGCTCGTGCGCCACTTCTGGATGCCCAGCCACACCAGATAGGCGACCCCGATCCACTTGATCACCAGGAAAGCGGTGGTCGAGGAGGCCAGCAGCGCCCCAAGACCGACCGCCACCACCAGGATCTGGATCGCATAGCCCAGCTGCAGCCCCAGAATGGTGGGCAAAGTGGCGCGAACCCCGTGGGTCATGCCGCTGTTCATGGTATTGATGGCACCGGCGCCGGGAGACAGGCTCACCAGACAAGCCGCCAGCAGAAAGGTGAGCCAGATACCGAAAGTCATCGTCTTGCTCTCTCAAGCGTAGGGAGGAGGCAGTTTACCACCGAGGCGATGACCGCTTGGCGACAAGGGGGCTTAGGCTCACGCCCCCACACTCAGCCCCGCAGCGGATCGCCGGCGTTGAGCAGCCGGTCGAGCTGGCGGTAGCCGATCGCTTCCATCAGTTGGGCTCGCCCGACCCGTGGCTCTTCGCCCAGATCGGTCAGGGTCAGGGCGACGCGCAGTACCCGATGATAGGCGCGGGCCGAGAGCTTGAGCCGATCCAGCACGCCGGCGAACCACTCGCGCTCGGCCACGCTGAGGGCACAGGCGGCTTCCAGCTCCGGGCCGGGCAGCTGGGCGTTGAGCCAGCCGCGGGCGCGCTGACGCTCGCGCGCCGCCAGCACCCGCTGACGTACGCTGGCCGAGGCTTCGCCCGGGGTCTGATCGGTCAACTGAGTGGCCGGCAGCGCCGGGACTTCCACCTGCAGATCGATACGATCGAGCAGCGGCCCGGAGAGGCGCGACTGATAGCGCTGGATCTGTGCCGGGCTACAGTGGCAGCGCTGGCGCGGGTCGCCAAGGTGGCCACAGGGGCACGGGTTCATCGCTGCCACCAGCTGGAAGCGGGCCGGAAAACGGCGCTGGTGGTTGGCCCGCGAGATCAGGATCTGGGCCGACTCCAGCGGTTCGCGCAGCACCTCCAGCACATGGCGATCGAACTCCGGCAGCTCGTCCAGGAACAGCACGCCGTGATGCGCCAGCGAGATCTCGCCAGGGCGCGGCTTGGAGCCACCGCCCACCAGCGCCACGCTGCTCGAGGTATGGTGCGGGTTACGAAACGGGCGCTGACCCCAGCGATCCATGATCGAGAGCCCGCACACCGAGCGCACCGCCGCCACCTCCAGCGCCTCGTCACTGCTCAGCGGCGGCAGGATGCTGGCCAGGCGGCTCGCCAGCATGGTCTTGCCGGTACCCGGCGGGCCCGCCAGCAGCAGGTTGTGCCCGCCGGCCGCCGCCACTTCCAGCGCCCGGCGCGCCTGGTGCTGACCTTTGACGTCGGCCATGTCGGGCTGAACCATCTCGGCGCGCGGCGGTGTCCCAAGTTGGTGCGCCGCGAGCCGCTCACGGCCCAGTAGATGCCCCACCACCGCCAGCAGATGCCCCGCCGCGAACACCTCGCACCCCTCGGCCAGGGCCGCCTCGTCGGCATTGGCCGCGGGCACGATCAGCCCCCGCCCGGCGGCCCGTGCGGCCAACGCCGTCGGCAGTACGCCGGTGACAGGGCGCAACGTGCCATCCAGCGCCAGCTCGCCGACCACCTCGAGCTGCTGAGCAGCCTCTACCGGTATCTGGCCGGAAGCCATCAGGATGCCCAGGGCGATCGGCAGGTCGAAGCGGCCGCCATCCTTGGGCAGGTCTGCGGGCGCCAGATTGAGAGTGATACGACGAGTGGGAAACTCGAAACCGGCGGTGAGCAGCGCGCTGCGCACCCGCTCCCGGCTCTCGCGCACGGCGGTCTCCGGCAGCCCCACCAGGGTCACCCCCGGCAGGCCGTTGCTGAGGTGCACTTCGATCAGCACTTGCGGCGCCTCGAGCCCGAGGCTGGCGCGCGTGCGCACGATGGCTAGGGTCATTTCGCCTCCGTGACGGCGCGTCCCGGCCGATGCCCGGGACACAGGCGGGCCGGCGGCTCGTCACCGCCGGCCCAAACAGGATAAGGGGCCGATTATCCTGTTATCGCCTTTACCGCCTGACCCTTTAGCGCAGGTGCGTCAAGACTCCGATCAGAGGGCTATTCATCCCCCCGCTCAGGGCTGTCTATCACCCCGCTCAGGGCTGTTCACCAACCCGCTCAGGGCTGTCCATCACCTCGCTCAGGGCTATCCATCACCCCGCTCAGGGCTGTACGCCATCGCGGCTGCCGTCGGTGTCGTCCTCGGCCAGCGTCGTGTCGGGCTGGGAGGCGCACTCGCTGTGCAGGGCGTTCTCGAGCGCCGCCACCTGGGCTTCCAGCGCCTCGACCCGCTCCCGGGTGCGGGTGAGCACGTCCATCATGATGTCGAAGTCCTCGCGCGAGACGATATCCATGCGCTCCATGGCGCCGCGTAGCACCCCCTGGACGTTGCGCTGGATGTCGCCCGGGGCCTGGGAGGCACCCTGCAGCTTGTCGCCGATCTGCTTGGCCAGACGCTCGAAACGGTCGTGTGTCGACATGGTGTGATCTCCTGATTCGTGACTGCCCTTCAGCATACGCAAACTGCGCCACTGGCGCCCGCGCCAGATGCTTGCAAGCGGCACGATCAGCCGGCGCGCCTTCTCAGTGCAACGGCACGCGGTGTACGCATCAATTTGGTGCGAAGAGTCGGCCCACGTTCGGCTAACCGCGCGCTTCCGCCCCGCGCTCTCAAATTAAGTGAATGATTGTAAAGACGTTATTACCGACTGGCATGGCTTCTGCGTAGTCCGTTCAGGCGCAAGCCGACTACGGGAGACAAGGGATGAAGCTCATCACCGCCATCATCAAACCCTTCAAGCTCGATGACGTGCGCGAGGCGCTGGCCGATAACGGCGTCCAGGGCATCACCGTCACCGAGGTGAAGGGCTTCGGCCGTCAGAAAGGCCACACCGAACTCTATCGCGGCGCGGAATATGTCGTCGACTTCCTGCCCAAGGTGAAGATCGAGGTCGCCGTCGAGGACGACCGCGTCGACGGGGTCCTAGACGCCATCCGCGAGGCCGCCAACAGCGGCAAGATCGGTGACGGCAAGCTGTTCGTCACGCCACTCGAAGACGTCATCCGGATTCGCACCGGAGAACGCGGGGCCGACGCCGTATAAAACGGCGCGGAACGAGGAGACACACAGAATGAACGATCAAGTCGTACAACTATCCTATGCGCTCGACACCTTCTACTTCCTGGTGACCGGCGCCCTGGTGATGTGGATGGCGGCCGGTTTCGCCATGCTCGAGGCGGGCCTGGTGCGCGCCAAGAACACCACCGAGATCCTGACCAAGAACGTCGTCCTCTACGCCATCGCCTGTACCATGTACCTGCTGGTCGGCTACCACATCATGTACTCCAGCGAGAGCGGCGGCGTCATCCCCAGCCTGGGCTTCCTGATCGGCGCCGAGCACAGCGTCAGTGACGTCATGAGCAGCGGCGGCGACGTCTACTACTCGGCCCGCTCCGACTTCTTCTTCCAGGTGGTGTTCGTCGCTACCGCCATGTCGATCGTTTCCGGCGCCGTGGCCGAACGCATGAAGCTGTGGGCGTTCATGGCCTTCGCGGTGGTGATGACCGGCTTCATCTACCCGGTGCAGGGCTACTGGAAATGGGGCGGTGGCTTCCTCGACGCCGCTGGCTTCCAGGATTTCGCCGGCTCAGGTGTGGTCCACCTGTGTGGCGCCACCGCCGCGCTGGCCGGCGTGCTGCTGCTGGGTGCGCGCAAGGGCAAGTACGGCAAGAACGGCGCCATCTATGCCATTCCGGGCGCCAACCTGCCGCTGGCCACTCTGGGTACCTTCATCCTGTGGCTGGGCTGGTTCGGCTTCAACGGTGGCTCCGAGCTGATGGTCTCCAACGTCGATGAAGCCAACGCGGTCGCCCAGGTGTTCGTCAACACCAACGCCGCCGCTGCCGGTGGCGTGATCGCCGCGATCATCCTGGCCAAGCTGTGGTTCCGCAAGGCCGACCTGACGATGGCCCTCAACGGTGCCCTGGCCGGCCTGGTCGCGATCACTGCCGAGCCGCTGGCCCCCACCGCGCTGGGTGCGACGCTGATCGGTGCGGTCGGTGGCCTGCTGGTGGTGTTCGCCATCGTGAGCCTCGACAAGCTCAAGATCGATGATCCGGTCGGCGCTATCTCGGTGCACGGCGTGGTCGGCATCTGGGGCCTGATCGCGGTGCCGTTCTCCAACACCGATGCCTCTTTCGGCGCGCAGCTGCTGGGTATCGCCTCGATCTTCGCCTGGGTGTTCATCGCCAGCCTAGTGGTCTGGGGCATCCTCAAGGCGGTCATGGGCCTGCGCGTCTCCGAAGAAGAAGAGTACGAAGGTGTCGATATCGCCGAGTGCGGTATGGAGGCCTATCCTGAATTCAACGTCGGCAAGAAGTGAGCCGATTCACCGAGTGAGCTGGCGTGCTCCCCTGGCCCCCTTCGGGGGGCCTTTTTTCATTCCCGCCCATCGCGGTGTATGTTTAAGATAGAGCCCACCGGTTACGGTGTTCGTTCGAGCTAGAGAGTCGCCGGGCAGTCGTCAGAGGCGCTAGGCCAGGGCCGCGGGCCAAGGCTGGGCCAAGACCTGGAGCTGTACCCATTTCGCACAGGCCTCGTTCGCACATCGCGACGAGACGATCCGTTCAGAAGAGCGCCACGCACGCGAGGAGAATTTCCCCATGAAACTGGTCACCGCCATCATCAAGCCCTTCAAGCTGGACGACGTGCGAGAGTCCCTGTCAGAGATCGGCGTGCAGGGCGTCACCGTCACCGAGGTCAAGGGCTTCGGGCGTCAGAAGGGCCACACCGAGCTCTACCGTGGTGCCGAGTACGTGGTCGACTTCCTGCCCAAGATCAAGCTGGAAGTGGCCGTGGACGACAGCATGAGCGACCAGGTGATCGATGCCATCACCAAGGTCGCCAATACCGGCAAGATCGGCGACGGCAAGATCTTCGTCTCGCCGCTGGAGCAGGTGATCCGTATCCGTACCGGTGAGACCGGCAAGGACGCGGTGTAAGGCGCAAGCGCTCGCCCCGCCTGCGCGAAAAAGCCCTCGTCGACACCGCGTCGACGAGGGCTTTTTTGCGTTTCTTCACACAAGTCCAGGCTCCCCGGGCGGTCACGCCCGGGGAGAGATCACTTCTCGACGAAGGCGCGCTCGATCACGTAATCCCCCGGCTCGCCCATACGCGGCGAGATGGAGAAGCCCAGCTCGTCGAGCAGGTCGCTGGTCTCGTCGAGCATGGCCGGGCTGCCGCAGATCATAGCGCGATCCTGCTTGGGGTCCAGCGGCGGCAGGCCGGTATCCTCGAACAGCTTGCCGCTGCGGATATGGTCGGTCAGACGCCCGGTGGTATGGAAATCCTCGCGAGTCACGGTGGGGTAGTAGACCAGCTTTTCGCTGATCTCCTCGCCCAGATACTCGTGCGCCGGCAGCTCCTTGCCGATGAAGTCGGCATAGGCGAGCTCGCTCACCTGGCGCACGCCGTGGATCAGCACCACCTTCTCGAAACGCTCGTAGACTTCCGGATCTTGGATCAGGCTCATGAACGGTGCCAGACCGGTACCGGTGGAAAGCATGTAGAGATTGCGCCCCGGCAGCAGGTCGTCGCATACCAGCGTGCCGGTGGGCTTGCGGCTGACCATGATCTGGTCGCCGACCTGCAGGTGCTGCAGGCGCGAGGTGAGCGGGCCGTCGGGCACCTTGATGCTGAAGAACTCGAGGTGGTCCTCGTAGTTGGGGCTGGCGATGGAGTAGGCGCGCACCAGCGGCTTGCCTTCCACTTCCAGACCGATCATCACGAACTGACCGTTCTTGAACCGCAGCCCGCGATCGCGGGTGGTGCGGAAGCTGAACAGGGTGTCGTTCCAGTGATGGACGCTGAGGACTTCTTCCAGCGCAAACTTGCTCATGCCAGGCTCCTTTGAACGGATCGGAAAAAGATCAGATCGAAAAAGAATAAATGACTGATCCGAGTAGATGCCGAAATTATAAGAAGCGAATGCTATTCTGTTAAGTGGATTATCTGGATAAGGTTTATCGATCCTGTCGATATAGGAGTCGGCCATGCGCTACACCCTGCGTCAGCTCGAGGTGTTCGTCGCCATCGCCCAGCATCAGAGCGTCTCGCGCGCGGCCGAGACCCTGGCGCTGTCGCAGTCGGCAACCAGCGCGGCACTGGCCGAGCTGGAGCGCCAGTTCGACTGCCAGCTGCTCGACCGTATCGGCAAGCGGCTCAAGCTCAACGCCCTGGGCTTCCAGCTGCTGCCCAAGGCAGTGGCGCTGCTCGACCGCGGCGAGGAGATCGAAGAGCTGCTCAAGGGCCAGCGCGGCATCGGCTCGCTGGAGGTCGGCGCCACGCTGACCATCGGCAACTATCTGGCCACCCTGCTGATCAGCGACTTCATGCAGCGCTATCCCGAGAGCCGGGTGCGGCTGCAGGTGCGCAACACCGCCTCGATCGTCGAGCGGATCGCGCTGCACGAACTCGATCTGGGGCTGATCGAGGGCGACTGCCAGCACGACGACATCGTCATTCAGCCATGGATCGACGACGATCTGACCGTGTTCTGCTCGCCTCGCCACCCGCTGGCCGCCGAGGGCAGCGCCGATATCGAGCGCCTGCTGCGCGAGTCGTGGATCATGCGTGAGGTGGGTTCGGGCACCCGGCGCACCCTGGAGCACGCCATGCGCCACCGGCGTGGCCGCTTCGACATTCTACTGGAGCTGGAGCACACCGAAGGGATCAAGCGCGCGGTGGAGTCGGGGCTGGGGATCGGCTGCGTCTCCCGGCTGGCGCTGCGCGACGCCTTCCGGCGCGGCAGTCTGGTGCCCATCGCGACCCCGGAGCTCGACCTGACGCGCAGCTTCGCCTTCATCTGGCATCGCCACAAGTACCTCACCACGGCGATGCGCGAGTTTCTCAGGCTATGTCGCGAGATGACCGCCGACGCCCGGCGCAGCGACGAGATCGATCTGCCGCCGGTGCCGTGATCTCGGCAGACGGGTAGCGGGCTTGCGTGACGTGACCGCCACCAGTAAGCAGACAGCAAAAACGCGGATGGCGTCAGACGCCATCCGCGTTTCGTCACGACCCGGGATGTTCAAGGCCGAAGACGTTGGCGGGTCGGGTCTCAATGCCAGCCGAGCTGTGCGGCGATATCCGCCTCGCTGGCCTTGGAGAGATCCTTGTCGATGGACTGGGTGACCATCTCGAGGGTGGGCTTGTCGAGCTTGTCGCGCAGTTGGCCCAGGAACTGCGGCGCGGCGATCAGAATCAGCTCGTCGGCCTTGCCCTGGGTACGCGCGTCGCGCAGGTAGCCGGCCACTTCCTTGGCGAAGAACATCGCCTGCTTCTCGGAGGTGGCATCCTCGTTGCCGGTCTGACGCCGGCTCGGCCCCGAGGTCGACTCACCCTTGCCGCCGGTGCGCAGATCACCGGTATGCAGTTGCGATTCCGGATGCGTCAGCGTCTCGATCTCACGCATGACCCGCGCCTCGCGGGCGAAGATACGCGCACGCGCGGCATCGGCGACCACCACGTAGACCTTGTCCATGAGCCATTCTCCTTTTCCGTGGAAGGGCCATGTCCGTGGCGCGGACATGGCCGTGGATAGCACGCTCTAAGCGTGGTCGAGAATGGCGCTACGCTCAAGCGTGGCTGAGCGCCGGCCGCGCGTCGTCGGCGTCGAGCTTGAAGCCGCCGACGATCGCCGCCAGCTGGGTCGCCTGGTCGTGGAGCTGTTCGGCGGCAGCCGTGGACTGGGCCACCATGGCCGCATTCTGCTGAGTCATCTGGTCGAGCTCGCCCACCGCCTGATTGACCTGCCCCACTCCCTGGCTCTGCTCCTGGGCGGCGACGTTGATCTCCGAGAGCGTCGCCGCCACCCGCGAGATGGCATCGACGATCGCACTCATGCTGTCACCGGCGGAGCGCATCAGCTCGGTGCCCTCACGGGTCTGCGCCACCGAGGTGCCGATCAGCGCCTTGATCTCGTCGGCGGCGTTGGCCGAGCGGCTCGCCAGCTGGCGCACCTCGCCGGCAACCACCGCAAAGCCGCGCCCCTGCTCGCCGGCGCGCGCCGCTTCCACCGAGGCGTTGAGCGCGAGCAGGTTGGTCTGAAAGGCGATCTCCTCGATCAGGCGGACGATATCGGCGATCTGCTCGGTGCGCCCGTTGAGCGCCTCGATGGTCTCCACCGCACGCCCCACCACCTCACCGCCGCGCGCCGCGCGCTCGCTGGCATCGCGGGCCAGCTGGTCGGTCTCGCTGGCGGCAGTGGCGGTGTTCTCCACCGTGCCGGAAATCTGCTCCATGGCGCTGGAGGTCTCCTGCAGATGGCTGGCCGCAGTCTCGGTCTGGCGCGACAGGTCCTGGCTGGCACGGGCGATCTCCTCGGAGGCCTGGCGCACCGCCTGGCTGGTGACATTGACCTGACCCAGCACCTCGGAAATCTTGCCGGCGAAGGCGTTGAACGCCATGGCGATCTGGGCGATCTCGTCGCGCCCGTCGATCGTCAGGCGGCGGCTCAGGTCACCGTCACCGTCGGCGATATCGGCCATGGCGTCGCGTGCCGCCTTGAGCCGGCGAAAGCCCGGCGACACCAGCAGCCACAGCAGCAGTGAAACGATCAGCGCCGCCACCAGCAGCGACACCAAGGTGGTCTTGAGCAGGCTGCTGGCGCCGGCATTGGCCTCGGCGCGATCCAGCGCGATCACCAGGCGCCAGTCGGTACCCGGCACCGCCACCGCGTAGAGCAGCACCGCGCGGCCGTCGATCACGCTCGGCGTCGGCAGCGGGCTCTGGGTCACCGCCGCGAGCTTGGCGGCATCGAGATCGGCGGCGATCGCACTCGCCGGCTTCAGGCTCAGGTCGGCATCACGATAGGCGACGATGGTGCCGTCGGTGTCGGCGAGGAAGGCGAAGCTCTTGGGAGTGGGCTGGATCGAGAGCACGTTCTCCTGCACCTCGTCGAGGGGCACATCGGCGCCGGCCACGCCCAGCAGCTTGCCATCACGCTGGATCGGCGTGGCGAAGGCCACCACCAGCTTGTTCGTCACCAGATCGAGATAGGGGTCGCTGGCGGTAGTCTGCCCTGCCGCTACCGCGCCGCGGTACCAGGGGCGCTGGGTCGGATCGTAGTCCGCCGGCGGCTCCCAGCCGTCGTTGGTGATCAGGCGCTTGTCCGGCGTGCCCAGATAGACCTGACTGAAGCCGCCGGCGCTGGCGGTCTGCTGCAGCGCGGGGATCAGCGTGTCGCTACCCACCGCCGGGGCCACCGCCTCGATCAGCTTGCGCTTGGAAGCGGCCCAGGCGGCGATCGCATCGCGGTGCCCCCTGGCCACCGACTCGAGCAGATCCTGATTGACCGACTGCTGATGGCGGCTGACCAGCCAGTAGCTGATGCCGCCGGTGGCCGCGAGCGCGACCAGGATCATCGCCAGGCATCCGGCCATGATACGAATCTTGAAGGATTTCAGCATGCTAAGTCCGTTGAGAGGGTCCGTTGAAGGTTGGCTCGACTATCATCGGCCTCCCGATAACGAACTTTACGCCGGCTGAAAACGCCGCCTCCGGCGACCCCGAAACGCGTGCGCGAGCCCGCGCCGGAGGCCTCGCTGACCTCCGCCGGGGCTCGTCTGCCGCTCGCGTCAGCCGGTGGCCGGCGGGATCCAGGCGATCATGTCGACCTCGACGTCGGCGCCGCCGGCCAGCCCGGTGACCCCGATGCAGGTGCGCGTCGGCAGCGGTGCCTCGAAGTAGCTGGCGTAGACGCCGTTGACCTCGTCGAAGTGGCCCATGTTGGTGATGAAGACCCGGCTCTGGACCACGTGTTCGAAGCCGCTGCCCACCGCCTCCAGCACGATCGCCAGGTTCTGCATCACGCGGTGGGTCTGTTCGGTGAAGGTGCCCAGGAGCATCTCGTTGGTCTCCGGCACCGTCGGCATCTGCCCGGTGATGAACACCAGATCCCCCACCCGGCAGGCGTGGGAGAAGGGCGCGATCGGCTGCGGCGCACCGGCGACCATGCGCTTGTCGATGCCCATGTCAGTGCCCCAGGATCTGGCTCAGGAACAGCTGCGTACGCTCCGAGCGCGGGTTGTTGAAGAAGGTTTCCGGCGGCGCCTCCTCGATGATCTGGCCCTGGTCCATGAAGATCACCCGGTCGGCCACGGTCTTGGCGAAGCCCATCTCATGGGTCACGCAGAGCATGGTCATGCCCTCGTGGGCGAGCTCGATCATGACATCGAGCACCTCCTTGATCATCTCCGGGTCGAGCGCCGAGGTGGGCTCGTCGAACAGCATCACCTCCGGGCGCATGCACAGTGCACGGGCGATCGCCACGCGCTGCTGCTGGCCGCCGGAGAGCTGGCCCGGGTACTTCTTCGCCTGGTTGGCGATCTGCACCCGTTCCAGGTACTCCAGGGCGGTCTTCTCGGCTTCCGCGCGGGGCTTCTTCTGCACCCAGATCTGCGCCAGGCAGCAGTTCTCCAGCACCGTCAGGTGCGGGAACAGGTTGAAGTGCTGGAACACCATGCCGACATTGCGCCGGATCTGCTCGATCCGCTTGATGTCATGGTTCATGGGGATGCCGTTGACCGTGATCGAGCCCTGCTGGTGCTCCTCGAGATGGTTGATACAGCGGATCATGGTCGACTTGCCCGACCCCGAAGGGCCGCAGATGACGATGCGCTCGCCCCGGGTCACGGTCAGGTCGATGTCGCGCAGCACGTGGAAGCTGCCATACCACTTGTTGAGATGCTCGATCTGGATCATCGGCTCATCGCTGGAGGCCGAGCCCGCGACCGCTTGCGCTTCACTCATGGCTTGATTCCTGCCTTCATTGTCATTGTCTCGCCCATACCCCGAGCGGCACTCGCCAGCCCGGGGCGTCATGTTTCAGGCGCTGGCCACTGGCGGGCTCAACGCCGATAGCTGGTATTGAGGCGCCGCTCGATGTACTGGCTGTAGCGCGACATGCTGAAACAGAAGATCCAGAACACCAGCGCCGCGAACACATAGCCCTCGGTGGAGAAGCCCAGCCAGTTGGAGTCGGTGAGCCCGGCACGGATGATCGCCAGCAGATCGAACAGCCCGATGATCAGCACCAGCGAAGTGTCCTTGAACAGCGCAATGAAGGTGTTGACGATCCCCGGGATCACCAGTTTCAGCGCCTGCGGCAGGATGATCAGCCCCATGCGCTGCCAGTAGCCCAGGCCGAGCGCCTGCCCGGCCTCGTTCTGCCCCTTGCCGATCGCCTGCAGCCCGCCGCGCACCACCTCGGCCATGTAGGCGCTCCAGAAGAACATGATGCCGATCAGCGCCCGCAGCAGCTTGTCGAACTCGACGTTGCCGGGCACGAACAGCGGCAGCATCACCGAGGCCATGAACAGCACCGTGATCAGCGGCACGCCGCGCCAGAACTCGATGAAGATGACGCACACGCTCTTGACGAACGGCATCTTGGAGCGCCGCCCCAGGGCCAGGATCACCCCCAGCGGCAGCGACCCGACGATACCCACCGTGGCCACGGTCAGAGTCAGCATCAGGCCGCCCCAGGCACGGGTGGGCACCTCGGGCAGGCCGAAGTGACCGCCCAGCAGCAAAAACCAGGCGATGATCGGGAAGCCGACCAGCGTGAACAGCCCGACCAGACGCTTCTTGGGCAACCGCGGGATCGCCAGCCACGCCACCAGCACCGCCATCAGCGCGAACACGATGTCCACCCGCCAGCGCTCGGCGGCCGGATAGAAGCCGTAGATGATCGACTCGAAGCGGGCCGAGATGAACACCCAGCAGGCGCCGCTGCCGGTACAGTCCTCACGGGTCGAGCCGAGGAAGTTGGCATCGACCACCGCCCACTTCAGAAACGGCCACAGAATCCACGCCAGCAGGCCGATCACCGCCACCGAGACCACGCTGTTGAGCGGCCCATTGAACAGATTGGCGCGCAGCCAGCCGCTGATCCCGCGGCGCTGATCCGGGGCCTCGCGCGCCTCGATCATCTGAGTGCGAAATGTCGATTCACGCATCTCATCGCTCCTTCAGCAGGGTGCGGGCGTTGTAGAGGTTCATCAGAAACGACACCGTCAGGCTGATGACCAGATAGACCGCCATGGTCATGGCGATGATCTCGATCGCCTGCCCGGTCTGGTTGAGCGTGGTGCCGGCAAACACCGCCACCAGATCGGGATAGCCGATCGCCGTGGCCAGCGACGAGTTCTTGATCAGGTTGAGATACTGGCTGGTCATCTGCGGCACGATCACCCGCATCGCCTGCGGAATCACGATCTTGCGCAGGGTGATGGCGCCGGGCAGGCTCAGCGAGCGCGCCGCTTCGGTCTGGCCGTGGGAGACGGAGAGGATGCCGGAGCGCACGATCTCGGCGATGAACGCCGCGGTGTAGATCGACAGCGCCAGCCACAGCGCCACCAGTTCGGGCAGGATGTTGATCCCACCGCGGAAGTTGAAACCGCGGAGTTCGGGGAGCGTCCACGCCAGCGGTGAGCCGCTGGCCACGAACACGATCAGCGGCGCGCCGATGACGATCGCCGCCCCGATCCAGTAGACCGGCAGCGCCTGGCCGGTGGCCGCCTGCCGGCGCTTGGCGAAGCGCGCGAAGAGTAGCGTGGCGACCACCGCGATCAGCAGCGCCCAGAGCGTGGCGGAAAACCCCGCCAGCGGCTGCGGGTCGGGCATCACCACCCCACGCACGTTGAAGAAAAACAGATCGAACAGCGACAGGCTCTCCCGCGGCGAGGGCAGTGCCCGCAGCACGGCGTAGTACCAGAACAGGATCTGCACCAGCAGCGGGATATTGCGGAAGATCTCGACGTAGATGGTGGCCAGACGCGCCAGCAGCCAGTTGGACGACAGCCGGGCGATGCCCACCGCGAAACCGATCAGGGTCGCCGCGACGATGCCCAGGGCGGAGACCAGCAGGGTGTTGAGCAGGCCGACGACGAAGGTGGTGCCGTAGCTGGAGTCGCTGGTGTAGTCGATCAGTGACTGCGGAATCGAGAAGCCGGCACGCCCCTCGAGGAAGCCGAAGCCGGTCTGGATACCGCGGGCTTCGAGGTTGTTCAGGGTGTTGTGGATAAGATAACCGATGAAGAGCGCCAGGATCAGAAACAGCACGGCCTGGACGATCAGCGCACGAACGGTGGGATTCCGCCACAGCGGCCCCTGCCCTCGGCGAGGTAGCGAGGTGGATGGACGCAGCATGAGAAGTCGGGTCTCTACTCGAGCGGTGAGCGGCAACGGCTCCCGGTGCACAGGCCGGGAGACGACGTCGGGAAACGTCTGCTGGCCGCCCGCCGCAAGCGCCCTATCGGGCACGCGCGGCGGGCGGCTTCACGCACTCAGCGAACCGGCGGCGCGTACTGGATACCACCCTGATTCCACAGCGCGTTGATGCCACGCTCGAGACCCATCGGCGAGTCCTTGCCCACGGTGCGATCGAACATCTCGCCGTAGTTGCCCACCATCTTGACGATGTTGTAGGCCCAGTCGTTGCCGATGCCCATCTGCTCGCCGAAGTTGCCATCCTTGCCCAGCAGGCGGGCGACATCCGGGTTGGGCGGGTTGTCGCGCATCTGATCGACGTTCTGGCTGGTTACCCCCAGCTCCTCGGCGTCGAGCATCGCGAACAGCGTCCACTTGACGATATCGAACCACTGATCGTCGCCCTGGCGCACTACCGGGCCCAGCGGCTCCTTGGAGATACGCTCGGGCAGAATCTCCACGCTGGAGGGGTCGGCGAGCTGCAGGCGCAGCGCCGCCAGCTGCGAGGAGTCGGAGGTGAGCACGTCACAGCGGCCGCTGTCGAAGCCCTGGGCGGTCTGGTCGGAGGTGTCGAAGGCGACCTGCTGGAACTGCATGTCGTTGGCCTTGAAGTAGTCGGCCATGTTGAGTTCGGTGGTGGTGCCGGACTGCACGCAGATGGAGGCCCCATCCAGTTCCTTGGCACTCTTGATGCCGAGGTCCTTGCGCACCAGGAAGCCCTGGCCGTCGTAGAAGTTGACCCCGGTGAAGTTGAGGCCCAGCGAGTTGTCGCGGGTCGCGGTCCAGGTGGTGTTGCGCGAGAGCACATCGATCTCGCCGGACTGCAGCGCGGTGAAGCGCTCCTTGGCGGTCAGCGGTGAAAACACCACCTTGGTCGGGTCGCCCAGCACGGCGGCGGCGATGGCGCGGCACACTTCGACATCGATGCCGGTCCACTTGCCGTTCTCGTCGGGGGAGGAGAAACCGGTGAGCCCGGTGCTGACACCGCACTTGAACTCGCCGTTGCTTTTCACGTTGTCCAGGGTGGCAGCCTGAGCCTGCGACGCCGCCAGGGCAGTCAGTGCAGCGGCGGAGAGAAGAGACAGGCTTTTGTTCTTGTGGCGCATGGTGGAATCCACTCCCTTGCGTTGTCATTTGAGTGCATGTCGAAGCATGCCCAGATGAAATTAGCAAAGTCCGTTCCACTTTCGCGCTAGCGCCTGAAAATCCTGGATTCAACGCTCGCCTAGGACGCTTACGATCTCCACCTGCATGCTCAAGGTGACTCGAACTGCGAAAACACGGGCAACATTCTGTTTCAAAAGCGTGCGTGAGATACCGCCACGCACCAAAAGGAGGCGCCGCACCATGGCGCTAGCGTTGAATCGAGCCACCGGTGGCGAAGACGATGCCACCAATGGATAAGGAAAAAACGATCGACTAAGGAAAAGCCGATGATCGGCGGCCGGCCCCGTCGCGACAAAGCATGGACGCGCAAAGCGTGGACGGGAAAAAGCGAAGCGTGCAGGACGACACGGCACGCAGGAAAAACGCACGCCGGACTCGGGAAGACAAAGGCGAGAGCGAGCGCACGGACGGATGGGTAAGTGTACGGGCGAGTGAGCAGGTGAAAGATCGCAGCGCCGCGGCCCCCCGGTTCAGGCCGCGCCAGCGCGCCGCCGGGCGAGCCAGGTCGCACCCAGGCCCACTGCCAGCGCGCCCAACGTATTGGCCAGGATATCGGCCCAATCACCGCCGGCGCGGCCGGGCACCCCCAACTGCAGATACTCGATGAGAATTCCGTAGGCCAGCGCCGCCAGCGCCGAACACCACCAGCGCCGGCTGGCCAGGCCCAGCCACAGGGTCAAACCGGCGTAGCCGAGCAGGTGGTTGAACTTGTCCCACGGCAGGTGCGAGGGCATCTCGGCCGCCGGCGTCAGGCTGCCCCAGGCCACCGCGCCGGCCCAGATCAGCGCGGCCAGTGCCGCCAGGGCCCGCCACGTCGCGAGCCGACGCCCGTTCGCTGGCCGAGTCATCGCGCCCCCTCGGCCAGCGTCGTCGGCAATCCCAGACATGTGCAGAGGCCGGCATCGAGACGTTCGCGCCAGCGTGGGTCATCCTCAAGTCGCGCGTCGTTATCCGGTGCCAGACGCCGACGGTAGCGTCCGATACCGCGGTAGACGGCGTTGCGCAGCGGCGCCGGCACCCAGCGCAGCCACGCAAGCAATCGCCAGCCCCCTCGCAGCCGGCGCCCCAGCCGCCACAGCGCCTCGCTCTCCTCGTAAAGCTCACCGCCGGTGACATAGCGGATCGTATCGCAGCGCGCGAGCTCGCGGCCGAAGTGGCGCCCCACGCACTGCCCCAGCGCGCTATCGAGCCCGCTCAGCGCCAGCGTCGCGCCTGCATCACGCTCATGCGCCAGCAGCCAGCGCACCGCACGCCGGCAGAACGGGCAGTCGGCATCGAACAGCAGCAGGCCGTCGATGCCGCTGGCGCCGGCTTCAGCGGTGATAGGCCGGGCTCGCGGCATGCAGCGCGTCGAAGAAGGCCGTGACGTGGTCGGGATTGGTGAACTGGCTGATGCCGTGACCCAGGTTGAAGACGTGGCCTGGGCCATGACCGTAGCTGGCCAGCACCCGCTCGACCTCGGCACCGATCCGCTCGGGCGGCGCGAACAGCACGTTGGGGTCGAGATTGCCCTGCAGCGCCACGCGCTCACCGACCCGCCGCCGCGCGTCGCCCAGCTCGGTGGTCCAGTCGAGACCGACGGCATCGCAGCCGCTGTCGGCGATCGACTCCAGCCACTGCCCGCCGTTCTTGGTGAACAGGATCACCGGCACCCGGCGGCCATCGTGCTCGCGGATCAGCCCACCCACGATGCGCCGCATGTAGGCCAGCGAGAACGCCTCATAGGCCGGGGTCGACAGCGCCCCACCCCAGGTGTCGAAGATCTGCACCACCTGAGCGCCAGCACGGATCTGGGCATTGAGGTAGTCGGTCACCGCGGTGGCGAGCAGGCCCAGCAGGGTGTGCAGCGTTTGCGGGTCGCCGTAGAGCATCGCCTTGATATGGCGGAAATCCTTGCTCGACCCGCCCTCGACCATGTAGGTCGCCAGGGTCCAGGGGCTGCCGGAGAAGCCGATCAGCGGCACCCGGCCATCGAGCTCGCGGCGGATGGTGCGCACCGCATTCATCACGTAGTCGAGATCGTGCTCGGCATCCGGCGCGCTGAGCGCCGCGACCTCGGCAGCGGTGCGCACCGGATGGCGGAACTTGGGCCCCTCGCCGGTCTCGAAATAGAGCCCCAGCCCCATGGCGTCGGGGATGGTGAGAATATCGGAGAACAGGATCGCGGCATCGAGCGGGTAGCGCGCCAGCGGCTGCAGCGTCACCTCGCAGGCCAGGTCGGCGTTGCGGCACAGGTCCATGAAGCTGCCGGCATCGGCGCGGGTGGCGCGGTACTCCGGCAGATAGCGGCCGGCCTGACGCATCATCCAGACCGGCGTGCGGTCCACCGGTTGGCGAGCCAGGGCCCGCAGCAGGCGATCGTTTTGCAGTGTCATAGCGCTCTTCGCACGGGAGATTTGCCTGCAGTGTAACGGATACACGCGCAAGCCTGATATAATGCTGCCCCTCAACGTCAGGGTGAGCCCGCGCCTTACCCGCAGGGCCCGTTTCGCGAGGTCAACGTGTCGATCCGTTTCATCGCCGCATCGCAGCTGCCCACACCCTGGGCGACCTTCACGCTGCACGGCTTCCAGGAAGAGTCCACCGGCAAGGAGCACGTCGTGCTCACGCTCGGCGATGTCACCACGCCGGAGCCGGTGCTGGCTCGCGTCCACTCCGAGTGTCTGACCGGCGATGCCCTGTTCTCGATGCGCTGCGACTGCGGCTACCAGCTGCAGGAAGCGCTCAAGCGCATCGCCGACGAGGGGCGCGGTGCACTGCTCTACCTGCGCCAGGAGGGGCGCGGCATCGGCCTGCTCAACAAGATCCGCGCTTATGCCCTGCAGGACACCGGCGCCGACACCGTGGAGGCCAACGAGCGCCTCGGCTTCGGCGCCGACCAGCGCCGCTACGATATCTGCGTGCCCATGCTCGACCACCTCGGCATCTCTGCGCTGCGCCTGATGACCAACAATCCGCGCAAGGTCGAGGCGCTCAGCCGCGACGGCGTGCGTATTGACGAGCGTCTCGCGATCACCACCGGGCGCAACCCGTTCAACGAGCACTACCTGACCACCAAGGTTGGCAAGCTCGGCCACATGATGGCGCTCGACGACTTCACCCCCGCCAGCGACGTCGACATCGAGCGCGACGCCTGAATCGCCGCCGCCGGGCCTTTCGGCGGCGTCATCGTTGCGTCATCATGACTCGGGAGACTGAACGTCGTCCCGGCGTGCGGGTCCAACCCACGTCTATGCTCACGATCCTGCCACGCGTCCCGCAGGAGGCTCAGCCGTCATGCCCGATTCCGCTTCGCGCCCTCTCTCGTCTTCTCGATACCCGACATCACACCCCGAGCACGCCTCGCCGTCCCAACCCGCAGAGGAGGAAGAGTACACCCGGCTGGAGGAGTGGCTGCACAGCATCAGCCACGGCATCGGCGCCGCGCTGAGTCTCGCCGGCATGATCGTGCTGATCGTGCTGGCCAGCATCGCCGCCGAGGTCGACCCGTGGAAGATCGTCAGCGTCTCGCTCTACGGCAGCTGCCTGCTGGCGCTCTACACCGCCTCGACGCTCTATCACGGCTTTCGCAGCCAGCGCCTGAAGCGCGCCTTCCAGGCCTTCGATCACTGCGCCATCTATCTGCTCATCGCCGGCACCTACACCCCCTTTTTGCTGGTCAACCTGCGCGGGCCCATGGGCTGGGCGCTGTTCGGCGTGATCTGGGGGCTGGCTCTGGGCGGCATCGCCCTGCGCCTGATCTGGCCGCAGCGCTTCAACCTGCTGCGGGTCTTCATCTACCTGATCATGGGCTGGCTGATCGTGATCGCCTCCGATAGCCTCACCACGCAGCTATCCCCCACCGGCCTTGCCCTGCTGGTCGCCGGCGGCATCACCTACACGGTCGGTGTGCTGTTCTACGCCGTGCGCGCAATCCCCTTCCACCACGCCATCTGGCACCTGTTCGTGATCGGCGGCAGCGTCTGCCACTTCCTCGCCATCTATAACGCGGTGCTGCCGTTCGAGACGTGATTCGATGCCAGCCGCTGCGCGCCTTCGCCGTCGCCGCCGAGCACGTCACCGGGGTTGCGTAGCGGGCACTGCGCCAGAGACAGACAGCCGCAGCCGATACAGCCATCGAGCTGGTCGCGCAGCAAAGTGAGCTGAGTGATGCGCTCGTCCAGGGCCGCCCGCCAGCGCTCCGACAAGCGCCGCCAATCCGCCGCCGTCGGGGTGCGCGAGTCGGGCAGCGTGGCCAGCGCCTGCTGGATCTCCGCCAGCGGCACGCCGGTGCGCTGGGCAATCTTGATCACCGCGACCCGGCGCAGCACGTCGCGGGTGTAGCGGCGCTGATTGCCGGCGTTGCGCCAGCTATGGATCAAGCCCTTGGTCTCGTAGAAATGCAGCGTCGAGACCGCCACGCCGCAGCGCCGGGCGACATCGCCCACGCTGAGCGCCTGCTTGGTCGCGGCGAGCCGGCGGGGCAGGGTGTTGGAACTCTCCATTGGGCTTTACCTCAACCATACTTAAGGTCTTACGCTGGCGGAAAACGTCCGCCGCGGCAAGCGCCGACGGCGGTACTCGCGACGACACCGACATACAATGAGCTCAGGCTTCCACCGGCCAGCGCCACGCGTCGCCGGTACCGCCACGCTCTTCCTCAGTGATTGCAGGTTTGCCATGTTCCAATGGTTCGAAAAACGTCTCGACCCCTTCCCGTCGGCGGAGCCCCAACGCCCGCCGGATACCCTGATCGCCTTCTGCCTGCACTATACCCGTGGGGCCTGGCCCTACCTGCTGGCGGCGACCACGCTGATGGCGCTGATCGCCGGCGTCGAGGTGTGGATGTTCGGCTTTCTCGGCAATATCGTCGACTGGCTCGCCGACCAGAACCGCGCCACCTTCCTCGCCGACCAGGGCTGGAAGCTCGCCGGCATGGCGCTGGTGGTGCTGGTGGCGCTGCCGGGGATGGTGTGGCTGCACTCGCTGTTCCAGCAGCAGACGATGATGGGCAACTATCCCATGCGTATCCGCTGGCAGGCGCACCGCTATCTGCTGCGCCAGTCGATGGGCTTCTATCAGGACGAGTTCGCCGGACGCATCGCGACCAAGGTGATGCAGACGTCATTGGCCGTGCGCGAGTGCGTGATCAAGCTGTTCGACGTGCTCAACTACGTCAGCGTCTACTTCCTGGGCACGCTGTTGCTGGTGGGCAGCGCCGACTGGCGCCTGGCCATACCGCTGGTGGTCTGGCTGGCCGGCTATCTGGTGCTGCTGCGGGTGTTCGTGCCAGTCATGGGCCAGGTGTCGGAGTCCCAGGCCGACGCCCGCTCGCGCATGACCGGGCGCATCGTCGACAGCTACAGCAATATCCAGACGGTCAAGCTGTTCTCCCACGCCAGCCGCGAAGCGGCTTTCGCGCGTGAAGGCATGGCCGGCTTTCTGGTCACGGTCTACCGCCAGATGCGCCTGGTCACCGGTCTCTACGGGCTGCTCTATCTGCTCAATGCGCTGCTGCTGTTCAGCGTCGGCTGGCTGTCGCTGTCGCTGTGGCTCGACGAGGCGGTGAGCGTGGGCGCGGTCGCCGTGGCGCTGGGCCTGGTGATGCGTCTGTGGGGCATGTCGCAGTGGATCATGTGGGAGGTCTCGGCGCTGTTCGAGAACATCGGCACGGTGCAGGACGGCATGTCGACGCTGTCACTGCCGCACCAGATCGAGGATCGCGACGACGCCACCCCGCTCGAGGTCTCTCGCGGCGAAATCGTGTTCGACCATATTCGCTTCCACTACGGCAAGGGCAGCGGTGTGATCGACGATCTGGCGCTGACCATCCGTCCGGGCGAGAAGATCGGCCTGATCGGCCCCTCCGGCGCGGGCAAGTCGACCCTGGTCAACCTGCTGCTGCGCTTCTATGAGCTGGAAAGCGGCGCCATCCGCATCGATGGCCAGGATATCGCCACGGTCACTCAGGAGAGTCTGCGCGCCAAGATCGGCATGGTCACCCAGGACACCTCGCTGCTGCATCGCTCGGTGCGCGACAACCTGCTCTACGGCCGCCCGGACGCCAGTGACGAGATGGCCTGGCGCGCCGCCCGCGAGGCCCACGTGGCCGAGTTCATCGAGGGGCTGAGCGATATCCAGGGGCGCACGGGCTTCGATGCCCACGTCGGCGAGCGCGGGGTCAAGCTCTCCGGCGGCCAGCGCCAGCGTCTGGCGATCGCCCGGGTGATGCTCAAGGACGCGCCGATCCTGATTCTCGACGAGGCGACCTCGGCGCTGGACTCCGACGTCGAGGCTGCCATTCAGGAGAATCTGGACCGGCTGATGCAGGGCAAGACGGTGATCGCCATCGCCCACCGCCTCTCCACCATCGCCGCCATGGACCGGCTGGTGGTGATGGAGCAGGGGCACATCGTCGAGCAGGGCACCCACGCCGAGCTGATCCGCGCCAACGGCCTCTACGCCCGGCTGTGGCAGCGCCAGTCCGGCGGTTTCCTGGAGAGCGAGGCGCTCGACGCCGAGGCGTGATCGAGGCTCAGCGCGACGGCACACCCTCGACGCCGGCCAGCGCCGAATCGCTGCTCCCGGCGTCGGGGATCACGCTGAAAGTGCCGTCGGTCTCCAGCACCACGGCGTGCACGCTCTCGATGTCGGCGATGCCGCGCTCGCGCAGCGCGGCCAGGATCTCCACCGCCACCACCCGCTCACGGGCCATCGCCGCGTGGCGCAGGGTGCCGTCGTAGAGCAGCAGGGTCGGGCGCGACTTGACCAGATCCTCGACCCGCTTCGAGCGCACCGAGGTGAAGGTGATCACGAACTGCAGCGCGACGATCAGCACGAACGCCACAACGCTCTGCGCCAGCGACACCGTCGGCGTGATCAGCGCCGTGGAGAGGGTCGAGCCCAGGGCGATGGTGATCACGAAGTCGAAGGCGTTCCACTTCGACAGCGTGCGCTTGCCGGAAAGCCGGATGATCACGACCAGCGCGACAAAACTCAGAAAGCCGACGATGAGGGTATGGGCAATCGGGGACAAGGGCAGGCTCCGCTGAAGACAAGAACCCTCAGGCTAGGCGCCAGAATGGCGCCGCGCTAACCACCGCAGCGTTCCTCGCCCTCTTGGCTCCATCCCGCTACCGCCCTACCCCTGCGCCATCTAATGCGCCCTGCCTGAGCTTTCTCCTACGTTCCAACCCCAGTTCTCACCTGGGGCCGCGACACGTGCTCAGACACTGGCGGCGAGCCAGCCGCGCCATCCGCCGAAGCGGGTCACGTCCTCGGCCGGCCCGTCATGTTCCAGAGCCCCGGCGGCCGCGATAAAGCCGCAGCACCAGGTGCCGTCATCAAGCTCTACCTGCCCCAGCCCGAGCGGCGCGGGGATGCCGGCGAGAAAACTGCCGACGTTTGCAATCGGCAGGCGCCAGACCTCCACGTCGATGGCGGCGCCATCGACGTCGTCGCGCACCATTGCCGGGCGTGCCGGCGGGCCACCGGCCAGCGCATAGAGCCGATAGCGCGGGCTGGAGCGGGTCACGGCGACCTTCACCGCGCCCCGTCGCCTGAGCTGATGATTGAGCGCCAGGCCGTCGAGATGCGCACCACACACCACCAGCGCCAGGCTGCCATCGCGGGCCTCGGGCAGCGCTGGTGAATGCGCACGCGCGAGACCGGTGGCGCCCAGTGGCAGCTCGAGACGCCGTTCTAGCGCCCGCCCCAGGCTCAACAGCGTCAGATCGGTGAAGGCTGGCCCGAACAGCGTGACGCCAAACGGCAGGCCGCCCTCGGTGAAACCGGTGGGCACGGCAAGAGCGCTGTAGTCGAGCAGGTTCATGAAGTTGGTCCAGGTACCCAGCTGCGAGTTGACGGCGATGGGCGCCGCGGCCACTTCGGCCTTGGTCGGATGGGTCACGGTGGTCGGCGCCAGCATGACATCGACCCCGGCGAGCAGGACATCGGCCTGGCGCTTGTACTCGGCTAGCTGATAGCGGGCGGCGAAGGCATCCACCGCTAGCGGCTTTCCGCCGCCCTCGATCACCCGACGGGTCACCGGATGCAGCACCTCGGGACGCGTCTCGATCCACTCGCGCACCGCATGGTAGCGCTCGGCGACCCAGGGGCCCTCGTAGAGCAGACGCGCCGCGGCCAACAGCGGCGCACAGTCGAGCTCGACCCTGACCCCGCCCAACGCCTCGAGATCGGCGATGGCCCGGCGCATGCCGGCGCTGTAGGCCTCGTCGGTGGCCCACTGTGCTTCCGGCGGCACGCCGAAGCGAAAGTGCGCCGGTGCCTCGCCGTAGGCCTGGCCGGCCACGGCGAAGTCGTGGCGCCGCGACCAGGCGCAGTCGGGATCGTACGCAGCGGCGACGCTCAGTACCGCATGGGCGTCGTCGGCGCTCAGCGCGAACAGGCTGATGGTGTCCAGGGTGGCGCAGGCCGGCACCACGCCGGCGGTGCTCAGCAGCCCCAGCGTCGGCTTGACGCCGAACAGGTTGTTGAAGCAGGCCGGCACGCGCCCCGAGCCGGCGGTATCGGTGCCCAGGGCGAAGCTCACCTGGCCCTGGGCGGTGGTGACCGCCGAGCCGCTGCTCGAGCCGCCGGGGATGTAGGCGGCGTCGAAGGCGTTGCCGGGCACCCCGTAGTCGTCCGGCGCGCGTTCGCCGACCAGCCCGGTGGCGAACTGGTCGAGGTTGGTCTTGCCCAGCGGAATGGCGCCGGCGTCGATCAGGCGTTGCACGACGAAGGCCGACGCCTCGGGCGTATAGGCGTAGGCCGGGCACCCCGCCGTGGTGGGCACACCGGCGAGATCGATGTTGTCCTTGATCGCGAAGGGGATGCCGTAGAGCGGCAGTGTCTCCGGGTCGGCGCCGTCGAGGCGCCGCAGATAGGGTTCGAGCTGCTCGCGCGACAGCCGGGTGATCCAGGCGGGATCGGCGGCGCGCGCCTCGGCGTCCGCCAGCAGTTCGGCGACCAGCTCGCGCGGGGTCAGTTCATGGGTACGATAGCGCGCCAGCAGCGCGGTGAGGGTAATGTCGATGACACTCATGCCGGGGTCTCCTGGTGGGCGCTCTGTGCGAGGATCACGATCGGCTGGCCGGGGGCGACGGCGCCGCCCTCGCACAGCGGTAGGCGGGTCACCGTGCCCGCCTCGCGGGTGGTGATCTCGACCTCCATCTTCATCGACTCGACCAGGGCGACGACCTGGCCGGGCGTCACGACATCGCCAACGCTGACCATCAGCTTCCACAGACTGCCGGTGACCGGGCTGTCGACGCCCGACTCGTCGCTGTCGAGCTCTGTCGCTTCGCCAGCCTCCGGCGTCTGGTCCTCGAAGGTGAACTGGCCGTTGGCACGCCAGGCGGCCATCTCCTGTTGGAAAGCGGCCTCGCGACGTTCGCGGAAGCGGTCGATGCGTTCGGCGTGGGCGTCGATCTCGGCCTGGTAGTCGGCGAGTCGGAAGCGCGTGCGCTCGATCTCGAGCGGATAGCGCCCGTGAGGGAAGTCACGGCGGATGCGCAGCAACTCGTCATGGCTGACCTCGAAGAAGCGCAGCTGATCGAAGAAGCGCAGCAGCCAGGGGTTGTCGAAGTGCTCGGTGCGGCGATAGCGGTTCCACATCTGCAGGGTGCGCCCGACGAACTGATAGCCGCCGGGGCCCTCCATGCCATAGACGCACAGATAGGCGCCGCCGATGCCCACCGAGTTCTCGGCGGTCCAGGTGCGCGCCGGGTTGTACTTGGTGGTGACCAGGCGCTGGGCCGGATCGAGCGGGGTGGCCACCGGGGCGCCGAGATAGACGTCGCCTAGCCCCATCACCAGATAGCGGGCACCGAAGACGATCTCACGGACCTGCTCGATGCTATCGAGCGCATTGATGCGGCGGATGAACTCCAGGTTGCTGGGACACCAGGGCGCATCCGGGCGCACGCTGCGCTGGTACTTGTCGATCGCTTCCTGGCAGGCGGGGTCGTCCCAGGAGAGCGGCAAATGCACGGTGCGCGCTTCGACCTCCAGCGACGCCACATCGCGCAGTTCCCCCTCGGCACGTTCGAGATGCGCCAGCAGCTCACCCAGGTCGAGTTCATCAGGCTCGTAGTGAATCTGCAGCGAGCGGATGCCCGGAGTGAGTTCCCGCAGGCCGGGCAGCGGGTTGTCGCGCAGCCACAGCATCCAGGCGTGGGCGCGGAAGCGCAGCGCGATGTCGAGCTCCATGGCGCCGAACTCGACCAGCAGGAAGTCGTCGCCGGCGCGCCGGTAGACGAGCCGCTCGCCGGCACTGGCGGCCGCCACCTTACGCAGCACCGGGCTGCCGCGCTGTGCGATCAAGGCCACGGAGTCGTCGCCGCTCAGCGTTGCCAGCTGGGCCTGCTGGCGCGCCTCGAGGGCGCGGGCGGTGGCCAGATCCACCGGCACGAAGCGAACACGATCACCGGCGGTGAGCTGGCCGAGTTTCCAGCGCTCGGCCCGCACCACCGTCGCCGGGCAGACGAAGCCCCCCAGTGAGGGGCCGTCCGGGCCGAGAATCACCGGCATGTCGCCGGTGAAGTCGATGGTGCCGAAGGCGTAGGCGTTATCATGGATGTTCGACGGATGCAGCCCGGCCTCGCCGCCGTCGGCCCGTGCCCACTCGGGGCGAGGGCCGATCAGGCGCACCCCGGTGCGGCTGGAGTTGTAGTGGACTTCCCACTCGTGGGCGAAGAGCGTGTCGATATCCGCCTCGGTGAAGAAATCCGGCGCCCCGTGCGGGCCATAGAGCACGGCAATCTCGCGCACCGGGGCGTCGGCGCCGCCGAAGCAGGGTCTGAGCGCCTCTGGCAGAATGCGCGGCGCGGTGGGCGCCAGCTCGGGCAGGGCCAGCATGTCGCCGCTGCGCAACGCGCGGCCGGCATGGCCGCCGAACTGGCCCAGGGTGAAGGTGCTGCGCGAGCCGAGATAGCGCGGGCAGTCGATGCCACCGCGTACCAGCAGGTAGGCACGCGCGCCGGCATGTGCCTTGCCCAAGGTCAGGGTAGCGCCGGCGGGGATCTCCAGCACCTGCCAGAAAGCCACCGGCTCACCGTCTAGATCGGCGGGCAGCTCGCAGCCGGTGAGCGCGATCTGGGTGGCACGGTGGAAGCGCAGCGCCGGGCCGGTCAGGGTGATCTCCAGCCCCGCCGCATCGGCCGGGTTGTCGAGCAGGCGGTTACCAAGACGGAACGACCAGTCGTCGAAGGGGCCCGAGGGGGGCACGCCGACGTCCCAGTGGCCCTGGCGTCCGGGGTAGTCCTGAATCGTGGTCAGCGTGCCGGCAGTGAGCACCTCGATGGCCGGCGGCGCCCAGGCGAGATCGGCCAGCCAGCGGGTGTGCAGCTCGGCATCACGGAAGCGGGCATCCCGCAGCACATGGGACAGCCAGGTGCGGTTGGTCTCGAAACCGTAGACGCAGGCGCCCGCCAGGGCGTCGGCCAGGCGCGTGCGGGCGGTGTCGCGATCGTCGGCGTGGACGATCACCTTGGCCAACATCGGATCGAACAGCGCCGAGATCTCCAGCCCCGCCTCGATGGCATGGTCGACGCGCAGCCCTGGCGCCTCGGGGAAGGTGACCTCGGTGAGCAGACCGGCGCTGGGCCGAAAATCGTGACTCGGGTCCTCGGCGTAGAGGCGTGCCTGGATGGCATGGCCGCGCGGCTCGAGTTCACGGATCAGCGTCTCGAGTGGCGCCAGCTCGCCGGCGCCGAGACGGATCATCCACTCGACGAGATCGACGCCCCAGACGGCCTCGGTGACACCGTGCTCGACCTGCAGGCGGGTGTTGACCTCGAGGAAATAGAAGCGCTCGCGCTCGGCATCGTAGATGAACTCCACGGTGCCGGCATTGCGATAGGCGACGGCCTCACCCAGGCGCACGGCGGTGGCGTGCAGTTCACGCCGCACGGCCTGTGGCAGATCGGGTGCCGGGCACTCCTCGATCACCTTCTGATGGCGGCGCTGGGTGGAGCAGTCGCGCTCACCGAGGGCGACCACCTGGCCCTGGCCGTCGCCGAACAGTTGGACCTCCAGATGCCGCGCCCGGGCGATGTAGGCCTCGACAAAGACGCCAGCATCGCCGAAGTTGCGCTCACCGAGGCCGCGTACCGAGTCGAAGGCGCGTTCGAGCTCGCTGGCATCGGCGCACACCTGCATGCCGATGCCGCCGCCGCCGGCGGTGGACTTGAGCATCACCGGGTAGCCGATGCGGGCGGCCTCCCGCCGTGCCGCATCGAGGTCGTCGAGCAGCCCGGAACCGGGCACCAGCGGCACCCCGGCGCGTTCGGCCAGCGCCCTGGCCTCGTGCTTCAGGCCGAAGTCGCGAATCTGCTCGGGGGTGGGGCCGAGAAAGACCAGCCCGGCCGCCTCGCAGGCCTGGATGAAGTGAGTGTTCTCGGAGAGAAAGCCGTAACCGGGGTGCACTGCCTCGGCGCCACTGCGTCGAGCGATATCGATCAGCTTGTCGATGGCGAGATAGGTATCGGCGGCGCCGCCCTCACCGAGGGAGTATGCCTCGTCGGCGGCGAACACATAGGGCGCGTCGCGGTCGGCTTCGGCGTAGACCACCACCGAGCCGATACCCAGGCGCAAGAGCGTGCGCTGAATACGCGCGGCGATGGCCCCGCGATTGGCGATCAGAATTTTACGGAACATGACATTGGTCCATGACTCGGCGGGCCGTCCCGCCAGGACTGGGGTCGTCATGGAGTCGTCTCCATGACCAATGACGCGGCATACGAGGCTGGCGAGTCGTCGCGAACGCTGGCCAGACAGGTCGGTCTCGCTAATCCCAGATCAGCAGCTCGATCGGCGTCGGGTCATACCCATTGCACGGGTTGTTGAGCTGCGGACAGTTGGAGATCAGCACCACCACGTCCATCTCCGCGACCATCTCCACGTACTTGCCCGGCGCCGAGATGCCATCCTCGAAGGTCAGCCCCCCCTCTTCGGTCACCGGGACGTTCATGAAAAAGTTGATGTTGTGGGTAATGTCGCGCTTGGTCAGGCCGTATTCGGGGTGGTCGGCAATCGCCTGCATCCAGTTGTCACGGCACGAGTGCATGTGGCGCTTTTCCAGGTCGTAGCGCACGGTGTTGCTCTCGCTGGCGCAGGCCCCACCCAGTGTGTCGTGACGACCGCAGGTGTCAGCGGTGATGGTCAGCAGTACCCGGCCCTCGTTGGAGCGCAGCTTCGAGCCGGCACTCAGATAGACCTCGCCCTGCTCGCGCAGGGTGTCCATGGCGCTATAGCGCTCGGCGGTGTCGTGGGCGTTGAAGAACAGCGTGTCCGCGGCCTGGTTGCCCTCCAGGTCGAGCAGCCGCAGGGTCTGGCCGGCACGGACGATACCGATGTAGTGATCGCCGGCCTCGACCGTGGTGCGGCTGACGGCGTTCTCGGGGCGCTGGTTACTCTCGATGATCATGTCGCGATGCTCCCTTACAGGCCGAGGTGATAGAGGCGGTTGTTGGCGAAGCCACGGGCGTTCTCCGGCCGCGAGCGGTAGCAGATGTCGTCCTCGGTGGGGGCCGGCGCGGTCCCCAGCGCGATCTCCACCCCGCGGTGTGGATAGTCAGAGCTGGGATCGAGCGGATGTGGACAGGTGTGCAGGATCACCAGCGTATCCATCTCCAGGCGCAGGGTGACGCTGGCGCCGGGCTGACAGTGCCCCGGAACATAGCGCAGGCGCCCCTGGGCATCGCTCTCCACCTTAGAGAACAGGTTGAGGTTGGCAGCCATGTCGCGCCGGCCGAGACCGTACTTGGCCAGCTCGACCAGGAAGCTGTCGTAGCCGGTTCGGGTCCAGGCGTTGTGCGCCTGTTGATAGCTGACCGCCTGCCAGCCCTTGGCGAGCAGGTGGTGCGGCATCAGGTTGCCGCCGACGCTGTCGTGCCAGCCCAGATCGTCGGCGACGATCGAGGCGAAGATGCGCCCCATGTCGGAGTAGAGGCAGTGGCCGCGGGTCAGCTTGAAGGTGTGCTGGGCTTTCAGCGTATCCGGCAGATTGAGACGTTCGAGCAGATTCTCGGGGTTGTAGCAGAGCAGACCGACGTTGGTGTCGGCCTCGCGGGCCGTCAGCGTCAGCGTGGTGCCGCGGCGCAGGCGCAGCGACCAGTGGTGCCCACCGGGGAGGTACGTGGTATAGCGCGCGTCGTCGCCGGAGTGGGTACTCATGTCAGCGTCTCCTGGGAGGTCGGGTGAAAGCGGCCGGCGGCATCGAGACGCTCGACGAGCGCCTCGGGCGGGCGCTGCTGCGCCCCGACCGGCAGGTCGTAGGTGATGGTGGCGCCATAGGCGTTGGGCGCCTGGGGGTCGTGGCGGACCTTGTCGAACACCCATAACCGGGTGCCCAGCGCGAAAGCCTCTTTGACGTCGTGGGTGATCATGAAGATGGTCAACTGCTGCTCGCGCCACAGCCGCGTGATCAGGCCGTGCATGTCCTGGCGGATACCGGGATCCAGCGCGCCGAAGGGTTCGTCGAGGAGCAGGATACGCGGCTTCATCATCAGCGCCTGGGCGATCGCCAGACGCTGCTGCATGCCACCGGAGAGCTCGTGCGGGTACTTCTCCAGTGCGCCTGCCAACCCCACCTCGGTGAGCCTGGCAACGGCGTTGTCGCGGGCCCGTCGGCGGGCCGCGCCGTAGAGCTTGCCCAGCAGCGGCGAACGTGCGAACTCCTCGGCAATGGTCACGTTGCCGAGCACGCTGAGGTGCGGGAACACCGAGTACTTCTGGAACACCACCCCGCGATCCGGGCCGGGTTCGTCGGGCAGCGGGCGGCCATCCAGACGCAGGCTGCCGCGCGAGATGCGCTCGGTGCCCAGCAGCAGCTTGAGGAAGGTGGTCTTGCCGCAGCCGGACGCGCCGACCAGGGTGACGAACTCACCGCGCTCGACGCGGAAGCTCAAGCGCTCGAGCACCAACTGATCGCCGTAGCGCTTCTCCAGATGCTGCGCTTCCAGCAGCGCGGGCTGTCTCTCTGTCGAACTCATGACGCATCGCCCTCCTCGGCGTGGTACCAGGGGAAGGCGCGCTGCGAGACCAGTGCCAGGGCGCGGTCGAGGAGGAACGCCAGCAGCGTGATCCAGGCCACGTAGGGCAGGATCACATCCATGGCCAGATAGCGGCGCACCAGGAAGATGCGATAGCCCAGTCCATCCTGGGCAGCGATCGCTTCGGCCGCGATCAAAAACAGCCAGGCGCTGCCCAACGCCAGCCGGGTCGAGGCGAGCAAGCGCGGCGTGAGCTGGGGCAGCAGGACCCGCAGCAGGACCTGCCAGGAGTTGGCGCCCAGCGTCTGCGCCTTGATCAGCTGTTCGTCCGGCAGGCGCAGCGCATGGCTCTGCAGATCGCGAATCAGAAACGGCGTGACGCCGATGACGATCAGCGCCACCTTGGCCATCTCGCCGGTGCCGAAGGCGATGAACAGCACCGGCAGAATGGCCATCGGCGGCACCAGCGAGAGAACCGTGACCAGCGGCGACAGCTTGGCCCGCAGCAGCGGCAGGCCGCCCGTCAGTAGCCCGATCGTCAGCCCGATCAGAGCGCTGATGGCGACCCCGAGCCCCAGCCGCTCGAGACTCGCCAGCGTATCGCCCCACAGCGGAATGGAGCCGGTGCGCACACTGGCCTCGGTCGCCAGCTGGTGAAAGGTCTCCAGCATGGTGGTGGGCGCCGGCAGCAGGCGCTCGTTGGGATTGGCGGCGAGCCTGGCCCGGGAGAGGCCAAGATAGACCAGCCCTAGCAGCGCAAAGGGAAGCGCCCCCAGCAGCCAGCGGCCGCCGCGCGACGGCCGGACGTTGATGAGTCGTTTCATGGAGGGAGCCTCGTCAGGTCGATGGCGTGGCGTCGCTCACTCGTGCGAGGCGGCGTAGGCTTCCGTATAGGTCGGATCGAAACGCAGCTTGATGTTGTCCTTATTACCGAACACCCCACTGGGGTTCTGAATGCCGACGAAGCCGGGGTTGGGCGCCATCTCGCCCAGCAGGCCGTGCTTGAAGCTGAATTCGGCGACGCGCCGCATGGTCTCCAGCAGCGCCTGGCCGCGCAGCAGCGAGGCCGCTTCGACGGGGTCGGTATACAGGTGGGTAGCGGCGAGCTGATGGCGATAACCGGCGAGACCGGTACCAGCGGCCTCGGCCATTTGCGACAGCGCCGCCTCGTCGCCCGCCGCCATCTTCTGCATCACCTCGTACCAGGCACCGACCAGGGCCCGGCCGAAATCGGGGTTTTCCTTCAGGGTGTCGGTATTGACCACCATCAGATCGAGGATTTCACGCGGGATCTGGTGCGAGCTGTAGACCAGATGGGCGTCATCGAGCTGCTCGATCGCACTCAGTTGGGGGTTCCAGGTCACCACCGCCTGGACATCGTCGTGGGGGAAGATCGAGACGATATCGGCATCCGTGGTGTTGACGGTCTCGATGTCGCGCTCGCTCAGCCCGACGCTCTCCAGCGCCCGCGCCAGCAGATAGTGCGAGACGCTGAACTGCACCAGATTGACCTTGCGTCCCTTGATGTCGGCGAGGTCGTCGCTGCCCTTGAGCACGACGCCATCGTTGCCGTCGGAGTAGTCATTGACGATCAGCGCGGTGGAGTCGACGCCGCTGGCGGCGGGCAGGGTCAGGGCATCCATGTTGGTCATGGCACAGCCGTCGACATTACCGGAGGTGTACTGATTGACCGATTCGATGTAGTCGTTGACCTGCACCACATCGATGTCGATACCGTACTTGTGGGCCCATTTGTCGACGATCCCTTGGGTATCGGCATAGCCCCAGGGCATCCAGCCGGCGTAGATAGACCAGCAGACCGAGAAGTGATCGCGCGACTGCGCGAAAGCGGCAGGGGTCGCAGCCAGCGAGGCAGCGGTGAGCAAGCTCAGGAAGGCGTGGCGTAGGGTCATGGATTCGAGTCTCCGACGGCGGTGATGGACAAAACGCTGGGAGTATCGGTAGCAGCATGCTGCACCTGATCCTCCCGGGCTTTTGTCCCGCCGTGTAACCTGATCCGCCGCGCCCGTTCGACCGGCTCGGTAGGCATCAGGTCGGCAGCTCTCGGACCAGCCATCGTGCGCGACACCCTCACGACCGGAACCCTAGCCACCCATTGAAACCGAATTGTTCATCCACGGTAGCGAGTGCTACCGATCACTCCCAGTTCGTTCTCTTGCTGCATCATGCTCAAGCAAGAACCCGGCCAGAAACGAATAAACCTTCATTAACATGAGACTAGCTGCCATGGGCAGACCGTGCGGCTGTCTGCGCGTGGCACCGATGCGCCAGGATGGCACGCCTCAGGCGGCCCACGCGTCAATCCGGTGCATCATTCCGCTCCTAGCTCGCCAGCTTCAACCCGACCACCGCGACCACGATCAGGCCGACGAAGGCGAGCCGCAGCGGCCGGCGCGACTCTCCCCACAGCCACATGCCCAGAAGCGTGCTGCCGAGGGTGCCGATGCCGGTGAAGATGGCGTAGGCCACGCCCATGTCGATCGAGCGCATGGCGATGGATAGCAGCCCCAGCGAGCAGCCGAAACCCACCACCAACAGCGCCACGCCGCTGGCACGCTGGCCACGATGAACGCGCGCGAAGCCGCTCACGCCGACGATCTCGCAGACGCCGGAGGCGAGTAGCGCCAGCCAGTGCCAGGTGGTGATATCGAGCGTCATGCGCTCACCTGCTGCAGCCCGATCACGCCCACCATCAGCAGCACCAGAAAGCCCAGCACCGGCCACTGGAACGCCACCCCGAACAGCAGCCAGTCGGCGATCACGGTACCCGCCGCGCCCATGCCGACGAACACCGTGTAGACGGTGCTGGTGGGGAGATAGCGCACGGCGCGGGAGGCCAGCCACAGACTGGCCACCGCCAGGCCGACCGTGAGCCCCCACTCGAGGCGGCTGTCGGCGTGCTTGAGCCCGCTGGCCCAGCCCACTTCGGCGAGCCCGGCCAGCGGCAGAAGCCCCCAGCGGGCGCGCAGACGGAAACGTCGAGTTCGATGTGTTCGGCTCATGCTGGCTCTCCCCTGCTCGTCTCGGACGAATGACCGGACTAAGAGGGTGTTTACAAGATGCCTGCGCTCGGCAATACGGCGTTAAAATCGGTCTCAAAATGCTCATTTACCCCGTGTAAACTCCGCTTTTTCGACCGATTTTGCCTTGTCTTGCCTTCGCTCGCCGAATTTGTAAACACCCTCTAAGAACGCCTTTCACAACCGCTATACGACGTGGGCTTATCCGGCGGCAGGGCGTCGCGAGGGCGCTGTGAACCCCTCCCTGGGCGCTACCTTTGCCATCCCTGGCAAAGGACCCTCGCTTTGCCCTGCCCCCGGCGCCCATCGTCAGATGGGTTTGGAAACGGGCTCTAACCGTGGATCGGCGATACAGTCTTTGTCGCTGTCGCCGTCGTCGCTATAGCCTTACTAACTAACGGTCGTTAGTTTATTGATACCCATCAACTCTGGCAAGCTCTCGCTTTTCCTCGCCCCCTCGCCCAGGAGTGCCGCTTGGACACCCGCAGCCATCTCAAGCAGATCGCCCTGACGCGCTTCGCCCGCCACGGCTACGAGGGCGTCAGCCTGGCCCAGATCGCCACCGACGCGGGGATCAAGAAGCCCTCGATCTACAACCACTTCGAGAGCAAGGCCGCGCTCTTTCTCGAACTCGCCGACGACGCCGAGAACACCCTCCTGGCGCTGGTGACGGAGAGCCTGGCCAGCCAGCGCCAGGCGCCCTTCGAGCAGCGCCTGCGCCATCTGGTGGAGTGCTGCTGCACCATCTCCTACCGTGAGCACCAGGGGGTGTTCTACAAGCGCTTTCTGCTCTTTCCCCCCCAGGAGCTCAGCCGCGAGGCGCGCGACATCAGCGCCCGTGCCGAGCAGCGTCTCGACCAGCGTCTGGGCGAGATCTTCCACGCCGGCCAGGCGGATGCCGCCCTCGACCCGACGCTGGACGAGGCGGCCTTCATAGCCGCCTTCTACTGCCTGGTGGATGGGCTGCTGTCGGAGACCTTCATGTACGACAAGGCCGCGCTGGCGCGGCGCTTCGAGGGGGTGTGGCGGGTCTTCTGGCGCGGCGTGCGCGCGGGCTGAACGGCGCCGCTCACGCCGCCAGCGGTTTGCGCCAGGCCTGATAGCAGTGGCGGTTGCGCGCCTGGGCCACCACCGAGTGGGCGCGCAGGCCGGGAATATCGATGGCTTCCAAGCCGTCGAGCGCGGCGATGGTATCCGGCGGGCAGGCGTTGCGCGGGGCGATGTCGTTCCAGCCGAGCAGGAACAGCCCGCCCGGGCGCAGGCAGCGGCTGGCACCGATGAAGGCGGCTTCGATCGCCGCCGGGTCGTCGAGCCCCCAGCCCAGCACGCCGTTGCAGATCACCGCGTCCAGCGAGGCGGGGGCGAGATACGCCTCCAGATGAGCCATGTCAGCGATGATATGGCGCGCACCGCCGAAGACCGCCTTGGCCGGGTCGATCTCCATGGTGATCACCTCGGCCGAGGACAGTAGCGCGGGGTAGTGACGGGTGTACCAGGCGCAGCCGACCAGCAGCACGTCCGCTACCGCCGGGTCGGCGTCGAGCGCCGGCAGCACGCACTCCTCGAGCAGGCGACGATCCCCGTAGCGGTAACGCAGGACCAGGCCGCGCCGGTCGATGGCGCCGAGCAGTCTGGCGGTGGTGCGATAGAAACCGGCTTTCCCTGGCATGCAGGACGTCCTGTGAGCGCAGATCCGGTTCGATCCTATCCAAGCCGGGGCACGGCGTCGATGCCGGCCGCGGCGGGCGGTGTCAGGCGCGGCTCTCGCGCTGCTTGCGGATCACTTCGTAGGCGTTGCTGATCTCGGCAGTGCGCTCCTTGGCCATCTCGCGCATGCTCTCCGGCAGCCCCTTGCCGGCCAGCTTATCCGGGTGGTTCTCGCTCATCAGCTTGCGATAGGCGCGCTTGACCTCGGCATCGCTGGCCTCTTCGGAGATGCCCAGCACCCGGTAGGCGTCCTCCAGGCTCTGGCCGCTGCTCGCCTGGCTGCCACCGGCCTGGTGCGGGCCGCCGCGCAGCATCGCTTCGATCTGCTGGATCTCGGCCTCCGAGAAGCCCAGGCCACGGGCCACACGCAGCAGCATGGTGTGCTCGGCTTCGTGCATCTGGCCGTCGGCGGCGATCGCCGCCAGCTGCACCTGCAGGAAGACCTGCAGCAGCGCGCGCTGGCCGCCGGTGACCCGGCGGATGGTGGCAACCTCGGCGTCGAGATCGAACTCGGGGCTCTTGCCCCGGTTGAACGCCGCCTTGGCCCGCTCGCGCATCTCGCCATTGAGGTGCAGGCGATCGAACAGCATCTCGGCGGTGCGAATCTCGTCGCGGGTGATATGGCCGTCGGCCTTGCAGATACAGCCCATCACCGCAAAGGTGGATTCGAGAAACTGGTGCTGGATGCCCACCACCCGCCCCACCACGGATTGGCGCAGCTTGCGGCTGATCCACCAGCCGATCCCGGCCCCGATCAGAAGACCCGGCAGTTTGCCGGCGAGGTAGCCGATGAAGGCGCCGATCAGAATGGCAATAGACATGGAAGTCCTATCAGTTGTCGTTGAGGTTCAGGCGGGCGCGAATCGCCGCCTCGATCCCGGCGGCATCCAGGCCGCAGTCACGCAGCAGTTCGGCGGGCTTGCCGTGCTCGACGAAGGCATCGGGGATGCCCAGATTGAGCACCGCCGGCGTCAGCCCCTCCGCCGCCAGCAGCTCGTTGACCCCGCTGCCGGCGCCGCCGGCGACCACGTTCTCTTCCAGGGTGACCAGCAGCTCGTGGGTCTGCGCCGCGGCGACGATGGCGTCGCGATCCAGCGGCTTGACCGAGCGCATGTTGAGGTGTGTCGCTCCGAGCCGCTCGGCGACCTCGGCCGCTGGCGTGTTCAGGCTGCCGAAGGCGAGCAGCGCCACGCGTTCGCCCTCACGCCGGGTCTGCGCGCGGCCGATCGGCACCTGCGCCTCGAGGTCCTGAGGCAGCTCGCTGCCGGGGCCGGTACCCCGGGGGTAGCGCACTGCCGCCGGGCCGGGGTGGTGATAGGCGGTGGTGAGCATGGCGCGACACTCGGCCTCGTCCGCCGGCGCCAGAACCACCAGACCGGGCACACAGCGCAGGAAGGAGAGATCCAGCGCGCCGTGGTGGGTCGGGCCGTCTTCGCCCACTAGCCCGGCACGGTCGATGGCGAAGGTGACATCCAGGTGCTGCACCGCGACGTCGTGCACCAGCTGATCATAGCCGCGCTGCAGGAAGGTCGAGTAGATCGCCACCACCGGCTTCATCGCCTCGCAGGCCATGCCGGCGGCCAGGGTCACCGCGTGCTGCTCGGCGATCGCCACGTCGTAGTAGCGCTCGGGATAGGTCTGCGAGAAACGGATCAGGTCGGAGCCTTCGCGCATCGCCGGGGTGATGCCGATCAGGCGCGTGTCCACCGCCGCCATGTCGCACAGCCAGTCGCCGAAGACGTTGCAATACTTGCGCGGCTTCGGGCGCAAAATATCTTCGCTGCGCGGTTTCGGGCGCAAAGCATCTTCGTTGCGCGGTTTCGGGCGCACAATATCTTCGCTGCGCGGCTTCGGGCGCAACATCTCTTCGCTGCGCGGCTGCGGGCGCGATGCATCGTCGGGCTTGGACGTCGAGGCTGCCGCGGCGGGCGGGCGCTCGGCGTCGACCCGCGGCGGCGCCGGCGGCTTGCGCTCGAGCTTGGTGATGGCATGAAAACCGATCGGGTCGGCCTCGGCGGGCCGGAAGCCGCGCCCCTTGCGCGTGCGCACGTGAAGAAACTGCGGCCCCTCCTGATCACGCAGCGCCTCCAGCGCCTGGTTGAGCGCCGCCAGGTCGTGGCCGTCGATGGGGCCGATGTAGTGAAAGCCCATCTCCTCGAACAGCGTGGCCGGGCTGATCATGCCCTTGACGTGTTCCTCGGTGCGCCGCGCCAGCTCCAGCGCCCCGGGCAGGTGCGAAAGCACCCGCTTGCCGTTCTCGCGCACCGCCGCATACGGCTTGCTGGTGAGAATGCGGGTCAGGTAGCTGGCCATGCCGCCGACGTTCTCGGAGATCGACATCTCGTTGTCGTTGAGCACCACCAGCAGGTTGGCCTTGACGTGGCCGGCGTGCGCCAGCGCCTCGAAGGCCATGCCGGCGGTCAGCGCGCCGTCGCCGATCACCGCGCAGGCGCGGCGCTTCTCGCCCTTGGCACGCGCGCTCAGGGCCATGCCCAGTGCGGCCGAGATCGAGGTGCTTGAGTGGCCCACGCCGAAGGTGTCGTAAGGTGACTCCTCGCGCCGCGGAAAGGCCGCCAGGCCGCCGTACTGACGAATCCCGGTGAGCGCGTCGCGGCGCCCGGTGAGGATCTTGTGCGGATAGGCCTGGTGGCCGACATCCCACACCAGGCGGTCGTGGGGGGTCTGCAGCGCGCGGTGCAGCGCCACCGTGAGTTCGACCACGCCGAGCCCGGCGCCGAAATGGCCGCCGCTGACACCGACGCTGTAGAGCAGGTAGGCGCGCAGCTCGTCGGCGACCTGGCGCAGCTGCGCCAGCGTCATCCGGCGCAGCCCGGCCGGCGCATCGAGCGTGTCGAGCAGCGGCGTCAGCGGGCGCTGCGTGGGGATCTCGTCGAACAGCTTCATAGAATAGGTCGTTACCGGTCAGTGATCGCGATCGATCATGAAACGGGCCAGCCACGCCAGCGGCGCGCCCGCGTCACCCAGCGGCGCCAGCGCCGCGAGGGCTTCGTCGAGGAGCTCGCGGGCCCGCGCCTGGGCGCGCTCAAGCCCCAGCAGCGCAGGATAGGTCGGCTTGTCGCGGTGCGCATCGGCGCCCGAAGTCTTGCCCAGGGTCTGGGTATCGCCGGTGACGTCGAGCACGTCGTCGTGGATCTGAAACGCCAGGCCGATGGCCGCGGCGTAGCGGTCGAGCGCCGCCACCCGCGGGTCGCTCTCGGCCACCGCCACCAGCGCCCCCAGACGCACGCCGGCGCGGATCAGCGCGCCGGTCTTGTGCTGGTGCATCGCCTGCAGCGCGGCGAGGTCGAGCGGTGTGCCCACCGCGGCGAGATCGATCGCCTGCCCCGCCGCCATGCCGTCACGGCCGGCGGCCTGGGCCAGGGTCGTGACGAGCGCGGCGAGGCGCGGATGCTCGCGCGAGGCGAGCACCTCGAAGGCCAGCGACTGCAGGGCGTCGCCGGCGAGAATCGCCAGCGGCTCGTCGAAGGCGCGATGCACCGTCGGCCGGCCGCGGCGCAGGTCGTCGTCGTCCATCGCCGGCAGATCGTCGTGGACCAGCGAGTAGGCGTGGATCATCTCCAGCGCGGCGGCGGCGGGGTCGAGCGCATCGTTCTGCGCGCCCAGCGCCTGGCCGGCGAGGTAGACCAGCACCGGGCGCAGCCGCTTGCCGCTGCCGAGCACGCTGTAGCGCAGCGCCTCGTCGAGCGCCGCCGACACTCCCGGCGAGCGCTCCAGCCAGGCCGCCAGCACCTGCTCGCTGCGCGCCCGCGCGGCGGCGACGGCGACCTCCGACGAGGTCTGCTCGTGCACGTGCTCAGGGCTCATGCGGCGGCTCTCCAGCAGTCTCGAACGGTACCGACTGCAGCGTGCCGTCGGCCTGTTCGAGCAGCGCCTGCACCTTGAGCTCGGCGCCATCGAGGCGGCTCTGGGCGTCGCGGGTCAGACGGATGCCGCGCTCGAAGGCGGCCAGTGAGGCTTCCAGCGTCAGTTCGCCGGATTCGAGCTGCGCCACCAGCCGCTCCAGTTGGGTCAGCGTGGTGGCGAAGTCCTGGGGAACGTCCTGTTCGGCCATCTTGTCAGACATGGTGCACTCATAGCGTCGCTCCCTGTGCCTCGCACGGGCGCGGGCGGGAGCCGGGTCGAGGGCGCGGCGGCCAAGCCACCGGCACCAAGCGAAAACGGTCTTCGAGTATACACCGCCGCCCCCGGGGGTCGTCTGCCCTCGGGGTGAAATCGTCGCGCGGTTTGCGCATTGTCGGCGTCGGTTCGGCCCCGTCTCGGGTGCCTGCCACGACACGCTCACGATTGCACGGCATTCATGTCTGCGTGCGTCATTTTCATCCTCACCCGCGACGTCTGTGTTACGCTATGCGCCCGCTGGCGGCGGCCTCCCGACACTGTGTGAGCTCGCGCGACGTCCGCTTTCGCCGACGGATTTCCCATCACCGCGACGCGCTCGCGACAAGCCGATGAAGAAAGGTTGATCCCCCAATGGCCAAGACGTCTCTGGACAAGAGCAAGATCAAGTTTCTGCTGCTCGAGGGCATTCATCAGTCCGCCGTGGATTCGCTGCTCAACGCGGGCTACACCAACATCGAAACGCTCTCCACGTCACTCAGTGAAGAAGAGCTGATCGACAAGATCCGTGACGTCCACTTCATCGGCATCCGCTCGCGCACCCAGCTCACCGAGCGGGTCTTCGCCGCCGCCGAGAAGCTCACCGCGGTGGGCTGCTTCTGCATCGGCACCAACCAGGTCGACCTCGACGCCGCCCTGGCACGCGCGATCCCGGTATTCAACGCGCCCTTCTCCAATACCCGCTCGGTGGCCGAGCTGGTGCTGGCCGAAACCATCATGCTGCTGCGCGGCATCCCGGAGAAGAACGCCCGCGCCCATCAGGGCGGCTGGCTCAAGTCGGCCAAGAACTCCCACGAGGCGCGGGGCAAGACCCTGGGGATCGTCGGCTACGGCAGCATCGGCGCACAGCTCTCGGTGCTCGCCGAGTCCCTCGGCCTCGACGTGATCTACTACGACGTGGTCACCAAGCTGGCGCTGGGCAACGCCCGCCAGGTGGGTAGCCTCGAAGAGCTGCTGGCACGCGCCGACGTGGTCAGCCTGCACGTGCCCGACCTGCCCGCCACCCGCTGGATGATCGGCGCCGAACAGATCGCGCTGATGAAGCAGGGCGGCATTCTGATCAACGCCTCGCGCGGCTCGGTGGTCGAGATCGAGCCGCTGGCACAAGCGCTCCAGAGCGGCAAGCTGCTGGGCGCGGCGATCGACGTCTTCCCGGTCGAGCCCAAGGGCAGCGACGAGGAGTTCGTCTCGCCGCTGCGCGGTCTGGAGAACGTGATCCTGACCCCGCACATCGGCGGCTCGACCCTGGAAGCCCAGGAGAACATCGGCATCGAAGTGGCCGAGAAGCTGGTCACCTACTCCGACAACGGCACCACCATCACCTCGGTCAACTTCCCCGAGGTGGCACTGCCCTCGCACCCGGACAAGCATCGCCTGCTGCACATCCACGAGAACGTGCCCGGGGTGCTCTCGGAGATCAACCGCGTGCTGTCGGAGAACGGCATCAACATCGCCGGCCAGTTCCTGCAGACCAACGACAAGGTCGGCTACGTGGTGATCGACGTCGACAAGGCCTACGGCCCGCAGGCACTCGATGCGCTCAAGCAGGTCAATCATACCGTGCGCCTGCGCGTGCTCTACTCCGAGACCGACTATCGCGCCTGATCCCGCTCATCGCGCCCGAGGCGCGGCACTTGTTGCCAGACCTTCTGAGGAGGAGCGCAGGCTAAGCCCACTTCTTCAGATCCGAGGCCCGCGCCACCCGGCGCGGGCCTCGGCGTATCTGGCCGACGGATCACCGTCTGACCACCTCTCACCGCCAGGGGTCACTGATAGCGCATGATCGCGGCGTGCTGCGCGGCCAGGCGTTTGAGCAACTGGTTGCGTGCAGAAGCGGAGATCGGCTGGTCGAGCAGCGTCGCCTGGAGCGCATCGACCAGACGATTGAAGTCGGCCTCATGGATGCCCATGTGCTGGTGCGCCTTGTCCATCGGCGCGCCGCGGTAGATACAGGGGCCATCGCTGATCACGCACAGGTAGTCCTGCAGCGAGCCGACGAAGTAGTCGATGTTGGTGTTGGCGAAGAACGCCACCAGCTCGGGGTCATCGGCGAGGCGATAGGTGAAGTCCTCGACGATGGCATGAATGCCCTGCTCGCCCCCGAGCTTTTGATAGAGGGTCGGCGCGGGCTTTGGCGGCGAGGCAGCACAGCCGCTCAGGAGCAGCGCCAGCAGCGCCGCGGCCCAGCGCCCACGTGAGTGAATGGGATACATCACAGGCTCCCCGTCAAAGCGCCAGTTGCAGCGAGAGATAGCCGCCGCGCTGGTTCTCGAGCCCGGCGATATCGCCGAGATCGAGCCAGGCCCCGGTCAGCGAGAGGTGGCGGGTCAAGAAAAGCGCGGTGAACACATCCTGCCACGCCTGCTCCTCGGCAAAGCCGAGGTTGTCGGGCTTCTGCCGATACTCCACCCCGACCACCCAGGCCGGGGTCAGGAACAGCCCCAGCGAGCCTTCGGCCACCAGCGAGCGCCCGCTGTCGCGATCGCCGCCGAAGCCGAGCAGCCCGCCCTGGTTGGCGCGGGTCGAGCGCAGCGTCAGGTTGGCCAGCAGGTTACGCCCGGCCACGGCGTCGAAGAACAGCTTGCTGCCGGCCAGATAGAGATCGTTACCCTGGGTCGCCTCGGCGCCCACCGCGTGCGCCAGCGCCTGCCCCTGATCGAGCCGCTTGTGCTGCACGCCAATGCTCCAGCTGCCCCAGGGGTGGTAGAGCGGATCGCCGAACAGGCGCAGCTTGGCGCCGTAGATCTCCTGCTCGAGCACGCCGCCCAGGGTGTCGAGCGCCAGCCGCTGGCGGGCGTAGGAGAGTTCCACCCGGTCGTGCCAGTTGACCCCGATCCCGCGCACGCGCAGGCCGTAGTCGTCCAGCCACGCCTCGCTGGCGGCCACGCTCACCGCCACCTCGGTATCGCTGGCGGTGCCGGCGAGCACGCCCCAGGGCGAGAGTCCCCCACCGGCGGCCCCCTCGATCTGGGTCACGCCACCGGTGCCCAGCAGACGGCTCCCCGCCTGTGCCGGCGTCGCCAGCGTGGCAGCCGCGGCCAGCGCAGTGGCACCCACCGACAGGCGCCGCAGCCAGCGGCGTAGGTGTCTCGCCATCAGGCGTCTCCTCGCAAGGTCATGGTGTCGAAGGCTCGGGCGGTTGCAGAGGCCGGCGCACGCCGGGCGGATAAGCGGCGATCCACTCGGCCACGGCGGCCGCGGGCAGCGGACGCGAGATGCCGTAGCCCTGCAGATAGTCGCAGCCGAGCTCGACCAGCAGCGCCCTCGCGGCGTCGGTCTCGACACCCTCGGCGACCACCTCGAGCCCCAGGTTGTGGCCGAGCTCGATGGTCGAGTGCACGATGATGCGGTCGTCGGAGTGCTGATCGAGCTTGAGAATGAAGGATTTGTCGATCTTGAGCTGGCGTACCGCCAGGTGCTTGAGCTGGCCCAGCGAGGAGTAGCCGGTACCGAAATCGTCGATCGCGGTGCTGGCGCCGCGCCGCGACAGCTCGGCCAGCACCCGGCGCGACACCTCCGGGTCGGAGATGATAGCGCTCTCGGTCACCTCCAGCCCCAGCCGGGACGGGTCCAGACCATACGCGGCCAGCGCCTGATCGAGCCGCTGCGGCAGCGCCGGGTCGATCACGTCCTGGGCCGAAAGATTCACCGCCACCGCCAGGCACAACCCCGCCTCGGCCTCCCAGGCGGCCAGTTGCCGGCACACCGTGTCCAACATCCAGCCGGTCAGATGGGAGATGATCCCGGCACTCTCGGCCAGGGTGATGAACTCGTCCGGCGGGATGAAACCGAACTCCGGATGCTGCCAGCGCATCAGCGCCTCGAGCTCGACCAGCGCGCCATCGACGGCGGCGATCTTGGGTTGGTAGACCATGCTCAACTGCCCCCGCTCGGCCGCCAGTTGCAGATCACGCACCAGCGTCATTTCGCGCAGACGCTTCTCGTCCTGCCCTTCCACATAGCGCAGATAGCCGAGCCGTTGCTGCTTGGCCATGGCCATGGCGACCTCGGCCCGCCGCAGCAGCAACGGTGCGCTGCCCCCATGCTCGGGGAAGTTGACCTCGCCATAGACGAGCTGCAGGCGCAGCGGCGATTGCTCGAGCTCGATCGGCTGCGCCAGCCCCTCGCGCAGCGACGCCAACCAGCGCGCCTCGACGGCTCCCGAGTCGATCAGCAGCAGAAACTCATCGCCCCCCAGGCGGTAGGCGTGACGCATCGGCGCCGGGCAGTCAGCGAGCCGTCTCGCCAACTGGCGCAGAGCCTGATCGCCGACGGCGTAGCCGAAGGTATCGTTGATATGGCGGAAACCGCAGATCGACAGCCGCAGCAGCGTGAACGGGGAGCCCGCCGCGACCGCCTCGGCGATGTCCTGCTGCGCCGAGTGGCGATTGGCCAGCCCGGTAAGCTGATCACGCCGCGCCTGCTCGCGCTGCTGGCGTTCGCGGCTCTCGATATCGCGCTGCATCGCTATCAGGGTACGCCCGAGCAGGCCGATCTCACCGCCTCTGTCGGTCGGCACCTCAGTGATCCGCTCGCCGCGGCCGATCCCTTGGGCCACTTGGGCCAGCCTTATCAATGGCCGTGACATGCTGCGCGCACTGAAGGCGGCGACCAGCGCGGTCAGCGCCAGCGTCACCGCAAAGATCGCCGCTAGCCGCCAACCGAGGGCCTGGAATACCGCCAGCAGATCCGCACGCGAGTGCTCCACCACGGCATAGACTTGGCCCCGATCTGCATCCGCGGGGATCTCGGAGGTCATCAGCGGCGAGGCGAGCACCAGCGCGTCCAGCCTGGAGTCGACGCCACTGTGGTACAGATACTCGCCGCGCGCCAGATCCGCGCGCAGCGCGCTCAACGCCGCGGGCGGCATTTGGGCCAACGCGCCGGCGACATAGCCCTTCATACCGCCGGAAATATCGCCCTTCATATCGCCCGGTGCTTCGTCTACGGCATCGCCCGCTGTGTCGTCTACGGCGTCACCCGGTGCCGCCGACGCCTGATCCGCGCCACTCACCAAAAAACTGACCTGCAGCCGAGTCAAGCGGCCAATCTCCTCGGCCAGCGGCGTATCGAGCAAAAACCCCATGCCGACCCAGCCGATCAGGTTGGGCGCGCGCACCGGGAGCATGACGAACTGATAGGGGCGCGGGCCCTGCAGCACCACACCGGTCGCCTCGCCGGCCTGACGTACCTGTCGCCATAGTCGCGGGAACGGCATCGGCGTACCGGGGGCGTGATGGCTACTGGCCACGATGGTGCCGTCCGGCGCCGCCAGCAGCACCATATCGGCGCCCACCCGCTGGCCATGGTTGGCCAGAACGCTGGCCAGCGTGCCCACATCCTGAGAGGCGATCGCGCTCTTGAAGCCGAAGTCCGAGGTCAGGATGCCGACACTGTCGCGCAACTGTTTGCCGCGCTCGTCGAGCAGCTGGCGCATCACCCCGAGCCCCACCTCCAGCTCGCGCCCGCCCTTGTGCATGACATCGCGATGGATGGTGCCCAGGGTGGCGATGGCGGCGACCAGCTGGGCCACGACCATCACCGCCAGCATGATCAGCAACAGACGTCGGCGGAACGACACTCAGCGGGCCTGCGTCTGTTCGAGCGCGTGCCGAAAGCGCTGCTGCAGAGCCGAGGGCTCGGGCACCGAGGGCAGGCTCGCCGCGAGTTCGAGCGCCACTTGGCGCGTCTCATCGGCGCCGATCTCGCCTTCCCACCACACGAGATGCGTGTCTTCCAGGCGTGGGTGCCACACGCGCAGCCGGTGCCGCCCTGGCGGCAGCGCGAACGCGGCGCGGCCATCGTCAGCGGTGAGTGCGCGGTAAGGTGCCTCGCTGACCACGATGAAGGCCTCCATGGCGTCATGGATATTACAGCCGAGCACGACCACCCCGGCGCGATCGAAGCGCACCGGCGGCGGCGTTTCCTGCAGGTAGAGATCGAGGCTGAACGGGTGCGCCGGCGAGAAGGAGTAGACCTGATGGCGAGTGGTATCGCGATTGGGAAAGCTGACCTCGGCACCCACCGGCACCAGCAGCACGTGCGGAATGAACGTGGCATGGCGCTGAACGATCTGGTAGCCATCGGAGGCGGCGCGGGTCGCACCCGCTGTGGACGGCGCGTAGACCTCGATCACCGCCTCACTCAGCGGCGCGCCGGTAGCGGCGTCGGTGATCTGCAGCTGAGCGCTGACGGCGGGGGCCGCCCACGCCAGCAGCATCAACGCCAGGGCCGCCAGCGGTGCGCTCAGGGTCCAGCGGTGCGAAGGGGTCGGGCACATCTCGGCGCTCTCGCTCGGCGGCGGCGCGCGGACGTCGCGGCCTCCCGCCGACCTGCCCGCGCACCGCCCACCTAAAGGGGGGTGGCAGTACGTAAAACGTCTATCGGCGACTCGATCTTGAACTTTACTTTGCCACATCGCGTGCCGCGCAAGCACGCGTACGGTCCCGGCGTGGCGGGCGCTCAGGGCAGCTCGCCGCTGCCCTGCTGCCCGCGGGTGGCATCCGCTGGATTGGCGGTGGGGCCATCCTGGGGGACGCCGGGCTGAACCTCGCGCTGGCCATCGGCGTAGGTGTTGACGGTACAGCCGGCGAGCAGCGACAGCAGCAGTGCGGCTAGAGCAAAAGAGAGTAGATGACGCATGATGAGTTCCTCGTGATCCCGCCGGGCACCCTGTGGACGGCCCGGTGTCGTTATGATGGCGCTCGAAAAGCGCTGAATGGATCGCCGAACGCGATGCCTTTACGGCGCCCGTGTCGTGACACCCTAAAAATCGATGCCGATACCAGCATAGACCGTTCGCCCTGGCGCCGGCTCGAAGTAGCGCGCATTGCTGGCGTTGATGCGCACGTTGGCATAGTGCTCCACCGCGAACAGATTGCGCACACCGACATAGGTCTTGAGCCAGGTATCGCCACCCAGATGCCAGCCGTCGCCACCGCGCAGATTGACCAGCCAGTAGTCGCCGACGCTCACCTCGCCGGCGTTGTCCGCCACCATATCGCCCACGTACTGGGTCTCGACGCTGGCGAAACGCTGGCCGCCCCCCTCCCAGCTCAGGCGGTTGACCCAGGTCTGCTGCGGCAGGCCGGGGATGCGCTTGCCGTCGTAGCGACCCTGGGTATCGGAGAAATGCTCGAAGTGGTAGCGCGCCAGCGTCAGGGCGCTGTCGAGGCGCCAGCCGGGGGTGAACTGCCAGCCGAGCGCGACCTCGAGGCCATCGCGCTCGCTGTCACCGGCGTTCTGATAGAAGGTACGCCCGGATTCGCCCTCGTAGGGCACCAGCTCGTCACGCACCCGCACCGAGAACAGCGCGACGTCGTAGTCGACGCCATTGGTGAAGCTGCCGCGCGCGCCCAGCTCGCGGCTCCACGCCTTCTGCGGCTCGATATCGCCGTTGAAGCCGCCAGCGCCGCTGGGATTGGCGAACTCGGAGAAGGTCGGCGTCTCGTAGGCGGTGGCGGTGTTGGCATAGAGCTGATGGTTGGCGCGGTAGCGGTAGCTGATACCCGCGCTGGTGCTCCATTGATCGAAGGTCCGCTCGCCGCTGTCATCGCCGTCCTCGTTGGCGGAGTCGATATAGGCGTCGTCGATCTTCATTTTGACCCGGTCGTAGCGACCGCCGAGGGAGAGCGTCCAGCGCTCGTCGAGGTCGAGATCGCCCTGCACGAAGGCCCCCAGCGAGGTCGCCGTCTGGGTCTCGTCGGCCGCCGTGCCGGTGACCTCGCCGCTGAAGGCGACGCTCTTACGTCCACGATCGTCGCGCTGATGCGCGACATCGACCCCGGCGACATAGCGCAGCGGCATCTGCGCCAGGTGCACGGTCTGGTGGTACTCGGCGCTACCACCATAGTAGTCACGCTGATAGTCGATCAGGCTGTCGCCGGGATAGGGCAGTTGCTGCTCGAAGTCGCGGCGCAGATAGAAGCCCTTGAGATAGAGCGCCCCGGGCCCCGCCGAGAGATCCTCGTACTGCAGGCCGAATACCTGCTGATCGACGTTCTGGCCGGTGTCGTACTTCTCGGTGAAGGCCCCGGCCTGATCGCGGTCGGCATGCACCTGTGCCCGGGTCAGTCCGCTGGGATCTTCGGACTCGGGATTGTCGAGCAGATTGACGATGGCGGTGAGCGCACGGTCGCTGCCCAGCTCGCGGCGCAGCTTGGCGTTGAGCAGATACTTCTCGGTGGCGCTGTGGTCGCGGTAGCCCGAATAGTCGAGGGCGGAGAGGCTGACATGGTGCGACCAGGGGCCATTGACCCCGCCGTTGCTCACCGCGTACTTCTGATAGCCGTGGCTGCCCCCTTCCATACGAATGTGGCTACCCGGATCGTCGCGCCCGTCCGCCGTGGTCACGCTGATCACCCCGCCGGCGGCATTGCCGTACTGCACCGCGGCCGGCCCGCGGATCACCTCGATGCGTTCGGCGCTGTCGAGATCGATGGCGTCGAGCTGGGCCTGACCGTCGGGCAGCGTATAGGGGATACCGTCGACCATCACGGTGATACCGCGTACACCGAACGGCGCCCGCGCGCCGAAACCGCGGATGGCGATGCGCTGCCCCTGGGCGAAGTTGTTGCGGTTCTGCAGATAGAGGCCAGGAACGAGGTCGAGCGACTCGTCCAGCCTGACCCGCTGCTGGCCCTGCTGGATCGCTTGGCGGTCGACCACGGAGACGGCCGCCGGCGTGGCGTAGAGTTCCCGCGCCAGGCGTGGCGCGGTCACCTCGATGACCGGCTGGGCCTCGGGCGCGGCACTGGCCGTCTGGGCCAGCGCGCCCAGCGGCGCGAGCAGCACCCCGGCGCCGAGCGCCCGGGAGAGAATTCGGATTGTCATGGCGTTCCCTGCGAGATCCCCCGTCATGGCGCGACGACGATGCCTGCAGAAGACGCATGGCGGCTGCCGCTGTGCGGGGGTGTCCGGTGATGATGGCGAGAAGCGCCCACTATGCCGCAGCCAGCCAGGGCTGACAAAACCGAGTTGGCGCCGCGCGCCAATCGTGACCATGCTCAAGGCTCGGGTGTCATTGCCCCTGCGGCGGCGGCGCCATCTTCTGCAAGTTCATTCTGTGTAAGTTCATCGTCTGCAAGGAGGCAAACGCATGGATCTCGCCATCAGCGGCAAGACCGCACTGGTGACCGGCGCCCAGGGCGGCATCGGTCTGGCGACCGCGCGGCGGCTCGCCGCCGAGGGCGTCAATCTCGTCCTCAGCGACATCGACGCCGAGGCGCTCGAGGCGGCGGCGGCCGATCTCGACAGCGCGACGCTCTGCGTCACCGCCGATGTCACCGATCAGGCCCAGGTCGATGCCCTCGTCGCCCGCGGCCGCGAACGCTTCGGCCATATCGACATGGTGGTCCACGCCGCCGGCATCACCGGCGCCAAGGGCGACCCGCTGACGCTACCGGACGCCGATTACGAAGAGGCGTGGCAGATCGACTTCTTCTCCGCCGTGCGTCTGGCGCGCGCGACCATCCCGGCGATGCGCGAACAGGGCTGGGGGCGCTTCGTCTGCCTCACCTCGGAGAACACCGTACAGCCCTACTGGGAGGAGGCGGTCTACAACACCGCCAAGGCGGCGCTGAGCGCCTTCATCAAGAATCTCTCCTACCGCGAGGCGGCGCACGGGGTGCTGTGCAACACCGTGGCCCCGGCGTTCATCGCCTCACCGATGACCGACGGCATGATGCACCAGCGCGCCAAAGCGCTGAACTGCTCCTTCGACGAGGCAGTGGCGAGCTTTCTCGACGAAGAGCGCCCGGGCATCGTCGCCAAGCGCCGCGGCGAGGCGGACGAAGTCGCCTACATCATCGCCATGCTGCTCTCCCCCCACGCCTCCTTCGTCAACGGCAGCAATCTGCGCGTCGATGGCGGAGCGGTGATGTCGGTACAGAACTGACGTCCGAACCCTCTGACCACGGGCGCAGGATGAGCCCACGTCGCCTGGCGGCTGTAAAGGGTGCTCTTGATCACATGTGGTAGACCAGCGACACCCCGGTCGTGGTATCGGTCTGGCTGGAGGCTCCCGGCGGCGGGTTGTCGTTGAAGTCGGCCTCGTAGGAGAGCTTGAGCGCCAGGTCGTCGTTCATCGCCACGACCAGCGCCGTCTCGGAGCGCCCGATGATGTTCTCGCGCGACGACTCGGTGGCCAGCGTCTGCGTGAAGCGCGAGTTCTCGGAGAACTGCCAGCCGTAGTCCAGTCCGGCGTAGAACAGCGCCAGATCGTCACTGCCGTCGCCGGTGTACTCGTCGTGACGCACCCCGGGGCCGACCTCGACCGAGAGCGAATGCGGCGGCCCCTCCAGGAGCTGGCGGCCGTAGCCACCGATCAGCGTGCTCTGCGAGTCATAGCCGGAGAAACGGTCCTTGTCCCAGCGCGCCAGCCCGAACAGATAGTTGGCGCGGGAGAGGTTGTAGCGCGTGCGACCCTGGACGAAATACTCCTCGGCGGAGGTCTCGTCATCGTCGCTGGCGCTCTTGGCCCCCAGCTTCAAGTTGTAGGACCAGGGCGCATCGAACCAGGTCATGTCGGCGCCGGCCAGCAGGCTCTCGCTGTGGCTGTTGCCGCTGATCTTGTGATAGCCCAGTTCGGCCTGCCCTTCGAACGGCTTCTCGGCCTCGGCCGGATTGTCCAGCGCCTCGAAATCCTCGAGCTGGGCCTGGGCACCGCCGGCCAGCGCCAGCAGCCCGGCGCCCAGCAGCCACTGCCGGGCCCGCATCAGCATCTTCGCTCTTCCTTGATGAATCACGTACACCTCCTTATCTACCTGCCATTAACGCTACTGCCGTCCCGCATACGGCCGGGCGGCAGGAAGCGCGCTCCGCCGCGGCGCGGTCGGGCGAAAACGGGGGATATAGACCACTAGTGCTTTAGAAGGTGCGGCAGCAACCAGGGTGTGTACGAAAAACCAACGCGCGTAAACCGTTCTCGTACAAGGCGGGCGTGAACGGCGCGGCAAGCCGGCCGTGGGGTTGGGGCAAAAAAATGGCGAGCCAATGGCTCGCCAAGCTTCCGTCTGTGAATAAGGTCTCTTACCCGACGGAAGAGCGCTCGGGTGGGCCACCGCCGCCGCGGGCGATGGCCACAATAAGTAGAGAGGCGTCGACGTCGGGCACGGGGCACCCGCATCGCTCACCGGATGCCAAGTTAAGCGAGCGGGATGCCGGCGTCAATATTTATGGAAAGGATTTCCAATTTTGTGATGCGGCATGTCGGCGTGGCGTCAGAAGCAGGTTTCCAGGGTCTGCTCGACATTCAGATCGGCATCCACCAGCAGCAGGCGACGCCACTTGTCAAAGGTCAGACAGGGGTGCGAGGTGCCGAAGGCGATCACGTCACCCACCGCGACCTCGGCCCCGGCGGGCAGCTCGAGAAACAGGTGCTGATCCATGATGTGCACGCTGCGCCAGCCGTCGACCTCGCACGGCGTCGCCTGACCCTGGGGATAACGGCGCAGGGCAATGGGCAGATCCGGCTCGTGACCGATATCGCGCTTGCCCAGGGCGACGATCGCGCGCCCCGGCTCTGGCAGCGACTGCACCTGGGCGAAGACCTCCAGCGCCGGCTGCAGCTTGCCCGCCAGCCCGGGGTGGCGCGACTTGATCTCGGCCATGGCGCCGGCATAGAGCTTGTGGTCGTGGACCACGTAGCAGCCGGGGCGCAGCACCGGAGTGTAGTGCTGGCGCAGCTCGGCGCGGTCGAAGCCCTCGGCGATCAGGTCGAACCACTTGGAGCCCGAAGCGGTGACGATCGGCGCCTCGCGCGCCAGCGCCCCGCTCTCGCGCAGGCTGCGCACCGTCTCAACCAGCCGCGCGGCGTAGGCGCGCACTGCCGCGACCTCGTCGCCGCCGTGGATCAGTCCTTCGTAGCCCTCGACCCCCACCAGCGCCAGCGCCGGCTCGGCGGCGATCGCCGCCACCACCGCCGCGACCTGGTCAGCGTCGCGACAGCCGCAGCGCCCGCCGGCGACGCCCAGCTCCACCAGCACCTGTAGACGCAGCCCGCGGGCGGCGAAGAAGGCACCCAGCGCGCGCACGTTGTCGACCCCGTCCACCACGCAGTAGTAATCCAGCCCCGCGGCGATGGCATCCGCCACCAGCGCCATGTTGGGCTCGCCGATCAGCTGGTTGACCATCAGCACACGCTCGATGCCGTGGGCGTACGCCGCCGCCGTCTGCACCGCGGTCGCCAGGGTGATCCCCCAGGCCCCCGCCGCCAGCTGACGCTTGAACAGCTCAGGCGCCATGGTGGTCTTGCCGTGGGGCGCCAGCTCGGCGCCGTGGTCGGCGGCGAAGCGCTGCATCCAGGCGATGTTGTGGGCCAGCGCCGGTGCCAGCACGGCTGCCGCCGGCAGCGGTACGTCGCGCAGCAGCTTGGCCGGTGTCGACGCAACGTAGGGCGTGCCCTTCTCGATCACGGGGACACTGCGGGTCACGGAAACAGGACTGGGCGAGTGGTGCATGACGGGCCTCCGGAGGCAGAGCGAAAGATGCCAGAGAAAAGATGACGGCACGGGAAGAGAACCAGCGGCGCCGGCGCACGCCGGCACCCGGTTCAGTCACCGTGGGACAGCGTCGCGGCGGCCTCGCGCAGGGCCTCGACGAGGGTCTCACGGCGCACCTGATCGGCATTGCGCCCTACGGTGAAGCAGAGCGTTGCCCGGGCGATGGTATCGCCCTCGTGAATCGGTACCGCCATGCAGCAGGCGAAGCTGTCCACCAGCCCTTCGGTGAGCGCATAGCCGCGCTGGCGCGTGTGTTCGATCTCGGCGAGGAAGGCGTCGATATCGATCTGCTCACCGCTGGGCAGCACGAAATCGGCCTCCGGCACCAGCCCCAGGATCACCTCCCGCGACATGCCGCCGAGCAGCACGCGCCCCGAGGCGGTCCACGGGATCGGCACCTTGACCCCGACCTCGGAACTGATCCGAAACGGGCGCGCGCCGTTCTCGTTGAGCATGACGGTGTACTTGTCGCCATCGAGCATGCACAGCTGCGTGGTCTCGTCGAAGCGCGCCGAGAGCTGACGCATCACCGGCCGCGCCCGGCGCAGCAGATCGTTGTGGTCGGCGTAGTCGAGGCCTAAGTAGTGCATCGCCCGGCCGAAGAAGATACGCCCGTCGCTGCCGGTCTCCAGCCAACCGGCCTCGCTGAGCAGATTGATCAGCTCGTAGACGCTGGAGCGCGGCGCGCCGGTGGCCGCCATCAGCTCCTTGGGCGTCATCGGTTCGCGATGCAGATGCAGCTGCTCACACAGCGAGATGACGCGGTCGATGCCGCGCGCCCGGGACGTCGATGTCGTGGATTGACGCATATCACCTCTTCGTTGGCCGGCATGAAAGGCCAGGATACCCAGGCGCTGATCGTCAGGATAAGCCCCCTTGCGCGGCGGGCTGGAATGCGCGCAGTATAGATTTATCCGGTAACCCAGACAACAGTCCGAAATATCGGACGATTGGTCGTTTCACACGACCGATCATTTCAGACAGCCGATCATTTCAGATAGACAGGAACGCCGGATCGCAGCCGCACACAGCAGCCGCAAACAACATCAGCCGCAAACAACAGCAACAACAGGTGAGCCTACCCATGACAACGATTCACAAGATGCTGGGCGCCATCTCGGTATTCGCCCTCTCCTCGATGAGCGTCGCCGACGTGCACGCCGACACCCTGCAGGACGTGCTCGCGCGCGGTGAGCTGATCGTCGGCACCGGCAGCGCCAATCCGCCCTGGCACTTCACCCAGAATGGCCAGACCGTCGGCTTCGATGCCGATATCGGCCATATCCTGGCCCAGGGGCTGTTCAACGATCCCAGCAAGGTGCGCTTCGTCAATCAATCTTCCGATGCGCGCATCCCCAACCTGCTGACCAACAAGGTCGATATCTCCTGCCAGGCGATGACCGTGACTGCGGCGCGTGCCCAGCAGGTCGCGTTCACCGTGCCCTACTACCGCGAGGGCGTCGGCCTGTTGATGCTCGACGGCGGCGACTATGCCGACTTCGCCGCGCTCAAGGCGGCCGGCAGCGACATCACGGTGGCGGTGCTGCAGAACGTCTACGCCGAGCAGATGGTGCATCAGGCCCTCCCCGAGGCGAAGGTGGACCAGTACGAGAGCCAGAACCTGATCTATCAGGCGCTCAACTCGCACCGCGCCGACGCCGTGGCCACCGACCTCTCCACGCTGAAGTGGTACATGAAGAACAACAGCGGCCGCTATACCGACGCCGGCTACGCCTGGAATCCGCAGTCGTACGCCTGTGCGGTTTCGCCGGATGACGCGCGCTGGCTGCAGTTCGTCAACACCACCCTCGAACAGGCGATGAACGGGGTCGAGTTCGAGCGCTACGCCGCGGCTTTCGAACAGTGGTTCGGCGAGCGCCCGCCGGCGCCCGAGACCGGTTTCCCCAGCGAGATGCGCTGAACTCCGGGACCCCCGCGCCAGCCGCTGGCGTGGGGGTCTATCCTCGAATCGCCGCCGGTGAATGAACTGTCATGAGCTATCACTTCAACTTCGCTCCGATCCTAGCGCAGTGGCCGCTGCTGCTGAGCGGTATCGGGCTGGGCCTGCTGCTGGCACTGGTTTCCATCGCGATCGGCTCGCTGCTGGGGCTGGTCGTCGCCTTCGCCACCCGGGCACCGAGCCGCTGGCTGGCGAGTCTCGCCTTCGCCTGGATCTCGATCCTGCGCAATCTGCCCATCCTGGTGATCGTGCTGTTTCTATTCTTCGGCATGCCCCAATTGGGCCTGTCACTGGACAAGATCAGCAGCTTCATCGTCGCCCTGTCGCTCTACACCAGCGCCTACATGGCCGAGGTCTTCCGCGCCGGGCTGCTGAGCGTGCCGCCGGGCCTGATCGAAGCGGGCCAAGCGATCGGCCTGACCCGGTCGCGCATTCAGCGCGATATCGTGCTGCCGATCATGTTCCGCAACGCACTGCCGGCGTTCGGCAACAACTTCGTCTCGCTGTTCAAGGACACCTCGCTGGCCGCCACCATCGCGGTGCCGGAGCTGACCTACTATGCGCGCAAGATCAACTCCGAGACCTTCCGCGTGATCGAGGTGTGGCTGGTCGCCTCGCTGCTCTACATCGTCTGCTGCTACGCCATCACGCTGATTCTGCGGGCGCTCGAGAAGCGCCTGGTCCTGGAGGCGAACTGAGATGCAGTGGGACTACTTCTTCAATCAGGTGATCAGCCACCGGGATGCGCTGCTGCAGGGCACCGCGGTCACCATCGGCGTCTCGCTGTCGGCCATCGTCGCGGGCACACTGCTGGGGGTCGCAATCGGCGTCGCCGTAACCTACGGCATCAAGCCGCTGCGCTGGCCGGCACGCGCCTACATCGACATCATCCGCGGCACTCCGGTGCTGGTACTGGTGCTCGCCACCTTCTACATCTCCTCTGCCGTGGGTCTCGACTTGGGCGCCTTCCAGGCCGGGGTGCTGGCGCTGACGCTGTTCTGCGCCTCGCATGTCGGCGAGATCCTGCGCGGCGCCCTGCAGGCGCTGCCGCGTGGGCAGATCGAGGCCGGCCGCGCCATCGGTCTCACCTTCGCTGGCATCTTCCGCCACATCCTGTTCCCCCAGGCGCTGCGCTACGCGCTGCCGACCTGGATCACCGCCGCGGTGGAGATGGTCAAGGCGTCCACGCTGCTCTCCGTGATCGGCGTCGCCGAGCTGCTGCTCACCACCCAGCAGATCATCAGCAACAATTTTCTCAACATGCAGTTCTACCTGCTCGCGGGATTGATCTACTTCCTGATCGACTTCGCCATCGAGCAGGTCGGACGCTACGTCGGCCGGCGCCTCGACCGCCCCGCCAGGAGAACGACATGACTCCCATCGTGGAAGTGCGCGCGCTGCACAAGCGCTTCGGTGAACTCGAGGTGCTCAAAGGCATCGATCTCGTGGTGAACGAGGGCGACGTGGTCTCCATCATCGGCTCCAGCGGCTCGGGCAAGACGACTCTGCTGCGCTGCCTCAACCTGCTCGAGGAGTTTCACCAGGGCGAGGTGCGGATCGGCGGCGAGAGCATCGGCTATCGCCAGCGCAACGGCCAGCGCGTGCGCGCCAGCGAGCGCGAGATCGCCGGCCAGCGGGCGATGACCGGCATGGTGTTCCAGGCGTTCAACCTGTTTCCGCACATGAGTGCGCTGGACAACGTCACTCTCGGCCTCACCCGGGTGCGCGGCATGTCCCGGCACCAGGCGGTGGAGCTGGCCGACCACTGGCTGGAGCGGGTGGGCATGCTGGAGCGCCGCGATCACCGCCCCGCCCAGCTCTCCGGCGGCCAGCAGCAGCGGGTCGCGATCGCCCGCGCCATCGCCATGAACCCGCGCGTGATGCTGTTCGACGAAGCGACCTCGGCGCTCGACCCGGAGCGGGTCGGCGAGGTGCTCGAGACCATTCGCAGTCTCGCCCAGGAGGGCATGACCATGGTGCTGGTCACCCATGAGATGCGCTTCGCCCGCGATGTCTCCGACAAGGTGGTGTTCATGGATGGCGGCCGCATCGCCGAGCAGGGCCCACCCGCGACGCTGTTCTCGACCCCCGAGTCACCGCGACTGCAGGCGTTTCTCAAGACCTCGTCACTGTGACCGCGAGCGCGCCGCCCCGACGCAACGGGGCCGGCGCTGCACGTCGACCGAGGCCAAAAGAAAATAACTTTCACGGATTTATGAATTAGGATAGAAAATAACAAGCCTGCTTTTCCCGCCCGTCACCGGCTGTCACCAGAGGAGATCTCAGTGAGCCAGCAGATCGACATCCTGTCGTTGATCACCGCCCGTCTCCCCAGCCTGCGCGCCGCCGAGCGCAAGGTCGCCGGGCTGATCTTCGATGATATCGATTTCGTCGCCGAGGCGAGCATCGGCGAGATCGCCACCCGAGCCGGGGTCAGCGACGCCACGGTGACACGCTTCGCCCGGGCGGTGGAGTGCCGCAACGTACGCGACCTCAAGACCCGCCTGACTCGCGCTCTGGCCGCAGGGCGCCGCTTCATCCAGGAGGCGAACGAGGAGGATGGCCTCGGCGTGATCTACGACAGCGCCACCCAGACCCTGGCGCTCAACCGCACGCTGATGGAGCAGGCCGACGTCGAGGGTGCGGTGGCGATGCTGGATAGCGCGCGCCAGATCCTGGTCTTCGGCGCCGGCGGGGGCTCCACGGTGATGGCCCAGGAGCTGCAGTTCCGGCTGGTGCGCCTGGGCTATGCGATCAGCGCCTATCCGCAGGCGCTGCTGCCGCGCATGGTCGCTGCCACCCTGGAGCCGGAAGACGTGGTGGTGGCGATCTCGGCCAGCGGCTACACCCCCGAGATCAACGATGCCGCCGAGCTGGCCCGCGAGTACGGCGCGCGGGTGGTCGCGATCACCGCGGTCGGCTCGCCGCTGGCCGGCATCGCCGACCTGGCGCTGCCGCTGGCCTCACGGGAGACCGACTTCATCTATTTTCCGTCGTCATCACGCTACGCCATGATGGCCGCCGTCGACATGCTGGCGCTGGGCCTGGCACTGCGCCACCGGGCGCGGACCCGCGACAAGCTGCGGCGGCTCAAGATCACCCTCGATGCCCATCGCGGCGGCGACGATCGCCAGCCGCTCGGCGACTGAGACGCCAGGAGCGCCCATGTCCAACCTCTATGATCTGCTGATCCGCAGCGCCAGCATCATCGATGGCAGCGGCAGCGACGCCTTCGTCGCCGATGTCGCCATCGACGGCGAGCGCATCGCCGCCGTAGGCGACCTGGCCGAGGCCCATGGCCGCGAAGAGATCGCAGCCGCGGGGCTGACCCTGACCCCCGGCTTCATCGACGTTCACACCCACGACGACACCAACGTCATCCGCACCCCGGAGATGCTGCCCAAGCTCTCTCAGGGGGTGACCACGGTGGTGGTCGGCAACTGCGGCATCAGCGCCAGCCCGGTCAGCCTCGATGGCGAGGTGCCGGACCCGATGAACCTGCTCGGGCGCGCCGAGGATTTCCGCTACCCCACCTTCGCCGCCTACGCCGAGGCGGTGGCCGCGGCGCGTCCCAGCGTCAACGTCGCCGCGCTGATCGGCCACACCAGCCTGCGCAGCCAGGTGATGGACCGCTTCGACCGCCCCGCCAGCCCGGCCGAGATCGCGGCCATGCGCGCCCAGCTCGAGCACGCCCTGGCCGAGGGCGCCCTGGGGCTCTCTTCGGGGCTCGCCTACCGCAACGCCTTCCACGCCCCCAGCGCCGAGATGAACGCCCTGGTCGAGGCGGTGGGGCACGCCGGCGGCGTCTATACCACGCATCTGCGTGACGAGTTCGCGGGGCTACCCGCGGCGATGGAGGAAGCCTTCGCCACCGCCGCCCACGGCCAGGCGCCGCTGGTGATCTCGCATCTCAAGTGCGCCGGCGCCGGCAACTGGGGCAATGCGCCACTGGCGCTGGCCAAGCTCGACGAGGCCGCGCACCGCCACGGCGTGCACTGCGACTGCTACCCCTACACCGCCGGCTCCTCGACGCTGGACCTGGGCCAGGTCACCGACGAGATCGATATCTTCATCACCTGGTCCGACCCGCACCCCGAGATGGCGCGTCAACCGCTGAAGACGATCGCCGCGCAGTGGCAGCTGTCGCTGGAGGACGCCGCGCGGCGGCTGCAGCCGGCCGGGGCGGTCTATCACAACATGAGCGAGGCGGACATGCGCCAGGTGCTGGCGCATCCGCTGTCGATGGTGGGTTCCGACGGTCTGCCCAACGATCCGCATCCGCACCCGCGTCTGTGGGGCGCCTTCCCGCGGGTGCTGGCGCACTACAGCCGCGATCTGCAGCTGCTGCCGCTGGCCGCGGCGGTGCACAAGATGACCGGGCTTTCCGCCGCCAACTTCGGCCTCACCGACCGCGGCGAGATCCGCCCCGGCGCCTTCGCCGACCTGGTGCTGTTCGACCTCGACACCCTCGAGGACACCGCCACCTACAGTGCACCGATCGCCAAGGCCCGCGGCATCGAGCTGGTGGTGGTCAACGGTGCGATCGGCTATCGCCACGGCCAGGCCAGCGCTACCCGTAACGGGCGCCTGCTGCGGCGCGAGGTGCGGCTGTCACCGCGCCCCTCGCGGCCCGCCGCCTGATATTTCGCATCGGCCCCGCGCGCCGCGTGGGGCCTTCCCTGACCCAGAAAGGAGATTTTGCATGAGCATCAAGCGTTATGGCGTCGAAGGCGGCGTCGGCACCGGCGGCCAGAAGCTGCCCTTCGCCCGCGCCACCGAAGCCGGTGGCTGGCTGTTCGTCTCCGGCCAGACGCCGATGACCGATGGCGAAGTGGTCGAAGGCAGCATCGTCGAACAGTCGCGGCTGGCCTTCGCCAACTGTCTGAAGATCGCCGAAGAGGCCGGCTACGGCGTGGAGGACGTGGTCCATGTCACCGCCGTACTCACCGACGCGCGCTACTTCAGCTCGTTCAACAAGGTGTTCAAGGAAGTGTTCGGCGACCACCCGCCGGCGCGGATCTGCAGCGTCCAGGACCTGGTGGTGGACTGCAAGGTGGAGGTCGATATCAAGTGCTACCGCGCCGATCGCGTTTGATAAATGCCTGCACGGACGCATCGCTTTGTTGCACGGTACTCGGGAACTCGCCTAACCCCCAGTTATGTCTCGCTCCCTGTGTGCCGTGCGCCTCGCGCTGCATTCCGCTCGGCTATTTATCCGATTTTCTTGGCGCTGGCCAAAGCTTCGGTAGTCAGCAGTGAAGCTTTGGAAGGCAAGTTCGAGTAACAGCAAGAAAGGTGGCCGCGCCCCGGCAAGGGCGCGACCGCAGTGAAAAACCCCACGGGACATGACATTTCACACTGCTCCGGTCGCGGCAACGACCGGGACGACAATTATAAGAGGTAGCCATGAACAGCCAAGTCTTCCTCGGCACCTTCGTCGCCTACGTGATCGTGATGATCGCCTTCGGCTGCTGGGTATCACGTCACAGCCGCGGTAACGGTGACGACTTCCTGCTCGGCGGGCGCAGCCTGCCGCTCTTTCTGACCATCGGCACTACCGTGGCGACCATGGTCGGCACCGGGTCGAGCATGGGCGCGGTCGGTTTCGGCTACGCCAACGGCTGGGCCGGCGCCCTCTACGGTATCGGCGGGGCGATCGGCGTGCTGCTGCTGGCGTTCTTGTTCGCCCCGGTGAGACGCCTGCGCTTCATGACCATGAGCGAGGAGCTCTCCTACTATGTCGGCGCCAACCGCCTGGTGCGCAACGTCGTCGCGGTGCTGATCTACATCGCCTGCATCGGCTGGCTCGGCGCGCATATCCTCGGCGGCGGCCTCTACCTGTCGTGGATGGCGGGGATCGACCTGACCACGGCGCGCATCCTGGTCGCGCTGGGCTTCGGCATCTACTGCGTGATCGGCGGCTACATGGCGGTGGTATGGACCGACACTGTGCAGGCGGTGGTGCTGTTCGTCGGCTTCATCGTGATGGCGATCATCGCGCTGGTCGAGGTCGGTGGCTTCTCCGGCCTAGGCGCCAACATGGATGCCAGCGCCATCACCTTCCTCGGGATCGGCAAGATCGGCCTGGTGCCGGCGCTGTCGCTGGCGGCGGTGATCGCGGTCGGCGTGCTGGCGACCCCCTCCTACCGCCAGCGCATCTACTCCGGCAGCTCGGTGGCCTCGGTACGCAAGTCGTTCGTGATCACCGGCGTGCTCTACCTGTTGTTCTCGATCATTCCGGCGATCATCGGCATGGCGACCCATGCCCTCAACCCGAACCTGGACAACAGCAACTTCGCCTTCCCGTTCCTCGCCACCGAGATCCTGCCGCTGTGGCTGGGCCTGCTGCTGCTGGTGGCGGGGCTTTCGGCGACCATGTCCAGCGCCAGCTCCGACGCCATCGCCGGGGTCTCGATCCTGCTGCGCGATATCTACGTACTGTTCACCGGCCACACGCCGTCTGCGCGCAAGGTCGTGGGGCTCTCCCGGCTGGCGCTGGTCGTCACCATCGGCCTGGCGCTGCTGTTCGCGCTCACCTCCAACAACGTCATCAGCTACATCACCAGCATGATCGCCACGGTGATGGCAGGGATGTTCGTCTGCGGCGTGCTCGGGCGCTTCTGGCCGCGCTACACCTGGCAGGGGGCCATCGCCACCCTGATCGCCGCGTCGGCGACCTCGCTGACCGTGATCAATGTCGATGCCTGGGCCGCGTTCTGGGGCAACCCCAGCATTCCCGCCGTGCTGGTCGCACTGGTCGTGGGTGTCGTCGTCAGCCTGGTCACGCCCGCCTCGAAGGTGACGCCGCAACAGGCGCTCGAGATCATCGACGCCGAGCGCGAACGCATGGAGCGGGAGGAAAACCCCGCCAGCGCGCTCAGCGGCAAGCCAGTCTGATAAAACCGCCGCGTCAAGCTTCTCGCTGCCCCGCCCTGGCGGGGCAGCGTCGCGTTAGAGGGTGTTTCCAAACCCTCTGATAACTGCCGCAGGATGAGCTCACGTCGTCCAGCGGTTTTAAAAGGCGCTCTTAGACGACGACCCGAATCCTCATCTCCCGCTCGTCGAGATTGTCGGCACCGCCACGGTCCACGACCAGAAACTCCCCCTGGCGCTCCAACACCGAGTGGATCGCATGCCAGGTCCCGGCCCGGTAGTTGACCCCCTGGCGGCCGTCGGTGACGAAGGCGCGAATCGCGCTCGGATCGATGTCGTCGCCCGGCGGCGCCACCACGACCACGAAGCGCTCTTCGTGCAGCGGCATGAACGCCTGACTGCCCAGCGGATGACGCTCGAGCAGATCGACCTCCAGCGGCAGCGTCACCGGCTGGCTGACGAAGAGACTGATCAGCGGCGGCGTGGCGTCATCACGGATATCGACCTTGGCCAGCGCATGGTGGCGCTGGGTGCGGCCGGCGTTGATCGCGAACGACTCGCCGATGCGCGCATCGATCACCTCGCCGAAAGGCGCGAAGGCTGCTGCGGTCAGCGGCTGCGCGTTGAGTTCCTGCATCTGCTCTGCTCCTGTCATCACTCACGGGCTTGTTCCGTCTTCGGTTTTACCCCATGAGGCCGCGCGCGTCGCGCCGTTTCAGGGTCCGTTGACGCGGTCGTCGTATACAAACGCGGTCACTGCGCGTGCCATCGGGGTGGCATGTTGACGATGCCGGACATCCCGCCATCTATCGCCACGGCCAACCCATCCACTCCTAGCGACTCCTAGCCACCCCTTCCCTTATCCCTCCGAGGATTGTATAAAATATAAAATCATCGATCACAGCCCCTCTTTTCTGCCCTCTGAGCACGGGAGAACCCCATGCAGCGTATCCACGTCATCGACTCCCATACCGGCGGCGAGCCGACCCGGCTGGTGATGTCGGGTTTTCCGGCACTGACCGGCGACATGGCCGCCCAGCGCGAGCTGCTGCGACGCGAGCACGACCAGTGGCGGCGAGCGTGTCTGCTCGAACCGCGGGGCAACGATGTGCTGGTGGGGGCGCTCTACTGCGAGCCGGTCTCGCCGGACGCCAGCTGCGGGGTGATCTTCTTCAACAACACCGGCTATCTGGGCATGTGCGGCCACGGCACCATCGGGCTGGTGGCCTCGCTTTATCACCTCGGCCGGCTGGCGCCGGGTACCCACCGCATCGACACCCCGGTGGGGCAGGTCAGTGCCATTCTCCACGATGACGGCGCGGTCACCGTGGGCAACGTGCCCGCCTACCGCTACCGCCAGCGGGTGCCGGTCGAGGTGCCAGGCTACGGCGTGGTGCATGGCGATATCGCCTGGGGCGGCAACTGGTTCTTCCTGGTGGGCGAGCACGAGCAGACGCTGACGCTGGCCAACGAGGAGGCGCTGACGGCCTTTACCTGGGCGATCCGCCAGGCGCTGGACGCGCAGGCCATCACCGGCGAGAACGGTGGCCACATCGACCATATCGAGCTGTTCGCCGCGGATACCCACGGCAACCCGCCGGCCCACAGCCGCAACTTCGTGCTCTGCCCCGGCAAGGCCTACGACCGCTCCCCCTGCGGCACAGGGACCAGCGCCAAGCTGGCCTGCCTGGCAGCGGACGGCGAGCTCGCCCCCGGCGAGACCTGGGTCCAGGCCAGCATCACCGGCAGCCGCTTCGAGGGGCGCTACGACTGGCAGGGTGATCGCATTCTGCCCTTCATCACCGGCACCGCCCACGTCACCGCCGATGCCATCTTGCTGATCGATGACAACGATCCGTTCGCCTGGGGCATCGCTTCCGACCACGCATGACTTGCGAAAACAAGGCCAGAGGACACCATGACCGACTCCATTTTCAGCGGCTGCATTCCCGCACTGATGACCCCCTGCACCGCACAGCGCACTCCCGACTACGACGCCCTGGTTGCCAAGGGGCGTGAGCTGATCGATCTCGGTATGCGCGCAGTGGTCTACTGCGGCTCCATGGGCGATTGGCCGCTGCTCAGCGAGGCCCAGCGTCAGGAGGGCGTGGCCCGTCTGGTCGCTGCCGGCGTCCCTGTCATCGTCGGTACCGGTGCGGTCAATTCCAAGGAAGCGGTCGCCCACGCCGCGCATGCGGCCAAAGTCGGGGCTCAAGGCTTGATGGTGATTCCCCGTGTTCTCTCCCGCGGTACCTCCAGCCAGGCCCAGCGCGCACACTTCTCCGCCATTCTGGCCGCCGCACCCGAGCTGCCGGCGGTGATCTACAACAGCCCCTATTACGGCTTCGCCACCCGCGCCGAACTGTTCTTCGCACTGCGCGAGGCGTTTCCCAATCTGGTCGGTTTCAAGGAGTTCGGCGGCGCCGAGGATCTGCGCTATGCCGCCGAGCACATCACCTCCCAGGACGACGACGTCAGCCTGATGGTGGGGGTCGATACCCAGGTGGTGCACGGCTTCGTCAACTGCAACGCCAGCGGCGCCATCACCGGGGTCGGCAACGCTCTGCCACGGGAGGTTCTCAAGCTGGTCGAACTCAGCCGCCAGGCCGCCAGCGGCGACCCCGAGGCGCGGCGCCTGGCGCTGGAGCTGGAGCGCGCGCTGGCGGTGCTCTCCTCGTTCGACGAGGGCGCCGATCTGGTGCTCTACTACAAGCACCTAATGGTGCTCAACGGCGACACCGAGTACCGCCTGCACTTCAATGAGAGCGACGCCCTCACCCCGGCCCAGCAGCGCTACGCCGAGACCCAGTACGCCCAGTTCCGCGAGTGGTATGCGCGCTGGTCGCAGGCACTCGATGCCTGAGCCACGGCCAGGCCGGGACGACGCTCCTTTCCGGTGATGCTCCCCTGCATCAGACGTTTCAGCGGCCCCCACGGGGGCCGCGCCCGCTTTCCCTCCCCCGCATCTTTTCCCCTACGTTTCATCTCCCCACATTTCTTCCCCACACTTCATCCCCGACTCGCATTCAAAACGCGCCCACCATCTCAGTTCAGTGAGCGATAACCTTTTTAAAATCGACTCGACCAAAGCGTGATTGGTTTTCAATGACTTTCGTCGCTCAATAAAAAGCCAAGAGATACCTCGTCATAAAAGGCGAAGTTTTTTAAAACGCACTCATCACGCAATAAAACAGTGGTGTACGAGCCTGTATCTCATGCGCCACCGGCAGGATCGAGCAATCGAATAAATACCGCCGACAGCGTGTCGAGAACGGTCTTCGCGACAACGACCCCAGGGTCTGAATCCGCCAGACCGATAGCCCCACACCGACACCCTCGCGGCAGATCAATCGCCTCATTGGCGCGCATCGCCTGCCACGAAGACGGGCAAAACCGGCGCCATCACGGGAGACCACCGATGAAGAAATCACTCGCCCTCAGCCTCGCGTTGATGGGGTTCAGTGCCACCGCGTCCGCGGCACAGGTCGTCGGCTTTTCACAGATCGGTTCGGAGTCGGGCTGGCGCGCGGCGGAAACCACCATTACCCGCAAGCAGGCCGAGCAACGCGGGATCGATCTCAAGTTCTCGGATGCCCAGCAGCGTCAGGAGAACCAGATCGCCGCGCTGCGCTCGTTCATCGCCCAGGGGGTGGATGCCATTCTGCTCGCCCCCGTGGTGGCCACCGGCTGGGACAACGTGCTCAAGGAGGCCAAGGAGAGCGAGATCCCGGTGATTCTGCTCGACCGCCAGATCGATGCGCCCAAGGATCTCTACATGACCGCGGTGGGCGCCGACAGCGTGCACGAGGGTGAAGTCGCCGGTCAGTGGCTGGTCGACAAGGTCGCCGGCAAGCCGTGCAACGTGGTCGAGCTGCAGGGCACCACCGGTTCGTCGGTGGCGATCGAGCGCAAGCAGGGCTTCGGGAAGGCGATCGCCGACCACCCCAACCTCAAGATCGTGCGCAGCCAGACCGGTGACTTCACGCGCTCCGGTGGCAAGGAGGTGATGGAGAGTTTCATCCGGGCGGAAAACGGCGGGCACGATATCTGCGCGCTGTTCTCGCACAACGACGATATGGCGATCGGCGCCATCCAGGCGATGAAGGAAGCCGGCCTGCACCCCGGCAAGGAGATTCTGACCATCTCCATCGACGCCGTGCCCGACTACTTCAAGGCGATGGCCAACGGCGACGCCAACGCCACGGTGGAGCTGACGCCCAACATGGCAGGCCCCGCCTTCGACGCGCTCGAAGCCTACTGGAAGGATGGCACCCAGCCGCCCAAGTTCATCCAGACCGACTCCAAGCTCTACACCCAGAGCGACGACCCCGAGGGCGAATACCAGCGGCGCAAGGATCTGGGCTACTGAGCCACGCCTGCGGCCGGCATCGCACGCTGCCGGCCTTCCGCTCTCTCCCTGCGGCGCTCTCGACGCCGCCGGGTCCGCTCACTCGGGATGACCGACCATGCTGCTTGCCATCCAGTCACTGACCAAGACCTTCGTCGGCATGAAGGCGCTCGATGGGGTCGACTTCGAGCTCGACCGCGGCGAGGTGCACGCACTGCTGGGCGAGAACGGCGCCGGCAAGTCGACCCTGATCAAGTGCCTCACCGGTGCCTATCGCCGCGACGCCGGCACGCTCTTGCTGGATGACGCGCCGATCTCACCGGATTCCACCGCCCAGGCCCAGGCGCTGGGCATCGGCACGGTCTACCAGGAGGTCAATCTGCTGCCCAACCTGACCGTGGCCCAGAACCTCACCTTCGGCCACGAGCCGCGCCGCTTCGGCATCGTCGACACCCGAGCCCAGCGCCGCCAGGCGGCGGCGATGCTGGATGGCTACGGGCTCGCCATCGACCTCGACCGCGACCTCGGCAGCTACTCGGTGGCAGTGCAGCAACTGGTCGCGATTGCCCGCGCGGTGGCGCTGTCAGGCAAGGTGCTGATTCTCGACGAGCCCACCGCGAGTCTCGACGACCGCGAAGTGCAGATGCTGTTCGCGGTGGTGCGCCGGTTGCGCGACCAGGGCCTGGGCATCCTCTTCGTGTCGCACTTCCTGGACCAGGTATATGCGCTGTGCGACCGCATCACGGTGCTGCGCAATGGGCGCAAGATCGTCACCACGCGCTGCGACGAACTCGACCGGGTGCGGCTGATCGAGCACATGCTGGGGCGCGAACTGGCAGCCGAGGAGCATGACGCCAGGCGTGCCGAGGGCCACACGCAGGCCGCCGGGGAGCCGTTGCTCGCCTTCGAGCAGGTGGGCCGCCGCGGGCATATCGAGCCGTTCGATCTCAGCGTCCAGCGCGGCGAGGTGATCGGCATGGCCGGCCTGCTGGGCTCGGGGCGCACCGAGACCGCCGAGGTGATGTTCGGCATCAAGCGCGCCCACAGCGGCCGCGTTCGCGATGTCGAGAGCGGGGGCGGAGATGGGGGCGGAGATGGAGGCAAAGGCGCGGACGAGCTGCACCTGCGCGGCCCGCGCGACGCCATCGCCGCCGGCTTCGGCTTCGCCCCGGAAGACCGTAAGACCGACGGGATCGTCGCCGAGCTGTCGATCCGCGAGAACATCATCCTGGCACTGCAGGCTCGCCGCGGCTGGATGCGGCCGATCCCCCGCGCCGAGCAGCAGCGCCTGGCCAACGACTACATCGCACGCCTGGATATCCGCACCTCGGGGCCTGAAAAGGCGATCGGCGAGCTCTCCGGCGGCAATCAGCAGAAGGTGGTGCTGGCGCGCTGGCTGGCGATGAACCCGCGCTTTCTGATTCTCGACGAGCCGACCCGCGGCATCGATGTCGGCGCCCACGCCGAGATTCTGAGCCTGATCCGCGAGCTGACCGCCAAGGGCATGGCCGTGCTGGTGATCTCCTCCGAGCTGGACGAGCTGATCGCCGTGTCCGACCGCGTGATCGTGCTGCGCGACCGGCGTCAGGTCGCCACTCTGGTGGGCGCGGAGATCGGGCTGGAAGCGGTAGTGCAGGCGATCGCCAGCACCGACACCCGCGCCGAGGAGACTCCCGCATGATGCCCGCCGGCGTGAAACGCGTGCTGCCGCAACTGATCACCCTGGCCGTGCTGGTGGCGCTGGTCAGTGCGGTCTTCCCCGACTTCCTGCAGCTGCACTACAGCGACGGGCGGCTGATCGGCCCGGTGATCGACGTGCTCAAGCGCGGTGCGCCGGTGGCGCTGCTGGCGATCGGCATGACCCTGGTGGTCGCCACCGGCGGTATCGATCTCTCGGTGGGCACGGTCATGGCGATCACCGGTGCGGTCGCCGCGGCGGCCATCGTCGCCGGCCACGGGCTGCTCTGGGCGCTGGGCCTGGCGCTGGCCGCCGGCCTGTGCGCGGGGCTGTTCAGCGGCTGTCTGATCGCCTTCCTCGGCATCCAGCCGATCGTCGCCACCTTAATCCTGATGATCTCCGGGCGCGGTATCGCCCAGCTGATCACCGAAGGGCGCATCCTGACCTTCAACCTGCCGGGGTTCAGCTTCCTCGGTTCCGGCCATCTGTTCGGCATCCCGGTGCCGGTCTGGCTGTGGCTGGCGGCGGCGACGCTGACCGTGGTGGTGGTACGGCGCACCGCGCTGGGGCTCTTGGTCGAAGCGGTGGGCATCAATCGCCGGGCCAGTGCACTGGCCGGGATCAACGCCCGTGTCATTCTGCTCGCGGTCTACATGATCTCAGGGCTGTGTGCGGCGCTGGCTGGGATCGTCACCACCGCCGACATCCGCGGGGCGGACGCCAACAACGCCGGGCTGTGGCTGGAGCTGGACGCCATCCTGGCCACGGTGATCGGCGGCAACTCGCTGCTCGGCGGGCGTTTCTCGATCCCGGCGGCGGTGATCGGCGCGCTGATCATCCAGACCATCAATACCGGCATCCTGCTGGCGGGCTTCCCCACCGAATACAACCTGGTCATCAAGGCAGCGCTGGTGGTCGCCATCCTGGTGCTGCAGTCGCCCCTGCTGGCGGGCGACCTGAAGCGGGTGGCCGCGCGCCTGACACGCCAGCGCCATCCCGCCCCGACGGCGAACAAAGAGAGGGCGAGCCCATGATCAATCCCCGGCGCTATCCGCTGCTGGCGACCATCGCGATCTTCGTCATCGCCTACGCCATCTGCTATGTGCAGTTTCCCTACATGCTCTCGACCCGGGTAGCCGGCAATCTGCTGACCGACAACGCCTATCTGGGCATCGTCGCGGTCGGCATGACGGTAGTGATCCTCTCCGGCGGCATCGACCTCTCGGTGGGCGCGGTGATCGCCTTCTCCGGCGTTTTCATCGCGGTCATGCTGCGCGACACCGGGCTGCACCCGCTGCTCGTCTTCGCTCTGCTGCTGGCCCTGACCACCGCTTTCGGCGCGGCCATGGGTGCACTCATCCACCGCCTGGGCATGCCGCCATTCATCGTCACCCTGGCCGGGATGTTCCTCGCCCGCGGCGTGGCCTACATGCTGACCATCGACTCGGTGGCGATCGATCACCCCTTCTTCGATACCCTCCAGAGCACCTACTGGCTGATGCCCGGCAAGGGGCGGCTGACGCTGATCGGGGTGATCATGCTGCTGGCCTTCGTGGTGGGCCACGTGGTCGCCCACCGCACCCGCTTCGGCGCCAATGTGTTCGCCCTCGGCGGCGGCCAGCAGACCGCGCGGCTGATGGGCAGCCGGGTCGGGCGCACCACGGTGATGATCTACGCCTTCTCGGGGCTGATGGCGGGCCTCGGCGGTATCGTCTTCGCGCTCTATACCGGCTCCGGCTATCCGTTGGCGACGGTCGGCACCGAGCTGACCGCGATCGCCACCGTGGTGATCGGCGGCACCCTGCTCAGCGGCGGCGCCGGCTATGTGTTCGGAACCCTGTTCGGGGTGCTGACCATGGGGCTGATCCAGACCTATATCGTCTTCGACGGCACGCTCTCGAGCTGGTGGACCAAGATCGCCATCGGCGTCCTGCTGCTGGCCTTCATCGTGCTGCAGAAGGCGCTGCTGCGACTGGGCACGCCGCGCGGCGCGGCGCCGGCCTGATATCTCGCGCGCCAGCACGCTCGCCCCCGCGCACGCACCAGGAACCAGGAACCAGGAACCAGGGAACGGATGGACGCCATCGGGGCATTTGTACACAATATGCAAAATTCCCACGTAGTCCCCCTATCATGGCATTCAAGACCCGGGCCCAGTACGTCGCCGACGACCTGCGCCAACGCATTCTCGGCGGCGAATTCAGCGGCGGTACCCAACTGCGCCAGGATGCCCTGGCCAAGGATTACGACGTCAGCCGGATTCCGGTACGCGAGGCACTGCTGACCCTGGAAGCCGAGGGGCTGGTCGAGTTCCACGCCCACCGCGGCGCCTTCACCACCGAACTGTCGGTGGCCAAGATCCGCGAGCTGTTCGACCTGCGCGTGCTGGTCGAGGGCTACGTGCTCGAACGTGCCATCCCGCGCCTGACCCCGGCGGACCTGGCACAGGCCGAGACCATCCTGAGCGACTACGACGCCGCCCTGAATGCCGGCCACCAGATCGATCACTGGAGCGATTTCAACTTCGGCTTTCATCGCGCCCTCTACGCCCCCGCCGAGCTGCCCGAGGCGATGGCGATGATCGCGCAGCTCAATACCAAGTCGGATCGTTACATCCGCATGCAGCTGCTCTACACCCGCCAGATCGAAAAGGCGGAGCGCGAGCACCACGCGCTGCTCGATCTCGCCCGCCAGGGTGACGCCACGGGCGCCTGCCAGGTGCTCGAACGGCATATTCTCGACGCCTGCGAGGGGATCGTCGCGGTACTCGAGCGCAATCTGGCCGGCGAGGTTTGAGAACCATCCGCCCCGCGCATTCACCGGCGACAGCCTCGACGAGGTTGCTCGCCGTCTCTGTGCGCCGCGTGTGATCCCCGCGCCCCGCCTGCAATAGCCATCGACAAGCGCCCTGGCGGCGGGCATGATGGATTTTATACAATCTACAAAGCCATCATCGTGATGCGCGCCAACACGAGTCACCGGCGCGCTACCCAGCGCGAGACGCCTGCCCATGCCCACTCTCTCCACCGCCCCTGCCTCGCCGAATGCCCGGGGCTCTTCGGACGCCCGAAGCGCTTCAGATGCGGATATCGCCGTGGTCGGCGCGGGCATCGTCGGCGTCTGCTGCGCGCTGGCGCTTGCTCGCCAGGGCCAGCGCGTGCTGGTGCTCGACCCGCAGCCACCGGGCATGGGGGCCTCCTTCGGCAATGCCGGTCATCTGGCCACCGAACAGGTCTTCCCCATCGCCGATGCCAGCATCCTCAAGCGCCTGCCATGCATGCTGCTCGACCCGCTGGGCCCGCTGCGCCTGGACTGGCGCCACCTGCCGCGCGGGTTGCCGTGGTTCGCGCGCCTGCTTTGGAACCTGCGCCCGGCGCCCTATCGCGCCAGCGTGGCCGGGCTCGGCGCGCTCAACGGCGCCAGCCTGGGCGCCTGGCAGCGGCTGCTGGCCTCGGTGGAGGCCGCCCCCCTGCTGCACCAGCAGGGCTCGGTACTGGCCTACGAGAAGCCGGATTCGCTGGCGCTGCTGACGGCGCTGGCCGAGCGCACCCGCGCCCAGGGCGTGCCGGTGGAGCCGTGGGACGCCGCCAAGCTCCATGCCGCGGCGCCGACACTCTCGCCACGCCTGCGCGGCGGGCTCTTCTTTCCCGCCACCGGCCACTTCCTTAATCCGCTGCGGGTGGTGGAAACCCTGGCCGAGGCGGCGCGGCGCGAAGGCGTGCGCTTCATTCGCGAACGGGTGCAAGACGCTTACACATCGGCGGATGGCGTGACGCTGACCACCGCGCAGCGCACGCTGCGGGCCGCCCGCGTGCTGATCGCCTGCGGCGCCCACTCGGCCGCGCTGACAGAGGCGCTGACCGGCGTCCGCGTGCCGCTGGACACCGAGCGCGGCTACCACCTGATGCTGCCGCGGGAGCCGGCACGGCTGCCGTTCGCGGTCACCGCCTTCGAGCGCCGTTTCATCATGACGCCGCTGCCCGACGGCCTGCGCCTGGCCGGCACGGTGGAGTTCGCCGGGCTCGAGCGCCCGCCCAACCTGGAGCGCGCCTGGCAGTTGCACCGTCTCAGCAAGGGGCTGTTCACGCACGAGCTGGACATCACCGATGCCAGCACCTGGATGGGCTTTCGCCCCTCGCTGCCGGACTCGCTGCCGATCATCGACCGTGCCCGCGGCGGTCGCGTGCTGCTGGCGTTCGGTCACCAGCACCTGGGGCTGACCCAGGCGGCGATCAGCGCCGAGATGATCGCCGCGCTGGCGAATCCCGGCGATGCTCCCCTCGCCCCCGGCAACCCGGATGCAGCCCACGACCTGCCGGCGTTCGTGCCTTACCGCCTGACGCGCTTCGGCCGCGAGCGCTGACGATGGGCGCTAAGTCAATCGGCGCTAAAGTGATGAACGCCAGGCCCGGGCCTTGGATCAGCGGCGTGACAGCCGCAGCGGCATCTGCCGATTGACGTCCTTGTACAGCAGATAGCGGAACGGCCCCGACCCGCCGGCATAGCAGGACTGCGGGCAGAAGGCGCGCAGCCACATGAAGTCGCCGGCCTCGACCTCGACCCAGTCCTGATTGAGGTGATAGACCGCGCGCCCCTCGAGCACATAGAGGCCATGCTCCATCACATGGGTCTCGTCGAACGGGATCACCCCGCCCGGCTGGAAAGTGACGATGGTCACATGCATGTCGTGGCGCAGGTCGGCAGGGTCGACGAAGCGTGTGGTCGCCCAGCGGCCGTCGGTATCCGGCATCGGCGTCGGCGCGATCTCCTGCTCGTTGGTGACGAAGGCCGGCGGCACCTCCACCCCCTCGACGACCTCGTAGGCCTTGCGGATCCAGTGAAAGCGCACCGCCTCGCCGGCGTGATTGTAAAGCTGCCAATCGCACCCCGGCGGCAGGTAGGCGTAGCCCCCCGGGGTCATGACATGCGTCTGGCCGGCCAGGGTCAGGGTCATCTCCCCTTCGACCACGAACAGCACGCCCTCGGCCTCCGGGTCCGGCTCGGGGCGCTGGCTGCCGCCGCCGGGAGCGACCTCCATGATGTACTGGGAGAAGGTTTCGGCGAAGCCGGAGAGCGGGCGCGCCAGCACCCACAGCCGGGTCTTCTCCCAGTGCGGCAGGTAGCTGGTAACGATATCGCTCATCACCCCTTTGGGGATCACCGCATAGGCCTCGGTGAACACCGCACGGTCATGGATCAACTGGCTCTGCGGCGGCAGACCGCCATGCGGGGCGTAATAGCGGCGTGGCGGCTGAGCGCCGCGGGGAGCATCGGATTGCGACATGGGTCCTCCTCGGTGAAGGCGCGGTGTCACCCGGGCGACTCGCGATCGAGCCCCGGGCCGGCACAGGCCCGTGAAACATCAAGCAAAGTGCATGAAACGCCAATGAAACCAGCGTAACGGAAGAGGGCTTTTCGCGGCCATCGAGTTGTGAAACTATCGATCGGGTCCGAACGGCCCCGCGTCTCGGACACGCCCAGGGCGTCACCACAAGGATAAACCGGGGGCGGCGTCATACGCCGCAGGCACGCGCTCTCCGCCGGCTCGTCCGGCCATCACAACAGCAACACGACAGAGAGGACGAAGCGTCCATGAGCCCATCATCCGAGGCGGATCTTGACCGTTCGCACAAGAAACGATCGTTTCATATACCGCATATCTACGCCATTCTTTTCCTCTTCATCATCCTCGCGGCCATCGCCACCTACCTGATCCCCGCCGGCGTCTACGAGCGCGTGCCGGGGCCAGCGGGACGCACCACCATCGACCCGGCCTCGTTCCATTACGTGCCCGCCACGCCGACCGGGCTGACCGACTTCCTGCTGGCGATCCCCAGCGGCCTGATGAGCGCCGGTCAGGTGGTGTTCTTCACCCTGATCATCGGCGGCATGTTCGCGGTGCTGCGGCGTACCGGCATCATCGAACTGGGTGTGGATAACCTGACGCGCCACTTCGCCGGACGCAGCCTGTGGGTGATTCCGGTACTGATGACGCTGTTCGCCGTCATCGCCACGCTGATCGGCACCCAGGAGCTGTCGCTGGTTTACGTGCCGGTGATCCTGCCGCTGATGATCGCGCTGCGCTTCGACTCGGTGGTCGCCGCCGCGGTCGCGCTGTGTGCCACCACCGCCGGCTTCACCGCCGGCGTGCTCAACCCGATCAACACCGGGCTCGGCCAGCAGCTCTCTCATCTGCCGCTCTATTCGGGCTTCGGCCTGCGCCTGGTGGCACTGGTCGCCATGCTCGCGGTGGCCGTGGCGTGGGTGCTGCGCTATGCCCGCCGCGTGCGTGACGACGCCAGCGCCAGCCTGCTCGACGACGACGCCGGCGAGCACGCCAAGCGGCACCGCTACCAGCATGCGCTGGATGCCGACAAGCCGCGCGCCAGCGGACGCCAGAAGGCCGCCATCCTGGCCGCCCTGGGCTTCTTCGCCGCGCTGGTCTACGGCGTGCTCGGGCAGGGCTGGTTCATGCTCGAGATGGCAGGGCTGTTCATCGTGATGGGTATCGTCGTCGGCCTGATCGCCGGACTTAAGGTCGATGCCATCTGTGAAGGCTTCAACGAGGGCTTCCGCGACGTCATGGTCGGCGCCATGATCGCCGGTATCGCCCGCGCCGTGGCCGTGGTACTGGAAGATGGCCAGGTGCTCGACACCATGGTCCACGGCCTCGGGGTCGCGGTGGGCGGGCTGCCCACGCTGTTCTCGGCGCTGGGCATGTATCTGGCCCAGCTCGGCTTCAACTTCGTGGTCCCCTCCGGCAGCGGTCAGGCGCTGGTGACCATGCCGATCATGGCACCGCTCTCGGACCTGCTCGGGGTGACCCGCCAGACCGCGGTCCTCGCCTATCAGCTGGGCGACGGCATCGGCAATATCCTCTACCCCACTTCCGGCTACTTCATGGCCACCCTGGCCCTGGCCGGCGTGCCGTGGCAGCGCTGGGTGCGCTTCTTCCTGCCGCTGTTCGGCGCCTGGGTGGCGATCGCCGTGGCCTTGCTGCTGTTTGCCCAGGCCAGCGGCTGGCAGGGTTAGGGTGGGTACGAAAACTGCCGCCGCGTCGACGGCGCGGCGGCAGTCGGGTTCAGGGGCCCAACTCGTCGAGCGACTCATACAGGTCGGTGATGCCATCGATCCGCGCCCGTCCCGATGCCAGCCGGCGGTGCAGCAGGGCGTTGACCAGTAGGCAGATCAGGCTCATCGGCGCGGCGTAGCTGTCGAAGGCCGAGACGCTGTCCAGCGGGCACTCGAGCCGCCAGGTGACGCGCTCGGCGTAGCGCGCTGTGGTGGCATCGCCGATCAGCACACAGCGCTGCCCGCGCGCCGCCAGGGTCTCGACCAGCGCCTCGAACACCCGCGGCCGGCGGCGGAAGCCGAACAGCACCACCAGGGTCTCGGGATCGAGCTCGGCGAGCTCCTCGGCCAGCGACTGATTGGGCGCCGGCCACAGCGCCACGCCGGGGCGGCACTGCAGTAGCTGCTGGCGCAGATGCAGCGCCAGCGGGTAACTGTTGCGATAGCCCACCACCGCCAGCCGCGGCGCGGCGTCGAGCGCGTCGATCACCGCCTCGAAGCTGGCCGCCGAGAGCCCATCGAGGCAGCGCTGCAGATTCTCCTGCTCGCGGGCCAGGTGCCGGGCACAGCGCTCGGCGCCCTCGCCCAGGGCGTCGCTGCCCGCCGCCAGCGGCACGCCGAAGTGGCGCAGCTCCCGAGCATGCGCCTTGACCGCCTTGAAGTCGGCGTAGCCCAGGCGCCGGAACAGCCGCGTCACGGTGGCCTTGGAGACCCCGGAGAGACGCGCCAGATCGGCGGCACTGTAGATCGCGAGATCCTCGAAGTGATCCAGAATGAAGCTGGCGACGCGCCGCTCCTGCGGCGCCAGTTCGCCGAAGCGCTGCTGGAGCTGACGTCCGATATGGCCCTGCATGGGTGCTGTCCCTGCCTCTCGTTCCCTGACTCTCGTTACCTGAATCTCGTCACCTGACTTACATTCCCTGTCTCACACTCCCTGACTCACACTCCCGGGCGCATCATGTTCTGACCAGAGCTGCGGCCACTCTATCATCGATATCCCCCACCGCCGCGTCCGGGGCCACAAGCCGTATCCCCCCGACACCGGCTCATAGCACCGAGGCGATGAACTGGGCGAGCTCCGGCGTCTGCGGCCGGGTGAATAGCGTCTGCGGGTCGCCGGATTCATGGATCCGCCCCTGATGCATGAAGACGACGCGGTCACTGACGTCGCGGGCGAACTTCATCTCATGGGTGACCAGGATCAGTGTCATCCCTTCACTGGCCAGGTCTTCGAGCACGCGCAGCACCTCGCCCACCAGTTCGGGGTCGAGCGCCGAGGTCACCTCGTCGCACAGCAGCACCTTGGGATGCATCGCCAGGGCCCGGGCAATCGCCACGCGCTGCTGCTGGCCGCCGGAGAGCTGGGCCGGATAGGCGTCGACCTTCTCGGACATCCCCACCTTGTCGAGCACCTCCGCGGCGATCTTGCGGGCCTCGGCGCGGGGCGTCTGCTTGACCACCACCGGTGCCAGCATCACATTCTCGACCACCGTCTTGTGCGGGAACAGGTTGAAACTCTGAAACACCATGCCGACGTTCTGACTCAGCTCCCCCGGCGACATCGCGCTGCCATCGAGACGCTGATCGGCCAGATGGATGGTGCCCCAGTCGTGTTGCTCGAGCTGGTTGAGGCAGCGCAGCAAGGTACTCTTGCCCGAACCGCTGCGGCCGATGATCGACACCACCTCGCCGGCCTCGATCTCCAGATCGATGCCCTTGAGCACCTCCAGCTCGCCGAAGGATTTATGCAGGTCTTTAACGGATACCAGCGCCATAGAGCTTTTTCTCCAGGTGACGGGCGTAGCGGGACAGCGGATAGCAGAGGATGAAATACCCGAGCGCCACCAGCGCGAAGATGGTGAAGGGCGCGAACGCCGCGTTGTTGAGCATGGTGCCGGCCTTGGTCAGCTCGACGAAGCCGATCACCGAGGCCAGCGCGGTGCCCTTGATGACCTGTACCGAGAAGCCGACGGTGGGCGGCACCGCCAGGCGCAGCGCCTGCGGCAGGATGACGTGGCGCATCGACTGCAGATAGTTGAGTCCGAGCACCCGGGAGGCCTGCCACTGGCCGCTGGGTACCGCCTCGACGCAGCCGCGCCAGATGTCGCACAGGAAAGCGCTGGTGAACAGCGTCAGCGCCACGCTGGCCGCGGTCCAGGCGGAGACATCGAGCCCCAGTGCCGCGGCACCGAAATAGGCCAGGAACAGCTGCATCAGCAGCGGCGTGCCCTGGAACAGATCGACGTAGAGCCGGATCGACCAGCGGATCGGCTTCAGCCCGCCCATGCGCAGCAGGGTCAACATCAGCCCGACGGCGGCTCCGCCGATGAAGGCGATCAACGACAGGACCACCGTCCAGCGCCCTGCCAGCAGCAGGTTGCGGACGATGTCCCACAGCGTGAAATCGGTCATGCCGAACCTCCCTGGCGAAACGCGAACAGGCGGCGTCCGGCGAACTCGAACGCCAGCCGCAGCCCCACCGCCAACAGCAGATAGATCAGCGTCACCACCAGATAGACTTCGAAGCCGCGGAAGCTGCGCGACTGGATGAAGTTGGCGGCGTAGGTCAGATCGAAGACCGAAATCTGGGACACCACCGCGGAGCCCAGCATCACGATGATGCACTGGCTGATCAGCGACGGATAAACCCGCGAGAACGCCGGCACCAGGACCACGTGCCGGAAGCTCTGCAGACGCGATAGCCCCAGCGCGCGGGCGGCTTCATGCTGGCCTCTCTGGGTCGAATCGATCCCCGCGCGCAGGATCTCGGCGGTATAGGCGCCGAGATTGAGGATCATCGCCAGCAGCGCCGCGACCGTGGCGCTGATCGGAACGCCCAGCGCCGGCAGGCCGAAGAACAGAAAGAACAGCTGGACGATGAACGGCGTGTTGCGGATGACCTCGACATAGCCGCCCAGCAGGCGGCCAATGAGGCTCGGCCGGCCGTTGACGGCAGCGTCCCGCAGGTAGGCGACGACGATCGCCAACGCGATCCCGGCCAGCGTCGTCACCGCAGTCAGCCACAGCGTCGTCATCAAGCCGTGGAGGATCTGCGCCGTGTAGGGCAGCAGCGTGGAGAAATCCAGCGTCATGACCGCTTACCCACTCAGGAGGAGAGATCGTCGGGCAGCGCGGTGTGGAACCACTTCTGCGACATCGATTCCAGCGTGCCATCCTGCTTGGCCTGCTCGATCAGCGCATTGACGCGTGCTTTCAGCGCCTCGTTGCCCTTGGCCAGGCCGATATAGCAGGGCGAATTCTTGATCCGCAACACCATGGTCGGTGCCCGCTCGGTATTGCGCTCGGCGATCTGTGCCGCGACCACGTTACCGGTGGCGATGTAGTCGACCTGGCCGGAGAGAAAGGCGGAGATCGTGGTGGCGTTGTCCTCGAAGCGCTGGACGGTGGTATCGCTCGGCACCAGATCGGAGAGTTCCATGTCCTCGACCGAGCCGCGGGTCACGCCTATGGTCTTGCCGGCGAGCCCGGCGGCGTCTGCGACCGGTGCGGCAGCGGGCGTGCCGAACACGCCGAGGAAGAACGGCGCATAGGCCTCGGTGAAGTCGATCACCGCGGCGCGCTCGGGGTTCTTGCCCAGACTCGAGATCACCAGATCGACCTTGTCGGTCTGCAGGAACGGGATGCGATTGGCACTGGTGACGGTCACCAGCTTCAGATCGACACCCATCTGGTCGGCCAGATAGTGCGCCATGTCGATGTCGTAGCCCTGCGGTTGCAGGTCGGTGCCCACCGAACCGAAGGGCGGGAAGTCCTGCGGTACCGCCACCCGCAGTGTGCCGCGCTGTTCGATGGTGGCCAGGTCGCTGGCCTGGGCCGATAAAGCCGTGAAGCCGGCGACGACGGTGCAGCAGAGCGCCAGCACGAGTTGACGCGAGAATCGATTCTTGACGCAGGCGAACATGCCATACCTCCCCGAGAGAGCTTGTCAGTTGTTATGCCGATAGCGTGATGCCGATAGAGAAACGATTGACGACTTCTCTATCGGAGGAGAAACGTTGGTTTCACATCACGTCTTAGCAAGCTCGGCGCCAGATCGGTTATCTGCGCTGTCGATTCAGGGAGTTAGCCAGTGAAAAAAGCCCGACATCACGGTCTCGAGGACCCGGCCAGGGAGAGAGAGTGGTCGAAACGGGGGCAAGGGAGCGCGCCCACGCACCATTAAGAGGCGTCGGGGGTGCCGGGCTCGATTCAGGTGAGCCGAACCCGGCGCGAGCGGCCCGTTAGGCGGGCGGGTGCTGGCTGGCCCAATGGCGGGCGATATCCACACGCCGGGTGATCCACACCCGGTCGTGGGCCTCGAGATGATCGAGGAAGCGCTGCAGCGCACGGAAGCGCCCGGGGCGCCCGATCAGCCGGCAGTGCAGGCCGATCGAGAGCATCTTGGGCGTCTCCGCCCCCTCGGCATAGAGCACGTCGAAGGCGTCGCGCAGATACTGGAAGAACGGCTCGCCGTGATCGAAACCGGTCGGCGAGGCGAAGCGCATGTCGTTGCTGTCCAGGGTGTAGGGCACGATGAGGTGGCGCTGGCTGCGCCCCTGACTGTCGTCGACATCGCGCCAGAACGGCAGATCGTCGCCGTAGTAGTCGCTGTCGTAGAGGAAGCCACCTTCGTCGACCAGCAGACGTCGCGTGTTGGGGCTGTCGCGGCCGGTGTACCAGCCCAGCGGGCGCTCGCCGTAGAGCGACTCGAAGATCGCCAGCGCGCGCTGTAGATGCGCCCGCTCCACCGCCTCCGGCACGTGCTGGTAATGGATCCAGCGATAGCCGTGGCAGGCCACTTCGTGGCCCAGCTCACGGAACGCCTGGGCGGCTTCCGGATTACGCTCCAACGCCATCGCCACGCCGAACACCGTCAACGGCAGGCCGCGCCGTTCGAACTCCTTGAGCACCCGCCACACCCCGGCGCGGGAGCCATATTCGTAGATCGACTCCATGCTCAGATGACGATCGGGGTAGGCCTCGGCCCCGGCGATCTCGGAGAGAAACTGTTCGGAGTGGCTGTCGCCGTGCAGTACGCAGTTCTCCGCGCCCTCTTCGTAGTTGAGCACGAACTGCACCGCGACACGCGCCTGGCCGGGCCAGTTGGCCTGGGGCGGGTTACGGCCGTAGCCGATCAGGTCGCGGGGATAGCCGTCATGCGCGGGAGACGTCATTGCAGAATTCCTTGTTCTAGTACCGGGTGCAGTGCCGGTATCCGCTGCCGGTGTCCACTCGGCGCGCGATCGGCGGCACGAAAATGCATGCATACAAGGGAAACATGAATTGTATCCAGTCACGCTGCAAGCCTGCCCATGATGCGCCGACACGAGCCGACTGTCTCGCGCTCAGGCATCGCGCCAGATGCTGTATACGCAAGCGCCTGGCGAAAAAGCACTCGATGGCAGATGCCAACCTACTGACATGGCTTGAAAAGCTCGCTGATGGCCGCCCAGACGACGTCTCCAGGGCGGCGTGGGCGAGGTCATCCCGCTTGCGTTGCGCCGCCATCTCGCTTAGATTTTTTGTATACAAAGACTATAGCTCACTGCCCATACCGCCAGGCCTCGATGCCCTGTTGCTGCTGCGCGTCGAGCCTCGTTCAGGAGTCACTCCCCGATGCGGATTCGCGTCATCAATCCCAACACCACCGCCAGCATGACCACGACCATCGGCGAGGCGGCCGCACGCATCGCGGCGCCGGGCACCGAGATCGTGGCGACGACCCCCAAGAGCGGCCCGGTTTCCATCGAGAGCCACTTCGATGAAGCCATCAGTGCCGTCGGCGTGCTCGAAGAGGTCATGGCGGGAGAGCGCGAGGGCGTGGATGCCTACATCATCGCCTGCTTCGGCGACCCGGGGCTGCTGGCCGCCCGCGAGCTGACCCGTGCCCCGGTCATCGGCATCGCCGAGGCGGCCTTCCACATGGCCACGCTGATCAGCACCCGCTTCTCCATCGTCACTACCCTGGGTCGCACCGGCATCATCGCCGAGCACCTGCTCGACCAGTACGGCTTTCGCCATCACTGCCGCCGCGTGCGCGCGGCCGAGATCCCGGTGCTGGACCTGGAGAGTGACGGCGACGCGGCGCTGACCCGCATCATCGAGGAGTGTCGGCGCGCCCGTGACGAAGACGGCATCGGCGCCATCGTCCTGGGCTGTGGGGGAATGGCCGACCTGACCGCTGAGATCAGCGACGCCGTCGGCCTGCCGGTGGTCGAGGGTGTGACCGCCGCGGTCAAGCTCAGCGAGGCTCTGATGGGGCTGGGCCTGGGCACCAGCAAGATCGGCGATCTGGCCTTCCCCCGGCCCAAGGCCTTCACCGGGCGCTTCGAGCATCTGTCTCACATGACGCGTACCTGACGCTTCCAGGACACTCACGAGACTCTCGCAAGTCACTCTCGCAAATAACTCTCACAAATAACTCTCACAAATAACTTTCGCACATAACTCTCACAAGACATCGAGCGAGTGACACGAGCCACGAGGGCCGAACCCTGTTGGACAGGCCGCCCCGGTCACACAGCCATCAGCCAGGATAGCGCCACATGAAACCCTAGAGCCCAAGCAGCACGCCGCAAGAGTTCGCCCGGTTCACGGCCGGGACAACAACAATAGTGATCCCATCTTGCGAGGACGACAGCATGCGTCATGATTCCAATGCGGCTCGGACCCTATCGGCCGAACCAACCGACACGGCCACCAAGGCCGCCGGCCAGGAGTCGCTGGCCCCACAGCAGACCCGCATCATGGGTCGCACCTCCTATCTACTGGCCTGGTTCGGCGGCTGCGTGTCGATCGGCACCTTCACCATGGGCTCCAGCGTGGTCGGCACGCTGAACCTGGTCCAGGCGACGCTGGCGATCGCCATCGGCTGCTTCGTGATCGGTATCGCCCTGGCCCTGAACGGCGCCGCCGGCTACAAATACGGCATCCCTTTCATGGTCCAGGCGCGCAGCGCCTTCGGCTTCAGCGGCACCCGCCTGCCGGGGCTGGTGCGCGCCGTGCCCGCCATCGTCTGGTACGGTTTCCAGAGCTGGATCGGCGCCGGCGCGCTGAACATGGTCTCGGCGACCCTGTTCGGCTTCGACAACCTGATCTTCTACTTCATTGCCTTCCAGTTCCTGCAGATCGCCCTGTCGGTGACGGGCTTCCAGGGCATCAAATGGCTGGAGAACATCGGCAGCGCCTTCATCCTGGCCTCGCTGGTCTACATGTTCTACAGCACCACGCAGCGCTACGGCGACGAGCTCTCGGCCAGCCTGCTGACCATGAAGGGCTCCTGGGGCATGCCCTTCTGGGGCGCGACCATGCTGTTCCTGGGCATCTACAGCACCATGATGCTCAACGTCAGCGACTATTCCCGTGAGCACAAGGAGGGCAGCGGCCCGGGGTTGTTGACCACCCTCTACGCCATGTCGATCCTGCCCTGCACGCTGTTCATGGGGCTGATCGGCTATATGGTCTCCGAAGCCACCGGCGTCGCCGATCCGATCAAGGTGTTCGCCAATGCGGTCGACAATACACCGCTTCTGATGACCACTCTGCTGTTCATCGCCTTCGCTCAGGTCACCACCAACGTGCTCAACAACGTGGTGCCGCCGACCTACGTGCTGATGGATACCTTCAAGCTCAAGTACCGCACGGCCGCGGTGGTCGTCGGCCTGCTGGCCTTCGCTACCTTCCCCTGGGAGCTGGTCAAGGATGAGTCCGCCGCCGGCCTGCAGGTCTTCGTGCAGACCTACTCCGCCTTTCTCGGTCCCATCTTCGCCATCCTGGTAGTCGACTACTACCTGATCCGCCGCCGCACCCTGGATCTGGGCAAGCTGTACGACTCGAGCGGGCCCTACCGCGGCGTGAACCTCGGGGCCGTGATCGCCACCCTGGTGGGTGTGGTCGCGGCCTTCAGTGTCTCCACCGTCTCCTGGTACGCCAGCCTGCTTCCGGCCGGGCTGACCTACTTCCTGCTGATGAAGTACTGGTCTCCATGCCAGCGCTTTTGCGACTGAGGCCACGGCATCGAGGGCATCGAGGACATCGGGAACGACGACAGGGCGGGCAAGGATGCTCTCCGAGAGCGGGCGCTGCGCAGCACAGGGCCTGGCATCAATCACAATGACAACTGGCCTTCACCATGACCGACCAAGAATTGAACATCCGGCATATCGACCGGACGCTCTTCAACGAAGACCTTGCCCCTCTGCCGAAGCACAAGCGTAGCTGGGGCTGGTTCGAGATATTCAATGTCTGGGCGAACGACATCCAGAGTCTGTTCGGCTACACCCTGGCCGCTTCGCTGTTCATCTCCTACGGGCTCAACGGCTGGGCGGTGATGGCGGCGATCATCCTTGCCGGCTTCGTGGTGATGTGGCTGGTCAATCTGAGCGGCAGGCCCAGCGTCAAGTACGGCATTCCCTTCCCGGTGATGATCCGTGCCAGCATGGGCGTGCGCGGCGCCAACCTGCCGGCGATGCTGCGCGCGATCATCGGCATCTTCTGGTACGGGGTGCAGACCTACTTCGCCTCGACGGCGCTGACGCTGCTGCTGACGGCGCTGTTCGGCGACCCCGGCGGGCAGTGGCTGGGCCTGTCGGCCATCGGCTGGCTGTCGTTCGTGGTCGTCTGGCTGTTCCAGATCACCCTGTTCTGGCAGGGCGTCGACAAGATCAAGCACTTCCTCAACTGGGCGGGGCCGCTGGTCTATGTCGTCATGCTCGTGCTGATGATCGTCGTCTGGTTCCAGGCCGGCAGCGACCTGCTGCCCGCGGTCAGCACCATCTTCAGCACCAGCAGCGACTATCAGGGCAGCGCCGTGGGCGCCTTCCTGACGATCACCGGCACCATGATCGCCTACTTCGCGGCGGTGGTGATCAACTTCGGCGACTTCTCGCGCTTCGTCAGAAGCGAACGCGACATGAAGCTCGGCAACCTGCTGGGTCTACCGCTCAACGTGGCCATCTTCTCCTTCATCGCCCTGATCATCACCGCCGGCACCCTGGTGCTGTTCGGCGTACCGCTGACCAACCCCTCGGAAATCATCGAGCGGGTCGACTCGCTGCCGCTGACGCTGCTCGCCGCGGTCACGTTCTTCGCCGCGACCGTCGGTATCAATCTGGTGGCCAATTTCATTCCGCCGGCCTATGACCTGGCCAACCTCTTCCCGCGCCGGATCAGCTTTCGCGTCGGCGGGCTGATCACCGCGGTGATCGCGTTCTTCGTCGGTGCGCTGTGGGTCGCCGTGATCAGCCACATCGGCATCCCCGGTTTCGTCAATGCGCTCGGTGCCGTGATCGCGCCCTTCTACGGCATCATCGTGGTCGACTACTACCTGGTGCGACGCCAGCGGCTGGATATTCAGGACATGTTCTCGAGCGACCCCGGTGGCGCCTACCATTACGTCAAGGGCTGGAACCGACGTGCCCTGATCGCCTTCGGCCTGGCCGCGCTGTTCTCCATCGCCTCGGTGTGGCTACCGGCGCTGCAAGCGCTGGGCGGCTACGCCTGGCTGATCGGCGCCGCCCTGGGCGGCGGGCTCTACTACCTGCTGATGATGAAACAGCCCGAACGCAAGGCGGTGGCCACCTGATCGGTGAGCGCGACCCTGCCACAAAAAACCCCGCCATCGGCGGGGGTTTGCGTGTCGACGATGCCTCGGCAGGGCACCTTTCAGGACGAAAATATCGTGTAGAGATCCGGCGTCTCATCCGCTTCGTCATGAATGGAGAGCGAGGCCTCGATCGCCTTGAGATGGCGCTGCATGAAGGCCACCGCGCGCTCGCCACGCCCGCTCTCGAGCAGCGTTACCAGCTCGTCGTGGTCATGGGATTCACAGCCCAGATGACCGCGCCCGCCGTAGACCGCCAGGATCAGCGACGAACGCGAGCAGAGGCGCTCGATGAACTCCGCCAGCGGGGCGTTGCCGGCCAGCTCGGCGAGACGCTGATGGAAGCGCGCCGAGAGCTGGATCGCCTGGCTCTGCTCCCCGGCGCGCAGTGCGCGACGCTCGCTCGCCGCCAGCTCGCGCAGCGCCGCGACGTCTGCCGGCGTCAGGCGCCGGGCGGCCCACGGCATCAGCTGACACTCCACCAATTGGCGCGCGGCGAAGACATCGCGCGCCTCCTCGATGCTCGGCCGGGCGACGCTGGCGCCGCGGCGCGGGGTCAACGTGACCAGATGCTCCAGCGCCAGACGCTGCAGGATCTTGCGGATGCCGGTGCGGCTGACGCCGAAGACCTCGGCCAGGGCGTCCTCGCGCAGGCGCGCCCCCGGCTTGAGCCGATGTTCGACGATCGCCTCGCGGATACGCCGATAGATCTCCTGGTGCCGCTCGGCACCGTCGCCGGCCTTGCCCGCCCCGCGACGACGCGCAGGCTTGGCCGCAGGCGGCTGGCTCGCCGCCGTAGTGCCATCGGCGCGTTTCCCCATGCTGTCAGACTCCTTGAATGCATCCCTGCAATTGTATTGGCCGGGCGGTGGGCTGCCCACGCCGCGGCAGATCAGCTGCCGCGGTAGGTCGAGTAGCCGAAGGGTGAGAGCAGCAGCGGCACGTGGTAATGCTCGCCGGGGACATCGACCGTGAAGCGGATCGGGATGAGATCGAGCAAGCCCCCCGGCGCGCCGCTGGCGGCGAGATAGTCGCCGGCGTGGAAGATCAGCTCGTAGCAGCCGGCGCGGAACTCGGCGCCGGCCAGCAGCGGTGCGTCGCTGCGCCCGTCGGCATTGGTCTGCAGCGTCGCCAGCCGAGTGCGGCGTTCGCCGTCGAGGCGATAGAGCTCGATGCGCAGATCCACGGCCGGGCAGCCGCGGGCGGTATCCAGTACATGGGTGGTCAGGTAACCAGAGTCGGTATCGCTCATGCACGCCTCGCGATCGAAAGCGGAGAAAGGGGCACCAGCGCGCGTCGACAGCCCGCTGCCGGGAAAGGCTGGATCGACACGAGCGCTTGGCGGTAGCTTAGAGCCAGCCCCACGGAACGTGACTCTATTCAAAGCGCTTCATATACCAGATTCAAGGGACGGCCCCGATGTCGGATCATCTGCACCCACGCCCCAGCCAGCTCACGCGCGAGGATTTCATCGCCAGCTACGGTGATATCTACGAACACTCGGCGTGGATCGCCGCCGCCGCCTGGGACAGCGGCCTCGATAGCCGCCACGATACTCCCGCGGGGCTCGCCACGCGGCTGCGCGAACCGGTCGACGCCGCCTCCCCCGAGGCCCAGCTCGCGCTGATCCGCGCCCACCCGGACCTGGCCGCCAAGGCCGCCGTGGCCGCGACCCTGACCGCGGATTCGCGCCGCGAGCAGGCCGGGGCCGGGCTCGACCAGTGCACCCCGGATGAGTTCGCCCGCTTCGAGCAGCTCAACGCCGCCTACCGCGAGCGCTTCGGCTTCCCCTTCGTGATCGCCGTACGCGGTCTCGACCGCCACGCCATTCTCGACGCCTTCGAACAGCGCCTGGCACAGACCCCGGAGGCCGAGCGCCACACCGCGCTTGCCCAGATCCACCGGATCGCCCTGCTGCGCCTGGAGGCGCGCGCCACCCCCGCCTGACGTCGGCCCACGAAGACAGCCTACTACCGCTCGGGTTATCCTGAACGATGCCCGGCGCCACCCGCATGGCGCGCGCCGGGCTCAGCCAGGAATCTCAATCACGAATCTCAACCACGAGAGCGGCAGCGGGTGACGGAACGAAAGCGGCAGCGGGCGAGCGACACCAACCAGCAACGGGCAGCGGACACGACGCAACCGCAGGCACCCGAGACGGCAGCGCAGCGGACCACCGGCGAGAAGCGCCGAGCGGTCGGGCGCCCCGCCGGTGGCGGCAAGAGTGCTGGCAAGAGCGGCGGTGGCCACAGCCAGTCGCTGGTGCGCGGCCTGACCATCCTTGAGGCGCTGGCCGCCGCGCCCAACGGGCTGGCACTCTCGGAGGCCGCCGATGCGGTCGGCCTGGCCCCTTCCACCGCCCACCGGCTGCTGCAGGCGCTGCACCAGCAGGGCTTCATCACCCAGGATGGCAGCAACGGCCTGTGGCGGATCGACGTCAAGACCTTCCGTATCGGCAACAGCTTTCTCGAGGCGCGCGATTTCGTCGCCACCGCGCGCCCCTTCCTGCGTCGGCTCACCGCGCTCAGCGGCGAGACCGCCAACCTGGGCATTCGTGACGACGGCATGGTGGTCTATCTGGCCCAGAGCGAATCGCCGCAGATGATGCGCATGATCACCCGCCTGGGCTCGCGCGCGCCGCTGCACGCCTCGGGCGTGGGCAAGGCATTGCTGGCGTGGATGCCCGAGCCGGAGTTCGAGCGCATCATGGGCGGGCGCGTGCTCGAGGGCGAGACCCCCAATACCCTCACCGATCTGCCCACGCTACGCGCCCAGCTGGAGACGATCCGGCGCCAGGGCTATGCGGTCGACCGCGAGGAGCACGCCATCGGTCTCAACTGCGTCGCCGCCACCCTGCACGACGAGAGCGGCCTGCCGCTGGCGGCGATTTCGGTCTCCGGCCCGGTGGCGCGGATCGACGACTCGCGCCTGCCCAAGCTGGCCGCGCTGGTCGCCGATACCGCCCGCGAGATCACCGCCAGACTCGGCGGCAAGACGCCCAGCGAACCGCCGGCCTGAGGCGCGGGGCGGGGACCGCGACGCGCGGCGGATGATCCCGGCGAGCCTCGGCGCTACACTATCGCCCGGCCAGACCGGCCCCGATACCGCCACCCGCCAGTGAGGTCCGCCATGTCCCCGCACCTGCTCTCCGTCGACTCTCTCAATCGCGACGCCGTGGATCATCTGATCCGCCTCGCCGAGCGCATGGAACCGATCGCCCAGCGGCGCCAGGTGACGCGGGTATTGGAGGGGGCAGTGCTCGGCAATCTGTTCTTCGAGGCCAGCACGCGCACGCGGATCAGCTTCAACGCCGCCTTCTGCCGCCTCGGCGGCAGCGTCTGCGACACCACCGGCTTCACCTTTTCGTCGATGGCCAAGGGCGAGTCGCTCTACGACACCAGCCGGGTGATGGGCGGCTATGTCGATGCCATCGTCATGCGTCACCCGGAGCAGGGCTCGGTGGCGGAGTTCGCCGAGGCGACCCGGGTGCCGGTGATCAACGGCGGCGACGGCCCCGGCGAGCACCCCAGCCAGGCGCTGCTCGACGTCTATACCATCAGCAAGGAGTTCGCGCGGCTGGGCAAGCCGCTGGCGGGGGCGCATCTGCTGCTGACCGGGGATCTCAAGTACGGGCGCACGGTGCACTCGCTGATCAAGCTGCTGTCGCTCTACGATCCCCTGCGCATCACCTTGGTATCGCCGCCGGGGCTGGAGATGCCGCAGCACCTGATCGACCTGGTCGCCTCCCGCGGCCACCGTATCGAGACCCGGCCGAGCCTGGCCGAGGACTTTGCCGATGTCGACGTGATCTACGCCACGCGCATCCAGCGCGAGCGATTCACCGCGGAGATGACCGAGAGCTTCACCGAGCTGACCGCCGATTTCGTCGTCGACCGCGGCTTCCTCGACCGCCGCTGCTCGCCCACCACCGTGGTCATGCACCCGCTGCCGCGGGACAGCCGCCCCGGCGCCAACGACCTCTCCACCGATCTCAACGGCGACCCGCGCCTGGCGATCTTCCGCCAGACCGACAACGGTATCCCCATGCGCATGGCGATCTTCGCCCACCTGCTCAAGGTGGAAGAGGAGATCACCCGCGACCTGCGCGAGGTGCGCTGGTTCGTGCCGGAGACCTTCGGCGTCGACGATCGCACGCTGAAGGCCCAATAAGACATACCGGATCGAGCGACAGGCGGGATCGAGCGGCAAGCGTGACACCCGGATGCAGTGTCACGCCTGCCCGCGGGTGAACCAGTTCTCCAGAATCAGCTGTGCGGCGATGCCATCGACACCGCGGTCACGGTAGTTGCCGCGGTGGCCACCCTGGGCGGCGATCTGCTTGGCCGCCTGGGTGGTACCGCGCTCATCGAACATCTCGACCGGCTTGCCGAAGCGCCCATGCAGGCGGTTGCCGAACTTGCGCGCGCGCACGCTCATCTCCGACTCGCTGCCGTCGTCGTGGATCGGCAGCCCCACCACCAGCAGGTCCGGCTGCCACTCCGCCAGCAGGCGTTCGATCTGCGCCCAGTCGGGAATGCCGTCCCGCGCCGGCAGCGGATCGAGCCCGCTGGCCGAGCCCAGCATCTCATTGCCCACCGCCACGCCGATCCGCCGGGTGCCGTAGTCGAAGGCCATCACCAGACGCTGGCCGCGCTTGTCGCTGGCGCCGCCGCCGAGGCTTGCCATCAGGCGTGCCCGGCGTCGCGGGTCATCAGGTTGAGGTCGACCCCGAGCCGCCCGGCGGCGGCCGCCAGGCGCTGCTCCGGGGGCTGGCGGAACAGGATGTCGCCGTCACCCTCGACCGTCAGCCAGGTGTTCTGCTTGAGCTCGTCCTCGAGCTGACCGGCCTTCCAGCCGGCGCAGCCCAGGGTGACCAGAAAGTGCTCCGGGCCGCGCCGCTGGGCGATCGCCTGGAGCATGTCCATCGAGGTCGTCAGGGCGATGTCCTCGGCCACCTGGATGCTGGAGTCCCACTCACCGGCGCTGCCACGGTGCAGGATGAACCCGCGGTCGCGATAGGTCGGGCCGCCGTCGTAGACCAGGATCTCGTTGTGCGGCCCCGGCTCGGACTCGATGTCGAGCTGCTCGAACAGCCCCTGCAGGGTGAGTTCGGAGGGCCGGTTGACGATCACCCCCAGGGTGCCATCGTCATCGTGATCGCACAGATAGGTCAGGGTGCCGGCGAAATTGGGATCTTCCAGGTGCGGCATCGCCATCAGGAAGTAGTGTTTCAGGCTTTGCATGAGACTCCGTCGAAATCGCAGCGCGCCGCCGGCCTGCCGGCACGCCTGAGGTCAGCTTGCAGTGTAACACCCGCGTATCCCGGCGTTGTCGTCGGGGCGAGGTAAGTCGCAGCGGCACCGGGTGCTACGCGCCCTTGATTGGCGCGCAGCGTGACAGGACACGCCGAGATGGGGTCGTGTCGCGGCGGAATCAAGCCAGACGCGTCTCGATCGCGGCCATCAGCAGCCCCGGGATATCGGTACCGCGCTGGTCGTCGATCTCGCGCACGCAGGTCGGGCTGGTGACGTTGATCTCGGTGATGTAGTCGCCGATCACGTCGAGCCCGACGAACAGCAGGCCGCGCTCGCGGATCGCCGGCTTGACCTGCTCCACCAGCCAGTAGTCGCGCTCGGTCAGCTCGCGGGAGACCCCGCGCCCACCGGCGGCCAGGTTCCCGCGGGTCTCGCCGGCGCTGGGAATGCGCGCCAGGCCGTAGGGCACCGGCTCGCCATCGACCAGCAGAATGCGGGTGTCGCCCTCCTTGATCTCAGGCAGGTAGCGCTGGGCCATGATCTGGCGCTGGCCGCGCTCGGTGAGCTGCTCGATCACCGCGCCGAGATTGCGCCCCTCGGGGCCGATATGAAAGATCCCGGTGCCGCCCATGCCGTCGAGCGGCTTGAAGATGGTATCGCCATGCTCGGCCTGGAAGGCGCGCAGCACCGCCGCATTGGCGGAGACCACGCTGGGCGGGATGCACTGGGTGAACTGCTGGGCGAACAGCTTCTCGTTGCACTCGAACAGCGCCCGGGTCGGGTTGACCACCAGGGTGCCTTCGCGTTCGGCGAACGCCAGCAGGTGCACGGCGTTGAGGAAGTGGCCGTCCACCGGCGGGTCCTTGCGCATCAGGATCACGTCGAGCTCACCCAGCGGCATCGCCTCGCGCTCGCCGAGGTCGAACCAGTGATCCGGATCGTGGTGCACATCGAGCGTGCGCACGCTGCCCATGGCGCGCCCTTCGTAGAGGTAGAGATCCTCCTGCTCGAGGTAGTAGAGCGACCACCCCTTGGCCTTGGCTGCCCACAGCAGCGCCAGGGTGGTGTCTTTCTTGTAGGCGATATCGGCGATGGGATCCATCACCACGCCCAGCTTGACGGTGTTCTGACTCATCGGTGAGGTCTTCCGTGTCGGTGTGTCCCGCCGGGCGAACGGGCGGGAGAAGCGTGGCGCTCAGTATGCCCGAGCGCCACGCGCAGCACCAAGACGCCGGCGCCCTAGCTCGCTCCCAGTCTTTGCCACAGAAAACGCCACGCCAGCGCGCCGAGCCGGGCGCGCTGGGCGTTGTCGGCAGCGCCGCCGTGGCCGCCTTCGGTGTTCTCGTAGTAGTGGACGTCGCCTGCGCTCATCGCTTCCATCTTCGCCATCATCTTGCGCGCGTGCCCGGGGTGCACGCGGTCGTCGCGGGTCGAGGTGGTGAACAGCACCGCCGGGTAGTCCACGCCCTCGCGCAGGTTATGGTAGGGCGAGTAGTCCTTCAGGAAGCGTTCCCAGTCGTCGCTGTCCGGATCGCCGTACTCGGCCATCCATGAGGCGCCGGCGAGGAGCTGATGGTAGCGCTGCATGTCGAGCAGCGGGACTTCACATACCGCAGCGGCGAAGTGATCCGGGTAGCGAGTGATCATGTTGCCCACCAGCAGGCCGCCGTTGGAGCCGCCCTGGATGCCCAGTTGGCGGGGTGTGGTCACGCCGCTGGCGACCAGGTCCGCGGCCACCGCGGCGAAATCCTCGAACGCCTTGTGGCGATCCGCCTTGAGCGCGGCGCGGTGCCAGCGCGGGCCGTACTCGCCGCCACCGCGGATATTGGCCACCGCGTAAGCGCCGCCCCGGGAGAGCCAGCAGCGCCCCACGTCGGGGGCATAGTGCGGCGTGAGCGATATCTCGAAACCGCCATAGCCGTAGAGCAGCGTGGGCAGCGCTGTTTCACGTGAAACGTCGTCAGCGCCCGCCGGCAGCACGAGGAAATAGGGTACGCGGGTGCCGTCGGTGCTGGTGGCGAAGCGCTGCTCGACCCGCATGCCGCTGGCATCGAAGAAAGCCGGCGCCTGCTTGACCGGCGTGGGCGCCGCGGACGCGGTCTCGGCCTGGGCCAGGTCGAGGCGCGATAGTGTGGTCGGGGTCAGATAGTCGGTGACCACGACGAAGACCTCGTCGCTGGCCTCGTCGTCCACCGCCGAAAGACCGACCTCACCGGTGGCTGGCAGGGCGTCGAGGGCAAAGCTCGACCATTCGCCCTCGGCGCGTGGTTCGAGGCGCACGAAGCGGTGTTTGACGTCTTCGAGGATATCCAGCACCAGGTAGTGGCGGGTCCACTCGAACCCTTCCAGCGAGCGCCGGGCATCCGGCGTGAACAGCACGCGGAAGTCGCGGGCGCCGGCCTTGAACGCGGCGTAGTCGATCGCCAGCAGCGCCCCGCTGGGATAGAGGGTCGTCTCTGGCATCCAGTCGTCGCGCAGCAGCACCAGCAGCCACTCGCGGTGCACGCTGGCCTGGGCCGAGAGCGGCAGGTCGAGCGGCAGCTGGGTGCCATCGGGTAGCCGTTCGATCAAGCGCTGCTCGTAGAACGCCAGGGCGTGGTGGATGAAGTCGCGCTCGAAGCCGCGGGTGTGATCGCGAAAAGCGACCGCCATCAGATCGCTCTCCGCCGCCTCGAACAGCGTCTCCGCTGCGGCCAGAGGCTGCCCCCGCCGCCAGCGCTTGACGCAGCGCGGATAGCCCGAGCTGGTGAGCGCGCTCTGCCCCGCGGCATCGGCACCGAAATCGGTATAGACGTAGACCGTGTCGCGGTCGATCCAGCTCACCCCGCCCTTGGCCGCGGGCCGCTGGAAGCCCTCCTCGACCCAGCGCTTGTTGACGAGATCGAACTCGCGCGTCACGTCGGCGTCGGTGCCGCCCGGAGAGAGTGAGACCAGCGCCCGCTCCCAGGTGCCCGACGGATCCTCGGGCTCGAGGCAGTGCGCGCCGTGCCACACCCAGCTCTCGCCCTCGGCGGCGTTGAGCGCGTCGACGTCGATCAGCACTTCCCACGCCGGCCTGGCCTGGCAGTAGTCGGCCCAGTGGGTCCGCCGCCACACCCCGCGCGGATGGTCGGCATCCTGCCAGAAGTTGTAGTAGTGCTCACCGCGCTTGACCACGAAGGGGATGCGGTCGTCGGCATCGAGGATCTCACGCAGTTCGGCGGTCAGGGTATCGAGCTCGGGCCCGCCCAGGGCATCGAGGGTCTCGCGGTTGTGTGCCTCGACCCAGGCCAGTGCCGCCGGGTCGTCGATCGCCTCCAGCCAGCGATGTGCATCGGCCTCGGCGGTCACGTCGAGGTCGGCCCCTGCGCCCGCGGCATCGGGCGTTTCGGCAAGATAGGGAAGTCCGGGGAAGCGGCGCATCGCGCGTCTCCTGTCTGTCGTCGTGGGCATCGAGCCCTAGGGTTTGTACGAAAAGTCAGCGAGCGCAGGTAGTTTTCGTACAGAGCCTAGAGCCTAAGCCATGAGCAGAGTTCCACCGAGCGCGGATCTTCGCGCCCCGCTACGTGCGCCCTGATCCACGCGCCGGGGTCTGCCCCCGGCGCCGGCTCAGAAGTGGTCGACGGCGGCGGCGCGCCAGTCGGCCTGCCACGCCGCGGGAATATCGTCACCCAGTAGCTGGCCGTCGTTCAGCCGCGGCAGCTCGAACGCCGCGTAGCCGCGCGCCGGCGCGTAGCTGCTGCGGTGGCGGATATGGTCCGGGGTCAGCGCATCGAAACGCTCGAGCCCCATGGCGCCGGTGATCGCGGCAAAGCCATCCAGGGTCGCGCGGTGATAACGCGCCACCCGCTCGGCCTTCTCCGGCACGTTGATCGCGCGTGCCCGCTTGGGGTCCTGGGTGGCCACGCCCGTGGGGCACTTGTTGGTGTGGCAGCGCCGGGCCTGGATACAGCCGACCGCGAACATGAATGGGCGCGCGGCGTTGCACATGTCGGCGCCGAGCGCGGTCTTGACCACCATGTCGTAGCCCAGGGCGACCTTGCCGCTGGCGACCAGGCGGATCTTGTCGCGCAGCCCGGCACCGCGCAGGGCGTTGTCGACGAACGGCAGCGCCTCGTCGATGAACACGCCGAGGCGGTCCGAGAACTCCTGCGGCGCCGCACCGGTGCCGCCCTCGGCGCCATCGATGACGATGAAGTCGACCAGGGTACCGGTCTCGATCATCGCCTTGCAGATACCCAGGAACTCGTGGCGCACGCCGAGACACAGCTTGATGCCCACCGGCTTGCCGTCGCAGAGCTCGCGCAGCTGGGCGACGAACGCCATCAGCTCACGCGGGTTGGAGAACTCCGGATGCGCGGGGGGCGAGGCGCAGTCCTGGCCGGCCTCGATCTGGCGCGTGCTGGCGATTTCCTGATTGACCTTAGCCCCCGGCAGCAGCCCGCCGTGAGAGGGCTTGGCCCCCTGGGAGATCTTGATCTCGACCATCTTGACCTGATCACGGCGCGCCTTGTCGCGAAAGGTCTCGGCGTCGAAACGGCCATTCTTGTGGCGACAGCCGAAGTAGGCGGTGCCCAGCTCCCAGATCAGATCACCGCCGTGCTTCTCGTGATAGGGGCTGATCGCCCCTTCACCGGTGTCGTGAGCAAAGCCGCCCTGCTTGGCCCCCAGGTTCATCGCCTCGATGGCGTTGCCCGAGAGCGAGCCGAAGCTCATCGCCGAGATGTTGAGGCGCGATGAGCGGTAGGGGCGTGTGCACTGGGGGCCGCCAATGGTGATGAAGCGCTGCTCGTCGGGCACTTTGCGCGGCGCCATCGAGTGGAAGGAGAAGTTGTAGCCGGCCGCATCGACGTCACGGATGGTGCCGAACGGCGAGGTGTCGCCGGTGCCATCGGCACGGGCGTTGATCAGGTTGCGCTGCTCACGGGAGAAGGGCCGCCCGCTGGTCTCGGACTCAAAGAAGTACTGGCGCAGCTCCGGGCGTACGAACTCGAGCATGTAGCGCAGGTGACCGATCAGCGGGTAGTTGTAGAGCACGTTGGCGGTGGAATTCAGATCGCGCCAGCCGATCAGCGCCAGTGGCACCCACAGCAGCAGCAGCCACAGCCAGGGATGCCAGATCACGCCGACGGCGATGATCAGCGCCAGCGTCACGGGAACGAGAAGATAAAAGAGGCGACGGTACATGTCGTGGTGTCCATCCGAGGAGTCGGACCCTCAGTGTTGGTCGCGGTGACCGATTGTTCAAATCGGTAACAGGTCCCTCGCGCCTTCCCTCTTCACTCTTTCCTCTTCCCCCTCCAGCCTCCAGCGATTGTCCGACATTGATCATTCAATATCTGACATAAAGACCATCGTCGACTGTCGTCGTTGCCCACTTCATGCCACTTTGATAGATCAGGTTTCCCTACTAGAGGTCTCTCCCATGGACGGCTGGACGCAAACCCTGTCGGCCGGGCCGCTGCTCGGCATCGCCGCCGCCGCGATCGCCCTGCTGCTGGTTCTGATCATTCGCTTTCATCTGCACGCTTTCCCCACCCTGGTGCTGGTCAGCCTGCTGACCGCCTTTGCCACCGGCATCCCCGCCGGCGCCATCGTCGATACCATGACCGACAGCTTCGCCGGCACGCTGGGCTCGGTGGCGCTGCTGGTCGGCTTCGGCGCCATGCTAGGCAAGCTGGTGGAGCACTCCGGCGGTGCCCAGGTGCTGGCCGAACGCATGGTGTCGCTGTTCGGCGAGTCGCGCGCACCGTTCGCACTGGGTATCGCGTCGCTGATCATGGGCTTCCCGATCTTCTTCGATGCTGGGCTGATCGTGATGCTGCCGATCATCTTCGCGGTGGCCAAGCGCCTCGGTGGCCCGGTGCTGCTCTATGCGCTGCCGGCGGCGGCGGCGTTTTCGGTGATGCACGTGTTCGTGCCGCCCCACCCCGGCCCGGTCACCGCCACCGAGCTCTACGGTGCCAACCTGGGCCTGGTGCTGCTGGTGGGTATCCTGATCGCCTTCCCGATGTGGTACCTCTCGGGTTACCTGTGGGGGCGTTTCGCCGCCAGCCGCTTCGACTTCAAGCTCGAAGTCAGCCTGTTCGGCGGCCAGGACAACGACACCATCGAGAACCCGCCCAGCGTGGGCACGGTCATCGCGCTGCTGCTGCTACCGCTGGCGCTGATCTTTCTCAACACCGGGCTCGATTTCGCCCGCGCCGCCGGCGTGGCCGACAGCGACGCCACCTGGTTCCAGTTCCTCTCCTCGCTGGGCGAGACGCCGATCGCGCTGCTGATCTCGGTGCTGGTGGCGATCTATGTGCTGGGCAGCCGCCGCGGCGAGGGCGGTAGCGCGCTGGAGAAGATCGTCGACTCCTCGCTGGGGCCGATCTGCTCGGTGATCCTGATCACTGGCGCCGGCGGCATGTTCGGCGGCGTGCTGCAGGCCTCCGGCATCGGCGGTGCGCTGTCCGACTCGATGAGCGATCTGGGCATGCCGGTGATCGTCGCCGCCTATCTGGTCGCGGTGGTCATGCGCCTGGCCCAGGGCTCGGCCACGGTGGCGCTGGTCACTGCCGCCGGGCTGATGGCGCCCGCCGTCGCCAGCGGCGACTTCTCGGCCATGCAGGTGGTCGCGATCACGCTCGCTACCGCCGCCGGCTCGGTGTTCGCCGGCCACGTCAACGACTCCGGCTTCTGGCTGGTGGGGCGGCTATTGGGGATGGACGTCAAGACCACACTGATGACCTGGACCGTGCAGCAGGCGCTGGAGTCGATGGTCGGCTTCCTGCTGGCCGGCGTCGTCTATCTGCTGTTCTGATCCAACCAAGGGGAAATATCAGGGATATCAATCGGGGTAGAGATCCAGCGTATAGTCAGCGCCTATCGCAACGGTAGTCAGCGACATTGGTTGGTCGGCTAATCGTTAACTAGACTTTGGTCGACCTGCCGATACCGGCAACCAATTCCGTCGCCAGTCTGGAAAGGAGTTCTCGATATGGCATCGCTGTTCGAACCGTTCGATCTCAACGGCACACGGCTCAATAACCGCATCGTCATGGCGCCGATGACCCGCTCGCGCGCGCCGGACGATATCCCCAACGAAATGGGCGCACTCTATTATCGCCAGCGCGCCTCCGCTGGCCTGATCATCTCAGAGGGCACGCCGATTTCGCGCCAGGGGCAGGGCTATCTCTACAACCCCGGTATCTTCGGCCCCGACCAGATCGCAGGCTGGGCCAAGGCGACCCGTGCGGTACACGAGCGCGGTGGTGTCTTCTTCGCGCAGATCTGGCACGTGGGCCGGGTCTCGCATACTTCGATCCAGATCGCCGGCCAGCCTCCGGTCGGCCCCAGCGAGCAGCAGGGTGGTATGGCCTTCGGCTACAACGAGGCCGGTACCCCGGACATGCTCGCGGCGAGCCAGCCGCGCCGGCTCGAGACCGCTGAAGTCCGCGAGATCGTGCGCGATTTCGCCCAGGCGGCGGTCAATGCCCGCGAGGCGGGCTTCGACGGGGTCGAGGTGCATGGCGCCAACGGCTATCTGTTCGAGCAGTTCCTCAACCCCCACGTCAACGACCGCGACGACGCCTATGGCGGCTCGCGGGAGAATCGCTGTCGCCTGCTGCTGGAGGCCGTCGACGAGGCGAGCAAGATGATCGGCGCCCACCGGGTCGGCGTCCGGCTATCGCCCTTCGGCACGCTGTTCGACATGCCAGAGTACGACGACAACGGTGAGACCTATCTGTATCTCGCCCGTGAATTCGACAAGCGCGGACTGGCCTATGTCCACCTGCACGATCAGGGTGGCCAGGGCATGCCGCCGATGCCGCGCGAGTATCTGCGCCGGTTCCGCGAGGTCTACCACGGTAATCTGCTGCTCGCCGGCAACCTGGATCAGGCCGAGGCACAAGCACTGGTCGACGAAGGCACCATCGACCTGCCGGTATTCGGGCGTCTCTACACCTCCAATCCGGATCTGGTCGAGCGCATGCAGAACGGCTGGCCGCTGGCCGACTTCGACCCGGATACCTTCTACGGTGGCGATGCCCGCGGCTATGTCGACTTCCCCACCTATGCCGAAGAGCAGGCGCGCAAGGCGCGCGAGCAGGCGATCCAGGCGAAGTCCTGACATCCTGAAAGCCCGAGCGCCGCGTCAGATCATTGCGGCGCTCGATAGGCGCGTCACGCTGCGCACGCCACTCAGAGCGGCCAGCCCAGAGCAGCTAGCCCAGACGCCCCGGCCAAGCGCCGGGGCGTCTGCGTGTCGTCAACCATGGCGCTCTCTCGCCGAGGGCGATCACTCATGTCCGCGCGCCTCGTTCCCGCGCGCATAGAAGCGCTGAATGCTGGAGAAGTCGTGGCCCTCGCCACCGGCGGCGGCGTGAAAGCCATAGAGACTCTTGGCCAGCGCCCCCAGCGGCGTGGTCGAGTGGCTCCTGAGCGCGGCCTCCTGGGCCAGACGCAGATCCTTGTTCATCAGCGTGACCCCGAAGCCGCCCTGATAGTCGTGGCTGGCAGGGGCATCGGGCATCACCCCGGGCCAGGGGTTGTAGACCTTGAGTGCCCAGTTGCTGCCGGAACTCTCGGCCATGATCGCCGACAGCACGGCGGGGTCGAGGCCGTTGTCGACGCCGAGCTGCAGCGCCTCGGCGGTGCCCGCCATGAGAATGCCCAGCAGCATGTTGTTGCAGATCTTGGCGGTCTGCCCGGCGCCGCTGTCGCCGGCATGGAAGACGTTGCGCCCCATCGTCTCCAGCACGGGCCGGGCGCGCTCGACCGCCGCCGCCGGGCCGCCGCAGATGAAGGTCAGGGTGCCGGCGCGGGCCCCGCCCACGCCGCCGGAGACCGGGGCATCGAGCATGACCCGCCCCAGCTCGCCGGCACGCGCCGCCAGCGCGCGGGAGGTCGCGGCATCGATGGTGGAGCAGTCGATGATCAGCGCCGCCGGGTCGATCGTCTCGAGCAGGCCGGCGTCAGCGGCGCCGTCGCCCAGATAGAGCCCCTGGGCCGCCGCCGCCGAGGGCAGCATGCTGATCACCACCTCGGCCCCGGTGACCGCCTCACGCGGCGTAGCGGCAGCGCTCGCACCGCTGGCCACCGCCGCCTCGACCAGCGCCGGCAGCAGATCGAAGACACGCACCGTATGCCCCGCCTTGACCAGATTGGCGGCCATCGGCCCGCCCATGTTACCGACACCGAAAAATGCGATGTTCATCGTCCACTCTCCCCTGAGATGGCGTATCCGTCTCTCGTCCTGACCTACCCGTCTCTCTCGTTCTCACGTATCTGCCCCAGGCCCTGACCTATCCGCCCAGAGCCCTGGGAGGCTGGCCGCGGCGGCGTCTCACTGCAGCTGTATGGAAAGATTGGGCCCGGCCACGGCTTCCTCCTCGAACCAGCGACTGGTGACCGTCTTGGTCTCGGTGTAGAAGCGCACCGCCTGCTTGCCGTAGGCGTGCTGATCACCGTAGAACGAGCCCTTCCAGCCGGTGAAGCTGAAGAACGGCAGCGGCACCGGGATCGGCACGTTGATGCCCACCTGGCCCACCTCGACCCGCTGCTGATAGCGCCGCGCCGCCGCCCCGCTGGCGGTGAAGATCGAGGTGCCGTTGCCGTAGGGGCTGGCGTTGACCAGCGCGATCGCCTCGTCGAGGGTGTCGACGCAGATACAGCAGAGCACCGGACCGAAGATCTCCTCACGGTAGATCGCCATCTGCGGGGTGACCTCGGTGAACAGCGTCGGCCCCACCCAGTTGCCATCGGGCAGCCCGGCCACCTGGCAGTCGCTGCCATCCAGCCGGCAGGTCGCCCCTTCGGCCTTGCCGCGGGCGATCAGATCGAGAATCCGCGCCTTGGCCTGAGGGCTGATCTGCGGGCCGTAAGCGGCATCGGGATCGTCCCAGGCGCCGGGGCGCAGCTCGGCGAAGGCGGCGGTGAGCGGTTCGATGCACTCGCGCGCGCTGCCGACGAACACCGCCACGCTGATCGCCATGCAGCGCTGGCCGGCGGCGCCGCAGGCGGACCCCACCAGGGCGTTGATCACTTGGGTCGGGGCGGCATCCGGCATCACCACCATGTGGTTCTTGGCCCCGGCGAAGCACTGGGCGCGCTTGAGATGGTCGGTGGCGGTACGGTAGACGTGCTGGCCCACCGCCACCGAGCCGACGAACGAAACCGCGGCGATCTGCGGGTGCGTGAGCAGCGCATCGACCTGCTCGCGGCCACCGTGGATTACCTGCAGCAGATCCGGCGGCGCGCCGGCTTCGAGAAACAGCTCGGCCAGCCGGTTGGGGGTCATCGGGTCCTGCTCCGAGGGCTTCAACACGAAGGCGTTGCCGCAGGCGATCGCCAGCGGGAACATCCACAGCGGGATCATCGCCGGGAAGTTGAACGGGGTGATCCCCGCGCACACGCCCAACGGCTGGGTCCAGGAGTGGGTATCGATGCCGCGGGCCACGTTCTCCAGCGTCTCGCCCATCATCAGCGACGCCACGTTGGCGGCCTGCTCGACCACTTCGATCCCGCGCCACACGTCACCCTTGGCATCCTCGAAGGTCTTGCCGGTCTCCCGCGAGAGCCCCGCGGCGATCTCCGCCTGATGGGCCTTGAGCAGCGCCTGATAGCGCATCATCAAGCGCGCCCGCTCGCTCACCGGCACCTCGCGCCAGCGCTCGAAGGCCGCCCGCGCCGAGGCCACGGCGCGCTCGATCTCCTCCGGGGTCGCCGCCGGCGCCTCGCACAGCACCCGCTGCGTGGCGGGGTCGGTGACCGCGATCCAGTGCTCGCTCTCGCTCTGGGCGAATTCGCCCGCGATCAGTTGAGGCAGTCTCAAGGTCATGGTCAGCTCCTGAAGCGCTGACAGACCGAGCTGACGCCAATGGCCGCCGTGGCGTGGTCCACCGGCGGCGCCGCGCGGTCCGTCTGTGAGGATGATCCCGAGCCGTGTCGAGCCGGGCCGTTCGATCAATGGCTAAGGTGTACCACGCGCCTGGCGGTCATAAGATGGTGGAAATTGCCGGGAGATGGACAATGTTGCGCCAGCCGTTGCCACCATTGTCGGCCCAGACCTCGCCCTGGCCGCTGCCGCTGAGCGGGCGCCGGGTGGTGATCCCCCAGGCGGCGATCGCCACGCTGGAGACCCACCCGCTGTGCCGTGAGTGTCTGCCCCATGGGGTCGGCTTCTATCCCCACGCCGCCGGCCACCGGATGCGGCGGCCGGCCCCGCGTGATCATCTGCTGATCTACTGCGAGGCGGGGTCAGGCATGGTGGAGTGCGCGGGTCAGCTCTTTCCGGTGCGCGCCGGCGACGTGCTGCTGCTGCGCCCGCAGCGCGCGCATCGCTATCGCGCCAATCCACGTGACCCGTGGACGATCTACTGGGTGCACCTGGGCGGGACGGCGGCGGCGGACTACTTCGATGCCATCGCCGAATCCCACGACGAGGTGTGTATCCCTATCGGCCACCATCCGCGAATCGTCGCCGAGTGGGAGCTGCTGCTGTCGGTGGTGACGCGCTTTCGCACGCTGCCGCTGATCCACGCCGCCAATCAGCTCAAGGCGCTGCTGACCTACATCGCCCTGGTGCGCCATCAGCGCGAGGCGCGCCACGCAGCGCTGGACGTCGCCCGAGTCAACGCCTGGCTGCAGGCGCACCTCGACCGCCGGGTGGAACTCGCCACCCTGGTCGAGGCCACCAGCGAGCTCTCGCGCTGCCAGTTCATCCGCGAGTACAAGCGCCAGACCGGGCAGACGCCGATGCAGGCGTTCCAGCACTTCAAGATCAGCCGCGCCTGCTACCTGCTCGATGTCACCCCGCTCGGCGTAGGCCAGATCGCCGCCGACCTGGGCTACGACGACCCCTACTACTTCTCGCGTCAGTTCAAGAAGGTGATGGGCGTGGCACCCCGCGACTACCGCCGCGAGCGTGCCACGCATTGAATGCCCCCGCTCGTCTCCAGCGCTCCACCTAGGCCGGCAATGCGTCTGCAAGCGCAAGTTTCACCACAGGCGCCCTACATTAAATTTACTTCAGGCCGATAATCTCCCGCCCAGCACTCGAACTTTAATTCGAAATCAGGAAAGGACTCCGGGACGATGCATTGGCCCATTACCTCCAAGACACCCCAGGCGCTCTCCCGCCTGCTGACACAGCTCGAATTCGGTGAAGCCCCGAGCTTCGGCAATACACGCGAGTCACGCCGCCTGGGCCCCATCGTCGAGCGCATCGCCGAGCTGATCGACCGCGCCGGCGACAGCGGCGATACCGAGACCGCCGAGGCCTTGGAACACCTCCAGCAGCGCTTCGACCTGATCTGCGATGTCACCTCCGACGGTCTCTGGGACATGACCGTGCGCAACGGTAACGCCGCCGACCCGAGCAATCCGTTCCAGTGGTCGCAGCAGTTCCGCCGCCTGCTCGGTTTTCGCGATACTCAGGACTTCCCCAACGTGCTGGGTAGCTGGTCGGACCGGCTGCATCCGGAAGACAAGGCGCGCACCCTGGCGGCGTTCAAGGCCCACCTGGCGGACAGCAGCGGGCGCACGCCGTTCGACGTCAAATATCGGCTCGCCACCCGCAGCGGCGATTACCGCTGGTTCCGCGCCCAGGGCGATACCCTGCGCGATGCCCACGGCGCGCCGCTGATCGTTGCCGGTTCGCTGCGTGACATCCACGATCAGGCGCTGCGCGAGGCCGAACTCGACAAGGTCGTGACCCGCTTCGAACTCTCGCGCGAGATGCTCAATGACGGTCTGTGGGACATGGAGGTGATCGCCGGCGACCCGGTCAATCCCCACAATCCCTTCTGGTGGTCGCCGCAGTTCCGCCGCCTGCTGGGATTCGAGACCGTGGAGGAGTTCCCGGACGTGCTGGAGAGCTGGTCCAGCCGCCTGCACCCCGAGGACAAGGAGGGCGCCATCCAGGCGTTCGGCAATCACTTGAACGACTATTCGGGGCAGACACCCTACGACATCACCTTCCGCCTCAAGTGCAAGAACGGCGCCTATCGCTGGTTCCGCGGGCGGGGTCAGACCCGGCGCGATGCCGACGGCCGGCCGCTGCGCGTGGTCGGGGCGCTGGTGGATATCCATGCTCAGCACGAGCAGTCACTGATGCAAGAGGCACAGCAGGCGCAGCAGGCCCGGCTGGAACGGACCATCGCCAGCGTCGACGATATCGTCTCGACCATTCAGCGCATTGCCGATCAGACCAATATCCTGTCGCTCAATGCGACCATCGAAGCCGCGCGGGCGGGAGAGAGCGGGCGCGGGTTCGCGGTGGTCGCCAGCGAAGTGCGCAAACTGGCCAACGAGATCCACGACGCCACGCGGAAAGCACGCGAGCTGGTCAACCGTGCCACGACCGAGGATGGCAACGCGGCGTCATCCGCGGCCGCTCTTAGCCACGCCTGACAGGCAGGGGCCGCCGGCGCCCGGCTCTCCCGGTGCGACTCGCGGCCCCGCCCAAGGTAGATAAGAAAAGAGGGTGGATACGAAAAGAGGGTAGGTACGAGAAGAGGATAGATAGGAAAAATCGGCGAGCGCAGGCAGGTGACGTACGCAGCCTACAGGTCGCCGAAGTAATGTTGCAGCAGCGTCAGTGCCACCACCGGGGCGGTTTCGGTGCGCAGGATGCGCGGGCCGAGGGTGAGCGGCTGGAAGCCGGCATGCTGCGCAGCGGCGACCTCGGCGTCGGTGAGGCCGCCTTCGGGGCCGATCAGCAGCGCGGCGCTGTCGACCGCCTCGGCCTGGCGCCAGCTGTCGTCGGTGGCGGGGTGGAGCACCAGACGCAGGCGCTCGTCACGCGCGGCGAGCCAGGCGTCCAGCGTCTGCGGTGGATGCACCGCTGGCACGCTGGCGCGCCCGCACTGCTCGCAGGCGCTGACCGCCACGCCCTGCCAGTGGGCGAGCTTCTTGGCCTCGCGCTCTCCCTTCAAACGCACATCGCCGCGCTCGACGTAGAGCGGGGTGATCGCCGCCACACCCAGCTCCACCGCTTTCTGGATCGCATAATCCATGCGGTCGCCCTTGGAGATCGCCTGCCCCAGATGCACCGCCAGCGGTGACTCGCCGCGGCCGGATGCGAGCGACTCGACGCGCGCGACCACGCGCTTGCGCCCGGCCTCGATCAGGCGGGCGTGGGCTTCGAGCCCGGCACCGTCGAAGAGCTTGAGCGGCGCGCCCTCGCCCAGGCGCAGCACCAGCGCCACGTGGCGCGCGGCCCCCTCGGGCAGAACGACGTCGCCGCCGACCCGGAAGTCGGCGGCGACATGAATACGCGGCATGGCCATGGCGCGCTTACTGCGTGGTGTCGCTGGCCTGAGCGGCGCGCTGCTGCTTCTGGGCGTACATCGCCTCGAAGTTGACCGGCGCCAGCATCAGCGGCGGGAAGCTGCCGCGCCCGACCAGGCTATCGATGCACTCCCGCGCATAGGGGAAGAGCACATTGGGGCAGAAGGCGCCCAGGGTGTGGTCGAGCTGCGCGCCGTCGAGGCCCGCGATACGGAACAGGCCGGCCTGCTCGACCTCGACCAGGAAGGCGGTGGCGTCGTCTTCGTTGTTGGAGACCTGAGCCGTCACCTTGACCACGACCTCGTAGAGATCCTGGCCGACCGACTCGCTGGTGGTGTCCAGATCGAGACCGACCTTGGGCTTGAACGGCTGCTGGAACACGCGCGGGGAGTTGGGGGCCTCGAACGAGATGTCCTTCACGTAGATGCGCTGCAGGGAGAACTGGAGCTGCTGTTCCTGCGTGCCCTGCTGATTGTTGTCTTCCGCCATGGTGCGTTTCCTTTGGATGAGATCGGAGCGGTTGGCGTGTGGCCCGCGGACGGGCGCGTATCGGGTCGGCTCAGCGCTTGACCACCGGCAGGCTGTCGGCCTGCCACTGGGCCATGCCGCCCTTGAGCTTGTAGACCCGCGAGAAGCCCGCCTGGCTCAGCTCGGTGACCGCAGCCGCCGAGCTCTGGCCATGCTTGCAGACCACCACCACGGGCTGGTCCTTGTGCTTCTCCAATTGGCCCAGGCGCTCCTTGAGGCGGGCCTGGGGCACGTTCTTGGCGCCGGCGATATGGCCGGCCTTGAACTCGGCGCTGTCGCGGATATCGATGACGACGCCATCTTCGCGGTTGATCAGCGTGGTCGCTTCGCTGGTGGAGACGCCGGAAGCGCTGCCCCGCTTGGCCTCGAACGCCAGCCACGCGAGCAGCACGACCAGGAAGGCGCTGACCAGCAGCGGATGATTTTCAATGAATTCGAACAACTGATCGATCATGGGTCTGCCGACACTCTCAAAGCGGGAATGCTGGGGCCGGGAAGCGCCGGGCCGCAAGACGCGGCGGCGCGATTCCTGGCGCGCGTGACCAAGCGCTGGCGCGGCACCTGAACCCAGGCAAGAGCACCACGCTGGCTGAAACTCACGGCCCGTTTTCGGGCGCCGGCCATTATACACGAGGCGGCAGCCGAGACGAGGCGCACGCCGGCCGAGCCGATGCCGCGGGTGCGCTATCTCCCGTGGGTGCGCTATGCTGCGAGGCCGGGGCGTGCCCGCCGCGCCGCCCTGCGTATCGTCACCCTGTGTGTTTTTCGTTCATCCGATCTTACCGAGGCTTGTCATGGCAGAGACTTCCACGCCGCGCCCCGTGGCGCTCTTGATTCTCGACGGCTACGGCCAGAACGACGATAGCGCCGCCAATGCGGTCGCCAGGGCCGAGACGCCGGTGATGGATCGGCTCAAGCGCGACTACCCCAATACCCTGATCCACACCGACGGCCCCTATGTCGGTCTGCCCGAGGGGCAGATGGGCAACTCCGAAGTGGGCCACATGAACATCGGCGCCGGGCGCATCGTCTATCAGGACTTCACCCGGATCACCAAGGCGATCGAGGATGGCGAGCTGGGCGAGATCGCGGCGCTGACCACGCCGATCGACGACGCCGTCGCCAATGACCGCGCGGTGCATCTGATGGGGCTGCTCTCGCCGGGTGGCGTACACAGCCACGAAGATCACCTGCTGGCGGTGGCCGAGCTCGCCGCCGCCCGCGGCGCCAAGCGTATCTACCTGCACGCCTTCACCGATGGCCGCGACACTGCGCCCAAGAGCGCCGGCGCCTCGATCGAGCGCGCCAATGCCAAGCTTGCCGAGCTGGTCGGCGGCGACAACGGCTTCGTCGCCTCGCTGGTGGGCCGCTACTACGCCATGGACCGCGACAACCGCTGGGACCGGGTCGAACAAGCCTACCGTCTGGTGGCCCTCGGCGAGGCCGAGCAGGTCGCCGAGAGCGCCGAGGCGGGGCTGGAAGCGGCCTACGACCGCGGCGAGACCGACGAATTCGTCAGCGCCACCGCGGTACGCCCGAACGGTGACAAGCTCGCCATCGCCGAGGGTGACGCCGCGCTGTTCCTCAACTTCCGCGCCGACCGCGCGCGCGAACTGACCCGCGCCTTCGTCAATCCGGATTTCGACGGCTTCGACCGCGGCGAGCGGCTTAAGCTCGCGGGTGAGGGGCTGGTGATGCTGACCCAGTACGCCGACGACATCGATGCGCCGGTCGCCTTCCCGCCCAAGGATCTGGTCAACACCCTGGGCGAAGTCGCCGCCAGCCACGGGCTCAAGCAGCTGCGCATCGCCGAGACCGAGAAGTACGCTCATGTCACCTTCTTCTTCTCCGGCGGCCGCGAGGAGCCGTTCGACGGCGAGGATCGCGAGCTGATCCCCTCGCCCAAGGACGTCAGAACCTACGACGAGAAGCCGGAGATGAGCGCTTATGAGCTGACCGACACCCTGGTCGGCGCGATCGAAAGCGGCAAGTACGACCTGATCATCTGCAACTACGCCAACGGCGACATGGTCGGCCACACCGGCGATCTCGACGCCGCCACCAAAGCGATAGAGGCAGTGGATGTCTGTCTCGGCAGGGTGGTCGAGGCGATCCAGAAGGCCGGCGGCGAGTGCCTGGTCACCGCCGACCACGGCAACGCCGAGCTGATGACCGACCCCAAGACCGGTAACCCGCACACGGCGCATACCACCTTCATGGTGCCGCTGGTCTACGTGCATCGGGATGGCCAGGACGACGCGGCCACGCTGCAGGCGGATGGCCGCCTGTGCGATCTCGCGCCGACGCTGTTGCATATGCTGCACCAGCCGGTTCCCGAGGAGATGACCGGCAACGTGCTGATCAAAGGGGCCTGACGCGGGCATGGCGGCAGTGCAACGTGACACCGCAGGACCCCGGCGCTCGTGACGCGCGGGGGTCTGCGTTTGGGGGTGATCGTGCTGGCCGGCAGCCTGCTGCTGGCCGGCCCGGCGTGGGGTCAGGCCAACCCGCAGGAGGCGCGCGCGCGTCTCGATAGCCTGGCCACCGATATCGAAGCGCTGCAGGGCAAGCTCAAGCAGACCCAGGCGGCGCGCGGCGACGCCCAGAGCCAGCTCGAGACGGTGGAGACCGCGATCGGCGCGATCCACAAGCGCATGGACGCGCTCCAGGACGAGCGCCACGATCTCGACGACCAGGTGGCCACGCTCAGCGCCCAGCGCCAGACCCTGGACGCCGAACGCCACCGCCAGCGCCAGGCCCTGGCGCAGCAGTTCGATGCGCTCTATCGGCTCGGCACCACGCCGCAGCTCAAACTGCTGCTCAATCAGGACGACCCCGCCGAGGTCGATCGTCTGCAGCACTATCTCAATGCGATCTCGCAGGCGCGCCAGGCACGCCTCGACAAGCTGCGCGATCTCAACCGTCAGCTCGACCAGAACCTCGCCGCGATCGACCAGCGCCGCCAGCGTCTCGATCAGGTGCAGCGCGATCTCGACCAGCAGCGCGAACGCCTGGCCACCAGCCTGCGCGAGCGCCAGACGCTGGTCGCCAAGCTCGACTCGCGCTATGCCAGCGAGCAGTCGCGGCTGGAGGATCTCAACCAGGACCGCGCCCACGTCGAGCGGCTGCTCGATCGCATGCAGCAGGAACTGGCCAAGCTCAAGCAGCCGCCGCCCTCGACCGCCATCCGCAAGACCCGAGGCGATCTGCCATGGCCGGTACAGGGGCGCGTGCTCTCGAACTATGGCGACGGTGATGGGGTCGATCGCAACGGTGTGCTGATCGGTGCCGCCGCCGGCAGCGCGGTCAAGGCGGTGCATGCCGGGCGCGTGGTGTTCGCCAACTGGATGCGTGGCTTCGGCAACCTGCTGATCCTCGACCACGGCGATGGCGTGCTCACCCTCTACGCGCATCTGCAGCAGTTCACGGTCACCCCCGGCCAGCAGGTCTCCAACGGCCAGACCGTGGGTGCCGTGGGCGACACCGGCGGCCAGACCCGCCCCGCGCTCTACTTCGAGGTGCGCCAGAACGGCGAGCCGATCAACCCCAACCGCTGGATGGCCAAGCGCTGAGCCACTCCCGTCTTACGCCGCGTTAACATCCGCCCCGGGAGGCGCTATGCTGGGGTTATCAAACGCCGTTCCATCATCCGGCCAGTCGTATTGACTTAGCGCCGGGTGGCAGCCCCTGTCGGCGCCAGCGGCCCCTCATCCAGCCCGAGTCGCGGAGACCGCATGACACCCACCCGCTCGAATGCCCTGGCTCGTCGCCGGTGGCTCGCCCCAGCCGCATGCGCCCTGAGCCTGGCCCTGGCCATCCCCGGTGCGGCGCTGGCCGCCGAACCGGCCGCGACACGCCAGCCCGCCGACGACGACCTGCCGGTCAAGGACGTGCAGACCTTCGCCGAGGTCTTCGAACGTATCAAGCGGGCCTACGTCGAGGAGGTCGATGACAAGACCCTGCTGCGCAACGCCATGCGCGGCATGCTCAGCCAGCTCGACCCACACTCGGAGTATCTGGATGCCGATGCCTTCGAGGCGCTGCGTGAAACCACCGAGGGCGAGTTCAGCGGCGTCGGCATCGAGGTCGGGCTGCGCGACGACCAGCTCACGGTGATCTCGCCAATCGACGACACGCCGGCGGCCAAGGCGGGTATCCAGCCCGGCGACCGTATCGTCGCCATCGACGGCACGCCCACCGAGAACCTGACGCTGCAGGAAGCGGTCGACCTGATGCGCGGCGACCCCGGCAGCCATATCCAGCTGACCATCCTGCGCGACAGCGAGCAGACGCCGCGCACCTTCGACCTGCAGCGCGAGTCGATCCAGTCGGAGAGCGTCACCCAGCGCGAGCTCGAGCCCGGCTACGGCTACCTGCGCATCAGCCAGTTCCAGAGCCGTACCGGCGACCAGACGCGTGAGGCGCTCGCAGCGCTCACCGCCAAGGGGCCGCTCAAGGGGCTGGTGCTGGACCTGCGCAACAACCCCGGCGGCGTGCTCTCCAGCGCCACCGAGGTCGCCGATCAGTTTCTCTCCAGCGGGCTGATCGTCTACACCAAGGGCCGCCTGGTCGACGACGACATGCGCTTCACCGCCCACGCTGCCACCCTGGCGCCGGACGTGCCGCTGGTGGTGCTGATCAACGGCGGCAGCGCCTCGGCGGCGGAGATCGTCGCCGGTGCACTGCAGGATCAGCAGCGGGCGGTCTTGATGGGCACCCAGAGCTTCGGCAAAGGCTCGGTGCAGCAGGTACTGCCGCTGGGCAACGGCGATGGCCTCAAGCTGACCACGGCGCGCTACTACACCCCCAGCGGGCGCTCGATCCAGGCCGAGGGCATCACCCCGGACGTGCGTGTAGTGCGCGGCCGGCTGGAGGTCGACGACACCCCCGGCTTCCAGCTGCGCGAATCCGATCTGCGCGGCCACCTGCAGAACGCCAGCCCCAGCGCGCAGCGCAACGCCCCGGAAACGCCCATCGCCGCCAACGACTATCAGTTGAGCGAAGCGCTCAACCTGCTCAAGGCGCTCAACGTGGTTCACTCGGCCCGCGCGTCGGCCAAACCAAGCGCAGCCGAGCGCGAGACCGCCGACTGAACCGAGCGCTGGCCGAGCGTCGATCGATGAAGGGGAGCGGGAATGGGAACGGGAGTGAGAGTGGGCGTATAAATGGAGTATATAAAGTAACGTAGAGAGCGTCGTGGAGACGGAGGCGTCGACATGAATCGAAGTGAAACACTACGGCGACTACGCGATCATATGCCCACACTGGTGGCAAAGTTCCAGGTCGAGTCGCTGGCGCTGTTCGGGTCTGTCGCTCGCGACCAGGCGGCGGCGGAGAGCGATATCGACATTCTCGTCAGCTTCCAGGGGCCGGCGACCTCGGCGCGCTACTTCGGTCTGCAGTTCTATCTCGAGGATCTGCTGGGCAGGCCCGTGGATCTGGTCACCGACAAGGCGCTTCGCGCTGAACTCAGGCCCCGAGTCGAGCGCGAGGCGGTGCATGTCCCGGCGCACGCCTGAACGTGAATGGCGTTTCTATCTCGATGACATGATCGGTTTCATCGAGAAGATCACGAGCTATACCCAAGGGCTCGACCAGGCGTCATTCGTCGCCAGCGAGCTGACCTACGACGCCACCCTGCACAATCTAGCCCTACTGGGCGAGGCCGCGACTCGCATACCCGATACAGTCCGCCAGCGCCATCCCGAGATCCCCTGGCGCCTTATCGTGGCGACGCGAAATCGCTTGATGCATGCCTATCTCGGCATCGACGACGACACGATCTGGAGCATCGTCCAGGACGAGCTGCCCAAACTGTCGAATCAATTGGCATCGATTCGCGCCGCGCAATCAGCCACTACCGACACCGCTGTGGCACGTCGCCATATTCGCCCAGCGCCTGACGGATCAGCAGGCGCTTGAGCAGCGGCAGCCGGTCGACCCCGGAGAGCCCCCAGTTGCGCGCCAGCCGCAGCGCAGGCTGACGGCTGCCGAAGAGCCGCTGGAAACCCTGCATGGCGGCGAGCATCGCCGCGTTCTCGCCGCGCCGGCGCCGCGCATAGCGGGCCAGAATGCGCGGGTCGCCGGGCTCGGCCCCGCGCTGGCGGGCGCGTATCCACTCCTCGGCCAGCACCGCGGCGTCCATCAGCCCCAGATTGACCCCTTGCCCGGCCAGCGGATGCAGGGTGTGGGCGGCATCGCCGATCAGCGCCAGGCCCTCGGCGACATAGTCACTGGCGTGGCGCTGCACGATGGGGAAATGCGGCGCGGCATCGATCACCTCGAGCCGCCCCAGGCGCCCGTCGATGGCCCGTTCGAGCTCTCCGGCCAGCGCCGCGCGCCCGCTCTCCTGTTCACCCAGCGCGGTGAGCCGGCGGGCCTCCGCCGGCGTGGTCGACCACACGATCGAACAGTGGTGTGCTGCGCCATCGATCGCCAGCGGCAGAAACGCCAGCGGGCCGCTGGGCAGGAAGACCTGACGCGCGGTGCCCGCATGGCCATGCTCGCAGCGTACACTGGTGACCACCGCCGCCTGGCCGGTATCGCGGGCGGAGAGCGCGATGCCCGCCAGGGTGCGCAGCGGCGAGTGGGCTCCATCGGCGCCCACCACCAGCGGCGCGCGCCACTGCTCGCCGCTGTCCAGGGTGACCACCGCCTGCCCCGCCTCGCGGGTGTAGCCGGTCAGGCGCACGCCGCGCAGGCAGGTGACCTGGGGCAGCGCCTCGAGCCTCGCCTCGAGCCCGGCGACCAGTAGATCGTTCTCGACGATATGCCCCAGCGCCTCGACGCCGACGTCATCGGCATCGAAGCCGATCTCGCCACCGCCCTCACCGTCCCACACCTGCATGCGGCGATAGGGCGCGACGCGCCGGGCGGCGACCCAGGGCCAGACGCCGAGCGACACCAGCAGCCGCTGCGAGGCGGCGGTCAGCGCGCTCACCCGCAGGGCCGGCGCGCCCTCGCCCGGCGGCGTCGCCCGTTCGGCGGGCGGCGCGGCATCGAACAGCGCGACCCGCCAGCCGGCCTCGCCCAGCAGCAGCGCCAGCGTGGCGCCGACCATCCCGCCGCCGACGATCAGCACGTCGCTGGTTGGCTGTGTCATGTCGGATCTCCCGTCTTGCTCATCGTCATCTCTCGAGCCCCATGGCTCGTCTCGCCACCATTCGCTTGAGCGGCGCCAGGGCGTTGAGCCCACTCAGCCCCAGCCCGCGCGCCTGCCCCATCAGCGGGTAGTTCAGGCCGAACAGGCGGATCAAGCCGTCGCTGAAGCGCACGATCTGGCGATAGTCGGCACTGCGCCGCGCCTCGAATGCCGCCAGCACGCTGGCATCCCCCGGCGAGCGCCCCTCGGCCCGGGCACGTTGGATCTCGGCGGCCAGGTCCATCACCCCGCGCAGGGCGAGGTTGAAGCCCTGCCCCGCCACCGGGTGCAGCGCATGGGCGGCGTTGCCGAGCACCGCCAGGCCGGGGCGGATCGTCTCGCGCGCGGTGACCAGCGACAGCGGATAGGCGTAACGCTGGCCGACCCGCTGAAAGCGCCCAGCGCGGTCACCGAAGGCGTGTTGCAGCCGGCTCAGAAAAGCATCGTCGGAGAGCGCCAGCGCGGCCTGTTCGGCGCCCTGCTCGAAGGTCCACACGAGTGTCATGCGCCGCCCCGAGAGCGGCAGCAGCGCGATCGGCCCCTCGCGACTGAAGCGCTCGAAGGCCCAGCCCTGGTGCGCCCGGCTGGTCTCGACCGTGGCGATCAGCGCGCTCTGATCGTAGGCGTGGTGCGCGCTCTCGATTCCCAGACGCTCCTTGAGGCCGGAGCGGCCGCCGTCGGCGAGCACGGTCAGCCCGGCATCCAGCCTCTGGCCGTCGTCCAGGGTCAGCCGATAGCCTTCGGGGGTGGCGTCGAGCGCCTCGACCCGGGCCGGACAGTGCCAGTCGAGTGGCAGCTCGGCGAGCCGGCGGTGCAGCACCCGGCCCATCCAGGCATTGGGGATCACATAGCCCAGCGCCTCGCTGCCGACATCCTCGGCGTGCAGCCGGGTCACCCCCAACTGGCCGCGCTCGCTGATATGGATATGGCGGATCGGCGAGGCCTGCGCCGCCATACCTTCGCCCTCGGCGTCAGACCACAGCGCCAGGCGCTCGAAATGACGCCGCGAGCCGTAGGCGATGGCGCTGGCCCGCACGTCGAAGCTCGGCTGCAACGGCGCCGTATCCGTGGCGGGCAGCGGCTGGGCCTCGACGATCGCGATGCGCAGCCCCTCTTCGCGGGCCAGCTCGCCCAGCGCGCAGGCCAGGCTGGCGCCGACCAGGCCACCGCCGATGATCGCCACGTCGACCTGCACCGGTTGTGTCGCTTCACTCATGGGCACTCGTCTCCTCAGCACGGGCCGGTGCGGCCCGGCCTCTTCGTCACGTCCTGGCCGCCGCCATCAGCGCTTCGATCTCGTCGGTGGCCTTGGGCACGCCGGCGGTCAGTACGTCGCCGCCGTCGGCGGTCACCACCACGTCATCCTCGATACGAATGCCGATACCGCGATAGGCCGCGGGGATATCCTCGGCGTCGGGGATATAGAGCCCCGGCTCGATGGTCAGCACCATGCCCGGTTCGAGTGAGCGCGGCTCGCCGTCGACCCGGTAGCTGCCGACATCGTGCACATCGAGCCCCAGCCAGTGCGAGGTGGAGTGGAGATAGAAGCGCCGGTAGGCCTTGGACTCGATGCACGCGTCGAGTTCACCTTCGAGCAGGCCCAGCGCCAGCAGCCCAGCGGTGAGATCGCGCACCACGCCATCGTGGATCGCTTCCAGCGTGGTGCCCGGTGCGACCGCGGCCACGGCGCGCTCTTCCGCCGCCAGGACGACGTCGTAGAGGGCACGCTGGGCCTCGCTGAAGCGGCCGTTGACCGGGAAAGTGCGGGTGATGTCACCGGCGTAAAGATCGAACTCGGCACCGGCATCGATCAGTACCAGATCGCCGTCGGCGAGCCGCGCGGCATTCTCGACATAGTGCAGCACACAGGCGTTGATGCCACCGCCGACGATGGTGCCATAGGCGGGTGCGCGGGCGCCGTGCCAGGCAAACTCGTGCTCGATCGCTGCCTGCAGCTGATACTCGAAGCGCCCCGGGCGGCTTTCGCGCATGGCGCGGCAGTGCGCCTGGGCACTGATCTCGGCGGCATGGCGCATCAGCGCCAGCTCGCTCTCGCTCTTGGTCAGACGCAGTTCGTGGATCAGCGCGCTGACATCGACGAAGCCGCTCGGGGCCGCCGCGCCGCGTCGCGCGCGCGCCTGCAGCCGGGCACGGATGCCGTCGGCCAGGGTCATGGCGTGGCTATCCGCCAGCGGCAGGTAGAGCGTGCGCCGCCCTTCCAGCAGGTCGGCCAGGTCGTCGCGACTGGCGTTGTCGAAGGCCTGATCCATCCCGTAGTCGCGTACCGCCCCTTCGGGGCCGATGCGAATGCCGGTCCAGGCCTCCTTCTCGGGGTCCTTCTCCTGGCAGAACAGCAGCGCCTCGCCGGCCTCGCGGCCGGGCAGCAGCACCAGCAGTGCGTCCGGCTCGGGAAAGCCGCACAGATAGTGGAAGTCGCTGTGCTGGCGGAAGGCGTAGTCGCTGTCGTGGTTGCGGGTCTTGAGCACGGCACCGGGCAGCAGCAACGCTGCGTCCTGTGGCAGCTCGGCCATCAGGCGCTCACGCCGGGCGGCGTACTCTTCCTGGATGATCGGGGCGGGCCCGGGGCGCAGGTCCTCTGTCGTCACGGCGTCTTGTGTCGAACTCGCGGCTGTCGGCATGCTCTCTCCATAGGCGGGGTGTCCATCGCGCCAGGTGTCGTGCTCTTGGCGGTGCTCGTGGTGATGATCGTCATGGGCATCGCGCTGGCAGCTCAATGCAGTGTCGGCGTGTCGTCGTTGGCGCCAGCGTCAGCCGAAGGGTCCTGGTCGCTCTGCTCGACCTTGGGCTGACCGGGGTGCTGCTCGGTATACAGCAGCATCGCCGCCATGCGCGCGTGCTCGGTGAGCGCGAACAGGTCGTTCTCGTTCTCCGGGTCGTCGTCGATCTCGACCTCGATCGCCGCCAGCTGGCCAAGATCCTCGAGCGCTTCGCGTAGCGGGCTCGACCAGCGTTCGTAGGTTTCGCCATCGACTTCGTTGACCACTTCGGTGAAGCCCTGCACCCACTCCTTGAGCCCCTGAGCGCGCTCGCCCAGCGAGCACAGTTCGTCGGGCAGCAGCGGCTCGAAGTTGAGCTCCGATGCCGCCAGCGCGTCCAGGGTCTGGCGCCGCCAGCCCAGCAGCACATCGGCATCTTCGCGGCTCTCCGGCTGCTCGACGTTGAGCGCCAGGCTCACCTCTTCCAGCCAGCGCTCGGCGCTGAGGTCCTCGAGCGCCAGCTCGGCACACAGCCGCCCGTCGAAGAAAGCCGGCGACTGCAGACTGCCGTGGGCCAGAAAGACATTGGCGACGGTGGAGAAATCGAGTTGCTCGTTGATGATCGACATGTCGGCATCCGTAGTGGCACGCCGCCCTGTGGCCCGCGCCGGCAGCGCGTTGACCGGGTGTGGGCGGCTCTCTATAGTGGCTGGTCAATCGCGGCGCCAGCGGTGCCGGCGGCCATCAGCATAGCCGCTGACGTGCGAATCCCCCCATTTTACCCGATCGGTCTTCAAGGCCCACCCCGGAGCGAACCATGAGCGACACGTCTCGCCCGACCACCGAAGTGACCCTCTTGGGCAAACCCTACGTGATCGCCTGCCCGCCGGAAGAGCAGGAACAGTTGAAGCGCGCCGCGCGCTATCTCGACCGCGCCATGCACGGCATCCACTCCCGCGGCAAGGTACTGGGCGCGGAGAAGATCGCGATCATGGCGGCGCTCAACATCACCCACGAGCTGCTCAGTGCCTTGGATGCCAACCGCGCCGGCGAGCAGAACTTGAGCGAGCTGGGGGAGCGTCTGGAGCGTGCCCTGAGCGGTATCGGCAACGACACCTCGCAGGCCTCCCGCTGAGCCGGCAGCCCGGCCGTCGCCCCGTCTGAGTCGATTGCGATTGGGCAACGCCGCCCCCTCTGCTACGATAGTGTCGTTCCCTGGGGTGTGCGCCAGTCGTTACAAGTCCCTCGAGCCTATGCGCAGTACCCAGGGGGCCAATAGCTAGGCAGGCCCGTGTGCATGTCCGCGCGACGGAAAGCCTAACGGCCTGCCTGCGGCCACCCACCTTGAACCAATGGGTTCAAGGGCCAGAACGACAGCGGCACTCTGGGGAACTCTGCTTGTCTTCGACGTCGATCACCAGCGCTCTCGATGACGGGTCCACCGCTGACGGACCCAACGCGCTTGCCCTCTCGGGCGATCGGCGTCGCCTGCGGCGCGATCTGCGCCGCGCCCGCCGCGCGCTGAGCCCACACCAGCAGCGCATCGCCTCGCAGGCGCTGTGCAGGCGCCTGCGCCAGTTGCCGGAGCTCCAGCGCGCCCGCCGCGTGGCGCTCTACCTGCCCAACGATGGTGAAATCGACCCCACGCCGCTGATCGCCTGGCTGCGCCGGCGTGGCGCCGAGGTCTATCTGCCGGTACTGCGCCCGCTGGTCGAGAACCGGCTGTGGTTCGTGCGCTACGACAGCGATACGCGTATGCGCCGCAACCGTTTCGGTATTGCCGAGCCGCACACCCGCTTCGGTGCCAAACGCCAGCGCCGGCTGCCGGCGTGGGCGCTGGATAGCGTGCTGATGCCACTGGTGGGATTCGATGGGGCCGGTGAGCGCATCGGCATGGGCGGCGGCTTCTACGACCGCACCTTCGCCTTCACCCGCCTGCGCCGCCCGGCGCCACGCCTGATCGGTCTGGCCCACGCCTGTCAGCGAGTGACGGCGCTGCCGGTGGCCGCCTGGGACGTGCCGCTGGATGCGATCGTCAGCGACCGCGAGGTCCTCCGCCCGCAGCGCACCAAGGGCAGAAACGACGACGGCCGGTAGCGCTCGAAACGCTACCGGCCATCTTGCGATCAGTGCCCCTCGGGCTGTCACTGATCGGGCGTGTCTGGTCTATCTATTACCGACCTATCTACCACTGCCCTATCTACTACTACTTTAGCTACTACTGCGGTCTATCTACTCATCTGGCCTATCTACTAGCCAACATCTAATAGTTACAGACTACTGACTACTACCTGCGAGTTTACTATCCGCAAAGGCTGACCGCGGCCGTTGCCCGCCGTCTTGCCGTATATTGCTAAAGCCTCAAGCGCCGAGCAGCGTCTGCGCATACCCCGTCGCGACCACACCCACGCCGAAAATCAGTACCAGTGCCATGACCAGGTCGGGCTTGCGTTTCATTTCGACTCCCAGAGATTCGGTTCGGTCTCCGCCCCCGCGGCGACGCGCACGACTATAGGGTTAGGCTAAAAGCTTGACAAGACGCTTGCCAGGCGGACTCACCCCTTTTTTCGTTACCGAAGATTATCGGACGTTACCGAAAAAGGTTTAGCTCGAATTGACCCCGAAAAAGGAGCTATTTCATCATCGCCAAAACGCCGCTGACCTCATGCAGAGGCCAGCGGCGTCAGGGGTGGAGGAAAGCAACCTCGGCGGCGTGCTCAGGCCATGAACAGCCGGTAGGCGGTGTTGTCGGTCTCTTTCCAGTAGCGGTAACCGATCCGATCGAAGTGCTCCTCGGCATGGGCCCGGTCGCCATTGGGCATCTGCAGCCCGACCAGCACTCGCCCGTAGGCGGCACCGTGGTTGCGATAGTGGAACAGCGAGATGTTCCAGTCGGCGGGCAGATGGGTCAGGAAGTTCATCAGCGCGCCGGGGCGCTCGGGGAATTCGAAGCGATAGACCTCTTCCGAGAACTCGACCTTGGGCCGGCCGCCACCGAGGTGGCGAATATGCAGCTTGGCCAGTTCGTTATCGGTGAGATCCTCTACGGGATAGTCCGCGTCGCGCAGCTTTTGAATCACCTCGGCGCGATCCTCGCCACCCGGCTTGACTTGCACACCGACGAAGATATGCGCGCGGTCGGCGTCAGCGTAGCGGTAGTTGAATTCAGTCACCATGCGCCGCCCGATGGCGCGGCAGAACTGCTTGAAGCTGCCCGGCCGCTCGGGGATCTCGACCGCCAGAATCGCTTCACGCTGCTCGCCGAGCTCGGTACGCTCGGCGATATGCTGGAGCCGGTCGAAGTTGATGTTGGCGCCGGAGTTGATGCACAAAAGCGACTGGTCGCGCGCCTGGGTCTGCTGTACATACTTCTTGAGCCCGGCCAGCGACAGCGCGCCGGAGGTCTCGGCGACCGCCCGGGTATCATCGAAGGTGTCCTTGACCGCGGCACACATCTCGTCGGTATTGACGGTGATAACGCCATCCACGGTGTGGCGCAGGATCTCGAACGGTGCCTCGCCGATCTGGGCCACCGCGACCCCCTCGGCGAACACCCCGACCTGCTCCAGCACCACCCGCTCGCCGGCGTCCAACGCTGCCTTGAGGCAGGCCGAATCCTCCGCCTCGACGCCGTAGACCTTGACCTCGGGGCGCAGGTACTTGATGTAGGCAGCGACCCCGGCCAGCAGCCCGCCGCCGCCTACCGGCACGAACACCGCATCCAGCGGCCCGGTGTGCTGACGCAGGATCTCCATCGCCACGGTGCCCTGGCCGGCGATGACGTCGTTGTCGTCATAGGGCGGAATATAGGTGTAGCCGTGCTCGGCGATCAGCGTCTTGGCGTGCGCCAGCGCTTCGCCGAAGGCATCCCCCTTGAGCACCACCTTGGCGCCCCAGCCGCGTACCGCCGCCACCTTGATCTCGGGGGTGACCCGAGGCATCACGATCACCGCCTTGACCCCCATCTGGCGCGCCGCCATCGCCAGCCCCTGGGCGTGGTTGCCGGCCGAGGCGGCGATCACGCCCTTCTCCTTCTGCGTCTCGTCGAGCTGCGCCATCTTGTTGTAGGCCCCGCGAATCTTGAACGAGAACACCGGCTGCAGGTCTTCGCGCTTGATCAGAATGCGGTTGCCGAAGCGGCGCGAGAGCGAGGGCATGGGCGAAATGGGGGTCTCCCGGGCCGCTTCGTAGACGCGGGCCTGGAGGATCTTCTTGACGATGTCTTCGAGTAGCATTGCGGTGTCCTGGCGTATCGCACTGGCGTATCGCACTAAAAGAGGCTGCCTGAGCGCGCCGCGGAGAGCCCGACGGCGGCGATGAACGTGGCGGATCGACATTGTTAACAGACGCCAGCCCCGAGCGTCCAGCGTTAACAGATGCCCGCCCCGCGCGTCAGCGCCATCGGCAGCGCAGGCGGCTTGCTCTATACTGGCGCCTCTCTTTTGCCAGCCTGCCAGAGCCGACATGAACCAGGACGACCTCAAACGCGCGGTGGCCGCCGCGGCGCTCGAAGACATCGATAGCCTGCTGACGCCGGATGCGGTGATCGGCATCGGTACCGGCTCCACCGCCAATCATTTCATCGATCTGCTCGCCGCGCGGCGCCATGACTTTCGCGGTGCCGTGGCCAGTTCCGAGGCCAGCGCGGCCCGTCTGAAGGCCAACGGGATCGACGTGCTCGAGCTCAACCACGTGGGCACGGTGCCGGTGTATGTGGACGGCGCCGACGAGGTCGATGGCCGCCTGCGCATGATCAAGGGCGGCGGGGCCGCGCTCACCCGCGAGAAGATCGTCGCCGCCTGCGCCGAGCGCTTCGTCTGCATCGCCGATGCCAGCAAGCGAGTCGAGGTGCTCGGCGGCTTCCCGCTGCCGATCGAGGTGATCCCCATGGCGCGCTCCTACGTCGCCCGTGAGATGGTCAAGCTCGGCATTACGCCGGTCTACCGCGATGGCGTGCTGACCGACAACGGCAACCGCATCCTGGATGGCTACGACAAACTGTTCGACGAGCCGGAAGCCATGGAAGCGGCCCTCGATGCCATCGTCGGCGTGGTCACCAACGGCCTGTTCGCCAAGCGTCCGGCCGACGTGCTGCTGCTTGGCGGTGCTGCGGGGGTCGAGCGCTTCACCCGCTGAACGCGGTTCAAAGCTGGTTGGGGCAGGCCAGGTCGCGGGCGTAGGCGACCAGGTTGGCGCAGGTGACCTGCGCGATCTCGTCCAGCGCCTCGGCGGTGAAGAAGCCCTGATGGCCGGTGATCAGCACATTGGGGAAGCTGGCCAGGCGGGCGAAGACGTCGTCTTCGATGATCTCCGCCGAGTGGTCGTGGAAGAACAGCTCGCTCTCCTGCTCGTAGACGTCGATCGCCAGCGCGCCGAGCTGGCGCGACTTCAGCGCATCGATCACCGCCGGGGTGTCGATCAGCGCGCCGCGCGAGGTGTTGACCAGCATCGCGCCCGGCTTCATGCCCGCCAGCGCGGCGGCGTCGATCAGATGGTGGGTCGCCTCGTTCAGCGGGCAGTGCAGCGAGACGATGTCCGCGCGTGACAGCAGCGCCGCCAGCGGCACGTTCTCGCCGTAGGCCTCGAAGGCAGCCGCCGGAGAGGGGTCGTAACCCAGCACCTCGCAGCCCAGCCCGTGCAGGATTCGCGCCATGGCCAGGCCGATGCGGCCACTGCCGACCACCCCGGCGGTCTTGCCGTGCAGGGTCACCCCGAGCAGTCCATCGAGGGCGAAATTGCCCTCGCGCACCCGGTTGTAGGCGCGATGGGTCTTGCGGTTGAGCGTCATGATCATGGCCAGCGCGTGTTCGGCCACCGCCTCCGGCGAGTAGGCCGGCACCCGCGCCACGAACAGGCCGAGTCGCCGGGCGGCCTCCAGGTCGACGTTGTTGAAGCCGGCACAGCGCAGCACCACGGCGCCCACGCCCTGGGCGGCCAGGGCCTCGAGCACGGCCGCTTCGAGGGAGTCGTTGACGAATACGCAGACCGCGTCACTGCCCGCCGCCAGCGCCACCGTCTGCCGGGTCAGGGCGACGGGCTGGTAGTGCCACTCGATCCCGGCATCAGCGAAGCGGGTGGCGCCTACCTCGTCGAAAAAGCGACGGTCGTAGGGCTGGGCACTGTAGACGGTGACTCGCATGGCAACGCTCGCACGGCAATCGAAGAGCCCCTATCGTAATCGATCCTCAGGGCCTCACCAGTGACAGGACGCCGCAACCCGTGACCCGGCCCCTCGCCCCGCTACCGCTCATCCACCACCCGGGCGACAGCTGCGCCTGGCCCGAGAGCCACTCCTTTCCCCTGACCGAGCATGATCGCCGGGCGGTTACGATCGCGACCTGAACGCGCTCGCCGGTCGGCACGCCCAGTTGTTCCAGGCTGGACTCGCCACCCTCGACGCCGCGGGGTCGAGCTGACCCGAGAGCGCCAGATACTTGTGCATCACCAATAGCCCCAGCAGCAGCTCCTGACGCGGATCGCGAAACTGGGCGACATGGGCGTTGGCGCGGCGCACGATCGCCTCGGCCTCGGCGGGATGGGCATCGTAGTAGGCCATCTGGGCTTCCATGTCGCTGCAGTCCTCCTTCAGCGGCACATAGTGCACGTAGGGTTCGAGCGTTCCCTCCATGAACCAGGTCTCGAAGCGCGGCGGCGGCATGAAGCAGAGCGAGTTGGAGGCCAGAATCCACTTGAGGTTGGTGGCCACGTCCTTGCCTTCGAGGCTCAGCACGTAGCGATAGCGCAGCTGTTCGCGGATCGACAGGTAGGGTCGATAGTCGCGCTGATCACGGCGCTTGGCATGGCTCTGGCCGATATCCATGCGCGGATGGTCGCAGAACTCACGCAGCACTGCGGCGCGATGCGCGTGGAAGCACTTGCCCCGCCACACCACGCCCGAACGCTTGTCGCGAAACGCCAGACGATCGTCGACGAACTGGAAATGACGCACACTGTTGAGCTTGAGCAGCACGCCGTTGGCGTTGCTGGGCGGCGTGGCGCGACAGATCGGGCGGCTCTTAACCAGCGTGGGCCGCTCCGGCACCCAGGTGACGTCGCCAAAGCGGTAAGCAAAGCGGTGCTGCGGGGCGAAGTGGCGCACGATCTGCTTGGCATCGAGATAGTAGGCGCCGCGCCGCTCGTAGCGGAAGTCGCCGACGGCGACCGCACCTTCGCCGGGATCGAACGCCTCCTCCAGACGGTTGTAGTAGTCGACGCGCGCGGCGAGCCGCTGCCACTCGGCTTCGGGGAGTTGTTCCAACCACTGTATCAGGCGCCGGCGGTAGTACGCATCGGGGATCAGCAGGCGCGCAACACCCGCGGTATAGAAGCGCAGCTTGCGGCTCTTGAAGCGGATATCCATCGGCGGTCACCGGTCGTGATTCCTGGTCGGGGACGATTGTCGGGGTCGGGCATGACAAGCGTTTGACAGGTATCACGGCGCGGTGCCAGCGTGCCTGGCGTCAGCTATCGCCGGTGGCGGTATCCAAAAGATACGTGGCGAGATGCTGGCGCGTGGCGGCGAGCGCGCCGCGGTTGGCCGCGACCACCTGGCGGCCGGCAGCACCCAGCCGCTCGCGCCGCGGGGCATCGTCGAGCAGTGCCGCCACCGTCTGCCCCAGAGCCTCGCCATCGGCGACCTCGCAGCGCGCCTCGTGCTCGGCCAGGGTATCGGCGATCTCGCGCAGGTTGTCGAGGTGGGGCCCGCTCACCACGGCCACGCCGAGGGCGGCCGGCTCGAGCAGGTTGTGGCCGCCGATCGTCACCAGCGAGCCGCCGACGAAGGCAACATCGGCGCAGCCGTAGAGCTTGATCAGATCGCCCATGGTGTCGCCCAGCAGCAGCGTGGTTTCGGCGTCCACCCGAGCGCCGGCGCTGAGCCGCACCAGGCGCTCGCCGGCGGCCTCGCACAGCTCAGCCACGGCCTCGAAGCGCTGGGGATGACGCGGCACCAGGATCAGCAGCGAATCGGGAAGCTGGCGCCGCACCCGAGCGTGGGCGGCGAGCACCTGTTCATCCTCGCCGGGATGGGTGGAGCCGGCGATCCAGACCGGTCGCGGCCCCCAGCGCTGGCGCAGACGCCGGCTGGCCGCCAGCACGCTTTCGTCGACATTGAGATCGAACTTGAGCGCGCCGGTCATCGCCACCGCCTCGGGACGCGCCCCAAGGGTCCGGAAGCGCTCGGCATCGCTGGGCGACTTCGCCCCAATCCAGTCGAGCGGCGCGAGCATGCCGCGACACAGCGCGCCGAGACGCCGATAGAGGCGAAAGGCACCGGGGCTGAGGCGCGCGTTGGCCACCACCACCGGTATGTCGCGACGGTAGCAGGCCGCCAGCAGGTTGGGCCACAGCTCGGTCTCGGCGATGATCGTCAGGCGCGGATTGATGCGCGCGACGAAGCGCCGGGTCGCCCCGGGAAAATCGAGCGGCAGGAAGTGGTGGCGCACGCGGTCGCCGAAGGTCTGCTGCAGCTGCCGGGCGCCGGTGGCGGTCATGGTGGTGACGATCAGAGCGTGATCGGGGTAGTCGTCGAGCAGGGCACGAATCAGCGGCGTCGCCGTGACCACCTCGCCGACCGAGGCCGCGTGCAGCCAGATACAGCGGCGCGCGCCCACCGCGGGTACATAACCCAGCCGCTCGCGGCGCGGGTGAGTGGGTAACCACTCACGCCATACCCGCCACCAGATCAACGGCGAGAGCAGATAGAGCAGCAGCGAGTAGAGCCGCCGCGCCAGCCGGGGAGACATCGCCGCTCAGCGCTCGCGGTCGAGAATGGTATCGATCATGGTGGTGGTCGAAACGCCATCCTCGAATCCCAGCACACGCACCTCACCGCCGTTGGCGATCACCGCCGCGCCGCCGGCGATCTGCTCGGGAAGGTAGTCTCCGCCCTTGACCAGCAGGTCGGGCAGCACCGCCTCGATCAGCCGCGCCGGGGTGTCCTCGGCAAAGCCCACCACCCAGTCGACCGCAGCCAGCCCGGCCAGCACCTGAGCGCGCCGCGCCAAGGTGTTGATCGGCCGCTTGGGGCCCTTGAGGCGGGCCACCGAGGCGTCGTCGTTGACCGCCACGATCAGCCGGTCACCAAGCTTGCGCGCTTGCTCCAGATAAGCCACGTGGCCGGCATGGAGAATGTCGAAGCAGCCGTTGGTCATCACCACCTTCTCACCGCGCGCCTGGGCCGCGCGCACCGCAGCGATCAGCGGCGCTTCGGCAATCACGCCGAACTCGGCCAGCTTGTCGCCGTGCAGTGCGGTGTAGAGCTCGGCCACCGAGAGCACCGCGGTGCCCGGCTTGGCCACCACCAGCCCGGCGGCCAGATTGGCCAGCATCACCGCTTCACCGAAACCGTGCCCGGCGGCCAGGGCCAGCCCCAGCACACCGATCACGGTGTCACCGGCGCCGGTGACGTCATAGACCTCGCGCGCATGGGTCGGCAGGTGCAGCGGCGCGTAGCCTTCGCGGATCAGCGTCATGCCGCGCTCGCTGCGGGTCACCAGCAGCGCTTCCAGGGCCAGCTCGGCGCGCAGACGCTCGCCCTTCTCGGCCAGCTCAGCGTCACTGGCGCAGGGGCCGACGATCGCCTCGAACTCGCCCAGATTGGGGGTGATCACGCTGGCGCCACGGTAGCGGGTGAAGTCGCTGCCCTTGGGGTCCACCAGCACCCGCTTGCCCGCCGCCCGCGCCGTGGCGATCAACTGCTCGACCCGGTTGAGGCTGCCCTTGCCGTAGTCGGAGAGAATCACCACATCGACCTCGGCCAGGGCCTGCTCGACCTGGGCATCGAGCGGCGCGGTATCAACGTTCCACAGCGGGCTCTCGAAGTCGAGCCGGATCAGCTGCTGATTGCGACTCATGACTCGCAGTTTGGTGATCGTGGGCACTTCGGGGCTACGCTGAAAGTAAGTGCTCACATTGGCAGCATCCAGCGCACGTTCGAGGCGCTCGGCGTTGTCATCATCGCCGACCACGCCGGCGAGACTCGCCCGCCCGCCCAGGGCCGCGATGTTGAGCGCCACGTTGGCCGCGCCGCCCGGGCGATCGTCGGCCTCCTCCACCTTGACTACCGGCACCGGTGCCTCGGGCGAAATGCGCGACGTGCCGCCATGCCAGTAGCGGTCGAGCATCACGTCGCCGACCACCAGCAGGCGGGCGTGCTCGAGCTGGGAAAGATCGACTTTCATGCGTTGGGCTCCCTGTCATCCTGAGCCACCGGCCCCTGCTCGGGCCGGTGAGTCTCGCCATCATCCCGGTTCGTGGCGGTCTCCGCCAGCAGCCGATCCAGTTGCCCGACCACGTCGTCGAGGGTGATCAGGCTCATGGCATCGGCATGGCGCACGCGGGTGCCCCAGTTCACCGTCTCCGGGGTCTGGTGCAGATAGTGCGCCAGGGCATCGGGATAGCGGTCGACCACGTGGCGACGCCAGCAGTAAGGCGCGGCGCGATCCGGGTTGGTGGTGGCATAGAGCCCCAGGGTCGGTGTGCCCAGGGCGTTGGCCATGTGCACCGGGCCGGAGTCCGGCGCGATCACCGCGCGGGCGCGGTCGAGCAGCGCCAGCAGGCCCTTGAGCGAGGTGCGGCCGATCGCATCGATGATCTCCACCTGCGGGCATAGGCGCCGAATCTGCTCGCCCATCTCGCGCTCCTGGGGGCTGCCGCCGCCGCTCAACACGCTGACCAGGCCGTGGCGCTCCCAGGCATACGCGATCACCGCGGCATAGCCCTCGGCCGACCAGTTACGGAAATTGCGCAGCCGCGGGTTGGCGCACGGGCTGATCACCAGATAGGGCGCTTCACCGCTGAGGCGGGCGGCCTCGGTATAGGCGGCGTCGGGAATCGGCAGCGACCAGTCGAGCGAAGTGTCCTCGACCCCCAGCAGACGGGCAAAATCCATGAACGACTCGAGCACGTGGGCGCGCGGGTGCGGCGCCAGCTGGCGTTGGGTGAACCAGTGCTGCCAATCCTTGGCCCGCGCCTTGTCGTAACCCACGCGCAGATCGCACTTCAGCCCCAGCGACAGCACGCTGGCCCGCAGCGCCTGCTGCATGTGCAACAGCACGTCGAAACGCGTGCCGCGCAGTTGGCGCCAGATCCGGCGCATGCCGCCGAAGCCGGTGGACTTGTCGTAGACCACGAACTCGACCCCAGAGAGCCCCTCGAGCAGCGCGTGCTCGGTCTTGCCCACGATCCAGGTGATACGCGCATCCGGCCACTGGCGCTGCAGGGCACGCACCGTGGGCACCAGATTGCACACATCGCCCAGCGCCGACAGGCGCAGAATGGCGATATGGCGGGGCGAGCCTTGAGCGGGAAAAAGGGTGTGGGTCATTGATTTGTCGCGGGACGGAAAGCGTGGGAGGGATACTACACTGGGGCTGCCTCGATTTCATGTACTCGGCCCGCGCAGCGGGGCTCTCAGCGCGCACCTGGCGCCCCCGAGCTGAGCTGCTCGCCCCTTTTATCGCGGTGTGATATCTCGACGTTCCATATCTTCCAGGGTCCGTTCCAGCCAGATCTTGCGACGCTGATAGATTGCGGTGGATTGGTGAGCCTTTTTGTAGCTCTCCTTGGATACGACGAAGTTCCCCATCTCACCATGGCTCTCACGATCGGCGTAGCGGTTGTCGGCTGCAAAGAAACGCGCTTTGCACGTTTCACTCCATCGCGTCTCCAAAGCGTCGTTGAAGCAGTATCCAGTGGCGAAATAGGGCACGAAACCATGGCGCTCGGCGTCGCGGATGATCTGCACACCGATCGGGGCTGAACTACGCCCATCGATACCGACCTTCTGTAAGCATTTACGACTGTTGGATACATAGAGTGCCCTTGGTCTCTCACGAAAGAGGTGCGTCACCAGCAGATCGAAGACATGCTGAATGATAGGGTCGCCACGCTGCGCCGCGATGAACCAGACTTCTATTGGACGCGTGACGACTGCTTCCCGGCGAAAGGTGTAGAAACCGAACTCACCGATGAGTGGGGGCATCCATGTCTCGAGAGGCTTCAGACAGAAAAGCGTTGCATCCGCCCAGACCCCGCCAAAGCGACTCAATAGATACAGTCGCAGGACATCGGCCTTAGTCGCCACCTTTAGGCGCACGCGACAGAGTTCAAAAGCAGCCATGAAATCGAACCCCAAGTGCGCCTCCAGCGTGTCATCGCTCAGCAGCCTGACCTCGTAATCTGGATTCATCACCTGCCAGGATCTTACGCTCAGCTGCACGACCTCGGGTGCCTGCTCCAACGGTGCATGCCAGTACATCCAGATGATTTTCGAACAAGCACCCGGACTTTCGCGTGTCTCGGCCGCGCTAAGAATGGCGCTTGCTGCCCGATGAGCATGCCTACCGGCCTGCGCCTTTCCAGAACCGCCAATGCCGTGAACGTAACAATAGCGCTTGTCCAGCCAGGCGCTATGTCGCCTCAGCCAGAAGCCCTTACGCTCGAAAGTTCGACTCGCCAACCACCGATTCAGCATCGAAAACTCATTTGCCGCCTATCGTTTTATCGTCTGCAAAGCGCCTTTGGCATACCGCGCGCAACCAGAGTGGTATTGCATCAGAGCCCTCTTTACACTCAGCTCTCTCATGCTCTGCGATCATCAAGATATGCCAGTTTCAGACGACACCGCCCCGACTATCGCACATCTCGTCAGCCTCAAGAATCTGGGCGGGGTCGAGCGCTATTTCGCACGCTTCTACCGTGCCTATGGGCATCGCCTGACACTGAGTATTCTTCTGCAGACGCAGGACATACATCCATTCATCCGTCCCTCGCTGGCAGATGCGACAGCCCGTATACACAGCATCAAAGGGCCCGGCCACTGGAGGCTACCCGAGCAGTTGGGTCTGCGCGGCGCCTATCAGCGCTCACTTGCCAAGCGGCTGACGCCCGATGCGGTCCTGGTCTGGAACAAGCTGGCGGGTAATCCCATGCCCCTGTTGGAAGGTCAGCGCGTCTTCCACTATGAGCACGGCACCGCCTGGACGGACCAGGAACCAGCGGCCGTCGCAAGCTATCTGGCTCGGATTCGCGGCCTGGTGGCAGTGTCTCGCGCGGCACAGCGCATGCTGGAGATCCGCTGGCAATTGCGGCAGGACCTGCCCGCCCTCGTTCTACACAATGCCATTGCGGTGCCCGAGCAGCAGACCGAGCACCCGGAAGGCCGCTTTCGGCTCGGGTTCGCGGGACGCCTGAAGGGCCTGAAGGCGCCGATGGTAGCACTGGAGACCTTCCGCTGCGTGCAGGCTCGCATCCCGCATGCCGAACTCTGGATTGCCGGGCAGGGGCCGCTGGAGGCCACGCTGCGCGAATGGACACGGCGCTGGGGACTAGAGGAGCGGGTCAAGTTCTGCGGCCTGATCGACGACATGGCCAGTTTCTATACCCATTTGGATGCATTCATCTGCCCGTCCTGGCGCGAGCCGTTCGGGCTGGTGGCACAAGAAGCAATTGCTTATGGCCTGCCAACCGTCGTCAGCAATGTCGATGGGCTGCCGGAAGCGATCATGGATGCTGGTTGCGGTGCCATCGTCGAGCCACGCCGTCCCAAGGCGAGCTTGAGCGTCTACGGCGATGCCTGTGCCGACGGCCCAGACCTGGTTTACTCTCCGGCGAAAGACGATCTGGTAACCGCAAGCGTCGTCGATCCAGAGGAAGCCGCCGAGCCACTGATCGCCTGGGCGCAAGATTCCAGGCTACGACGCGAGATTGGAGACCGGGCCCGAGAACGACTGGCCAGCCAGCAAAACCTTCAACGCTACGGTGACCAATTGATGGCCTTCCTGCGCCAGCACTGTTGAATCGCCCTATCGGCTGAACGCCATTGGCGTTAACGCCGGCAGGCGCACAACAAGACGCTCATTTCACCGAGCCTCTACTCTGCATCAGGGCCTCGAAAGAGCGCTTCAGCTTTTCCGTCTGTCGGCGATAGGAGTAAGCGCTCGCCAACTGCGAAAGCGACTCGCCTAAAGAGGTGCGGTCATCTTGCTCGATCAGCCGCTCAATCCGCTCCACCCAGCCTTGAGTATCTCGGCTATCGAGGATCAGATCGGAGTGCGACTCCTCGAGCAGCTCCGCCGCGCCGGTGGTGCGCGACAGCAGCACGGGTGTACCGCAGGCCATCGCTTCGAGCGAAACCCTGCCGAACTCTTCGATATGTGCCGGCAGCACGAATAGATCCAGCGCGCCATAGAGGGTCTCGACATCGCTGACCGTCGAGCGCCACTCGAAAGCGTCGGCGATGCCGGCGGCTGCGGCCTGCTGGCGGTAGGGAGCGGCATCGTCCTTCCCCACCACCAGAAAGCGACAACGCCCTGGCAGGCGCTGTGTCAGCGCCGTCGCCATCTCGACGAAGCCCGCCACGTTGCGCTTGGTGAAATTACCGGAGGTGATCAAGCCGATCAGGAAGGTGTCGTCATGAGCGCCGAGCGCTTGGCGCCGGGCATGGCGATCTTCGCGCGCACGTTCGATATTGAATGTCTCGGGATCGTAACCGGGATAGCTGATCTCTATCTTGGCGGCGTCGATGCCGTAGCGCGCTTGAAAATCCTCCGCCATCAGGCGCGAGTTGACCGCCACCTGGCGAAACTGGCCGCCGCTGAGCACGTGATCATGGATCGCCGCGACCTCGTGTCCAGCCGGCAGCTCGCGCCCATGAATCAGGCGGCTGGCGAGGTGCACGCAGTTGTGCATGTAGACCGTATCCGGCGTCTCGACGTCGCCGTGACTCACCAGCAGCGCTGGACGCTGACGACGACACCAGGCCTGCACCCGGCGATTGAACCAGAAGCGCCGGAAAGACCCTTTCAGCGGCCAGCGCCATAGGCGAACCAGCTCGGCACCGAAGTGCTCGGCTAGCGCAGGGCGGCCACGCTCGGCCAGAATGACCACGCGGTAGCCCAGGGCCTGCAGGGCGACCGCCTGCTCGAAGGCGTTGCGACTGGCGCCAGTGCTCTTCTCCACCTGGCGAATGGCAATGACCGCCAAGGGCTTGTGTGAATCGCGGGTCACGAGGCTTCCTCATGGATGAAAACGGATAACAACGAACGTCGAGTGCAACGCTATGCGCGGCAGGTGCCTGCACCGAGCCACGCAGCGCGCCTAGGCGCCCACCTTCCGGCACGGGTACAATGCCGCGCGAACAGTGGACGGCGCCTGGCCGTCAGTCAAACCGCCGGCTGAACATGGCGGCGCCAACAGGACCCGGCCATGGCCCTTGCGACCTATCATCACCGCGGCACCCACATCTTATACGATCCGGCCCGCCTCGCTCAGCCCGATCATGCGCTGCTGCCAACTCCAGGCCCGGATTGGCTGAGCCCCGCCGCGTGGCGTGCCAAGGGCCTAGTGGTGGGCTCGGCACCCGGCCGCGGCGCGAGTCAGTTCCTGCAGGTGGAAGACCAAGCCTGGGTACTGCGCCCCTATCGGCGCGGCGGCATGGTCGCCCGCGTCAATGAGCAGCGCTACCTATGGCGGGGTCTCGAGCGCACCCGGGCCTTCCGCGAGATGCGCCTGACCCTGGCGCTCTACGAGCGCGGCCTGCCGGTACCGGCCCCGGTGGCAGCGCTGGTCTGCCGCCAGGGCCCCACCTACCGTGCGGCCCTGCTGACCCAGCGCCTGGCCCACTCGCGCGCGCTGGCCGACTGCCTGGATCCAGACGCGACCGAGCTGCTACCTGACGTGGGGCGAGTCATTCGGCGCTTCCACGACGTTGGCCTCGACCATGTCGATCTCAACGCGCGTAACCTGCTGATATCGACCGATCCGGTTTCAGGCCACGACAAGGTGTGGATGATAGATTTCGACCGCTGCCGCCTGCGCCCAACCGGAGCCTGGCAGCAGCGCAACCTGGCACGTCTGGAACGCTCCCTGGCGCGCTTTTCCCCCGCGAACGCCAGCGCCCTCTTCGCCGCCATCTGTGATGGTTATCACGGCGCCGACGCTTCTGATCAAGGTTAGAGTCCCATGCACGACACCCTGAGACGCCGCTGGCGTACCACGCTGGTCTTCGCCCTGTTGCAGCTACCGCTGGTGTGGCTGATCGCCCTGCGCTACACCCCCTATCTGGCGCTGCCGCACGATGCCATGGGCATCGCCTATCTGGTCCTGACCTGGATCGGACACTTCGGCATGCTGGTGCTGCTCGGCTGGCTGCCGCTGGGCGTACTGGCGCTGGTGCTCAGGTCACGCTGGCTATGGCTGCCAGCCACACTGCTGGGGGCGCTGGGACTGTGCGCGCTGCTGCTCGATACGGTGGTCTACGCCCAGTACCGCTTCCACGTGAATCTGTTCATGGTGTCGCTGTTCTTGAACGACAAGAATGGCGAGATCTTCGACTTCACTACGTCGACCTGGCTGGTGGTCAGCGCCTGTGTCTTCGTGGCACTAGCACTGGAAGCCTGGCTCGCCCGCCGGGTGATCATCGGCGATCGCGGGCGCCGCCTGCCTAAGGGACTGATCTGCGGCGGGATTCTGCTGACGCTGATCGGCAGCCACGTCGTGCACCTGATCGCGGATGCCCGCTACATGCGTAGCGTCACCCAGCAGGTGGGCATCTACCCGCTGCTGTTCCCGGCCACCGCCAAGGACTTCATGGAGAAGCATGGCTGGCTCGACCCGCGTGCGGCGCGCGCCGAGCGCGCCGACATCGACGGCAAGCAGGCGCAGAATCTCGACTGGCCCAAGCACCCGCTGAGCTGCCAGGCAGACTCGCCGCCCAACGTGCTGGTGGTACTGATCGACTCCTGGCGCGCCGATGAATATGGCCCCGAGAATACGCCCAATCTCTACGCCGCGCTCGACGCCGACGGCCGACGCTATCTCGATCACTTCAGCGGCGGCAACGCCACCCGCAACGGCACCATGAGCCTGTTCTACGGCCTGACCGGCAACTACTACGCCTATCTGGACAATACCCAGACCCCGGCGCTGTTGATCACGCAGATGCAGAAGCAGGGCTACGCCATGGGCATCTTTGCCTCGGCCAGCCTCAACGGTATCGGCTTCGATCGCACCATCTTCTCCTCGATCGACTCGCTGCGTCTGCGCACCGAGGGGCCGACACCTGCCGCGCGCGACCGCCAGATGACCGACGACTGGCTGGCCTGGCTATCGCAGCAGGAGCAGTCAGACACGCAGCCGTGGTTCGGCATGCTGTTCTACGATGCACCCCACGGCTACGACGTGCCGGCGGACGCAGCCCAGCCCTACCAGCCCTCGATCCAGGATATGAACTATCTGAAGCTGGGGCCGGATACCGACCCGACGCCCTACTTCAACCGCCACCGCAATGCCGTGCACTACGATGACACCCTGCTCGGCGAGGTGATCGACGATCTCAAGGCCAAGGGTGAGTGGGACAATACCCTGCTGGTAGTCACCGCCGATCACGGCCAGTCGTTCAACGACTTCGGCAAGAACTACTGGGGCCACAACAGCAACTTCGCCGCCCCCCAGACCCACGTCCCAATGATCGTGCACGGCCCTGGCGTCGACCCCGGCACGGTCGACGGCATGACCAGCCATCTCGACGTGGCACCGATGCTGATGCGCCATGCCCTCGGCTGCACCAACCCGCTATCCGACTACGCCCAGGGCATCGATCTGCTCACCCCGGGTATCGATCAGCCCTGGGTTCAGGCCAGCAGCTATCTGGACTACGGCATCATCGAGCCGTCGCGGATCACCGTGATCGACGGTGCCGGCCAGTGGCAGATTCTCGACCACCGCCTCGACCCGATCCCCGGTGCCGAGTTCTCGCCCGCGGTGTTTCAGGCGATGCAGACTTTCCGTCAGTTCTATCGCTAGGGCATCGACGGCTACAATGGACGCCGCCCAGCCCCGGGCGCGCGTCCATCGATGACTCAGGATACAGCCATGGCTAATATCAGCGGCGTGGTGATCACGCTCAACGAAGCGGACAACATCGAAGCCTGCCTGGCCTCGCTGGGACGCGTGTGCCAGGAGCTGATCGTGGTCGACTCCGGCTCGCACGATGCCACCGTGGCCCTGGCCGAGGCCTGCGGCGCACGTGTCATCAGTCAGCCCTATCTGGGTGACGGCCCACAGAAGAACGTCGGCCCGGCGGCCGCCAGCCATCGCTGGGTGCTGTCACTGGACGCCGACGAGCGTCTCACCGACGCGGCGGTGGCCAAGATCGGCGCACTCGATCTCGAGAACACGCCGCACGACGCCTTCGCCCTGCGCCGGCGCAACTTCATCGGCAGCCGCTGGGTGAAGCGCTGTGGCTGGTACCCGGACTACTGCCTGCGACTCTACGATCGCCAGCGCTGCGCCTTCTCCGACTCGCGTCAGCACGCCTCGGTGCAGGCACGCCAGCCGCACCGGCTCGATGCCGATCTCGAGCACTACTCCTTCGCCAACCTGGGGGAGCTGTTCGGCAAGGCCAGCGGGCGCTTCTCCAACCGCGCCGCCAAGATCATGTATCTGAAGGGCAAGCGCGCCAACGCCGGCTCGCCGGCGCTGCACGGTGCCAACGCCTTCATGCGTAAATACCTGTTCCAGGGCGGCATACTGGGCGGGCTGGACGGCCTCTCGGTCTCACTCTCCGCGGCAGTCAACGCCTATCTCAAGTACGCCAAGCTGCTCGAACTCCAGCGCGACGCCCGGGTGCGCGACACCGAAGATTTCGACAAGGTGTGGTGAACGCATGCCGGCCGCTCCCCTGCATATCCGTCACGTCAATCTGGCCCGCGGCTTTCGTGGCGGCGAGCGTCAGACGCTGCTGCTGATCGAGGCACTGGCAAAGCTCGGCCAGGGCATCACCCAGAGCTTGGTATGCCGGCGCGATTCACCGCTGCGTACCCAGTTGACCACTCCGGAGGTGCAGCTGATCGATGCCGATCACGCCCTGGCCGGACACCTGCGTGGGCCGCGCCCCAGTCTGGTCCACGCCCACGAGGCCAAGGCGGTGCACTGGGCCTGGCTCGAGCGGCGCCTGCGCGGTACACCCTATCTGCTCACCCGACGCGTGCCCCAGCCGGTCAAGGACAAGCCCTTCAACCGCCTGACCTATGGTGCTGCGGCCCGCGCCGTGGCGATCTCCTCGGTGATCGAGACCCACTTGCGCCAGCGCGCCTGGTGCCCGGTCGAGCGTATCCCCAGCGTACTTTCCGGTCAGTCCAGCGACCCGGCGAAGGTGGCGGCGCTACGCCAGCGTTTCGCCGGTCACCCGGTGATCGGCCACATCGGCGCGCTGGTCGACCGCCACAAGGGCCAGCGGATCCTGCTCGACGCCGCCCGCCGCCTGCGCGAGAGCCACCCCGAGGTGCGCTTCCTGCTGCTCGGCGAGGGCGAAGATGGGGCGGCACTCGCGGTCGAGAGCCGGGATCTAGACAACGTGATCTGGGAAGGTTTTCAGCCCAACGTCGGCGACTACCTCGAGATAATGACGCTATTCGCCTTCCCCTCGCGCAACGAAGGCCTGGGCTCGACGCTGCTCGACGCCATGGATCATGGCGTGCCGATCGTGGCCAGCCGGGTCGACGGCATCCCGGATCTGATCGAGGATGGGGTCAGCGGCGTGCTAGTGCCACCCGCCGACGGCGCCGCCCTGAGCGCGGCGCTGGCACGGCTGCTCGACGATCCGGTACAGCGCCGAGCGCTGGCCACGGCGGCCAGTGCGCGTTTGGCAGCCTTCACGCCCGCGGCCATGGGCAGAGCCTACCTGGCTTGCTATCGCAGTATCCTCGACGAGCACGAGCCAAAGTCGCCCGGTAACTGACGTCAGGCCGGCCGGGGCATGCTCGGGCTCGCTGCCACCAATAGAATAATGAGCGGACGGCGGGCACCACAAACCGCCAGCACCAAAGACAAGACCATGAAACTACTCATCACCGGCATGGCCGGTTTCATCGGCCACGCCGTGGCCAGTCAGCTGGCCCCGCGCGGGATCGAGATCGTCGGCATCGACAATCTCAACGACTACTACGACGTGGGGCTCAAGCGCGCGCGCCTCGCCGATCTCGAACCCTATGCCAACGTGCGTTTCGTCGCCTGCGATCTGACCGATCGCGACGGCATGCAGGCGCTGTTCGCGCGCGAACGCTTCACCCGGGTGATCCATCTGGCTGCCCAGGCCGGCGTGCGCTATTCGCTCGAGAATCCCCACGCCTACACCGACAGCAATGTAACTGGCCACCTCAACGTGCTCGAGTGCTGCGCGCATCACGCCATCGAGCACCTGGTCTACGCCTCCTCCAGCTCGGTCTACGGCATGAATCCCAAGGTGCCGTTCTCGACCCAGGACAGCGTCGATCAGCCGATCAGCCTCTATGCGGCCACCAAGAAGGCCAACGAGCTGATGGCCTATACCTACGCCCACCTGCATCGTCTACCGGTGACGGGGCTGCGCTTCTTCACCGTCTACGGCCCCTGGGGGCGACCCGACATGGCGCCGTTCAAGTTCACCCGGGCGCTGCTGGCGGGCGAACCGATTCAGGTCTTCAACCACGGTGACATGCAGCGTGACTTCACCTATATCGACGACATCGTGGCCGGAGTGACACGCATTCTAGAGGTGATACCGCTGGCAGGCAGTCTCGATGCCGACCCCGGCAGCCAGCGCCCGCCCTACGCGCTCTATAACATCGGTCACGGCAGCCCGGTGGCGCTGATGGATTTTATTCACGCCCTCGAGAAGGCGACCGGTCGCCAGGCACGCTGCGACTTCCAACCGATGCAGCCGGGCGACGTGCCACGTACCTGGGCGGACACCGAAGCCTTCTTCGCCGCCACCGGCTACCGCCCCCGAATCGGCGTGGAGGAAGGCGTGGCACGCTTCGTCGACTGGTATCGGCGCTTCTATCGCGTCTGACATCATCAGGCACCGCTGCCATGGTCACCCCGGGCAGCGCAATGGACGGCGACGTGGCATCATGGCGCGCAGGATGGCGCCCCAGGCGCTCACCAGATCTATCAGCGGAGCGGTGGCATGAGCAAAATTCGGGTCGGGGTGATCTGCGGCGGCAAGTCGGCGGAGCACGAAGTCTCTCTGCAGTCGGCGAAGAACATCGTCGACGCGCTGGACCGCGAGCGCTTCGCGGTGAGCGTCATCGGTATCGACAAGCAGGGGCAGTGGCATCTCAATGCGGCCGATGACTTCCTGCGCCATGCCGATGATCCGCGGCGTATCGCACTCAACCCATCGGCGGGCGATCTCGCCCTGGTGCCGGGCCGCGCCAGCTCACAGCTGATCGCCGCCGACGACGCGCGCCAGATCCTCGACCAGCTCGATGTGATCTTCCCCATCGTCCACGGCACCCTGGGCGAGGATGGCTCACTACAGGGGCTGCTGCGCATGGCCAACCTACCGTTCGTCGGCTCCGGCGTACTCGGCTCCGCCGTGGGCATGGACAAGGACGTGGCCAAGCGGCTGCTGCGCGATGCCGGTATCCCGGTTGCCCCCTTCGTCACCTATACCCGTCACAGCGCCCGCGAAGCGAACTTCGAGGCCCTGCGCGAGACCCTGGGCACGCCGATGTTCGTCAAGCCCGCCAATCAGGGCTCCTCGGTCGGCGTCAGCCGGGTCGAGAGTGCCGCGGCGTTCACCGAGGCCCTGGACCTGGCCCTGGCGTTCGATCACAAGGTGCTGGTCGAGGCCGCCATCGACGGTCGCGAGATCGAGTGCGCGGTACTCGGCAACGAACACCCCGAGGCTAGCGTCTGCGGCGAGATCGTGGTGTCCCAGGGTTTCTACTCCTACGACACCAAGTATATCGACGACGGCGCGACCATCGCCGTGCCGGCGGACATCGAAGAGGCGGCGAGCGAGCGTATCCGAGCGCTCGCGGTGCGCGCCTTCCAGGTGCTGGAGTGCGCCGGCCTGGCCCGGGTGGATGTCTTCCTGACGCCGGCGGGCGAGGTGGTGATCAACGAGATCAATACCCTGCCTGGCTTCACCCGTATCAGCATGTACCCCAAGCTGTGGCAGGCAAGCGGGGTGACCTATCCCGCCCTGGTGACGCGCTTGATCGAACTGGCACTGGCGCGTCACGCCGCCGATGGGGAGTTGCGTAGCTCGCGCGACTGAGATTTTTTGCGCAAAGTCGGCGAGGAAGCCGGTCACCGAACGGTCATGATAAAGTCACCCTGACCCGCCGCAAGCCGGCACGCTCGAGCAGCGGCACTCAGGCGGTACCCGGGATGGGTGCCGCGCCTCAGCGGACGTTCACGGATCGAAAACGTCATGACTCTCTCCCGCAATATGCGACGTTGGTTTGTACTCACTTACATCGGACTCTGCATCGGCTATGCGGTCATGGTGATGTGGGTACTGCCCTGGTGGACCCCGGCGCTGATCGCGCTGGCCTGGCTGGTACCGGCCCATCGCTTCGGCTGGGGCGCCCCCGAGCAACGTGCGGCGCGGCGCCGGGCGTGGCCCTGGTCGCTGCTGCCGCTGGCCCTGTGGTGGGTCTATATCTATCTCGACGACAGCTTCGGCAAGCTCGATCTCGGCGCAGTGATATTCCATCTCCAGGCCGGCATCGAAGAGAACGGCAGCACCGACCGCCAGATCGCCGGCGCGATCTACACCCTCGCCGCCATCCTCATGCTGGTATGCGTGACCTGGCTAGTGCGCGCAGACCACCGCTGGCGCCTGTGGGAGCGCGTGCTGAGTCTGTTTCTGCTCGCTTTCAACCCGCTGCTGTTCGGACTCTCGCTACGTGGCGCCTCAGTGATCGACGACAACGCCTCGTGGCTCGCCGATCGCTATCGTCCGCCGCAGATCGTCTCCGCTCCGAAGCAACCGCCCAATCTGATCTATCTCTATCTGGAGAGCACCGAGCGCACCTACGCCGATACCCAGCGCTTCGGTAACGCCTATGAAGACCTGGCCGCGCTGGGCCGACGCGGCGTGGTCTTCCACGGCGTTCAGCAGCTCGACAACACCGGCTGGACCATGGCCGGCATGGTTGCCAGCCAGTGCGGCGTCCCGCTGATGCCGGCGGGGCTGATGCACGACAACCAGTTCGAGCCGCTCTCCGACGTGCTTCCCGGCGTCGACTGCCTGGGCGACCTGCTCAAGGCCAGAGGCTACGCGCTGACCTTCATGGGTGGCGCCAGCACCAAGTTCGCCGGCAAGGCGAAGTTCTATCGCGGCCACGGCTTCGATACCGTGCTGGGCAAGGACGAGCTGCTGGATCGGGCCCCCAAGGACTATCTCAACGACTGGGGGCTCTATGACGACACCCTGCTGGGCCTGGCCGAGGCGCGCATCCGCCGCCTGCACGACGCCCACAAGCCCTACGCCTTCTTCGGTCTGACCCTGGCTGCGCATCCGCCGTTCGGCCATCCGTCGCAAACCTGCCGCGACAGTCAGGGGCCGTTCGACGGCACCGACATTCTCTATTCGGTGAAGTGTACCGGCTGGCTGGTCAAGAACTTCATCGCGCGGCTCGATGCCGATGGTTTGCTCGACAACACGCTGGTGGTGGTGTCCAGCGATCACCTGTCGATGAAGAACTCGGCCTGGGAGCAGCTGATCGCGGGGCCGCGTGAGGACACCCTGATCCTGTTGGGCAAGCACCAACGCCCTCGTATCGTCGAGCGCCAGGCCAGTATGGTCGACGTCCTGCCGACGGTGCTCGAGGCGATGGGTTTTGGCATACCCGACCATCGCGCCGGCCTGGGTGTCTCGCTGCTGTCGCCACAACCAACGCTGGTCGAGCGCTACTCGCTGGAGGAGCTGAACCGACGCATGCGCAGCGAAAATCGGCTGCAGGAAGAGCTATGGAATGGCGTCAACTAGCACGCCGTTCTGTCGCGTTGCTCTTGATGCCCTTCGCCGCTGGCATGCGCCCGCTCCTCTCCACAAAGCGCCCAAGAGGCGGCACGCATGGGTGATGGACACGCCGTCGGCCGCTGCCTGCGCGGCGCCGGCCAACTGAAGGGCTCCTCGCGACGGGTTGGATCCAGATCACCCGGCTCACGCGCCGGCAGGCACCCTGGCAGCGCCGCGGCGACCCGGGCCAGCGCCTGTTCGCCCCGCGCGCCCTGGACCACACGCGCCCACCACTGCCGATGGACGGCGCGCACCACCACCGGAATCGACGGCAGGCCCAGCCGCTGAGCCATTGCCAGCCGGTGCAACCCGCGATTGATCTTGAGCAGCGTGCCGTCACGGGTCACCGCCACCCCCAACGCATCCTTGCCCAGGCTGGCATCGAAGCCATGGGTAGCCATATGGTCGAGATAGCCCAGGTAGGTGCGCAGATAGGCCAGGATCTTCTCTTCGGAGTCGAGCACCAGGCCCTGGCTACGCGAGCGCCAGGGGTTCCCCGCCGCCAGCCGAGAGCGATACTGGCGAAAGCGTTCGGTGCGGGTGAGATCGTCGCGATTCTCATCCAGATCGCTGATGAAGCGATAGCGTGAACCGAAGCGCAGGTCTCCCCGGCTACGGTCCCAATCGCCATCCCAGATGAACGCGGACGACGGATTCTTCTTGCCGCCCACGCCCGCGGCGTTGCGATCGCGAATCAGCTGACGCGGATCGATCTCGACCACCAGCGCAGCGCTCAGTCGCGCATCGACCACCCGGCGTGGCAGGCCTCGCCGGGCCACAAGGTCACCGCCCGGCCAACCCCGTTGCCAGTAGCTGAAGAGAGCGGTTTCCAACGGCCGCACGACGCCCTGCTGGACGGCACCACGCAGCCGTATCACCCTGCGTGTGTGGGGCCCTTGATCCGCTCGCTTCGACGCGCTCGAGCACGCTCGCCCGGACCCATAGCAAGAGTCCTGTGTCTCGGCTATCGGCGCTGGGGAGCAGGAGATACGGCACATGGCTAACTCGAGAGGTAGATTGCAGCGGTTTCATGAGGTGCTGCTCAGAAAAACAATAGCACCCTAATAAGGATGCTATTAAATTACACTCAGGATAGCAGGTCGCGCATTATAGTCCAGGCGTTATCGTTGGTAACACGATAGTGACATAGCCTCATCAATGGTGTGGTCCATCAGGGCGTGGTGGGCAGATCCAGAAACTGCTGCATGATGCGGGTATCACGATAGCGCTCGACCAGCTCCGGGTCGCTCGCCAGATCGGGCGGCTGGCTCAGCCCTTCGCGAATCTTCTGCGCCAGACTAGCAACACTTTCATCGGCGATCAGACGTGCCTGATCGTGTACGAGCACGTTGCGCACTCCGCCGGGGCAGCCGATCGCCGCACAGGGTGTACCGCAGATCAGGCTCTCCGCCAGCACGATACCGAAGGCTTCGCTGTGCGAGCTCAGGACGAACAGTCGAGCGTGTTTCATCCACGGATAAGGATTGGTCTGGCTGCCCACGAAGTGAACGCGCTGGCGCAGCCCCAATTCGTCGACGAGCGCCTCGAGCTCTGGCCGCTTGGCGCCGTCACCGACGATGACCAGATCCTCTTCGATCTGCGCTTCACGATAGGCACGGATCAGCCAATCTTGCCGCTTGACCCGAGAAAGCCGAGATACATGTACGATGAAGGATCGCGATGGTAGTTCGATCGGCGCCTCGGCCTGACGTCGTACGCTCTCGATATCACACAGATTGGGGATGATCACGCTGTGCGCTGGCGTGATGCCATGGCGCTGCCACAGGACCTCGAGCTGCCGGGCCACGAAGTCGCTAACGCTGATCACCCGCTTGCCTTGATAGAGGCACGCCAGATAGCGCCCTCTCAACCAGCCGCGGTGCTCTCCCGGCCACGACTCGGTGACCTGCCATAGCCGCGGATCGCGCCACGACCAGGCGGTCTCGAAAGCTCCCTGGCCCCGAATCACGATCAGATCCAGGCGGCCACATTCACGCTCCAGGCGCTGTACGAAACGCTTCAGATAGCGCCCGCCATACCAGCCACGCCAGACGAAACCCGACCCCGGCAGCAGCGGCTTGAGCAGTGCCCGGGTGAACAGGTCGTAGAGCAGGCCGATACCGGTTCTGCGGAAGTCCTTGTCGAAGTCGACCCGATGTACCACGACACCGGGCGCCGGCTCCAGCTCATGGCCGCCCTTGAGTACGAGCACGTGTACCTCGTGCCCCTCGCGCACCAGCACACTGGCCAGATCCAGAGTGGCGCGCTCGATGCCACCGATCTTGAGCTTGCGTAATACCAGCAGCACGCGCTGAGACATGAACATCACTCCTGGAGGCAATCGTCGGCGGAGACTCGGGGGGTCACTGCATCGCCCGCAGCACCAGTGACGGCGTCAGCTGGCGCAGGCAGTCGTGGTGGCCCAGCGGGCAGGTACGCTGGAAGCAGGGCGAACAGGAGAGCGCCAGATAGTGGATCTGGGCATCATCGCTCAGCGGCGGCGTGTAGGCCGGCGAAGAAGAGCCGTAGAGCGCCTGGATACGCGTGCCGACCGCGGCGGCGACGTGCATCAGCCCGGAGTCGTTGGTGACCACCTGCTCGCAGGCCGCGAGCAGGTCCACCGCATCGGCGAGACGGGTCTTGCCGCACAGGTTGCGGGCGTGTTCGAGCCCGTCGACGATCGTCTCCCCGGCCTCGACATCCTTGGGGCCACCGAGTATCCACACCGTGTAGCCCTGGCTGACCAGCGTCTGGGCCAGCTCACGGAAGTAGGCCAGCGGCCACTGCTTGGCCGGGCCGTACTCGGCCCCCGGCATCATGCCGATGGGCGGGCGCGTGCCGAGGTCCAGCGTTTCGCGCAGGCTCGCCTGGCGTTCGGCGTCGACGCGCAGTCGCGGATGCGGCAGGGGGAAGTCGCCCTGCGCCGCAGTCTGCGCATCGAGGCCCAGCGCCACGAAGCGTTTGACGGTCTGATCGAGCACGCCCTTGTCGAGCCGGCGACGATCGTTGATCAGCCAGTAGCGCTGCTCACCGGTGAAGCCGGTGCGCTTGGGGATACGTGCCAGAAACGGAACCAGCGCCGACTTCAGCGAACGCGGCAGCACGATGGCGTGATCGAAGCGGCCCTGGAGTTGGCGCGCGAGTTCGCGGCGGGTACTCCAGCCGAATTCACCGTGCTTTACATCGAGGGCAATGGCCTCGTCGACCTCCGGCATGCGCTCGAGAATCGGCAGCGACCACCCCGGCGCCACCACCCCCAGCATGGCGCCGGGATGGCGCTGCTTGAGAGTGATGAACAGACTCTGCGCCATGACCATGTCGCCGACCCAGGAGGGGCCAACGACCAGAATCCGCGGCGCGCGGCTCGCCGTCTCAGCCATTCAGCCATTCCAGATAGGCGGTGACGCCCTCGCGCACGGTCTTGAACTCGCCGCGATAACCCGCCTCGCGCAGGCGCCCGATATCGGCCCGGGTGTAGCTCTGATAGCGCCCCTTGAGCTCATCGGGAAAGGCGATGTATTCGATCTCGCCCTGGGCCCCGCCATGGCGTGCATGAAAGTCGATCACCGTCTCGGCGATCGCCTTGAACGGCTCGGCGCGGCCGGTGCCCAGGTTGAAGATGCCGGAGACCTCCGGGTTGTCGAGGAACCACAGGTTGACGTCGACCACGTCGCCCACATAGACGAAGTCGCGGCTCTGCATGCCGGCCTCGAAGCCATCCCAGGCGCCGAAGAGTTTCGGATTCTCGCCACGCTGGACCTGGTTGTGATGGTGAAAGGCGACACTCGCCATCTTGCCCTTGTGCTGCTCGCGCGGGCCGTAGACGTTGAAGTAGCGAAAGCCCACCACCTGGGTCTCGAAGCTGTCCCAGCGCGCGCGCACGTACTGATCGAACAGCAGCTTGGAGTAGCCGTAGACGTTGAGCGGCTTCTCGTGCTCCGGCGCCTCGACGAACACCTCGCTGCCGCCGTAGGTCGCCGCCGAGGAGGCATAAAGAAACGGGATGCGCTTGGCCTGACAGTAGCGCAGCAGCGTCTTGGAGTACTCGAAGTTGTTCTCGAGCATGAAGCGCCCGTCCCACTCGGTGGTATCCGAGCAGGCGCCTTCATGAAAGATCGCCTCGATCGGCGGCAGACCACCGATCTCGCCGCGCAGTTCGGCCTGGACCCGGGCCAGGAAGTCATCCTTGTCGAGATAGTCGCCCAGCGTGCAGTCGGCCAGGTTGACGAACTTGGTGCCGTCGCTGAGGTCATCGACCACCATCACGTCCTGGCGGCCGCGCGCGTTGAGTGCCTTGACCAGATTGGCCCCGATGAAGCCGGCCCCGCCGGTGACTACGATCATGTCGCTATCCTCTCTGTCTCGACTCGGCCATGCCGACAGCGGCCCGAGGACGCCGCCCTCGGTCGATTGCTGCCGGTGCCTATAACCGATTGAGCGCTAATTGTATACTTGGCGGCTTACGAATTCATGGGCAACGGTACGCAGTCAATGACAGAGTCGACGGCAGATGCGAAAACCTTTCAGGGGCTGATCCTCGCCCTACAGCAATACTGGGCGGAACAGGGCTGCGTCGTGCTGCAGCCGCTCGATATGGAAGTGGGCGCCGGCACCTTCCATCCGGCCACCTTTCTGCGCTCGATCGGTCCGGAAAGCTGGAACGCCGCCTACGTCCAGCCTTCGCGCCGCCCCACCGACGGGCGCTATGGCGAGAACCCCAACCGCCTGCAGCACTACTATCAGTTCCAGGTGGTGATGAAGCCCTCGCCGGAAGACTTCCAGGCGCTCTATCTCGGCTCGCTCGAGCGCCTGGGCATCGACCCCAAGGTCCACGACATCCGCTTCGTCGAGGACAACTGGGAGTCGCCGACACTGGGGGCCTGGGGCCTGGGCTGGGAGATCTGGCTCAACGGCATGGAGGTGACCCAGTTCACCTACTTCCAGCAGGCCGGCGGCCTGGAGTGCTACCCGGTCACCGGCGAGCTGACCTACGGTCTCGAGCGCATCGCCATGTACCTGCAGGACGTCGACAGCGTCTACGACCTGGTGTGGACGATCGCCCCGGACGGCACCCGCGTCACCTACGGTGACGTCTACCTGCAGAACGAGCGCGAGCAGTCGGCCTACAACTTCGAGCACGCCGACGTACCTTACCTGTTCGAGGCCTTCGATCACTGCGAGGGCGAGTGCAACAAGCTGCTCGCGGCCAATCTGCCGCTGCCCGCCTACGAGCAGGTCCTCAAGGCCTCGCACACCTTCAACCTGCTGGACGCCCGCCACGCCATCTCGGTGACCGAGCGTCAGCGCTATATCCTGCGCGTGCGCACGCTGGCGCGCGACGTGGCCCACGCCTACTACGCCTCGCGCGAGGCGGCCGGCTTCCCGCTGGCACCGGAAGCGCTGCGGCGCGACTTGCTGGCGCAGACATCGCAAACCACTCAGGGAGACGCATGAGCATGGCAGCCAACACCCTACTGATCGAACTGGGCGTCGAGGAGCTGCCACCCGGAGCCCTGCGCGATCTCGCCCAGGCCCTGCGTGACGGCGTGACCAAGGGGCTCGCCGAGGCCGAAGTTCCCATGGCCAGCGCCACCGCCCTGGCCTCTCCCCGCCGCCTCGCCGTGCGCGTCGAAGCGCTCGCCGACAAGCAGCCCGATCGTGAGGTCGAAAAGCGCGGCCCGGCCCTCGCCGCCGCCTTCAAGGACGGCCAGCCGACCAAGGCAGCCGAGGGCTTTGCCCGCTCCTGCGGCGTGAGCGTCGACGAGCTGATCCACCTGGAGACCGACAAGGGCACCTGGCTCGGCTACCGCGAGCAGCAGCAGGGAGAGTCCATCGACGCCCTGCTCCCAGCCATCGTCGCCAACGCGGTCAACGCCCTGCCGGTGCCCAAGAACATGCGCTGGGGCGCTTCGCGCATCGAGTTCTCGCGCCCGGTGCACTGGCTGGTCCTGCTCTACGGCGATCGCGTCATCGATGCCGAGGTGCTGGGTCTGCACGCTGGACGCACCACCCGCGGCCACCGCTTCCATGCCCCCGAGGCGTTCGAACTGGCCCACGCCGACGACTACCAGGCGGCGCTGGAAAACGCCTATGTGCTGGTCGACATGGACCGCCGGCGCACGCGCATTCGCGAGCAGGTGCTGGCGGAGGCCGAGGTCCACGATGGGCAGGCGGTCATCGATGACGCCCTGCTCGAAGAGGTCAACGGCCTGGTGGAATGGCCGGTGGCGCTGACCGGAAGCTTCGACGAGCGCTTCCTCGAGGTCCCCGCGGAGTGCCTGATCTCCTCGATGAAGGCCAATCAGAAGTACTTCCACCTGCTCGATGACAACGGCAAGCTCATGCCGCAGTTCATCACCGTGGCCAATATCGAAAGCGAAGATCCGCAGCAGGTGATCTACGGCAACGAGAAGGTGATCCGCCCACGCCTGGCCGATGCCGTCTTCTTCTTCGAGACCGATCGCAAACAGACGCTGGCCTCACGCCAAGCCTCACTGGCCAACGTGGTGTTCCAGCGCGAGCTCGGCAGCCTGGCCGACAAGGCGGCACGCAGCGAGGTGGTGGCGCGCTTCATCGCCGAGAAGATCGGTGGCGACAGCAGCGCCGCGGCGCGCGCGGCCCAGCTGGCCAAGTGCGACCTGGTCACCGAGATGGTGCTCGAGTTCCCCGAGCTCCAGGGCATCATGGGCACCTACTACGCGCGTCACGACGGCGAACCCGATGCGGTCGCCGATGCGCTGCACGAGCAGTACCTGCCGCGTTTCGCCGGCGATGAGATTCCGCGTACGCCGACCGGCATGGCGATCGCCCTGGCCGATCGTCTGGATACGCTCACCGGCATCTTCGGTATCGGCCAGCGCCCTACCGGGGCCAAAGACCCGTTCGCCCTGCGCCGCGCCACCATCGGTGTGCTCAACATCCTGATCAAGGGCGAGCTGGACCTGGACCTGCGCGAGCTGCTCGAACTCGCCGCCTCCCAGCACCGCGACCTGCCCAAGGCGGACGGCCTGGTAGATGACGTCCTCACCTACATGCTCGATCGCTTCCGCGCCTGGGCTCAGGACGAAGGTCTGCCCGTGGATGTCTACCTTGCCGTACGCGCACGCCCGGTGACGCGTCCGCTCGACTTCGCCCGTCGCCTGCGCGCGGTGCATCGCTTCGAGCAGCGCGAGGAAGCCGCCGCCCTGGCGGCCGCCAACAAGCGCGTGGCCAACATCCTCTCCAAGCAGCAGCACCATGCCGGCGCCGAGGTCGACGCTTCGTTGTTGAGCGAAGAAGCGGAGATCGCCCTGGCGCGTGCCGTCACCGACTGCCGCGATCAGGTGGAGCCGCTGTTCCGTCAGGCCGACTACGCCCAGGCGCTGGATATTCTGGCCACGCTGCGCGCGCCGGTGGATCGCTTCTTCGACGAGGTCATGGTGGCGGTCGATGACGACGCCGTGCGCACCAACCGCCTGGCACTCCTGGCCAGCCTGCAAGGGCTGTTCCTCGCCGTGGCGGACATCTCCGAGCTGCAGCAGTAACGTTTCACGTGAAACATTCCCCGCCCGGAACATTCGGGCGGGTCCCTTCTCTCCCGGTATCACCCCGAGTCTCTAGCCTCCGCACGCCCCTTCCGCCCCTGTCGCCCCATCATCGCCTCACTGGCCAAGCACACCGCAATAGCCAGATTGTTCCACGTGAAACATCACAGGACCGAGTTGGCGCCAGAGCGCGGCAGCGCGATAATGCATCGACATTCGCCTCGAACCAGGCCGCGCCATGCAGAAACTGGTCATCCTCGACCGCGACGGCGTCATCAACGAAGATTCCGACGCCTATATCAAGTCCCTCGACGAGTGGCACCCCTACCCCAGCGCTATCGAAGCCATCGCCACGCTTACGCAGGCAGGCTGGCAAGTGGCCATCGCCACCAACCAATCGGGTATTGGCCGCGGCTACTACGATCGCAACACTCTGGATGCCATTCACGCACGGCTGCGCGCGCTAGTGCATCAGGGCGGCGGCGAGATCGTGCATATCGCTTACTGCCCCCATCTGCCGCAAGATGAGTGCGACTGTCGCAAACCCAAGCCGGGCCTACTGTTGCAGATCCAGCAGGCCCTGGGGCTGCCGACACTGACAGGCAGCTGGATGGTGGGCGATAGCCTGCGTGACATCGAGGCAGGCATCGCGGCCGGCGTGCAGACCGCACTGGTCAGCACGGGCAAGGGGGGCCGCTACGCCCGTGACGTCGCCCGCGAGCATCCGGAGACCTGGCACTGCGACGATCTCGCAAAATTCGTTGAACGCCTGTTGTTGGCAGCGGACTGAGTCGAGCTCGACCTTTTCGCCGAGAAAGCGAACGAACTCTCTCAACGACTGTGGTGATCGCCGCCAATGCTCTGCGCTGAATCCTGAGTGAGCCCTGAGACCGGCATGTTTCACGTGAAACATATTAACCCGACCGCAGGCTTGGCCTGGCAACGTTACGTCACAAACGCTACGTGAAGACTCGGCTATTCTTGGGACAACAAGCCCAAGGGATGGGACAGGGTCATGACAACGGGGAAGAAGATCGGCCTTTCACTACTGGCCTTCGTGCTGGTAGTCGTTATCGCACTGGTCATTGTGGTGCTGACATTCGACTGGAATCGTCTCAAGCCCACGCTCAACCAGCGGGTCTCGGCGGCCATTCACCGCCCTTTCGCCATCGAGGGCGACCTCGATCTCTCCTGGGAGAGACCGAAGGATGTCGACGGCTGGCGCGGCTGGGTGCCCTGGCCGCATCTGCACGCCGAGCAGATTCGTGTCGGTAGCCCTGAGTCCATCACCGATGCCGATCTCGCCAGGCTGCGCGCGCTGGACTTGACGCTGGCGCCGCTATCGCTGCTCGAGCGCCGCGTGACGATCCCGCGCATAGCGCTCAGCGGCGGTGAAGCCACCCTGGTCAAGCGGCAGGATGGCAACAACAACTGGACCTTCGATCTCGGCGATACAGCCGACGATGCCGATACGACCGACACCCAGCCCGGCTGGACCGTGGATATCGGCGATATCACCTTCGACCCCATCGCCCTCCACTATCGCGACCCGACCCTGGATGCCGATGTCGATGCCACCCTGAGTCTGCTGGGCCAACCCATCGCCTTCAGCGAGCTGAGCGGCGAAGTGCCTGTGACGAACAGCGGCACTGATCGACCAGTCGCCGACTACGCCTTTGGCTGGCAGGCCAGCGGCACCTATCGGGGCCAGCAAATCCGTGGTGAAGGCAAGCTGGGCAGTCTGACAGCGCTGCGCCAGCCGGGCGCACCCTACCCGTTGCAGGCCGATGTCACCGCAGGCCAGACGCGCGTGAGCGTCGCCGGCACGCTGACCGATCCGCTGGCGCCCAAGCGGATCGATCTCGATCTCACCTTCGCTGGCCAGAATCTGGGCGACCTCTACCGGGTGATTGGCGTCACACTGCCGGATACGCCACCGTACTCGACGCGGGGCCATCTGAGCGCCGACCTGGCGACGCGGGACGCGCTCACCTTTCGCTACCGGGACTTCGACGGTCAGGTTGGCGACAGCGATATCCATGGCGACCTGACCTACACCCTGGGCAAACCCCGCCCGTCCCTTACCGGAGAGGTCGTCTCGCGCCAGCTGCGTTTCGCCGATCTGGCACCATTGATCGGTGCCGATAGCAGCGGCGATGATGGCGAATCCCAGCAGGAAGCGCCGCAGCAGCCAACCGACAAAGTACTGCCGGTGGCGGAGTTCCAGACCGAGCAGTGGCGCGCCATGGACGCCGACGTCAAGTTCACTGCCCAGCGTATCGAGCATGGCGACTCGCTACCGCTGGAAGACCTGTATACCCACGTCCGGCTCGACAATGGTGAGGTCCTGCTCGACCCGCTGCGCTTCGGCGTCGCCGGCGGCAACCTCAACACCACGCTGCGTCTGGATGGCAGCCAGACACCGCTTCAGGCGAGAGTCGACCTGCATATCCGGCGCCTGCTGCTCAGTCGCCTGTTCCCTGAGGTCGAGTTGATGCAGAACAGTCGTGGCGAGCTCAATGGAGACGCCTCGCTCAGCGGCCATGGCAACTCGATTGCCGCCCTCCTGGGTAGCAGCAACGGTGACCTCGGCATGATCGTCAGCGATGGCCTCATCAGCCGCAATCTGATGGAGCTGGCCGGGCTCAACGTAGGCAACTACCTGGTGGGCAAGCTGTTCGGAGACGAGCAGGTTCGTATCAACTGCGCCGCCACCAGCCTGGAAGTCGACGATGGCCTGGCACGTCCGCGCTTCTTCGTCATCGACACCGAGAACGCGCTGATCAAGATCGACGGCAGTATCAACTTCGCCAACGAAAGGCTCGATCTCAACATCGTGCCTGAGAGTAAGGGCGCTCGGGTATTCACCCTACGCTCGCCGCTCTATGTTCACGGCACTTTTGCCAACCCCTCGCCAGGGGTGGATGCCAGCTCACTACTGGCACGCGGCGCGGTGGGTGCCTTCCTCGGTACCGTCGCCGCGCCCGCCGCTGCGCTGCTAGCCCTGGTCTCGCCGAGCGCCGGAGAGACCACGCCGTGCAATGACTTCCTGAGCCAGATTCAGACCCGGCCGTGATGCCTGATTGTTTCACGTGGAACATTGCCGGCGTTGCATAGCAGTGGTTGCTGCCACGCCTCGTGGGAGCGGCAGCCGAGGGGCTCGCCCTCTCTGGCTCGGATGCCGCCCGCTTCCCAGATACGTGGGTTTTGCGGCTCCGGTGGCTGTCCCCATTCTGCCCCCGCCATCGACGATTGATCGCCACTCGATCAGCACGGCGAATCTTGTGAGGGCGCATCAGGCGTGCGGATCAACGGTCGCAGGCCTTGTTCCACGTGAAACACCTCGCAGACGATCTCATCATCCATACTCATGAATGCGTCCGACGAGTATCAGTGGCTCGGGAAAACGCACACAGAGAAGGAGCTACTTGCAGCGATCCACGCATAAAAGAGGCCCGCCCTGGTCTTGAAACGACACAGTGGCGGGCCGGGAGGCAACTCGTGTGGAAGGTCAGTCGCGGGACGCGGTATTGCCACCTTGGGCATCGTGATGAGCCGCGCTGTCGGTATCAGCGCTATCACGATAGTGGCGGCCCAGGGATGCCAAGGCGTCGATCAGCTTGTCGATCTCGCTGCTGAAGCGCTGCTGCTGCTGAGCGTAGAAGTGGCGGGTATAGGAGGAGCCCTTGTGCTTCTTGACCAACGAATCGAACTGCTCGCCCAACTGCTGGGTATGGAAGCGCAAACGCTCGGTCAGGAACTCGGCATGCCCTTGGTGACAGGCCACATCCATCAGCGCCCTCACCTGCACGGTGAGCAGGTAGAGCTGCATGACATTGCGCTCCTGTACCTCCTTCTGCGTGGAGACGCTGTCATCGAGCAGATTGATCGCACTCATCTCGCAGCAGTCCGTTGCCTCCGACATCGGACGCTGCTCGCGGCGTTCCTGCGTCTGCATCATGATGACCTCCTCGGCTACGGTGCGTGCAATACCTTCAGTCTAAGCAGCGCCGGGGCTTAACTCCCTCAGCCATTAGTCGAAAGCGTCAATGCGCCGCAGGCCGGTTCGAACGGGACGACATCACGCGCCCATCCACGCGATGCGAAAATCTGACTTTCAGGGTGGCCTGGGCATTCGATGAGAGTGCTCCGGTCAACATCACACACGCTCTCGTCTCATGCGCGATCCGCACGCGTGGTTGCCTGGGGCGCGGCCGCCGAGATCAGTTCGGCGAAGCGTTGCAGATCGACGTTGCCCCCGGAGAGCATGATCCCGACACGCTGTCCCTTGATCCCTACGCGGCCCGAAAAAGCCGCCGCGGCCGCCAGGCAACCGGTCGGCTCGACCAACTGCTTCATGCGGCCGGCGAGAAAGCTCATGGTCTCGACCAGCTCAGCGTCAGTGACGGTGACGATCTCATCGACGCACTGCTGCAGCACCGGGAACGTCAGGCAGCCCAGTGCCTGGGTCTGAGCGCCATCGGCGATCGTGCGCGGCGTGGCAATCGTGACGATCTCGCCACTGGCCAGGCTTCTCTGGGCGTCGTTGCCGGCTTCCGGCTCGACGCCGATGATCCGGCAGCGCGGATAGCGCGCCCTGGCAACCGTGGCACAGCCTGACAGTAGCCCACCGCCGCCCAGCGGCACGATCAGCGTATCCAGCTCGCCCACATCGTCGAACAGCTCCTTGGCCGCAGTTCCCTGCCCCGCCATGACGTGGGGATGATCGAACGGCGGGATCAGGGTCAAGCCTTCGGCCTCGGCCAGTTCCCGGCCCAACGTCTCGCGGTCCTGGGTATAGCGATCATAGAGCACCACCTCGGCACCATAGCCCCGCGTGGCCGCTATCTTGATCGCAGGCGCATCCTCGGGCATCACGATGACGGCACGAATGCCGTGCAGTCTGGCCGAGAGCGCAATCGCCTGAGCATGATTGCCCGAAGAAAAGGCGATCACCCCCGAAGCCTTCTGGCCATGATCGAACTGACTGAGGGCGTTATAGCCACCCCGAAACTTGAAGGCGCCGACGCGCTGGAGATGCTCGGCCTTGAAGTACAGCGCGGCGCCGCTGCGCGCATCGGCTGTCGCCGAGCGCAGCACGGGCGTATGGTGGGCGATGCCCGCCAACCGCCGGTGTGCCGCCACCACATCGTCATAATCGATCGCCAAACGGCTCATGCGCTCTCTCCTGTCACCTATCACCTCACCCATAACCTGTCCCCTGGCACGGCCGTCCCTGACACCCGTTGGCGGGCTGCGTAATATGCCAGTGATAGTTTCACGCGCAACGACCACCCAAGGAAAGTGACAGATGACGACATACGACTGGCGCTGGTACCGCGGCGAACAGCTCGATACTCACACCCTATACGCCCTGCTGGCGCTGCGCACAGCGGTATTCGTGGTCGAGCAGCAGTGTGCTTACCAGGAGCTGGACGGTCACGATCTGAGTGCCACGACAGACCATCTCGCGGTGTGGGCGGATGGCACCTTGGCCGCATCACTACGCCTGCTGGCGCCGGTATCGATCCGCGAGCCGGTGACCATCGGGCGCGTGGTGATCGCGCCCGATCATCGCGGCGCGGGCCTGGGTCATCGGCTGATGACGGCAGCGCTCGAACATCTCGCCGAGCGCTGGCCGGGTCGCGATGCCTACCTCTCCGCCCAGGCCCACCTGCAGAACTACTACGCAAGCCACGGTTTCATCGCGGTGACAGAGACTTACCTGGAGGACGATATCCCGCATATCGGTATGCATCGCCAGGCTGGGTGACCTTGCATACCTGCGTATCGGTAACGGCACTCCGCCCTGACTCGCCTTGGCGTAAAGATTCGTCCGCGCTCACCGTTAAGTCTCAGTGGCGCCCCGCCTATTCCTGCTACGGAGATCCGCGATGTCATCCCCCGTGCCACACTCCATCGATCAGTTGTTGGCACCGGTTTACATCCGCGCCAATCGTCTGATGACCCTGGTCGTCGTGCTGCTGTTCCTCTCCTCAATGGGCCTGGCTGGCGTGCATCAACGCTGGCTGGCGGCGCTCGCCGTCGGCCTGCCGCTGATGGCGCTCGCGCTCGCAGCAATTCGGCTGGCCCCGACGACGCTCTGTACCCGCCTGCTGGTGTCCACCGTGCTGATGGGATTTGCCGGGCTGCAGATCCATCTTCTCGCCGGCATGATCGAGGCCCACTTCGCAGTGTTCATCCTGCTGTCGCTGGTGCTGCTCTATCGCGACTGGCGCCCGGCGGTAATGGCCGCCGGGGTGATCGCCGCCCACCACCTGCTGTTCGGCTTCTGGCAGAGCCGTGGCGGTGCGGTCGACGTAATGCCGACTCATCATCTCGCCCAGGGTCAGATCATGGCGATGGTCATCTTGCATGCGGCTTACGTGGTGGTCGAAACCGCCATGCTCGTCGCCATGTCCCGGCTGATGCGCCGCGAAGCGATCATGGGCGTCGAACTCGGTGCCATGGGCAGTCATATCGGGCGCGAGCCGGGGCAGTTCGATCTGGCCTTCGACGAGCGCCACATGTGGAGCCCGCTGGGCGGCAGTTTCCGTCGCACCATGCTCGCAGTTCGTTCCACGCTGAGCGAGGTCGTGGATAGCCTGCTGGCGCTGTCGCGCACCGGCGAGACGATCGCCGGCGCCAACGACCAGCTCGCCGCGCGCACCCGCGAAGCCTCGGATGCGCTCGAGCGGGCCACCGCCTCGCTGGCCCAGTTGGGCGAGCGGGGGCGCGACAACGCCGCCAGCGCGGATACCGCCAGCGAGCGCATGCGTCAGGCGGACACCCTGATGACCCAGGGCAACGAGCGGGTCGCCCGGCTGACGGAGACCATGCGCGGCATGCGCGACAGCGCCGGCCGCATTGCCGACATCACCTCGTTGATCGACGGTATCGCTTTCCAGACTCATATCCTCTCGCTCAACGCCTCGGTCGAGGCGGCGCGGGCCGGAGAGAGCGGCCGCGGTTTCGCCGTAGTGGCCAAGGAAGTGGGCGTGCTGGCCCAGCAGAGCGCCGACGCCTCGCGCCAGATCGCCGGAGTGATCGAGGCCACGCAGCAGCAGGTCAACGAGAGCAGCCAGCGCGCCGAAGAGGTGACCACGACCATGGCCAACATCGGCGAGCAGGTCCGCCAGGTCAACGCGCTGATGGACGAAATCCGTCATGCCAGTGAAGCACAGCGCCAGGCCGGCACACAGATCGATGAAGAGATCCGCGCCATCAGTCGCGGTGCCAGAGGCAACGGTGCGCTGGTCGATGGCCTGAGCGAGAGCGTCGAGTCCCTACGCCACCAGTCGCGGCGCCTGCGCGATGCCCTCGATGTTTTCACCCTGGAGCAAGCCAGCTCACGGGGAAATAGCGCGACGCCCCGTGCACTCCACGCCGGTCTCGAACTGGCACCACCGGCGAACTATTGAGGCCAGGCGCCGACGGCCTGCGCTAGTCGCCAGACATAAAAAAACCGGCACCCGAGGGTGCCGGTCGCATGCGTCACGACGCCGTTCAGGCGCCGAATTCACTCAGCATGGCCTCGATCAGGTCCAGCCCCTCTTCCAGCACCGCGTCACTGATGGTGACCGGCATCAGGAAGCGGATGGTGTTGCCGTAGAGGCCGCAGGAGAGCAGGATCAGCCCGCGCTCGCGCGCGGTCTTGCACAGCTTGGCCGCCAGCTCGGTGTTGGGCTGCGCGCTCTTCTTGTCGCTGACCAGGTCGAACGCCGCCATGGCACCCAGGTTGCGCGCGTTGGCGACCGAGGCGTAGTCCTGCTGCCACTTGTCGAAGCGCGCCCGCAGTTTCTCACCCAGCGCCTGGCTCTTCTCCAGGATGCGCTCCTCCTCGAACACCTCAAGCACCGCCAGCACCGCGGCACACGACACCGGGCTGCCGGTATAGGTGCCACCCAGCGAGTTGCCGCCGGAAGCATCCATGACCTTGTCGGTGCCTACCACGGCGGAGATCGGCATGCCGTCGGCCATGCTCTTGGCCATGGTCATGATGTCCGGCTCGACGCCCGAGTGCTCGATCGCGAACAGCTTGCCGGTACGTCCGAAACCCGACTGCACTTCGTCGACGATCATCAGAATGCCGTGCTCGTCGCAGATCTCGCGGATCGCCTCGAGGAAGCTTTTGGGCGCGGCGTGGAAACCGCCCTCGCCGAGCACCGGCTCGATCACGATCGCCGCGGTATCGCGCGGATTGGCGTCGGTCTTGAGCACCATCTTGAGGTGGCGCAGGGCCTCTTCTTCACTGACACCGATCGACTCGACCGGATAGGGCGCACGGTAGACCTGCCCCGGCATCGGGCCGAAGTCATTGCGGTAGGGAGCGACCTTACCGTTCATCGCCATGGTCATGAAGGTGCGCCCGTGATAGCCGCCAGTGAAGCAGATCACACTGGAGCGCCCGGTGGCCGCCCGCGCCACCTTGACCGCATTCTCCAGCGCCTCGGCGCCGGAGTTGGCCAGCATCACCTTCGCGTGGCCACGCACCGGTGTGACTTCGCTCAGCTTCTGCGCCACGCGCACGTAGCCCTCGTAGGGCATCACCGTCTGACAGGTATGCATGACGCGGTCGAGCTGCGCCTTGACCGCCTCGACCACCTTGGGATGGCGGTGACCGATATTGAGCACGCCGATGCCGCCGGCGAAGTCGATGAAGCGCTTGCCGTCCTCGTCCCACAGCTCGGCGTTCTCTGCCCGCGCGGCGAATTCGACCGCCGGGCTGGCCGCACCGCTGGCCACGTAGCGCTGTTTGAGTTCATTGAGTTCTGCGTTGGTCATGCAACTCTCCTCCTGAAACGGCGCGCGCCATGGCGCCGATGAGCCGTCCCGGACGTCCGCACGGGTGTCGACGGGACGAAAGTGACTGTCACGATTTCGTGTAAGAGGCACGGATGAGACGATCGCCTACCTCTCGACCGTAGCGCTGTCGCGCCCACACGTACAGCAGCAATCCGGCGATCATCCAGCCGCCGAACACCACCCACTCCACCGGCACCAGCGCCGACGGGCTGCCCGGCAGGTAGAGAAATACCATGCCCAGCGAGAGCAGGACCGCGAGCACACCGACCAGACCGCCGGCCTTGACCCGGTAGGGGCGCGCCATCTCCGGCTCGCGCCGGCGCAGGATCAGAAACGACAGCGATACGAACAGATAGGCGATGACGATCCCCAGGCCGCCGGCATCGACCAGCCAGACCAGCGCCGGGCGGCCGAAGAACGGCGCCAGGGTGGAGAGCACGCCGATCAGGATGATGGCATTGGTGGGCGTCTTGTAGCGCGGGTGCAGCTTGCCGAGAAACGCCGGCAGCATGCCCGAGTGGGCGAGCGCGTAGATCGCCCGCGAGCCGCCGATATAGAAGGCGTTCCAACTGGTGATGATCCCGGCGATCCCGGCCAGCACCATCAGATTGCCGGCCCAGGCGCCATCGAACACCGCCTGCATGGCATCGGGCACGCTCAGGGTACTGCCGCCCAGGGCGTCGTTGTCGAGCATCAGGCTGGTGCCCAGCACGATCAGGGTGTACCAGGCCACCGCCATGAGTACCGACAGCACCAGCACCTTGCCGATATCGCGGAACGGGAGATCGATCTCCTCCGCCGCCTGGGGGATGACGTCGAAACCGACGAACAGGAAGGGCACCAGCACCAGCACCGCGACGATACCGCCGAAGGCGCCATGTTCGCCGCTGGCGAACAGCGGCTGCATGTTGCCGGTGTCACCGCTGAACAGCGAACCGGTGACGAACATCACCCCGGCGATCAGGATCAGACCGGTGACCACCTTCTGCAGCAGCGCCGCCGTCGAGATCCCCAGATAGTTGATCACCATCATCACCAGCGAGCCGATCACCCCGACCGCCACCCAGCTGGCCTTGACCTCCCAGCCGGCGATGGTCCACAGATCACCCACGGCATAGCCGGGGAACAGGTGCTCGACCACCGTGGGCAGCGCCACCGCCTCGAACGAGGCGACGCTGACATAGCCGAGCACGATGCTCCAGGTACAGACGAAGGAGGCAAAATGCCCCAGCGCGCGATAGCTGTAGACGTGCTCGCCGCCGACCTGCGGCATCGCCGCCGCCAGCTCGGCGTAGGTCAGGCCGACCAGCAGCACCGCGATGCCGCCGATGATGAAGGCGATGATCGCCCCCAGGCTGCCGCCGTCGAGGATGGCGCCGCCGGTGAGCACAATCCAGCCCCAGCCGATCATCGCGCCGAAGGCGAGCGCCAGCACATCGGCCCGTGCCAGCACGCGCACGAACTCGGTGGGTTGAGAAGCGTTGGACATAGCAAGATCTCTTGACGTTGTTGTTGATGAAGCGTGTCGATGACGCGTGGTAGCCGAAGCATCGTCGACGAGTCGCTATTGGGGCGACCCTGGTGCCACGCTATCACCGCCGCCGGCAGCGATGAGTAGACCACTCCTGCTACTCAGATAGACCACTTGAGCGGCAAGCGCCATAATTCCATCGTCACTGCCTGCCCCGGAGGCACCCATGGAAGATCGCCGCCGGGCGCTGACCCGGATCGAGAGCGGCTACCACGCCCAGCCCGCCCATCTGACCAAGCACCAGCGCCTGGAGCAGACCCTGCTGTGGCTGATCGAACGCCACTGGCAGAAAGGTCAGCGTCTGCCCGGGCACCGCGATTTGTGCGCGTCGCTGGGCGTGGCCCGCAATACCCTGGCCGGGGTGATCGAGCGGCTGGTACAGCAGGGCCACCTAATCACCGACCACGGCCGCGGTACCTGGGTCCACAAGCCCGCGCCCCCCGAAATCAGCGCGCCCGCCACCGGGCCGATCTCCCGACGTGCTCACCGGCTCCTGGGCGATGTCGGCGCCAGCCCGGTACAGAGCGGCGCCTTCGTCCCCGGGGTGCCGGATATCGTGCACTTCCCGCTGGCCCGCTGGCGTCAGCTCTACTCGCGCGTCTCCGTGCCGCACAACACCCTGCTGCTCGCCTACGCCTCGGGCGGCTACGGCCCGCTCAAGCGTGCGATCGCCGGCTTCCTCGCCCGCTGGCGCGGCATCCACTGCGAGCTCGATCAGATCGTGATCACCGAAGGCGCCCACCACGGTCTGCAGCTTTGCGCCCTGGCGCTCGCCGACGAGGGTGACCGGGCGGTGATGGACTCCCCCTTCTACTGGGGCGCACGCAACGTCTTCCAGGCCTGCGGCCTGAGTGTCGATCACGCCATCTGGGACCCTCGCCACGGCTATCGTCAGCCGCTGCCGCCCCCTGCGCCGCGCCTGGTCTACTTCACCGGCTCGCACCACTATCCGCTGGGTGTACAGTCAGTGATCGCTCACAAACAGGCATTGATCCAGCATCTCGCACCCGAGTGGATTCTCGAGGATGACTACGAGTTCGGGGACGGCGACCGCCAGCCCCTGGCGTTCGACCCGCGCAGCGGCAACCGCATCCTGATCGGCTCCTTCTCCAAGCTGATGTTCCCTGGACTGCGACTGGGCTACCTGGTAGTGCCCAGCGCTCTCAGCCATACCCTCAACCGGGTGCGCACCGGAGTCTTTCGCGAAGGCCGGCTACTGGACCAGGCGGTGCTCGCCGCCTTCATCGATGCCGGCGATCTGGATCGCTGGTGCCACCGAATCGCCGCCGACTACCTGGGCCGCCAGCGCGAGCTCCACGCCCTGCTGGCAGAGACGCCTGGCGTGATCGCCGTCTCCCCGCCGGCACCCAATATCAGCTTGAGCGTCGAGCTCTCCCCCACCCTCGACGACGAACGCCTGTCGCACTACCTGCTCAACCGCCACCACCTGGTGGCACGGCCGCTGAGCCGGGTGTGCGCACCCGGCGACACGCGTCGCGGTCTGGTGCTCGGGGTGGGCATGGCCGAAGGGGAGGCGCTGACACGCCAGGGTCGGCAGCTGGCGGCGGCGATCCGCACTTTCGTCGAGCAGCAGGCGTGAAGCCTCGCCAGTCTCGACAGCGCCAGGGTCCGTCGCGCGGCGTAGAGCGTTGTTTCGAGAAGCGTTGTTTTTAGAAACCCTGTTATCAAAAGACGCCGCCTCGAAAAGCGCTGTCTCTAAGAGTGCCTTTTACAACCGCTGGACGACGTGGGCTTATCCGGCGGCAGGGCGTCGCGAGGGCGCTGTGAACCCCTCCCTGGGCGCTACCTTTGCCATCCGTGGCAAAGGACCCTCGCTTTGCCCTGCCCCCGGCGCCCATCGTCAGAGGGTTGGAAAATGGCCTCTAAAAGCGTTGTTTCTAAAAACTGGGTTTCTAAAAACCATCCCTGAACGCAAAAACGGCCCGCCCCCGGTCGGGGACGGGCCGTCGGCTGGCCTGCCAGCGTCGCGGACGCGCTCAGATATCCAGATTGGCCACCAGCGCGAAGCGCTCGATGAAGTCGCGGCGCGGCTCCACCTCGTCGCCCATCAGGGTGTTGAACATCTGGTCGGCGGCCACCGCGTCCTCTATCGAGACCCGCAGCATGCGCCGCGACTGCGGGTCCATGGTGGTCTCCCACAGCTGGTCCGGGTTCATCTCGCCCAGCCCCTTGTAGCGCTGGATCGAGAGCCCACGCTGGGCCTCGAGCATCAGCCACTCCAGCGCATCGTAGAAGGTCTCGATCGGCTTCTGGCGCTCGCCACGGGCGATGTAGGCGCCCTCCTCGACCAGCCCGTCGAGGGTCTCGCCGAGGCCCGCCAGCGCGCGGTAGTCGGCGCTACGGAAGAAATCGATACCCCACACGTAGTCGGTGGTGACACCGTGGGCGGTGAGCGACACGCTCGGCAGCCATAGACCGCGCTCGGTATCCTCCTGCAGCTGGAAGGTGTAGCGCGGGCCGCCCTCGTGGGCGATCAGCGAATCCATCTCCACCTGCAGCGCCTCGATCCACTGCTGCAGGGTGCCGCGATCGCTCAGGTTGGCCTCCTCCAGCTTGGCGGCGTGGACCATCTTGCGCAGCACCGCATTGGGATAGACCCGCGACAACCGGTCGATGCGCTTCATCACGTCACGATACTGGCTCACCAGCGCCTCGAGCTGTTCGCCGGCGATCCCCGGTGCGTCGGCATTGACACACAGGCGGGCGCCGTCCAGCGCGGTGGTGGTGAGATAGTCGGTCATCGCCTGCTCGTCCTTCAGGTACATCTCCTGCTTGCCGCGCTTGATCTTGTACAGCGGCGGCTGGGCGATGAACACGTGACCGCGCTCGATCAGCTCCGGCATCTGCCGGAAGAAGAAGGTCAGCAGCAGGGTACGGATGTGCGAACCGTCGACGTCGGCATCGGTCATGATGATGATCGAGTGGTAGCGCAGCTTGTCCGGATTGAACTCCTCGCGCCCGATGCCGCAGCCCAGCGCGGTGATCAGGGTGCCCACCTCGGCCGAGGAGAGCATCTTGTCGAAGCGCGCCTTCTCGACGTTGAGGATCTTGCCCTTGAGCGGCAGGATCGCCTGGGTGCGGCGGTCACGGCCCTGCTTGGCGCTGCCGCCGGCGGAGTCACCCTCGACCAGATAGAGCTCGGAGAGGCTGGGGTCCTTCTCCTGGCAGTCGGCCAGCTTGCCCGGCAGCCCGGCGATATCCAGCGCGCCCTTGCGCCGGGTCATGTCGCGTGCCTTGCGTGCCGCCTCGCGGGCACGCGCAGCGTCGATCATCTTGTTGACGATCGCCTTGGCATCCGCGGGATGCTCGATCAGATAGTCGGAGAAGTGCCGGCTCAGCTCCTGCTCGACCGCGGTCTTGACCTCCGAGGAGACCAGCTTGTCCTTGGTCTGCGAGGAGAACTTGGGATCCGGCACCTTGACCGAGATGATCGCGGTGAGACCCTCGCGGGCATCATCGCCGGAGGTCGCCACCTTGGCCTTCTTCTGGATGTCCTCGGCCTCGATGTAGCTGTTGAGGCTGCGCGTCAGCGCCGCGCGGAAGCCGGCCATGTGGGTGCCGCCATCGCGCTGCGGGATGTTGTTGGTGTAGCAGAAGACGTTCTCGGCGAAGGTGTCGTTCCACTGCATCGCCACCTCGACACCGATACCGTCCTCGCGCTGCATCTCGAAGTGGAAGACCGGGTTGAGCGCGGTGCGGTTGGTGTTGAGATGGTCGACGAAGGCGCGCAGACCGCCCTCGTAGTGGAACAGCTCCTCGCGGCCGTCACGTTCGTCGACCAGACGGATCGCCACCCCGGAGTTGAGGAACGACAGCTCGCGCAGGCGCTTGGCGAGAATGTCGTAATGGAACTCGATGTTGGCGAAGGTATCGCTGGACGGCTTGAAGTTGATCTGGGTACCCGACTTCTCGGTCTCGCCGACCACCGCCAGCGGCGCCTGCGGCACGCCGTGGTGATAGACCTGCTCGTGGACCTTGTGGTTACGCCAGATGGTCAGCTTGAGCTGCTCGGAGAGCGCATTGACCACCGACACCCCGACCCCGTGCAGGCCGCCGGAGACCTTGTAGGAGTTGTCGTCGAACTTACCCCCGGCGTGGAGCACGGTCATGATGACCTCGGCGGCGGAGACCCCTTCGGCGTGGATGTCGGTGGGGATGCCGCGGCCGTCGTCGGAGACGGTGATCGACTCGTCGGGGTGGATGACGATGCGGATCTCGCTGCAATGGCCGGCCAGCGCTTCGTCGATCGAGTTGTCGACGATCTCGAACACCATGTGGTGCAGGCCGGTGCCGTCATCGGTGTCGCCGATGTACATGCCCGGGCGCTTGCGCACCGCGTCCAGCCCCTTGAGGACCTTGATGCTCGATGAATCGTAGGCCTGTTCGCTCATTGCTCACTCCATGGTGAAATCATTCCGAATGCAGCCGTCCGCCGGCGATACACGATGCCACGACATCCGTGTCCGGCTGCCAGACGTCGGCCAGCGCCGAGCGCTCGACGCTGGTGATGAAGACCTGACAGTCGAGCGTCTCGAGCCACCGGCAGAAGATGCGCTGGTGTTCGCCGTCGAGCTCCGCCGGCAGGTCGTCGATCAGATAGAGGCAGGTCTGCCCGCTCAGCTGCTCGAGCAGGCGCCCCTGGGCCAGTTTCATGGCGCTGACCACCAGCTTCTGCTGCCCGCGGGAGAGCACCTCCACCGCGGCGTGGCGCCCGACCCGAATGCGCAGGTCAGCGCGCTGTGGCCCCTGCTGGGTGAAACCCATCTGGCGATCGGTGTCGCGACCGCTCTCGAACACCTCGAGCAGGGCGCGCTGGCGATCCCAGCCGCGCGAGTAGCGCAGACTCAGATCCGGCAGCGGCAGCAGTGCCGCCAGGGTCTCCTCGAACACCGGCAGGAAGCGCGTCATGTAGCCGTCGCGCAGCGCGTCCAGCCGCTCGCTCCAGTGGGCCAGTTCCTGCTCCCAGACGCCTATCGACGCGCGGTCGATTCTATCATGCCTGAGCAGGGCGTTCCGATGTTTCAGCGCACGCCGCACGCGCTTCCAGGCGTCGAGGAACACCGGCTCGGCATGGAATACCCCCCAGTCGAGAAACTCGCGTCGCGCCGCCGGCGAGCCCTCCAGCAGGCGGAACGCATCCGGGTTGATCAGCTGCAGCGGCAGCGCCTCGGCGAGCTGGGTCACGCGTGCCGCGCGCTCCCCGCCGATACGGATCTCAAGCTCCTGGGCATCGCGTCGCCGGCGCACCCCCAGCGGGCGCGGCGGGTCGCCGTCGAGGCGCCCGAACAGGGTCATCTCCTCGGCATCGTGGGTGATCAGCGCCTTGAGCTTCTGGGTACGAAAGGAGCGCGCCATGCCCAGCACGTGGAGCCCTTCGAGCAGCGAGGTCTTGCCGCTGCCGTTGGCCCCGCTGATCACATTGATGTGCGGCCCCGGCGTCATCTCGAACGGATGCAGATTGCGCAGGCCGTGAAAACTCAACCGATCGAGCGGCATGGCAGGTAAAGACTCATGACGAGAGACGAGAGGAAACGCCCGGACTGCGGGCAGCGTGGAAAGAAGCACCCGAACATTTAACCGCCGAGATGGAATAAGTTGGCGAGCGACGATCAGGCGCGGCAAAAATCGGCGAACCAGGGGAGCTTATGTGGGTATAAGTGAGCAAGGTTCGCCGGTTTTCAACAAAGCATGATCGAGCGCAGCCACTTCCCTGCACTCAAAGGCGCATCGGCATGACCACGTAACGGGCATCCCCACCGCCCGGCTCTTCCATCAGCGCCGAACTGTTGGCATCCGACAGCGTCATCTGCATGCGATCGGCGTCGAGCACGTTGAGCACATCGATCAGATAGCCGACGTTGAAGCCGATTTCCAGCGCGTCCCCGGCATATTCGATGCCGACGTTCTCCTCGGCCTCTTCCTGCTCGGGGTTGTTGGCCATCACCTTGAGGTTGTTCTCCTCGAGCTGCAGGCGCACGCCGCGATACTTCTCGTTGGAGAGGATGGCGGTACGCGCCAGGATCTGACGCAGCTCGCCGCGCTCGGCGATGAAGGTCTTGTCGCCGCCCTTGGGAATGACCCGGTCGTAGTCGGGGAACTTGCCGTCGACCAGCTTGGAAGTGAAGGTGAATTCGCCGGTATTGGCACGGATATGATTGGCGCCCAGCGCCAGCTCCACCGGCTCCTCGCTGCCGTCGAGCAGCCGCGACAGCTCCAGCACACCCTTGCGCGGGATGATCAGCTTGCGCGAATCGGTAAGTTCGATCTCGGCGCTACGCTCGCATACCGCCAGACGGTGGCCATCGGTGGCCACGGTGCGCACCAAGTGGTTGGCCAGCTCCAGCAGCATGCCGTTCAAGTAGTAGCGCACGTCCTGCTGCGCCATGGCGAAGGAGGTGGCGTCGATCAGATACTTGAGCGTGCCCCGCGGCAGCGACAGCGTGGTGTCGTTTTGACCATCCTCGATATTGGGAAACTCGGCCACCGGCAGGGTGGAAAGGGTGAAGCGCGAGCGTCCGGCGCGCAGCACCACGCGGCCATCCTCCAGGGTGAAGCTGATCTGCGACTGATCCGGCAGCGACTTGCAGATATCCATCAGCTTACGCGCCGGCACGGTGACGGAGCCCGGCTCGTCGACCAGGTCAGCGGTCGCGCGGCCGATCAATTCCACCTCGAGATCGGTGCCGGTCAGCGAGATACCGCCGTCCTGGACTTCGATCAGCACATTGGAGAGCACCGGCAGGGTCTGACGGCGCTCGACCACGCCGGCCACCAGCGTCAGCGGGCGCAGCAGGGCTTCGCGGGAGATGGAAAATTTCATGGGAGCTCCGTGGTTGAATTCGATCCTGAAAGAAACGTCGGCGCCGCGGCGACGCTGCCGGCTGGGGTTCATTCTTGCTGCCCGGGGCGCTACGGGCAATCCCTCCGGCAACAGCCACCGCCAGCCGGGGTCAGCTGGTCAGCAGCCGCATCAGATTCTTGTAGTCCTCGCGGATGTCCGCGCTCTCCTCCTTCAGCGCCACCACCTTGCGGCAGGCATGCAGCACGGTGGTGTGGTCGCGTCCGCCGAAGGCGTCGCCGATCTCGGGCAAGCTGTGGTTGGTCAGCTCCTTGGCCAGCGCCATGGCGACCTGGCGCGGCCGCGCCACCGAGCGCGAGCGGCGCTTGGAGAGTAGATCGGCCATCTTGATCTTGTAGTACTCCGCCACCGTGCGCTGGATGTTCTCGATGCCGACCTGCTTGTCCTGCAGTGCCAGCAGATCCTTGAGCGACTCGCGGATGAAGTCCTGGGTGATCGGCTTGCCCATGAAGTGGGAGTCAGCGATCACCTTCTTCAGCGCCCCCTCCAGCTCGCGCACGTTGGAGCGGATCTTCTGGGCGATGAAGAAGGCGGCGTCATGCGGCAAGTCGACCTTGGCCTGATCGGCCTTCTTCATCAGGATCGCCACCCGGGTCTCCAGCTCCGGCGGCTCGATCGCCACCGTCAGCCCCCAGCCGAAGCGCGACTTGAGACGCTCCTCCACCCCGCTGATCTCCTTGGGATAGCGGTCGGAAGTGAGGATCATCTGCTGGCCGCCCTCGAGCAGGGCGTTGAAGGTGTGGAAGAACTCCTCCTGGGAGCGCTCCTTGCCGGCAAAGAACTGGATATCGTCGATCAGCAGCGCATCGACGCTGCGGTAGAAGCGCTTGAAGTCGTTGATCGCGTTGAGCTGCAGCGCCTTGACCATGTCGGCGACGAAGCGCTCTGAGTGCAGATAGACCACCTTGGCGTTGTCGCGCAGGCCGGCCAGATGATTGCCCACCGCGTGCATCAGGTGGGTCTTGCCCAGCCCCACGCCGCCGTAGAGGAACAGCGGGTTGTAGGCGCCACCGGGGTTTTCCGAGACCTGGCGTGAGGCGGCTCGCGCCAGCTGGTTCGACTTGCCCTCGACGAAGGTTTCGAAGGTGAAGTTGGGGTTCAGCCCGCTCTGGTGCTTGAGACTGCCCTCCACCTGCACCTGGCGTTCACCGCCTCGCCGGCCGCCCTCTTCACGCTCGCGGCTCTGGTCGAGCGCCTGCTCCTCGGCCACCTCGGGCGAGCGCGGCGGGGTCTGCACGCTGGGCGCACTGGGGCGCTGCGGCGGCTGGCTGGGGGCCGACACCGGCGCGCCCAGATCGCGCGGCGACACGGCGGCCGCGCGGCGGCTGCCCACCACCAGGCGCACTTTGGGTGGCTTGCTGCTGGATGCCACTTCGCGCAGCAGCTCGTTGATACGCTTCAGGTACTTATCGCTGACCCAGTCGCGCACGAAGCGGTTGGGCGCCAGCAGACAGAGCTCGTCCGTCTCGCCATCCTCCGCCTGCAGGGGGCGGATCCAGGTGTTGAACTGCTGCGAGCTCAACTCATCCTGAAGCGAATTGAGACATTGTTGCCAGAGAGCGACCGACACACGACCTCACGGGAATTTCGGCAGATGAAAAGAAAACGGCCGCACAGTGTAGCGCCGGCCCGACAGGTTATCCACACGTGGTCGCCAGGTCATCTCTCTGTGGATAAGCGGCAGAGAACCCGTTGACAGCCTTGGGAAAACGATCGCGAGATGGCGCTCTGCCATAGACGCCCAACGCCTCGGGAGTTCTCGCCACACGCAGGATTTTCACCTCTCTTACGCATCTTCCCCACAGCCGAGAAAATCCCATAAGCATATGAAAATATAAGTTTAATGTGAGTTACCCACAAACATTATCCCCATCCTTAACCACATGGTGCGATTGACAAGCCGACAGCTTGGGGATAAGCCGCAGACACGCATGGCCGCCCTCGGCTGCCGATCGCTTCGCTACCTAACGGCGTGCGCGCGTGACCGCCGCGGCGATGTGACGCAAGGGTTTCGCCCACAAACGGGTGTGGATAATTCAGAGAAAAATTGCACCCGATCGCCTGATTCACTAGAATTCCCGCTCTTGAGCCGAGTGAGCCCGGTTTCCGTACGCGTGTCGGGCATCCCGTTTCGAACCAGTTTTTCGAGCTAAATCAATAGCTTAATCACTCAACCAATTGGGAAAAAGCCACCATGAAACGTACTTTTCAGCCGAGCGTCCTGAAGCGCAAGCGCGTCCACGGTTTCCGTGCCCGCATGGCGACCAAGAACGGCCGTCAGGTCATCAATCGTCGTCGTGCCAAAGGTCGCAAGCGTCTCAGCGCCTGATCGGACATCGGGTGTCCGATCAAGGTTTCCCCCGGCAGCTTCGGTTGCTCAACGCCGGGGACTACAAGCACGTTTTCGACCACGCTCCCTTCAAGGTCCACGGTAAAGGCATGCTGGTGTTGGCACGCCCCAACGCGCTTGGCCATCCGCGGATCGGGTTGATCTTCAGCAAGAAGAACGTGCGTCGTGCCGTCGACCGCAATCGCCTCAAACGCCTCGTGCGCGAATCCATCCGTCTGCAGCAGCATCGCCTGCCGCCCGTGGATATCGTTCTTCTCGCTCGGCGAGGCGTACACGAGCTGGACAATGCAAGCGTCGCACGCCAGCTCAACGGCATGTGGCGACGCCTGGAAAAGTCCGCGCGTCAGACGCGCCACGACACCTCGTCGACCTGATCGGACATCCCCGCGCTGCTGGCCGGGGAGCTTCGGCGTCCATCGCCGAATGATCGCCGTTGCCCGGCGCCTACCGAACCACTCCCTCACCGGGCAGACCCCTCTATGGATTTCAAACGACTCCTTTTCGTGATTCCGCTGGCCGTGCTCGCCTATCTGCTGATCATGCAGTGGAATCAGGACTACGGTCAGAACGTCGTGAACAACCCGGCACCGGAAGTCGCCTCCGCCGCCAGTGATGGTGGCAACGAGAGCAACGCCCTCTCCGCCCCCGACAGCAGCGGTAAAGGCAAGACCCAGCCGATCGAGGACGACATGCCCGCGGGCAGTGAACCCGCCAAGGGCAGCAACCTGATCCAGGTCCAGAGCGACGTACTCGATCTGCGCATCAACCCCAACGGCGGCGATATCGTCTACGCCGCGCTGTTCGGCCATGACCAGGTCCTCGACTCCGACAAGCCCTTCGTGCTGCTCAGCGACAACAAGGTGCGCAGCTACGTGGCCAAGTCCGGCCTGCAGATCGAGGGGCACAGCGGGCGTATCGATTTCCGCGCCGACAAGTCGAGCTACACCCTCGGCGAAGGCGAGAAGACGCTCAACGTCGACCTGCACGGCAGCGTCAACGGCGTCGATATCATCAAGCGCTTCGTGATCGACCGCGACAGCTACGCGATCAAGGTCGAGTACCTGCTCGACAACGAAAGCCAGCAGCCGGTCACCGCCCGCTTCATCGGCCAGCTCGCCCGCGACCAGAGCGCCGACCCGACCAGCGGCCAGGGTGTTGGCATGCACTCCTTCCTGGGCGCGGCCTTCTCGTCGCCGGAGGAGAAGTACAGCAAGGTCAGCTTCGAGGACATCCGCAAGGGCAACTTCCAGAACCGCGACGTCAAGGGCGGCTGGGTGGCGATGATCCAGCACTACTTCACCTCCGCGTGGGTGCCCAACCCGGATCAGCAGAACCTCTACTACGGCAGCGTCGACAATCGCGATCGCACCGTGGCGGCGTTCGCCGGCCCCAACGAAACCGTCCAGCCGGGCCAGAAAGAGACGCTCGCCGCGACCCTCTACGTCGGACCCAAGGTCCAGTCGGAGCTGGAAAAAGTGGCTCCGCACCTGGAGCTGACGGTCGACTTCGGCTGGCTGTGGTTCCTCGCCAACCCGCTGTTCTGGCTGCTCGACCATATCCACGACATCGTCGGCAACTGGGGCTGGTCGATCGTCCTGCTCACCGTCTGCGTCAAGATCGTGCTCTTCCCGCTGGCAGCCAAGGCCTACAAGTCGATGGCCCGCATGCGCAAGATGGGCCCGGAGATGCAGCGGCTCAAGGAGCAGTACGGCAACGACCGCCAGAAGATGTCGCAGGAGATGATGAAGTTCTACCAGAAGGAGAAAATCAATCCTCTGGGGGGCTGCCTGCCGATGGTGATCCAGATGCCGGTGTTCATCGCGCTCTACTGGATGCTGATGGAGTCGGTGGAGCTGCGCCACGCACCCTTCATCCTGTGGATCCATGACCTCTCGGCCAAGGACCCCTACTTCATCCTGCCGATCATCATGGGCGGCACCATGCTGCTGCAGCAGTTCCTGAACCCGACCCCGCCGGACCCGATGCAGGCGAAGATCATGAAGATGCTGCCGATCGTCTTCACCTTCTTCTTCCTGTGGTTCCCGGCCGGTTTGGTCATCTACTGGATCGTCAACAACTCGATCTCGATCCTGCAGCAGTGGTTCATCACCCAGCGCGTCCTCAAGGACGACAGCGGTGGCGGCAAGGCGCTCAAGAAGAGCTGATCGCCCTCCGCGAACCCTCCCAGACCCCCGCCCCGGCGGGGGTCTGGCGTTTATGTCCCGCCTTCCTGTACAACTACCCGCGCGCGGCCCCGAGTGTCGCCGTTACCCCGTGCCACCGGAGACCATGATGAACGCACCGCTCTATCGTCAGGACACCATCGCCGCCCTGGCCACGCCCCCGGGACGGGGCGGCGTGGGTATCGTGCGAGTCTCCGGGCCCGCCGCCGGCGTCATGGCGGAACATCTGCTGGGCCACCGTCCCCAGCCGCGTCACGCCCACTACGGCCCCTTCCACGCCGAGATGGGCATCATCGACGAGGGCATCGCCCTCTACTTCCCCGGCCCCCACTCGTTCACCGGCGAGGACGTGCTCGAGCTCCAGGGCCACGGTGGCCCGGTGCTCATGGACATGCTGCTGGAGCGCTGCGTGGCGCTGGGCGCGCGCCTGGCACGGCCGGGCGAGTTCTCCGAGCGCGCCTTTCTCAACGACAAGCTCGACCTGGCCCAGGCCGAGGCGATCGCCGATCTGATCGACGCCAGCTCCCGGGCCGCCGCGGAGAACGCCCTGCGCTCGCTGCAGGGCGAGTTCTCCAGCCGTGTCTCGCAGCTGGTCGCCGAGCTGATCGAACTGCGTCTCTACGTCGAAGCGGCCATCGACTTCCCCGAAGAGGAGATCGACTTCCTCGCCGACGGCGTGGTCGCGGCCAAGCTGGCGGCGCTGCGCGAAACCCTGGCCGCGGTGCGCGCCAGCGCCAACCAGGGCGCGCTGATGCGCGAAGGCATGAGCGTGGTGATCGCCGGGCGCCCCAACGCCGGCAAGTCGAGCCTGCTCAATCGTCTTACCGAGCGCGACAGCGCCATCGTCACCGAGATCGAGGGCACCACCCGCGACGTGCTGCGCGAGCATATCCATATCGACGGCATGCCGCTGCACGTGATCGATACCGCCGGCCTGCGCGATACCCCGGATGCGGTGGAGCAGATCGGCGTCGCCCGCGCCTGGGCCGAGATCGAGAAGGCCGACCGCGTGCTGCTGCTGGTCGATGCCCGCACCACCGCCGAGACCGATCCGAGTGCGATCTGGCCCGAATTCGTCGCCCGCCTGCCTCACCCCGAGCGGCTGACGCTGGTGCGCAACAAGATCGACGAGAGCGGCGAGGGCGATGCCGCCGACTTCGATGCCACGCCGCCTGTGATCCGCCTCTCGGCGCATACCGGCGCGGGGGTGGATGAGCTCAAGACCCATCTCAAGGCGGTAATGGGCTTCGATGCCACCACCGAGGGGCGCTTCTCCGCCCGCCGTCGCCACCTGGATGCCCTCGAACGCGCCAGCCAGGCGCTGGTCAGCGGCACGGCCCAGCTCGAGGGCGCCGCCGCCGGCGAGCTGCTCGCCGAGGATCTGCGCGACGCCCAGCAGGCACTCAACGAGATCACCGGCGAATTCACCGCCGACGATCTGCTCGGCGAGATCTTCGGCAGTTTCTGTATCGGCAAGTAAGCTCGCGCGGGCGGTAGGTGGGCAGCGGAAGATACGTCTACGTGCCCCCGCGGGTGATGCCACATTGAGCGCGCGCGGTCATACTGGTGTCTATTACCCGTCCCCGGAGATCCACGATGACCACGCGTACCCTGCTCTGCTACGGCGACTCCAACACCCACGGTACCGAGCCGGTCAGGGCGCTGGGGCCGCTTTCACGCTATCCCTTCGAGACGCGCTGGACCGGAGTGATGGCCGCGGCCCTCGGCAGCGAGTGGCGGGTGATCGAGGAGGGGCTACCGGCACGCACCACGCTGCACGACGACCCCATCGAAGGGGTGCACCTCAACGGCCTGCGCTATCTGCGCCCGTGTCTGCTCAGCCAGCTGCCGCTGGATGTGATGACGCTGATGCTGGGCACCAACGATCTCAAGGCGCGTTTCTCCGTCACCCCCGACGATATTGCCCTGAGCATGCAGCGGCTGCTGTGGGAGATCGACGCCGTCAGCGCTCAGTTCGGCGTGGCTGCCCCCAAGGTGCTGCTGATCGCGCCGGCGCCGATCCGTGAAATCGGCCCCCTGGCCGGCATCTTCGCCGGCGGCGAGCGCAAGTCGCGCCAGCTGGCGAGCCGCTACCGCAAGATGGCGCGGGAGGCGGGGGTCGGCTTCGTCGACGCCGGCACCCTGATCCAGGTCAGTGAAGTCGACGGCGTGCACTTCGAACCCGATCAGCAGCGTCTGCTGGGCGAAGCGATCGCCGCCGAAGTGACTCGCCTGATCGACTGAGCGCCAAGATCGGGCGCGGCAACCGAGCGGCCTGGTCGAGGGCGGTGGATCAAGCCGTCTCCGGCCGCGCGACGCCAGCCCCCTGGGTCAGCAACTCCGTCACACGCTGCCCAACGCGCCTCACCGCATGGGCAATATCGTCATCGAACACGGCGTGGTTCAAGCGCAGGCAGTGGCGGTACTTGCCGGTGGCGGAGAACACCACTCCGGGGGCGATGCGGATGCCCTCTGCCATCAGGCGCTGATTGAGCGCGACGCTGTCGATGCCCTCAGCGCACTCGAGCCAGAGCATGAAGCCCCCAGCCGGATAGCTGACCCGGGTCGAGACGGGGAAGGCGCGGGCGATCACATCGAGCATGCGGTCGCGGTTGCCCTGATACTGGGCCCGCATCCGCCGCAGGTGCGGCTCGTGGTGCCCCTCGCGGATGAACTCGGCCACCGCCATCTGCCCCTGGGTCGCGGTGGAGCCGGTACCGACGTACTTCATGTGCAGGGCGCGCTCGTGATAGCGGCCCGGGGCGATCCAACCGATGCGCAGCCCCGGCGCCAGGGTCTTGGAGAACGAGCTGCACAGCAGCACCCGGCCATCCTCGTCGAACGACTTGATCGTCGGCGGGCGCGGAAAGCCGTAGCTGAGATCGCCATAGACGTCGTCTTCGATGATCGCCACGTCGAAGCGCCGGGCCAGCGCGTAGAGCGAGCGCTTGCGCGCCTCCGAGAGGGTATAGCCGAGCGGGTTGTTGCAGGTCGGGGTGAGCTGGATGGCGCGAATCGGCCACTGCTCCAGGGCCAGCTCCAGCGCCTCCAGGCTGATGCCGGTCTCGGGGTCGGTGGGAATCTCCATCGCCTTCATGCCGTAAGCACGGATCGACTGCAGCGCGCCGTAGAAGCTGGGGGAGTCCACCGCGATGATGCCGCCGGGCTCGCACACTGCGCGCATGGCGATCGAGATTGCCTCGTGGCAGCCGGTGGTGACCACAATGTCATCGGGATGCAGCCGGCAGCCCTGGCCCACCGCTAGCCGGGCGATCTGCTCGCGCAGCTCGGGGCGCCCGTGCAGGGTGTCGTAGTTGAGTCCGATCAGATCCTGGCGCCGGCTGACCCGGGCCAGCGCACGCAGCAGCGGCTTGAGCGTCGGCGCATCGATATCCGGCATGCCGCGGCCCAGGTTGTGCATGCTGGCGTCCGGCAGCACGCAGGTGCCCTCGCGCACATGCTCCCACTGGGACACCTCCACCGGACGCTGGGCGGTACGCGCGACCGGCGGCGCGGGCAGGCGCTCGCGCCGCGGCGAGACGAAGTAGCCCGACTTGGGCCGCGCCTCGATCAGTTGAGCGTCTTCCAGCTGATGGTAGGCGTGCTGCACGGTGGAAAGACTGACCCCGTGCGCCTGCGCCAGCGCACGCACCGAGGGCAGGCGCTCGTGGACCTGATAGAAGCCGGCCTGGATACGCTCGCGCAAATGATCGGCCAGCCGCTCGTAACGGTGCATCCTCCCCTCCTCACATCGCCTCGGGTGTCACGCCGATCATTGTGTATGCTAGCGCCGGGTGCTTCACGTGACAGATCGCGCACAAAACAGGCATACAGCGCGGAAAAGCGCCTGTCTGTGTTCCGGAGATAGTCGTTTTCTGCCTCTGTGTGGCACCCCGGCGGCTGCCTAAGCTGGACGCTCCCTCATCGACCCCGGGAGCCTCCGCCATGCGCTTCATACCCTTGCATCTGTTCGTCACCACGCTGAATACCGTGGACGGTATCCTGTGGGGCGACATACGCCAACGCCGCCGATCGCTGCGGTATGACTCGCCCAACGTATGGCAGCGTCGGCGCACCCGCCGCCAGTTGGCCGAGCTCGATGCGCACCAGTTGCAGGATATCGGTCTGTTGCCTAGTCAGGTATATCGGGAGACCCATCGCCCGTTCTGGCGCTGAGTCGACCATGGAGATAGCCCAGCCAGCCGGAGAATGAAGCGATGAGTGAGTACACACTATCGACCGATAACACGCCAGAGAAGGGTTCTCTTTTGCCGGCTAGCCAAGCTCGTGGACGCCGTGGCTATCGCTACGTGCTGCTGGATGTCTTCACCGCCACGCCCTTCGCGGGCAATCCGCTGGCCGTGTTTCCTGACGCCGCCGCGCTGACGGACGCGCAGATGGCGCAGTTGGCTCGGGAACTGAACCTTTCCGAGAGTGTGTTCATCACCGCGCGCCGGCCCGGACGTCTCAGTCTGCGTATCTTTACCCCCAGTGGCGAACTGCCCTTCGCCGGGCATCCGAGTGTGGGCACCGCCTGGCTAGCGCAGGCACTGGGCTGGCACGACACGGACACGCCACTGATCCTCGCGGAGGGCGTGGGCGACGTGCCGATCCACTTCGCCGGCACTCAGGCGTGGCTGACCACGGCGCAGTCGCTCGAAGTCAGTGAAGACTCACTGTCGATCGAGCAGGCAGCAGAGATCGTGGGGCTCTCCCGCGAGCGGATCGTTGCCCGGCCGCTCAGCGCCTCCTGCGGGGTTCCCTATCAGTTGATCGAACTCGCCGATCTCGATGCGCTGGCTGCGGTGCGTATCGACAGCAGCGCCCTCGCCCATGCCCTGCCCGCTGCCTCCGAGCGCAGTCTCTACCTCTATGTGCGCGACACGCCGCAGCGGCTGCGCACGCGGATGTTCACGGGAGATGCGAGTCTCTACGAAGACCCCGCCACCGGCAGCGCCGCCGCACCGCTGATCGGCTATCTTTCATGCCAGTCGGGCACCCGAACGCGCAACTGGCAGATCGTCCAGGGGGTGGAGATGGGACGACCGAGCCATATCCACGGCCGCGTGACCTGCACCGAAGCGGGCCAGCAGACGATCCAGATCGGCGGCGAGGCGCTTATCGTCGGTGAGGGCATGCTCTATATCTGAGCTCGCCACGGATGCCCAAGCCCGGACTGCGCACCATCGAGGTGCAAAATATTGCTCTTGAGGTGCAGGATGATGATAACTTCTCACTCCGACATTCCCCTTTTCCGATAACACCGCATTATCGATAGGCGTCTTTAAGCGGCCCACGGCCCGAACGGCACGCTTACTGCATGGTAGAGACAGAGCCTTCCTCGGGAGAGATGCCATGTGGTCGCTGCTTCGCCCGCTCCGTGCCCTGCTCGGCAGTGTCGCCCTGCTGCTGCTGGGCAACGGTCTGATCAACACCCTGCTGACCCTGCGCGGCGCCAGCGAAGGGTTCCCGACCGCGCTGATCGGTCTGATCATGTCCGGCTACTTCGTCGGCTTCGTCTGCGGCACCTGGGTCAGCGGGCGCCTGATCCGGCGCATGGGCCATATCCGCACCTTCGCCTTCTGCGCCAGCCTGTGCGCCTCGACCGCCCTGCTGCACCTGATCTTCATCGACCCCTGGGTCTGGCTCGCGCTGCGTGTGCTCTACGGGCTCAGCTTCATCACCGTGATGACCGTGATCGAGAGCTGGCTCAACGCCCAGGCCGCCAGCCACGAGCGCGGCCGTGTCTTCGCCCTCTACATGGTGATCAACCTCGGCGCTCTGACGCTGGCCCAGCAGATGTTGCGGCTGGATACCCCCGAGGGCCATCTGCTGTTCCTGATGACCACCATCTTCATCTGCTGGGCCCTGCTGCCGATCACCATGACCAAGCGCAGCCAGCCGGTGATCACGGCACGCCCCAAGAGCCGGCTCAAGGCGCTGCTCGGCTTCGCCCCGCTGTCGGTGGCCGCCGCCGCGCTCTCGGGGCTGGCGATGGGTGCATTCTGGGCGCTGACGCCGGTTTACGCCCGCGCCCAGGGCTTCGATGTCGGTGGTGTCGGCCTGGTGATGAGCGCGGCGATTCTGGGTGGCGCGCTGTTGCAGATTCCCATCGGGCGCTTCTCCGACCGCCACGATCGCGCTCGGGTGATGACCTGGGTCGTCCTGCTCGCCGCCCTGTGCGCCGCGGTGATGCCTCTGGTGCCTGACCCCAGGGCGCTATTGGGTCTATTCTTTATCTGGGGCGGTTTGGCATTTTCCCTCTATCCCCTGGCGGTGGCGCAGTTGATCGATCAGTTGAACCCCGATGAGATCGTCTCAGGCTCGGCCGACATGCTGGTGGTTCAGGGCGCCGGTAGCGCCCTGGCGCCGATTCTCGCCGGCGCCGTGATGAGCCTGTTCGGCAACCAGGGGCTGCCACTCTATATCGCCGGCGTGCTGGCCCTGCTGGGGCTCTACGCGCTCTATCGCCGCCGCCGCGTCTCGACCCTGGTCAGCGGCGACAGCGCACATTTCGAGCCGATGACACCGACCAGCAGCCAGGCGCTGGAGATGATGTACGACGACGTGCAGCAGGATCTATTCGCCGACCCCAGTTTTTACGCAGAGCACGAACGCCGGCGGATCGTCGACACGGCCGCAAAGGCCTGAGGCGCACCCCGGCCGACGTTGCAGGGAACCACACCCCGGCCATGCCGGGCAGGAGAAGAACATGCTACTCGCGACCGATCTCGACGGTACCTTTCTCGGTGGCGCCCCGGAGGACCGCCTGAGCCTCTACCAGACCATCGCCGCGCATCCGGACATCCAGTTGGCCTACGTCAGCGGGCGCAGCCTCGAGGCGATCCTGCCGCTGCTCTCCGACCCCACGCTGCCGCAGCCCGACTATATCGTCGCCGACGTCGGTGCCAGCCTCTATCACGGCGATACCCTGCAGCCGATCCAGGCGCTGCAGAACCCTATCGACGCGTGCTGGCCGGGTGAGTCGCGCATCGCCAGCGCCATGACCCGCTTCCCCGAGATCGTGCGCCAGGACGAGCCGCAGATCCGGCGCTGCTCCTACTACTGCGCGCCGGAGCAGGCCGAGAGCCCTGAGCTCGCCGCGCTGGCCGACGAGCTCGGCTGCGAGATGCTCTACTCCGCCGGACGCTATCTCGACTTCCTGCCACAGGGCGTCAACAAGGGCTCCAGCCTGCAGAAGCTGGTCGAATGGCTGGGCATCGCCCACGACGAAGTGCTGGTGGCCGGCGACACCATGAACGACCTGGCGATGCTGAGCGCCGGCTTCAAGGCGGTGTGCGTGGGCGACGCCGAGCCCGAACTGCTCGAGCGCACCCGCCAACTGCCCAAGGTGATGCACGCCAGCGCTATCGGCTGCGGCGGCATCATCGAAGCCTTCGCGCACTTCGGCTTCCTGGGCGCGCGCGGGCTGGCGGCGGAGAATCGCCGCGACATCCCCCATGCCGGCAAGGCCGAGCTGGTGATGGTCTACCACCGTCTGCCCTATGAAGAGTATCGCGTCGACGGCAAGATCCGCCGCCGCCGCCCGACCTCGCCCAACGGCATCATCCCGACGCTGCAGAGCTTTTTCGCCAACCAGCGCGGCTCGTGGATCGCCTGGTCGATCTACGAAGGCGACGAGGAGCCCGAGGACTTCGTCACCCATACCAGCGTCGACGCCAAGCAGTATCCGCTGCTCACCGCGGCCCGCGTGGCACTGACCAAGGCGCAGGTGGACATCTTCTACAAGCGCTTCTCCAAGGAGGCGTTCTGGCCCACGCTGCACACCTTCTGGGAGCGTGCCCGCTTCCGCGAGGAGGACTGGGACACCTACTGCGAAGTCAACCGCGCCTTTGCCGAGCGCACCGCCGAGGAGGCCGCCGAGGGCGCGCTGGTCTGGATCCACGACTACAACCTGTGGTTGGTGCCGGCCTATCTGCGCGAGCTGCGCCCGGACCTGCGCATCGCCTTCTTCCACCACACCTACTTCCCCTCCGCGGACGTCTTCAACGTACTGCCGTGGCGACGCGAGATCGTCGGCAGCCTGCTGCAGTGCGACTACGTCGCCTTCCACATTCCGCGCCAGGTGGAGAACTTCGTCGATGTCGCCCGCGGCGTGGTGCCGCTGACCACCCTGTCACGCCAGAATTGCGCCCCGCGTTTCCTCACCTACGGCTGCGCGGTGGGGCTGGAGACCATGACCACGGCGATCGACACCGGCTCACGCGTGGTCAGGCTGGGCGCGCATCCAGTGGGTCTGGATATCGGGCGTATCCGCAACGCGCTGGAACACGACGGCGCCGAGGCGCGCATGGCCGAACTGCGCGACGAATTCGAGGGCATGAAGCTGATCCTCTCGGTCGAACGCCTCGACTACACCAAGGGGGTCCTCGAGAAGCTCAAGGCCTACGAACTGCTGCTCGACGAGAACCCCGAGCTGCGCGGCAAGGTCACGCTGGTCAGCATCTGCGTGCCGGCGGCGCGCGAGATGACCATCTATGACGAGCTGCAGACCCAGATCGAGCAGACCATCGGCCATATCAACGGCCGCTTCGCCGATGTCGGCTGGACCCCAGTGCAGTTCTACTTCCGCGGCTTCCCGTTCGAGGAGCTGATGGCGTGGTACGCCATGGCCGACGTGATGTGGATCACCCCGCTGCGCGACGGGCTCAATCTGGTGGCCAAGGAGTTCGTCGCCACCCAGGGGCTGACCCAGGGCTGCGGCGTACTGGTGCTGTCGGAGTTCACCGGCGCCGCGGCGGAGCTCAAGGGCGCGATCCTGACCAACCCCCACGACCTGCACGATCTGGCACGCACCTGCTATCTGGGGCTCAACCTGCCCCGCGCCGAGGCCCAGGCACGCCTGCGCCAGCTCAACGATATCGTCGAGTACAACGATATCCGGCGCTGGGGCGACGAGTTCATCGCCGCGATCAAGGATGACAGCGAACCCAGCGCCAGCGCTTAAGCACTGCCATCTTGCCGAGCCCGCCGATTGGCGGGCCTGGTGTTTTAGGATCTGTACGAAAAGTCGGCGAGCGAAGGCAAGACAAGGCAAAAATCGACGAAAAAGCGGAGTTTACGAAGTGTAAATGAGCATTTTGAGCCGATTTTTAACGCCGTATTACCGAGCGCAGCCAGTTTTCGTACAGGGCCTAGCGCTCTGCGGTCCACCACTCCCCATGATGCACCGCCCGCTCGGCGAGCAGCGGTGCCAGCGTGGCGAAGGCGTTGTCCAGGGTCTGATCGAGCTGCCACGGCGGGTTGAGCAGTACCAGCCCGCTGCCGTACATACCGCGCTCGGCATTGGCCTCGCGCAGGGTGATCTCGCTGCGCCACAGCTTGGGAATGCGCGCCTCGCGCAGCCCCTCCAGAAGCGTCAGGTGACGCCCGGCCGGCAACAGCGGATACCAAATCATGACCACCGCGTGGCGCACCTTGCGCACCACCTGGACGAGCGTGTCGACCACCTCGCGGTACTCCTCCTTGCGCTCGTAACTGGGGTCGATCAGCGCGCACAGCCGCGGCGTGGGTACCGGCAGCCGCTGACACAGCCCCTTGAGACCGTCGGCATGCAGCCGCTGGGCATTGGCATGGATCGGCGCCTGCGCGTCGAGGTGCTGATGCTCACCGGGGTGCAGCTCATACAGCGTCAGCCGATCCTGCGGGCGCAGCGCGTCGCCGAGCCACCACGGCGAGCCCGGATAGCACTCCAGCACCGGGCCGGCCTGCAGCGTGGCCAGCCGCGCCAGCCAGGCGCCCAGGGCAGGCTCGGCGGCCAGCGCCTGGCGCCGCCGCCACAGCCGCTCGACACCCTCGCGATACTCGGCGAGCTTCTGCGTCTCCGTCGCTGCCAGCGGATAGAGCCCGCGCCCGGCATGGGTGTCGACGAAACTGATCGCAGAGGACTTGCGCGTCAGCGCCTCGAGCAGGTGGAAGAGCCCCAGGTGCTTGTGTACATCGGCGAAGTTGCCGGCATGATAGGCGTGCTGATAGGCCAGCATCGGCGGCTACCCCTCGCAGTGAGACGCTTCGCGGTGAAGCGCCTGGAAATGTAATGTCTGCTGATGAAGCGTTCAGCCGTGAAACGCGCGAACGTGAAACGCGGCCCCGAGAGGCCGCGTCATCCCACCAATCAATACGTGATCAGGACTGTTGCGTCGGCGTCAGCGTGATCTCGACGCGACGGTTCTGAGCCCGCCCGGCATCGGTGTCGTTGCTCGCCACCGGATGGCTCTCGCCATAGCCCACCGCGCTGATGCGCCCGGACTCGACGCCGCCCTGTTCGAGGTAGCTCGCCACCGCCTGGGCGCGGCGCTCGGAGAGCTTCTGGTTATAGCTCTCGGCGCCGGTGCTGTCGGTATAGCCGGCAACACCGATGCGCGTGTCCGGATAAGCACGCAGCACCGCGTTGACGTCGTTGAGCGCCTGACGCGCCGGCGTCTGCAGCTCGCTCGAATCGAAGCCGAAGGTGACACTGCTGGGCATGTTGAGGATCAGGTTGTTGCCGTTACGCTCGACCCCAATACCGGTGCCGTCGAGGCGATTGCGCAGCTCTTTCTCCTGGGAGTCCATGTAAGCGCCGACGCCGCCACCGATCGCGGCACCGGCAGCGGCACCGATCAGCGCACGGTCGCGAGTACTGCTGCCACCGTGACCCGTAAGAGCCCCAGCCACCGCCCCAGCTACGGCACCAATACCCGCGCCGCCCCAGGTGTTGGTGTTGCCGCTCTCCTGCTGGGAAGATTGCTGCTGATAGCCGTCGTTACTGGCACAGCCGCTGACACCCACGGCCACGGCGAGCGGTACGGCCAGCCACCAGGTCTTGTTCATCATCGTTTTCATGCGCGAATCGCTCCTTGCCCTGTGTCGCCGGATCGAACCGACGACGACGTTATGCCGTGACACGGCTCGCGAGGGGTCACGCCTCGTCGAGCAGTGCCAGCAGATCATTCAAGAATAACAGTCCTTGCGGCGTCGCCTGCAGCCGCGACGGCGAGTCCACCAGCAGGCCTCGCTGCCGCGCTACGGCGAGACGCGGCGTCAACTCAGACAGCGCGCGCCCGGTATGGTTTTGCCAGTCGGCGAGATCGACACCTTGCGTCAGCCGCAGCGCGTTCATCAGAAACTCCAGCGGCAGCGTCTCCTCATCGACCGTACGCCCGCCGGCGACGAAGCCGCGCGGGTCGTTGGCTCGGCGCAGATAGGCCTGTGGCTGACGCGTCTTCCAGCGTCGCTCGATCTGCAGCCCGCCATGACCATCAGGCCGGCTCAGCTTGGCGTGGGCGCCGGCGCCGATCCCCAGATAGTCGCCAAAGCGCCAGTAGTTGAGATTGTGCCGTGCTGCGCGCCCGGGCCGCGCATAGGCGGAGATCTCGTAGCGCGAGAAGCCGGCCGCCTCGAGCAGCGCATGGCCAGCATCCTGGATGTCCCACAGCCGCTCCTCGTCGGGCAGCGGCGGCGGCTGCGAGAAGAATTCGGTATTCGGCTCCAGGGTCAGCTGATACCAGGAGAGATGCGTCGGCCCCAGCGCCAGCGCCTGCTCGATGTCGGCCAGCGCCAGCGCGGTGTCCTGCCCCGGCAGCCCGTGCATCAGATCGAGATTGACGTTGTCGAACCCGGCGTCGCGCGCCAGCTGCATCGCCTGTACCGCCTCATCGCCGCTATGGATGCGCCCGAGTGCGGTCAACTGCGCGGGCTGGAAGCTCTGCACACCCAGCGACAGGCGATTGATTCCCGCATCGCGGTAGCCGGCGAAACGCCCGTGCTCGGTGGTCCCGGGGTTGGCCTCGAGGGTGATCTCGATATCCGCGGCAAAAACCAGCCGCTGGCGCAGCCCGGCGAACAGCTGCTGGTAGGCCTCGGGGGAAAACAGGCTGGGGGTACCGCCACCGATGAAGATGCTGACGATCTCGCGCCCCTGCACCCACGCCAGGTCGGCGTCGAGATCCTCGAGCAGCGCAGCCACATAGGCCGCTTCCGGCAGGGCAGCGCCGTAGCCGACCCCGTGCGAGTTGAAATCGCAGTAGGGGCACTTGCGCACGCACCAGGGCACGTGGATATAGAGCGCCAGCGGCGGCAGCCCGCCGGGCGCCGCCGCATCACAGAAATCCAAATTCACGTCTTCAGCCGCGCGATCAGCGCCTGTAGGGCGCGGCCGCGGTGACTCAGGCGGTTTTTCTCCTCGGCGCTCAGCTCGGCGACGCTCGCACCGCACTCCGGCACCCAGAACAGCGGGTCATAGCCGAAACCGCCCTCGCCCCGCGGGTAGGCGAGAATATCTCCCGGCCAATCCTGCTGGACGATGATCGGCACCGGGTCGTCGGCGTGGCGCAGGTAGACCAGTACGCACCAGTAGCGCGCCCCGCGCTGTCCCTCGGGCACTTCGCGCAGCGCGGCCAACAGCTTGTCGTTGTTGGCGCGGTCGCTCTTGGGCTCCCCGGCGTAGCGCGCGGAGTAGATACCCGGGGCGCCGCCCAGCGCATCCACTGCCAGGCCGGAGTCGTCCGCCAGGGCCGGGCCGCCGCTGGCGCGGGCCGCAGCGCGCGCCTTGAGCAGGGCATTTTCGACGAAGGTCAGGCCGGTCTCCTCGACGTCATCGACGCCGAACTCGGCCTGGGCCCGGACACGAAACCCCAACGGCCCGAGAAGCTGTTGAAACTCGGCCAGTTTTCCCGGGTTACCGCTGGCGACAACGAGATCTTGTGGGGTGGCGGTCATGCGCGTCTTCCTGCCAAAAGCCCCATTCTACGGGCCGCACGGAAGCGGGTATAGCGTTGGAGAGGGGCCGTATGAGCACGTCCCCACCCGGCGCCGAGCGGGTTACCTGGGGATGATGAGAAAGCTCATCGATTGGCGTGCACACCCTCATTTTGCCGACAGCAAACTCGGCTGTTTTTTCTCCACCAGCGAACAGTAAATTCTCCAATACCTGCCAAAAAACACCTACAAGCCATTGTATTTATTGATTTTTTAAAAAAATTAAGAATTTCTTAAAAAATACCAGGGTGTCACGGTTCGAAAACCTCAATGCCCTATATTTACAAGGCAAAGGTTTTATTAACACTATTGTGGTCCGGTACTAAGAGACCGGCCATGAGCCTATTGCCCACGGATCACAACTAAACCTGTAGAAGACTAATTAGAAACCCGATACAAGGGATCAGACCATGAACGCTGACACCACAGACATCGTACTTGTAACTGACTGTAACTCACAGTCCGTTCTATTCCTAGACTATATCCACCAAAAGACCGGCTGCAGGGTCTCTGCGCTCAACCCTCAGGAGCGTTTCCTGATGACAGAGGGCAGGCGCGCCCTGGTGCTGCTCGATGGCGACCACGTCAACGAGAAGGATCTGCTGGTGTGGAACACCCGTGCCGAAGAGAACAAGGCCATCGTGCTGTCGGCCTTCAACGTGCGCGATAACAAGCAGGTCATGGAGCTGCTGATCGGCATCCACCTGCGCGGGGTGTTTTATCGGCAGGACAATCTCGAGCTGATCTGTAAAGGTATTGTCAAACTTCTCGAGGGCGAGCTGTGGATTTCACGCCCGCTCTCGGCGATGCTGATCGACTTTTACCGCCGTCAGCAGGTCAATACCTATCGCCCGGTCTGCGGGCTGACCCGACGCGAACTCGAAATCGTGACACTGCTGGTCTCCGGCGCCAGCAATACCGAGATCGCCGAAAAGCTCTTCGTCAGCGAGCACACGGTGAAGTCGCATCTCTACAATCTGTTCCGCAAGATCAACGTCCACAACCGTATCCAGGCCACCAACTGGGCGCGCCAGAACCTGGGCACGATTCCGGTGATGGCCTCGCGCTACGCCAACGGACGGCGCTGACCTCCCGATACACCCGCACGAAACGCCGGGACGTGGCAACTGCCACGCCCCGGCGGACTTCGCTCTTTCGGGTTCAATTGAGCCGCATGCGTTCCTGAATCAGCGAGGCCAGGGTCAGGTTGGCGTCGGCTGCCGTGGTGTCCAGATGCACCAGGTAGCTAGCCTCATCGTCGGCGAACGGCTCGAAGCGCTCGAGCTGGCGGTCGAGGATTGCCAGGCTGGTTTCGGATGGCTCGCCGCTACGACGGGCGCGCTTGACGATGCGCGCGCGCAGGGTGGCGTGATCGGCCTCGAAGCTCACCATCAACACCGGCAGCCCGCGGCGCTCGGCCTCGAAGCGCAGCAGCTTGCGCTGTTCGCGAAGCAGGCAGGTGGCGTCGATGCACGCCGGTAGCCCCGCCTCCAGTACGCTGCCAGCCAGCTCGGCCAGGCGCTGGTAGGTCTGCGCCGTGGCGGCCTCGCCATAGACTTCGTCGGCGTCTGCGGGCAGCGCGCTGAAGTCGAACAGGCGCTTGCGCTCGACGTCGGAGCGGATGCGTACCCCGCCCAGACGGCGCACGATCTCCTCGGTGAAGCGGCTCTTGCCGCTGCCCGACACGCCCACGGCGAGGATCAGATAGGGAAAGCGAAATTCGCTGTACTCCCGAGCCATCGCCAGATAGCGCCGGAACACCTCTAGCGGCTCCCCCTCTGGCAGATCGTCGATGCGCCCGGCGTCATGGTCGCGGATCAGCTCGATGCGCGCCCGCAAAAGCGCCCGGTAGCGCTTGTAGAAGTCGAGCAGGCGCACCACGGGGTAGTCGCCAGAGAGTTCGAGATAGCGGTTGAGCGCGTGGTGGGCGAACTCGCGCTCGCCGCGCGCCTCCAGATCCATGATCAGAAACGCCAGCTCGCAGGCGACATCGCACCAGCGCAGGCGCTCGTTGAACTCGATGCCGTTGAACAGGATCGCCTTGCCCTCGAAGCGCACCGCGTTGCCGAGATGGATATCACCATGGCTTTCGCGGATGAAGCCGTCATGGCGGCGCGCCGCAAGCAGCGGCTCGAGCCGGGCGAAGCTCTCCAGCGTCAGCGTCTTGACGCACTCGAGCTCGGCGCGGTCCTCGGTCTGGCCGATCGCTTGCTGATCGAGCAGCGACTCGATCAGCTCGAACTCCTCCACCAGCATCTGCCGGGTATGCGCCGGCGAGCCGTAGGGGCTGTCGTCAGCGATGCGGGGCGCCGACTCGTGCAGCGCCACCAGCTGGTCGATCAGATCGTCGAGCAGCTCCAGCGACAGCTCGCCGCTGGCCTGCAGCGAGCTCAGCAGATGGCGGTTGCTGAACTGGCGCATCTTGACCGCGTACTCGATCGGCGCGCTGTCGTCGTTGACCCGCGGCGCCTCCTCGCTGCCGGAGATGGCGACACAGCCCAGATAGAGCGCCGGCGCCACACGCCGGTTGAGCTCGACCTCCTGCTCGCACAGCCGCCGACGCTTGTCGAGGCTGGAGAAGTCGAGGAAGGTGCCATAATCCAGCGACTTCTTGATCTTGTAGGCGTAATCGCCGGTCAGCACCACCCAGGAGATGGGGGTCTCGAATACGTCGATGGCACCGACCGGATGGTCGAAGCAGTCACTCTCCTTGAGTGCCTGGATCAGCGCTCGGCTCATGCCGGATCTCCCTGTCGATGGCGGCGCGGTCGGCTCACCGGGCCATGGCCGCGAACGCACGCTCGCTGGCCAGCAAAGTGGTCTGGATGTCGTCGTGCGTATGCGCGCTCGACATGAAGCCGGCCTCGAAGGCCGACGGCGCCAGATAGACGCCTGACTCCAGCATATGGGCGAAGAAGTCGCGGAACGCCTGGGCGTCGCAGGCCATGGTCTGGCCGAAGTTGTCGACCCGCTGCTGGGCGGTGAAGAAGAGCCCGAACATGCCACCGGCACGCTGGGTGATCAATCCCACCCCGGCTTCTCTGGCCCGCGCCTCGAGCCCGTCGCAGAGGGTCTCGACGCGGGTCGCCAGGGCCTCGTGGAAGCCCGGCTGACGCACCTTCTCGAGCAGCGCGATGCCCGCCGCCATGGCCAGCGGATTACCCGACAACGTACCCGCCTGGTAGACCGGCCCCAGCGGCGAGATCTGGCTCATGATCTCACGCTTGCCGCCGAACGCGCCCACCGGCATGCCGCCGCCGACGATCTTGCCCAGGCAGGTGAGGTCCGGGGTCACGCCGAAGTGCGCCTGGGCCCCGCCGAGGGCGACACGGAAGCCGGTCATCACCTCATCGAAGATCAGCACGCTGGCATAGCGATCGCACACCTCGCGCAGCGCCTCGAGGAAGCCAGGACGCGGCGGGATCAGGTTCATGTTGCCGGCCACCGGCTCGACGATGATGCAGGCGATCTCGTCGCCCAGCGACTCGAAACACTCGTGCACCGCCTCGATGTCGTTGTAGGGAAGCGTCAGGGTGTGCTCGGCGAGCGCTGCCGGTACCCCGGGCGAACTCGGCTCGCCGTGGGTCAGCGCACCGGAGCCGGCCTTGACCAGCAGCGAGTCGGAGTGGCCATGGTAGTTGCCCTCGAACTTGACGATCTTGTCACGCCCGGTAAAACCGCGCGCCAAGCGGATCGCCGACATGGTCGCCTCGGTGCCCGAATTGACCATGCGCACCATATCGATGGACGGCATGATCTCGCAGATCAGATCGGCCATGGTGGTCTCGATCGCGGTCGGCGTGCCGAAGGAGAGCCCGTTGTCGAGACGCTCGCGCACCGCACCGAGCACGTCCGGGTCGGCGTGGCCAGTGATCATCGGCCCCCAGGAGCCGACGTAGTCGATGTAGCGCTTGCCCTCGACATCGAACAGATAGGCCCCCTGGGCACGCTCGACGAAGATCGGCGCGCGTGACATCCCCTTGAAGGCACGCACGGGAGAATTGACGCCGCCCGGAATATGGCGGCAGGCACGTTCGAAGAGTTCGGCGGAGGTCGTCATGAGGTCATTTCTACCCATCAACAGTTACGGAATTCAGAAATCGGTGCCAGACGCGCATCCAGCGCGCGTACCGCGGCGGCGATATCGGGGCTGGCGAAAATGGCGTTGACCACCGCCAGCAGCTCGGCGCCGGCTTCCCGCGCGGCGCCAATGGTAGCCGCCTCGATGCCGCCGATCGCCACCCGCGGCAGGCCGAAACGGGCGGCCTCGGCGAGCACGGATAGCGGCGCCGGCGGCGCCTCGGGCTTGGTGCGCGAGGCGAAGAAGCGGCCGAAGGCGAGATAGCTGGCGCCGGCATCGGCGGCCTGCGCGGCCAGCGTCAGCGAGGCGTGGCAGGTGGCGCCGATGATCGCGCTATCGCCCAGGCGCTGGCGGGCCAGCGCCAACGGGGTGTCCTGCTGGCCCAGATGCAGCCCGACCCGCTCGCCCCAGCGCTGCTGCAGACGTTCGGCCAGGGCCAGGTCGTCATTGACGATCAGCGTCACGCCGAAGCGCTCGCCGAGCGCCGCCAGCGCCGTGGCCTGGCGCCAGCGGCGCTCGGCATCCGCCGACTTGTCGCGGTACTGCAGCAGCACCACCCCGGCCGCCAGCGCCTGTTCGCAGGCCGTAAGCAGCGTATGGTCGTCCGCCAGCAGCTGGCTGTCGGTGATCGCATAGAGCCCTCGGGGCAGTGCCCCTGGCCTGCCGTCAGGTGGTGTCGGCATCGTCACTCCAGCGTGGCATCGAAGTCGGGCGCCCGCCACACCCGGTCGGGCAGAAACTGCCCCCGGCCCAGCGCCAGACCGTGATCGAGGGTATCCCAGGTAAAGCGCTGCGCCTGGGCGCAAGCGGCGGCCAGCCCTTCACCGGCGGCGAGCCGGGTAGCCAGCGCCGAGGCCAGGGTGCAGCCGGAGCCGTGATAGTCGGCGGGCAGCCGCGGCCACTGCCACTGGCGGTTGAGCTCCGGGGTATGCAGCGTATGCACCACATGCCCGGCGGTCGGCTCGCCCTCCAGCGGGTCGGTGCCGGTGACCAGCACCGCGGCACAGCCGAGCGACATCACCTCGACCACCTGGGCGACCTCGTCCGCCGCCGGCTGGGTGGCCAGCAGCGAGAGCTCGCGGCGGTTGGGGGTCAAGATATCCACAAGGGGTAAGAGGCGATTGCGGATGTCAGCGGCCAGACCGGGTGTGGATAACTCAGAACCACTGCCGCTGGCGATCACCGGGTCGACGATCAGTGGAATGCCCGGGCGCATGCGCGCCACATCGATGATCGCCGCCAGTACCTCGGCGTCGGGGATCAGACCCACCTTGATCGCGGCGATGCGAAAATCCTCGAACAGCGCGCGGGCGGCGCGGCGGATGAAGTCGCCGCTGCACGGCTCGACCGCATGCACGTCGCGGGTCGACTGCACGGTCATCGCGGTGGGGATGGTGACCGGCCAGCCGCCGCAGCCGCGCACCGCCTCGGCATCCGCCACCAGCCCGGCGCCGCCGCTGGGATCGTGCCCCGCCAGCACCAGTACCACCGGCTTGTCTTCATAACGGATCATCTGCCCCTCCCGCACCCGCTCATGGGGGCCATTGCCGTGGTGTCGAGGTAGCCTGTCAGTCGTCGCATGCGTGCTTTCCTCTTCACTCGCTGTCCGTCTAGGCGTTATCTACTCGCTATCGGTAACGAGCCTGCGCTCAGCGCTTGCGCCGATAATAATTCTCGATCGCCTCGCGGGTGATGATACCGGAAATCTTGCGGATCATCGGCGCCGTGGTGTGCTCGACGTAGAGCGCCTCTACCCCGGATTCGTTGAGGGTATCGTAGGCTTCCGACAGCGTCGCCTCCAGGTGCACCGGGGCCAGCTCCAGACGCTGCCCGGGCACCTCCTCGAGATCGATCTGCGGATGCTCGGCGAGCCAGGCATCGTCATGCAGCACGCGGGCCAGGTTGGCCGCCTTCATCGCCAGCGGCGGCTTCTCCTTGTCGTCCTGCATGATGATCAGCCAGGTCGGCTTGGCATCGAGCAGCGACTTGGCGCGCTCGTGGTCGATCACCCGCGGCGTGCGCGCCAGATTGCGCTCCATCACCGCGGGCACCGCCACCCGCGACAGCGCCTGCATCAGTGGCTGCTGCAACGGATGCAGCCCCTGCTGAGCCAGATGCGACATGAAAAAGCCCTGACAGCCGCAGAGCTGGCGCGCGGTCATCACCGCCACCACCACTGCCAGCATGCCGGGCAGCATGATCTCGGTATTGCGGGTCAACTCCAGCAGCGCCAGCAGCGCCGCCAGCGGTGCCTGCAGCGCGGCTGCCATCATCGCCGCCATGCCCAGCACCGCGTAGAGCGCCGGGGTATCGACCACGCTCGGCCACAGCATCGCGCCCAGCGCCCCCATCAGCGCACCGGTCGCCGCCCCCGAGACCAGCAGCGGGCCGATGATGCCCACCGAGACGCCGCCGGCCATGCAGATCGCGGTCAGCGCCAGCTTGACCACGGCGAGAGCCAGCAGCACATCGAGGGTCATGCTGGCATTGAGCATGCGGTCGATGCTGTCGTAGCCGATCCCCTGGACCTGTGGATACCACCAGGCGGCGAGCGCCGTCAGCCCGCCGATCAGCGCCAGACGCAGAGCGAACGGCAGCCGGGTCACCGCCGGATGGCCCTGGGCGAGTCGCACGAAGCCCCCCGCCAGCAGCCCCACCACCAGCGCGGTGAGCACGATGCCGGGCAGATCCATCAGCGAGGAGAGCTGCAACGGGGGAACGCTGAACGCCGGTTCGGCGCCGTAGACCGCCCACGACACCAGCGCGCCCATGGTCGAGGCGAGAATCACCGGCATGAAGCCGGCAATGGTGTACTCCATCATCACCACTTCCATGGCGAAGATGACCCCGGCGATGGGGGTGTTGAAAGACGCCGCGATGCCCGCCGCAGTGCCGCAGGCCACCAGCACGCGCAGGCTGTTGTGGGGCAGACGCAGACGCGAGCCGATCCAGCTCGAGGCCGCCGAGCCGAGGTGGATCGCCGGCCCCTCACGGCCGGCGGAGAGGCCGCCGATGACCGAGATCACCCCGACCCACCACTGGTTGATCCAGTTGCGCAGCGGCATCTTGCCCTGCTGATAGGCAAGGCGTTCGATCACATGACCGATCCCCATCTTCAGCGCACGGCTGGGCTGCGGCCACAGCCAGACGCCGATCAGGCAAACCGCGATCAGCGGCAGTAGCGCGCGAATCGGCGGCGGCAACGCCTCGAACGCCTCCGGGTTGCCATCGGGCATGAAGAACCAGGCGCCGAGCTTGAGCAGCAGACGGAACAGCACCATCACGCTGCCGGTGAGAATGCCGGCGAAGATGCCCAGCAGGCACAGCTGAGGCATGGCATCGACGCTCGCCAACTGGCTGCGGAAACGATCGAGACTCAGACGTCGCAGAGCGAACCTCGGCATGCGTGAACCGCCCTCCTGGATTGCCCGATGGCCAGCATCCGCCTTTTGTGGGATACGCCGCGGCCACCGAGCGAGCGTGAAACGGTCATGACATCATACACGCTCGGCGACCCGCCCGGGCCCGGGTGACTTCCACGCGCGAGCGGCGGGCGTGGTCATATCCCCCTATGGCGACCGCGCCAAAGTTGACCCTTTTACTGGGTATTAACGATAATGGCCCCATCGACAGGCGATCCGGCCTGCGCAACCCTTCCACCGACGAGGTCGGCACCCCCGACACTCAGGGAACGTGACGATGAGTACAGTGGAGTCCTTCGCTCCGACCCCGATGTTCTTCACCGATGCCGCCGCCCGCCGGGTCAAGGCGCTGATCGCGGCGGAGAACAACCCCGACCTCAAGCTGCGGGTCTACGTCACCGGCGGCGGCTGTTCCGGCTTTCAGTACGGCTTCGATCTCGCCGATCAGCTCGCCGAAGATGACACCGTGATCGACAACGACGGCGTAAGCCTAGTGGTGGATGCGCTCTCCTATCAGTATCTGGTCGGCTCCACCGTCGACTATGAAGAGGGCCTGGCCGGCGCCCGCTTCCTGGTCAAGAATCCCAACGCTCAGTCCACCTGCGGCTGCGGCGCTTCTTTCTCGGTGTGACCCGGCGCGGCGGGTCTCGCCGCCGCGCGCCCATCGTCTCTCTTGACGCTAGCCCCGGACCTCCTCAAGGTAGTGAGTGATTGTTTTGCTCAATCAACCACTTGAGGTCTACATGAAAAACAACGCTCGCCTCCGCAAGACACTGGCCCTCTCCGCCCTGGCGCTCTGCCTGGGCGTCGGCGGTGTGGCCAACGCCCAACAGACCACGCTCAAGGCCGTCACCGATCCCAGCTTCGTCCCGTTCGAGATGATGGATCAGGACAGCGGCAAGATGGTCGGGTTCGACATGGATATCCTGCAGGAAGTCGCCGATCGCGCCGGCTTCGACGTCGATCTCAAGACCATGGATTTCAACGGCATCATCCCCGCGGTACAGACCGGCAACGTCGATCTGGCCATCGCCGGCATCACCATCACCGACGAGCGCCAGAAGATCGTCGACTTCAGCGATCCCTACTACGACTCCGGCCTGCGCATCCTGGTCAAGGATGGTAGCGAGGTGAAGACGCTCGATGACCTCGCCGGCAAGCGCATCGGCACCAAGATCGGCTCCACCAGCTACGACTTCCTCCAGAAGCAGCTCGGCGACAAGGCCGAGATCACGCCCTACCCGGGCAGCTCCGACATGTACATGGCGCTGATGGGCGGCAACGTCGATGCCGTGTTCTACGACGCCCCCAATGTCGGCTACTTCGCCCAGACCAAGGGCAAGGGCAAGGTCGAGACGGTCGGCCCGCTCTACGAAGGCCAGCAGTACGGCATCGCCCTGGCCAAGGGCAGCGACTGGGTCGAACCGGTCAATCAGGCGCTCGCCGCGATGCACAAGGACGGCAGCTACGACGAGATCTACGAGAAGTGGTTCGGCAAGGCGCCGGACGCCAAGTAACGCTGCATCCCGAGCGGGCCGGAGACACCTCCGGCCCGCTGCCTTCGGGCCCTGATATCGCGGCGTGGCGACGGCGTCGGTCGTCGCTGGCGTCCGCTCGACGGAGACCTCCTTCGTGGACCTGCATTTTCAGTTCGACTGGCAGGCGGCGATCGCCTCCCTGCCCTATCTGCTCAAGGGTGTGCCCTACACCCTGCTGATCTCCTTCGGTGGCCTGGCCATCGGTTTCGTCATCGGCATGCTCTTCGGTCTGATGCGTATCGCCCCCAGCCGCTGGCTGCGCTATCCCGCCGTCTTCTATATCGAAGTGTTCCGCGGTACCCCGGTACTGGTCCAGGTGCTGTTCATCTTCTACGGGCTGCCGACCCTGCTGGGCGGGCCGATCGATGCGCTCACCGCAGGGATCGCTGCCATCGCGCTCAACGCCGGGGCCTATATCTCGGAGATCGTGCGCGGCGGCGTGCAGTCGATCGAGCGCGGCCAGCGCGAGGCGGGGCTGTCGCTGGGCCTCTCCGCGACCCAGACCTTCCAGTACATCATCTGGCCCCAGGCGCTGCGGCGCATGATCCCGGCCCTCGGCAACCAGGGCATCGTCAGCATCAAGGACACCTCGCTGTTCTCGGTGATCGGGGTAGGAGAGCTGGTGCGCCAGGGTCAGGTCTACATCGCCCAGACCTTCACCGCGCTGGAGGTCTACTTCATGATCGCGCTGCTCTATCTGGCGATCACCCTGAGCCTGTCGATGGCTCTGAGTCTGCTCGAACGCAAGGGGCTGGTGGGATGAAAGACGACAAGCAGATCCAGCGCGACGCGACGCCGATCGTGCGCCTCGACAAGGTCAACAAGCACTTCGGCGAGCTGCACGTGATGCGCGACATCGACCTCAGCGTGGCCCCGGGCGAGGTGGTGGTGATCATCGGTGCCAGCGGTTCGGGCAAGTCGACCCTGATCCGCTGCGTCAACGGGCTGGAGCCGTTCCAGTCCGGACGTATCGAGGTCGACGGCAAGACCCTGGCCCCCCACGGCGCCAGCGGCAAGTCGCTGCAGGCGGTACGCACCGAGGTCGGCATGGTGTTCCAGCAGTTCAACCTGTTCCCTCACCTGTCGATTCGCGACAACGTGACCCTGGCCCCGCGCAAGGTGCGTGGCTGGTCGCGCCGGCAGGCCAACACCACCGCCGAGCGCCTGCTGGAGCGCGTGGGAATCGCCGATCAGGCCGACAAGTACCCCAGCCAGCTCTCCGGCGGCCAGCAGCAGCGCGTGGCGCTGGCCCGGGCGCTGGCCATGGAGCCGCGGCTGATGCTGTTCGACGAGCCCACCTCGGCGCTGGATCCGGAGATGATCGGCGAAGTCCTGGATGCCATGCGCGAACTGGCCAAGGATGGCATGACCATGATGATCGTGACCCATGAAATGGGCTTCGCGCGTGAAGTCGCCGACCGCGTGGTGTTCGTGCACGGCGGCGAGATCGTCGAGCAGGGAACGCCGGAAGCGGTCTTCGACGACCCCCAGCATGAGCGCACCCGCGCTTTCCTTTCCCGCGTGCTGAAACACTGAACCCTCTCCCACCCGGCAAGAACGTGGCCACCCCAGCGGTGGCCCGTTCTCGCTAGCTTCGACCGTCTATCATGAGCCCCTGGCTGGCTGCAGCTCCTGTCGCCGCTCTGTCTTCGCGTCATGCCCCTACCCCTGAAGCCCATTGCCAAACCCGCTGACGCTGGGCGCCGGGGGCAGGACAAAGCGAGGGTCCTTTGTCAGGGATGGCAAAGGTAGCGCCCAGGAAAGGGTTCACAGCGCCCTCGCGACGACCCGCCCCCGGATAAGCCCATATCGTCCAGCGGTTGTGAAAGACGCTCTTACCCCCTCCCTGGGCACCGGATTCCTCTCGGTATCACCCTCGAATCACCTTGGAATCGTCTCGAGATCTGCACGCGATAGCGCCAGAAAGGTTATCCCGAGCGGTTTTTTCCGCCTGTGGATAGTTTTTCGCCCTATCTGGACCCAGCCCGCGTCGGGCGCGTCTTCCAGCGCGATATTCATGCTGGGGACCGTCACGGTGACAGCAGGCGTATGTAGCGGTGGACAAGCGCTGAGTCGCTGACGCTGTGTATAAAGCCGCTTTTCGTCCACAGCTTGAGCGCTGCCTGTCAGCAGCCTCATCAGTGCTTTTCAATGTTTTCGATAACAATCCAAGAGCATGTTTTATATAGAGAAAATCTGCTTGTCCACAAAATATGCCCACACCAGTAGTAACCATCACTACAGAACTTCTTTTCTATTTTTCTTTATTTTTTTAGTAATGACTCTGTGCTCTGGCTGACACCGCCACGCGGTGTGGAAAACCCCTGACGGTTACCCACAGGACGTTTATACTGGGCGGCTTTCGCGACTCCGGTCGCCGCTGCTGGTGGGATCCTTGACTCCGAGTCAACAATCCCGCCGGGTAGCCATTTCGAGATTCATTCACTGTCGGGTGCCGGTTCGAGCACTCAACGAGGTGGACTGTGGAGTACCCAGACCGCTTTCAGGTCATCGTCATCGGTGGCGGCCACGCCGGCACCGAAGCCGCGTTGGCAGCGGCCCGCAGCGGCGCACGCACGCTGCTGCTGACACACAACATCGAGACGCTGGGCCAGATGTCGTGCAATCCGGCCATCGGTGGCATCGGCAAGAGTCATCTGGTCAAGGAGATCGATGCGCTCGGCGGCGCCATGGCCACCGCGACCGATCTCGCCGGGATCCAGTTCCGCGTGCTCAACTCACGCAAGGGTCCGGCGGTGCGGGCGACCCGTGCTCAGGCTGACCGTGTGCGCTACAAGGCCGCCATTCGCTCGCTGCTGGAAAACCAGGCGAACCTGACGCTGTTCCAGCAGGGGGTCGACGATCTGGTTGTGGATAACGACCGGGTCACCGGTGTGGTCACCCAGACCGGCATCCGCTTCATGGCCGATACCGTGGTGCTGTGTACCGGGACCTTCCTCGGCGGGGTGATCCATATCGGTCTCGACCACCACGCTGGCGGCCGTGCCGGCGATCCGCCGGCCAACGCCCTGGCCCAGCGGCTACGCGCGCTGCCGTTCCGGGTCGATCGGCTGAAGACCGGCACGCCGCCGCGGATCGACGCCAAGAGCGTCGATTTCAGCCGGCTCGAGCCGCAGCCGGGCGATACGCCGCTGCCGGTGATGTCCTATCTGGGGTCGCGCGAGCAGCATCCGCGTCAGGTCGATTGCTACATCGCCCACACCAACGCCCGGACCCACGAGATCATCTTCGCCAATCTCGATCGCTCACCGATGTACTCCGGGGTGATCGAAGGCGTCGGCCCGCGCTACTGCCCGTCGATCGAGGACAAGGTCCATCGCTTCGCCGACAAGTCGAGCCACCAGATCTTTCTCGAGCCCGAGGGGCTCGATACCCACGAGCTCTACCCCAACGGTATCTCGACCTCACTGCCGTTCGACGTTCAGCTGCAGGTAGTGCGCTCGATCGAGGGGCTGGAGAACGCGCATATCACGCGTCCCGGCTACGCCATCGAGTACGACTTCTTCGATCCGCGGGATCTCAAGCACTCGCTGGAAACCAAATTTATCCACAACCTGTTTTTCGCCGGCCAGATCAACGGCACCACGGGTTACGAGGAGGCCGGCGCTCAGGGGCTGCTGGCGGGCATCAACGCGGCACGGCGGGCACGCGGTGAATCCGCCTGGTGGCCGCGCCGCGACGAGGCCTACCTCGGCGTGCTGGTGGATGACCTGATCACCCTGGGCACCCAGGAGCCCTACCGCATGTTCACCTCGCGCGCCGAGTACCGGCTGCTGCTGCGCGAGGACAATGCCGACCTGCGCCTGACCGCCGCCGGACGCGAGCTCGGGCTGGTCGACGACCAGCGCTGGGCGGCGTTCGAGGCCAAGCGCGAGCGCATCGCCCGCGAGAGCGAGCGCCTGCGCACGACCTGGATCCAGCCCGGCACCCCGGGCGCCGATACCCTCGCGGCCAAGCTCGGGCAACCGCTGGCGCGGGAGTACAACCTGATGGATCTGCTCAAGCGTCCGGAACTCACCTACGCCGACGTGGCATCGCTCAAGGGCGAAGCGGAGTGCGACGAGACGGTCGCCGAGCAGGTCCAGATCGAGGCCAAGTACGCCGGTTACATCGCGCGCCAGCAGGAAGAGATCGAGCGGCTCAAGCGCCACGAGGCGACCCCGCTGCCGGAGGCGCTGGATTACGCCAAGGTCGAGGGGCTCTCCCACGAGATTCGCCAGAAGCTCGAGCAGGCGCGGCCGCAGACCCTGGGTCAGGCCGGACGCATCTCCGGGGTCACCCCGGCGGCAGTCTCGATTCTGCTGATCCATCTCAAGAAACGTCGCCTGATCGACGACAGCCAGGCGCTGCGTGCATGACCCCGGCCTGCGAACGCATTCTCGACCAGGGTCTGGCGGCGCTCGAAGTGGCCATCGACGCCGCCCAGCGCCAGCGGCTGCTGGCGCTGCTGGGGCTGTTGCACAAGTGGAACCGCGCCTATAACCTCACCGCAGTGCGCGAGCCCGAGGCCATGGTCGCACGGCATCTGCTCGACAGCGCCAGCGTGGCCTTCGCGGTGCGCGGTCCGCGGCTTCTGGATGTCGGTGCCGGCCCCGGTTTTCCCGGTCTGGTGCTGGCCATTCTCGACCCGCAGCTGGCGGTCACACTGCTCGACAGCAACGGCAAGAAGGTTCGCTTCCAGCGCCAGGCAGTGATGGAGCTGGGGCTCGACAACGTCACCTGCGCGCAGCATCGGGTGGAGGCCTTCAGCGGCGAGTACGACCAGATCATCTCGCGCGCCTTCGCCGCACTGGGCGATTTCGTCGGCCTGACCGAGCCGCTGCTGGCGGCCGACGGCGAATGGCTGGCGATGAAGGGGGGCCTCGAGGCGGACGAGCGCGAGGCGCTGCCCGCCGGGGTGAGCATCGAGACCCGCCAGGCGCTCGAGGTGCCGGGGCTCGACGGGGCCGAACGCCAGCTTTTGCGGCTGCGCCGCACCGCGGGCGGCGATCGATAGCGACGGCGCATCGCCGTTGCGCTGCAGTTTCGACGAAGGGAGTCGCCAGTGACCAGAATCATCGCCTTGACCAACCAGAAGGGCGGCGTCGGCAAGACCACCACCGCGGTCAATCTGGCGGCCTGCCTGGCGGCGCTCGACCGCCGCGTGCTGCTGATCGATCTCGATCCGCAGGGCCACGCCACCATGGGTAGCGGCGTCGACAAGCACGATCTCGACGGCAGCGTGCTCGACGTGCTGCTGGGCGACAAGAGCGCCGCCGAGGTGATCGTCGACTGCGCCGTGGCCGGCTATGCGTTGCTGCCGGGCAACGGCGATCTCACCGCCGCCGAGGTCGACCTGCTCGACCGCGACGGCCGGGAGCGGGTGCTGACCCGGGCGATCGACAGCGTGGCCGCGGACTACGACGTGGTGATCATCGACTGCCCGCCGTCGCTCAACATGCTCACCGTCAACGCCCTGACCGCGGCCAACGGCGTGCTGATTCCGGTGCAGTGCGAGTTCTATGCCCTCGAAGGGCTCTCGGCGCTGCTCGATACCGTCGAGCAGATCCAGGAGAGCGTGAACCCCAATCTCGAGATCTTCGGCATCGTGCGTACCATGTTCGACCCGCGCAACAGCCTGACGCGGGACGTCAGCAAGCAGCTCGGTCAATATTTCGGCGACTCGCTGCTCAAGGCCACCATCCCGCGCAACGTGCGCGTCGCCGAAGCGCCCAGCCACGGGCTGCCGGTCACCAAGTACGCCCGCCTGTCGCGGGGCAGCCAGGCGCATCGCGTGCTGGCCAAGGAACTGATTCGCCGCCTGGCGCTGTAATGATGATCTCTGCGAGGAACACGCCATGACGACGCGCAAACGTCCGCTGGGACGCGGGCTCGATGCCCTGATCGGTTCGGGGGCCCGGCGCCGCGACGGCAGCGTGACCGAGAGCGCCGCCGACGCCGCGCCGGCCCAGGCGCTGCCGGCGGGCGAGGGCGGTGGTGACCGGCTCGAACGCCTGCCGCTGCGTCAGCTCAGCCGGGGCAAGTATCAGCCGCGCCGCGATATCCAGCCGGAAGCGCTCGAAGAGCTGGCCGATTCGATCCGTGCCCAGGGCGTGATGCAGCCGATCGTGGTGCGTCAGATCGGTGCCGAGCGCTACGAGATCATTGCCGGTGAGCGCCGCTGGCGCGCCTCCCAGCTGGCCGAGCTGGAGACCATCCCGGCGGTGATCCGCGAGGTCAGCGACGAGGTCGCGCTGGCGCTGGCGCTGATCGAGAACATCCAGCGCGAGAATCTCAATCCGGTCGAGGAGGCGATGGCGCTCAAGCGTCTGCTCGACGAATTCGAGCTGACCCAGCAGCAGGTCGCCGATGCGGTCGGCCGCTCGCGCGCCCAGGTCGCCAACCTGTTGCGTCTGCTGGCGCTGGACCCGCACGTGCAGACGCTGCTCGAGCGTGGCGATCTCGACATGGGTCATGCCCGGGCCCTGCTCAGCCTGTCCGCGGCCAAGCAGCGCCAGGCCGCCCACGAGGTGGTGTCGCGGGAGCTCACCGTGCGTCAGACCGAGGCGCTGGTGAAGCAGATCGCCGAGGGGCGCAAGAAGCCCGACGACAAGCGCCCGCCGGCGGACGTGGGGCGGCTCGAGAATCGCCTCGCCGACCTGCTCGGTGCGCCGGTCAAGATTCATCACAACGCCTCGGGCAAGGGGCGGGTCACCATTCGCTACACCAGCCTCGACGAGCTCGACGGCATTCTCGGGCACATCCGCTGAGGCCTGCGCGCTGGCAAGGCGCTTCGGGGCGAAAACGTTTAGCGCGATAATGGAATTTGCGCACTTTTCGTGATCGTTTTTCGCGCAGGACGCCTCAGATCGGTGCAGGTTCGGTTGATGCGGCATGGCCGCTTCTCTATAATCCGCCGAGGTTTGCCAGGCGCACGCCGAACGCAGCGACGACAAAATACGCATTCAGAATCAACGGCGAGACCGACGCCATGCAACCAAGGGCACCGGCCAGGCTTCCTAGACCGCGCATCGCGGCGATGATTCTCGTGCAGTTCGGCGGCGTGATGGGCATGGCCCTGATCGCCTGGGGCGTCCTGGGGCAGGGCGTGGCGCTATCGCTTTTGTGCGGTGGGCTCGTCGCGGCCGTGCCCAGTGCCTTCTTCGCTTGGCGCGCCTTCCGCTACCAGGGAGCGGGGCAGGCGCGATACATCGTCAAGAGCTTCTACCACGCCGAGGCCGGCAAGTTCGGTTTGACGGCGGCACTGTTCACGCTGGTGTTCGTGGCCGTGCCCCCCTCAAACCCCGCTTTCTTCTTTGGCGCTTATGTGCTGACGCTGCTGCTGCAGTGGCTGGGGCCCTGGCTGCTGCGCCGTCCGTCACACATTCAATCTCGAGGCTGAACCATGGCTGGCAACAACCCGACGAGTACGGAGTACATTCAGCACCACCTGCAGAACATGACCTTCGGTCTGCATCCGGAGCATGGCTGGTCGCTGGCGCACTCTGCCGCAGAGGCCCGTGAAATGGGCTTCTGGGCGATCCATGTCGACACCATGGGATGGTCCATCGGGTTGGGGGTGCTGTTCCTGTATCTGTTCCGCCTGGTTGCCAAGCGCGCTTCCACCGGTGTGCCCACCGGTCTGCAGAACTTCGTCGAAATGATGGTCGAGTTCGTCGACGGTTCGGTGCGCGAGACCTTCCACGGCAAGAGCAAGCTGGTCGCCCCGCTGGCGCTGACCATCTTCTGCTGGATCTTCTTGATGAACCTGATGGACCTGGTGCCGGTGGACTTCCTGCCGATGCTGGCCCAGAAGGTCGGTGCCTGGTTCGGTGCCGATCCGGCGCACGTCTACTTCAAGGTCGTGCCGACCACCGACGTCAACGCCACCTTCGGCATGTCGCTGTCGGTCTTCGCGCTGATCATTTTCTATTCGATTCGTACCAAGGGCCTCTCCGGCTTCCTCGCCGAGCTGACCCTGCATCCGTTCAACACGCCCAACAAATTCGCCCAGATCCTGTTGATTCCGGTCAATCTTCTGCTTGAGCTCGTCACCCTTCTGGCCAAACCGGTCTCTCTGGCGTTGCGACTCTTCGGTAACCTCTACGCCGGTGAGTTGATCTTCATCCTGATCGCGATGATCGGACTGTGGCAGCTGCCGCTGCACTTCCCGTGGGCGGTGTTCCACATCCTGATCATCACGCTGCAGGCATTCATCTTCATGATGCTCACCATCGTCTATCTCAGCATGGCGACCGAAGAGCAGCATTGAGACGCGTTTCCTTCAACCCCTAACCCGTAAACTCGACTGCAAGACTGACTGAAAACTGGAGACAACCATGGAAGCACAAGTTCTGGGCATGACCGCGATTGCCGTTTCTCTGCTGATCGGCCTCGGCGCACTGGGTACCGCCATCGGTTTCGGTATTCTGGGTGGCAAGTTCCTGGAAGGCGCCGCGCGTCAGCCGGAGATGATCCCGCAGCTACAGGTCAAGATGTTCATCGTCGCTGGTCTGCTCGACGCCGTGACCATGATCGGCGTGGGTATCGCTCTGTTCTTCACCTTCGCCAACCCGTTTGTCGGTTAACGTCGCCGTCTACGGCCCGTGTGGCCGCGGTGACCTTAACCCCAAACTTGTGACGCGAGAGGTGCTGGCGTGAATCTGAACCTTACACTGATTGGTCAGGCCATTGCCTTTGCGGTCTTCGTCTGGTTCTGCATGAAGTATGTATGGCCGCCGGTCATGCAGGCGCTGCAGGAACGACAGAAGAAGATCGCCGACGGTCTGGATGCGGCCAGCCGTGCTACCCGCGATCTCGAAGTGGCTCAGGAAAAAGCCGAAGAGACGCTCAAGGAGAGCAAGGAGCAGGCGCAGCAGATCCTCGAACAGGCCAACAAGCGGGCCAATCAGATCGTCGAAGAGGCCCGTGACAACGCGCGGGCGGAAGGCGAGCGCATCATTGCAGGCGCTCGCAGCGAAATCGATCAGGAGATCAATCGCGCGAAGGAAGAGCTGCGTGCCCAGGTGGCGCTGCTGGCCGTGGCCGGCGCCGAGCGCATCCTGGAATCCTCCATCGACGAATCGAAGCATCGTGAACTCGTCGACAAGCTCGCTGCCGAGCTCTAAGGAGGCGCACCATGGCTCAAACGTCTAGCGAAACCGTTGCACGACCCTACGCCAAGGCGGCGTTCGAGTTCGCGCGCGACAAGCAGGCGCTTCAAGCGTGGTCTCAGAGTCTTGCCCTGGCCGCGCAGGTGGCCGGGAACGCGGATGTGGGCGAGCGTGTGCTGGGCAATCCGCGGCTGACCGCCGCGGACAAGACCCGGCTGCTGCTGGAAGTGTGCGGCGACGACCTGAACGACACGAGCGTGCAGAACTTTCTGCACCTCGTCGGCGAGAAGGGGCGTCTGGCTGCACTGCCCGACATCTTCGAGGAGTTCGAGGCGCTGCGCGCCCAGGAAGAGAAGCGGGTCGACGTCACCATCGTCTCCGCCTTCGACCTGGACGAGGCGCAGCAGAACGTCCTCGCCGAGGCTCTGAAGAAGCGTCTGAATCGTGAAATCTCCATTACCACTCAGGTGGACCGCGAGCTGTTGGGCGGCGTGATCCTGCGTACCGGCGACACCGTCATCGACGGGTCGGTACGCGGTCGATTGCAGCGTCTGCGCGAAGCGCTCACCGCTTGAGTTCGAGGGACATGGCATGCAGCAACTGAATCCTTCCGAGATCAGCGACATCATCAAACAGCGTATCGACAAGCTGGATGTCGCCTCCGAAGCCCGTAATCAGGGCACCGTCGTCAGCGTCGCTGACGGCATCGTCCGCATCCACGGCCTGGCCGATGCGATGCTCGGCGAAATGATCGAATTCCCCGGTGGCGTCTACGGCATGGCGCTCAACCTCGAGCGCGACAGCGTCGGCGCCGTGGTCCTGGGTGACTATCTCGAGCTCGAAGAGGGCATGACCGCGCAGTGCACCGGTCGTATCCTCGAAGTGCCGGTAGGTCCGGAGCTGGTCGGCCGCGTGGTCGATGCGCTGGGCAACCCGATCGATGGCAAGGGCGACATCGAGACCACCCAGACCGACGCGATCGAGAAGGTCGCTCCGGGCGTCATCACCCGTCAGTCGGTCGACCAGCCGGTGCAGACCGGCCTCAAGTCGATCGACGCCATGGTGCCGATCGGCCGCGGCCAGCGTGAGCTGATCATCGGTGACCGTCAGATCGGTAAGTCCGCGGTGGCGATCGACACGATCATCAACCAGAAGGGCACCGGGGTCACCTGTATCTACGTCGCGATCGGTCAGAAGCAGTCGACCATCGCCAATGTGGTGCGCAAGCTCGAAGAGCACGGCGCCATGGACCACACCATCGTGGTCGCCGCCGGCGCCGCCGATCCGGCCGCCATGCAGTACCTGGCGCCCTACGCCGGCTGCACCATGGGCGAGTACTTCCGCGACCGTGGCGAAGATGCGCTGATCGTCTACGACGACCTCTCCAAGCAGGCCGTCGCCTACCGTCAGATCTCGCTGCTGCTGCGCCGTCCGCCGGGCCGTGAAGCCTATCCGGGTGACGTCTTCTACCTCCACTCGCGTCTGCTCGAGCGCGCCGCGCGCGTCAACGCCGAGTACGTCGAGAAGTTCACCAACGGTGAAGTGAAGGGCAAGACCGGCTCGCTGACCGCGCTGCCGATCATCGAGACCCAGGGTGGCGACGTCTCGGCGTTCGTTCCCACCAACGTGATCTCGATCACCGACGGCCAGATCTTCCTCGAGACCGGCCTGTTCAACTCGGGTATCCGTCCGGCCATCAACGCCGGTCTCTCGGTCTCCCGTGTGGGTGGTTCGGCCCAGACCAAGATCATCAAGAAGCTCGGCGGCGGTGTGCGTCTGGCGCTGGCTCAGTACCGTGAGCTGGCGGCGTTCTCGCAGTTCGCGTCCGACCTAGACGAGGCGACCCGCAAGCAGCTCGAGCACGGTCAGCGTGTCACCGAGCTGATGAAGCAGAAGCAGTACTCGCCGATGTCCGTGGCTCAGATGGCGCTGACGCTGTACGCCGCCAACGAAGGCTATCTGGACGATGTCGCGGTCGACAAGGTCCTCGATTTCGAGCGTGCCCTGCAGGACTACATGAAGTCCGAGCACGCCGACCTGCTCGACAAGATCAACTCAAGCGGCGGCTACGACGACGAGATCCAGAAGGGTCTTAAGTCGGGTCTCGAGTCGTTCAAGTCCACTCAGACCTGGTAAGCGGTGCGGCCCGCCCCCTCCGGGAGCGGGCCGCCTCGCCCAGCTGAGCGGCAGGAATCAGGTGATCCGCGATGGCAGCTGCAAAAGAGATCAAATCCCAGATCGGGAGCATCAAGAACACGCAGAAAATCACCAGCGCCATGGAAATGGTCGCTGCGTCGAAGATGCGTCGGGCCCAGGACCGCATGGCGGCCAGCCAGCCCTATGCCAACCTGATCCGCCGGGTGGTCGGCCACGTCGCCAAGGCCAATCCGGAGTACCGTCACGAATATACCCTCGAGCGTGAGGTCAAGCGCGTGGGCTATATCGTGGTCTCCAGTGATCGGGGCCTGGCCGGCGGCTTGAACGTCAATCTGTTCAAGGCCGTGGTCAACCACGCCCGCGACTGGCACGACAAGGGTGTCGGCGCCGACTTCGCGGCCATCGGCAGCAAGGCCGGCGGCTTCTTCCGCAAGCGTGGCGGCAACCTGCTGGCGGCCAAGAAAGGGCTCGGCGATGCGCCGGAAGTCCAGGATCTGGTCGGCAGCATCAAGGTGATGCTCGATGCCTTCGACGAAGGCAGTCTGGATCGGCTCTACGTGGTGTACAACGAGTTCGTCAACACCATGAGCCAGAAACCCGTGGTGCGTCAGCTCCTGCCGCTCGAGGCGGTCGAGGACGACACCCAGGGCGATGAACAACCCAGTCCCGGTACGAATCAGGGTAATTGGGACTACCTGTATGAGCCGGATGCCAAGACCCTGCTCGATCACCTGCTGGTTCGCTACGTCGAATCCCAGGTGTATCAGGCCGTGGTCGAGAACGCGGCCTGCGAGCAGGCTGCGCGCATGATCGCGATGAAGAACGCGACCGACAACGCTGGCAATCTGATTGACGATCTGCAACTGGTGTACAACAAGGCGCGTCAGGCGGCCATTACCCAGGAAATTTCGGAAATCGTCGGTGGTGCCGCGGCGGTATGACGACGTCGCCCCGCGGGGCGACGCTCGCGAGTACGGCTTGGCCTACAGGTTTCATTTGCAGGTTTACGAGGAACCACTATGAGCGGACGTATCGTACAAATCATCGGCGCGGTGGTTGACGTAGAGTTTCCGCGGGACAATGTCCCCAAGGTCTACGACGCGCTGACGGTCTCGGGCAAAGAGGCCATTCTCGAAGTGCAACAGCAGCTCGGCGACGGCGTGGTGCGCGCCATCGTCATGGGCTCCAGTGAAGGTCTGCAGCGCGGCATCGACGTGGCCAACACCGGTGCCCCGATCTCCGTGCCGGTGGGCAAGGAGACGCTGGGCCGCATCATGAACGTGCTCGGCGAGCCGATCGACGAAGCCGGCGACATCGGTGGCAGTGCCAGCGCCGACGTCGAGCGCATGCCGATCCACCGTCAGGCACCGACCTACGCCGAGCAGGCCGCGTCGAGCGAACTGCTCGAGACCGGCATCAAGGTCATCGACCTGGTCTGCCCGTTCGCCAAGGGCGGCAAGGTCGGCCTGTTCGGCGGCGCCGGCGTGGGCAAGACCGTCAACATGATGGAGCTGATCCGTAACATCGCCACCGAGCACAGCGGTTACTCGGTGTTTGCCGGTGTCGGTGAGCGTACGCGTGAAGGTAACGACTTCTACCACGAGATGCAGGAGTCGAACGTTCTCGACAAGGTCGCACTCGTCTACGGCCAGATGAACGAGCCGCCGGGCAACCGTCTGCGCGTGGCCCTGACCGGCCTGACCATCGCCGAGAAGTTCCGTGACGAAGGTCGCGACGTACTGCTGTTCGTCGACAACATCTACCGCTACACCCTGGCCGGTACCGAAGTGTCGGCCCTGCTGGGTCGTATGCCGTCGGCGGTGGGCTACCAGCCGACCCTGGCCGAAGAGATGGGCGCCCTGCAGGAGCGTATCACCTCGACCAAGACCGGCTCGATCACCTCCGTGCAGGCCGTCTACGTGCCCGCGGACGACCTGACCGACCCGTCGCCGGCGACCACCTTCGCCCACCTCGACTCCACCGTGACGCTGTCGCGCTCGATCGCCGAGCTGGGTATCTACCCGGCCGTCGACCCGCTCGACTCCACCTCGCGTCAGCTCGACCCGCTGGTGGTCGGCGAGGAGCACTACGACACCGCGCGCGGCGTGCAGAACGTGCTCCAGCGTTACAAGGAGCTCAAGGACATCATCGCCATCCTGGGGATGGACGAGCTCTCCGACGAGGACAAGCTGGCGGTATCGCGGGCGCGTAAGATCCAGCGCTTCCTGTCGCAGCCGTTCTTCGTCGCCGAGGTGTTCACCGGCGCGCCCGGCAAGTACGTCTCGCTCAAGGAGACCATCCGTGGCTTCCAGGGCATCCTCAACGGTGACTACGACGACATGCCCGAGCAGGCTTTCTACATGGTCGGCACCATCGACGAAGCGGTCGAGAAAGCCAAGAGCATGAAGTAAGTCAGCCTGGTTCCGGGGTATCGTACCCCGGGGCCTCTGGCACAAGAGGATAGCGCTATGGCTACATTTCAGTGCGATATCGTCAGCGCCGAGAAGGAGATCTTCTCGGGCAGCGCGGAGCAGCTCATCGCTGCCGGCGTGGCTGGCGATCTGGGTATCCTGCGCGGTCACGCGCCGCTTCTGACCGAGCTCAAGCCCGGTCCGGTGCGCGTCATCCAGGAGAGCGGCGAAGAAGAGCTCTACTACGTCACCGGCGGCTTCCTCGAAGTCCAGCCGGACGTGGTCTCGGTGCTGGCGGATACCGCCATTCGCGCCAGCGACCTGGACGAAGCCGAAGCCGAGCAGGCGCGCCAGCACGCGCTGCAGTCGCTCAACGACCAGCAGTCGGAGCTCGACTACACGCGTGCCGCCGCCGAGCTGGCCGAAGCCGCCGCCCAGCTGCGTACGCTGCAGCAGCTGCGGCGCAAGGGCGGGCGCGGCTGATCCTGCGCATCTGCGCAGGTGCCGACCCCGCTGGCAGGACCCGAAAAAGGCGACTCTCCGGAGTCGCCTTTTTCATGCGGTGCCGTTATCTAGATAATGGCACCGACCCGATACCGAACAGGAAAGGATGATCCCATGTCACTCGACGTCGTGATTCTGGCCGCCGGCCAGGGAACCCGCATGCGCTCCAAGACCCCCAAGGTACTGCACCGCCTGGCGGGCAGACCGCTGGTGCAGCATGTCGTGGACACCGCCGCGGGGCTCGAGGAGGCGCGTCTGCACGTGGTGGTCGGTCATGGCGGTGAGGCGGTGCGCGAAGTCCTCGACGTACGCGGCCTGAACTTCTGCGAGCAGGCCGAGCAGAAGGGGACCGGCCATGCCGTGGCCCAGGCCCTCGACGACCTCGGCGATGGCAAGGTGCTGGTGCTCTACGGCGACGTGCCGCTGATCCAGGCCAAGACCCTCAAGGCGCTGCTGGAGGGAGTCGACGAGCAGCACATGGGGCTTCTGACCGTGACTCTCGACGACCCCAGCGGCTACGGGCGCATCGTGCGCAACGACAAGCAGGCGGTGGTGGCGATCGTCGAGCACAAGGATGCCACCAGTGCGCAGCGCGCCATTCGCGAGTGCAATACCGGGATCATGGCGATGACCGCGGCCCAGCTCAAGCGCTGGCTGCCCGAGCTCTCCGCCGAGAACGCCCAGGGCGAGTACTACCTGACCGACGTCATCGCCATGGCCGCCGGCGATGGGGTCGAGATCAAGGCTGCCCAGCCGGCGTCGCCGATCGAGGTCGAAGGGGTCAACGAGCGCCGCCAGCTCGCCACCCTGGAGCGCGCCTTCCAGCGCCGCCAGGCCGAACGGCTGATGGCCGCCGGGGTGACCCTGGCCGACCCGGCACGCTTCGATCTACGCGGCGACGTCACCGTGGGGCGCGATATCGAGATCGATGTCGGGGTGATCCTCGAAGGCCATGTCATTCTCGAGGATGACGTGGTGATCGGCCCCCACTGTGTGATCAAGGACAGCGTCATCCGCCGCGGGGCGGTGATCAAGGCGCACAGCCATCTCGACGGCGCCGAGATGGGCGAGGAGAGCGACTGCGGGCCCTTCGCGCGTCTGCGCCCGGGGACGCGTCTCGGCGCCCGCGCCCATATCGGCAACTTCGTCGAGACCAAGAACGCCACCCTCGGCGAGGGCGTCAAGGCGGGGCATCTCAGCTATCTGGGGGATGCCGAGATCGGCCGCGACACCAACGTCGGCGCCGGCACTATCACCTGCAACTACGACGGTGCCAACAAGCACCTCACCCGGATCGGCGAGCGGGTCTTCGTCGGCTCCAACACCGCCCTGGTCGCGCCGCTGGCGATCGCTGACGACGCCACCATCGCCGCCGGCTCCACCATCACCCGCGAGGTGGCGCAGGGCGAGCTGGCGCTGGCCCGGAGTCGACAGACCGCCAAGCCCGGCTGGCAGCGCCCGGTGAAAAAGCCAAAAAACTGACTCTAGGCATCGCCAACTTCACCAGCGCTGGGATTAGCCACCCGATAGCGCCTATCGAGCGCACGCTGCGTATCACTCGCCAAGCTGGGTCTTGCGACATGGATGTCGCAAGAGGCGCGTTGGGACAGGGATGTCCTTACGCGCCGACCCAAAGCGTGGGCGCGTGATACGCAGGGTTTCGTGCGCTTGTGGCGCGAAAAAGGGGAGCGCGAGGGGCTTGCCCCTCGCATTCACGAGCAGAAGGCTGGTCAATGAGCCCACAGTGGTAAGCGCTCGGCATTGAATCCAATCCGATACCTCCTCAAAGAGAATCTCCTCAACGACGCATACACTGCTGCCAGCGCGTTTCGACCCGCTGGGCGAACCAGGCGGTGGTCAGGTCGCGGGTGATCTTGGGACTTTCGAGCTTGATCCCCGGCAGGCGCGCATAGGGGGGCGGATGACCCGCCTGCCGCGCCGCCAGTGCGCGGACCTTGTCATAGAGCGCGGTACGCTCGAAGTCGAGAGAGTCTTCCTGCTCGAGGGCGTCGCGGATCTCGCCGTTATCCATCCCCAGCCGCGGTTTCAGCGTGCGTACCGCGAGTTCGGTCTGTCCGGCCTGGCGTGAGCCGGGAATGATCAGGTCGCCGTCGAGGGCCAGCGGAATGCCGGAGAGCTGGCTCACCGCAGCCTGAAAGGCCGCATTGCGGCTGGCGTACCAGCCCGCGTTGTAGTCGGCGAAGCGGTAGATCGGCTCAGCGTAGTGGGCGGTGTAGCCGAGCAGATGCGCGATGCCGAAGTAGACGCCGCCGCGCCGGGTGAACACCTCGTGACGGATCGAGCCGTCGATCGGGTACGGGTAGTCGACGGCGTGCTTTTCGGCGAAGGCCACGCTGACCTGCATCGGCCCACCGGTATGCACCGGGTTGAGACCGCCGAACAGTTCCCGCCCCAGCGGCGCCATGCCGATGAAATCCTCGTACAGCTCGCTCAGTTGGCGCTCGCTGCGCACCTGGTCGAGGCGTTCGGCATAGGTCTCGCCGGTGGGCGAGGTCAGCTTCAGCCCCGCCGCGAGCAGAAAACCGGGCACATGCAGCGCCGCGGCGCGGCGTTCGATCTCCTCGCGGGCGATACGACCCAGGTGGGGCACCTGCGGGTCAGCGTCGAAGGTCGACTCCTGGCCGATCACCGCCAGCGTGGCGCACAGGTTTTCGCGCGTGGCCGGCAGGTTCTGGGCCGCGAACGCCGCGGTGATGTCCGTGGCCCAGCCGTCGCGGTCGTGAGTGCCGGCAGGCATCAGCGTGACCAACTGCTGCTTGACGCTCGCCGGGGGCTGCTCGAAGCCGGGCTGCGGCGCCTGCGAGCTGCAGCCGGCGAGCAGGGCCAGCAGCGCCACGCCCAGCCAGCGGCGGGGCGGGCGCCTCACGCGGTCGCGGTGACGAGCCTTCGGACGAGGACGCCCGGCAGGCAGGGCCGGGGCAAAGGGCGATAGCAGGGAAGTCGGCACGCGGGTCTCCATGGGCGAGAAGGGGTGATGATGCCCAGCCCGCGACGGCTTGACCATGACATGGGACATTTTTACGCCCTCTTTACGCCTCACGGCGCTTTTCGATCTCGAATTTTTACGCCGCCGGCATCGAGACTGAGCCTCCCCTGACCTGGAGTGCTCGGCATGTCCTACCTGATGCTGGCGATCGCCGCCGCCACCGCGCTGTATCTGGGAGTCGCCCTGTGGCGGCCGGAGCGGTTCTGAGATGAGTGCGCTGACGCTCTGCTATGCGCTGCTCATCGGCCTGGCGCTGCCCCTGGGCCTCTACATGGGCCGTGCGCTGGATACGCATCGCCCCAGTGCGCTGGATCGCCTGTTCGGGCCGCTGGAGGCGGCCCTGATGCGCCTGGCCGGTGTCGACCGACGCGCGTCGATGACCTGGTCGGCCTATCTGCTCGCGGTGTTGAAACTCCACCTGCTGCTGATCGTGCTGGCCTGGCTCGTCTTCATGGGCCAGGGAGTGTTGCCGCTCAACCCCGATGGAATTCCCGGCATGCACTGGGATACGGCACTGCATACGGCCGTCTCGTTCGCCACCAACACCAATCAGCAGCACTACTCGGGCCAGGCCCAGCTCTCCTACCTGAGCCAGACCCTGGCCATCGTCACCCTGCAATTCCTGACCCCGGCCACCGGGCTTGCGGTGCTGCTGGCGATCACCCGCAGCCTGCTGCGCCGCCCCGCAGCCGCGGACAGCGCGGCCGCCGGCGTGGGCAACTACTACCTCGACCTGACCCGCATCGTGATCCGGGTACTGCTGCCGCTGGCGCTGGTGACCGCCCTGGTCCTGGTATGGCAGGGCGTGCCGGCGACCTACCAGGGCGCCCAGCGGGTGACGATGCTCGAGGGTGGCGCGCTGCAGACGATCCCGCGCGGGCCGGTGGCAGCGATGGTGGCGATCAAGCAGTTGGGTACCAATGGCGGAGGTTGGTACGGGCCCAATTCGAGCGTGCCGCTGGAGAACCCCACCGCGCTCGCCGACGTGGTCGAGAGCGTGGCCCTGCTGCTGATTCCGCTGGCCTCGCTGATCGCGGTGGCGATGATCAGCGGGCGCCGTCGGCTCCTGCTGGGGATCGGCGGGGTGATGCTGGCACTGTCGCTGTCGAGCACCACCCTGGTGATGTTCTCCGAGCGCCTGCCCAATGCCGCGCTTCACGGCCTGGCGCTGGCCGGGCCCAACCTGGAGGGCAAGGAGCTGCGCTTCGGCAGCGACCTCTCGGCGCTGTGGGGTAGCTGGACCACCCAGACCTCCAACGGCTCGGTCAACGCGATGCTCGACAGCTTCAATCCACTCGGCGGGTTGGGGCTGTTGATGGACATGTTCGTCAACGTCACCTTCGGCGGTATCGGGGTCGGCCTGATCGGCTATCTGCTCTACCTGATGCTGGCGGCCTTCATCGGCTCGCTGATGGTGGGGCGGGCGCCGGAGCTGTTCGGCAAGCCCCTGGAGACTCGTGAGATGCGCTGGATCTCGCTGGCGATCCTGGCTCAGCCGCTCAGCGTGCTCGGCCTGAGCGCCCTGGCGGTGAGCTTCCCCGGCCTCGCCGGCACCAGCAACCCGGGCTATCACGGGCTCTCCCAGGTGCTCTACGAATACACCTCGGCGTTCGCCAACAACGGCTCGGGCTTCGAAGGTCTCGCCGACGCCACGCCGTGGTGGAACCTGAGCTGCGTGGTGGCGCTGGCGCTCGGGCGCTTCCTGCCCATGCTGGTGCCGCTGGCGGTCGCCGGCTGGCTGGCCGGCAAGCGCACGGCGCCGCAGGGGCGCGGCAGCCTGGATCTGGAGAGCGGCGCCTGCGTCGGGCTCACCGCCGGGGTCATCGTCATCGTCAATCTGCTGGGGTTTCTGCCCGTGCTGGTGCTGGGCCCCATCGCCGAACAGTTGAGCCTGGCCGGCTGAGCCCGTGCCCGGACATCACGAGGAGCTCCCATGACTCTGCTTGCCTCTGATACTGCCGCGCGCCGCGCGCGCCCGGCACCGCTGTGGCTGGTGGGCGAGGCCCTGCGCCGGCTCGATCCGCGCAGTCTGGCGCGCAACCCGGTAATGGCGGTGGTCGCCATCGGCACCCTGGTGTGCGCGCTCTACACCGCGCTGACCTTCGCCCGCGGCGAGAGCGGTACCGGCTTCGCCCTCGCCGTCAGCCTGATCCTGCTCGCCACGCTGCTGTTCGCCAATGCCGCCGAGGCCCTGGCCGAGTCGCGCGGCAAGGCCCACGCCGGTGCCCTGCGTGCCACCCGCGGCGAGTTGCAGGCACGCCGTCTGACCCAGAACGGCGAGGAGATCGTCGCCGCCGAGCGGCTGCGCCGGGGGGACCGCGTGCGGGTGGTCGCCGGCGAGCTGATCCCCGCCGACGGCGAGATCGTCGACGGGGCCGGCTCGATCAACGAATCCGCGGTCACCGGTGAATCGGCCCCGGTACTGCGCGAGGCGGGCACCGACAACAGCGGCGTCAGTGCCGGCACCAAGCTGCTCTCCGACGAACTGCTCGTCGAGGTCAGCATCGACCCCGGTGAGTCGCTGCTCGATCGCATGATCGCCCTGGTCGAGGGCGCCAGCCGCCAGAAGACCCCCAGCGAGCTGGCGCTCTCCGTGCTGCTGTCGACGCTCACCCTGATCTTTCTGATCGTCGTCGTCACGCTGGTACCGCTGGCCCAGTTCGTGGGTATCTCGGCTTCGCCGGTGATGCTGGTGGCGCTGCTGGTATGCCTGATTCCGACCACCATCGGCGGGCTTTTGCCGGCCATCGGTATCGCCGGGATGGAGCGCGCCATGCGTGCCAATCTGGTCGCCAAGTCGGGCAAGGCGGTGGAGATCGCCGGCAGCATCGACACCCTGCTGCTCGACAAGACCGGCACGATCACGCTCGGTGACCGCCGTGCCACCGAGTTCGCCGCCTGCCACGGGGTCGACCCGGCGCGCCTGCGCGAGGTCGCCGCGCTCTGCTCACTCGAGGACCCCACGCCGGAAGGCCGCTCGATCGTGGTGCTGGCGAGAGCGCAGGGTGCGGCGCTGGTGCCCGTCGAAGACGCCGACGTGGTGCCGTTCAGCGCCGCCAGCCGGGTCTCCGGGCTCGACTTCGCCGATGGCCGGCGTTGGCGCAAGGGCGCGCCCAACGCCATCGCCCGGCAGATACAGGAAGCCGGTGGTCGCGTGCCGGAGGAGTTCGAAGCGCTGGTCGAGCGCATCTCGCGCCACGGTGCCACCCCCCTGGCGGTGGCCGAAGAGGCGCGCCTGCTGGGCGTAATCGCGCTCTCCGATGTGATCAAGCAGGGCATCGCCGAGCGTTTCGCGCAGCTGCGCCAGATGGGCGTGAAGACGCTGATGATCACCGGCGACAACCCGATCACCGCCGCGGCGATCGCCGCCGAAGCGGGGGTCGACGACTACGTTGCCGAGGCGACGCCCGAGCGCAAGCTCGCGCTGATCCGCGAAGAGCAGGCCGCCGGGCGGCTGGTGGCGATGATGGGCGACGGCACCAACGACGCCCCGGCGCTGGCCCAGGCCGATCTCGGCCTGGCGATGAACTCGGGCACCCAGGCCGCGCGCGAGGCGGCCAACATGGTCGATCTCGACTCCGACCCCGGCAAGCTGCTCAGCGCGGTGGAGATCGGCAAGCAGCTGCTGATCACCCGCGGCGCGCTGACCACCTTCTCGCTGGCCAACGATGTGGCCAAGTACTTCGTCATCCTGCCGGCGATCTTTGCCGCCAGCGCGCCGGCGCTGGGCAGCCTCGACGTGCTCGATCTGCACTCGCCGCAGTCGGCGGTGCTGGCGGCGGTCATCTTCAACGCCCTGGTGATCCCCGCGCTGATCCCGTTCGCCCTGCGGGGCGTACGCGTACACGCGGCCTCGGCCAGCGCCATGCTGCGGCGCAACCTGCTGATCTACGGCGTCGGCGGCCTGCTGCTGCCGTTCCCGGCGATCAAGCTGATCGATCTGGCACTCGGCACCCTGATGTGACGCCCTGCCGCCGGAGTTAGGAAAGACGTTCTCAGAAAAGATCGTGAAAGACGCTCCGAGAGGGACAAGACGATGAGCAACGAGACGATGAGTGATGTGGCGATGAGTGATGTGCAGAGGGGCGATGAGACTGGCGCGGCCGCCGCGCCGGCCCGAGCTGGCGCCGGCTGGGGCTCGGCGCTGCGTTTCACGCTCGCCATGGCGCTGCTGCTGGGCCTGCTCTACCCGCTGGCCGTGGTCGGGCTGGGGCAGTGGCTGTTTCCCCATCAGGCCAACGCCAGTCTGTTGGCCGACCCCGAGGGGCGGGTGCTCGGCTCGACGCTGGTGGGGCAGGCGTTCACCGGCGAGCGCTACTTCCAGGGCCGGCCCTCGGCGGTGGATTACGCCGCCGACACCCTCGGCGGCTCCAATCTGGCGCCGAGCAATCCGGCGCTGCGTCAGCGCGTCGAAGCCGATGCCAAGCGCATCACGGCCCGTGACGGTGTGGCGCCGGGCCGGATACCGGGGGATCTGCTGACCGCCTCGGGCTCCGGGGTCGACCCGCACATCAGCCCTCAGGCGGCGGCGATCCAGATCGCCCGGGTGGCCCGCGCCCGCGGCCTGCGCGAGGCGGATGTCCGCGCGCTGGTGGCGCGCTATAGTGACAGCGGCGGGTTCGGCCAGCCGCGGGTAGCGGTGCTGCCGCTCAATCTGGCCCTCGATGGCATCGCCACGCGGCCGCTGCCGTGAGCCTGCGCCGGGTATCTGCCGGTGTACCGTGCCGCCCCTGTCGGAGCCCTGTGTGAACCAAACCCAAGACCCCCCGCGTCCGGACCCGGATGCGCTGTTGGCCACCACCCAGCATGGCGCTGCGCTACGCATCTTTCTGGGTGCCGCGCCGGGGGTGGGCAAGACCAGCGCCATGCTGCGTACCGCCCGCGAGCGTCACGAGCGCGGCGAGGAGGTGGTACTGGGGGTGATCGAAGCCCACGGGCGCGCCGAGACCGAGCAGCTGTGCGTCGGGCTCGAGCAACTGCCATCGGTGACGCGCGACTACCGCGGCCGTGGCTACTCGGAGTTCGATCTCGACGCAGCGCTGGCCCGGCGTCCGGCGATCCTGCTGGTCGATGAGCTGGCCCACCGCAATATTCCCGGCGGGCGCCACGCGCGGCGCTGGCAGGATATCGAGGAGCTGCTCGATGCGGGCATCGAGGTGTGGACCACGCTCAATGTCCAGCACGTCGAGCGGCTCAACGACGACGTCGCCCGGATCACCGGCGTGCGCATGCGCGAAACGGTGCCCGACGCGCTGATCGCCCGGGCCCGCGACCTGTCGCTGATCGACCTCACCCCGCAGGAGCTGATCGAGCGGCTCAAGCAGGGCAAGGTGTACGTCCCCGAGCAGGCCCGCGCGGCGCTGGCGCGCTACTTTTCCCCGGGCAACCTGACCGCGCTGCGTGAGTTGGCGCTGCAAGTGATGGCGGAGCGCCTCGATAGCGACGTGCGCCGGGTAATGGATGCCGGCGGTGTCGCCGGGCCCTGGCCGGTGCGCGTGCGTCTGCTGGTGGCGGTGGAGGGGCGGCGCGGCGACCAGGCGCTGCTGCGCGCCGCCAGCCGCTGGGCGCAGCGCCATCAGGCGCCGTGGGTGGTGGTGCTGGTGACACCGCTGCGCGAGCTCGATGCCGCGGCGGCCGGCGAGGTGGGCACGCTGCGTCAGCAGAGCGAACAGCTCGGCGGCCGCTGGGAGACCCTGCGTGGTGACGATCCGCTGGCCGAGCTGCTCGAATACGCCACGCGCCACAATGTCACTACGCTGATGCTCGGACGCACCCCGCTCAAGTGGCGCTGGTGGCAGGCGCCGCTGGTCGATCGTCTGCTCGCCCGGCGTCCGCCGTTCGATCTGATCCTGCTTGCCGAGGCGCCCGCGGCACCGTCGCGGCGTACCCGGCAGTGGCGCTGGCCGCGCTGGCGCGAAGGGCTATGGCCGCTGGCCAGCGTGGCCCTGGCGGCAGCGGTGGCGGCGGGGCTGTCGAGCCTGCTCGATCTGGCCAACCTGTCGCTGGTGTTCCTCGCCGCGGTGCTGGCCTGTGCGCTCAAGGCGGGGACCCGCGCGGCGATGCTGGCGGTGGCGCTGAGCGCGCTGGTCTACAACTTCCTGTTCACCGAGCCGCGCTTCAGTCTGGCGATGATCCATCAGGATCAGGTGCTCACGGTGCTCGTGTTCTGCCTGGTCGCGGCGGTGGCCGGGCAGCTGGCTGGCAAGGTGCGGCGCCAGCTGCTGCTGCTGCGCCAGAGCCGGCATCAGATTCAGGAGATGCTGTCGATCTCGCGCGCATTGGCGGCGGCGGCGGACCGCGAGCGGGTCCGCGAGATCGCGGTCAAGGTGCTGGCGGACCAGCTCGAGTTGCCGTGCGTATTCGTCGACAGCCCCGAGGCCGAGGCGCCGCCGCGGGTCAGCGCCTCGCACCCCGGCACCCTCTCACTCGATGCCGCGACGCTGCAGGCGGCGCACTGGAGCCAGCGCCACGCCCGTCCCAGTGGCCACGGCACCCAGACCCTGGCCGCGCAGCGCTGGCGCTTCGTGCCGATCCTCGAGCAGGGCGCCAGCGAGGGGCCGGTGCCGGCGGTGCTGGGGCTGGCGCTCGGCGAGCGCGGGGCGGGACTCGACGAAGCCGAGGAGGCGCTGGTGGCCAATCTGGTCAATCAACTGGGTGCCGCGCTGGCGCGCACTCGGCTGGTCGAGGAGCTTGGCGCGGCCAGGCTGGCGGAAGAGAACGAACGCCTGCGCTCGGCGCTGCTGTCGTCGGTCTCCCACGACCTGCGTACGCCGCTGGCGGCGATCATCGGCTCCGCCAGCGCGCTGCGCGACCTGTGGGCCGAACTGGCGGAAAGCGACCGCCGCGAGCTGCTCGACGGCGTGCTCGGCGAGAGCGAACGTCTCAACCGCTATATCCAGAACCTGCTCGACATGACCCGGCTCGGACACGGCGGGCTCAAACTCGAGCGCGACTGGGTCGCCCTCGCCGATATCTTCCACTCGGCGCTCACGCGCCTGGGCTCGGTGGTCGAGCCGCTGCGCATCGAGCGTCACCTCGACCCCCAGTTGCCACTGCTCTACGTGCATCCGGCGCTCATCGAGCAGGCGCTGATCAACGTGATCGAGAATGCCGCGCGTTTCTCGCCGCCGGGCGGGCGACTGCGGCTGGTGGGCGAACGGGAAGGGGAGTGGATCGTTATTCGGGTCGCCGATCAGGGGCCGGGTATTCCGGAAGCGCTGCGTGAGCGTATCTTCGACATGTTCTTCAGCGGTGGCGACGGCGACCGGAGCCCCCAGGGCAGCGGTCTGGGTCTGGCCATCTGCCGCGGCATGGTCGGCGCCCACGGTGGCGAGATCCGTGCCCGCGCGGCGGACTGGGGCAGCGGCAGCGAGATCGTGATCCGGCTGCCGCTGTGGGCGCTGCCCGAGACCGACACGACTTCCGAGATCGATATCAAGAGGGAGAGCCAACCCCGCCATGACTGATGTCTCCCCCGAGCGCGGGCCGCGCCTGCTGGTGATCGAGGATGACCGCCAGATTCGGCGCTTTCTACGCATCAGTCTCCGCTCCCAGGGCTTCGAGGTGGAGGAGTGTGAGAGCGGTGCCGCCGGGGTGGCGGCGTTCAACCGCCAGCCGCCGGCGCTGGTGCTGCTCGATCTCGGCCTGCCCGACGTCGACGGCATGGAGGTGCTCGACGCCCTGCGCGCCCAGAGCGAGGTGCCGGTGCTGGTGGTCTCGGCCCGCGGCAGCGAGCGCGAGAAGGTCGCCGCGCTGGATGCCGGCGCCAATGACTACGTGACCAAGCCGTTCGGTATCCAGGAACTGCTGGCGCGGGTGCGTGTGGCGCTGCGCGCGCCTGCCACCGGTGCCACCCCCACGCTTTATCATCTGGGCGAGCTGACGCTGGATATCGCCGGGCACCGTGTCACCCGGCGCGGCGAAGCGCTGCACCTGACACCGCGCGAGTTCAGCGTGCTGGCGATGCTGGCGCGCCAGCCGGACCGGGTGGTCACCCAGCATCAGCTGCTGGCCGAGATCTGGGGCCCGGTGCATGTCCACGACACCCACTATCTGCGCATCGTCATCAGCCGCTTGCGCCACAAGCTGGGCGACGACCCCGAGGCCCCACGGCTGATCCAGACCGAGCCGGGGGTCGGCTACCGTCTGGTGGCGACCCCCTGAATCGAGCCTTTCGTCGCGCCGCTCAGGGCAGCGCCTTCACCAGGTCGGAGCCGGCGAGCGCCGGGCTCTGGCTCTCGTGCAGCTTGCCATCGCCATCCTCCTGGATGAACAGCACCGCCAGATGCTGGGCCCGCGCCACCGCCATGCCCGCCTGCTGACCCAGGCAGAGCATCGCCGTGGCCCAGGCGTCGCCCAGGCGCGGGTCGCTGCCGATCACGCTCGCCGAGACCAGATCGTGGGTCACCGGGGCGCCGGTGCGCGGATCGAGGATATGCGAGTAGCGCCGGCCCGCGTCATCGAAGAAGTGGTGATAAGTGCCCGAGGTATTGATCGACACCCCCGATTTACCAGTGATCTCCAGTACCCGCTCGACCGCCATGCGATCCGGCGAGGGGCGCTCGATCGCCACCTTCCAGGTGCTGCCATCCGGCTTGCGCCCGCGCGCCAGCATGTCGCCACCGAACTCGATCAGATAGGCCTGGATGCCGGCGTTCTCCAGCACCTGACGCAGACGCCACAGGGTGTAGCCTTCACCCATCGAGGACATGTCCACCGATAGCTCGGGCAGCGTCTTGCGGACCCGGTTCTGCGCCGGGTCGAGCTGCAGATGATCGAAGCCGATCTCGTCCAGGGTCGCCGTGATGCGCGCCGGGCTCGGCGGCTGGAAGTGGTCGGCGCGAAAGCCCCACAGATCGAACAGCGGCGCGATGGTGGGGTCGTAGCAGCCCCGCGATTCGCGGTGCACCGTCTGCGCGATCGACAGCAACTGGACGACATCGCTGGGGAGCGTCTGCCACTGGGTGGACGACCCGCGGTCGAAGCGCTCGATCAGGGAGTCGTCGCGGTAGTTGGAGATCCACAGATCGACCTGCTGCAACGCCTGATCGATGTTCTTTTCGAGCGCTTCGGGGTCGACCTCGCGCTGCGACCACCAACTGATGTGATAGGTCGTGCCCTCGGCCGCCCCCGCCAGCTTGTGGATCTCCGGCGGGCGCGAACAGCCCCCCAGCAGCATGGCGAACAGCGTGACGATGGTGATGAGCCAGCCGGGGTAGCGGCGACAGAGGGCAGTGGGCGAGGAAAGAGGAAGCATCGCGAGGTGACCTGAGATGAGCAACGGTAAACGGCGTTCATTATCGCAGATCGGCTGACGACCGGGCTGTCCGTGCGCGGAAGAGGGCGAATCCTAGACCTCTCGCTTGACATGAGACGCGCTTTAAGTTTCGATTCGATCTGAATTATCTTTCGAAGTGAAAGAATGCCGAAACGCGATACCGCCCAGCGACGCCATGCCATCCTCGCCTACGTCAACGCCCACGGCGAGACACCGGTGGAGGCGCTGGCATCGCGCTTCGCCATCTCCGAGGTCACGGTGCGCAAGGATCTCGCCACCCTGGAGAGCAGCGGCCTGCTATTGCGCCGCTATGGCGGAGCGGCGCCGCTGCCGCAGGAGATGCTGGCCGAACCGGCGCAGACGCTCTCGCCCCACAAGCGTGCCATCGCCCGCGCCGCCCGGGCGCGTATCCGTGAGCACAATCGCATCATCGTCGACAGCGGCACCACCACGGCGGCGCTGATCGGTGAGCTCGGCGGCCTGCGCGGGCTGGTGGTGATGACCAACTCCCTCGCCGTGGCCGGCGCCCTGCGCGAACTCGAACCCGAGCCGGCGCTGCTGATGACCGGCGGCACCTGGGACCCGCACTCCGAATCCTTCCAGGGGCAGGTCGCCGAACAGGTGCTGCGCGCCTACGACTTCGATCAGCTCTTCGTCGGTGCCGACGGCATCGACATCGACCGCGGCACCACCACCTACAACGAGCTGTTCGGCCTCACCCGGGTGATGGCGGAGGTCGCGCGTGAAGTGGTGGTGATGGTCGAGGCTGATAAGCTCGGCCGCCGTATTCCCAATCTGGAACTCCCCTGGGCACGTATCGACACCCTGGTGACCGACTGGCGCCTCGCGACGGCGGATGCCGCCGCCATCGAGGCCCAGGGCGTGACGCTGGTGGTCGCCGACGCGCCCCAATAATCTCGAGGACATCGAACATGTGTGGAATCGTCGCCGCGCTGGCAGCGCGCAACGTGCAGGGCATCCTGCTGGAAGGGCTCAAGCGGCTCGAATATCGCGGCTACGACAGCGCCGGCATGGCGGTGCTGGGCGGCGATGGTGGGCTGGCACGCCGGCGCGCGCTGGGCAAGGTCGCGGCGCTGGAGGAGAAGCTCGCCGCGGAGGATCTCAAGGGGCATATCGGTATCGCCCACACCCGCTGGGCGACCCACGGCAAACCCTCCGAGGCCAACGCCCACCCGCACGTCGCCGGACGCCGTCTGGCGCTGGTGCACAACGGCATCATCGAGAACTATGAACCGCTCAAGCGCGATCTCGAGGCCGAAGGCGTGACCTTCCACTCCGAGACCGACACCGAGGTGGTGGCGCATCTGCTCGAACGCGCCTTCGACGCCCACGGTGATCTGCTCGCCGCGGTGCAGGCGACCCTGGCCCGGATCGACGGCGCCTACGCGCTGGCGGTGATGCACGTGGAGGCGCCGCGCGAGATCGTCGGCGCGCGCAAGGGCAGCCCGCTGGTGGTCGGCGTAGGGATCGACGAGCACTTCCTCGCCTCCGACGCCCTGGCGCTTTTGCAGGTCACCGACCGCTTCATCTATCTGCAGGAGGGCGACGTGGTGCGCCTCTCCGACGCCCACGGTATCGAGATCCACAGTGCCGGCGGCGAACGCGTCGAGCGCGAAGCTCATGTCTTCGAGCATGGTGACGGCGCCGCCAGCCGCGGCGAGTATCGCCACTTCATGCTCAAGGAGATCCATGAGCAACCGGCGGTGGTCGCCGCCACCCTGGAGGGGCGCCTCAGCGGTAGCCGGGTACTGGAGAACAGCTTCGGGGTCGACGCCAAGGCACTGTTCGCGCGCGTCGAGCAGATCCATATCATCGCCTGCGGCACCAGCTATCACGCGGGGCTGGTGGCGCGCTACTGGCTGGAAAAGCTGGCCGGCATCCCGACCCAGGTGGAGGTTGCCTCGGAGTATCGCTACCGCGAGGTGGTGGTGCCGAAGAATACCCTTTTCGTCACCCTCTCCCAGTCCGGGGAGACCGCCGACACCCTGGCCGCGCTGCGCTACGCCAAGGGCCGCACGGACGGCCAGCGCTATCTCGGCGCGCTGGCGATCTGCAACGTACCGGGCAGCTCGCTGACCCGTGAATCGGATCTGGCGCTGATGACCCAGGCCGGCCCGGAGATCGGCGTCGCCTCGACCAAGGCGTTCACCACCCAGCTGGTGGCGCTGTTGCTGCTGACTCTGGCGCTGCGCCGCGAGCGCGGCGATGCCCGCGAGACGGCGCTGGTCCAGGCCCTGCGCGGGCTGCCGGCGCTGCTCGAACAGGCGCTGGAGATGGATGGCCCGATCGCCGAGCTTTCGGAGGCCTTCGCCGAAAAGCACCATGCGCTGTTCCTGGGTCGTGGCACCCAGTTCCCGATCGCCCTGGAGGGCGCGCTCAAGCTCAAGGAGATCTCCTACATCCACGCCGAGGCCTATCCGGCGGGCGAGCTCAAGCACGGCCCGCTGGCGCTGGTCGATGCCGATATGCCGGTGATCGCGGTGGCGCCCAACGACGAGCTGCTGGAGAAGCTCAAGTCCAACCTGCAGGAAGTGCGCGCCCGCGGCGGTGAACTGTTCGTCTTCGCCGACGCCGACGTCGGGCTGACTGCCGCTGACGACCTGCGCGTACTGCACCTGCCGCAGATCGATGAAGTGCTCGCGCCGATTCTCTACACCCTGCCGCTGCAGCTGCTCTCCTACCATGTCGCCGTGCTCAAGGGCACCGACGTGGATCAGCCGCGCAACCTGGCCAAGAGCGTGACGGTGGAATAGATCGCGACGGCGCGACGGGGACCAAGCGGTGCCCGTCGTGCCAACCGTTGTATCGAGTCATCTCTGCTGCCAGACAGCCTCACCCATCACCCGCGCGTACCGTCACCGAAGCCATGCATACGGCCATAGCGCACCGCTAAATCGTTATGTTATAACTTCGCGCTTCTCGGCCTTTCCAGCAGGAGCGTGGCGTGGTGCCCGAGCCCAATGAGCCCGTGTTACGGGTGGACAATCTGTCGGTGCGTCTCGGCGCGCAGCGCGTGGTGGATGGTCTCGATTTCACGGTCGGGGCGGGTGAGCGCGTCTGCCTGATCGGCCCCTCGGGTTCGGGTAAGTCGCTCACCGCGGCGGCGATCCTGGGCATCACCCCGCCCACGGCGAGCGTCGAAGGGCGTATTCGCCTTGGCGAATTCGATGTCGCCGGCGTGGCGGCGGCCCGGCGACCGCGTGCGCTGCGTATCGGCATGGTATTCCAGAACACCCAGGCGGCTCTGAACCCGCTGGTGAGCGTGGGCGCCCAGTTGAGCGAGCCTTTCGTGCGCTTCCACGGGCTACCGCGCCGGGCGGCGCGGGTCGCCGCCGCCGAGCTGCTGACGCGCATGCGACTGACGGCGGCTAATGAGCTGCTGACGCGCTCGCCCGCCGAACTCTCCGGTGGCCAGCGCCAGCGGGTCTGCGTGGCGCTGGCATTGGCCTGCAAGCCTTCACTGATCGTGGCCGATGAGCCGACCACCGCGCTGGATGCGTTGACCCAGGCAGAGGTGCTGACGCTGTTGCATGAGACCACCGGTGGCGCCGGGAAGCCTGCGCTGCTGTTCATCTCCCACGACATGGGGGCGGCCAGCCGACTGTGCCAGCGCGCGGTGATTCTGGAGCAGGGGCGGATGATCGAGAGTGGCCCGCTGGCGGATCTGGTTGCGTCACCCCGGCAGCGTTTCACCCGCGAGCTGGTGTCTGCGATGCGCAGCGCCGAGATGGCGCCCGAGATGCTGGCGGCAGCGGACGCCTGGCCCGCCGGTGCTGCGGTGGGTGAGCGATGAGACACCTCGATGATTGCCATCCGTCGAAACGCGACGAGGGCGTTCGCCCAGACGCCGATGGCTCTCGTATTAGCGCTGATGGCTCTTCTCTAAACGCTGATGGCTCTTGTTTAAACGCCGATGGCGCTTCTCTAAACGCTGATGGCTCCCTCCTGCGCGTCAGTGGGCTGAGCCGCTGGGTGGCGGGGCCACGGCGCTGGGGCTGGCGGCGCGAGCGGCAGCCGATCTTGAAGGCAGTGGATTTCGCCATCCGCCCGGGGGAGCTGATCGGTCTCGCCGGGGTCTCCGGGGCGGGCAAGTCGACGCTGCTCAATCTGATGCTGGGCCTGACGCGTGCCGACAGCGGCGAGATCTGGTGCCAGGGCCGGCGCATTCGGCCCGGCTCGGTGCGTGCGCTGCGCTGGTATCGCCGGGTGGTGCAGTACATCCCGCAGGACCCGGCGGCCTCCCTAGACCCGCGGATGCGAGTCCGTGAACTGGTGCGCGAGCCGCTGTTACATCTGGGTATCGAGGGCGATCACCGGCGGCGGGTAGGCGAGGCGCTGGCCCAGGTGAGGCTGGATGGCAGCTTTCTCGAGCGCCGCCCCGACTCGCTCTCGGGTGGGCAGGCGCAGCGCGTGGCGATCGCTCGGGCGATCGCGGTGCGGCCCCGGCTGCTGCTGGCGGACGAGCCGCTGAGCGGGCTCGACCTGCCGGTGCAGGCCATGGTCACCCAGGTGCTCAAGTCGCTCAATCATGACGCCGGCATTGGCCTTTTGCTGATCTCCCACGATCTCTCGGTGGTGTGCCGGCTGTGCCAGCGCACGCTGATCCTCGATGCCGGCGAGATCATCGAAGACCGCCCCACGGCGGCACTTTTCCGCCAGCCGGCCCAGGCGCATACCGCAGCGCTGCTGCGCGCCGCCACGACCTTTTCTACTGCCTTGTCCACGCCCGTACCGACCTCGGAAGCCGCCGGGCGCCGCCCCACGACCCAGGAGATCCCCTCGTGACCTTCCCTGCCACTGCGACTTTCGGCATCGCCGCGACGCCCCGGCGCGCCTCGACCACACGCCACCCGGTCAGCCTGCTGCGGCGCGCCCTGACGCTGCCGCTGATGGTGCTGTCGTTCTCTCTCCTCGCCGGCTGCGGGCAGGACGAAGAGACCTCGGCGGCGCGTGACGATGCTCCCGAGAAGACACAGACGCAGGATCGGCGCCTCCGCGTCGCCATGCTGCAGCCGCCGCGCTCCGGGCTCAATCCGCTCACCGATGATGCCTTCAAGCTGTCACGCTGGCGCACCGCCGAGACGCTGATTCGGCTTGATACCAATGGTGATCCGCAGCCGTTTCTGGCCACCGAATGGGATCAGCTCGACCCGCAGACCTGGCGTTTCACCCTCCGCCCGGACGTGACCTTCCATGACGGCACCGCGCTGACCGTCGAGCGCGTGGTGGCCTCGCTCACCGCCGCGACAAACGCCGTGCCCAAACCGCGCATCCTAGACGGGGTCGAGATGCATATCGAGGCGGACGGCGAGAACGCGATCATCGTGCGCACCGCGGATGCCGACCCGCTGGTGCCCAACCGGCTCTCCAGCCCGCAGCTGGCGATCATGGCGCAGCGGGCCTATGCCCAGGCGGGCCACGTCGACCCCACCCGCGCGGGCACTGGGCCCTTCGTGCTCACCGCGATCAATGGCACCCAGAGCGCCACCCTCGAGCGTTACGACGGCTACTGGGGCGAGCGTGCCGAACTCGCCGGCATCGACGCCGACTACGTGCCCGATGGCACTGCCCGCGGCGCCGCGCTGCGCACCGGGGCGGCGGATGTGGTCGAAGCGGTACCGGTGTCGCAGGTAGCGCTGATCGACCCCACGCTGATTCACGAAGTGCCGATGCCGCGCACCAACACCCTCTATCTCAACACCGCCTCCGGTGTGTTTACGGACCCGACCCTGCGTGCCGCGGCACGCGAGGCGCTCGACCGTGGCGCCATCGTGCGCACCGTCTACGAGGGGCGCGCCGATGTCGCCGAGGGGCTGCTGGGACCTGCGGTGGCCTGGGCAAGCGGGCTGCGCCAGCCTGTTCAGCGCCCCGCCGCCGCCGAGCCCAGCGGCGCCCGCATCACGCTGGCCACCTTCACCGATCGCGCCGAGCTGCCTGAAGTGGCCGTGCTGCTCGAACAACAGCTCGAGGCGGCGGGTTTCGATGTCGAGCAGGAGGTGCGCCAGTACGCGCATATCGAGCCCGACATGCTGGCGGGCAAGTTCGACGCCTTCATCCTGTCGCGGGCTACCCTGCTCGACTCCGGCGACCCGGTCGCCTATATGGTCAGCGACTTCTCCTGCGTGGGTTCGTTCAACATCGCTCAACTGTGCGACCCGGCGATCGACGCCGCGCTGGCCAAGGCCGGCGATCTGCCGCCAGGCCCGGAACGGCGTCAGGCGATCATCCAGGCCGAGGCGGCGATCCTGAAAACGGACGCCGCGATCCCCATGCTCCACGAGCGGGTGATCCAGGGCGAAGCCACCAATGTGGTCGGGGCACTGCGCGACCCGCGCGAGCGCGAGCTGATCGATGAGCACACCCACTTCCGTCAGGCTGACGATGCCCGCTAGTCAGACACCAAGTGCGACCCCGCGGTCTGCCGGGGTGGCATGGAACTGGGAGGCATGGCGCTGGGAGGCGTGGCAGCGCCTGCTGCCGACGCTGTCGCGGCTGGTGACGCTGGCCGGCGTGGTGGTACTGGTGGGGCTGCTGCCGTGGCTCTCCGGGCGTGACCCGGCGCTGAGCATTCTGCGTGCCCGCGCCGGCGATCAGAATCCGAGTGCAGAGGCGCTGGATGCCATCCGTGCCCAGCTCGGCCTGGCCATGGGGCCGTTCGAGAAGCTGGGCCACTGGCTGAGCGGGCTTACGCACGGCGATGCCGGTGTCTCCTGGATCTCCGGCACCCCGGTGCTGCCGGGCATGTTGCAGGCGTCACAGGTCTCGCTGACGCTGATGGCGGCAGCGCTGGGCGTGGCGCTGGTGGTCACCCTGCTGCTCTGCCTGCCGACGCTCAAGCGCGGGCTCGCCGGCGAGGCGACGCCGACCTCCGGTGCGCTGGGGGCGGCGCTCACCGCGCTGCCGGAATTCCTGCTCGCGGCGCTGTTGCTGGTGGTCTTTGCCGCCTGGCTCAACTGGCTGCCGCCTTATGGCTGGGGTGACTGGCGCCATCTGATCCTACCGGCGCTGGCCCTCGGCCTGCCCGGCGGCGGGCTGCTCGGGCGGTTGTTCAGCGATGCGCTGACGGCGGCATTCGCCGAGCGCTGGGTGGTGACCTGGCACGTGGCCGGCTTTGCGCGCCGGCGTATCGCCCTGGCGGCGATCCAGCGCACCCTGCCAAGCCTGCTGCCGCAGGTGGGGCTGGTGATGGTGGGGTTGACCGGCGGCGCGGTCGCGGTGGAGCAGGTGTTCTCCATTCCCGGGCTGGGGCGGGCCACCCTGGGGGCCGCCTCGGCCCAGGACCTGCCGGCGCTGCAGACCGGTATCCTGATTCTGCTCGTCATCGCCATCGTGCTGGGTGGCGCCGCCAATCTGTGCCGGACACTGCTGCTGGGGCGCACCCTGCGTGCCGGCGCTGTGCCAGTGGCGATGGCGCCAACTGAACCCGGACGCTGGCGCTGGCTGATACCTGCGCTCGCGGCGGCGGCGCTCGCGCTGATCATCGTCGCGGGGCTTTGGCGTGATCCGCTGAGTTCGGCTTACCTGCGGCTGCAGCCGCCGAGCCTGGCGCTGCCGCTGGGGGCCGATGGGATCGGCCGCGATATCCTGGCGCGGGTCAGCCATGGCGCGCTCTCGACCATGGGCATGGCGCTGCTGGCGGTAGGCATCACCTTTGTGCTTGGAGTAACGATGGGGCTAATGCCGCGTCTCGCCGCCGGGCCGATCGAGATCACCAACGCCACCCCGCCGGTGATCGCCGGACTGATCGTCGCCGGTCTGATGGGGCCGAGCGCCAGCGGTGCGGTGATCGCGATCACGCTGGTGAACTGGGCGCCATTGGCGGCTCACACCGCGGCGCTGGTGACCGAAACACTCGGCCAGCCGCACGTGCGCATCACCCCGATGCTCGGCGTGGGGCGGCTGCGGCTGCTCACCCGCTACCTGCTGCCGGCGGTTGTCGGCCCGGTGTTCCGCCACGCCATGCTGCGCCTGCCGGGCACCGCGCTGGCGCTGGCGGCGCTGGGCTTTCTCGGGCTGGGCCCACGGCCACCGGCGCCCGAGTGGGGGCTGCTGCTGGCCGAGAGCCTGCCCTATCTCGAACGCGCGCCCTGGGCGGTACTGGTGCCCGCGTTGGCGCTGGTGCTGATATCGATCCTGGCGGTCTCGCTCTCCAGCGCCGGGTCGCTGCCGCGGTGGCGTCGGGCGGCAGCGCCGGTTTCAGCCTGAGCGCCTGTGGCTACTCCACTCTGGCGAGTGGGCCTCAGCTACCCGCATACGAGCGCATCGTCTGCTGATTCCAGGTCTCGAAGTGATCGAACATGGCCTGACGCGCCAGGTCGGGGTCCCTCGCCTTGATCGCCGCGACGATGGCGATATGGGTTTCGTTGGTCTTCTTCAGCGACTGCGGGGATTGGCGCGCGAGCACGCGGCGGTGGTGAAGCACTTTTTTCAGCACCGACGAGAGTCCCTGGAAAATGATCAAAATGGCGGGGTTACCGGCCATGATCGCCAGCTGTTCGTGGAACTCGTAGTCGGCCTGGAGACCGTCGTTGATATCCGTGGTGGTGACGATGCGCTCGCAGAGCTGCTCCAGTGTTTCCAACTCCTGGGCGGTGTGATGCGTCGCCGCGGCCTGGATGATCTCGCGTTCGAACATTTCCCGCGCCGTTTCCATATGATCGACGGAGATATAGTTCAACTTCAGGGCCAGTTCGAAGTAGAGCTGGATGAAGACGGGTTCGGGCATTTTCAGGAAGGTGCCCGAACCCTGCCGGCGCTCGATGAATCCCAGGCTCTGGAGCACCGACAGCAGATTCCTGACCGATGAGCGATGCATCGAGAAGCGCTCGCACAGCGTTCTTTCCGGCGGCAGTTTCAGGCGTCCATCGCGGGACAGTTCCGATACCGAAACGAAGTCGTGCAATTTGGCCAGAAGGTCGGAATCAATCTCGCTCATAGGCGTTCCAGTCGCTGCCGTCGGTCGAAAGAGGTCGGCGGCAGCTTAGCATGTCAATGAATGTGCATACCGCCGTTCACATCGATCGTGGCACCGGTGATATAGCTGGAGAGGTCGCTGGCCAGGAACAGGAATGCGTTGGCGACATCGTCGGGCAGGCCGAGCCGCTTGAGTGGAATCCCTTCGAGGATCGGAGCCTTCATTTCCTCGGTCAACTTGCCGGCAGTGATGTCGGTATCGATCAGCCCGGGCGTCACCGAGTTGACGCGAATGCCAAAGGCCCCCAGCTCGCGGGCCATCGCCTTGCCCAGACCCAGCATTCCGGCCTTGGCGGCGCTGTAGTGGGGCCCGCCGAAAATACCGCCGCCGCGCTGCGCCGAAACCGAAGAGGTATTGGCGATCGCGCCACCGCCCGCTGCCTTCATGTGCGGCACCACGGCCTGGGACATGTAGAGCATACCGCGCAGGTTGACGTCTAGGATTCGGTCGTAGCCCTCGGGGTCGATCTCTTCGAACTTCACCGGCTGGGTGATACCGGCGTTGTTGATGAGCACATCGATCTTGCCGAATCGTTCGAGCGCGCGCTCGACCACGTCGCGGCATTCGTCGCGGCGGGTGACATTGGCCACCACCACCAGACAGCGCTCGGGGTCGAACGTCTGGCGTACCGCTTCGCAGGCCGCTTCGTCGATATCGGAAATGACGACGCTGGCGCCGTGTTCGTGGAACAGTCTGGCGGTCTTCAAGCCGATACCACGGGCACCGGCGGCGCCAGTGATGAGGCAAACCTTGTTGTCGAGAAGCATGCGGGTATCTCCAGGCATCATTGAAGGTTGTCGAGCCATTCGAGGGAACGGCCGAGTTTTTCCTCGATCAGATCGAGAGGTAGTGGCTTGGCGTCCCGCCAGGGTTGCGCCTGGGGGTCCCGGTGGAGCCGGAAGGGAAGTTCCAGCGAGAACGACCGCTCGGCGGCCACGAGGGCGCGGAGCACCCGGGCCTCGTCGATATCGCTGTCGCCGAGTTCGGTGAAGTCGTACCCGTCGGCCGTGCGGCGGCAGGGCTTGATATGGAAGTGATCCGCCAGCGGCAGGGCCTGCTCGATATCCGCCTCGGGTGGGCGTGCGGGCTGGTGCGAGAGCAGGTTGCCGCAGTCGTAGTTGATGCCGAAGGTCGCATCATCGAGGGTGGCCATCAGCGCCGGTATATCGCCGGCGTGATCGAGCATGTTGGGTTCGCCGTTGCCGGGGTTCTCGAGCAGGATGCGCACGCCATGGTGGCGCGCGATATGACCCATCCGCTCGGCATTGGCGAGAAAGCGTGCCCGGTTGCCGAGCGTCGCGGCATTGGTGATGACGAACTGGGCGCCGAGTGCCGCGGCGAATCGGCAGCGCGCTTCGAGTCGCGCCGGGGCGTTGTCGAACCCGAGATCGATATGGCCGGAGAAGTAGCGGCAGTGCTGATCGAGACCGCGCATCTCGCGACACAGATCGTCGGCCAGTGCCAGGGTCAGATCGGCATCGGTGAACGCCTCCACGTAGCCGTCGATGAAGGCGAACTCGACTTGGCGCACGCCGCAGCGGGCCAGGGACGGCAGGATGCGGTCGAAGCCGTAACCGTCGTAGGCCGCCGTGCTGACGGAACACGAAAGCGCGCTCATGCCTGGCTGTCTCCCTCGGGGTCGCAGCCGTTGAGCCGGCGATAGGTGCGGATCAACTGGCTGTCGTCCAGACGGCCTTCACCGCTCTCGGCCGTGGCCACGAAGAGCTGATGCGCGCTGTGGGCGAGAGGCGTATAGGCTCGCGACGAAGCGGCGGCGTCGCAGACGATGCCCAGGTCCTTGCAGAAGATATCGATGGCGCTGGTGACCTCCCCCGGCGGCGCGACCATTCGCGGGCCACGGTCGCGCAGCATCCAACTGGAGGCGGCCGACCCCTGGACCAGCTCGAGGGCGACCTGCCGGTCGATGCCGCTCTTCTCGGCCAGGGCCAGCGCTTCCGCCGCCGCTGCGATATGCACCCCGCACAGCAGCTGATTGACCGCCTTCATGGCCGCGCCCTGCCCGGGGCGATCGCCGACCTCGAAGATCGCCTGGCCGAGGATCTCGAACAGCACACGACAGCGCGCGAGTGATGGCGCCTTGCCGGCGGCCATGATGCTGAGCGTGCCGGCTTTCGCCCCCACCACGCCGCCCGACACTGGGGCATCCACGTAGTGAAGATCCGGCCGTACGGCCGCGACCTCGGCGGCTAGCGCTGCGGCATCGGCCGGCGCGACGGTGGACATCTGCACGATGCAGGTGTCCGCGGGCAGCTGGGATACCAGCCCGCCGGCGACGAGAACATCGGAGAACAGCAGCGCGCGAATCTGCGCGGCGTTGACCACCATGATCACCAGCGCCTCGACGCTGTCGATAGCGGCTTTGTGGCCGGACGCCTGGCGGTGAAAGGCGTCGGCACGCTCGCTCAGGGCGTCCAGAGCGAGTACCTCGAGCCCGGCCTGGTCGAGGTTCTCGGCCATGGGCCAGCCCATGGCACCCAGGCCTGCAACAGCGACTCTCTTCATCAGGATTCCTCAGTAAAGGATCAGTGCGGGCACGTACGAGACGAGCAGCAGCACGCTGATCGCGACGAGATAGAACGGAATGAGTTCGCGCACGACGCTGCCGATGCGCTCGCGCGCGATGGCCGAGGCGACGAACAGCGTGGTGCCGATAGGGGGTGTGAACAGCCCGATGCTCAGGTTCACACACATGATGATGCCGAGCTGGACCAGATCCATGCCGATGGCGTTGGCGATCGAGACCAGGGTCGGCCCCAGCAGCAGGATCGCCGCCGGTAGATCGAGGAACATGCCGATGAACAGCAGCAGCAGGTTGATCGCCAGAATGACCAGGATCGGATTGCCGAGGGTGTCCACCGCCCACTGGGCCACCGCCTGGGGCACACCACCGCTGGTGAGGATGTAAGCGATGATATTGGCGGCGGCGATGATCAGCATGACCATGCCGGTCGTCACCACCGTGCCCGAGAGCGCGGCGACCACGCGGGCGAGGGTCAGGTCGCGGTAGATCAGCGCACTGACCACCAGCGCGTAGGCCACGGCGATGATGCTGACCTCCGTGGGCGTGGCGATACCGGTGCGCAGCAGCACCAGAATGATCACCGGCATCAGCAGGGCGGGCAGTGCGGTGATCAGGATGCTCCGGACCTCCTGTGCGGTGTACTTCAAGGTGAGGCGGGGAAAGTTGCGGCGCTTTCCGGTCACGTAGCAGGCGGTCATCATCCCGATCGCCAGCATCAGCGCCGGCAGCACGCCGGCAATGAACAGCGCCGCGATGGAGACGTTGGAGACCGTGGCGAACAGGATCAGCGGGATCGACGGCGGCATCAGACCGGCGATCACCGACGACGAAGCGGTGACCGCGGCGCCGAAGGCCCCAGGGTAGCCCTCTCTCTTCTGCCAGGGGATGAGCATCGACCCCAGTGCCGACGCCTCGGCAACGGCAGAGCCGGAAACACCGCCGAAGATCGTCGAACCGACCACGTTGACCTGGCCGAGCCCGCCGGGGTACTTGCCGACCAGCATCGAGGCGAGCGCCACCAGGCGTTGCCCCAGCTTGCCGGACATCATCAGGCTGCCGGAGAGCACGAAGAACGGAATCGCCAGCAGCGGAAAGCTCTGGGTCGGCTGGAAGATCTTCATCACCACCATGCTCGAGGGCATCGAGCCGAACACCGACAGCGCCGTCCAGCCGCTGATCACCAGCGAATAGCCCACCGGCATCGCCATCAGCATGAGCAGCACGAAGGAGATCAACATGTTGACCGTCATGAGGCTTCCTCCCCGTGGGTCGCCAGCGACTCGGCGACCGGCACCCGGCGGTCGAGCGCGATGAGAACGTTGAGCAGGGAAACCAGTGCCAGGCCAGCGAAGCCGACGATGACCGACCAGTAGGACCACGACATGGCGATGCCGGTAATGGGCAGGCGCTGGCCGCCCGCGATGGCGACCACGTCCAGCCCGTGCCAGGCGATGAATGAGAAGGCGACGACTGCGAGCAGGTTGGTCGCGAGACCGATCACGCGTCGCAGCGGCGGCGGCAGCCGTTCGACCACCGCCTCGATCCCGATATGCTCGTTCTTGGCCGCGGTCGCGACGATCGCGCACATGGTGAGCCACGGAAACAGGATGTTGGGGACTTCCGACGTCCAGTCGAGATTCGTCTCCCACACGTAGCGCACGAACACGGCCGCCAGCAGTGTGGCGAACATCACCAGTAGCGAGAGAATGCCGAGCCACTTGAACAGGTGATGAATCGCGGCTTTCAGGCGCAGCGGGGGCGAACCGGGATGCCCCGGTTCGCCATGCCTTCCTGCGATGACATCAGACATGGCGAACGCTCCCGTTTACTGTGACGCGTTTTTCGCGGCTTCGACGACCATGTCGACCATCTTCGGGTACTTCTGCCGCCAGGCATCGTAGACGCCGCGCGTGGCCTCGATGAAAGGCGCCTGATCCACCTCGTTGAACGCCACCCCCGCCTGCTCCATCTTCGTGCGCAGCTCCTTGTCGGCGGCAAGCGAGGCCTGCCGGTTGTATTTTCCGGCTTCGATGGCGGCGTTCTGGATGACCTTCTGTTGCTCGGGAGAGAGGCCGTCCCAGACGATCTTGCTCATCAGCAGCGGCGTGGACTCGTACTTGTGGCCGGTGAGCGAGATGTACTTCTGTACCTCATAGAGCTTTGACGAATAGATGTTCATCAGCGGGTTCTCCTGGCCATCCACCACGCCCTGCTGCAGCGCGATATAGAGCTCGGAGAAGTTCATCGGGGTTGGTGTCGCCCCCAGCGCGTCGAAGATATCCACGGTCATCTCGTCCGGCGGCGTGCGGATCTTCAGCCCTTTCAGGTCGGCGGGCTTCTCGATCGGGCGGATATTGTTGCTGACGTGACGAATGCCGTTGTCCCACAGCGCCAGCAGCACCAGCCCCTGCTCCTGCGCCAGGCGCTTGAGTTCGTCGCCGACCTTGCCATCCATCACTGTCCAGGCGGTGGGCAATGAATCGAACAGAAACGGCAGCCCCAGCACGGAAAACTGCGGGACGATGCTCGCCACCGGGCCCTGACTGTTGGCGCTGAATGCCAGGCTGCCCATGCGCATCAGGGTCAGCGCTTCCATGTCATCGCCATACTGGGCGTTGCCGCCCACGTCGACGTGGATCTCGCCGTGAGTGCCCTCCTCGACGAGCTTGGCGAAGCGCTCGGAGGCTTCCCATTTGGGATTGCCCTCGGCGGCGTTGTGGGCCAGTTGCAGGGTCTGCGCTGCCAGCGCCGGCGTGTTGGCGGCGAGGGTAGCGGCGAGGGCGGCGGCGAGGGCGGCAGCCAGGGCCATGGTTTTCGGAATCGCTGTCGGAATCGCTTTCAGGATCGCTTTAATCATTGTCGTTGCGCTCATGGTTGCTGACGGGACTTGGGTTTCTTGACGGGATTTGGGTTTCTTGACGAGACGTGGTGAAGCCCTCGCTATGGCGCGTGCCGGCTCAGCTGGCGTAGGTGAGCGAGATGCGCGACGCCAGGGTCTTCACCATTGCCTGGGTCGAGATGCCATAGCGGTCATGCAGGGTGGGCAGTGCGCCGGCGTCGAGGAACGCATCCGGCAGCCCGATCTGGTGGAACTCCGGATGCACGCCGGCATTCATCAGGAGTGCGGCCACGCTCTCGCCCAGCCCGCCGATGACGGAGTGATTCTCCGCCACGTAGACGGGGCGCTGGGGATGACGCCGAATCTCATCGAGAATCGTCTGCGCATCCAGCGGCTTGATGGTGGGCGAGTGAAGCACTCCCACGTGCATGCCGCGCTCGGCGAGGAGGTCGGCGGCTTCGATGGCACGCATGGTCATCAGCCCGGAGGAAATGATCAGCGCATCCTCGCCATCCATGAGTCTGCGCGCCTTGCCGATCTCGAAGCGGTAGTCCGTAAAGCGATCGAGCACGCGAGGCACCTTGCCGCGCAGCAGACGCAGGTAGACCGGCCCATCGTGGGCGGCCATGGCATGGGTGGCCTGCTCGATATCCACCGCATCACAGGGGTCGACGATGGTGAGGTTCGGCATGCCGCGGAAGATCGCCATGTCCTCGGTCGCCTGATGGCTCGGCCCGTAACCGGTGGTGAGGCCCGGCAGCGCGCAGACGATCTTGACGTTGAGTTTCTCCTCGGCGATCGCCATGCAGATGAAGTCGTAGGCCCGGCGTGAGGCGAAGACGCCATAGGTGGTCACGAATGGGATAAAACCCTCGCGTGCCATGCCGGCACCGGCACTCATCAGCAGCTGCTCGGCCATCCCCATCTGATAGTGGCGCCCGGGATAGGCCTGGGCGAAGACGTGCAGGTCGGTGTACTTGCCCAGGTCCGCGGTCATGCCGACGATACGCTCATCGGCCGCGGCCGCCTCGACCAGGGCGTGGCCGAAGGGTGCCGAGGTGGTCGGCTGACCTTCCGCCGCCAGTGACGCGATCATCGCGGATGTCTTGAGTCGCGGTTGGGTACTCATGAGTGCTCGCTCCCTGCGGCGTCGGATGAATGGGCATAGGTATCGTCGAGTTGCTTCAGGGCGATGCGCCATTCGTCTTCGTCGACGCGTATGAAGTGGGTCTTGTCGCGGTCTTCGAGCAGCGGCACGCCGCGGCCCATCAGGGTGTCGCAGATGATGACGCAGGGCTTGCCGTCGGCGCTGTCCAGTGCGCTATCGAAGGCCTCGACCAGCGCGGCGAGGTCGTTGCCGTTCACCCGTAGCGCGGTCCAGCCGAAGGCGCGCCACTTGTCGGCGATGGGTTCATAGCCGAGCACGCTCGACGACTTGTCGTCGGCCTGCTGATCGTTGACATCGACGATGGCGACCAGGTTGTCGAGCTTCCAGTGGGCGGCCGAGGCGGCGGCCTCCCAGGTCGAGCCCTCGTTGAGTTCGCCGTCGGAGAGCAGGTTGAAGATGCGCGAAGGGCTCTGCTTGCGCTTCAGGCCGAGCGCCATGCCGACACCGATTCCCAACCCGTGGCCCAGCGAGCCGCCGGTGATCTCCATGCCGGGGGTGTAGGCCGCCATCCCCGACATCGGCAGCATGCTATCGTCGCTGCCGTAGTTCTCGATTTCGCTCTCGCTGATGACGCCTGCCTCGATCAACGCGGCATAGAGGGCGATAGCGTAGTGACCGATCGACAGCAGGAAGCGATCGCGCTCTTCCCACTCGGGGTCGTCGGCGCGCAGGTTCATGGCACGGAAGTAGGCGACCGCGAGGACGTCGGCGATGCCCAGGGCCTGGCCCACGTAACCCTGGCCCTGCACTTCTCCCATGAGGAGCGCATGGCGACGGATCCGATAGGCGCGTCGTCGAAGGGCGGGGATATCGGCGGGGGCGATCACGCGGTGGGTAGCCGGCTGCATAGAACGGGTTCCGTGAATTGGTTGACCAATTCACGGTAATGAGGGCCTGCAGTGAAAAGAAGACCAACTTTGGTCGCAGCAGCGCCATCATCTGAAGCGGATGAATCGACTCGACCCCGTCTGAACGGAAGAAGCTGCCACGCAATCGATAAAAAATGTTTATGTTTATCAGATGATTACGGGATTCTTGCGTGACGCCTGTCTGTTACGGCGAGGTACGTCCAGGCAGGGGGCTGGAAGGGATCGAATACGGCCAGGCTGAGACTAATGGTTAACCATTTAAGGCGTGCTGGCGGCAGGTACGAGACGAGAGCGCCTCGTGGTATCGATAGGAGGGGAATCGATAGAACTGGCACCGATAGAACCTCGGTGCCGCGGGGCGTTTTTACGTGACCGCCACCAGCACGCTCTTCAGCGCCGGGGCGCTGCCGCGGCGGCGTCGGGCGGCATGAGCGGGCGCGAGCCGGTTGGCCTCGTCTGGGTTCAGCCCTGATACGCCGAGTAATCGTGCGCCAGCGACTCGATGTTGTTGTCCATATAGGCCAGGTGCTCGCGCATGGCGGCTTCGGCTGCTTCGGCGTCGTGCTGCTCTAGTGCCGCGATGATCGCAGCGTGTTCCTGGATCAATGGCGGCACGCGCTGTGTCGATAGAAAGAGCGTTCTGACACGATTGATATGCAGCTGCACGTGGTAGATGGTCTGCCATACGGCGGGTTGGCCGGCGATCTCGGCGATCAGCTGATGAAAACCTTCATCGAGGCTTTCGATCTCGTAGAGCGGACGCTGCTGCTGTTCGACCAGTTGCTGGCGCTGCAGGTTGTGGCGTAGCTCGAGGCTCTGCGTGTCGGTGCACGACTTGGCCGCGTCCCGAACCAGGGCGCACTCGAGCACCGAGCGCGTGTAGTTTGCCGCTCTGACGATATCCGGCCGGATGGGTGAGACATAGGTGCCGCGCTGCGCCAGGATGTCGACGAGTCCATCGTAGCGCAGTCGCATGAGCGCCTCGCGCACCGGCGTGCGGCTGATGCCGAACTCCTCTGCCAGCGCCTTCTCGGAAATCTTCTCTCCCGGCTTCATCATCGTGGTGATGATCTTGTCGCGAATCTCGATGTAGGCCTGGTCGCTTGCGAATCCCTTCGACCACTGGTCTGCCATGCAAGCAACCTCTCTTTCTCGATGATAGGACGATCCGTCTGACAACGCGCCACACCGCGTATGGCAGGCACCCGTGCAGGCCGGGTAGCGCGCGAGCAGAGACCTCAGCGCGCCTCGCGCATGAGCGAATCATCCAGTTCTTCGAGTTTACTGCAACCCAGCAGTCCAAGATCGCGATCCAGCTCCGCATGCAGCAGTCGCAGTGCGCGATCGACACCGGGCTCACCCCCCGCGCCCAGGCCATAGAGCGTGGCACGCCCGAGCATGACGGCATCCGCCCCCAGCAGGCGAGCCTTGAGCACATCGCTGCCGCGCCTGAAACCGCCATCGAGCAGCAGCGTCATGGCATCGCCCACGGCGGCGCGCACCTCGGCGACGAGTTCCATTGGCGACACGGAGCTGTCGAGCTGCCTGCCACCGTGATTGGAGAGCACGATGCCATCGATGCCTTCCGCGCTGGCCTGGCGCGCCTCCTCGACCGACAGGATGCCCTTGATGAGTAACTTCCCGGGCCAGCGCTGGCGCAGCCACCGCATCTCCGCCCAGCTGAGCGATGGCATCAGATGACGACCAATGGCGGCGGCAGCGCCCTGGACCGAGGTCTCGCCGGGCGGAAGGAGATCGCCGAGATTCTGGAAGGTGGGCACGCCGTTCGGGTAGAGCACATCCTTGATCCAGCCTGGTCGGGTCAGGGTGTGGAGCTTGTTGTACCAGTCGAGTACCAGCGGGCGCGTGTAGTTGCGAGCATCCCATTCCCGGTTACCGTAGATGGCGCTGTCGGTGGTGATGACGAGCGTGTCGAAGCCCGCGGCCTCGCAGCGCGCCATCAGCTTTTCCACGTAGTCTCGGTCGCGGTAGAAATAGATCTGCATCCAGTTCCAGCTCTCGGTGACCGTGGCGACCTCCTCCAGTGCCGTGGTCGAGGCGTTACTCAGGGTGAAAGGGATCCGCCACTTGGCCGCCATACGGGCCAGCTTCATGTCGCCATCGCGGGTGATCATGCCATTGAACCCGGTGGGGGCGATGATCAGCGGCATCGCGATCTCTCGTCCCAGTACGTGGCAAGTCAGGCTGCGCTGGCTGACATCGGTCAGGGTCCTGGGGGTGAAGCGGTAGCGCTCGAAGATGGCTCGGTTGTTGGCCAGGCTGACTTCGTCGTCCGACCCGCCCTCGATGTATTCATAGACGAAATTGGGTAGACGCCGCCGGGCGATTGCGGCGAGTTCATCGATGTTCATGGCCCGCTCGAAGCGTCTGTGGCGGGGAAAGACTCTTCTCATGTCGTCTCCTGACGATTAGCGGGCATGCAGGACGTCTAGCGGTACCAGCACGAGCTGCGGGAACAGAATGAGCAGCAGTAATATGCCCAAGTAAACGATCAGCATGGGCCAGATGCCCCGGGTGATCTCCATCAGACTGATTCGACTGATGCTACAGCCGACGTAGAGCACGGTACCCACCGGTGGCGTGATCAGGCCGATGGAGAGATTGATGATCATCAGAATGCCGAAGTAGATCGGATCTATGCCCAACTGCTGCACCACCGGGATCAGTACCGGGGCGAAGATCAGCACTGCCGGTGTCATGTCCATCACGCAGCCGAACAGCAGCAAAATCACCATGATGATCAGTAACATCAGGGCGGGGTTATCGGTCAGGCTGCTCAGGCCCTGAGCGATCTGCAGCGGAACCTGGGCGACGGTAATGGCGTAGGCGGTGACGATCGCCGCCGAGGCGATCAGCATGACGATGGCGGTGGTCTTGGCCGTGCCGACCAGCACATCCAGCAGCTGGCTGGCTTTCAGCTCGCGGTGCAGCGAGGCAACGATGAACGCGTAGACGGCCGCCACCACGCCGGCCTCCGTGGGCGTGAAGACGCCGCCGCGTAGCCCGACGATGATGATCAATGGCAGCAGCAGGGCCCAGAACGCGCGCCTGAACGCGACCCCGCGGGTACGCCAGCCGGCCTTCTCCAAGCGAGCCATGTCGGCCTTGCGCGACACGGCCCACCAGGTCAGTGTCATCGCCAGCGCCATGATCAGACCGGGTACGATACCGGCCATGAACAGTCCGGTGATCGAGACGCCTCCCACCACTCCATAGAGAATTAGGGGAATACTCGGCGGCAGTACGGTACCGAGAATACCCACGGAGGCCACCAGCCCGGTAGCCCGATCCCTGGCATAGCCCTGGGCCACCATCATGGGGATGAGAATCGCGCCCAGCGCTGCGGTATCCGCCACTGCCGACCCCGAAAGGCCGGCGAAAATGACCCCGGAAAGGATGGCGACGTAGCCCAATCCGCCTTTCACGTGCCCGACCAGGGAGGAGGCGAAGGTCACGATGCGTGTCGAGATGCCGCCCGCGTTCATGATCTCGCCGGTCAGAATGAAAAACGGGATCGCCATCAGCGCGAAGTTGTTGGCGCCGGTGATGAAGTATTCCGCCAGGGTGGTGACGTCGAACATCCCTTGCGTCCACATCATGACCACGGCGGCGCAGAGCATGGCGAAGGCGATCGGCATGCCGATCAGCATGAGCGAGAAGAGCACACCCAGAAAGACGATGACGGTCATGATTCTGGGCTCCGCGAACTAGGCCGGCGCCACGCGGGCCCATGACGGCCCGTGATCACGAACGCGGCGGCCTGATAGATCAGGATCGAAGACATCAGCACGGCGGAGACCAGCCCTGCGTAGTAATAGTTGTTGATCGGAATCTCGGTCGCAGGTCCGGTCATGCCGCGATTGAGTTCGATCAACAGCAGCAGGCCTTCGACGATCAGCGCCATGACGCCGACGATGAGCACGACGGCGAAGCCGAACAGGAATTTCTGCATGCCGAGAGGTAGACGACCGACCAGCAGATCGACGCCGAGATGGCTGTGCTCGGCAACCGCGAGCACCGAGCCGAGAAAGACTACCCAGACGAACAGATAGCGCGCGACCTCGCTCGACCAGGTCAGGCCGCTGTCGAATGCGTAGCGCAATACCACATTGGCGAAGACGAAGCCGACCATCAGCACCAGTGCCACGGCGATGGCGAACTTGATCGGTTTGCCCAGCCATTCGAGATATCGATCGAATTGCATGATGTGCTCCCATCCCCGGTGAGAAGGGGCGCGCAGGCTGCGCGTCCCTTCATCGATAGGCGCTCACTGCTCGAGCTGCTGGTGCAGCTCATCCAGCCAGGCCTCGGCCCAGTCGTAGCGTTGGATGAAGTCGGCGTAGATCGGCTGCATGGCCGCTACCATGTCAGCGTGAAAGGCGTCGCTCGGTTCGGTGATCTCGAGACCGGCGGCGATCAGCTTGTCCTTTATCTCGGCATCGGTGCTGCGCATCAACGCCCACTCTTTCTCCATCGCGCGCTGAGCCGCCTCCCTGATCACCGCCTTGTCATCGTCACTCAGCGCATCGTAGAAGCGCTTGTTCATGAGATAGACGTTGGGGCTGAACATGTGGCGGCTGTCGAGCACGTGGCTCTGCACCTCATACCAACCGGAGCGATAGAGCGTGGCCAGCGGATTGTCCTGGCCATCGACGACACCCTGCTCGAGGGCGGGATAGACCTCGGACATGCCCAGGGTCTGCACGTTGGCGCCCAGCGCCTGACCGACCTGAACGTAGAGTGACAGATTGGGCATCCGCAGCTTGAATCCCTTGAAGTCGTCCAGGCTGGTGATCTTCTTGTTGCTGGAGAACACGCGGAAACCGTTGGCGGTCCAGGCCAGTGGCTCGGCACCGAGCTTGCGGAATATCGGGTCGATCTTTTGGCTGATCGGCCCGTTCAACAGTCTCTGTGCCTGGTCATAATCGCTGAACAGGAAGGGCCACTCCGGGAAGCCGATGCGTGGGTCCGCCGTCTGCAGCCCCATCCCCGAGATCGCCATCTCGATGCTGCCGGTCCTGACCCCATTGGTGTACTGCCTCTCATCCCCGAGCGAACTGTTCGGATAGATCTTGATCTGCATATCCGAGTGCGCTTCGACGTAGGGCTTGAACACGTCGCGGATGGCGACGTTCTGTGGGTGATCCTCGGCGAAGTAGCTCGCCACCTTGATCGTGGCGTCACTCTGTGCGGTGGCCGTGGTGCTCAACAGGAGCGTGGTCGTCGTTATAAAGAGTGTGGTCAAGCGCGAGAAAGGGCTCGCTTTTCGGATTCGTGTCATCGCGGGTGCCTTTTTCGTTGTTGGCAGGAAAGCGGCGTAAAGCGGCGCTCCGCTGGGAGGTGACCGGCAACTGATATACTAGTATCTCGATGCACGGATACGAGAGAGACCTTGGTCTTAGGAAAGAGGTTTCCGAACGACGCAAGCGGCCGCGTTCAGGCCCATCGCGTTACGCCTCGGCACCTTGTGCCTAGACCTAAGGCTACCGACAGCGCAGGGGGAGATACGCGGGGAGAGAGGGGTACCGGTGTCAGGTATCACGGCCTGTCGGTAGTGCTGGGAACTGGCGATGTCAGCTCACCGCCACCAGCAGGCTCTCCAGCGACTCGCGCGGGATATCCCGGGTAATGAACACCAGCCGCGAACGACGGTCTTCGTCTGGCCAGGCGTCGAGCTCCACCGGCGGATGGAAGATGTGCTGCACGCCGTGGATCACGGTGGGGCGCTCGCGCCCGGCAAGATTGAGGATGCCCTTGATACGCAGCATGTTCTCGCCCATCAGGGCCGCCATCAGTTCGAGCCAGGCCTCGAAGCGGCCGAGGTCGATCGGTGCCTCCAGGGTGAAGCAGTGGGCGTGTATGCGGTCGTCGTGGCGGTTGGGGTCGCGGGTGGGGTCGGGCGCGTCGCCGCCCACCGGCGTGAGCAGTGGCCCGGCACCCGTGGGGCCGGCACTAAAGGCCAGCCCGGACAGACTCGGTGGCTGGGCGTAGGCATCGATCCAGCGGGCGAGATCGGGGCGGGTGCCGTCCTCTCCCATCAGGCCCAGCCCGGTCAAGGCGCTGGCCTCGATCTCCCCCTGCACCACCTGGCGCTGGCCGGCTCCCGGATTGATCTCGGCCAGGCGCCGGGCGAGTGCTGCCAGCGTCTCGGCGGGGGCCAGATCGGCCTTGGTCAGCAGCAGGCGGTCGGCCACGGCGGCCTGCTTGAGCGCTTCCGCGTGCTGGTCGAGGGTGGCGCTGCCGTGGACGGCATCGATGGTGGTGACGATGCCATCGAGACGGTACTGGCCGACCAGCCTGGGTTCGGTCATCAGGGTGTGCAGTATCGGCGCCGGGTCGGCCAGGCCGGTGGTTTCGATCACCACGCGGTCGAACTGGCGCCGGCCCTCCCGGGCGTAGCGCCAGGGCGCATCGCGCAGCGTGCGGGCGAGGTCGCCGCGAATGGTGCAGCACAGGCAGCCGTTGTCCAGCGCTACCACTTCGGTCTCGTCGGTGGCGCTGAACAGGCGATGATCGAGCCCGATCTCGCCGAACTCGTTGATGATCACCAGGGTGCGGTCCATCGCCGGCTGGCGCACCAGACGATTGAGCAGAGTGGTCTTGCCGCTGCCGAGAAAGCCGGTCAGCAGGGTGACGGGGATGGGTGTCGTCGCGGTCTTGGGCATGGCGGTCGGACCAGAGAGTGGATGCGTGTCGTCGATGAGCAGCTTTGTGTCGGGATACCATAGCATGCCATTATTGTTATGTTATAACGTATCTATAGCGTGTCATGTCGGCATCATCACGTCGTTGGTGTGTCGGCCCGTCGCGGTGACACCCACGGGGTCGATATGACGTCGCCTCACTTTTCGTTGTCGGAGGTCCTCATGAAAACGCGTGCCGCCATTGCCTGGGAGCCGAACCGCCCGCTGGAGATCGAAGAGATCGATCTCGAAGGGCCCAAGGCGGGCGAGGTGCTGGTCCGAATCGTCACCACCAGCCTCTGCCACACCGATATGTTCACGCTCTCGGGTCGCGATCCCGAAGGGCTCTTCCCCTGTGTGCTGGGTCACGAGGGCGTGGGGATCGTCGAGGAGATCGGCAAGGGCGTGACCTCGGTCGCCCCGGGCGATCACATCATCCCGCTCTACACCCCGGAAGACCCCAACTGCCCCTACATCCAGTCCGGCAAGACCAACCTGTGCCAGACGATTCGCAAGACCCAGGGGCAGGGCCTGATGCCGGATGGCACCAGCCGCTTCTCCTACAAGGGCAAGATGCTGCGCCACTATATGGGCACCAGCACCTTCAGCGAGTACACCGTGCTGCCGGAGATCGCGGTGGCCAAGATCAACCCGCAGGCGCCGCTGTCCAAGGCGTGCGTGATGGGCTGTGCGGTGCCCACCGGTATCGGCGCGGTGCGCAACACCGCCAAGGTGCAGCCGGGGGATACCGTCGCCGTGTTCGGCCTCGGTGCAGTGGGCATGGCGGTGATCCAGGGCGCCAAACTGCAGGGCGCGGGGCGGATCATCGGGATCGACGTCAATCCGGCCAAGTTCGCCCTGGCCGAGTCGCTGGGCGCCACCGAGTGCCTGAATCCGAACGAGCACCCCGAGCCGCTGCATGAAGTGATCATCGACATGACCAACGGCGGCGTCGACTTCTCCTTCGAGTGTGTCGGCAACGTGCGCCTGATGCGCGCGGCGCTGGAGTGCTGCCACAAGGGCTGGGGCGAGAGCATCATCATCGGCGTCGCCGGGGCCGGTGAGGAGATCGCCACGCGGCCGTTCCAACTGGTCACCGGGCGGGTCTGGCGCGGTAGCGCCTTCGGTGGCGTGCTGGGGCGCTCGGAGCTGCCGGGCATGGTCGACGAGTGGCTGTCGGGGCGCTTCGACGTCGACCCCTACATCACCCACAACATGCCGCACGATCAGCTCAATACGGCGTTCGATCTGCTCCATCGCGGCGAGGCGATCCGCTCGGTGATCCACTACCAGCCGCAGGAGACGATGACCGGCGATCTACCCGGCGTGACCCTCGGCGACAGCAAGAAAACCCCCGAGCCGGCCTGATTGCCACCGATTTAGCGCAGCCCGAACTCGCATCAACGCCCGGCTCGTCAGAGTCGGGCGTTGGCGTGAGCGTGGCTCGCGTTATCGGCTCTCCGTGGCGCGGTGTCACAGGCGCAGCGCGCGGGTGGGCAGGCGGCTCAACGCATAGAGCCCGAAGCTCAGCGCGGCGATGCAGGAGGACGCGGGCAGGTTGGCATAGTAGGAGAGCAGCAGCCCGCCGAGCGATTCCAGCAGTGCCAGCAGCGCGGTGAGCCCCATCCCCAACCCGACACGACCACACCACGCCTGGGCCGCGGCGGCGGGGCCGACGAAGATGGCAAAGCTCAGCAGCGAGCCGATCACCGGCACCGCGATGGCCGCCGCGGCACCCACCAGCAGTAGAAAGAGCGTATCGAGAGTGGCCACCGGAATGCCCTGGGCGCGCGCCGCCTGCGGGTTGAGGCTGGCGAAGCGCAGCGGCCGAAAGATCGCGCCGAGGCCGATCAGCACGCCCGCCGAGGTGATCGCGATCCAGCGGATCTGCCCGGCATCGATGCCGAAGACACTGCCGAAGAGAATCCCGATCGCGGCATTGGCATTGGCGCTGTAGAGATTGACGAAGAGCGCGCCGAGCCCGAGCGAGAACATCAGGATCATGCCGACGCTGACGTCGCGCTCGCCCATGTCGCGCCCCGTCCAGGCCATGACCAGCGCCGCGCCCATGACGAAGAGCAAAAGCCCCAGCATGGGCTCGACCCCGACCAGCGAGGCCCCGGCGGCACCGGCAAAGCCGATATTGCTCAGCGCGTGGGAGGCGAAGGCCTGACGGCGCAGTACCACGAAATAGCCCACCAGTGAGCCCATCAGCGCAATCAGCGTGGTCGCCACGAAGGCGTTGCGCATGAACGCGAATTGCAAAAACTCGGGCATAAGAGAGTCGACCCTAGCGCGTAGAGATGGGGTAGCGATTGCGTAGAGAAAAGGCGTACATCTGAGAGAGCGCGTCAGGCGGCTGGCGCATCGGCGAAGACGAAGCGGCGCCCGCCGTCGCGGATGACCCGCACGGGTGTGGCATAGAGTTCGCTCAGCGTCTCGTCGCAGATGATCTCGTCGACGCCGCCGATGCGCCCGCGCCCCTGGGCGAGATAGAGCACCCGATCGCAGACGCGCAGCACCGGGTTGACGTCGTGGGTGCTGAAGATCACCGCGATGCCGCGCCGGGTGAGATCGGCGGCCACCGTCACGATCCAGTCGCGGGCGGCGGGATCGAGCTGCGAGAGCGGCTCGTCGAGCAGCACCAGCCTGGGGCAATTGACCAGCGCCTGGGCGATGAGCAGGCGCTGGCGCTGACCCCCGGAGAGCGTCGAGAGCCGGCGCGTGGCGAGATCTTTGGCACCCACGGTGTCGAGCGCGGCCTCCACCGCGGCCCGGGCACGCCGGCGGCTGCCGGGCAGCGGCAGACCCAGCCGATGCGCCTGGAAGGCGGCGCTGACGAACTCGCGGCCGATCAGGGCGTCATCGTGGGCGAGCGCCAGCGCCTGCGGCACATAGGCGATCTGACGGCGCATTCGGCTCGGCGTGCCACCCAGCACCCGGATCTCGCCGTGCCGCGGCGGGATCAGGCCCAGGATGGTCTCGAACAGCGTCGTCTTGCCCGCACCGTTGGGGCCGACCAGTGCGGTGAAGCTGCCGGGCGCGATCTGGAAAGAGACATGCTTGAACGCCAGCGCCGCGCCTTTACCCGCGGCCAGGCCGCGGGCTTCGATCGTCGCTGGGCTAGCGCTTGCGCCCTCAGCCACGCTTGGCGCCAGCCTCGGCCTTGTCCAGCGCCGCATGGATGGCATCGAGCTGGCGCACCTGCCAGGCGGCGTAGTCCTCGCCATGCAGCGGGATGGCGCTGACACCGACGGTGGGAATGCCGGCTTGCTTGGCCGTGGCGACCTGGCTCTCGGTCAGCCGGTTGTGCACCTGCTGGTTATAGATCAGCAGGTCGACCTTGCGCTGTTCGAGCGCCTGGGTGAAGGTCGCGACCTGGCGAGCGCTGGGCTGATGGTTGTCCATCGAAGCGAACTGAATGTCGTGGTAGCGGTTGGCGTAGCCGAGCAGCGCGATCATGTAGCTGTAGACCGGCACGGTGGCGGTCACGCTGAGGTTCGGATGGTCCGCGATCAGCGACTGCACGGCGCTATAGATCGGCGCCAAGCGCTGCTCGAAGGCCTTCAGGTTGGCGCGGTAATCCGCGGCGTGCTGCGGATCCAGGGATTCCAGCGCCGAGGCGACACGGCTCGCGGTGGCGAGCATGATCCGCGGCGAATAGAAGAGATGCGGATTCTTGTCGGCCATCACCAGATGGCTGCCGGCCTCGCTTGCACGAATCACCTGGCGCTGCTGGCTCTGGGTGCTCTCGAGCAGCGGCTCCATCCAGCCATCGAAGCCCAGGCCGTTGAGCACGACGAGATCGGCATCTTGTAGCTGCCGGGCGATCTGCGGATCGGCGCGGAAGGCGTGGGGATTGACCTCGGGGCTGTCGAGCAGCGAGACCACGTCGACGTGATCGCCGCCGATCGTCTCGATCATGCTGCCGTAGCTACTCTCCGCGGCGACGGCGTGAATGGCGGCCTGGGCTTGGGCGGTGGCGCTCAGGCAGAACAGTGCCAGCAGCGCGGTGGCCGAGCGCGTGAGGCGTGAGACATGTAAGCGATATGAAGGGAACATGATGACAGTGACTCCTGATGACTGATGGGGTGAAGGTGAATGGGTGAAGCTGGGGCGTGACCAAGGCCGGGGCTAGCGTTCAGGTCGTGTCATGCCAGTTGTGACGAGTGATGCGAGGTGATCTTCCACTCGCTCTCGATCTCCTCGAAGGTGAACAGAAAACGTGCCGGAATAGTGATCCGCTCACCCCCGTCGCGGTAGCGGAAGAAGTAATGCCCGCCCACCACCACGGTGCCCAGCTTGTGGCTGACCCGGCGGGCGTATTCTCCCAGCTCGCAGTCGAGCCCTTCGCGGGAGAGAAAGTCACGAAAGTAATCCTCGCGCGCGGCCTGGGTTCCGCGGATGGCGTTGGAGACGGTCGGCACCAGGATGGCGTCATCGGCGTAGAGCGCCAGCAGCGCGGTGGCATCGGCACGCGAGATGGCCTCGGCCCAGCGCTGGAGCGTGCGCGTGGCGCCGGCTTCGCACTGGGCCACGCTGCGTATAGTCCCCGCTGCCGGCGTGGATGCCGAGGTGGCCTCTGGGGTCTGGGTCATGGCGTCAGGCTTCCTGAGTGGTTGATTCGCGGGCGGCACGCTCGAACCAGGCGATCAGGCGTCGATGATGCGCCTGGCCGTAGTGCGCCAGAAGCTGCTGGGTGTGGTAGTCACGCGGATCGTTCAACGCCTGCAGCCGGGTCGCGATATAGCGCGGTGTCAGCGCGATGCCGCAGGCCACGGTGATGCAGTGGCGCCATTCGGCGTAGTCCTCGGGAATCGGGGCTGGCGCGAGCATGGGGGGACTCGATGTCGATCAGTTTTTTTATGTTATAACATAACGAATTTAGTGTGTGGAAATGGATTATCCCCATCCCCCATCCCCCATCCCCCATCCCCGATGTCGCTGGCACGGCAGGCATCCGGGCTGGGAGCATTCCGGATGTTCTAGCCGTGTTGCTGCCAGCTCGCTCCGGTCAGCTCGCAGGAGACCTGCCACAGCCGTTCTTCCACCGCGCGGTCTCGGGCGGCCTCGCTACGGTGGGCGGGCTTGGGCGCACCTCGGGTCTCGCCGAGCCCGTTGGGGCCGAAGTAGTCGCCGTTGTGGACATCCTCGGCGAGGGCCGCATGCAGCGTGGGCCGGGCGCCGTCGGCGGCGGACTGGCTGATCAGCGGCAGCAGCAGCTTGAAAGTGCGCCCCAGCAGCGGGCGGCTCTTCACGCCGCTGTCGAACAGCGCGGTGCGCGATAGCCCCGGGTGCGCGGCGACACTCACCAGCGGCCAGCCCTCGGCCTCGCTGCGCCGCGCCAGCGCCTGGGCGAACAGCAGCATGGCCAGCTTGGACTGACGATAGCCGCGCCAGGGATCGTAGTCGCGCGCGGCGTCGAGATTGTCGAAGTCGATCCGGCCGCTGCGGTGGGCCAGGCTGGAAAGCTGGACCACGCGGGCCGGGGTGGCCGGGCCAGCGGCCAGCAGCAGCGGCAGCAGCAGGCTGGTGAGCAGGAAGTGACCCAGGTAGTTGACCCCGAACTGACGCTCGAAGCCGTCGCGGGTGGTCTCACGGCTGGGCGGGGCGAGCAGGCCGGCGTTGTTGATCAATCGGGCCAGCGACTTTTCTTGTTGGCGCAGCAGCTCGGCGAAGGCACGTACGGAGTCCAGCGAGTCGAGATCGAGCAGCTCGAAGCGCACCTGCGCGTGCGGATGCTGCGACCGCACGGCGTGGCAGGCGAGGCGCCCGCGCTCTTCGCTGCGCGCTGCGATCACCACGCGATAGCCCGCTGCCGCCAGGCCCTTGGCGGTCTCCAGCCCCAGCCCGGCGGTGGCGCCGGTGACCATGGCGAGTGGCGCGTCGGCGGTGTGAGTCTTGGCGATCATCGAGCTGGCTCCGGTATCGGACTATCTTTTGAGTGTCAGCCTGCAGGCTGGGCCGTTGAGACCGCCCATCGCGGCACCTCTAGCGTGGCGGCAGGCGGACATATCAGCAAGCCTTGATACTCAGGGATACCCTGTTTCAGCAGTCACGAGGGGAGTGAAAGATGGCAACGAGAAGTCTGATCGGGCGTAGCTGGATCATCCTGATGGCGTTCGGTGTGGTCGCGGTGATCTTCGGTGCGATCGCGATCTTCAAGCCGCTGGGGGCGATCGCCGCGCTGACCTGGATCATGGGCATCCTGGCGCTGGCGGAAGGCATCACCACGCTGATGACCACGGCCACCGCCTATCGTGGCGCCGGCAAGGGCTGGCTGATCGGTTATGCGCTGTTCTCGGTGCTGTTCGGCCTGCTCGCGATCTTCGACCCGCTCTCCATGGCCAGCGCACTGCTGGTGCTGGTGGGCATCTGGCTGGTGATCGCCGGGGTGTTCCGCCTGCTGCTCGCGCTGCGCATTCGCCGCCCGGTGCCGGGCCAGGGCTGGACCGCCCCCGGCGAGGGCTGGACCGTGCTCAGCGGGGTGCTGGCACTGCTGCTGGGTATCCTGCTGATCGCCAGCCCGCTGAGCGGCCTGGTGGCCACCGCACTGTGGATCGGCGTCGTCGCGCTGATCTACGGGGTGATCCAGATCATCGCCGCGCTGCGCGTGCGCAAGGCGTTTTCCGGCCTTTGAGGGGAGCCCCGCCGTCGCCGGGTCGCGGAACGCCCGGCACGGCAGGGCCGAGCGTGTTTCCGCTCACTTGGGCATCAGCACCCACATCTCGCCGCGCTGCTTCATGCGGCTGGCGGCCTCGCCGGCGGCGTCACCGTGGCCCCAGTAGAAGTCCGCGCGTACCGCACCCTTCACCGCGCTGCCGGTATCCTGCGCCACCATCAGGCGTTGCAGCGGCTGCTGCGAGAGCGGCTGGGTGGTGGAGAGAAATACCGGCGCGCCGAGCGGGATCTCGCTGGGGTCCACCGCGATGCTGCGCTCCGAGGTGAGCGGCACCCCCAGCGCGCCAACCGGGCCGCTGCTGTCGGAGAGCGCCTGGTCGCCGGTCAGCTCGCGGAAGAACACCATGCGCGGATTGACGTTGAGCATCTCTTCCACCTGGCTCGGGTGGCGCCGGGCCCAGGCGCGCACGCCGGGCAGCGTGGCCTCGGCGGGGGTGATCTCGCCGCGGTCGATCAGCCGCTTGGCGAAGGAGCGAAACGGCTGGTTGTTGGTGCCGGCGTAGGCCACGCGCATGGTGGTGCCATCGGTCATCTCGATGCGCCCCGAGCCCTGGATCTGTAGATAGGCCGCCTCTACTGGGTCATCGACCCATACCAGCTCGGTACCGTTGAGGTCGCCGCTACGCATCAGCTCGCGGCGGGTCGGGCCGACGTGGGTGTGCTTTTTCCAGTACTTCGGATACTCGTAGAGCGGCGTCTGGTAGGGGCCGCCACGCACCCGCGAGCCGCGCAGGATAGGCTCGTAGTAGCCGGTGATCAGCCCGGTGGAACTGCCGTCGCTGTTGGTCACCCGGTAGGGCGTGAAGCGGGTCTCGAAGAAGTGCTGAATCGCCTGGGCGTTGAGCGGGTCGACCGACTTGGCATCGGCGCACACCCCGCGCCACAGCGGCTTGCGCGCCAGCCGGGTGCAGCTTTCGCGAAAGGCGCTCCACGCTGCCATCGGCTGATCCCGACTCCAGCCGGGGAGGTGCTGCCAACTGGTGACGCGATCCTGGCGCTCGACCCGGGTCTCGGCATCGCCGCTCGGTGCCACACTGGTGATCGGCGCGCTGCTGCAGCCGGCCACCACCAGCGCCAGCAGCAGGCTCCCCAGCAGTGCCGCATGCCGGCGCAGCGCCACCACCGGCCGGCAGCGCGAGCGAGGCGCCGAAAGAGACGCCGATAGCGGGCAAGACGACGCGGAAAAAGGCAGCGCTGGGGAAGACGACGCGGGTAAAGACAACGCGGAAGGAGAAGCGGCGGCGCGCTCGGCTGACAGCATACGGTTTCGATCCTTGAACACGGTAAGGTGGCGGCGCGGCGGGGCCTAGGTCGCCACTTCGCGAGCATATCGCCACCGCCTGCCAGCGTCGAGACGCCGCCGTGCCGAGGCCTAGCCCTGCCCCTCGTTCATTTGGGGCATTACACTGTGCTTTTTCCCCGCGGTAGGAACGCGCCATGACCCATGTCATCTCCATCCAGAGCCACGTCGCCTACGGCTATGTCGGCAACCGCGCCGCGGTCTTCCCACTGCAGCGGCTGGGGCTGGAAGTCACCGCCATCAACACGGTCCAGTTCTCCAACCACACCGGCTACGGCGCCTTCACCGGCGAGGTGTTCTCGCCCGCTCACCTGCGGAATGTGCTCGACGGGGTCGAATCGCTGGTCGGCCTCGGCGGCGTGGATGCGGTGCTCTCCGGCTACATGGGCGACGAAGGCATCGGCCGCGCGGTGCTCGATAGCGTCGACCGGGTCAAGCAGGCCAACCCCGAGGCGCTCTACTGCTGCGACCCGGTGATGGGCGATGTCGGCCGCGGCTTCTTCGTGCGCGAGGGAATTCCCGAATGGATGCGCGATCACGCCATTCGCCGCGCCGATATCGTCACCCCCAACCAGTTCGAACTCGGCTTTCTCGCCGGGCGCGAGATTCACACCCTGGACGATGCCCTCGCCGCCACCGCGGCGCTGCGGGCCCAGGGCCCGCGGGTGGTGCTGGTCACCTCGCTCGAGGTGGCGGACGACGACGCCGGCCATATCGGCATGCTGGTGGATGCCGCCGGCGGCAGCTGGCGCATCGCCACGCCCAAGGTCGACTTCGCCATTCCGCCCAACGGCGCGGGCGACTTCACCGCCGCCATGTTCCTGGCCCAGAGCCTGCGCGCCGGGCTCGGCGACGAAGGCCCGGCGCGGGCGCTGGAGCAGACCGCCGCCGCGGTGCAGATGCTGTTCGAACACACCCGCCGCGCGGGCACCCGCGAACTGGCGATGATCAGCGCCCAGCACGATATCGTCTCGCCGACGGTGACCCTGCACGCCGAGCGCCTGCGCTGACCGATGACCCTCGCGGAGACACCCCAGCCGCCGCTCTACCTGGGCATGGCGATGTGGGCCAACAACGACTGGCGCGGCAGCCTGCTGCCGGCCCACGGTGACGCGGGCCTGGCCGACTACGCCCGGGTGTTCAACGCGGTGGAGGGCAACACCACCTTCTACAGCGGCCTGCCCAAGGCGGAGACCATCGCCGCCTGGGCCGCGCAGGCGCCTTCGACCTTTCGCTTCTGCTTCAAGCTGCCGGGCCAGCTGACCCACGCCAAGCGTCTGCGTGAGATCGACGACGAGTTCGTCCGTTTCGTCGAGGGCCTCGGCCCGTTGGCGGATCGGCTCGGCCCGCTGATGGTGCAACTGCCGCGGGATTTCGGCCACGCCGAACTGCCGGCGCTGGCGCAGCTACTCTCGCGCTGGCCGCCGGGCCTGCCCTGCGCGGTAGAAGTGCGGGAGCTTGAATTTTTCCACAAGGGGTTGGCAGAACAGTCACTCAACCGCTTGTTGATAAGTCAAGACGTGGATCGCGTGATGCTCGATGTTCGCGCGCTATTTGCCACCCCCGCGGGGCTTGACAAAAAGCTCGCAGCCGCTCAAGGCGAAAAGCCGAAAGTCCCACTACACGTGCTCTCCACGGCGGTCAACCCTGTCGTGCGCTTCATCGGCCACTTCGATGAAGCGATCAATGCAGCGCGCTTCGCGCCGTGGATAGAACGGCTTAGCCTGTGGATAAAACAGGGGAAAACCCCTTTTCTCTTTGTGCATACGCCGGATAATCGCCAGGCGCCGGAGCTGGCGCGACAGTGCTACAGCCGGCTCGCCGAGCGGGTTGCGCTACCCCCGCTGGCCGAGTTCGCCGGTGACCGGCAGGAATCCCTGTTCTGAGTGGCATGCCCCCACTAGAAACATCGGCAGCACACCCTGCCTTGGTTGATCTTCACGTTAAGGTCAAATCCCGGTAGGGTGAAGAAAAGTTAACAACAGGCAATGCCCGTGTCCGGCCCAACCTACGCCATTGGCGAACTCGCGCAGCAGTTCGACGTCACCACCCGCACCATCCGCTTCTACGAGCAGGAAGGCCTGCTCTCCCCCGAGCGCCGTGGCAAGACCCGCGTCTATCGCGACAAGGACCGTGTGCGCCTCAAACTCGCCCTGCGTGGCAAACGCCTCGGCTTCTCGTTGATCGAGATACGCGAAGTGCTCGATCTCTACGACGACCGCAACCACGGCAGCGTGCGCCAGCTCGAACGCATGCTCGAAATCCTCGCCGACAAGCGCGCCAACCTCGAACGCCAGCTGGAAGACATCCGCGCCATGCAGCGCGAACTCGATCAGGTCGAAGCGCGGTGCCAGAGTGCGCTGGGCGAATTGAAGGAAGCCGAGCGTTCTTGAATCTGGCCTCTCTCGTTATGCCAAGCAGCCAGTGACACTCCCCACCTCCTAAATAATCCTCGGTTTTCGACGCACCAGCGCCCCTCCCTCTGACGCCACGACTGATTAATGCTTTCGTGGCGTTGTCTCTAATGTAATGCTTGGTTACTGTGCGTAGAACAGCACAAGAGATGGCCTACAGCGCCACAAGCTCACAAGGGACAGCCGCGCTGGGGAGATGGTAACCATCTTCATCCTCCATGGCTGGCGGTAGCGTGGTTGCCTTCACCAAAAAGCCAGTCGGACGACCCACCGCTATATGACTGTATCTATGCGCAGTCATATTGGACCGAGCAAAACGCGCGAGCACGCGAATTCTGCAAAACACGCCTAATTATCCCGAGGCTTCTTTTAAATAAATAAGTTAAGCGCAAAGTGCCTGGCTAGATAGGTCGATTAAACGCGCGAGCTTGTACAAGTGGCAAAACGAGCAGACTATCTAATACCTGTTAGGTGAACCTATCAACTACGAGATCTCATGGATAAAAGATATCAGGTTTTTGTAAGCTCAACATATGCTGATTTGAAAAATGAAAGGCAGCATGTAATTCAAGCTCTTATGGAGATGGACTGTATTCCGGCAGGGATGGAGTTATTTCCAGCTGCCGATGAAGAGCAATGGAACTTTATTAAAAAAGTAATCGACGATTGCGACTACTATTTACTGGTCATAGGTGGGCGTTACGGTTCAACAACAGATGATGGAATTAGTTATACGGAAAAGGAGTTTGATTATGCTGTTGATCAAGGTCTTAAAGTTGTTGCTTTGATTCATGGCGCCCCAGACAATATCCCTTTTGGTAAGTCAGAGACGGACCCAGAGCTTAGAGAAAAACTCTTCGCCTTTAAAGACAAAGTCATGACGGGGAGATTAGTTAAGTTTTGGCAAGCAGCATCTGAGCTTCCCGGCCTTGTAGCACTCAGTCTAACTAAAACTATAAAAATGTACCCTGCCGTTGGTTGGGTTAGGGCTAATCATGCGGCAAGTGAAGATATCCTCTCTGATATTAATCAGCTAAGAAAGCAAAATGCTGAGCTTCAAAATACAGTAAACGAACTAGGTGTCCAACAAGCCGCCGATATCAAAGGGATTGCAGATATCGATTCTGAGTTCACCATCAATGGTTCGTACTACATTCGGCGACGCGGTTCTTCTATTAGCCAAGAATATTTGTTTTCTTCTACCATAACATGGAGAAATTTGTTTGCTCTTATAGCTCCTTATCTAGTGGAAAATCCGAATGATGGTCTTGTTAAACGTAAATTGGCGGCTAGCTTGCTAGAGAGAGAGGGAAAATCCGGATCGACTATAAGCATTAACGATCAGGAGTTTAAGACTGTTACGATACAGTTAGAAGCATATGGCTTAATCACTACGTCTTACAACAAAACCACCCAAGGTGGCATGGCTTTGTTTTGGCGGCTGACTAAAAAAGGAAAGCAGTTAATGATAGAGAGCAGAGTGATAAAGTGAATGCACCTAAAAAACGCGTCAATTAGGACGTTCGCAAGCTCTTGCCTACTACGCGGACGTTATATACCAGGACGAATGTAGGAGTAATGCTAAATGCAGCACGCAAGATGCACGATTGATAATAAAGTATGGGAAGCCGAGCATTTCTCCGTTCTGCTTGAGCCCAATTTGGAGAATATGCGCCGTAATCTCGTGTGTGCCGAGTGCGGCGAATTTGCTTGGTTCCGTAGGGCGAGTAGACACGGTCGCCCCCCTCATTTCTGTGCTCATCATATGGATAATTGTGGGCTGCGAGTTGAGTATGTAGCAATAGGTGAACAACGTGATGATGCAACTACTCAGGAAGAAGAACTCAATGCTGGTGACAGCATAATTGTCCATCTCGACCAAGAGCATGGCGGACAGATTGATGTGAATGAGCTCCAGCACCCGCCGACGCCGGGTGTTGGATCAGGCGGCAGAGCTTTTGTCGTGCCTGGCGGCGAGAGAGAGACTGCGCAGCAGTTTACGATGAGAAGGATACTTCTGAGGCTTGTTCAGAGCCCAATGTTCCGCAATTCCAATAGGCAATTAATCCTTTACCGCAAAGACGAGGAAGTGTTGGTGTCTGGTGCGGTTAGGGATGTCGTCGCAGGGTTTATGGACATAACGACTGAAAGGCATTCTGAACGTCAGATGCTATATTGGGGGCCTATCGCATCGGCCGGCATGACGGCAGACGGGAAACTATGGTTGAACTCTTCAGATCGTCACCAAGGGGTCAGTGTCGCTATCTTTGATGATGTCGTGGACGAGTTTCTGAAAATGTTCGGTGTAAATGATCTGGAAGACCTTACAGGTGCTCATATCTTAGTGGCGGGAACTTGCTATTACGCCAGAACGGGCAAGCCAGTTATTTGGTGTGGGTCACCCCGGTATATAGTCGTAAGACGGTACCGAGATGCACGACTTCAGGTTGGCATTTGACGGGATTTTTATAAGAACCAGTTCTAAGCGATCCGCATAAGTGAAGCAGGTTTTTGTAGCGGAATTGGATTTGGTGCGCCTCTTTTTTAGGTGCCTGAAACGGAGCGTCAGTCGCGAATGTAATACCGCCGGCCTATAGCAGCCAGATGGCGACCGGAATCCTAAACCAGAACGAAAAGGCTTGTTAAAAGCATTAGTTTGATATCTCTCACGCAAGCAAATGACTCTCTTCTGCATGATGAGCATGGGGGTTTTATAAAGCATTATGGTGTAGATATTAACAGTAATAAAATTATTGACCTGAAAGTTATGGTTTCAGAAATATTTTCCCGCCTGCCGGATGTGGGTATGTTTAGTAATCTTTATGTGGGATATAAAATACAGCATGTCAGCAAGGAACTTGGTTTGCATAGATTCGGAAAAATCATGCACTGAGCGTAGAAATTAAAAAAAACAAGCACAGTTGCCAAGGCAAAGAAGTAACTAAAAAGAAATGGCTATGTTCGGTAAATGTCTGACGTGGCAGCTATTGCCTAGACTAGACTCATGCACGCGGGATCAACCGAGTACTGACGATGGATTGGCTGACGTTCATTTCGAGCCTCGTCCGGTCGCTGGCCTGGCCGGTGTTCGCTCTGATTCTTGCGCTTCTCTTCCGCGACCAGATCCTGCAGTTTGGGTCCTTCATCAAGAAGCTGCGGGCCGGGCCCATCGAGGCTGAGTTCGAGCATGACCTAGAACAGTTGCGCTCGCTGTCGCCAGGTCCCAGTGACGTCGTCGGTGTGCGTGGCGGTGAGGAGGAGACGTTTCTCACCGAGCTGGCCGAGCGGCATCCCCGTACGGCGATTCTGGAGGCATGGACCCGACTGGAGCGCGCGGCCCGCGCGTCGCTGTCGTCACGGGAAAGCGGCGATAGGAGCCCGGGCGAGGTATCAGCGGCTCGGCTACCGGAACTGCTGGTGCGGGCAGGGCTGATCGATCAGCCGCAGGTGACGCTGTATCACGAGCTGCGGCGTCTGCGTCGCGAGGTGGCTCGTGATCTGGAGCCGGCGAAAGAGGCAGCACGAACCTATGTCGAGTTGTCTCTCGCGCTCCAATCCCAGCTAGATCGCGGGGTCTAGAGCGATTGATCCATGAATGACTAGCGCGGCGCCACGCCGATGCCGAGCCAGTGCGTCGAATTCACCCCTGTTTTTGATATCCATACGGCGATGCCGTACACTCCTGCAATGCTATTCATCGAAACCTCAACGTTCACCAAGCTGTTGCCGAGCTACCTCACGGACGAAGAGTATCGTGGGCTGCAAACGTATCTGTTGCAGAAGCCGGATGCCGGCGATCTCATCAAAGGCTCGGCGGGTGTTCGTAAGGTTCGGTGGGCCCCAACCGGTTCCGGCAAGAGCGGCGGTATCAGGGCCATTTACTATTGGAAGAAATCCGATCACGAGATATGGATGCTGACGCTTTACGGTAAATCGGAGCGTGCGAGTATCCCTGGGCATATGCTCAAGCAGATAGCGGAGGCGATCAAAAATGCCTGATAGAGATATTGGAGCCGAAATTCTCGAAGGCATCCAGGAAATCAAGCAGTTCAAGAAAGGCAAGCTGGCGCTGCGAACGCAGGAACTCTCGGCACCTTCGCCGCCGAAAACGATCCGACTGAAGCTGAAGCTGTCGCAATCCGCCTTCGCGGGTTTGATGGGCGTCAGCGTGCGAACGCTTCAGGACTGGGAGCAGGGGCGGCGGGAGCCGCAAGGGCCGGCAATAGCACTACTGCGCATCGCGGAGCAGCACCCGGAAGTCTTCGAAAAGCTGCATTGAACAAAGTGATGTGCCACTTCCAACGGATAATCTTAGGCCTCGAGTCAAATCACTGACTCGGGGCCTTTTGCTTTCAGCGGCTCGTTCGCTTCGCCGCCAGCGCCACCCCCACCTTCGACCGATTTGGCTTGCCAATGGTCTGTGTTATCCACACCCCTGTCTCTGCCAAGTTATCCAGATCCACGCCGCTGTGGATGCCAAGGCCGTTGAGCAGGTAGATCACGTCTTCCGTGGCAACGTTGCCGGTGGCGCCCTTGGCGTAGGGGCAGCCGCCGAGCCCGGCGACGGCGCTGTCGATCACGCTGATGCCCTCTTCGAGCACGGCGTAGAGGTTGGCCAGCGCCTGGCCGTAGGTGTCGTGGAAGTGGGCGGCGAGGTTGTCCCTGGGGATATCCCGGCCCACGGCGTCGAGCAGGCGCTTGGCCGCGAGCGGGGTGCCGACGCCGATGGTGTCGCCCAGCGAGATTTCATAGCAGCCCATCGCGTACAGCGCCCGGGAGACCTCGGCGACCCGCTGCGGGGCGATGTTGCCTTCGTAGGGGCAGCCAAGCACGCAGGAGACATAGCCGCGCACGCGCACGCCAGCTTCCCGGGCGCGTTCGACCACCGGTTCGAAGCGCGCCAGCGATTCGGCAATCGAGCAGTTGATGTTCTTGTGGGAGAAGGCTTCGCTGGCCGCTGCGAAGACGGCGACCTCCTCGACGCCGCACTCGAGTGCGGCTTCCAGCCCTTTGAGGTTGGGCGTGAGCGCGGAGTAGACCACCCCCGGCCGGCGGCGAATGCCGGTCATTACCTCGCGGTGATCCGCCATCTGCGGCACCCATTTGGGCGAGACGAAACTCGCCGCTTCGATCCGCTTGAGCCCCGCCGAGCCGAGCCGCTCGATCAGCTCCAGCTTGGCGGCGGTGGTGATGGGCTCGGCTTCGTTCTGCAGCCCGTCCCGCGGGCCGACTTCGACGATACTGACGTGCTTCGGCATTGCCATGTCAGCTGTCCCCGTTCGTGTCGGCGTCGGCGTTGGCCATCGCCTCGGCATTGGTGAAAGCCAGCAGCTCATCTCCCTGGGCCACGGCGTCGCCCACCGCGACATGGAAGGCTTCCACCGCGCCGTCGGCGGGGGCGCTCAGGGTGTGCTCCATCTTCATCGCTTCCACCACCACCAGCGGCGTACCTTTCTCCACCGTCTGGCCAGGTTCGACCAGCAGCGCGACCACGGTGCCGTGCATCGGCGCGGTCAGCTTGGCTTCGGTCTCTTGCGGCAGATGGTCGGCACGGTCGGCGCGGCGCCAGATCAGGCGCGACTCTTGACCGGCGGCGGTGAGCACGATGGCGTCGCCTTCGCTGGCCGGGTCGAGCCGGGCGAAAAGGCGCTGGCGATGGCCATCCAGGGTGAGCGCCAGGGTGTCGTTGTCGAGGCGCTGACACTGCCCGGCGAGCCGGCTCGTCTCCTCTCCGCCGCGCTGTACCTGAAGCTGCCAGGTCGCCTGTGCTGGTTCTTGTGTCAGTCCCTGTGCCAGACCCTGTATTAGTCCCTGAGTGGCGATCACCTCATACGTGCCGCTGCCATCGGTCTCCTGGAAGGCGAGCCGCAGCCGGCGCGGCGCGTTGAGCCGCCAGCCGTCGCGACGTTGCCAGGGGTCGTCGGCGCGCGGCACCCTGTCAGTGTGGTTCTCGGCGAACTGATCCCTCGTAAGCTGATTCATGGCGAGCCGATCTATGGCAACCAGGGCCGCGCGGGCGATATCGGCGTCGGTGGCGCGGGGCGCGGCGAACAGCGCCTCGTGATGGTGCTCGATAAAGCGGGTATTCAGCTCGGCGGCGATGAAGTCCGGGTGGGTCACCAGCCGCTGCAGGAAGCGGCGATTGGTGGTCACGCCGCTGATATCCAGCGCGGCCAGGGCGCGGGCCATGTCGGCCAGGGCCTGGCCGCGATCCTCGCCGTGGACGATCAGCTTGGCCAGCATCGGGTCGTAGTGCATGGTCACCATATCGCCGGCCTCGACGCCGCTATCCAGGCGGATTCGCCCGTGCGAATCGTCGCTCGCCAGCGGCAGCGCGAAACGCAGGAGCTTGCCGGTGGCGGGGAGGAAGTCGTTGTCCGGGTCTTCGGCATAGAGCCGCGCTTCGATGGCGTGGCCGGTGAGCGTCAGTTCGTGCTGCGCCTTGGGCAGCGCCAGGCCGGCGGCGACCCGTAGCTGCCACTCGACCAGATCCTCACCGCTGATCATCTCGGTGACCGGGTGCTCGACCTGCAGCCGGGTGTTCATCTCCATGAAGTAGAACGGTGAGCCGTGCTCCTGCGTGGTCTCGGCGGCGGCATCCAGCAGGAACTCCACCGTGCCGGCGCCGACATAGCCGATCTCCTGGGCGGCGCGCACCGCGGCCTCGCCCATCTCGCGGCGCAGCGCTTCGGGCAGGTGCGGTGCGGGGGCCTCTTCGAGCACCTTCTGGTGGCGCCGCTGCACGCTGCAGTCGCGCTCGAACAGGTAGACGCCGGCGCCGAGGCTGTCGCAGAACACCTGTACTTCGACATGGCGCGGCTGGGTCAGATACTTCTCGATCAGCATGCGCTCATCGCCGAAGGCAGCGCGGGATTCGCGGCGGCAGCCATCCAGCGCCGCCTGAAACTCACGCTCGGACTCGACCACCCGCATGCCCTTGCCGCCGCCCCCGGCGCTGGCCTTGAGCAGCACCGGGTAGCCGATCTTGCCGGCCTCTTCCCGCAGCAGGGCGTCGTCCTGCGCTTCGCCGTGATAGCCGGGCACCAGCGGTACGCCGGCGCTGGCCATGCGCGCCTTGGCCGCGGCCTTGTCGCCCATGGCGGCGATGGCGCTGGCCGGCGGGCCGATGAAGACTAGCCCGGCGGCGTCGCAGGCGGCGACGAACTCGGCGTTCTCGGAGAGAAAGCCGTAGCCCGGATGAATGGCGTCGGCGCCGCTGCGTTGGGCGGCGGCGATGACCTTGTCGATAGCGAGATAGCTCTCGCCGGCCGCCGGCGGGCCGAGGCGGATCGCTTCGTCGGCCTCGCGCACGTGGCGGGCGCGGGCGTCGGCATCCGAATAGACCGCGATGGTACGCAGGCCGAGGCGCCGCGCGGTGCGGATCACCCGGCAGGCGATCTCGCCGCGGTTGGCGATCAGCACGGCGCGCAGCGGGCGGGGCGCAGTGGCGAGACTCATGAGCGCGGCTCCTTGTCGCCGCCGCTGGCCGCGAGCCAGGCGGGCGGGCGTTTGTCGAAGAAGGCGGCCAGTCCCTCCTGGCCTTCGGCGCTGACCCGCAGCTCGCTGATGGTGCGGCACGCGGCCTCGCGGGTGGCGTCGCTCTCCGGTTCGCGGGCGATCTGCGCGAGCAGCGCCTTGGTGGCGCGCTGGGCCTGGGGGGAGGCGGCGAGCAGGGTGTCGATCTGGCGGTCGATCTCTTCATCCAGCGCGTCGCCATTCACCACCTGGTGCACTAGCCCCAGCTCGCGGGCGCTGGCGGCGTCGATCACCTCGGCGGTCAGCGCATAGCGGCGCATCTGGCGGGCGCCGATGGCGCGCTGGACATAGGGCCCGACCACCGCCGGCGAGAGGCCGATCTTGACCTCGGAGAGGCAGAAGCGCGCCGCCATTGATGCGATCACCAGATCGCAGCAGGCGGCCAGCCCCACCGCGCCACCGTAGGCCGCGCCCTGCACTCGGCAGAGCGTAGGGCAGGGCAGAGTGTCCAGCCCGTGCATCAGGCGCGAGAGCTGGCGCGAGTCGGCCAGGTTGTCGTCGACGCTGTAGTCGACCATGCGCTTCATCCAGGCGAGATCCGCCCCGGCGGAGAAGTGCTTGCCGTGGGAGCCGAGCACCACCACCCGCACCTCGCCGCTCGCAGCCAGGGCGCGGAGGCGCTCGAGATGGGCATTGAGCGCGGCGATCAAGGCGTCGTCGAAGGCGTTGTGCACCGCGGGGCGGTCCAGCGTCAGCCGCGCGACGCCGCGGGCATCGATATCCAGTTGGCAGTGATGGGTGCTCATTTAGCCGTTTCCCTCTATCAGCTAAAGGTGGCGAGCGCAGCCCCTTTAGGATTACATCCTGAAGACGCCGAAACGCGTCTCTTCGATCTCTGCGTTCATTGCGGCGGAGAGTGCCAGGCCGATCACATCGCGGGTCTGCAACGGGTCGATCACGCCGTCGTCCCACAGCCGGGCGCTGGCGTAGTACGGGTGGCCCTGGCGCTCGTACTGTTCGCGGATCGGCGCCTTGAAGGCGGCTTCCTCGTCTTCCGGCCAGTCGCTGCCGTCGCGCTCCATCTGCTCGCGTTTCACCTGCGCCAGCACGTTGGCGGCCTGTTCGCCGCCCATCACCGAGATGCGCGCGTTGGGCCACATGAACAGCAGGTTGGGGTCATAGGCGCGGCCGCACATGCCGTAGTTGCCGGCGCCGAAGCTGCCGCCGATCAGCACAGTGAACTTGGGTACCTTGGCGCAGGCCACGGCGGTAACCAGCTTGGCGCCGTGCTTGGCGATGCCCTCCTGCTCGTACTTGGAGCCGACCATGAAGCCGGTGATGTTCTGTAGAAAGATCAGCGGGATCTGGCGCTGGGCACACAGCTCGATGAAGTGCGCGCCCTTCTGCGCGGACTCCGAGAACAGCACGCCGTTGTTGGCGACGATACCCACCGGGTGGCCGCACCAGTGGGCGAAGCCGGTGACCAGGGTGTCGCCGTAATAGCGCTTGAACTCGTCGAAGTCGGAGTCGTCCACCAGCCGCCCGATCACCTCGCGCACGTCATACGGCTTGCGCAGGTCGGTGCCGACGATGCCGTAGAGCTCCGAAGGGTCGAGCCTCGGCGGGCGGGATTCGCGCAGCGCCAGTTCGCCGCGCTTGCGCCAGTTGAGCCGGGAGATCGCGCGGCGGGCGAGCTGCAGCGCATGGGCGTCGTTCTCGGCATAGTGGTCGACCACGCCGCTGATCTTTGCGTGCACGTCCGCGCCGCCGAGATCCTCGGCGCTGATGGTCTCACCGGTGGCGGCCTTCACCAGCGGCGGGCCGCCGAGAAAGATGGTGCCCTGGTGGCGCACGATGATCGATTCATCGGCCATCGCCGGCACGTAGGCGCCGCCGGCGGTGCACGAGCCCATCACCACCGCGATCTGCGGGATGCCGGCGGCGGAGAGCGTGGCTTGGTTGTAGAAGATGCGGCCGAAGTCGTCGTGGTCGGGGAAGACCTCGTCCTGCTCCGGCAGGTAGGCGCCGCCGGAGTCGACCAGATAGAGGCAGGGCAGGCGGTGCTTGCGGGCGATCTCCTGGGCGCGCAGGTGCTTCTTCACCGTCAGCGGGAAGTAGGTGCCGCCCTTGACCGTGGCGTCGTTGGCGACGATCACGCACTCCACGCCGCTGACCCGGCCGATGCCGGCGACCACCCCGGCGGCGGGCACCGGGGTGTCGTAGACCTCATGCGCCGCCAGCGCGCCGATCTCGAGAAAGGCCGCGCCCTCGTCGAGCAGCTGGTCGATGCGCTCGCGCACGAACAGCTTGCCGCGGGACTCGTGCCGGGCGCGGGCCTTGTCGCCGCCGCCCCGGGCGATCTCGGCGCTCAGCGCGTGGAGCTTGTCGACCTCCGCCCGCAGCGCCTGGGCATTGGCCTGGAAGGCCTCGGCGCGGGGGTTGATCTGGCTACTCAGTATGGCCATGCGACCCTCCTACGCCGATTCGGAGAACAGTTCTCGGCCAATCAGCATCCGCCGGATCTCGCTGGTGCCGGCGCCGATCTCGTAGAGCTTGGCGTCACGCAGCAGCCGCCCGGTGGGGTACTCGTTGATATAGCCGTTGCCGCCGAGCAGCTGGATGGCATCCAGCGCCATCTGGGTCGCCTTCTCGGCGCAGTAGAGGATCACCCCGGCGGCGTCCTTGCGGCTGACCCGGCCGTGGTCGCAGGCGCCGGCCACGGCGTAGAGATAGGCGCGGCAGGCGTTGAGCGTGGTGTACATGTCGGCGAGCTTGCCCTGGATCAGCTGGAACTCGCCGATCGCCTGGCCAAACTGCTTGCGCTCGTGAACGTAGGGCACCACCACGTCCAGACACGCCTGCATGATCCCGATCGGGCCGGCGGCGAGCACCGTGCGCTCGTAGTCGAGCCCGCTCATCAGCACGCGCACGCCGCGGTTCTCCTCGCCCAGCACGTTCTCCGCCGGCACCTGGCACTCCTCGAACACCAGCTCGCAGGTGTTGGAGCCGCGCATGCCCAGCTTGTCGAGCTTCTGCGCGGTAGAGAAACCGGCGAACCCCTTCTCGATCAGAAAGGCGGTGATGCCCTTGGCGCCGGCCTCCGGGTCGGTCTTGGCGTAGACCACCAGCACGTCGGCGTCGGGGCCGTTGGTGATCCACATCTTGTTGCCGTTGAGCACGTAGTGGTCGCCTTGCCTGTCGGCGCGCAGGCTCATCGAGACCACATCCGAGCCGGCGCCGGGTTCGGACATCGCCAGCGCCCCCACGTGCTCGCCGCTGATCAGCTTGGGCAGGTACTTGGCCTTCTGCTCGTCGGTGGCGTTGAGTTTGATCTGGTTGACGCAGAGGTTGGCGTGGGCGCCGTAGGAGAGCCCCACCGAGGCGCTGGCCCGGGAGATCTCCTCCATGGCGATGCAGTGGGCCAGATAGCCCATGCCGCTGCCGCCGTCTGCTTCGGCCACGGTGATGCCGAGCAGGCCCATGTCGCCGAACTTCTGCCACAGGTCCGCGGGGAAGGCGTTGTCGTGGTCGATCTGGGCCGCGCGCGGGGCGATCTCGTCGCGGGCGAAGGCGTTGACCTGTTCGCGCAGCATGTTCAACTCGTCGTCGAGGCCGAAATCGAGCTCGGTGTAGGGGGCGTGCATCGGATGATCCTCCGCTGTCGATAGGCAAGAACGCGGGGTCGCGGGCCATGGCTCGCAGGCGCTCTCGGCTTTATACGTTGACGTTAACGTCAATATTCAGATAGGGCCAGAGCCCCTCGACCATGGTCTAGGCTCTTCGAGAAAGATCTAGGCCCGCCCAGCCTCCCCCGGGACCGCCGCCCGATCCAGCAGCAGGATCTTGCCGTCGGCCTCGGCGACGAGCTCGTCGCGCTGGTTGCGGCAGTGCCCCGCCAGCACCGCGATGCCGCCCTGATGGTGGGGCTTGGCGATCAGCTCGGCGATGCGCCACTCGGTGGTCAGGGTGTCACCGGCGAAGACCGGGGCCAGAAAGCGGCAGTCGTGCGCCAGATAGGCGACTGCGGTGGCATAGAAGTACATGCCGATAGAGGCGGTCATGTAGGCCGAGGTCATCGGCCCGTGCAGGATGCGCTGGCCGAAGCGCGTCTGCTGGGCGAAGGCGTCGTTGCTGTGCAGCGGGTTGAAGTCGCCGAACAGACCACAGGCCTGGACGATATGCGCTTCGGTGATGGTCAGGGTCTGGCCGAAGGTGTCATCGACGGCGATCTCGTCGAAGGCGTTGCCGACAAAGTTCATGCGATCACTCCAGGGCTCGCAAGGGGCGTGTTCATGGGGTCTCGTCGCGATCCAGCGTTCTCTCGTCATGATCCAGCGTTCGCAGTGCCTTGCGCACGATCTTGCCGGTGGCGGTCATCGGGAATTCGTCGACGAAGTGGATCTCGCGCGGGTACTCATGGGCCGCCAGGCGCGAGCGCACGTGCTGCTGCAGCGTCTCCACCAGCGCCGGGGAAGCGTCCCAGCCTTCGGCGAGCACCACGTAGGCGGCGACGATCTCGGTGCGCAGCTCGTCAGGCTTGCCTACCACGGCGGCCATGCGTACCGCCGGATGGCCCAGCAGGCAGTTCTCGATCGGCGCGGGGCCGATGCGATAGCCGGCGCTGGTGATGACGTCGTCATCGCGACTGAGAAAGCTGAAGTAGCCCTCGGCATCGCGCCGGCCCATGTCGCCGGTCAGCAGCCACTCGCTGGCGAACTTGGCCGCGGTCGCCTCCGGCTTCTGCCAGTAGTGCAGAAACATCACCGGGTCCGGCGCGCGCACTGCGATATGCCCGGTCTCGCCGTCGGCGAGCCGCCTACCCTCGGCGTCGACGATCGCCACCTCGTGCCCCGGTACCGCCTTGCCGATCGCCCCCGGGCGGTGCACGCCGAGCGCCGCGCAGGCCGAGAGCACCATGTTGCACTCGGTCTGGCCGTAGAACTCGTTGATGGTGAGCCCAAAGGTCTCCTGTCCCCACGCCAGCAGCGCCTCCCCCAGCGACTCGCCACCGCTGGCGACGCTGCGCACGTCGAGCTGCCAGCGGCGTTGCGGCTGCTCGACCCGGCGCATCAGCTTTAGCGCGGTCGGCGGCAGGAACAGGTTGCGCACGCGGTGGCGCTCGATCAGCGCGAACGCCGCCTCCGGCGAGAACTTGAGCATGCGGTGGGCGACGATCGGCACCGCGTGGTAGAGCGCCGGCAGCAGCACGTCGAGCAGGCCGCCGATCCAGGCCCAGTCGGCCGGCGTCCACAGGCGGTCACCGGGCTGCGGCAGCAGGTTATGGGACATCTCCACCCCCGGCAGATGCCCCAGCAGCACCCGGTGGCCGTGCACCGCGCCCTTGGGGCTGCCGGTGGTGCCGGAGGTGTAGATGATCAGCGCCGGCTCGTCGGGATGGGTGTCGCGGGTGACGAAGGCGTCGCTGGCAGCGGCTAGCTCGGCGTGGAAGTCGAGCGCGTCAGAGGTCGGCCGACCCGCTTCGGGCACGCCATCGACGGTGTAGATCGCCTGCAGCGCGGGTAGCTGGAGGCGGATCTCGTCGAGCGTCGCCAGGCCGCGGGCATCGCTGACGATGGCGCGCATGTCGCAGTCGGCGAGCCGGTGGAGCAGCGCCTCGGGGCCGAACAGGCTGAACAGCGGCACCGAAATCGCCCCCAGCTTGAAGCAGGCCAGATGCACCAGCGCGGTCTCGTGGCGCTGGGGCAGCAGCACCCCGACCCGGTCGCCGGGCTGCACGTCCTGGGCGACCAGGCTGTTGGCCAGCCGGTTGGCACCGCGCTGGAGCTCGGCGAAGGTGATCTCGCGGGCGCTGCCATCGTCACCGATCTCGATCATCGCCAGGCGCTCGGGGTCTTCCGCCCAGCGGTCGCAGCAGACGCTGGCGATGTTGAAGCGCGCCGGCATCTCCCACGCGAAGGTGGCGTGGAGGCGGTCGTAGTCGAGCCCTGCTGTCAGCAGTGCGCTGGGGTGGGCATCGTTCATCGGCTCAGAAACTCCCGAACAGGGTGCCCAGGGTGATCACCGCGACCAGCGTGATCATCGGCACCACGATGGTGACCATGGCGATGTTGGGGTAGGCCTGGCGGTGGGTGAGGCCGCAGATCGCCAGCAGCGTGATCACCGCGCCGGAGTGGGGCAGGGTGTCCATGCCGCCGGCGGCGATGGTGGCGACCCGGTGCATCAGCTCGGGATTGAGACCGACCGCATTGGCCATGCGCAGATAGTCGTCGCCGAGCACGCTGAGGGCGATGCTCATGCCGCCGGAGGAGGAGCCGGTGACCGCCGCCAGCACGTTCATCGACACCGCCTCGGAGATCAGCGGGTTGCCCGGCGCCAGGCTCAGCACCGCATCGCGGATGACCACGAAACCGGCGAGGCTGGCGATCACCGCGCCGTAGCCGACCTCGGAGGCAGTGTTGAACACCGGCAGCATCGAGCCGAAGCAGCCCTTGTTGATGGTGCCCTTGAGATCCGCCCAGTGGCGCCAGCGGCTGACGATCAGCCAGGCGCACGACACCAGCAGCGCGATGATGATCGCCCACAGCCCGAGCATGGCGCCGGGGTCGAGGGTGCCGAAGCGCGCCTCCGGCAGCCCGGAGAAGTCGAGACCGGGCAGAATGGCGTAGGTCAGCAGGGCGTTGAGGCCGATCACCATCACCAGCGGGGTGAAGGCGGCCAGGGTGCCGATCTCGGGTACGCCGGCCGCGGTCTCGAGAGGCTCGATCTGCTCGTCGGGGTGATGGCCGTAGCCCTCGCCCCGGCGCGCTGCCCGGCTCGCCCGAGACTGCAGCCACCAGGTACCCAGCCCCAGCATCATCGCCCCGGCGATGATGCCGAGCCCGGGCGCGGCGAAGCTGGTGGTGTGGAAGAACGGAATCGGGATCGCGTTCTGGATCGCCGGCGTGCCGGGGAGCGCGGTCATGGTGAAGGTGAACGAGCCCAGGGCGATGGCGCCGGGGATCAGCCGCTTGGGCGTTCCGGTCTCGCGGAACAGCGCCGCCCCGATGGGGAAGACCGCGAACGCCACCACGAACAGCGACACGCCGCCATAGGTGAGAATGGCGCAGGCCAGCACCACGGTCAGCACCACGTGGCGGGTGCCGAGGCGCTTGATGATCCAGCGCGCGATGGCGTGCGCGGCGCCGGAGTCGGCCATCAGCTGGCCGAACAGTGCGCCCAGGATGAACAGCGGGAAGAACTTGATCAGATAGCCGCCGAGCGCCTTCATGAAGGTATCGGTGTAGATCGGCAGCAGCAGCCCGCCATCACCGGAGAGCAGCACCGCCAGTGACGCCATCAGCGGCGCCAGCAGCAGCACGGTGATACCGCGATAGGCGAGTACGATCAGCAGGATCAGCGAGATGACGATAGCCAGGGTACTCATGGTGCCAGGCCCTTGTGTCGGGGACTCGTGGCGCAGGCACGCCGGAGCCGCGTTGTTATGATTGTGTGCGTTGTCAGCGCTGCGGGAGGCGCGCGTGGCGCGATGCCGCACAGGACGACATGACCATAGAGATCGATTAACGTTAACGTCAACGTGGTATCGCGCCAACTAGCCGAAAGGGGGAGACGCTTCGGACATACTTAGAGCGGTGCTCAGACCAACGCAGTGATCTACAGCCCGATCGAGATAGTCAGGGCCAATGGTCTTTCACCCTACGAGTATCTGCAGTCTGTTTTCGAAACCCTGCCGACCCTGTGCGCAAGACTGTCTCCGCTCTCTGCTGCCCTGGCATTGGACGGAAACATGGCCGGCCTGAGTCAGGTCGGTACAGCTGGGGTTTATGGAGTGCGAAAGACCGTAGTGCCCCTGTATCCGGCCGAATCATTACGCCTCTTCCACGGCGACAAAGCGCGGGGACGCGGCGGGGGTACCGCGCGCGGCCGCTCTTCGATGTGGGATCGGCTGTGAGGTGCGGGCGTAGATCGATGCCACGCCCTGGCTGATCACCGAGGTCGTGCACGACATGAGCGACACCGGCTACATCACCACACTCTCGCTCGAGATCGATACGGGCTAGAAAAGATAACCCTGGGCGCATAAAAAATTGGAAAGATACGCCCAGAGTTATAAGATTGACCCATACATACGGCAACAGGGGCGGGAGGTGAAAAGCAGAGACCTGATCAAGGAGTTGGAAGCCGATGGCTGGGTGCTGGACCGCATCCGAGGTAGCCACCACGTCTTCAAACACCCAACGAAGCCAGGAGCCGTGCCGGTTCCTCACCCCAAGAAGGACATGAAGATCGGCACGATCAACGCCATCAGGAAACAAGCCGGGCTCAAGTAGCCCGGCTATCTGCGACTCACCGCCCAGGAGGAACGAACATGCAATATCCGATCGCCATCGATTGGGGCGACGACACCCACGCCACCGGTATCGTCTTCCCCGACATTCCCGGCGCCATCACCGCCGGCGACAGCGTCGCTCACGCCTATGAAATGGCGGTGGAGGTCGCCCATATCCAGCTCGAGGAGCTGGTCAGCGCCGGCCAGCCGATCCCCAAGCCGGGCAGCATCGAGCAGCACCGCCAAAACCCCGACTTCGAGGGCTGGGGTTGGGGGTTGGTCGAGATCGACGTCACGCCCTACCTGGGCAAGACCGAAAAGGTCAACGTCACCCTGCCCGGAACGCTGGTCAAGCGAATCGACGACTATGTCAGCCTCCACGGCATCAAGAGCCGTTCGGCCTTTCTGGCGTCCGCCGCGCTCCACGAACTGGAGCATCGCTCCCGCTGATTAAGAGATCGCGGTCATCCGCGTCGGCACCCCTTGACCTCGCGGCCCCGGCAACTGCCGGAGCCGCGTTGTTGTGATTGTGAGCGTTGTCAGCGCTGCGGGAGAAGCGCGTGGCGCGATACCGCACGGGACGACATGACCATAGAGATCGATTAACGTTAACGTCAACGTGGTGTCGCGCCAACTAGCCGAAAGGGGGAGACTCCCCGCTGCCCTATCTGTCGATCAAGGAGACCATCGATGTCGATCTGGAAACGTTCCGCTTCCCTGGAAGTCCTCGCCACCCAGTGCCAGCAGACGCTGGTCGCGCATATCGGGATCGAGTTCACCGAGCTGGGTGACGACTGCCTGCGCGGGCGCATGCCGGTGGATGCGCGCACCCATCAGCCCTATGGCCTGCTCCACGGCGGCGCCTCGGTGGTGCTGGCGGAGACGCTGGGCAGCATCGCGGCGAACCTGTGTCTGGCCGACGAGAGCAAGATGGCGGTGGGGATGGAGATCAACGCCAACCACGTGCGCGCGGTGCGTGAAGGCTGGGTCGAAGGGTGTGCCCGGCCGCTGCATATCGGTGGCACCACCCAGCTGTGGGAGATCCGTATCGAGGACGAGCGCGGCCGGCTGGTGTGCGTGTCGCGATTGACCATGGCGGTGGTCAAGGCGGCCTGATAGGGGCCGCCTCGACAGGCGGTATCAGGGCGCCAGTTCGTCGCTCATCGCCTGGCGCATGCGGAATTTCTGTACCTTGCCGCTGACGGTCATCGGGAAGTCGTCGACGAATTTCACGTAGCGCGGAATCTTGTGGTGGGCGATGCGCTCGCGGCAGTAGGCACGCACGCCTTCGGCGTCGAGTTCGGCGCCTTCCACCAGGCGTATCCAGACCGCCACCGCCTCGCCGTAGTGGGCGTCCGGCACGCCGAACACCTGGGCGTCGGAGATCGCCGGGTGGGTGTAGAGAAACTCCTCGATCTCGCGCGGGTAGAGGTTCTCGCCGCCGCGGATGATCATGTCCTTGATGCGCCCGGTGATCGCCACATAGCCGTCGTCGTCCATCATCGCCAGGTCGCCGCTGTGCATCCAGCCGTGGGGGTCGATCGCCTGGCGGGTGGCGGCGTCGTTGTCCCAGTAGCCTTGCATCACGCTGTAGCCGCGGGTGCAGAGTTCGCCGCTGGTGCCGCGCGGGAGCACCTGGCCGCTGGCCGGGTCGATGATCTTCACCTCCAGGTGCGGGTGAATGGTGCCGACGGTGGCGACGCGCTTCTCCAGCGGCGCGTCGGGGCGCGTCTGCAGGCTCACCGGGCTGGTTTCGGTCATGCCGTAGGCGATGGTGACCGCTTCCATGTGCATGCGCTCGATCACCCGTTTCATCACCTCCACCGGGCAGTTGGAGCCGGCCATGATGCCGGTGCGCAGGCTGGAGAGATCGAAGTTGGCGAACTCGGGATGCTCGAGCTCGGCGATGAACATGGTGGGTACGCCGTAGAGGGCGTCGGCGCGCTCGGCTTCCACCGCGCGCAGGGTGGCCGCCGGATCGAAGGCGGCGTTGGGGTAGATCATGGTGGCACGGTGGGTGAGACACGCCAGGTTGCCCATCACCATGCCGAAGCAGTGGTAGAGCGGCACCGGGATCACCACGCGTTGTGCCGGCTGCAGGTTCATGCCGGCGCCGACGAAGTAGCCGTTGTTGAGAATGTTGTGATGAGTCAGCGTCACCCCCTTGGGCGCGCCGGTGGTGCCGGAGGTGTACTGGATGTTGATCGGGTCGTCGAACTGCAGTTCGGCCTGCAGCGCCGCCAGGCGTGCGGCGGGTACCGCCTCGGCGAGGGCGTGCAGCTCGTCCCAGCGCCACATGCCCGGGGTGGCGAGCTCGGGGTCGAGACACACCACCTGCTTGAGCTGGGGCAGGCTGGCGCAGTCGAGTCGGCGCTGCTCTGCGTTAGGAGCGGGGGCGTCGCGCAGCTCCGGGGCGAGCTGGCAGAGGATGTCGACGTAGTGGGAGCGGATCTCGCCGCCGGCGCGGTGGGCGCCCTGCAGCACCAGTACCGAGAGCCCCGACTGCAGCAGCGCGTGCTCCAGCTCGCGCGCTCGGTAGGCCGGGTTGAGGTTGACCAGGATCGCGCCGATCTTGGCGCTCGCCAGCTGGGTGAGCGCCCACTCCGCACAGTTGAGTGACCAGATACCCACCCGGTCGCCGCGCTCGACCCCCAGCGCCAGCAGGGCGCGGGCGATGCGGTTCGCCTCGTCGCGCAGCTCTGCGTAGGTGTAGCGCAGATTCTGATGGCAGCTCACCAGTGCCTCTCGGTCGGGGCAGTCGCTGGCGGCGGCGTCGAGACAGTCACCGATGGTCAGGCCCAGCAGTGGCTGCTCGCTGGTGCCGCTGACGTAGCTGGGCGCTGGAAATTGAGCATGCGCCGGGGCGCCCGGGTCGTGGCTGTGCATCTCTCTTCCTCTCTTCTTGTCTTTGTCCTGAACCGCCGCACTTTTCAGGCCGCGCCTAGCGCAGCCGTTCGATACCTACCGCCGTGGCTTCGCCGCCGCCGATGCAGATCGCCGCCACGCCCCGGGTCAGGTCGTGATGGGTGAGCGCGTTGAGCAGCGTGACCACAATGCGCGCGCCGGAGGCGCCGATCGGGTGGCCCAGGGCGCAGGCGCCGCCGTGCACGTTGACCCGTTCGTGGTCGAGAGCGAGCTCACGCATGGCCGCCATCGCCACCACCGCGAAGGCTTCGTTGATCTCGTAGAGATCGACGCTCTCCCGCGACCAGCCGAGCCGCTCGTACAGCTTGCGCACGGCGTGGATCGGCGCCACCGGGAAATCGCCCGGGCGCATGGCGTGGCTGGCGTGGCCGTGGAGACGCGCCAGCGGGGTCAGACCCTGGCGCTCGGCCTCGCGCTGGCGCATCAGCACCAGCGCCGCGGCACCGTCCGAGATCGAGCTGGCGTTGGCCGCGGTGACGCTGCCACCCTCGCGAAAGGCGGGCTTGAGCTGGGGGATGCGCTCGAGATTGGCCTTGTGCGGCTGTTCGTCCTGGTCGACCCAGCGGGTGTCGCGGCCGGCGGGGGCGTCGAGGGCGACGATCTCATCCCGAAAGACACCGCTCTCGATCGCCTGACGCGCGCGGGTCAGCGAGGCGATGGCGTAGGCGTCCTGGGCCTCGCGGTCGAAGCCGAAGGCCTGGGCGCAATCCTCGGCATAGGTGCCCATCAGCCGCCCCGGCTCGTAGGCGTCTTCGAGCCCGTCGAGAAACATGTGATCGAGCACCTGGGCATGCCCCATGCGCAGCCCGGCGCGCGCCTTGGGCAGCAGGTAGGGGGCATTGCTCATGCTCTCCATCCCACCGGCGATGGCGTGGGCGGCGTGACCCAGCGAGAGGGTATCGAACGCCTGCATCACTGCCTTCATGCCGGAGCCGCACATCTTGTTGACGGTGGTGCAGGGCGTCGACTCGGCCAGGCCCGCGCCGAGTGCCGCCTGGCGCGCCGGCGCCTGGCCCTGCCCGGCGGGGAGCACGCAGCCCATGATCAGCTCGTCGAGGCTGTCGGGTGCCAATCGGGCCTGTTCGAGGGCGCCGCGAATCGCCGCCGCGCCCAGCTGCGGGCAGTTGAGCCCGCCCAGGGCGCCCTGGAAAGCGCCCATCGGCGTGCGCTTGGCGCCGACGATGACGATCGGGTCCGGGGTGTTCATAGTCTGCTCTCTCATACTGGTGAGGGATCGATGCTCAGAGGGTGCTTACAAAATGCCTGCGCTCGACAATACGGCGTTGAAATCGACCTCACTGAACTAAGTTCAGAACGTCCGAAGGACGGCCCGAAGGGCGAGCGGAGCGAGTAAAATACTCATTTACCCCTTGTAAACTCCGCTTTTTCGGCCGATTTCGCCTTGTCTTGTCTTCGCTCGTCGAATTTGTAAACACCCTCTCAGCCGCTTTTCACCGCGCACTCATGCGGATGCCGCCATCCAGGCGAATCACCTCGCCATTGAGATAGCGGTTCTCGAGGATCTGACAGGCCAGCGCGGCGTACTCCTCGGCGTGGCCCATGCGCGGCGGGAACGGCACCTTGGCGTTGAGGCTTTCGCGCACCTCCTCCGGCATGCCCTGCATCATGGCGGTGTCGAAGATGCCGGGGGCGATGGCCATCACCCGGATGCCCGAGCTGGCCAGCTCGCGGGCGGCGGGCAGAGTCAGCCCGACCACGCCGGCCTTGGAGGCGGCGTAGGCGGCCTGCCCGATCTGGCCCTCGTAGGCCGCCACCGAGGCGGTGTTGATCACCACCCCGCGCTCGCCGTCGTCCTCCGTCGCCGGGTTCTCCTGCATCGCCGCCACCGCCAGGCGCAGCATGTTGAAGGTGCCGATCAGGTTGATGTCGACCACCCGGCGGAAGCGTTCGAGATCGTGCACGCCGCGCTTGCCGTGGATCTTCTCTGCAGGCGCCACCCCGGCGCAGTTGATCAACCCGTGGAGAGCGCCGAAGTGGTCGCGGGTGGCGGCGATCACCCGCTCGGCATCCGCCGCCTGGGTGACATCGGCGGTCACCGCCAGGGCGTTCGCCCCCAGCGACTCGGCGTGGGCCTGCGCCGCTGCCTCATCATGGTCGGCCAGGGTCACGTGGGCGCCGGCCGCCACCAGCCGCTGGGCGGTGGCGGCGCCCAGGCCGGAGCCGCCGCCGGTGACGATGAAGGTGTGGTCGGCCAGTTGCATGCGTAAAGCTCCTTGGGCTGTGTAAAAAACAACCTGCGCGCGCTGACTTTTTTCAAACCCTGGCGCGGCGGTGGACGCGCCGCGGGGCAGGATCAGGGGTTGCCGGGCGGCTGGCGCAGTTCGGGGAAGTCGCTCTCGCGGTACTCGTCGTGGGCGCCATTCGGGTCGGCGGCGGCGGTCGCTGCATGGGCGCGCAGCTCGACCCGGCGGATCTTGCCGGAGATGGTCTTGGGCAGTTCGAAGAATTCCAGCCGGCGGATACGCTGGTAGGGGGCCAGCCGGGCGGCGGCGAAGCGCAGGATCGAGAGCGCGGTATCGCGGTCGGCTTCGAAGCCCTGGCGCAGGGTCAGATACGCCTTGGGCACGTTGAGACGCAGCTCGTCGGGGGCCGGCACCACGGCGGCCTCGGCGACTGCTTCATGCTCGATAAGCAGCGACTCCAGCTCGAACGGGCTGATGCGGTAGTCGGAGCTCTTGAACACGTCGTCGGCGCGGCCGATGTACCAGTAGTAGCCGTCGGCGTCGCGGCGGGCGACATCGCCGGTGCGGTAGTAGCCCTCGTCGAGCACCTGGCGCATGCGCGCGTCGTCGTCGCGGTACTCCTGCATCAGGCCCACCGGGCGCTCGTCGAGGCGGATCGCGATCTCGCCCTCGTCGCGCTCCTGGCCATCGGCGTCGAGCAGCGCGATGCGATACCCCGGCAGCGGCCGCCCCATCGAACCGGCGCGCATCGGCTGCCCCGGCGGGTTGCCGATCTGGGCGGTGGTCTCAGTCTGGCCGTAGCCGTCGCGAATCTCCAGCTTCCAGGCCCGGCGCACCCGCTCGATCACTTCGGGGTTGAGCGGCTCACCGGCGCCGACCAGCGCGCGCAGCTGGGTCCGGTAGCTGGCCAGATCCTCCTGGATCAGATGCCGCCACACCGTCGGCGGGGCGCACAGGGTGGTGACCCCGTAGCGCGCGATGGCGTCCAGGGTCGCTGCGGCGGAGAAGCGCGCGGCGCGGTAGACGAAGATGGTGCAGCCGGCGTTCCAGGGCGCGAAGACGTTGGACCAGGCGTGCTTGGCCCAGCCCGGTGAGCTGATGTTGTAGTGGATGTCGTCCGGGCGCAGGCCGATCCAGTAGAGGGTCGAGAGCGACCCCAGCGGATAGCTCTGATGGGTATGTACCACCAGCTTGGGCCGCGAGGTGGTGCCGGAGGTGAAATAGAGCAGCAGCGGCTCGTCGGCCCGGGTCGGGGCGTCCGGTGTGAAGTTGTCATCGGCGTCGAAGGCGTCGTCGTAGGCCTGCCAGCCGGGCACCGCGTCGCCCACGGCGATCCGTGTCAGGCTGGGGTCGAGCCCGTCGAACTTGGCCGTATGGGCCTGACCCACCACCAGGTGGCGGATATTGCCGCGCTGCAGGCGGTCGGGCAGGTCCTGCGCGGCCAGCAGCGTGGTCGCCGGCACGATCACTGCGCCGAGCTTGATCGCCGCGAGCAGGGTCTCCCACAGCTCGACCACGTTATCCAGCATCAGCAGCAGGGCGTCGCCGCGCTTCACCCCCTGGGCGCGCAGATGGTTGGCGAGCTGGTTGGAGCGCCGGCGCATGTCATCGAACGAGCGCTCGAGCTCACCGCCGTCTTCGTCCACCAGCCACAGCGCGGTGCGGCTATTGCCCGCGGCCTGAACGTCGAAGACATCCAGGGCCCAGTTGAAGTGGGTCAGGCGTGGCCAGCGGAAGTCCCGGTAGGCGCGGGAATAGTCTTCGCGCTGGGCGAGCAGGAAATCGCGGGCGGCGAAGAACTCGGCGGTGGCGGACATGGCGATCGGCTCTCCTGGTGGTGGCGCGGGCGGGCGACGCTTACCCGATGACGTGGTCGTGCAGCTCGCGTAGCGGATGCGCCTGCCGCGGCCACGCCGGGGCGAGGCAGGCCTCGAGGTCGGCCGCCGGCACCGCGCCGTGGGCGTGGCGCCAGGCCGGCGCGTGGTCCTTGTCGATCAGCAGCGCACGCACGCCCTCGGCAATATCGCCGTGATTGGCGCAGGCCAGCGACAGGTCGAGCTCGCTGCGCAGCGCCTCGGCCAGCGAGACCCGCCGGCAGCGCGCCAGCTGGCGCAGGATCAGCCGTGCCGAGAGCGGTGAGCCGGCGGCCAGGCTGCGCGCGGCGCGGGCGATCCAGGCATCGTCGCTGTCGCTGGCGGCGATGATCGCGGCGATCAGATCTTCGTCGCAGTCGGCGTCGGTCAGTGCGGCGATCGCCTCCTGGCGCGGGGCGACCTCGGCGGGCGGGACGAGCTCGCGGCTCGCCGCGGCGTGGGTGCGCAGCACCCGGTCGAGTGCCGGGCGCGGCCGCGACCAGTCGGCCTCGAGCAGATCGTCGATCACCGCGTCGCGGCGTTCGGCGGCGATCAGGCGGTCGGCGAGACCGACGAACAGGGCGTCGCTGGCGTTGAGGCGGGCGCCGGTCAGGCCGAGGAAGATGCCACTGGCCCCCGGCATGCGGTTCAGGAACCAGCTCGCGCCCACGTCCGGGTAGAGGCCGATGGTGATCTCCGGCATCGCCAGCATCGAGCGCGGTGTCACCACCCGATGCGAGGCCCCGGCCAGCAGCCCCATGCCGCCGCCCATGACGATACCGTCACCCCAGGCGACGATCGGCTTGGGATAGGTGTGGAGGGCGTGGTCGAGGCGATACTCGTGGGTGAAGTAGCGCGCTACGGCGCCATCCGCGGCCTCGGGGTCGCGGCCGGTGCGGCCCTCGGCGATGGCGTTATAGAGCGCGACCACGTCGCCGCCGGCGCAGAACGCCTTGCCACCGGCGCCCTCCAGCCACAGCGCGACTATCTCGGGGTCCGCGGCCCAGGCGTCGATCTGCGCCTGGATGGCCTCGATCATCGCCAGCGACAGCGCATTGAGGCTCTTGGGGGCATCAAGGACGATGCGCCCGAGACGGTGGCCGTCGGCGGTGGCCAGGGTGTCGAATTGCACCGGCGCGCTCATGCCTGATCTCCGTCGCGGGTGTCATCGCCGGCGCCCGAAGTCGGGGCCTCGCGCCAGCGCGGCGGGCGCTTGTCGAGGAAGGCGCCGATGCCTTCCCCCGGGGCGGCGGTGTCGAACAGTTCCATGAACAGTTCGCGCTCCATGCGATAGCCGTGGGGCAGGCCGTGGTCGCGAGCGTTCATGATCAGGCGTTTGCAGCGCGCCAGCGCGTCCGGGCTCTGGCCGCCGCTCTGCTCGGCCAGGGCCAGCGCGGTGGGCAGCGCCTGGCCGGCGTCGACCAGCTCCTCGACCAGACCGATGCTCAGCGCGCGCTCGGCATCGATCCGCTCGCCGCACAGGATGATGCGCTTGGCCCAGCCTTCGCCGACCAGCCACGGCAGGTGCTGGGTGCCGCCGGCGCAGGGCAGCAACCCCACCTTGGCTTCGGGCAGCGCCAGCTTGGCCTGGCGCTCGGCGATCCGGATGTCACAGGCCAGCGCGCACTCCAGCCCACCGCCCATGGCGTAGCCGTTGATCGCGGCGATGGTGACTCCGGGGTAGGCGCTCAGGGTCTCGAAGGCGCGGCCGAAGCGGGTCGCCATCTCCAGCGCGGTGGCCTTGCCCTCGGTGAAGCGCTTGAGGTCGGCCCCGGCGGAGAAGAACTTGTCGCCGGCGCCGGTGATCACCAGCGCCGGCGGCTGGGGCTCGGCGGCCAGCGCGTCGAGATGCTCGGCAAGCGCCGTCAGTGAGCCCTCGTGCCAGGTGTTGGCGGGCGGGTTGTCGATGGTCAGCACGGCGATAGCGCCACGGCGTTCCAGGCGCAGGCCGTCGGCGGCGTGGTCGGTCATGTCAGGGTCTCCAGGTCGTCCTTGTCGAGCAGGCGGCGGGCGATCACCAGGCGCATGATCTCATTGGTGCCTTCGAGAATCTGGTGCACCCGGCAGTCGCGCACGTGACGCTCCAGCGGGTAGTCGCGCAGGTAGCCGTAGCCGCCGTGGAGCTGCAGGGCCTCGTTGCAGATGGCGAAGCCCTGGTCGGTGGCGAAGCGCTTGGCCATGGCGCAGTAGAGCGTGGCGTCGGGGTCGCCGCGGTCGAGCTTGCTCGCCGCCAGGCGCACCATCTGGCGCGCGGCGACGAGCTGGGTGGCCATGTCGGCGAGCTTGAACTGCAGCGCCTGGAAGCTGGCCAGCGTCCGGCCGAACTGTTCGCGCTCGTTCAGGTAGCGGTGGGCGGTGGTGAGCGCGGCCTGGGCGGTGCCTACCGAACAGGTGGCGATGTTGATACGCCCGCCGTCGAGGGCGCGCATGGCGATACGGAAGCCTTCGCCTTCGTCGCCGAGGCGGTGGTCCGCCGGCACGCGCACGCCATCGAAGCTGATCGCCCGGGTGGGCTGGCTGTTCCAGCCCATCTTGGTCTCTTTCTTGCCGTAGTCGATGCCCGGCGTGTCCGCCGGCACGGCGAAGGCGGAGATGCCGCCGGCGCCGCTATCGGGGGCACCGGTACGGGCCATCACCACCAGCAGCTGGGTATCCCCGGCGCCGGAGATGAACATCTTGTTGCCGTCGATCACGTAGGCGTCGCCGGCGCGGCGCGCCCGGGTGCGCAGCGAGGCGGCATCGGAGCCGGCGTTGGGTTCGGTGAGGCAGTAGGAGCCGAGCTTCTCACCGGTGAGCATCGACGGCAGCCAGGCCTCGCGCACGGCCTCGGTGGCGTAGCTGGCGAGGATCCAGTTGACCATGTTGTGGATGGTCAGAAAGGCGGTGGTGGAGGTGCAGCCCTGGGCCAGCTCCTCGATGATCAGGGTCGCATCGAGGCGGCTCAGCCCCAGCCCGCCGGCGGCTTCCGGGGTGTACAGGCCGCAGAAGCCGAGGCCTCCGGTCTGACGCAGGACATCCACCGGAAAGACGCTGTTGGCGTCCCATTCGGCGGCGTTGGGTGCCATTTCGCGCTGGGCGAACTGACGTGCCGCCTCCCGATAGGCCTGCTGGTCGGCGTCGAGTTCGAAGTCCATGAGCAGTCGACACTCCTCGTCTTGGAAAATCCCGTCTGGAACGCATCCGCCTGGAGCAGCCCGGCCGGGCGTAGTCCGTCTGGAGATAGTCCTTCTGGAAATAGTCCGTCTGGAAAGAATCCGTCTGTAAATAGCCTCATGATCAGAGGACGCACGCGCCTGACCGGGTAGATCGGGCGCGTCGCACTGTTCTAGCGACGCTGCGTCGCGCAGGACAATAGGACCTAGTGCTGAAAGACCAAGGTCGGATGGCGGCGAGTTGACATTAACGTCAAGGTCATATGTCGAAAGCCGCTCACAAAGCGCATCGCTCTCTCGGCCATCTCGATTTCAGGAAGCGCCAGATGAAGACGACCCGATCCACGGCGAAGCCGGTCCACAAGCCCGTCTTCGCCAATGGCGACGATATCCAGATCCCCGTATTCACGCTGCTCAAGCCCGATGGCACCCTCTACGCCGGTGCGGGCCAGTCGAGCCTGGAACGCGACACGGCGCGGCGCCTCTACCGCGCCATGCTCTACACCCGGGTGCTCGACGAGCGCATGATGGCGGCCCAGCGCCAGGGGCGGCTCAGCTTCTACATGCAGTGCACCGGCGAGGAGGCCGCGGTGGTCGGCGCCACCGCGGCACTCGACGATGCCGACATGATCATGGCGCAGTACCGCGAACAGGGGGCGCTGGCCTACCGCGGCTTTACCACCGAGGCCTTCATGGATCAGCTGTTCGGCAATCAGGGCGACCCCGCCCACGGCCGCCAGATGCCGATCCACTACGGCTCGCGTGAGCTCTACTACCTCACCATCTCGTCGCCGCTGGCGACCCAGATTCCCCAGGCCACCGGCTACGCCTACGGTCAGAAGTTGGCCGGCCAGGGCCACTGCACGCTGGCGATCTTCGGCGAGGGGGCGGCCTCGGAGGGGGATTTCCACGCCGCGCTCAACATGGCCTCGGTGCACAAGGTGCCGGTGATCTTCCTGTGCCGTAACAACGGCTACGCCATCTCTACCCCGGTCACCGAGCAGTTCGCCGGCGACGGCGTCGCCGCGCGCGCGTTCGGCTATCGCATGCAGTCGATCCGGGTCGACGGCAACGATGCCCTGGCGGTCTACGAGGCGACCCGCGAGGCCCGGCGGCTGGCGGTGGAGGAGAACGAGCCGGTGCTGATCGAGGCGATGACCTACCGCCTGGCGGCGCACTCCTCCTCCGACGACCCCTCCGGCTACCGCAGCAAGAAGGAGGAGGAGGCGTGGCGCAAGAAGGACCCGCTGCGCCGCCTGCAGCGCTGGCTGCTCGATCGCGGCTGGTGGGAGGAAGACGAAGAGCGCGAGCTGGTGGAGTCGCTGCGCCGCGAGGTGCTCGATACCATGAAGCGCGCCGAGAAGCGCCGCCCGCCGGCGCTGAAGACGCTGGTCACCGACGTCTACGCCGAGGTGCCGCCGGCGCTGCGCGAGCAGTTCGAGACGCTGGTGGCACATGTGCGGCGCCACCCGGAGGCCTATCCGCGCAGCGCACCCTGGCTCGATGCCGACCAGGCCGATGAGGCGCTGCGGGATGACCCTTCGGCCCATGACGGGGAGGCACGCCCATGAGCCGCATGAATCTACTCCAGGCGATCAATAACGCGCTGGATACCGCCATGGCGGCGGACCCGCGGGTACTCTGCTTCGGCGAGGACGTGGGCGTGTTCGGTGGGGTCTTCCGTGCCACCAGCCATCTGCAGGAGAAGTACGGCCGCGAGCGCTGCTTCAACACCCCGCTGGTGGAGCAGGGCATCGTCGGCTTCGCCAACGGGCTGGCGGCTCAGGGCTCGGTGCCGGTGGCCGAGATCCAGTTCGCCGACTACATCTTTCCGGCGTTCGACCAGATCGTCAACGAGAGCGCCAAGTTCCGCTACCGCTCCGGCAGCCTGTTCGATGTCGGCGGGCTCACCATCCGCGCCCCCTACGGCGGCGGTATCGCCGGCGGCCACTACCACTCGCAGTCGCCGGAGGCCTATTTCGCCCACACCCCGGGGCTGACCGTGGTCGTGCCGCGCAATCCGCATCAGGCCAAGGGGCTGCTGCTGGCCGCGATCCGCTCGCCGGACCCGGTCATCTTCTTCGAGCCCAAGCGCCTCTACCGCGCCGCTGTGGGCGAGGTGTCGGACGAGGACTACCAGCTGCCGCTGCGCCAGGCCGAGGTGATCAAGGCCGGCGAAGACATCACCCTGCTCGCCTGGGGCGCCCAGGTCGAGGTGGTCGAGCAGGCGGCGGAGATGGCCGAGGAGGCGGGTATCTCGTGTGAAATCATCGACCTGCGCACCATCGTGCCGTGGGACGTGGAGACCGTGGCCAGCTCGGTGCTGAAGACCGGGCGGCTGGTGGTGAGCCACGAGGCGCCGCTGACCGGCGGTTTCGCCGCCGAGATCGCGGCCACCATCCAGAGCCGCTGCTTCCTCTACCTGGAGTCGCCGATCGCGCGGGTCACCGGGCTCGATACGCCGTTTCCGCTGACGCTGGAGAAGGAGTACATGCCCGGGCCCCTGAAGGTGTTCGAAGCGATCCAGCAGACGATGGATTTTTAGGCTATGTACGAAAAGTCGGCGAGCGATGACCAGACAAGGCAAAAATCAGCGAAAAGACGGAGTTTACGGGGTGTAAATGAGTACTTTGAGCTGGTTTTTAACGCCGTATGGTCGAGCACAGGCAGTTTTCGTACAAAGCCGAGGAGGGTGAGATGAGCGATTTCCTACTACCCGATCTCGGTGAAGGCATCGTCGAGTGCGAAGTGGTCAAGTGGCTGGTCGCCGAGGGCGACAGCATCGCCGAGGATCAGCCGGTGGTCGAGGTGAGCACCGACAAGGCGGTGATGGAGATCACCGCGCCCGACGCCGGGCGGGTGACCCGGCTCTATTGCGGCGAGGGGGAGACCGCCCGCGTGCATGCGCCGCTGTTCGCCTATGTCGTCTCGGCGGACACCGATAGCGCCGCCGCCAGCCCGGCAGCCCGCGCGCCCGCGCCCGAGGCGGCCACCCCCGAGACGGAAATTCCGCAGCCGCCGGCGCCGCAGGACGAACAGACGCCGCAGGACGAACAGACGTCACAGGGCGAACCGACGCTGCAGGACGAGCCGGCCCCCACCGCGGCCAAGCCGTTCCTGCTGCCCGATCTCGGCGAGGGCATCGTCGAGTGCGAGGTGGTGGCGTGGCGGGTCGCGGAAGGCGAGGAGATCGCCGAGGACCAGCCGGTGGTCGAGGTGAGTACCGACAAGGCGGTGATGGAGATCACCGCGCCCGAGGCGGGGCGCCTGGCGCGGCACCACTGCCAGGTCGGCGAGAGCGCCCGGGTGCATACGCCGCTGTTCACCTATCACCCCGCGACGAGCGAAACGTCCACCGCTTCCGGCACGACAACCGACACGGCCCCTGGCGCGGCAGCCGACGCCTCGCAGTCGACCTCGCAGTCGACCTCGCAGTCGACCTCGCAGTCGACCTCGCAGTCGACCTCGCAGTCGACCGCATTGGCGAGTGTTTCACGTGGAACCTCGGCGCCCGCGGCATCGTCGACTGGGCGGCGGCGTATCCCCGCCAGCCCGGCGGTGCGCCGGCGGGTGCGCGAGCTGGGGCTGACGCTCGATGAGATTCCCGGCAGCGGCAAGGATGGCCGCGTGCTCAAGGAGGACGTGCTGGCGTTCCAGCAGCGCCGTGACAGTGCCGCCGAGACAGCGCAGCCTGCGGCCGAGCGTGGCGACGAGAATCAGAGCCAGGCCCGGGCCCAGAGCCCGACCACCAGCGCTGGCGAGCCAGCGGCGGGGGATCGGATCGAGCCGCTCAAGGGCATCCGCGCGGTGATGGCGCGGCGCATGAGCGAGGCCGCGGCGAGCATCCCCCACTTCGCCTACGGCGACGAGTTCGATGTCACCGAGCTGCTGGCCCTGCGCGAGCGGCTCAAGGCCAGGTTCGCCGAGCGCGACGAGCGGCTCACCCTGATGCCGCTGCTGATGAAGGCGCTGGCGCTGGCGGTGAGCGAGTTCCCGCTGCTCAACTGCCGCTTCGATGCTGCCGCCGAGGCGATCCACTATCAGCCCGGGTGCCATATCGGCATGGCGGTGGATAGCCAGAGCGGCCTGCTGGTGCCCAACGTCAAGCATGTGGAGACGCTGAGCCTGCGCCAGGTGGCAGCCGAGGTCGAGCGCCTCACCCGCGCCGCGCGGGAGGGCCGGGTGGCGCCGGCGGATCTCAAGGGCGGCACCATCAGCATCTCCAACATCGGCGCGCTCGGCGGCACCTACGCCATGCCGATCATCAACGCGCCGGAAGTGGCGATCGTCGCCCTCGGCCGAGTGCAGCGGCTGCCGCGCTTCGATGCCGAGGGGCGGGTGGTGGCGCGCTCGATCATGACCGTGACCTGGTCCGGCGACCACCGCGTGCTCGATGGCGGCACCATGGCGCGCTTCTGCAACCGCTGGAAGGGCTACCTCGAAGCGCCGGAGAGCATGCTCGCCGAGCTGCGCTGAGTCGATCCCATGACCTCCGAGCCGACGGGACTGCAGCAGTTCTATATCCCCGAGGAGCAGTCGGTCTACCTGCTCAGCCAGAGCCAGGCGCGCCAGCTGCGCGCCTGGATCGCCCGCTGCTGCCGCCAACTGACCCAGATCGGCTATCGCGACGTCGAGCTGATCGGCAAGGGCGCCTACGGCTTCGTCTTCGCCGGCATCGAGGCGGGTGGCGCCAGCCACGTGTTCAAGTTCACCCGCCAGAATCTGCCCCAGGCGTTCCACGAGCGCCTCGAGGAGGAGGCGTTCATGCTCGAGCAGGTCGAGCATCCACGGGTGCCGCGGCTGATCGCCTATCGCACCCTGCGCCATCAGGCGATGCTGGTGATGCAGCGCGCCCCCGGGGTCAATCTGGAGGAGTACTCGCTGCGCCACGGGCGCCTGCCGGCGCGGCTGATCATCGCCATCGCCGCCCAGCTCGCCGATATCCTGCGCGCGCTGCGGCGCGATGCCGAGCAGGGGCGCATCGTGGTCCACGGCGACATCAAGCCCTCCAACCTGATGTTCGACCCACAGAGCGGGCACATCGCGCTGATCGACTGGGGCTCCTCGGTCTTCGCCCAGCTCGATGCCGCGGGCCAGTTCCTGTCGCGCCACGTGATGGCGCTGATGTCCGACGACCTGCAGCACACCAATGCGCGCATGGGCGACGTTTACTATATCGGCGAGGCCCAGCTCAACGGCGCGCTATCGTCGCCGCGCTTCGACGAGCAGGGTGCCGCGGCGACCCTCTATGCCCTGGCCTCGGCGCAGTCGAGCCGCTTCGGCCGTGCCACCATCCCGGCCACCGCGCTGGGCCTGCCGGTGGAGTTCGCGCGCCTGCTGGATGCCATGCTCGCCGACGACCCCAGACTGGCGCGCCGCGCCGGGGACTATTTCCTCGCCCATATGCCGCGGATCGCCCGCACCCGGCTGCCCGAGATCGCCTCTCCCGCGGAGACACCGCTGGTGCCGGTGTGGGTGCGCTCGCTGGAGCAGGAGATCGAGACCGTGGTCTACAGCTCGCGCAAGGCCTTCCTGCGTGAGGACGCGCGCCAGGAAGGGCGCGACGAGGACGCCCTGCGGGCGGTCAACGACGTGCAGCTCGACCGCTACTACAAGCACTTCATGCAGGGCATGGGCGATCTCGAGAAAGCGTTCCTGGTCGCGGTGGGTCGGCTAGGCCGCTATCCGGTGGTGGGCGGGCTGGCGCTGCGCTGGAGTGATGCCGGGGTGGAGGTCGACACCTCGCTGAGCCTGCACGAGAGCGAACTGCGCAGCGCCTTCGTCGCCGCGGTCAACAACATGGTCACCCTGGCACGGGCGATTCATCGCCCCGAGGGCGTGTTCAAGGCGTGTCTGTTCAATGCCCGGCGCACCCTGCACATCGACCGCGACGACCCTGCCCAGCCGTTCGTGCCCGAGCCCGGCTGGGCGATCCCCTACGAGGTCAGCCCCACGCCGGAGCTGGAGGACACCAGCCGTGAGCACTCCTATTTCGAGGATGGCCCCGACCCGGAAGAGTTCCTGCGCCTGCCGCCGGTGATGATCGAGGCGCTGTCACGCCTCAACGCCATCCACCACACCGGGATGATCATCTTCGAGGCGCTGCCGACCCATCTCAAGATTCACAGCCACTACCGCCTGCTCGACCCGGCCCGCGAGGGGGAGTTTCGCCAGTGTCTGGAGACGCTGCTGGCGGCGGTGCCGGAGATCGACGGTCTGGGGATCTCCGGCTACATGAAGATGCCCTACAAGAACGCCCGGCACTTTGCCCATCGGGCGCATCTGCCGGAGCGCTTCCATCCACGCTGAGACGGTGCTTTAGAGCGTGTTTACAAACCCTCTGACGATGGGCGCCGGAGGCAGGGCAAAGCGAGGGTCCTTTGCCAGGGATGGCAAAGGTAGCGCCCAGGGAGGGGTTCACAGCGCCCTCGCGACGGCCTGACGCTTCGGGCCCTGCCGCCGGATCAGCCCACGTTGTCCAGCGGTTGTGAAGAGCGTGCTTAGCGAGGAGATTCCGGGCTTTTGCCCCGTTTTTTATCGCTTTTCCCGCGCAGGGCGGGATCAACAATGCGCGAGTCGATATAATCCGCGCGGAAAATAAGAAGCCCCGGCTGGCCCGGTGGACTTCCAACAACACATCCAGTCGATGGTGAACTCATGGCCAAATCCCACACCCATGCGCAGTGGTCCTCTCGCACGGCCTTCGTCCTGGCGGCGACCGGCTCGGCGGTCGGGCTCGGCAATATCTGGAAATTCCCCTACATGGTGGGCGACAGCGGCGGCGCCGTGTTCGTGCTCGTCTACCTGGTGTGTATCGCGCTGATCGGGCTGCCGATCCTGGTCTCCGAGTGGCTGCTCGGCCGCCGCGGCCAGTCCAACCCGATCAACACCATGCAGACGCTCAGCCGCAAGGAGAAGAAATCGCCGGACTGGGTGCTGGTGGGGATCGCCGGCGTGCTCGGGTCGTTCCTGATTCTCTCTTTCTACAGCGTGGTCGGCGGCTGGTCGCTCAACTACACCTGGAGCACGCTGAGCGGTGATCTCGGCCGCTCCAGCGGGGTCAGCGTGGGTGACTACTTCACCACCCTGCTGGGCCAGCCGGGTACGCTGCTGCTGTGGCACACGCTGTTCATGCTGCTGACCTTCGGCATCGTCGCCGGCGGGGTCAAGGGCGGCCTGGAGCGCGCCGCCAAGTGGCTGATGCCGCTGCTGATCGTGGCGCTGATCGTGCTGATCGGCTTCGGCATGACCACTTCCGGCTTCGGCGAAGCGGCCACCTTCATGTTCTCTCCCGACTGGAGCAAGCTCAACGGTGGGGTCATCCTCGCCGCGCTGGGTCACGCCTTCTTCACCCTGTCGCTGGGCATGGGCATCATGATGGCCTACGGCTCCTACCTGGGGCAGGACGTCGATCTGATCAAGACCGCGCGTACCGTGGTGATCCTGGATACGGTGATCGCCCTCGGCGCCGGCATGGCGATCTTCCCGGTGGTCTTCGCCAACAATCTCGACCCCAGCGCCGGCCCGGGCCTGCTCTTCGTCACCCTGCCGCTGGCGTTCATCGACATGCCCTGGGGGCTGGCGTTCGGCACCATCTTCTTCGCCCTGCTCACGGTAGCCGCGCTGACCTCGGCGATCTCGCTGCTGGAGCCGGTCACCGAGTTCCTCGAAGAGCGCACGCCGCTGTCGCGCCTCGGTTCGGCGTTCGTCGCCGCGCTGGCGACCTGGAGCCTGGGGATCGCCGCGCTGCTGGCGTTCAACCTCTGGTCCGGCTTCCAGCCGTTCGGCTTCAACGTCTTCGATCTGCTCGATGCCCTCACCAGCAAGCTGATGCTGCCGCTGACCGGGCTCGCGGTGATCGTCTTCACCGCCTGGTTCCTGGACAGCGACGACGTCAAGCAGGAGCTGGGCCTGGGGCCGAAAGGGCGCGTGCTGTGGCACTACGTGTCGCGTTACGTCGCCCCCATCGGCGTCATCGTGGTGTTCTTCAACAGCCTCTGATGCTCAAAAGCGCTTGAGTTTCGAAAGCGCCTGTTTTCACAAACTGAAAGACGCATACGGCCGGGGCCCGGGGGCATGATGCTCCCGGGCCCCGGTGTCGTTTTCGCCGATTTTTGTCTCAGCCACGCGCCCCGGTCTGGCCGTCGCTCGCTGACTTTTCGTACAAATCCTAGCGCCGGCATCGGCGCGAAAGAAGGGGTAGGGCAGCGGCCGCGTGGCGCTGCCCCGAGGGCCAGACACCCCCTCAGCGGGGCGTCTGGTGTGCCGAATGGATCGCCCTAGTCGGGCAGCTCGGCGATATGCTGCTGTAGACGGCGCCTCTCCGCGCGCTGTTCGATACCGCGACGCGCCTTCAGGTAGCGTACCGCGGCGCGACGCTTGCGCTGCTCGTGCTCGTCGACTTCGAGATGCATGAAAATGTCGAAAATTTCGCTCTTCAAGGCGTGAAGATTTTCAATGTCCTTCATTGATCGAATCTCCTGGCATCCTCAGGTCATCGGGTTGGGTGCCCGACATGCATACTATACCCAACTTTACAAGATCATGACGTCCGACTTTTTTCCCTTTTTCGGCGCCCGGTGGGCGCGTGCTCCCGCCCGGCGAGTGGGGCATACTAGCCACCCCACGCGAAAGCGAGACCGATAATGCTGCGATACGAGGGACGGGCATGAGCCGTTCGCTGTTCGACGAACTGCGTGTGCACATGGATCGCCTGCGGCGCTCCGAACAGAAAGTCGCCCGTTTCGTGCTGCGCCACCCCGAAGAAGTGATCCTGATGCGGATCACCGATCTCGCCAGCGAAGCCCAGGTGAGCGAGCCGACGGTGGTGCGCTTCTGCCGCGCCATGGGCATGGCCGGCTTCCAGGAGTTCAAGCTCAAGCTGGCCCAGATGATGGCCAAGGGCAGCCAGTACGCGCAGTTCTCGCTGACCGATGCCGAGAGCGTCTCCGAGTTCTCCCACGGTATCTTCGATACCACCATCGAGACCCTCGAGCAGGTACGCGACAGCCTCGACAACGAGGCGCTGGGCCGCGCGATCGCCGCGCTGGCGGTGGCCAATCGGGTCGAGTTCTACGGCTATGGCGCCTCCGGCGTGGTCGCCGCCGACGCCCAGCACAAGTTCTTCCGCCTGCAGATCCAGACCTCGGCCTACGCCGATCCGCACATGCAGGCGATGTCGGCGGCGACGCTGAAGGTCGGCGATGTGGTGGTGGCGATCTCCCAGACCGGACGCACCCGGGCGCTGCTGGCCAGCGCCAAGACCGCGGTCAAGGCCGGCGCCACGGTGATCGGGCTGTGTCCCAGCGACTCGCCGCTGGCCCACGAGGTGAGCCTGGTGCTGCCGGTGGACGTGCAGGAGGACACCGAGGTCTATATCCCCATGACCTCGCGTATCGCGCATCTGTTGACCATCGACGTGCTGGCGGTGGGCGTGGCCAAGAATCGCGGCCCGCAGATCAGCGACCAGCTCAAGGCGATCAAGCGCAGCCTGGGCACGCTGCGGGTGCCCAATACCCCCTCGTCTTCGGCCTGACGCACACGCCTTCTCGGTTCCGCGCTCTCGGACGCCGTGCTCTCGAATCCCGCTCTCTCTGTCTTCTCTCCGCCTTTTCTCTGCTCCCCGGCGCTTGCCGGGCCGCGCCCGTGCGGTCCATGCGTTCGTTCGGGACTCGTTCGCTCAGACGCGCTCTGCCGGCGCGGCGCCCTTCGCTGCCGGGCCAAGGCATGTCACAAATACTGTATATATAGACAGTATTTGGGTTTGTGAGCGACACTATCCCCTTCGAAGGCCAGGGGGATGTCGCCCATGTCTGAGTGTCATCGTCAGCTTTGCCGCCACGTTGCCGCGATCTGCCGCGTCCGGTGTACCTGGCGTTGCCAGTGCCAGTGCCAGTGCCAGTGCCAGTGCCATTGCCGGAGCCGCGGGCGGTGAGTGCGCTCGATCGGCTGCTCGATAGCCGCGTCGTCTGGCGCGCTCAGGAGAGCGCCGCCGAGTCTCCCGCCAGCGCGGTCGCCAGTGGCCACCCGACGCTGGATGCGGCACTCCCGGCGGGCGGCTGGCCGCGCGGGGCGATCAGTGAGCTGCTCTGTAGCGGTGCCGGCAGCGGGGAGCTCGCGCTGCTGTGGCCGCTGCTGGCACGTCTGACTCGCGAGCAGCGCCCGGTGGTGCTGGTGGCGCCGCCGGCGCTGCCCTATCCGGCGGCCTGGCGGCGCGCCGGGGTCGAACTCGACCACTGCCACTGGCTCGACGTGAGCGGGCGCGAAGCGCTCTGGGCCACCGAGCAGTGCCTGCGGGCCGGCTGCTGTGCGGCGGTGCTGGCGTGGCTGCCGCAGGCCGATGCGCGCGCGCTGCGTCGGCTGCAGGTGGCCGCGGCGAGTGGCGATACCCTGGGCTTCGTGCATCGGCCGCTGGCGCGCACCAGCGAGGCCTCACCGGCGGCGCTACGGCTGCGCCTCCATCCGCCGGGCACCGGGCGCACGCCGGCGCTGGAAGTGCTCAAGTGCCGCGGCGGGTGGCCGCGTGCCACGCACATCGCCCTCGAAGCGGGGGCGTGACGCCGTGCGCTGGGCCTGTCTGCTGTTTCCGCGGCTGGCGCTGGAGGGGGCGCTGCGCCGGCGTGACGACCCCACGGCGCCTTTCGCGCTGCTCGAGGGCGCGCCGCCGCGCCAGCGCATTCGTGCCGCGAATCAAGCCGCACGCGACCAGGGGGTCAAACCCGGCCAGCCGCGCGGGCTGGCCGAGGCGTTCTGCCCGGCGCTTGACTGCGCCCCGCTGGAGGCCGCGGCGGTGGAGCGCTGGCGCCAGCGTCTGGCCGCCTGGGCCTATGCCTACAGTGGGCAGGTGAGTCTCGACTATCCGCATGCGCTGGTGTTCGAGGTCGCCAGCAGTCTGGCTTTGTTCGGCCCCTGGCCGGCATTCGAGGCGCGGCTACGCGGCGAGCTCGCCGCCCTGGGGTTTACCCACCGCCTGGTGGTGGCGCCCAACCCAGCGGCGGCGCGGATACTGGTCAATGCCCACGACGGCCTGGCAGTGGACGACGCCGGGCTGGAAGCGGCGCTGGCGAGGCTACCGCTGGCGCGCAGCGGGCTGGCGGCGGAGAGCGTACAGACCCTGAACCGCAGCGGCTTCCGGCGGCTCGGCGAGCTGTTCACGCTGCCGCGCCCGGCACTGGCGCGGCGCTTCGGCGGCGGCGTGATGCGCCATCTCGGCGAGCTGCGCGGGGAGTGGCCGCTGGCGCTGGCGGTCTATCGCCCGGCGACGCACTTCTCGCGCAGCTTCGAGTTCGAGCGCCCGGTGCACGCCATCGCCGGGCTGGCCTTTCCGCTCAAGCGTCTGTTGCAGGAGCTGAGCGCTTTCCTGCGCGGCCAGGATGCCGGGGTCGAGCGTTTCAGCCTGGTGCTGGGGCTGGAGGGCGGCCCGGCGCAGCGCTTCGAGGTCGGCCTGCTGGCCCCCCAGCGCGACGCCGAGACGCTGCTCGAACTGACCCGCGCGCAGCTCGAGCGGGTGCGTCTCGAAGGGCCGGTGCTGAGCGTGACCCTGGCGGCCTCGCGGTTCACCCCCTATGCCCCGGTGCGCCGCGAGCTGCTGGCCGGCCCCGCGCGCCAGGCCCAGGCCTGGGCGGCGCTGCATCAGCGGCTGGTGGCGCGGCTGGGCGAGGCGGCGCTGAAGCCGCTGGTCGAGCATCGCGAACACCGCCCCGAGGCCGCAGTGTTCGCCGCCGCCGGGCCGCGCGCCACCGACACCCCCGAGGCCCGATTGCGTCCCGGCTGGCTGCTCGCCGAGATGACGCCGGCGGAGCCCGGTATCGCCCGGCTGCTGGCCGGGCCCGAGCGGATCGAGAGCGGCTGGTGGGATGGTGACGACGTGCGTCGCGATTACTATCTGGCCGAGTGGCATGATGGCCGCCACGCCTGGGTCTGGCGCGAGCCCGGCGGTGAGGGCTTTCATCTGCATGGGTGGTTCGGATGAGCCGCCCGCCTGCCTGGTCGCCCGGCGATGCCGCCAACGATGCCGCCAACGATGCCGGCGCGGCCGCCCACGGCGACGAGACAACGGCCCCCGGCGCGGCTTCGGGCGCCCATGACGGAGCAACGCCTTCAGGCGCGGCTTCGGGCGCCCATAAAGAGCGAGTCCACGAGGCCAACGCCTACGCCGAGCTGCACTGTCTCTCGGCTTTCAGCTTCCAGCGCGGTGCCTCCACCGCGGACGAACTGCTCGCCCGCGCCGCGCGGCTCGGCTATCACTCGCTGGCGATCACCGACGAGGCGACCCTGGCCGGCATCGTGCGTGCCTGGCAGGCCGCCAGGGCCCACGGGGTGCGCCTGATCGTGGGTGCCGAACTGCGTAGCGACAGCGGCCTCAAGCTGGTGCTGCTGGTGGAAAACCGTCACGGCTATGCCCAGCTGTGCGGGCTGCTGACGCGGATTCGCGGCCGCGCGCCCAAGGGTGAGTACCGGCTCTACGACAGCGACCTGGCCGCGCTCGACGGCGGTGCCGGCCTGTTCGCGCTGTGGCTGCCGGGCGACAGCGCCACGCTTGCGGCAGGCGCGCGCCTGGCCGGTTACTTCCCCGGGCGGCTGTGGCTGGCGGCAGAGCTGCACTACGGCTTCGCCCAGGGGCTCGACGATGCTGCCCGGCTGGCCCGCTGGCAGGCCCTGGCGGCGACGCTGAAGATACCGCTGGTGGCCGCGGGCGATGTGCACATGCACGCCCGCGGGCGGCGCGCGCTGCAGGACTGCCTGACCGCGATCCGCCAACACCAGAGCGTGTTCGAGGCCGGCGATACGCTGTTCCCCAACGGCGAACGCCATCTGCGTACGCGTGCCGCGCTGGCGGCGATCTATCCCGCCGAGCTGCTGGCGGAGAGCGTGGCACTGGCGGCACGCTGCCACTTCGATCTCGGCGAACTCGAGTACACCTATCCCCATGAAGTGGTGCCGGCGGGGCAGACTCCGGCGGCGTGGCTCGCCGAGCTGACCCGCCAGGGCGCACGGCGGCGCTGGCCCGATGGCGTACCGGAGACGGTGCAGCGCCAGCTCGACCACGAGCTCGCGCTAATCACCGCGCTGGGTTACGAGCACTACTTCCTGACCGTGCACGACATCGTCGCCTTTGCCCGCGGCGAGGGCATCCTGTGCCAGGGGCGCGGCTCGGCGGCCAACTCGGCGGTCTGCTTCGCCCTCGGCATCACTTCGATCGACCCGGCTCATAGCGCGCTGCTGTTCGAGCGCTTCATCTCGCCGGAGCGCAACGAGCCGCCGGACATCGACGTCGATTTCGAGCACGCCCGCCGCGAGGAGGTGATTCAGTACGTCTTCCGCCGCTATGGCCGCCAGCGTGCGGCGTTGACCGCGGTGGTCAGCCACTATCATGCCGCCGGCGCGATCCGCGATATCGGCCGCGCGCTGGGCTTCGCCCCCGAGCGTATCGACCAACTGGCGCGCTGTGCCGGGCGCTGGAGCGATGAGATACCCGATGCGGCGCGCCTGCGCGAGTACGGCTTCGTCCCCGAAGAGCCGCCGCTGCGGCGGCTGTTGGTGCTGGCCGCGAGCCTGATCGGTTTTCCGCGCCATCTGTCCCAGCACCCCGGCGGCTTCGTCATCTCGGACGCCCCGCTCGATACCCTGGTGCCGGTGGAGAACGCGGCCATGGCCGAGCGTACCGTGATCCAGTGGGACAAGGACGATCTCGATCTGGTCGGGCTGATGAAGGTCGACGTGCTCGCCCTGGGCATGCTCACGGTGCTGCGGCGCAGCTTCGACCTGCTGCGCCGCCACCGCGGCCTCGACTACGGCCTGGCGGACCTGCCCGCGGAGGACCCCGAGACCTACGCCATGATCCAGCGCGCCGACACCCTGGGCGTGTTCCAGATCGAGTCCCGCGCGCAGATGGCGATGCTACCGCGGCTGAAGCCGGCCACCTTCTACGATCTGGTGATCGAGGTGGCGATCGTGCGCCCGGGGCCGATCCAGGGCGACATGGTGCACCCCTATCTCAAGCGGCGCAGCGGCGAAGAGCCGATCACCTACCCCTCGGCGGAGGTCGAGGCGGTGTTCGCGCGCACCCTCGGCGTGCCGCTGTTCCAGGAGCAGGTGATGGCACTGGCGGTGGCGGCGGCCGGTTACACCCCCGGCGAGGCGGACCAGCTGCGCCGCTCGATGGCGGCGTGGAAGCGCCACGGCGGGCTCGAACACCACCGCCAGCGGATCGTCGAGGGCATGCTGGCGCGGGGCTATACGCAGGCGTTCGCCGAGCGTCTGTTCGAGCAGATCAAGGGCTTCGGCAGCTACGGCTTCCCCGAATCCCATGCCGCTAGCTTCGCCCTGCTCACCTACGCCAGCTGCTGGCTCAAGTGCCATGAGCAGGCGATCTTCGCCTGTGCGCTGATCAACAGCTGGCCGATGGGCTTCTACTCGCCCGATCAGGTACTGCAGGACGCTCGCCGCCACGGGGTCGAGGTGCGCCCGGTCGATATTCGCCTGAGCCAGTGGGAAAGCACCCTGGAGCCGGTGGACGAACACGCCGGCGCGGACACCGGCGAGCTGGCGATCCGCCTCGGTCTGCACATGATCCATGGGCTCGCCGAGGCCGATGCCGAGCGCTTGCTGGCGGCGCGCGACACGCCCGGCTGCGATAGCGTGGCGCTGCTGGCCGCCCGTGCCGGGGTCAAGCCGGCGGTGATGTCGCGGCTGGCCGATGCCGGTGCCCTGGCGGCGCTCGTCGGTGACCGCCACCAGGCGCGTTGGGCGGTGGCGGGTATCGAGACCACGCTGCCGCTGTTCGGCGAGCTGGAGGGGGAGGAGGCGGCGCTCGCGCTGCCGCCCATGGCGGTGGCCGAGGCGGTGCGCGCCGACTACGCCAGCGTCGGCACGACGCTGGGTCCGCACCCGCTGGCGCTGCTGCGCCAGGCCCGCGGCCTCGGCGGGGTGGTGGACTCGCGCCGTCTGGCCACGCTGCCCGGCGATATCGGGGTCAACGTGGCCGGGTTGGTGGTCGGGCGCCAGCGCCCGGGCTCAGCCAAGGGTGTGACTTTTCTCACCCTCGAGGACGAGTTCGGGCTGGTCAACGTGGTGGTGTGGAAGCGGCTCGCCGGGCGCTACCGCCGCGTGCTGCTGGAGGCGCGCCTGCTGCGGGTGGTGGGGCGCCACGAGTGCCATCAGGGCGTGCGCCATGTCATCGCCCGGCGCCTGATCGACCTCAGCGCGCTGCTCGACGGCCTCGCCCCGCGCAGCCGCGACTTTCATTGAGTCGATTTCACTGAATCGATGTCATTGGGCCGATGCCACTGAACCGAAGCCCACGGCGAGACCTGTCGGGCTGGCCGACGGTGGCTGAATTATGCTTAGGTAAGGAACCATAAGTGCTCGCTTTCGGTCTCTTGAGAACGCTGCATAAATGCCTGCGCTAGCGAATCGCTGCGTTGCGTGGTACTCGAACACTCGCCTAACCCCCTGTTATGTCTCGTGTTCTGTGTTCCATGCGCCTTTCGCTTCATCTCGCTCGTCGATTTATTCAGCGTTTCTCTTATGGCCGGGGCACGAGCGCCCGATTTCATCGATAACCGAGAGGCAGCGGAGTATGGAGAGCATTGGCGTAGGGCCCTGGATCGCGATCGTCGTGGCGGTGGGCGCCGTGGGCGTGCTGGTGGGTTACTGGCTGGGGGCCAAGCTCGGAGGGCACAACACCGAGCCGATGCGCGAACTGCATCGTGAGCAGAAGGCCTACAAGGACGAGGTGCGTGAGCATTTCGAGCAGGTCTCGGCCACCATGACGCGCATGGTCGAGGACTACCGCGATCTGTACCACCACGTGGCCAAGGGGGCCGAGAAACTCGCCGATATGCACCATGAAACCGTGATCGAGCCGCCGCCCAAGCCCGAAGCCATCACCCGCCAGCGCGCGGCCTCCGATAGCGAGAGCGACGCCGGTGCCGCCCGCCGCGCCTCGGCCACGCCGACCACCCAGGCCGCCGCCGAGGCCAGCGCCGGGCCCGCCGGCACCACCCACGACCATGGCAAGCCGCTGGACGCCAAGCAGCAGGCTCCGGGCTCGTCGACGCCCTCGGCCACCGAGCGCCCGCAGGACGCCGCCATCCGCGCTGCCGCCGAGGACGCCGCGAGCAAGCGCTGAGCGTGGCCCGGCGCCCGCAGCGGGCGCCGGGGCAAACGGCGGCTGTGGTAGACTGGTAGTTCGTTGCGCGGCCGTCATATGAGCAGGCCGGCACGTGCCTTCGGGCCGTGCCGGCCTGCGTGTGGCCGCGCCGGCCGCTTCTCCAACCGCAGGTCTCGCAGCTCTCCATGGACGACGTCTCGGCACTCATCGACTCCCTCAATGCCAACCAGCGCGACGCCGTGGCCGCCGCGCCCGGCAACATGCTGGTGCTGGCCGGCGCCGGGTCGGGCAAGACCCGGGTGCTGGTGCATCGCATCGCCTGGCTGTTGCAGGCCGAGGGTGTCTCGCCCTACGCCATCCTGGCGGTGACCTTCACCAACAAGGCGGCGCGCGAGATGCGTACCCGTCTGGAGGCGCTGCAGGGCGTCTCGCTGCGCAGCCTGTGGGTGGGTACCTTCCACTCCATCGCTCACCGTCTGCTGCGCACCCACTGGCACGATGCGCGCCTGCCGCAGCACTTCCAGATCATCGACAGCGACGATCAGCTGCGGCTGGTCAAGCGCCTGCTGCGCGACCACGGCGTCGACGACGAACGCTTCCCGCCCAAGCAGGTGCAGTACTTCATCAGTGGCTGCAAGGAAGAGGGCCTGCGCCCGTCCCAGGTCGCCACCCACGGTGACGCCTACATGGCGCAGATGGTCGATCTCTACGAGCGCTATCAGTTGACCTGCGAGCGCGGCGGGCTGGTCGATTTCGGCGAGCTGCTGCTGCGCAGCCTGGAGCTTCTGCGCGACAACGCGGCGCTGCTCAAGCACTACCGCGAGCGCTTCGGGCATATCCTGGTCGATGAGTTCCAGGACACCAACACCCTGCAGTACGCCTGGCTCAAGCTGCTCGCCGGCACCGAAGGCGACGGCGAGAGCGCCTGCATGACGGTGGTCGGCGACGACGACCAGTCGATCTACGGCTGGCGCGGCGCGCGGGTCGAGAACATCCGCCGCTTCGAGAGCGAGTTCCGCGACACGCGCACGGTGCGCCTGGAGCAGAACTACCGCTCCACCAGTGCCATTCTGGATGCCGCCAACGCCCTGATCAGCCACAACACCGGGCGCATGGGCAAGGAGCTGTGGACCGACGGCGACGCCGGCGACAAGATCTCGGTCTACGCCGGTTTCAACGATCTCGACGAGGCGCGCTTCATCGTCGACACCATCAACGAGCAGCACCGCAACGGCCACGCCCGGCGCGAGATGGCGGTGCTCTACCGCTCCAACGCCCAGTCGCGGGTGATCGAGGAGGCGCTGATCCGCAGCGGCGTGCCGTACCGCATCTACGGCGGCCAGCGCTTCTACGAGCGGCTCGAGATCAAGAACGCCCTGGCCTATCTGCGCCTGCTGCTCAACCGCGAGGACGACGCCTCGCTGGAGCGGGTGATCAACGTGCCGGCGCGGGGCATCGGCACGCGCACGGTCGAGATCCTGCGCATGCGCGCCCGCGATACCGGCGTCTCGCTGTGGCAGGCGCTCCACGACAGCCTGGGCGATGCCACCCTCAAGGGGCGCGCCGGCAACGCGGTCAACGCCTTCGCCGAGCTGATCGAACGGCTCGACAACGACACCGCGGGGATGGCGCTGCACGAGATCATCGATCACGTGATCACGCTCACCGGGCTGGTCGAGCATCACCGCAACGAGAAGGGCGAGAAGGGCCAGGCGCGGGTCGAGAACCTGGAGGAGCTGGTCAACGCCGCGCGCGCCTTCCAGCAGAGTGAAGGCAACCCGATCGACCTGCAGGAGGCCGGCGAGGGCGCGGCGGCACTGGAGCCGTTCCTGGCCGAGGCGGCGCTCAACGCCGGCGACCACGAGGCCGACGAGTTCGAGGACTGCGTGCAGATGATGACGCTGCACTCGGCCAAGGGGCTGGAGTTCCCGGTGGTGTTCGTCGCCGGCATCGAGGAGGGGTTGTTCCCGCACAAGATGTCGCTGGAGGAGCCGGGGCGTCTCGAGGAGGAGCGCCGGCTCTGCTATGTCGGCCTGACCCGGGCAATGCGCAAGCTCTATCTCACCTACGCCGAGATTCGCCGCCTCCACGGCCGCGAGACGATGGCGCGGCCGTCGCGCTTTCTGCGCGAGATCCCCGAGGCGCTGCTCGAGGAGGTCCGTCTGCGCGGCCAGGTGTCGCGCCCGGTGACCTCGCGGCCGAGCGTCGGCGTGGCGCGCCAGCAGGGCGTCGAGGGTGGCGACGAGCTGCCCTCGCTGGCCCTGGGCCAGCGTGTCAGCCACCCGCTGTTCGGCGAAGGGGTGATCCTGGATGCCGAAGGCGAGGGCGCACGCGCCCGGGTCCATGTCAGCTTCGAGGGCGAAGGCGACAAGTGGCTGGTGCTGGGCTTTGCCAAGCTGACGCCGCTGTGACCGCCAGAGCGCTGTAATGACCAGAGCGCTGTGATCGCCGGGCCGGTGTCATATGCTTGCAATAAAATCGCGGCACCATGCTGCGATAGGTGGTAATACGCCCACGCCGTCCGCGTACGGCCATCGCCCTGACGTCTCGTCCTTTCGGAGCCCTCGATGGATATCACCAGCGATACCCACAGCCAGCACATCTCGCAGCAGTTCAACCAGGATCTCGAAGCGCTCAAGAGCCAGCTGATGGCCATGGGTGGCCTGGTAGAAAAGCAGCTGCAGGAATCCATCTCGGCGCTGCTCGAAGGGGACAGTACGCTGGCCACCCGCGTGCGCGACAACGACACCAGCGTCAACGACCTGCAGCTCAAGATCGACGAGGAGTGCGTGCGCATCCTGGCCCGGCGCCAGCCGGCGGCCTCCGATCTGCGCCTGGTGATCGCGGTGATCCGCGCCACCAACGACCTCGAGCGCATGGGCGACGAAGCCAACAAGATCGCCCGCAACGCCATCGATCTGATCGATGCCGGGCGCATCCCCCAGGGTAGCGTCGAGATCCGCCACATCAGCGAGCACGTGCGCCGCATGCTGCGCGACGCCCTGACCTCCTTCGCCCGCTTCGATACCGATCTGGCGCTGAGCGTGCTGCAGGAAGACGACTCGGTGGATACCGAGTACACCTCCGCCATGCGCTCGCTCTCCACCTTCATGATGGAAGACCCGCGCTCGATCAGCGGCATTCTCAACGTGATGACGGTGCTGCGCGCCCTCGAGCGGATCGGCGACCATGCCGACAACCTGGCCGAGCACGTGGTCTACCTGGTCAAGGGCCGCGATATCCGCCACACCTCGATCGACAAGCTCGATGCCGCCTCGCTGGGCCAGAGCGGCCCGGCGGAAAAGCACAGCATCAAGCGCGACGACAAGCCCGACCAGGGCTGAGTCGGGCGATTGCCCCCGCCGTGACGCCAGGCTAGCTTGCCGGGGGCGCGGACTGTGTTAGCTTGTCGATCTTGCAACGCACTGTCCGGATGGCGGAATTCGAATGATCTACTCCCTGCAAGCGATCGTCCGTGGGACCCGGCTGGTACTCGAACCGGGCCTGCGGCGCTTCGTCATCGGCCCGATCGTGGTCAACCTGCTGCTCTACGGCGGCGCCATCTACTATCTGATCGGCAACTTCGGCGGTTGGCTCGACTACGGCATGCGCCAGGTGCCCAGCTGGCTCGACTGGCTGGAGTGGCTGATCTGGCCGCTGCTGGTGGTCGCGCTGGTGCTGATGGTGTTCTTCACCTTCACCCTGGTCTCCAACCTCATTGCGGCACCGTTCTACGGCTTTCTGGCCGAAAAGGTGGAGACTCGCCTCACCGGGCGTCCGCCCAGCGACGAGCGCGGCTGGATCAAGACCGGCGTCGACGCCCTGGGGCGCGAGCTGGTCAAGCTGGGCTATCTGCTGCCGCGCATGGCGCTGCTGTTCCTGCTCGGCTTCGTGCCCGGCCTCAATCTGATCACACCCTTCCTGTGGGCGGCGTTCTCCGCCTGGATGATGGCGATCCAGTATCTTGACTACCCCATGGACAACAACCAGGTCGCCTTCACCGACATGCGCCGACGGCTGCGCGCGCGCTGGTGGCCGACCCTCACCTACGGCGGCTGCATGTCGCTGGCGACCTGGGTGCCGCTGCTCAACCTGGTGCTGCTGCCGGGCGGCGTCGCCGGCGGGGTGATGCTGTGGGACCGCTACTACCGCTCCCTGCCCGTGCCGGCGCGCTGAGGTCGATATGTCGGATCTACGTGATGTCGTGAGCTGGCAGCGTGGCCTCGGGGCCCTGCTGCTGGTGGCCGCCATCCTGCTGGCGGGGGTCTCTCTCACCGGCCTGCACGAGAGCTTCGCCGCGCTGGGCAATGTCCAGGCGGGGATTCTGGCGAGCCTGATCGCGGGGCTGTTCACCCCGGTGGGGGCGCTGCCGATTCTGCTGCTGCGGCGCATCAGCCAGCGGCTGGAGGATTCGCTGATGGGCTTCGGCGCCGGCGTGATGCTGGCGGCCACCGCCTACTCGCTGATGCTGCCGGGGTTCGAGGAGGCGCTGACGCTGAGCCGCAGCCAGTGGCTGGCGCTGGCCATCGTCTGCGCCGGCATGACCCTGGGCGGGGTCACCATCCTGGCGATCGAGCGCCTGCTGCCCCATGAGCACTTCGCCCTGGGCAAGCAGAGCGGTGCCGATGCGCTGCAGATTCGGCGTATCTGGCTGTTCGTGCTCGCCATCACCATCCACAACTTCCCCGAGGGGGTGGCGGTGGGTGTGGGCTACGGCACCGGCGACGTCTCCGCCGGGCTGGCGCTGACGCTGGGGATCGGCATCCAGAATCTGCCCGAGGGGCTGATCGTGGCGCTGGGCCTGATCGCCATCGGCTATTCGCGCGGCATGGCGCTGCTGGCGGCACTGATCAGCGGTCTGGTGGAGCCGGTCGGCGGTATCGTCGGCGCTCTGGCGGTCAATCTGGCCTCGGCGCTGCTACCGGTGGGGCTGGCCTTCGCTGCTGGTGCCATGCTGTTCGTGATCAGCCACGAGGTGATTCCCGAGTCGCACCGCAAGGGCCACGAGAGCTTCGCCACCGCCGGCGTGCTGCTGGGGTTCATGCTGATGTTCGTGTTCACCCAGGTGCTGTGAGCGGTGTCTGGCAGCGCGGCGGGACGGTCGTGCACGTGCCCGACACGCAGGCCCGGAAAAAAACCCACCCGCGGGGTTGAAAGCGCCCCTGGGGCACGCCATGTAGGTGGTGTAAGACGAAATTTTTGCCAAGTCGCTCCGCGTCGGGCGGCTTTGTAAAAGGCACTGAAGATCAGCAGGTTAGCGTCAAAAAGGCAGGGCGCCAGACGGTGCCGATCGGTTTGACACCGCCGCGCGCTGCTCACTATTGTTATTCACCCGCGAGGCGCCCGTGCCTCTTGAGAAAGGGAGTTTGATCATGGCTCATAGCTTACCGTCACTGCCGTACGCCTACGACGCGCTGGAACCCAAGATCGATGCGATGACGATGGAGATCCACCACTCCCGTCACCATCAGACCTACGTCAACAACCTGAATGCCGCGCTGGAAGGCACCGGGCTGGAAGACGTGCCGGTCGACAAACTGATGGCCGACATCGACAAGGTACCGCAGGACAAGCGCCAGGCGGTCATCAACAACGGTGGCGGCCACGCCAACCACTCGCTGTTCTGGACCGTCATGTCCAAGGATGGCGGCGGTGCACCGACCGGCAAGGTCGCCGAGGCGATCGACAGCGAGCTCGGCGGCTACGCGAACTTCCAGGAGGAGTTCAAGAAGGCGGCCACCGGTCGTTTCGGTAGCGGCTGGGCATGGCTGGTGGTGACCCCGGAGAAGAAGCTCAAGGTCATCAACACCCTCAACCAGGACAGCCCGCTGATGGACGGCCTGACGCCGATCCTGGGTCTGGATGTGTGGGAGCACGCCTACTACCTGAAGTATCAGAACAAGCGCCCGGACTACATCGCGGCCTTCTTCGACGTCATCAACTGGGATGAGGTCAACCGCCGCTACGCCGAAGCGACTGCCTGATCGGCTCACCGCGCCCGGCACGCAGCCGGGCTACGTGACCCTGCCATGCCCCCGTCTCGACGGGGGCATGCTGCGTTTGGGGCCTGTATCCCAACGCCATGTCTGCTAGTCTGTCGCTCGATGCTGGCGCTCGCCGGCCCGCCTTGTAACGCCCCCTCGCGTTTTTCCGTGCCACCCCCGCTGACGGTTCGACATCATGACTGCACTTCGCTGCGATGCCACACTGACGCTTACTGATGTAAATAATTTTCAATCGCGCCTGAGAGCCTTTCTGGATGAGTACGATGTCGGCTATCGCAGTGAAGGTGCCAGCATCGTGGTCGAGCTGCCCGGCGGCGAGGCGAGCTTCACCGCCATTCGGGTCGGCCTACGCCTGGCGGCGTGTGCCGCCACCCGCGACGGCCTGGAGACGCTGCGCAGCGTGATCGAGCACTATGCGACGCTGTTCGCCGGCGACAACGCCGTGCCATTGCACTGGCATGGCGATGTCGTCGCCGCGCCGACCTTCGCCAACTTCCGCGAGATGCGCGTGGTCAAGAGCGAGGCGCTGTCGCCGAGCATGCGCCGGCTGACCCTGGCCGGTGAGGACCTGGCGCGCTTCGACCACGACGAGGAGTGGCACGTGCGCCTGCACTTTCCGCCGCCGGGGCTGGCGCGGCCGCAGTGGCCGCGACCGACGGCGGAGGGCGCCACGCTGTGGCCGCCGGAAGAGGTGCGCGCGGCGATCCGCTACTACACCATCCGGCGCCTGGATCGCGAGCGCGGCGAGGTCGAGATCGACTTCCTGCTGCATGCGGCGCCGGGGCCGGGCGGTGACTTCGCCCGCCGCGCCCGGCCCGGCGATCTCTGCGGTATGGCCGGGCCCTACGGGCGCGGTGTCGCCAGCGCTGCGCACTATCTGCTGGCGGGGGACGAAACCGCGCTGCCGGCGATCTCACGCCTGCTCGAGACGCTGCCGGCCGAAGCGCGCATCGAGGCGTGGCTGGAGGTCGAGTCGCCGGCGGATCGGCTCACGCTGCCGACTCACCCCGGCGCGCATTTGCACTGGTGTTATCGCTGCCAGGGCCACGCCCCCAGCGAACAGCTCGCCAGCGCGGTGGTCGCGGCGCTGCCGACGGCGGACAGTGACCGCTTCGTATGGTTCGCCGGCGAGGCCGAGGTCAGCCAGCGCCTGCGCAAGCGCTTGAAGCAGGAGTTCGCCCTGGCCAAGGGGCAGCATCTGGTCACGGGTTATTGGAAGCGCGAGGCGGGTTGAGCGGTGGGCTGTCGGCTCACCACGCCTAGCGCGTGCGCTCGAGCACCAGCAGCGGATCGATACGCGTATCGAACCAGTTCATGCCCCAATGCAGGTGCGGCCCAGTGGCCCGACCGGTGGCACCCACCGCGCCGATCACCTCGCCCTGGTCGACGTGCTGGCCCACCGCGACGTCGATCCGCGACAGGTGCAGGAAGTTGGAGCTGATGCCGTAGCCGTGGTCGAGCAGCACGGTGCCGCCGGTGAGATAGAGATCGTCGGCGAAGGTGATCACTCCGCTGGCCGGCGCCTTTACCGGGGTGCCGGTGGCGGCGGCGATATCCATGCCCGAGTGGGCCGAGCCGGGGGTGCCGTTGTAGACCCGCTGATTGCCGAAGCGCCCGCTGATGCGCCCCTTCACCGGCCAGATGAAGGCCTCGGCGAAGCCGACCCGATCGTCGTCACGCTGGCGCTGGGCGCTCACCGCGGCCTGTTCGCGGGCGATGCGGGCGGCGATCTTGGGCGGCGGTGAGACCGTCTTCGGCGGCACGCCATCGATACGTTCGATCGGCCAGTCGCGCGGGGTGATCGCCACCGACGCCTGCTGCTGTCGGCCATCCGGGGTGACGATCTCGATCGACTGCGCGCCCTGGGCGTCGCGGCCGACGCCGAATACCACCGTGCCGTAGCCGGTGACCCGCAGCGTATGCCCCGCCACCCGTACCTGGCTGCCCGGCGGCACCCGCCCGATCACCATCGAGCCCTGTTCGACGCTGGCGGGGAAAGTGATCGCGACCGGTGCCGCCACGCCAGCGGCGGCCCACAGCCATAGCGTCGCGGCCAGGAGCAGGGCGCTCGCAGCGCGATACGGGTGGCGTCCAGTGGGGCGAGATCGCAGGCGGGTGATCGACGGCATGGGTACGGCGCTCCGGCAGAGAGAAAGGCGCCCATCTTAACCTGTCGTTGCTGCAGGCCTGGAACGCCTGTCATAGCCGGTAAACGAAGTGGGCTTATCCGGTGGCAGGGCGTCGCGAGGGCGCTGTAAACCCCTCCCTGGGCGCTACCTTTGCCATCCCTGGCAAAGAACCCTCGCTGTGCGCTGCCACCGGCGCCCATTGTCGCAGGGTTAGGAAATTAGCGCTTGAGTCGTGATGGCGTCGGCTGGAGGGGGCAGAGAGAGCGGGGCCGGCATGCCGGCCCCGCTGGGGTAGGAGCTTGGCGCTCAGGCTCAGAACGACTCCCAGTCGTCCTCGGTGGTGGCCATGGCCGGCCGGCGGGTCGCGCTCAGACGGGTGGCTGGCGCTACCACCTGGGGCGCTGCCACCTGGGGCGCTGGCGTCGATACCTGTGGCGCGGATGTGGCCGTCGCCATCGGGCGCGACTCGGCCCCGGCGATGCGGAAGCCTGCCAGGGCCTGCTCCAGGCGCTGGACCTGTTCGTTGAGACTGGCCGCGGCGCTGCTCGCCTGCTGCACCAGCGAGGCATTCTGCTGGGTGACCTGATCCATCTGCACCACGGCTTCGTTGACCTGGTCGATGCCGTTGGACTGCTCGGCGGAGGCGACCGAGATCTCCTCGATCAGATCGGTCATGCGCGAGACCGACTCGACCACCCGGCCGATGGTCTCGCCGGCCTCGGCGACGATCCCCGACCCCGCTTCGATCTTGCGATTGGAGGCATCGATCAGCTCGCGGATCTGACGCGAGGCGTCGGCGCTGCGGCTGGCCAGGGTGCGTACCTCGTTGGCGACCACGGCGAAGCCACGCCCCTGCTCGCCGGCACGGGCCGCTTCCACCGAGGCGTTGAGGGCGAGGATATTGGTCTGGAAGGCGATCGAGTCGATCACGCCGACGATGTCGGTCACCTGGCGCGAGCTGTCGGTGATGCCCTGCATGGTGGAGACGACCTGATCCATCATCGCCCCGCCTTCGCTGGCGGTGCTGCGCGCCTGGCCGGCGAGGCCATTGGCCTGGCGCGCGTTCTCGGCGTTCTGACGCACGGTCTGGGTCAACTGCTCCATGCTCGAGGCGGTCTCGCCGATCGAGGCGGCCTGCTGATCGGTACGTGCCGCCAGGTCCTGGTTGCCGCTGTGAATCTGCCCCACGCCCACGGTGATGGTGGTGGAGGCCTGACGCACGCCGCCCAGGGCCTCGGCCAGATGCACGCGCATACCCTCGATGGCGTGCAGCAGGCTATGGCGGTCATTGGGCTTGAGCGTCAGCGCCCGGGTCAGGTCGCCCTCGGCGATGCCCTGCACCGCGTTACGCGCGTGACGTGGGTCGCCGCCCAGATCACCCAGCACGCTGCGGATGATCCACGCCATCACCAGGGTGATCGCGATACCGATCGTGCCGGCGATCAGGCTCATCTTGAGCACCCCCATCCAGAACGCGTGCTGGATGTCGCTGACATAGACGTTGGCGGCGAGATACCAGTCCCAGGCGGGGACATGGCGCACGTAGTTGATGCGCGAGACGTCCTCGCCGTCGGCGTTGGTCGAGGTGTATTCCAGGGTGCCGTCGTCGGGCGAGTCGGCCAGCGCTTTCAGCTCGCGATAGAAGTAGACGCCGTTGTCGTCACGGAAGTTGCTCATGTCGGTGCCGATCGCCCGCTTGGGGTGATAGACGAGGTGAATCTTGCCGTTGAAGGCGTAGACATAGCTGCCGTCGAGATCGAGCGCCGACAGATTGCGCCGGGCGAAGTCCTGCGCCGCTTCGACGCTGAACTCACCCTGGGCGGCGCGATCGGCGTAGCGCTGTACCAGCGTCTGGGCGCTGGCGACGAAGCTCTTGAGACTCTGGACCCGCTCGGCCATCAGGGTGTCGCGCTTTTCCAGGGCCATCCAGCCCACCAGCACCAGCATGCCGAACCACATCAATCCCACCGTGATCCAGAGTTTTTGCCGCATCGTCATCGCGAAAGCCGTCCTTATCCGAGGTATCTGCCGATTCATATAGAGGAATGTATTACTAGTCCGCTCACTTTATCGGCAGCACCTACTTAAGATTTAGATAACAATCCGCTGCGCATCGCGCCGTTGCCATGAAAGCGTGCGCGACGGACCCGGTGCGATAAAAAGGGGCGATGGAAAAGGGTCGATGAAAAAGGGCCGCTCAATCGTGGGCTGATGGAGAGTGGATCGAATGCTGAGAGTAAGAGCCAGAGGCCAGCGAGAGCCAGGGGACAGCTAGCGTAGGGCAGCCGTGCGTGAGAAGGCGGAAAGAGCCGGGCGGCGCGGTGCCGCCCGCGGCGTTCATGGCTGCGCCGAGATCGCCGGCGTGTCGTCTTCGTCGTTTGTGATCAGACGCGTGGCGGGGAAGACACAGCGGAAGCGGGCGCCCATGCCGGGTCGGCTGACGATCTCCAACTGAGCATCGTGGCGCAGCAGCACGTGCTTGACGATGGCCAGCCCCAGGCCGGTACCGCCGGTGGCGGCGCTGCGCCCCTTGTCGACGCGGTAGAAGCGCTCGGTCAGGCGCGGGATGTGCACAGGGTCGAAGCCCTCGCCGTCGTCCTCCACCTCGATCGCGGCGCCATCGTGCCAGGGCTTCCAGCGCAGCGTGATACGGCTGCCTTCGGGGGTGTAGCGCACGGCGTTGAAGACCAGGTTGGAGACCGCGCTGCGAATCTCCTTGGTGTTGCCGAGCAGGCGATGAGGCTCGTCGACCTGCAGCGCGATCTGCTGGTGCCCCGCGCTCAGCCCGCGGGCGTCGTCGACGATGCTCTCGAGCAGGGCGCGCACATCGATGGCGTCGCGGTCGTCATTGGGGCTGTCGATCTCCAGGCGTGACAGCAGCAGCAGATCCTCGACCAGGTTCTGCATCCGCATGGTCTGCGCCTGCATCTGCGAGAAACCGCGCTGCCAGCGGGTCGGCAGCTGATCGGCGTGGTCGGCGTAGGTCTCCAGATAGCCCGCCAGCACGGTCAGCGGGGTGCGCAGCTCGTGGGAGACATTGGCGACGAAGTCGCGGCGCATCATCTCCAACTGGTGCAGCCGGGTCACGTCGCGCACCATCAGCAGGCGCTCGTCGTCGCCGAACAGGGTGATATGGAACTGCAGGGTGTGCGCGGCGTCGATCGGCGAGGGTATCAGTAGCGGCTCGCGGTAGTCGCGGGCCTCGAAGTAGTCGATGAAGCGCGGATCGCGCAGCAGGTTGGTGATCGGCTGGCCGCGGTCGTGGTCGGGCTGCAGGCCGAGCATGTCGGAGGCGGCGCTGTTCCACCACTCCAGGTCGCCGCGCGGATCGAGCATCACCACGCTGTCGCGCATCGCCTCGCAGGAGTCCTGGATGCGCCGCAGGATATCGCGCAGCCGTTGCTGCATCTGGCTCTGCGCTTTCTGGTAGGTGTAGAGGCGGTCGAACAGATCGCCCCAGACGCCGGTACCGGGCGGCGGCGCCTCGCGCGGATGGCGCAGCAGCCACACATAGAGCAGGCGCACATGGCGTAGATGCAGGAAGACATAGAGCCCGAGGCCCGCGGCCAGCCCCCAGCCGAGGCCGGCAAACAGCGCGCCGAACAGCTCGCCCAGCAGCGTACCCATCGCGCCGAGCCCGAACAGCATGTAGCCAAGGCGCCACAGTTCGTTGATCCAGTAGCGCACGCTGCGACTTACTCCCTGATCGAAAAGCGGTAACCGGTGCCGCGCACCGTCTGGATCAGATGCTGGTGCTTCTCGCCCAGCGACTTGCGTAGCCGGCGGATATGCACGTCGACGGTGCGTTCCTCGACGTAGACGTTGCCACCCCAGACCTGATCGAGCAACTGGCTACGCGTGTAGGCGCGCTCCTGATGGGTCATGAAGAACTGCAGCAGGCGGTACTCGGTGGGGCCGATCTCCAGCGCGCTGCCGTGGGAGGTGACGCGATGGCTGGCGGGGTCGAGCTTGAGCCCCTCGACCTCGACCGCCTCCTCGATGCCCGGTGGCGTGGCCCGGCGCAGCACGGCCTTGAGCCGGGCCACCAGCTCGCGCGGCGAGAACGGCTTGGTGATGTAGTCGTCGGCGCCTGCTTCGAGCCCCTGGACCTTGTTGTCCTCCTCGCCCTTGGCGGTGAGCAGGATGATCGGCATCTCGGCGGTGGCCTCCTCGCGCTTGAGGCGGCGCGCCAGCTCGATCCCGCTGGTGCCCGGCATCATCCAGTCGAGCAGCATCAGGTCCGGCTTGTGGTCCAGCGCCATGGCGTGGGCGCTCTGGGCGTTGTCCGCCTCCAGCACGCGGTAGTCGGCCATCTCCAGCGCCACCGCGATCATTTCGCGGATGGAGGGCTCGTCGTCAACGATGAGTACGGTCTTGGAGCTCATGACAGGCCTCGAGTGAGCCGCCGGAGGAGGCGCGCGTGCAGCGAACAACCTTCCGGCCGTGACAGAACGGTGACGATTACAGCGTGAAAATATGACAAATACGTGACATCGATGTCATCCCTCACATCTCGCATCGAGACCATCGACCCTGGCGGCGACCGCTGGGGGCGCGAAGAGGCGATCGATGAGGGCAGCGGCTCATATCACCGGCCACAGGCTCAGCACCACCCCGGCGAACAGTAAAAGCCCCGACCAGAAGTTGTTGAGAAAGGCCTGGAAGCAGGGGCCGCGCTCGCGCCCACGGATCAGCCACTGCTGATAGACGAAGGTCGCCGCCATCGCCGCCAGCCCCAGCCAGAAGAACCCGCCCAGCGCCAGGCGTGCCCCGATCCCGGCCAGCAGGCCCAGCGTGGCCAGCTGCAGCAGACCGATGATCAGCTTGTCGGCGCGGCCGAACAGGCGCGCGGTGGATTTGACCCCGATCTTGATGTCGTCGTCGCGATCGACCATGGCGTACTGGGTGTCGTAGGCCACGGTCCAGGCCAGGTTGGCCAGCAGCAGCAGCCAAGCCTCCAGCGGCACGCTGCGACTCACCGCCATGAACGCCATCGGGATGCTCCACGAGAACGCCAGCCCCAGCACTACCTGGGGCAGGTGGGTGTAGCGCTTCATGAACGGATAGAGCGCGGCCAGCGCCACGCCGACGAAGGAGAGCAGCACCGTGGGCAGATTGGTGAAGCAGACCAGCACGAAGGCCGCCGCGACCAGCACCGCGAACAGGGTCTTGGCCTCGCGCTCGCGGATACGCCCGGTGGCCAGCGGGCGCTCCTTGGTGCGCTTGACGTGGCCGTCGATCTTGCGGTCGGCGTAGTCGTTGACCACGCAGCCGGCGGCGCGCATCAGATAGACGCCGAGCACGAAGATGATCAGGTTGGCGCGGTCCGGCAGGCCGTCGGCGGCGAGCCACAGCGCCCATAGCGTGGGCCACATCAGCAGCCAGGTGCCGATCGGCTTGTCGAGCCGGGTCAGGCGCAGGAAGTCGGGGATTCGCGCCAGGCCGCGGGGGCGTGGCGTGGGGTCGGCGGCGGACATCGAATTCTCCAGAACGGCGAGCGGGACGCGACTGGCTGGACCTTACACCACAACCCCGCCGGCAGCGAGGCATGGCAATGGGCGCAGCGATAGGCGCGGCGATAGCTACGGGGCGTAGCGATAGATATTGCTTTTGTCACGCTGACGCGCTCAGACTCGAGGTGGGCGCGGTCAGCGGATGTCGGCGTCGCTCCTGGGTGTCGATAGACGCTGGCAGCACGGGGATCGCGGAACAGGGTGGCTCGATCCTTGGGAGTAGAACAATGACAAACCACGGTAAACCCGCCGCCGGCATCCACTACCAGCAGCAGGATGCCAGCTATTTCGACAAACGCGGCCTGCGCCGCCACGCCGGGCCCTGGTCGCTCTGGGCACTGGGCGTGGGGGCGGTGATCTCGGGCCACTACTCGGGCTGGAACCTGGGGCTCGCCTCGGGCGGCTGGGGCGGCATGGCGATCGCCACCGCGATCATCGCGGTGATGTACCTGGGCCTGACCTTCTGTATCGCCGAGATGTCGCCGGCCCTGCCGCACACCGGCGCCGCCTACTCCTTCGCGCGCTCCTCCATGGGGCCCTGGGGCGGCTTCGTCACCGGCCTGTGCGAGAACGTCGAGTACGTGCTCACGCCGGCGGTGATCGTGTTCTTCATCGGCTCTTATCTGGGCAGCATCTTCGAGACGCCGGCGGCGTTCCAGCCGCTGTGGTGGCTGCTGGGCTATCTGCTGTTCGTCGGCCTCAACATCGTCGGGGTCGAGCTGTCGTTCAGGGTGACGCTGGCGGTGACCCTGCTGGCGCTGGCGGTGCTGGTGGTGTTCTGGTTCAGCGCCGTCACCCATCTCGACTTCTCGACCTGGGCGCTGAACATCGCCCCCGGCGGCGGTGAGCTCGAAGGCGGCCACGGACCGCTGCTGCCGATGGGTATCGGTGGGGCGCTAGCGGCGATGCCGTTCGCGGTGTGGCTGTTCCTGGCCATCGAGCAGTTGCCGCTGGCCGCCGAGGAGTCGGTCGACCCGCGGCGTGACATGCCGCGCGGCATCCTGCTCGGCATCACCACCCTGATCGTCTCCGCGACCCTGATCCTGGTGCTCAACCCCGCGGTGGTAGGCGTTGGTAGCTACGCCCTGAGCCAGTCCGGTGAGCCGTTGCTGGATGGTTTCCAGGCGATCTTCGGCGCCGGCACCGCCAAATTTCTCGCGCTGCTGGCGCTGATCGGGCTGATCGCCAGTTTCCATACCATCATTTTTGCCCAGGGTCGCCAGATCTACTCGCTCTCCCGCGCCGGCTACTTTCCCACCTTCCTCTCGGTGACCCACGGTACGCGCAAGACACCGTACGTGGCGATGATTGGCGGCGCGCTGGTGGGCATGACCATCATGCTGATCTGCTTCTTCGGCCTCGGAACCCAGGAGGGCTCGGCGGTGATCGGGGGCACCCTGCTCAACATGGCGGTCTTCGGCGCCATGTGCTCCTACATCGCCCAGGCGCTCTCCTTCATCCTGTTGCGCCGCCATCACGCCCATATCGAGCGCCCCTACCGCAGCCCCTTCGGGATTCCAGGCGCCGTGGCGACCATCGTCATCGCGCTGATGACGATCTACTTTCAGCTCAGCGACAGCACCTATCGGATCGGCGTGATCGGCGTCGCCCTGTGGCTGGCGGTGGGTATCGGCTACTTCGCCTGCGTCGGGCGGCACCGTCTGATCCTGTCGCCGGAGGAGGAGTTCGCCATGCAGCGAGGCGAGCAGGCCGCGGACGACGACGGCCGCGCGGCGTGATCCCGATCTCCCTGACACTGTGAGCGAGGAACGGCCATGAGTGACCAACAAGCCAGAAGCGTGCGCACCGCCGCCCAGGCGCGCGAACTCGTCGAGGCGCGCGGGCTGACCCACGTCAAGGTCGGCATGTTCGACATCGACGGCGTGATGCGTGGCAAGTACATGCAGCGCGACAAGTTCTTCGCCGCGCTGGAGAAGGGGTTTGCCTTCTGCGACGTGGTACTGGGCTGGGACAGCAAGGACGAGCTCTACGACAACGTCGCCTTCACCGGCTGGCATACCGGCTATCCGGATGCGCCGCTGCGGATCGTCCCCGAGAGCTGCCGCGAGGTGCCGTTCGAGGGCGACATGCTGCTGTTTTTGGCCGAGTTCGAGGGCGATGCCGGCCAGCTCTGCCCGCGCGGGCTGCTCAGGCGCGTGCTCGCCCGCGCCGAGGCGCAGGGGTTCGATGTCCTTGGTTCGCTGGAGTACGAATTCTTTCTGTTCCAGGAGACCCCGGAGTCGATCCGCGAGAAGGGCTATCGTGACCTCAAGCCGTTGACGCCGGACATGATGGGCTACTCGATGCTGCGCAGCTCGGTGCATGGCGAGCTCTACCACGACCTGCTGGCGCTGGCGGAGACCATGGATTTCCCCATCGAGGGGCTGCACACCGAAACCGGGCCCGGGGTGCTCGAGGCGGCGATCGGCGTCGACGACGCCCTGAACGCCGGCGACAAGGGGGCGCTGTTCAAGACCTTCACCAAGGTGTGGGCGCAGCGGCGCGGGCTGATGGCGACCTTCATGGCCAAGTGGTCGCCGGACTACCCCGGTCAGAGCGGGCATATCCATCTCTCGCTGCGCCATCGCGACGGCGACCGTTCGGCTTTCTTCGATGCCGACGCGGCCGATGGCATGAGCCAGATCCAGCGCCACTTCGTCGCCGGCCAGCAGCGTCTGATGCCGGAGCTGCTGGCGATGTTCGCGCCGACGATCAACAGCTATACCCGGCTGATTCCCGGCTTCTGGGCGCCCACCGATGCCACCTGGGGGGTCGAGAACCGCACCTGTGCGCTGCGCGTGATCCCCGGCTCACAGACATCTCAGCGGGTCGAGTATCGCCTCGGTAGCGCCGACGCCAATCCCTACCTGGCACTGGCTGCCGCGATCGGTTCCGGGCTCTACGGCATCGAGCAGGGGCTCGAACCGGAGGCGCCGGTCGCCGGCAATGCCTACGAACTCGAACACCCGGCATCGCTGGCGTTGCCGCGCACGCTGTGGGATGCCGCTAGCCGCCTGCGCGGCTCGGATGCCGCCCGCGAGCTGTTCGGTGATGCCTTCGTAGAGCACTTCGCCGCCACCCGCGAGTGGGAGGAGCGCCAGTTTCGTCGTCATATCACCGATTGGGAGTTGGCACGTTACTTCGAGATTATTTGAGCCCCCCGGGCACGACCGGGATAACGACACTTTCTGGGTGGGAGCAGCGCATGGCACGACAACACACGATTTCCCCCGTGGATGGCGGGGTCTATGTCGAACGCGAGCTGGCCGAGAAGGCGCAGATCGAAGCCTGCGTCGCCGACGCCGTGGCGGCGCAGCGGGCATGGCGCGAGACGCCGCTGGCCGAGCGCGCGCGGCTGTGTACGGCGATGGTCGATGCCTTCGTCGCGCGGCGCGATAAACTGGCCGAGGAGCTGACCTGGCAGATGGGGCGGCCGATCGCCGCTGCGGGGGGCGAAATCGGCGGTTTCGAGGAGCGCGCACGCGGCATGATCGCGCTCGCCGAATCGGCCCTGGCGCCGATCCGGCTGGCCGACAAGCCCGGCTTCACCCGCTATATCACCCGCGAGCCGCTGGGTGTATCGCTGATCGTGGCGCCGTGGAACTTCCCCTTCATGACCGCCGTCAATGCGGTGGTGCCGGCGATCATGGCCGGCAATACGGTGATCCTCAAACACTCGGCGCAGACGCCGCTTTGCGCGGAGCGTATCCATGAAGCCTTTCAGGCCGCCGGACTGCCCGAAGGGGTGTTTCAGTTCCTGCATCTGGCGCACGCCGATACCGAAGCGCTGATTCGCGATTCCCGCATCGCTCACGTCTCCTTCACCGGGTCGGTGGCCGGCGGCGAGATGGTCGAGCGCAATGCCGCCGGGCGCTTTATCGCCACCGGGCTCGAACTGGGCGGCAAGGACCCGGCCTATATCCGCGCCGACGTCGACCTCGATGCCGCCGTGCCGGCGGTGATGGATGGTGCCTTCTTCAACTCGGGGCAGAGCTGCTGCGGCATCGAGCGCATCTATGTCCACCGCGACATTGCCGAGGCCTTCGTCGAGCGCGCGGTGGCCTGGGTGCGCGAGCTTCGGCTGGGCAACCCCACCGACCCGCAGACCACGCTGGGGCCGCTGGTACGGCCGGCAGCGGCCGACTTCGTGCGCGGCCAGATCGAGGCCGCGGTCGCCGCCGGCGCCAAGGCGTGGATCGACCCCGCTGACTATCCGCTGTCGGTGCCGGGCAGCGCCTATCTGGCGCCCCAGGTGCTCACCCAGGTGACCCACGAGATGGCGGTGATGCGAGAGGAGAGCTTCGGCCCGGTGGTGGGCATCATGACGGTGGCCGATGACGACGAGGCGGTGGCGCTGATGAATGACAGCGCGTTCGGCCTCACCGCCGCCGTGTTCACCCGCGATCTGGCCGTGGGTGAGGCGCTGGCCAAACGCCTGGACGCGGGTACCGTGTTCACCAACCGCTGCGACTATCTCGACCCGGAACTGGCCTGGACCGGGATCAAGCAGTCCGGGCGCGGCTGCTCGCTGTCGCAGGTCGGCTACGAGACGCTGACACGGCCGAAATCCTTCCACCTGAAGCACGCCTGAAACGCGGCGACCCCGTACAGGAGATCCGTCATGAGTGACTTCGATCACGCACGCTATACCGCGAACTGGAACTACCCCACGCCCATCCGCATCGGCGCCGGGCGGGCCGAGGAGCTACCCGACGCCTGCCGGGCGCTGGGCATGCGCGCGCCGCTGTTGATCACCGACCCCGGACTGGCGGCGTTGCCGATGGTCGAGCAGGCGCTCACGCGCTGCCGCGAGGCGGGGCTGGCGGTCGAGGTGTTCAGTCAGATTCAGGGCAACCCCACCGGGGCCAACGTCGCGGCCGGCGTGGCCGCTTTCCGCGCCGGTGACCACGACGGCGTGATCGCCTTCGGCGGCGGTTCGGGGCTGGACGCGGCCAAGGCGGTGGCGCTGATGGCGCGCCAGCCCGAGTCGCTGTCGCTGTGGGCGCTGGAGGATCGCGGCGACAACTGGCGCCAGGCGGATGCCGACGCCGTGCTGCCGGTGGTGGCGGTGCCGACCACCGCCGGCACCGGCTCGGAGGTCGGGCGCGCCTCGGTGATCACCGACGCCGAGACCCAGGTCAAGCGGATCATCTTCCATCCGCGCATGCTGCCCGGCGCGGTGATCCTCGACCCGCTGCTGACCCGTGAACTGCCGCCGGGGCTCACCGCCGCCACCGGCATGGACGCGCTCTCCCACTGTCTCGAAGCGTGGTGCGCGCCCGGGTATCACCCCCAGGCCGAGGGCATTGCGGTGGAGGGTATGCGGCGTATCCGCGATGCGCTGCCGCGGGCCTATCTGAACGGCGACGATCTCGCCGCACGCAGCGACATGCTGGTGGCGTCGATGATGGGGGCGACCGCCTTCCAGCGCGGGCTGGGCGCGATGCACGCGCTGGCGCATCCGCTGGGGGCGCTGTTCGATGCCCACCATGGCATGCTCAATGCGGTGCTGATGCCCTACGTGCTGCGCGCCAATACCCGCGCGATCGGCGAGCCGATGGTGCGCCTGGCGCGCTATCTCGACCTGCCGCAGCCGGGGGTCGCTGCGGTGATCGATTGGGTATTGGATCTGCGTGAGCGCCTGGGCATTCCCCATACGCTGAGCGCGCTGGGCATCGACGACAGCCATGCCGAACGGGTCGGGCAGATGGCGGTGGAGGACCCCTCCGCCGGGGGCAATCCGATTGCTTTCGACGCGGCGACCTACCGCAGGATCTTCGAGGCGGCCCTCGCCGGGCGGCTGTAGGCGGTGAGCGGGGGCTCACACAGTCCGGAAGCCGGGCTCACCCCGCGGGCGGCAGCGCCAGGTCGGCGGCCATCTGCCTCAGGAAGCGTTCCTGCACCAGCAGTTGGATGCGGCCGTGGCGAAAGCGCGAACGGCGCAGCCAGACGCCGGCAGGGTCCGCACTCAGCTCGATCGGCCCGCGTTCGAGATCCGGTTGGGCGAACAGCCAGCTGCCCAGCGAGCGCTCGCCCAGGGCGCGCAGGCTGCGGCAGCCGCCGCGGGTCAGCGGCGCCACCGAGCGCGCCGCGACCCAGGGGCGCTCGCCGCTCATCAGCAGCACCTCGCGAATCCAGGCTACGCGGCCCGGCGCCAGGCCCAGCGCCTGGGCTTCGTCGCGTCGCGGCACGCCGATGCCCTCATCGAGCAGGCGGACGCGAAAAGGCCGCGGCGAGGCGGCGATCAGACGCGCGGTGAGCGAATCGGTCGAGGCGACCCAGCGCCACCAGCGCGGGTCCATCACCGGTCGCCAGGCGGCGGCCGGGCTCCAGCGCCGCAGCGGCGGCGTGGTCTGCCAATGGCTCGCAGCCACGGCGGTAGGCGCCGAGGGGCTGGCATCCGTAGACCGGGTATCCGTAGCGCTTGAGCGCACGCGACTGGGCAGGCGAAGGGATGAAGATGAGGACACGCACGACTCCGGACAGGACTGGCCGCGAGGGCCCGGGCGCGGCGGCCCTGGGGCGGCGTAGTGTATCATGGGGCCATTCCGCGACCGAGAGGAAGGCATGAGTGCGCCCCTGACGATCATCGGCACCGGCATGGCCGGCCTGGGCCTGGCCCGTGCGATACGCAGCCGCGACCCCCACCGCGCGCTGACCCTGATCACCGCCGACAGCGGCGATGAGTACGCCAAGCCGCTGCTCTCGAGTGCCTTCACCAAGGGCCAGAGTGCCGCGGCGCTGGCCCAGCGCGACGCCATCGGGGTGGCCGATGCGCTTGGCGCCACCCTGCGCTGCCATACCCCGGTCGACGCGATCGACCCGCGCCAGCGCACGCTGTGGCTGGGCGCCGAGCGCCTGCCCTACGCGCAACTGGTGCTGGCCACCGGCGCGGCGCCGTGGCAGCCGTTCGCAACCCCCGAGGGGCTCGCCGGGCGGGTCTTCCAGGTCAACGATCTCGATGACTACCGGCGTTTTCGCGCCGCCCTCGAGCGCCATCCCGGACAACCGGCCCGAGTGGCCATCGTCGGCGCCGGGCTGGTGGGCTGCGAGTTCGCCAACGATCTCCACGCCGGCGGTCATCGGGTCGCGCTGATCGCCCCGGAGCCGGCGCCGCTGCCACGGCTACTGCCGCCACCGCTGGGGCGGGCGCTGGCCGAGGCGTTCGCTGCAGCCGGTATCGCCGGCTACTTCGAGCGCCAGGTGCAGGCGCTCGAACCCAGTGACGGCGGCGTGTCGCTGACGCTCGACGACGGTGAGCGCTTCGCTGCCGATCTGGTCCTGGTGGCCACCGGGCTGCGCCCGCGCACCGCGCTGGCCGCCGCCGCCGGGCTGCAGACCGGCCCCGCGGGCATTCTCACCGACCGCTATCTGCAGACCAGCGACCCGCACATTCATGCGCTCGGCGACGTCGCTTGCGTCGATGGCCTCAACGCCATGTACGTACAGCCGCTGCAGGCCAGCGCCAAGGCGCTGGCCGCCACGCTCACCGGCACGCCGACGGCGGTCGCCTATGGCGCCTGGCCGGTGATGGTCAAGACCGCGCTGCTGCCGATCGCCGCGCTGGTGCCGCGGGAGACCCCGGCGCGCTGGCGCATCGACGGCGAGGCGGGGGATTTCAGCGCCGTGGCCGAGGATGCCGCCGGGCGGCTGATCGGATTCGCCCTGACCGGCGCCTGCGTTCGGCGCAAAGTCGAACTGGCGCGGGCGGCACCGCCGTTGCTAGGCTAGCAGCGGTGGTCGGGCGCGAACGGCAAATGCTCATGTAAGGCTTTACAAACCGCGTCGAGAGCTGCCTATTATGCGCTGGGGGCGCGCCGACCCGACTGGCGCGCCCCGATAACAACAGCGCTTAGGAATCGCGAGGCGTCGCTATCCGCGACCTCGCCCCAGTAGAGCCAAACAAGGAGGGCTTTATGCGTAAGCCAGAACTCGCCGCGGCGATCGCCGAGCGTGCGGATCTTTCCAAGGACAAAGCCAGCCAGGTACTCAACGTCATCCTCGATGAGATCACCGGCACGGTATCTAAGGGCAGTGACGTCACGCTGATCGGCTTCGGCTCGTTCACCGTGCGCGAGCGTGCCGCCCGCACCGGCAAGAACCCGCAGACCGGCAAGCCGCTGAATATTCCCGCCAGCAAGACCGTGGCATTCAAGCCCGGCAAGGCGCTCAAGGACGCGGTTAGTAAGTAATCGCTGCCGCGACGGGCTCGACGCCTGACGGCGAGTGGCCATCGATGACCGATCCCCCGTCACCGGGCGGGTCGGCATTTCTTTCTTGACCTGACGGCTTGCGAGGGCGCATGAAGCTCAAGTTGATGCTGTGGTGGCTGGGCGTGATGTTGAAGCGTACGCGTGCGCGCAAGCCCGAATTCCGTGAGGCCCTGACGCGTCTGAAGCGCTTCGATTGGGGCGTGGCGACCGAAGACCGAGCGATTGCTCGCCACTACCGGATGACGCCGGAGCGCGTCGACAGCCAGAGCGGGCTGCCGGTGGATCTCAATCTCGAACTGCGCTTTCGCGATGCCGACAGCGCCACTCATTTTCTGCGCAAGCCTTCCCAGCGCGCCTTCCGCGAAGGCCTGTTCGACGGACGTCTGCGCCTGGTCGGCGATTCGCGCGATCTGGAGCGGTTGCAGAGTCTGCTCAAATATTTATAGCAGGCCTAGTTCGAGTACGACTGGCCTGTAAGACGCTCGACCGACCTGCACAAGGCCCCCGACGCTTTCGCGTTCGGGGGCCTTTCGCGTTCTGGGCCTTGCCCACGTAGACGCGGGTATCAGCTATCGCTGCCGCCGGCCTCGGCTTCGCTCGAGATACGGATATGGATCGCGTCGCTGACGTTGGGCACGTACTGGTCGAGGCCGTAGTCGCTGCGCTGAATGGTCGTCTCGGCGTCGAAGCCGAGCGCCGGTACCTTGGCCATGGGGTGCTCGCCGACCTGGTTGAGGGTGGCGTGGAGTACCGCCGGATGGGTCACACCCTTGATGGTCAGCTTGCCGTGCACGTCGTAGTGATCGTCGCCGGTGGCCTCGATGCTTGTGCTCTCGAAGGTCGCCTCGGGATACTGCGCGACGTCGAAGTAGCTCTCTCCCAGAAACTCCTTGTTCAGCGCCGGCACGCGCGTATCCACCGTCTTCACCGGGATGCTCACCGTCACGCTGGAGTCGGCGATGTCGTCGCGGTCGAAGTGGATCGTGCCCTTGACGTCGGAGAAGCTCGCCGTGGGATGGGAGAAGCCGAAGTGGCTCCACGAGGCCACCACGCTGGTGTGGCTCGGGTCCATCTGGTAGGTCACGCTATCGGCCAGGGCGCTTAAGCTGGCGGTGCCGGCGAGCAGGGCAGCGGTCAGGGTCAGGGATTGGCGCAGGTTGCGATAGGGCATCTTGTCACTCCAGAGATAAGAACATCAGATCTTGGGTAGCACACGCCTCGAGGCGCGTGCACTTCTCACTGACGGTCGACGCGGCCGCGCCGACCGCCGTCGAATCAGGCCGCGTCGATCACCGGCAGGTCGAATACCAGCACCTCGGCGTCCTCGCCCTGTTCCAGCGTCAGCGTCGGCTCGTCGGTCAGCATCAGCGCATCGCCGCCCGCCAGCCGGATGCCGTTGACCGTCAGCGCGCCACGCACCAGATGCACGTAGGCCTGGCGCTGTGCGCCCAGCGCCAGTTCGGCGCGCTCGTCGCCATCGAGCAGCGAGGCGTAGATGAAGGCGTCCTGCTGCAGCGTGAGCGAGCCATCGCGGCCGTCCGGCGACAGGATCAGGCACAGCCGGCCGCGCTTGTCGGCGGCGTCGAAATCCTTCTCGGCATAGCGCGGTTCGAGGTTGCGCGCGCGCGGGAACAGCCAGATCTGCAGGAAATGCACCGGCTCGCTGGCAGAGTGGTTGAATTCGCTGTGCTCGACCCCGCTACCGGTGGTCATGATCTGCACCCGGCCGGGGCCGATCGCCGAGCCGTTGCCCAGGGTGTCACGGTGGGCCAGCTCGCCGCTGAGCACGTAGGAGAAGATCTCCATGTCGCGATGACCGTGCTGGCCGAAGCCCTGCCCCGGCGCCACGCGGTCTTCGTTGATCACCCGCAGGACGCTGAAGTGGACGTGCCGCGGGTCGTGGTAGCCCGCGAAGGAGAACGAATGGAAGCTCTTGAGCCAGCCGTGGTCGGCATAGCCGCGTTCGTCGCTGCGTCGAATCGTCAACATGGCGTCTCTCCTGAAAGAGGGCCGACACCCGGGTCGGCACCGTTGGAGAGAGTCTAGATTCTATTTTTTGGTATAAAAGCGCGTTTTGTCGCCTGTTTCATCCTATTCAATAGAATGGTCTCAGCGGTGCGTTCTCTCCGCCAATTCACGCACCAGCGCCAGGGCGGCTGCCTGCCCCTGTGTCTCCAGGCGCTCGACCAGAGCGCTACCCACCACCACCGCGTCGGCCACCGCGGCGACCGCGGCCGCGGCGTCACCATCGCGGATACCGAAGCCCACTGCCAGCGGCAAGGGGGTGTGCTCGCGCAGCTGTGCCAGCGCCGTCTCGAGATCGCCGCTGGGGGCGCTGCCGGCGCGTCCGGTGATGCCGTTGTAGGCGATGCGGTAGACGAAGCCGTCACCCTGGGCGAGCAGTGCCGGCAGCCGTTCGGCCGGGGTGGTCGGGGCGACCAGCGGAATCCGCGCCAGACCCAGATCGCGGGCCCGGGCGGTGAAGGCGGCGCCGTGCTCCGGCGGCAGGTCGACCACGATCAGGCCATCCACCCCCGCTGCCGCGGCGTCGCCGAGAAAGCGCGTCTCGCCGTAGCACTGGATCGGGTTGAGATAGCCCATCAAGACCAGCGGGGTGGCGGTGTCCTGGCGCCGGAACTCGCGCACCATATCGAGGGTGCCGGCCAGGGTCTGGCCGTCGCCCAGCGCGCGCTGGCCGGCGCGCTGGATCGCCTCGCCGTCGGCCATGGGGTCGCTGAACGGCATGCCCAGCTCGATGATATCGGCGCCGGCGGCGGGCAGCTCTGCCAGCAGTGCCTGACTGCTGGCGCGGTCCGGGTCGCCGGCCATGACGTAGGTCACCAGCGCGGCGCGCCGTTGTGCCTGGCAGGTGGCGAAGCGCGCTGCGAGACGCGACGGCGGAGTGAGATCGTGCGGGCTCATGGGGTTGCCTCCTGCGCGGGTAGATGCTCGATGATGGTGGCCATGTCCTTGTCGCCACGGCCGCTCAGGCAGACCACCACGGACGCCTCGGGCGGCAGCTCGGCGGCGACTCGGGTTGCCTCGGCCAGCGCGTGGGCCGACTCCAGCGCCGGCAGGATACCCTCCAGACGGCAGCACAGCGCGACCGCGGCCAGCGCTTCGCTATCGGTGACGCTGACATAGCGCGCGCGGCCGCTGTCGTGGAGCCAGGCGTGCTCGGGGCCGATGCCGGGATAGTCGAGCCCGGCGGAGATCGAGTGGGCATCCTGGATCTGGCCGTCGGCGTTCTGCAGCAGATAGGTGCGGTTACCGTGGAGCACCCCGGGGCTGCCGCCGTTCAGGCTGGCGGCGTGGCGCCCGCTCTCGATCCCTTCACCGCCGGCCTCGACGCCGATCAGCGCCACCGGGTCATCGAGGAAGGCGTGGAACAGCCCCATGGCGTTGGAGCCGCCGCCGACACAGGCGATCAGGCTGTGGGGCAGGCGTCCGGTCTTCTCGACGATCTGCGCCCGCGCCTCGCGGCCGATCACCGACTGGAAGTCGCGCACCATGCGCGGATAGGGCGCCGGGCCTGCCACCGTGCCGATCACGTAGAAGGTGTCATCGACGCTGGCGACCCAGGCGCGCAGGGCCTCGTTCATGGCGTCCTTGAGCGTCGCGGTGCCGTTTTCCACCGCCACGATCCGGGCCCCGAGCAGGCGCATGCGCTGCACGTTGGGCTGCTGACGGTGGATGTCCTTGGCGCCCATGTAGATGGTGCAGGTCATGCCCAGACGTGCCGCCACCGTGGCCACCGCCACCCCGTGCATGCCGGCGCCGGTCTCGGCGATCAGCCGGGTGCGCCCCATGCGCCGGGCCAGCAGCGCCTGGCCGAGGGCGTTGTTGATCTTGTGCGCGCCGGTATGGTTGAGATCCTCGCGCTTGAGATAGATCTGCGCGCCGCCGGCATGGGCGCTCAGCCGCTCGGCCAGGTAGAGCGGCGTGGCGCGGCCGACGTAGTCGCACTGCAGGGCTGCCAGCTCGGCGTTGAAGTCGGGGTCCTGACGAGCGTCGTCGTAAGCGGCTTCGATCTCACCGATCAGCGGCATCAGCGTTTCGGCGACGTAGCGCCCGCCGTAGCCGTCGCTACCGCCGAAAAAGCCGTTTCTATCGGGATAGTCAGTCATTGCGGGGGCTCCGGTTGGCATCATGGCGTCCACGTTAGCCTGGTGCGGGCCCGGAAAAAATCGATAAACTCTCGCCGACCTGTGAGTAAAACTCACAATAGAATGCCCGCGAGAACCTCGTGGGCGAGCCCGTCGACCGCGAGGATCGTCATGGCGCCAATCTCGTCACTCCCGTCGCTCAATGCGCTGCGCGCCTTCGATGCCGTGGCCCGGCTGGGCAGCGTCACCGCCGCCGCCGAGGCGCTGCATGTCACCCATGGTGCGGTCAGTCGCCAGCTGCGCACGCTCGAAGCCCACTTCGGCACGTCGCTGTTCGACAAGTCGGGGCGCGGGCTCGTGCTCACCGCCCATGGCCGCCTGCTGCAGCCGTCGATCCGTGAGGCTTTCGCCCGGCTCGGCGAGGGCTGCGCCGCGCTCTCCCGCGAGCTCGCAAGCCAACCCTTCACCCTGGCCTGCCCCGGCAGCCTGCTGGCGCGCTGGCTGATTCCGCGGCTCGACCGGCTCAACGCGGATCTGCCCGCGCTGCGTCTGCGCGTGGTCTCCAGCGAAGGGGAGCTCGATCCGCGGCGCGAGGATATCGATGCCACGCTGCGCTTCGCCGCACCGCCGTGGCCGGCGGATATCGCGGTGTTTCCGCTCCAGGCCGAGCGTATCGTCGCCGTGGCCACACCGGCGGTGTGGGCGCACACGTCTCACGCGACGGCCGATGCGATGCTGGGGGAGGCCACCCTGCTGGATACCGCCTCACGGCCGCAGGCGTGGCCGCAGTGGGCCGCGGCGCTGGGCGCCGAGCCGGTGACGCTGGCCGCGGCACGTGCGCGCGGGCGCACCTTCGAGCATCTCTACTATCTGCTGGAGGCGGCGCTGGCGGGGCTGGGGGTGGCGATCGCCCCCGAGCTGCTGGTGGCGAACGATCTGGCCCAGGGGCGGCTGGTAGCGCCCTGGCCGGCACAGGAGACCGATGCCGCACTGGGGCTGTGGCTCGCCCCGGGGCGTGAGCGGAGCCGCGGCGAAAGTCTGGCGAACTGGCTGGCTAGAGAGCTGGCAGCGGGCTGACGCACCGGGGGCGCGTGCCAACGACGCTCAGCGCGGCTGGCGCGCCTGCTCACGGGCCTGCATGCGCTCCATGGCGCGGCGGTAGGAGCCGTTGCGCACCGCCCAGCGCATCACCGGGGCGAGGGTGCGGATTCCGCCACGCACCGCGCGGCGTTCGGGCGCGGCGAGTTCGAGACTCAGCAGGGTGGCGGCCCAGGGCGGCAGCAGGTCGATGCCGGCGCGCATGAACAGCGCCCCCACCGGCTTGACCAGCGGGCTTGGCGGCAGCGCGTGGAGCAGAATCTCGGTCACCTCGCGGGTGCGCGCATCGCACACCAGATAGCGGCGCTGGTGTTCGAGGTAGGCATCCACCGCCGCGCGGCTGGTGGGCACCTGGGTCGCACCCAGCGCCTCGGCCACGCGGGCGGTCTCGGCGAAGTAGCGGTCCTGCTCGGCAAGCGACAGGCGCGGATTGCGATAGCGCAGGTGGGCAGCGAGAAAGCGGCTCATCTCGGCCACATGGACCCAGGTGAGCAGCGCCGGGTCGCTGGCCGCATAGGCGCGGCCATCCGCGGTCGTCCCCTCCACCTCGGCATGCACCCGGCGCACCCGCTCGAGCAGGCGTTCGGCGTCGTCGTGGGAACCGAAGGTGGTCACCGCGATGAACTGGCTGGTGCGGCGCAGGCGGCCGATCATGTCGTGGCGGAAGTTGGAGTGGTCCCACACCCCGGCCAGCGCCAGCGGGTGCAGCATCTGCAGCAGCAGGGCGCTGATGCCGCCGCACATCATCGAGGTGAAGTCGCCGTGCACCCGCCAGGCCACGGTATCGGGGCCGAACAGCCCCGGGTCGCCCTTGGGCTGGGTGTAATCGACCCCGCCCAGAGTGCGCCCGGTCAAATGGCTGATGCGCTTCTCGATGGCATCGCGCAATGGCGTGAACGGTGCGCTCATGGAGATCGCTCGGGGGTGTCGACGGCGGGCGGCGTGGCACTCGGCACGCCGTCGCGGATGGCCCGGGAGAAGGCCAGGCTGCCCGCGGCGTAGGGCACCGCCCGGGCGCGCGGGTCGATATAGCCGCGCTGGCGCAGTGTCTCCAGCGCCACCCCCGGGGCCAGGCCGCCGACATCGTGGACATAGCCGGGCAGATAGCCGGAGAGGATCAGCCGTTGGTCGCGCGGCAGGCCGTCGACGATCCGGGCGACCATGTCGAAGACGATGGTGGTGCAGTTGCTGGTCAGGGTGTTGTAGAACGCGGGCTCCGCGTGCAGCCGTTCGGCCTCGTCGAGATAGGCCAGGAACAGCTCGCGCCGGGCCTGCGGGGTCAGCCCCACGCTGTAGAGGTAGACGTCTTCGCCGCGCACATTGCTGCGCAGGCGCAGGATATCGTTCTCGTCGGCGGCGATCAGATTGAGTTCGAACTGCTTGAAGAAGCCGCCGGCGATCGAGAACGCCTCGTTCCGCTCGCGGCGGATCTCCACCGAGAAGGTGAGGTGGCGGCCATCGGCGAAGCCGAAGCTGACCAGGGTGTGGGCGATCGCCGGGCCCATCCAGTAGGAGACGATCATGTCCACGCTCGCAAGCGTCGAGAGATCGTAGTCGCGGCTCTCCCAGCGCACGCGGGCGAGATCCGGGGTGAACCACTCGAAGTCGCGCACGTTGTCCAGGCGTACCCGGTCGCCGTGGCGCTCGACCACCAGCTGCCGCGCCACGTCCGGGGCCCAGTCGCGATCGTTGCGGGGCGTCAGCTGCTGCCACCAGATCACCACCGCCAGCAGTGCCAGGGCGAAGGCGAGGCGGGTGGCGAGACTCGCACGCTGCAGGCCGCGGTGGAGGGGCTGGCGAGCCGCGCTGCCGTGTGGCCGATAGCGGCGCCAGGCCGGGGCGAACAGGGCAGCGAGGCCAAGTGTCACCCACAGGGCGATGACCGCCAGCACCAGCAAATGCGGCCCCGGCAGCGCGAAGTGCAGCGCCAGGGCGCCCCAGACGATGACCAGCGCCAGCACCAGGGCGCGCAGGAGATGCCCCACACCACGCAGCAGTCGGCGCGTGCGGGAGTCGGGGGCGGTCACATGGCGGGATGGCGATCTGGGCATGGGCGGGTGCGGGTCCTCTGCTGGGGCCGCCCGGCATGACGGGCGCACCACGATGGTGCCGGAGTCCCGGCGTGGAGGGAAGCGCGAGGCGTTGCCGAGGGCGGGGCGAGAGGCGTTATACTAAAGTCTAATCCGGGTCTGTCCGCTGCCCCGACAGACTATCGTGTGATCATCACCATTTTGCTGGAGCCGCCGCAATCTCCGACTCGCTCTCCCACTCCCTGCGTCGCCTGTGGACCCTCGACAAGTTCGCCTACAGCCTGCGCGTATTCATGGCCTTCAGCGGCGCCATGGCGTTGAGCTGGCAGCAGGACCAGGTCGGACTCGCCATCCCGCTGTTCCTGGGCATCATCGCCAGCGCCCTGGCCGAGACCGACGATAGCTGGGAGGGGCGGGTCAGAGCGCTGCTGGTGACCCTGGGGTGCTTCTTCGTCGCCTCGCTCAGCGTCGAGATACTGTTTCCGTGGCCGTGGCTGTTCGCACCGGGTCTGGCGCTGTCGGCGTTCGTCCTGATCATGCTGGGTGCGGTAGAGCAGCGCTACGCCACCATCGCCTCGGCGACTCTGATCCTCTCTGTCTACTCGATGATCAATATCGAGCAGCACGGCGGGACCAGCGAGGATGTGTGGCGCCAGCCGCTGCTACTGGTGGCGGGTGCCGCGTGGTACGGGGTCATCTCGGTGGTGTGGTGTGCGCTCTTCTCGCGCCAGCCGGTGAAGCAGAGCATGGCCCAGCTCTATCGCGAGCTGGGCACCTACCTGATCATCAAGGCGACCCTGTTCGAGCCGCTGCGCGGGCTCGACGTGGAGGCGCGCCGGGTCGAGCTGGCGCGCCAGAACGGGCGCGTGGTGAGCGCGCTCAATCAGGCCAAGGAGATGATCTTCCGGCGTCTCGAAGGCCAGCGCACCAGCCGCAAGCTCAATCGCTATCTGCGTCTCTACTTCATCGCCCAGGATATCCACGAGCGCGTCAGCGCCTCGCACTACCCCTACTCGGCGCTGGCCGAGACCTTCTTTCATCACGACGTGCTGTTCCGCTGCCAGCGCCTGCTCGACCAGCAGGGGCGAGCGTGCAAGCGGCTGGCCAAGGCGCTGCTGCTGCGCCAGCCGTTCGATCACGGGTTGAGCGAGCAAGCGCTGGAGGATCTGCGCGCCTCGATCGTCTACCTGCGTGCCCAGCGCAACCCCGCCTGGACCCCGCTGTTGCGCTCGCTACAGGCGCTGGGGCGCAACCTGGCGACGCTGGAAGACCAGCTCTCGCGCGCCCACAACCCCGATATGGTCGCCGATCAGCAGGATGCCAGCCTGTTCAACCGCTCGCCGCGCAGCCTCAAGGACGCCTGGGAGCGGGTGCGCCTCAACCTGACCCCGGGCTCACCGCTGTTCCGCCACGCGCTGCGGCTCTCCACCGCGCTCTTGGTAGGCTACGGCGTGCTGCATCTGGTCCATCCCACCCAGGGGTTCTGGATCCTGCTCACCACGCTGTTCGTGTGCCGGCCCAACTTTGGCGCCACCCGGCGCTTTCTGTACCAGCGTATCGTCGGCACCGTGCTCGGGCTGGTGGCCGGCTGGGCGCTGATCAGCCTGTTCACCGACCCGCTGATGCAGTCGCTGATCGCGATCGCCGCCGGGGTGGTGTTCTTCGCCAATCGCGAGAAGCACTATGTGATCGCCACCGCTGCCATCACCACCCTGGTGCTGGCGAGCTTCAACCAGGTCGGCGACGGCTTCGACCTGATCCTGCCGCGCCTGATCGATACCCTGATCGGCGCGCTGATCTCCGGCCTGGCGGTATTCTTGATCCTGCCCGACTGGCAGGGGCGGCGGCTGCACAAGGTGGCCGCGGCGGCGCTGGCCAACAGCACCGCCTATCTGCGCGAGATCATTCATCAGTACGAGAGCGGCAAGCAGGACGATCTCGCCTATCGGCTGGCGCGGCGCAACGCCCACAACGCCGACGCTGCGCTCTCCACCGTGCTTTCCAACATGCTGCAGGAGCCGGGCCACTACCGGAAGAAGGATGCCGACGAGGGGTTCCGCTTCCTGGTCGCCTCGCACACCCTGCTGGGTTACCTCTCGGCGCTGGGGGCCCACCGCGGCAGCGTCAGCGCCAGCGCCCAGGATGCCGAGCTCTACGCTGCCGCGCGCACCCTGGCGGATCGCTTCGACGCGCTGGCGGCGCGGCTGGCCGCGCGCGAAACGCCTCCCGACCCCAAGGCCGTGCAGGCCGAACTGATGGCGGTGTTCGAGCGCGAGCCAACCAGCGCCCAGGACGACGCCGACGACGAGCGCCGCCTGATCCAGGGTCAGCTGTTGCACATCGCGCGCCAGCTGACGCCGCTGCACGACGCCGCCGAACGGCTGATCGCCCGGCCCGCCGAGAGCGCCTCGGGCACTTCCGCCCCGGCCTGAGGCCAGGCCGCGCGCTCACCCTGAGCATCCCGCGGGTTTTACATCGATCTCTCTCGCCGATGCTCTCGACTGCACTCGGCCTGTTCTTGGGCCTGTTCTTGGGCCTGTTCTTGGGCCTGGCCTGGGACCTGGCCTGACCTTGCACCTGGACTAACGTCGAGGGCGCCGGCGTTTGACTTCCGACGGCGCTGGAACGAGCATGAGTCCTTCTTGAGCATTTTTGTGAATTTTTCACAAAATGCATCATCTGCTCTCAGGGTGATTCGTGATTCCCAGCCAGCGCCGCCAGCAGCTGCTCGACCTGCTCGATACCCACAGCGTGCTCGGTATCGCCGAGCTCGCCACCCATCTGGCGGTCTCGCACATGACCGTGCGCCGGGATATCCAGCGTCTCGAGCAGGCTGGGCAGGTGCTCTCGGTCAGCGGCGGCGTGCGCCGGATCGCACCCCTTCATCGCGAGCCCGCCTGGCCGCTCAAGGCCGCCACCAACATCGCGGCCAAGCGCGCCATCGCCCGCCATGCCGCCTCGCTGGTCAAGCCGGGGCAGACCCTTTATCTGGATGCCGGGACCACCCTCTACGAGCTGGCGGCGCTGCTCACCGGCCACCACGAACTGTGCGTGATCACCAACAGCTTCCAGGTCAGCGCGCTGCTCGCCGACTACCCGCAGATCGAGCTGCACCACGCTGGCGGCCGGGTCGACCCCGACAACCACGCCACCGTGGGGCCGGCGGTGGCGGCCTATCTGAGCGGCGTCAATCTGGATCTGGCCTTCTTCAGCTCGTCCTCGTGGCATCTCGAACGCGGCCTGACCACGCCGGACGAGGCCAAGCTGGTGGTCAAGCAGCAGCTGCTGCACAGCGCCGCGCAACGGGTACTGCTCGCCGACAGCGCCAAGTACGGCCGCTTCGGGCGCTTTCGCGCCTGCTCGCTGGAGGCGTTCGATCTCATCGTCACCGACGATGCGCTACCGCCGCCGGCGCGCCAGGCGCTGGCCGAGCGCGGCATCGCGCTGAGCTGCGTGCCCGTCACCGAGCCCGCCGCCGCCGAAGGCGCTTTCCACCCTCACCCCGACCCGCTTCTCAACCGCTAGCCCAGGAGCCCCACGATGCCTCTGATTGGCTGTATCGCCGACGATTTCACCGGCGGCACCGACCTCGCCAACAATCTGGTCAAGAGCGGGTTTCGTACCCGCCAGGTCATCGGCGTGCCCGATAGCGATAGCCCAAACGAGCCGGTGGATGCCGTCGTGGTCGCGCTGAAATCGCGCAGCATTCCGGCCGCGGACGCCGTCTCCCAGTCGCTGGCGGCGCTCGAGTGGCTGCGTCGCCAAGGCTGCGAGAAGTTCTACTTCAAGTACTGCTCCACCTTCGACTCCACCCCCGAGGGCAACATCGGGCCGGTGGCCGAGGCGCTGATGGCCGCGCTGGGGGTCGATGGCACGCTGTTCTGCCCGGCCTTTCCGGCCACCGGGCGTACGGTCTATCAGGGGCATCTGTTCGTGGGCGACCGCCTGCTCAACGACAGCGGCATGGAGCGGCATCCGCTCAACCCGATGCGTGATGCCGATCTGGTGCGCTGGCTGGGGCAGCAGACCCAGGCCGCCACCGGTCTGCTCGACCACGCCTGCCTCAGCCGCGGCGAGGCGGCCACGCGTGAACGTATCGATCAGCTGATCGCCGAGGGGCGGCCGCTGATCGTCACCGACACCCTGGACGATGCCCAGCTCACCACCCTGGCCCTGGCCAGCGCCCATCTGCCGTTGGTCACCGGCGGCTCCGGGCTGGCGCTCGGCCTCGGCGCGCTCTATCAGCCGGCGGTCAGCGACCCCGGCCAGCTGCCGCCGGCCCAGGGCAGTGCGGTGATCCTGGCCGGTAGCGCCTCGCGGCGCACCCGCGAGCAGATCGAGCATGCGAGTACGCGCCTGCCCACCTATACCCTCGACCCGCAGCGCCTGGCTGAAGACTTCGACGCCACCCTCGAGGCGGTCATGGCCTGGGCCACGCCGCAGCTCGGCGAGACGCCGCTGCTGATCCACAGCGACACCCGGCCCGAGGCGGTCGAGGCGGCCCAGGCGCAGCTCGGGGTCGAGGCCGCCGGGGCGCTGATCGAGCGTGCCCTGGCGACCCTGGCCGAGCGTCTGCTCGCCCAGGGCGTGCGCCAGTGGATCGTCGCCGGCGGCGAGACCTCCGGGGCGATCGTGCAGGCGCTGGGGATCGCGGCGCTGCGCATCGGCCCCGAGATCGCCCCGGGGGTCCCCTGGACTCACGCCGCCACCGCCGAAGGCGATATCCATCTGGCGCTGAAGTCAGGCAACTTCGGCGCCCCCGAGATGTTCACCAGCGCCTGGGAGATCATTCGATGAGCGACGCCACCAGCGAACGCCAGCTACGCCAGCGCATCGCCACCCTGGGCCAGCGCCTCTATGCCCGCGGCCTGAGCCCGGGTACCAGCGGCAATATCAGCGTGCGTCTCGACGAGCAGAGCTGGCTGTGCACGCCGACCAACTCCTGCATGGGCGAACTCGAGCCGGAGGCGATCAGCCGGCTCGACTGGGAAGGCAACCATCTCGGCGGCGAACCGCCGAGCAAGGAGTACTTCTTCCATCTGGCCTACTACCGCCATCGGCCGGCGGCGCAGGCGATCGTCCACCTGCACTCGAGCTACTCCAGCGCGGTGGCCTGTCTCGACGATCTCGACCCGCACAACGCGCTGCCGCCGATCACCCCCTACTTCGTGATGCGCATCGGCAACCTGCCGCTGCTGCCGTACCGCCGCCCCGGCGATGCGCGGCTGGGCGACGACATCGCCCGCTACGCCTCCAAGCACGCCGCGGTGCTGCTGGCCAATCACGGCCCGGTGGTGACCGGCAAGACGCTCGACGCCACGGTCAGCGCCGCCGAGGAGCTGGAGGAGACCGCCAAGCTCTACCTGCTGCTGCGCGACAAGCCCTACCGCGAGCTCACCCGGTCACAGATCGAGGAGCTCAAGGAGGTGTTCGGCGCCGAGTGGGAGAGCTGAGCAGGGGAAGTAGAAGAGAAAAAAGAGGGAAGACATGCCTGCGCCGGACGGGCGCAGGCGGTTGGTGGTACCCGTCTATGCCTAGGAGGCGCACGCAAAGTCGGTGATCACCGTGGCCCCCACACCCTGGAACGAATCCATCGCCATCAGTGCCGCCGGCGCTTCGGCCAGGCCAATACGCCGGCCGACCAGCCGCGCCGGGTCGAGCCGGCCGTGGCGCACCATGTCGAGCATGGCGCCGTAGCGGTGCGCCTGCATGCCGTGGCTGCCCAGAATCTCCAGCTCCTCGGCGATCACCCGGTGCATGGGCAGCGGCGGCGACTGCTGGTCCCCCGCCATCAGCCCCACCTGCACGTGCTTGCCGCGGGTGCGCAGACTCAGGATCGAGTTCTGGCAGGTGAGCCGGCTGCCCAGCGCGTCCAGCGAGACATGGGCACCGCCCTGGCTCAGCTCGCGAACCGCTGCGACGACATCCGCACACTGCGTGGCATTCAGCGTCGCCGTGGCGCCGAGTTCCCGCGCCAGGCGCAGTTTGGCGTCGTCGATATCCACCGCTACCACCTGTGCGCCCAGCGCGCTGGCGATCATGATCGCCGAGAGGCCGACCCCGCCGCAGCCGTAGACGCTGACCCACTGCCCGCCGCTGACCCGGCCCTGATCGACCACCGCGCGGAAGGCGGTGGCGAAACGGCAGCCGAGGCCCGCGGCGGTGGCGAAGTCCATGCTCTCGGGCAGTGCGACCAGGTTGAGATCGGCCTGCTGCAGACTGGTGTACTCGGCATAGGAGCCCCACTGGGTGAAACCGGGCTGCACCTGGTGGTGGCACACCTGCTGGTGGCCGCTGCGGCACTCGTGGCAGGCGCCGCAGCCGCTGACGAAGGGCACGGTGACCCGCGCGCCCGGCTGCCAGCGGGTCACCTCCTTGCCCACCGCGACGATGGTGCCGGCCAGCTCGTGCCCGGGCACGTGGGGCAGCACGATGTCGCTGTCGTGCCCCATCCAGGCGTGCCAGTCGCTGCGGCACAGCCCCGATGCCTCTACCCGCACCACCACACCATGAGGCTCGGGTGAGGGATCGGGCACGGTCTGGATGCTGGGAGGTGTCTGGAAACTTTCGAAGACCACGGCTTTCATGGCGATGACTCGTACGCTGGAGAGTGGGAGAGACGCGGCGTGACGACTGGCCGATCCTGCGAGACAGGCTACCGCGAATGGTCGAAATAGCTTTGCGTTATTTCCCCCTATTGCCGCCAGATGGCAAGCTCGTTTCGGTTAATCGCCAGAATAGAGAAGGATCTTCCCTTGAAGCCGCTGGATGACATCAATCTGCGTCTGCTCGATCTGTTGCAGCAGGATGGCCGCATGACCAACGCCCGGCTGGCCGAAGCTCTGGCGCTGAGCGAGACGCCGTGCTGGCGACGGCTCAAGCGCCTGGAAGAGGAGAAGCTGATCACCGGCTATCAGGCCAATCTGGATCGCAAGCGGCTGGGGCTGGGGGTGCTGGCCTTCGTCCAGCTCAACTGCTCGGAGCATGACCCCGGCTCGGTGGCGGCGTTCGAGCGGATCATCAACGCCAGCCCCAATATCCTCGCCTGCCACAACACCACCGGCGACGACGACTTCCTGCTGATCATCGTGGCCAAGGATCTGGACGATTACAGCCAGTTCGTGGAGCGCGAGCTGCGACGGCTGCCGGGGGTGACCAATATCCGCTCCAGCCTCTCGCTGCGCGAGTTGAAGTCGACCAACCGGCTGCCGCTGGGGTGAGGTGTCAGCCTTACTGGCGCCGCGTTGGACGCCTCACACCTGCCCGTACCTGCCCGCCTCGTCGCCCAGCCAGCGCTGGATCAGCGCCGGGGCCACGTCGGGGGCCTCTTCGAGCAGTGCCGTCGCCAGCGCGGTGACCGTGTCGAGCAGGTCGCGGTCGCGCTCCAGGTCGGCGATCTTCATCTGCGCCAGCCCGGTCTGGCGGGTGCCCAGCACCTCGCCGGGGCCGCGCAGTTCGAGATCCTTCTCGGCGACCTTGAAGCCATCGGTGGTGTCGCGCAGGATGCCCAGGCGCTCGCGGGAGTGGTGCGACAGCGGCGGGTGGTAGAGCAGCACGCAGTAGCTGTCGACGCGCCCGCGGCCGACCCGGCCCCGCAGCTGATGCAGCTGAGAGAGCCCCAGGCGCTCCGGGTTCTCGATGATCATCAGGCTGGCGTTGGGCACGTCGACCCCCACTTCGATCACCGTGGTCGCCACCAGCAGATCGAGCTCGCCACGCTTGAAGGCGTCCATCACCTCACCTTTCTCGGCGGCCTTCATACGCCCGTGGACCAGCCCGATCTGGAGTGCCGGCAGCGCCTCGGTCAGGGTGTCGCGGGTGACCTCGGCGGCCTGACAGGTGAGCGCCTCCGACTCTTCGATCAGCGTGCACACCCAGTAGGCCTGGCGACCCTCGGCGCAGGCGCTGCGGATGCGTTCGATCACCTCCGGGCGGCGCTCGTCGGGCACCGCCACGGTATGCACCGGGGTGCGCCCCGGCGGCAATTCGTCGATCACCGAGAGGTCGAGATCGGCGTAGGCGCTCATCGCCAGGGTGCGCGGGATCGGCGTGGCGGTCATGATCAGCTGATGCGGGGTCAGGCCGCCGTTCTCGCCCTTCTGGCGCAGCGCCAGGCGCTGGTGCACACCGAAGCGGTGCTGCTCGTCGATCACCGCCAGCCCCAGGCGCTGGAAGCTGACGTCGTCCTGGAACAGCGCATGGGTGCCCACCACCACCTGGGCGCGGCCATCGGCGATCGCCGCCTTGGTGTCGCCGCGCGCCTTGCCCTTGAGCTTGCCGGCGAGCCAGCCCACCTCGATGCCCAGCGGTTCGAGCCAGCTGCGGAACTGGCGGAAGTGCTGCTCGGCGAGAATCTCCGTCGGCGCCATCACTGCGGCCTGGCAGCCGCCGGCGACCGCGGCCAGTACCGCCATCGCGGCGACCACGGTCTTGCCCGAGCCGACATCGCCCTGGACGAGACGCAGCATCGGCACCTCGCGCTCCAAGTCGCGCCCGATTTCGTCGAGCACGCGGCGCTGGGCCTGGGTCAGCGAGAACGGTAGCTGGGTCAGAAAGCGCGCCTGCAGATGGCCGCTGCCGGCGAGCTTGGGGGCGCCGTCGGTCTGGATGCGCAGGCGCACCTGACGCAGGCTCAACTGGTGCGCCAGCAGCTCCTCCAGCGCCAGCCGGCGCTGGGCCGGATGGCGCCCGGCGGCGAGCACTTCCTGGGGGGCGTCCGGCGGTGGCTCGTGCAGATAGCGCAGCGCTTCGAGCAGGCCGGGCAGGCGAAAGCGCTGGCGCAGCGTCGCGGGAATCCACTCCGGCAGCGCGTCCGGCGCCTCCGCCAGGCGCTTCAGTGCCTGCTGGATCAGCGCCCGCAGGCGCGGCTGGGCGAGCCCCTCGGTGGCCGGGTAGATAGGGGTCAGGTGCTCGTCCACCGGCGGCGCTTCGCTCTGCACCAGACGATATTCGGGATGATAGATCTCGAGCCCGGTGCTGCCGGCGCGGGCTTCGCCGAAGCAGCGCACCTGGACACCCTTGACGAACTGCTGCTGCTGGGCCGGCGAGAAGTGGAAGAAGCGCAGGCTGAGAATGCCGGAGCCATCCTTGAGCCGCACCAGCAGGCTGCGCCGGCGCCCGCGGATCACGTCGGCGGCGCTCACCTCGCCCTCGACCACCGCCTCGGTCCCTGCCCGCAGGGTGCCGATCGGGGTGATCCGGGTACGATCCTGGTAGCGCAGCGGCAGATGGAACAGCAGATCGGCGATCTGGACGATCCGTAGCCGGGCCAGCTTGAGCGCGAGCGCTTCGCCGACGCCGGCGAGGTCGGTGACCGGTGCGTCGAGGCTCATGCCGCCTCGACGTCGCTACCGTGAACCTGATCGATCGCCTGGATCAGCGCATCGATCGCGCGCGGCCGCGGGAAGCTGGCACGCCAGGCCAGGGCCACGCTGCGGGTGGGGGCGTCACCCTTGAACGGCCGGCTCTCGAGCAGGCCCCCCTCGTAGTGACTGGTGCCGATGGCCAGCTTGGGCAGCACCGTGATGCCGAGCCCCGAGGCGACCATGTGGCGGATCGTCTCGAGCGAGCCGCCCTCGGCGATCAGGGTGTTCTCGGGGTTGTTGAGCTGGGCGCTGATCGCCGGGCACGCCTCGAGAATCTGATCGCGGAAGCAGTGGCCCTCGCCGAGCAGCAACAGACGCTCCTTGAGCAGATCCTCCTTGTCGATCGCGGCGCGCTCGGTCCACGGGTGGTCGGCCGGCAGCAGGATCTCGAACGGCTCCTGATAGAGCGTCTTGGTGACCACGTCCGGCTCGTTGAACGGCAGCGCGACGAAGATCGCATCCAGCTCGCCGCTACGCAGCTTGCGCCGCAGCACGCCGGTGAAGCTCTCTTCGATGTACAGCGGCATCTGCGGGGCGATGCGCGACAGCGCCGGAATCAGATGTGGGAACAGATAGGGGCCGATGGTGTAGATGGCGCCGATGCGCAGCGGGCTGATCAGCTGGTCCTTGCCCTCGCTGGCCATCTCCTTGATCAGCGTCGCCTGCTCCAGCACGCGGTGGGCCTGCTCGACGATACGCTCGCCCAGCGGGGTCACCTGGACGGTGGATTTGGAGCGCTCGAACAGCGCGATGCCCAGCTCCTCCTCGAGCTTCTTGACCGCCACCGACAGCGTCGGCTGCGAGACGAAGCAGCGCTCGGCAGCGCGACCGAAGTGACGCTCCTGCGCCAAGGTTACGATGTAACGGAGTTCTGTTAGAGTCATGAGGTGGGACCGAAAGGCTCCCTTTATTCGCAGAGAAGAGAATCATCGCAAAGGGCCGTAGACGTCACCCACGTCCGCGACCTGAGACCGTCTCTCGTGGTCATTCGTGTCTTCACGGATGTATTAACAAGGATGTTTTACCAAGAGGCCAGGGAAAGGTGAAGAAAACCACATTAATTCTAGGTTGCGGCGATATCGGCACCCAGCTCGGCAAGCAGCTGATCGCCGCCGGGCACCGGGTGATCGGCGCGCGGCGTAACGCCGGCGCGCTGGAAGGCACCGGGATCGAGCCGGTGGCGCTGGACGTCACCGACGACGCGGCCTTGGCCGCGCTGCCGGACGCCGATTTCGTGGTCTACGCGGTAACCGCCGACCGCTTCGAAGAGAGCGCCTACGCTGCGGCCTATCCGGAAGGGCTCAAGGCGGTGATTGCCCAGTTCGCCCAGCGCGAAACGCCGCCCAAGCGGCTGTTCTTCGTCTCCTCGACCAGCGTCTACGCCCAGCAGGGCGGCGAGGAGGTCGACGAGACCTCGCCCACCGAGCCCAACGGCTTCTCCGGGACGCTGATGCGCGAAGCCGAGCAGGCGCTGCTCGACCATACGCTGCCGGGCACAGTAGTACGCCTCTCCGGCATCTACGGCCCGGGCCGCGACCGCCTGATCCGCCAGGTGAAGGAGGGCCGGATCGCCGCCGCCAACCCGCCGATGTACTCCAACCGCATTCATCGCGACGACTGCGCCGGGGTGCTGGCGCATCTGATCGGGATGGCCGAGCGCGACGAGCCGCTGGAGTCGATCTACCTCGCCAGCGACGGCGAGTCAGCGCCGCTGCACGAAGTGATGGCGTGGATCGCCAAGCAGCTCGAGGTGGAAACGCCGGAGGTGATCCAGTCACCGCTGCGCCGGCGCTCGAGCAAGCGCTGCAACAACGCTCGTCTGCGCGCCTCGGGCTACACCTTCCACTACCCCTCCTTCCGCGAAGGCTACGCCGATATCCTCAAGCAGGGCGGTTTTCTGCGCGACACCGCCAAGGCGTGATGTCGGGCGGCGATGATGCCGCCCGCCAACGCTCAGCCAGTCGAGACATAGCCCGTCGAGAGATAGCCAGTCAATGCGAGATACGACAGAGCGCCCATTGCCGGGCGCTCTGTCGTTACTGGGGGGTTATCGAGTGGCTAGCGCCTATTCGGCACGCCTCGTGCGAGCTGGCCTATCTGACGTCTTCCACCCGCTCGGTGCTCTCACCTGCCAGGGTCGAGCCGTGATCCTGGCGCAGCGGCCCGGCCAGCTTGCGCAGCGCGACATAGAACACTGGGGTCAGCAGCAGGCCGAACAGGGTCACCCCGAGCATGCCGGCGAAGACTGCGACCCCCAGCGCCTGGCGCACCTCGGCACCCGCGCCGTGGCCCAGCGCCAGCGGTATCACCGCCGCGGTGAAGGTGATCGAGGTCATGACGATCGGGCGCAAGCGCAGACGGCAGGCCTCCAGCGCCGCGGCCACGGTCTCACGCCCCTCGAGCTCCAGCTCGCGGGCGAACTCGACGATCAGGATCGCGTTCTTGCACGCCAGCCCGATCAGCACCACCAGCCCCACCTGGACGAAGATATTGGTATCGCCGCCCACCAGGCGCACCCCGATCAGCGCCGAGAGCACGCACATCGGCACGATCAAGATCACCGCCAGCGGCAGGGTCCAGCTCTCGTAGAGCGCGGCCAGCACCAGGAACACCAGCATCACCGCCAGCGGGAACACGATCAGCGCGGCGTTGCCCTGGGTCGCCTGCTGATAGCTGAGATCGGTCCACTCGAAGTCGATCCCCGCCGGCAGCACCTGGGCGCCGATCCGGGTCAGCTCGGCCATCGCCTGGGGCGAGGAGAGCACACGCGGGTCGGCCTCGCCGGCGAGATCGGCGGCGGGGTAGCCGTTGAAGCGCAGCACCGGGTCGGGGCCGAAGGTCTGGTGGACCTTGATCATCGAGCCGATCGGTACCATCTCGCCCTGGGCGTTGCGGGTGCGCAGGCGAGCGATGTCCTCGACGCTGTCGCGGTAGGGGGCATCGGCCTGGGCAATGACCTGCCAGGTGCGGCCGAACTGGTTGAAATCGTTGACGTAGGTCGAGCCCAGATAGGTCTGCAGGGTGTCGAAGAGGTCGGCCACCGCCACCCCCTGGGACTTGGCCTTCAAGCGGTCGACGTCGGCATCGAGCTGGGGCACGTTGGCCTGATAGCTGGTGATCGGATAGGACATCCCCGGGGTCTGCATCACCGCGCCCTGGAAGGCGTTGACCGCTTCCTGCAGCGGGCCGTAGCCGAGGCCGCCGCGATCCTCGAGAAACAGCTGATAGCCGGAGCCGTTGCCGAGCCCCAGGATCGGCGGCGGCATGAACGAGAAGGCGATGCCGTCCTTGAGCGCGGCGAGCTTGCCGGCGAGTTCGGCATTGATCTCCGCTGCCGTGCGGGTGCGCTCGGTGAACGGCGTCAGGGTCAGAAACGCCAGGCCGGTGTTGGAGGTGTTGGTGAACTGCAGGGCATTGAGTCCCGGGAACGAGATCGCGTGCTCGACCCCATCGGTGTGCATGGCGATATCCACCACCTGGCGCAGCAGGGCGTCTGTGCGCTCGAGGGAGGCGCCCTCGGGCAGCTTGACGCCGGCGATCAGGTACATCTTGTCCTGCACCGGAATGAACCCGGGCGGCACCGTCTTGAACAGATAGCCGGTGGCCCCGAGCAGGATCAGGTAGATCACGAACACCGCGCCGCGGCGTTTCAGGCTGCGCGACACCACGCCCCGGTAGCGCTCGGAGCCGGCGTTGAAGAGCCGGTTGAAGGGCCGGAACAGCCAGCCGAACAGGGCGTCGATCACTCGCGTCAGGCGATCCTTGGGCGCATCGTGGGGCCTGAGCAGCATCGCCGCCAGGGCCGGCGACAGCGTCAGCGAGTTGATCGTCGAGATGACCGTGGAGATGGCGATAGTCACCGCGAACTGGCGATAGAACTGGCCGGTCACCCCGGAGAGAAAGGCCATCGGCACGAACACCGCGCACAGCACCAGGCCGATGGCCACGATCGGCCCCGAGACCTCGCGCATTGCTTGATGCGCCGCGGCGCGTGGCGCCAGCCCCTGCTCGATGTTGCGCTCCACGTTCTCCACCACCACGATGGCGTCGTCGACGACGATACCGATCGCCAGCACCAGCCCGAACAGGGTCAGGGTGTTGATCGAGTAGCCGAGCAGCAGCAGCACCGCGAAGGTGCCCACCACCGAGACCGGCACCGCCAGCAGCGGGATCAGCGAGGCGCGCCAGGTCTGCAGGAACAGCGTCACCACCAGCACCACCAGCAGAACCGCTTCCAGCAGGGTCTGGATCACCGAGTGGATCGAATCGGTGACGAACAGCGTGGTGTCGTAGACGCTGCGATACTCGAGCCCGGCGGGGAACTGGGTCGCCAGCTCGTCCATGGTATGGATCACCTGATCGCGAATCTCCAGCGCGTTGGCCCCGGGCGACTGGAAGATGCCGATCGCCACCGCGTCCTTGCCATCCAGGCGGGCGCGCAGGGTGTAGTCGCCGGCGCCGAGCTGCAGCCGGGCGACATCCTTGAGCCGCAGGATGTCGCCGTCGGCGCCGGTCTTGAGCACGATGTCGCCGAACTCCGCCTCGCTGGTCAGGCGCCCCTTGGCGTTGATCAGGGTCAGGAAGTCGCTGTCCGGCATCGGTTCGCCGCCGATCTGCCCGGCGGAGACCTGCACGTTCTGGTCGCGGATCGCCGCCACCACGTCGCCGGCGGTGAGGCCGTGGGCGGCGACCCGGTCCGGGTCGAGCCACACGCGCATGGCGTAGTCGCCGCCGCCGAACAGCTGCGCCTCGCCCACGCCGGGGATGCGCGCCAGCTGGTCGCGCACGTGCAGGCGGGCGTAGTTGCGCAGGTAGAGGGTGTCGTAGCGGTCGTCCGGCGAGACCAGGTGCACCACCATCAGAAAGGTCGGTGACTGCTTCTGGGTGGTCACGCCCTGGCGGCGCACCGCCTCGGGCAGGCGCGCCAGGGCCTGGCTGACCCGATTCTGCACCCGCACCGTGGCCTGCTCGGCGTCGGTGCCGGGGCGGAAGGTGACGGTCATCTGCAGCACCCCGTCGGAGCCGGCGACCGACTTGTAGTACATCATCCCCTCGACGCCGGTGATCGCCTCCTCGAGCGGCGCGGCGACGGTGTCGGCGATCTCCTTGGGGTTGGCGCCGGGGTAGACCGTGCGCACCAGCACCGAGGGTGGCACCACCTCCGGATACTCGCCGATCGGCAGGTTGGGGATCGAGATCGCGCCTAGCGCGAGCATGACGATCGACAGCACCGCAGCGAAGATCGGGCGGTCGACGAAGAAACGCGAAACATTCATGCCTTGGAGCTCCTGCTCGGCGGATGCGATGCCCGCCGCTTGTCGTCGTTCCCGTGAATGGGGGGGGCCGGCGGCGCACCTGGCGCCGCCGCCGCTCAAGAGCGCGTTGCGAGCGCGCCCTGGGCCGCCGACTGCGGGTCGGCCGGTCGTGGATCGACCGGATGCGGTGAGATGGTCATGCCGGGGGCGTAGATCTTCTGGGTGCCGTTGACCACGATGCGATCTCCCGGGGCGAGACCGTCGCGGATCACCACTCGGTCGCCCACCGCGGCGCCGGTCACCACCGGTTGCGGCGTGACGCTGTTGTCATCGGCCACCCGATAGACGAAACGCCGATCCTGGTTGGTCAGCACCGCCTGGCGGTCGATCAGCAGCGCCGCGGTGAGCGCGGCGACGGGCATCTCGACGCGGGCGAACTGGCCGGGGCGGACGCGCCCGTCCGGATTGTCGAGCACGGCGCGGTAGGTCAGGGTGCCGGTGGTGGGATCGATACGGTTGTCGACGAAGTCGAGCCGACCGCGATGGGGAAAACCGCTCTCGCCGGTGAGACTGACCCGCACCACCACGGGGTGGTCGGGGTCGACGCTCGCCAGCGTGTTCTCGGCGCCGCTCTCGTTGCTGTCGAAGTAGACGTAGAGCGGGTCGACCGAAACCAGCGTGGTCAACAGCGTCTGGTCGGCGCTGGCCAGGTTGCCGCGGGTGACCAGCGCCCGCCCGATGCGCCCGGAGATCGGCGCGGTGACGCGGGTGTACGCGAGGTCGAGTTCGGCGCTGGTGAGCGCGGCGCGGGCCTGCGCTTCACGCGCACGGGCATCCTGGGCCGCCGCCTGGCGCTGGTCGTGCTGCTCCTGGGAGATCATGTGGCGGCCGATCAGCCGGCGCGAGCGGCTGGCTTCGACATCGGCGAGCTGACGCTGGCTACGCGCCTGGGCCAGGGCCGCCTTAGCGGCATCGACGCGCGCCGCATAGGGGCGCGGGTCGATCTGGAACAGCAGGTCGCCGGCCTTGACCAGCTGGCCCTCGGTGAAGGCGATCTCATCGACATAGCCGCTCACCCGCGGGCGTAGTGCCACTGTCTCGGGCGCCTCGATGCGCCCGGTGAAGGTCTCGGTGAGGGTGATCGGCTCGGCCGCGACGGTGGCGACATCGACCTCGGGCGGTGGCGGGGCGGCGGCCTGTGGCTCGCCGTGGGCATCGCAGCCGGCCAGCAGCAGCGCCGCCAGCAGCCAGGTGGTCGTGAGCCAAGTGACTCTGAGACAAGTGATTCGTAGCCAGGTAGTTCGCAGAGACGCGATCTGCCGCCCTGTGACCGGCGTGACGGCGGCCAACCTCGCACCAGGCGCGGGCGGCTGGTTGAACTTCTCCATCATGGTTCGCTCCGTGTGACATTCCCCGAAGGATGGCAAGCTATTGGCTCAACTTAAGTTGAGGTCAAGCGTGGCGGGGAAACCGCCCGGGGGTCATGGAGTGCCAATCTAAGGGCTGGCGGCGGCGGGGCGTTATCGGCTTCCTGTCGATTGCTTGCCCGATTCTCCGCAGAAACCGGTCAGCCAAGGGAGGGGTGTCGGGGCCGCCTGGGGCAGGGCTGGCGGTCTTGCCGAATTCTTCAGAGTACTTGCCCGATTCTGCAAGTCTCTACCAGACGCGCCCAATATCGCCGAAAGTGGGCTTATACTCGCGCTCTATCGCTTGATGCCTTTCCATCCGCCCAGCAGGGGAGTGACGCCGTGACCGCCGCACAGCCCATCCCGAGGCACACCGAGTCGTCGTCCGATTCATTGATGAATACTCTTGTGGCGAGAATTCTCGCCCACGCCGATGCGGAGGGGTTCATCGCCAGCGCCATTCCCGGTCTGGAGCTGGTGCGTGCCAATTCGACCACGGCCTGCATGGGCTCGCGGGTCTACGAGCCGGCGCTGTGCCTGATCGCCCAGGGCGCCAAGACGGTGTGGTTGGGGGATCGCCAGATCGACTATGGCCCGCTCAGTTGCATGGTGTCGGCGGTGCCGCTGCCGATTCTGGGCAAGGTGACCCAGGCCTCGCCCCAGACCCCGTATCTGGGCCTCAAGCTCACGATCGACCCTCAGGAGGTCACCGATCTGATCCTGGCGATGGGGCTGCCGGTGGCGCGCCAGCCGGAGGAGGAGCTGTGCCCGGAAGGGGCCTGCGGGCTCGGCCATGTGCTGGCCGATCGGGGGATGCTGGAAGCGCTGTCGCGTCTGGTCGGGCTGCTGGATACGCCCCAGGACATCGCGATCCTGGCGCCGCTGGTACGGCGGGAGATCCTCTATCGGGCGCTGGTCGGGGAGCTGGCGCCCTACATGCGCAAGTTCGCCATGGTCGATGGCCAGACCCACCGCATGGCCCGGGTGATCGAGGTGCTCCAGGCGCGCTTCCGCGAGCCGCTGCGGGTGGGCGATCTCGCCGACATGGTGAGCATGAGCGAGTCGTCGCTGTTCCACAGCTTCAAGCAGGTGACGCGGATGTCGCCGCTGCAGTTCCAGAAGCGCCTGCGTCTGCATGAGGCGCGCCGGCTGATGCTGGCCGAGGGCATGGAAGCCGCCACGGCCAGCTATCGCGTCGGTTACAGCAGCCCTTCCCACTTCAGCCGTGAATACAGCCGCATGTTCGGGGTGCCGCCGCGGGCGGACGTGATCAAGCTGCGCGGCGATCTGCCGGCAGCGACACCGGCACCGGCGGTGCGCTGAGGCGCCACCACCGTGGCCGGCGTGCGGGGTTCAGTCGCCGATCACCATGACCGCTTCGGCTTCGACCAGGCTGCCCTTGGGCAGTTGCTTGACGCCCACCGCGGCGCGCGCGGGGAAGGGCGCGCTGAAAAACTCTTCCATCACCTTGTTGACCACGCCGAAGTTGTCGAGGTCGGTGAGGTAGAGGTTGAGCTTGACGATGTCCTGCAGCGAGCCGGCGGCCTCTTTGCACACGGCGGAGAGGTTGGTGAAGACCTGACGCGCCTGGGCTTCGAAGTCGTCGGAAACCATCTCCATGGTGGCCGGGTCGAGCGGGATCTGGCCGGAGAGATAGACGGTGTTGCCGGACTTCACGGCTTGGGAATAGGGGCCGATGGCGGCCGGGGCGTTGTCAGTGTTGATAACGGCTTTGTTGCTCATGGCGTACCCTCCAGATGTTATCGATTGAGATACCGCGATCTTTTCCTGCGTATCGGGCTGCGCTTCACGTTTTATCGCGTCCCGGAACGACGACTTTTTATCGCGTCCCGAAACCGACGCGTTGGTCCGGCGTCCCGGGACGACGTAAAAAACGACGCCCCGCCGTGGTTGGCCATGGCGGGGCAGCGTGTGTTCGTCTGTCTGGCCGGCGCGGGTGGGCGTCGGGGTCTGCTATCAGCTTCTCGCGCGAACGATGCGGCCGATGTGATTCAGGTTGCGCAGGCGCTTGATGATCCGGGCCAGGTGGATACGCCCCTTGACCAGAATGGTCAGGTTGACGATCGATAGCCGGGCATCGCGCTCTTCGATGCCGATGCGCTCGATATTGGCATCGGCGTCGGTGATCAGGCTGGCCAGTTCGGCGATCAGCCCGCGCCGGGTCTCCACCTCGATGCGCAGCGGCACCGGGAAATCCTGCTCGATCTGGTTAGACCACGTCAAGGAGACCAGCTTGTCGGGGTCATCGCGCAGCTCATCGAGATTACCACAATCGTGGCGGTGCACGACGATCCCCTTGCCCATCGACAGGTGACCGATCACCGGGTCGCCGGGCAGCGGGTGGCAGCAGCGGGCGAAGCTGATCGCCATGCTCTCTGAGCCGTTGATGACGATCGGTCCGGCGTGCGGGCCCGTCTTGGGTGAGCTCTCCGGCGACCCCGGGGCGTCCTCGTCATCGCTCAGGCTGGCATCGGCCAGGCGCTTGGCGGTGGCGTGGGCCAGCCGGGTGCCGAGGCCGATGGTCTCGAGCAGGTCATCCTCGTCGGCCAGGTCGAGCTCCGCCAGCAGCGCCGTGAGACGCTCCGCGGGCAGCTTCTCCAGGCTGGTGTCGAAGCTGCCCAGCGCGCGGTTGAGCAGGCGCCGGCCGAGCTGGATCGCCTCGCTGCGCTGCTGGCTCTTGAGCGCGTGGCGAATCGCCGAGCGGGCCTTGGCGGTGACCACGAAGTTGAGCCAGGCGAGATTGGGCCGGGCGCCGGGCGCGGTGATGATTTCCAGGGTCTGGCCGCTCTCTAGCGGGGTCGAGAGCGGCGCCAGGTGGCGGTCGATACGGCAGGCGATACAGCTGTTGCCGATATCGGTGTGCAAGGTATAGGCGAAGTCGACCGCCGTGGCCCCCTGGGGCAACTCCATGATGTCGCCCTTGGGGGTGAAGATGTAGACATCGTCGGGGAACAGGTCGTTCTTGACGTGTTCGATGAACTCCAGCGAGTCCCCCGCGTGGCGCTGCATCTCGAGCAGCCCGCGGACCCACTCGCGGGCCCGGGCGTGGCTGCCGACGGCGATCGGCCGCTCGGTCTGGCCGGCCTTGTAGAGCCAGTGGGCGGCGATACCGTTGTTGGCCATCGCCTCCATCTCGCGGGTGCGGATCTGTACCTCGATCGGCATGCCGCTGGGCCCGAACAGGGTGGTGTGCAGACTCTGGTAGCCGTTGGCCTTGGGGATCGCGATGTAATCCTTGAAGCGCCCGGGCACCGGCTTGTAGAGGTTGTGCACCGCGCCGAGGATGCGATAGCAGTTGTCGACGTCGTCGGTGATGATGCGGAAGCCGAACACATCCATGATCTCGGCGAACGGCTTGCGCTGGTCGTGCATCTTGCGATAGATCGACAGCAGATGCTTCTGCCGGCCGACCACGCTGCCGGTGAGATCGTCCTCGTCCAGCCGGCGCTGCAGGCTGGTCTGGATCTGGCGCATGGTCGTGCGGCGGTTGCCGCGGGCCCGGGCCACGGCGCGCTTGATGCGCTCGGCACGCATCGGGTGGATCGCCTGGAACGAGAGATCCTCGAGCTCGACGCGGATGGTGTTGATCCCCAGGCGTCCGGCGATGCGGGCGTAGATCTCCAGCGTCTCGCGGGCGATGCGGCGCTTCTTGTCGGGTCGCAGTGCCCCCAGGGTGCGCATGTTGTGCAGGCGGTCGGCGAGCTTGACGATGATCACGCGGATGTCCTGGGACATCGCCATCACCATCTTCTGGAAGTTCTCGGCCTGGGCGACCGCCTTGTCCTCGAAGGTGATCTGGGTCAGCTTGGAGACGCCATCGACCAGCTCCGCCACCGCTTCGCCGAACTGGCTGGCCAGGGCATCCTTGGTCACCCCGGTATCCTCGATCACGTCGTGCAGCATGGCGGCCATCAGGCTCTGATGGTCCATGTGCATGTTGGCGAGGATATTGGCGACCGCGAGGGGGTGAGTGACGTAGGGCTCACCGGAGCGGCGGGTCTGGCCGTCGTGGGCCTGCTCGGCGTAGTAGAAGGCGCGCCTGACCTGCTGAATCTCCTCAGAGGGTAGATAGCCGCCGAGGCGATCGGCCAGGTCATCGATGGTGAACATACAGCGCGCCTATTCCAGGAGTCGTGCCGGCGTCACGCCGAGGCGCGGGCCGCGGGCTCGCAAAGCTCGTTCAGAGTTCGAAATCCTGGTGCGGTTCGGGGCGCGGACGCGGCGGGGCGGCTTCCACCGGCTCGTCGAGCACGCTCTCGTCGATCTGGCCGGCGGCGATCTCGCGCAGCGCCATCACGGTGGGCTTGTCGTTCTCCCACGGCAGCAGCGCGTCGCGAGAGCCGCGCGAGAGCTGGCGGGCGCGCTGGGAGGAGATCATCACCAGCTTGAAACGGTTCTCGATATGGTCCAGACAATCTTCGACGGTCACGCGTGCCATGGTGATAACCCTGCTGCCAGAAAATGAGTGGTCGCACCCCAGCCGAAGCGGGGCCATGCGGGACCGTGCAGTCTACTGGACCTTTGGCGTAGCTGACAAGGTGAAAGGCCCGCGTGCCGCCCGCTGGCGCGGGACGCCGCGATGCTCGCCATGGCGCGGAGAGAAGGGCAGCACGGCGAGGAACGAGAGTCAGCGCGGGGTATCGAGCAGCTCGGCGAGCAGGCTGGCGTAGCGCGTGCGTACCTTGTCGAGTCGCGAACGGCGCGCGTGCACGATGCACTCCAGCTCGTGCAGGGCGTGCTCGAAGCTGTCGTTGATGATCACGTGCTCGTACTCGTCGAAGTGCGACATCTCGCTCACCGCATCGCGCATGCGCCGGTCGATGACCTCGGCGTCATCGGTGCCGCGCCCGGCCAGACGCTCGCGCAGCGCCTCCTTCGAGGGCGGCAGGATGAAGATCGATTCGGCCTCGGGGGCCAGTTCGCGCACCTGGCGCGCGCCCTGCCAGTCGATCTCCAGGATCACGTCCTCGCCCAGTGCCAGGCGCTTCTCCACCTCGGCGCGGGAGGTGCCGTAGTGGCGGTCGAAGACCCAGGCGTGCTCGAAGAATTCGCCGCCCGCGATCATCGCCTCGAAGGTCTTCTCGGTGACGAAGTGGTAGTTGACGCCGTCCGCCTCGCCGGGCCGCATGGCGCGGGTGGTGTGAGAAACGGCGACGCCGATCGCCGCGTTACGTTCGAGCAGCGCGCGCACCAGGCTGGTCTTGCCAGCCCCGGAAGGGGCGGAGACGATGTAGAGCGTGCCCTGGGCGGCAGGCGCGGCGGCAGCGTTGGCGAAGGCGGAGACCGGGGTGTCGGGTCGAGACATGACGGGGCCGTGATCAGGGTGCGTGAAGCCGCACAGTATGCCACGAATCCACAGGCGGTTGGCATTGCGCGGGCGTCGAGCAGGATCGATACCCGGCGCAGTGGTGGCGGTGAGCGGTTGCGCCCTGGCGCGGCATTCACGATGCTTGTCGGCGTCATCGCCGTTCACGGCGCGCGCTCCGAGCCCGCGCGGGCGACCCACCTCCTGCACAAGGAACTGTCATGAACGCTTCAGCCACCGCGGCCCGCGGCGGGCGCGCGGTCTTTCTGGGCGCCGCCTTCGCCTTTGCGCTCACCATGATCGGCACCACCATGCCGACCCCGCTCTATCCGATCTATCAACAGACCTTCGGCTTCTCGCAGCTCACCATCACCATCATCTTCGCGGTCTACGCCGCCGGGGTGATGGCGGCGCTGCTGCTCACCGGGCGCTGGTCCGACCAGCTGGGGCGGCGGCCGATGCTGCTGGCAGGGGTGCTGATCTCGGCGGCCAGCGACCTGGTGTTCTGGCACGCCCAGGGGCTCGGCCCCATCCTGTTCGCGCGGGTGCTGTCGGGCATCTCCGCCGGCATCTTCACCGGCACCGCCACGGTCGCGGTGATGGAGCTGGTCCCCGACGCCTGGAAGCGGGTCGGGCCGCTGGTCGCCACCGCCGCCAACATGGGCGGCCTGGGGCTGGGGCCGATGGTCGCCGGGGTGCTGGCCGCGCTGGCACCGTTGCCGCTGGTGGTGCCCTACGTGCTGCATCTGGCGCTGGCGCTGCTGGCGGCGCTGTTCATCTGGCGCGCCCCGGAGACGGTCACGCGTCCGGCGCGCATCCGCCTGCGGGTACAGAAGCTCAAGGTGCCGCCGGAGGTGCGCGGGGTCTTCGTGCCGGCGGCGATCGCCGCCTTCGCCGGTTTCATGGTGTGCGGCTTCGCCACCTCGGTGACCCCGGCCTTCGTCGGTGGCCAGCTCGGCTATCACAACCCGGCGCTGATCGGCGTCGTCGCTGGCAGCCTGTTCATCGCCTCCACCCTGGGGCAGATGGTGCAGGACAAGCTGCCCGAGGCCCGGCGTCTGCCGATCGGCTGCGGCGTGCTGCTGGTCGGTGTTCTGCTCCTGGCCTGGGGCATGGCCGCGCAGACCCTGGCGGGGTTCATCCTCGGCCCCATCGTGGCGGGCATCGGCCAGGGCATCGCCTTCCGTGCCGGGCTGGGCGCGGTGGCCGCCGCCAGCCCGGTACAGCACAAGGCGGCGGTGGTCTCGACCTTCTTCGTGGTCGCCTACGTGGCGATCTCGCTGCCGGTGATCGGCATCGGCCTGGTCGCCAGCGTGCTCGGGCTACAGCTCACCGGGCTGCTATTCGACGCCCTGGTGGCGCTGCTCTGCTGCGTGGCCATGGGTCTGCTGCTGCGCCGCCCGGCGGCCAAGGCGGGGTGAGGGGGGGAGTCGATGGGTATGGCGCAGTCTGCGTGGCGCCCAGCCTCTCGAGGCTTCATGCCATTGCTGCGTCGTCCTCTTCTTCCAAGATAAATTCAATGCGGAAGTGGGCGCGCGCCGAGGCGTTGACCAAGGCGTCGAGACTGAACTTGTCGATCTTGCCCTTCAACAGATCATTGACGCGCGGTTGAGTCAGGCCCAGCCGACGGCCAGCTTCGGCCTGGCTGACCTCCCAGCCTTTCACGCGCTCGGCAAGGGACGCCATCAACTTGGAACGCAGGCGCATGTTGGCCGCTTCCTCGGGAGTGTCTGAAATGGCATCCCAGATGCTCGCAAAGCGCTCACCAGCCATATCTCTAGTCCTCACGATATAGATATTTTTCAGTGGTTAGGGAAAGGCCCATGTACGGGCGGTCTCTACTTCAGTCAGACGGTTCGGGGGGTAACTCCTTGAGCCTTTGCTTACCCAAAGCGATGTCGGCCGGCGCCGTCTGCCTTGTTTTTTTCTGAAAGCGGTGACGGATTTAGATCGCATCCCTCCGCTTCGCGATGTAGAAAGACCGAAATTCGTTGGTGTCGTCCTCCACCCTGATCTCGTAAACCCCTGCACCTACAGTCTTCATCGGCTTGAAATCGTCTGGTTGGCCACCTCGCTGAAGCTTGTCGACTTGATAGCCCATCTCCTGACGTGCGCCAACGGGGAAATCCCTTAGCCGTTTTAGAGAATCCCCACAGAACTCAACCGGCTTTTCTTCTTTTTCTGCCATGTTGCACCCCTCTTCGTGATGTCAATTTATATCGAATCCGATATAGCCGCAAGGATTAGGTCGATCCCCGCGAGTGCGGGGCAGCCCAAATATCTTCACTGTGAGTCAAAGCATGAAGTTTGCCGATGCCCTGCTGTCGGATAATCACACGTCAACGCGAGGGCGGGTTCAGGCGGGTGTCGAGCGAGAGCCGCTCTTGCAGGACCACGCGATACTTGCCTTGGGCGGCATGTGGGTTCATCACCAGGTTCGCGCTGTGGCGCGATACGGTCGAGGGCACGACGAAGAAGGGGTGGGCTTCGAGCAGGGCGTCGCCGTAGCGCTGCTGGCCCGCGCTGGGCGTGCCCGGCACCAGCCAGTTGGGATTCGGCAGCGTCTCGGCATTAACCCAGTGAACGCAGCTCGGGTCCGGAATCTCGATGCACAGGAGCGTGTGCGGGTCGGTATCCAGGGTCGCGAAGCCCTTGTGAACCGCGACTTCGAGTATCGCGGTGGCCGCATCCAGCGAGCCATACACTGCCGGGCGGCCGGGGGAGTTCCAGCGCCCGCCCGCGCGCTCCGCGCCAATGCCTTTCTCCCAGGTGGCGACATGGCGGTCGCGTTCCAGGCGCCAGAACCGGAGGCTTCGGCTCGCGGCGGCCATCGTCAGGTGTAGACCCCGTAGTCCAGGCGCGTCAGCAGGTCATCGACCAGGTCATGGCCGACCGGGGTGGTGATCAGGTCCAGCGGCTTACGCCCCTCCAGGGCCATGGCCGGGGTGTCCAGCCAGCGCTGGGCGGCTTCGGTGCTGCCGAAGACGTCTTCTGCGCGGGTGAGCGTTTCGGCGAAGCGCCAGGCGCGGCCGCTCTCTTCCGGGCTGAGGGTGTCGGGTTTGTCCCGCCGGCGATACAGGGTGCGTTCGGATACCCCGAGGACTTTGACCGCGATCTTTCTGTCCTGAAGCAGATCGACCTCTTCGAGGAACTTGATCACCCCTGACGAGGCAAAGCCTTTCTCGATGAGGCGATGGATTTCGAAGGGTGAGGTGACCGCGACCCGGCGTTTACCCGTGAGGCGGCGGATCGCCCGCTCACTGATGCTGGGCTCCAGGGAGGGCTCGAACGGGGTGGTCGTCATGCTGAAATCCTCACGGCATTCGCCATATGACAAAATCATAGCGCCATCTGGCGCAGGATGTCATCTCGAACGGCATCCCCCGGGCCTTGCGGGCTCTGATATGCTACGAGCCCCTCGTTCACCCCCTGCCAGGAGTTTCCGATGACCGCCGCGCCCGATACGCTCACCCTCCGCCGCCCCGACGACTGGCACCTGCACCTGCGCGATGACGCGATCACCCGCACCGTGCTGCCCTACACCAGCGCGACCTTCGCCCGCGCCATCGTCATGCCCAACCTGGCGCCGCCGGTGACCACGGTCGAGGCCGCCGCGGCCTATCGTGAGCGTATTCTTGCCGCGCTGCCCGCCGGTCACGACTTCACGCCGCTGATGACCTGCTATCTCAACGAGAGCGTGAGCGCCGAAACGCTGACCCGCGGCCACGCCGATGGCGTCTTCACCGCGGCCAAGCTCTATCCGGCCAACGCCACCACCAACTCCCAGCACGGGGTCAAGCGCATCAGCGACGTCTACCCGCTGCTGGAGACGATGCAGCGCATCGGCATGCCGCTGCTGGTACACGGCGAGGTGACGCGGGGCGAGATCGATATCTTCGACCGCGAGAAGGTCTTCATCGACGAGGTGATGAGCGATATCCGCCGTCAGTTCCCCGAACTGCGCGTGGTGTTCGAGCACATCACCACCAAGGATGCGGCCCAGTTCGTGCTCGAGGGCGACGAGTACCTGGGCGCCACCCTGACCCCGCAGCACCTGGCCCAGAACCGCAACGACATGCTGGTCGGCGGTATTCGCCCGCACCTCTACTGCCTGCCGATTCTCAAGCGTCAGGAGCACCAGGCGGCCCTGCGCCGCGCGGTGGCCAGCGGGCATCCGCGCTTCTTTCTCGGCACCGACTCCGCGCCGCACGTGTGTGCCGCCAAGGAGACCGCCTGCGGCTGTGCCGGGGTGTTCAATGCCGAGGCGGCGCTGTCGGTCTACGCCGATGTCTTCGAGCAGGAGGGGGCGCTCGATCACTTCGAAGCCTTCTGTTCCGAGAACGGCCCGCGCTTCTACCGCCTGCCGCTGAATGAAGGCACCGTCACGCTGACGCGCCAGCCCACGCCAGTGGCGCCCAGCGTGGGCGAGGGCGAGAACACCTTCATACCCTACAAGGCCGGTGAATCGCTGACCTGGAAGACGACGCTGAACTGATCGACACTTCGCGCGGCAAGTGAGCAGTAACGAAACGGCCCGCTGGCTTGACGCAGCGGGCCGTTTGCTTGCCTGCCGTGTGCTCGGCAAAGACGCTAGGTGCTGTCTGAAAAGTCAACGAGCGAAGGCAAGGCCGGGGCGCGCAGCTAAGGCAAAAATCGGCGAAAACGGACCGGGCTGGCGCTCCAGTTTACGGGGTGTAAATGAGCATTTTGACGGGGGCGCCGAGCTCGGGCTGGCGTTCCAGTCGATTTTTAACGACGCTTGGGCTAGCGCAGTACTTTTCATACAGTGCCTAGAACGTCACGCTGGCCTGCAGCGTGACTTCCAGCGGATCGCCCACCACCACCCGCGTATCGCCGCCGCTCGAGGGGTAGTAGGTGGTGTCGAACAGGTTGTGGACGTTGAGCTGGAGATGGGTGGCGTCGCCCAGCCAACGGGTATCCCAGGCGACGAAGGCGTCGGCGACGGTGTAGGCGTCGAGGCGGAAGCTATTGTCGCTGTCGCCTTCGCGGCTGCCCACGTAGCGCAGCCCGCCACCGACCCGCCAGCGGCCATAGTCGGGGGCGAGTGCCAGCTCCTGTGCCAGCAGCAGCGCGGCGGTGTGGCGAGCGACGTTGGGCAGCGCGTTGCCGGCGGTGCCGCCGTCGGCGTCCTCGAGGACCTCGGCATCGGTGTAGGCGTAGTTGGCCAGCAGCGACAGCCGCTCGGTCAGCTGGCCCTGCAGTGACATCTCCACCCCTCTGGCGCGGCTCTTGCCCACCGCCCGCGACACGCCGTTGTCGCTTACGACAACGTTTTCCTTGGTGATCTCAAAGTAGGCCAGTGCCGCCTCCACCCGCTCGTCGAGCAGGCGGCGCTTGAGCCCGACCTCCCAGCCGCGGCCCAACTCGGGATCGAAGCGCTGACCGGTGTCGCTGTCCGGGGTGTTGGGCACGAAGGATTCGCTGTAGCTGACATAGGTCGAGGTCAGCGGGTCGATCTGGTAGAGCAGGCTGGCATGCGGCAGAAAGAGCGTGTCGTCGGTGTCGGTCTCGACCACGAACGGCCGGCCCTGGCCACCATACTGTTCGATCATCTGATAGCGACCGCCGAGCCCCAAGATCCAGCGCTCGCCGAGATGCAGCGAGTCGTCGACATAGGCCGCGGTGCTATCGATCTCGTCCAGGCGGTGGCTGCGTGCGCTGTCGTAGCTGGCGCCGTCCAGAGTCAGATCACCGTGATTCGGAGCATAGATCGAGATCGTATCGGTGGCACCGCGGTAGCGGTCGGCCAGGTAGTCGCGGCGGCGCTCGTGATCGAGTCCGACGGTCATCTCGTGGCGGATGCCCGCCAGCTCGACGTCGCCGAGCAGCTCGGCGGCGGTATAGATCACCCGGCGGTCGAAGCCGTGGTTGGCATCGGCGCGACGCCTCGCGCTGCCGTCCTCGCTGACGCTGAGCACCCGCGGCTGGCCGTCGTCGTACTGGCGCCGGGACCAGCCGTAGGTCAGGCGGCTGGTCCAGGCACGATTCAGATCCTGCTCCCAGCGCGCGCTGAACGATTGATCGTGACCGGTAACCCGCGACCACGGCTCGTCGAACCGGCGCTTGCGCGGTACATCGACAGGGTCGCCGTCGACGAAGGCGGTGCCGCGATCCAGCGTCAGATCGTAATCGCGATAGGTATAGGCTAACCACAGCCGGGTGTCGTCATCCTCCCAGCTCAGCGAGGGTGCCACCACCGTTTGCCGGTGGCTGCCGAAGTCGCGCCAGCTATCCTCGTCCTGCTGGCCGACGATGAACCGGAATGCCGCGCCGCTGTCGCCCAGCGGGCCGGTGACGTCGACGCTGGCATCACCGCCGCCGAACGAGCTGCCCTTGCCGCTGATGGTGCGCTGCCAGGTGTACTGCGGCTTCTTGCTGACGATGTTGATCACCCCGCCGGGCTCCTGAATGCCGTAGCGAAACGAGCTCGGTCCCTTGAGTACCTCGATGCGTTCGGTGGTGAACAGCGGAAAGGTATCGCGCGGCTGGCGGATGCCGTCGCGCAGGATCGAGCCGTCGCTGTTGCTGCCGAAGCCGCGCTTGATGAAGCCGGCTTCGGTACCGCCCATGGTGTTGCCTTGGGTGACCCCGGCGACGAACGCCATGGCGTCGGTCAGCGAATCGGCGCCGATGTCCGCGAGCAGTTGCGGGGTGAGCGCGTCGACGGTGCGTGCCTGGGCGAGAAAATCAGTGCGCCGGCCGGTGACGAGGTCCGAGGCCCCAGGGCGGTAGCCTTCGCTGGCGTCACCCGTGGCACGGGCGCTGACCACCACCGGGTCGAGCGCGACCTCGCCGGTGTCTTCGGCGTGCGCCGGTGTGAGTGGCAACAGCGCCAGCATGGCGGCGAGTGGCTGCCAGCGCGGCAGGGCGCGCCTCGGGGCGAAGGATCGTGCAGTCATGTGTGGTGTTCCCAGGCGGCGCCGAGTGGCGCTCGGTGCCGGTGCGTTGTCGTTGAAGGTCGTCGTGATTTGTTGTTGTCGAGCGTCTTGGCTTGTCGTCTTTGAACGCCGTGGTGCGTCGTTGGCGCGGCGCGGGTTGATCAGTGTCCGGGAAGCGATTCCCCGTAAGTGGCGCGGAAGGTGCCGTCGGCGGCGATCGGCAGGAAGTCGCGGAACAGCGCCTGCTGCGCCCCGTCAGGATCGAGTGCGGCGCACGCCTGGGGATGCAGCCAGCGGGCGATGGCTGTCAGCGCGAGGGCGCTGAACGGGCTCTGGTGATAGCCGTGCCAGAGGGCGTGGAGGCCACCCTGATTGACCGCGGAAAGCGTCGCCCAGCCCGGGCGGCGGTTGACGACATCGGCCAGGTCACGCTGTGTCTGCGCGGGGGCGACGCCGAAACCGGCGCGCACCGAACCTCCCGCCGGCCACTGAGCTGCGGTGGCGATGATCACCGCCGGGTCGCGTGCCAGGATCGCTTCGGGGTTGAGCACGTTCTCGCTGCCCGGGGTCATGCCGGCGGCGATATTGTTGCCACCGGCCCGGGCCACCAGATCCGCCAGGCCGCTATCGAAGTTGCTGCGACAGCACCCCACCTTGAGGCCGGGGGCGATGTCGATCAGTACGCTGGGAGCCTGGTCTCTGGAGGTGTCATGGGCGGCGACATCGACGCAGTCGGCGACCGCCGCCTCCAGCTCGGCCAGCCGCCGGTTCAGCGCCGCCGCCCGGGGCTGGGCGTCGAGTGCACGACCCAGCAGGGTCAGCGAGGGGCGGGTATCCGCCAGCGGATGCTGCTGGAAGTCGATGAACAGTACCGGGATGCCGAGGGCGTCGAGCTGTGCCAGCAGCCGGGTACCGCGGATGGCGCCGTAGCGGGCGCGATTGACCAGGATCAGATCCGGTGCGAGCGTGAGCAGCGCCTCGGCGCTGGGCAGCGGGTCGCCACCCGCCAGTACCGGTAACTGGGCCAGGGCGGGGAAGGCGTGGGTGAAGCGCGCCTGGGCTTCGGGGTCGAAGTCGGCGAGCGAGCCGTGCCAGCCGCTCAGGCGGGCTACCGGATCGGGCAGCAGCGCTGCCAGCGTCAGCAGATGCCGGGGGTCGTCGAGAAAGATGCGCTGCGGCGCGTGATCGAGGGTCACCACGCGCCCGGTGAGATCGGTCACCTGTCGCGGATAGCGGGTCGCGGCGGGCCCATCGGCGCGCGTCCGGGTGTCGGTGTCGTCGTGGTCTGCGGCGTTGGCCACGCTGGCGACAGGCAACAGACCCGCCAGCAGGCAAGCGCAGAGGATCAGGCGATGAAGCGATCGGCGCCAGCGGCGCAGGGAAGAGGCGGAGCGGCCGTGGCAGGCGAGCATCGGCAGTATTTTTCTAGTTGATTAAAGATAATCATTATCATTTTTATTCATGAGCAGGTCAACGCGGCGCACCCTGCTGCGCCACTGCCCGGGGAGAAGCGATGGGCCCCTGCGGGCTGCGCTAGCCCCCGAGTCTGGCGCGATCAGCGGCGGTAAAGTCGCGAATCTCCCAGCGGTCGTCGGCGATAGGTGCGATCCACAGCGGGATGGCGTTGGCCGAGCGCGGGCCGTTGGGGCTGCCGCTGGTGAGCCAGCGCACCGCGCGCACCAGCCCGGAGTGGCCCACCACCAGCGGGGTATCGGCTTCGTCGAGCAGCGCATTGAGGGTGGTGGCTATACGAGTGACGAACGCCTCCCAGGCTTCGCCGTTGGGTGGCGTGTCGGTATAGGGGATCGCGGTGGGGATCTGCTGCCCCTCCAGGTCGCCCCAGTGGCGCTCCATCAGCCCCTCTTCCAGACGGTCGGGCGCGCGCCCCAGCGCCAGCTCGGCGGTGTGGCGGGCGCGCACCAGCGGGCTGGCGACCGCCAGCGACCAGTCGAGGCCGCCAACCAGCGCCTGGGCGCGGCGCGCCTCGGCCTCGCCGCGGGCGGTGAGGGGTACGTCGTGCTGCCCGCCAATACGCCGCTCCTGATTGCGCGTGCTCTGGGCGTGGCGCAGAAAGACGAAGGGGCGGCGGTTCAGATGGGGCATGGCGATGGCTCGAACAGGAAAGCGGGCGCGACTAGCGCGGCGAAGGCGTTCATCTTACCCGCCTCGGCGCGGCTGTCATCCCTCGGCGGTCTCGGCCCGAAAGCGTGCGCTGGCCGGGTCGGCGCGGTAGTGGCGGGCCCAGGTCGGCGCTTCCCGGGCCAGGGTGAGCACGCCATCGAGAAGGCGCGCCACCTGCTCTTCGCTGTGGAGCAGATGCAGGCTCAGTCTGACCCAGCCGGGCTTGTCCAGTTCGTGCCCCTGGTCGAGGCGTTCGACCAGTGCCGCCGAGGCGGAGGCGTCGATCCCCAGCAGGCGGTGGGCGTAGGGCCCGGCGCAGGCGCAGCCGCCGCGGGCCTGGATGCCGTGGAGATCCGAGAGCATGCGGGTGAACAGCTGATGGTGAATCAGGCCGCCGTCGGCGTCGTGTATGCGGAAGGAGAAGATCGGCAGCGCCGCCACGTCCTGGCGCCCCAGCAGTTCCAGCCGCGGCTCGTCGGCCCAGTGGGCGAGGGCGCGTCGGCGCAGCTCGGCATCGCGCTGCGCGATCTCGGGCAGCCCGATCGCGGCCTTGACCATCAGCGCCAGCGCGGCGCGAATGTCACCGATCACGTTGGGCGTGCCGCCCTCCTCGCGCGCCGCCAGGTTGGCGCTGTAGCGGTGCGCCCAGGGTGAGACGAAGCTGACCGTGCCGCCGCCGGGCAGCGAAGGCGTGTGCCGCCGCGCCACGCTGTCGCGCACCACCATGACCCCGGAGGCGCCGGGGCCGCCGACGAACTTGTGCGGTGAGAAGACGATGGCATCCTTGCGGCAGTCCGGCGCGGGCGCCATGTCCATCGCCAGATAGGGGCCGGCACCGGCGTAATCCCATATCGCCAGGGCGCCGTGGCGCTTGAGCCGGCGGGTGATGTCGTCCACATCGCTGATGATGCCGGTGACGTTGGAGGCGGCCGAGAAGGCGCCGACGATCAGGTCACTGCCGGCAGCCGCTACCAGCGCCTGCTCCAGCGCCGCCGGGTCCGGCCCGCCGGCGTCGCCTTCGGGGATCTCGACCACCTCGGCGCCGCTCTCGCGCCAGGCGAGCAGGTTGGAGTGATGCTCGTAGGGGCCGACCAGCACGCGGATGCGCTCGCCGCGGCGCACCCCGGCGGCAATATCGAGCAGTGCCACGATCCGGTTGATACCGGCGGTGGCGCCGCTGCCGCTGAACACCACATGGCAATCCTCGGCGTTGAGCTCCCGCGCGATCAGCGCCCGTGCCTCCTGGCGCAGCCGGGTCATGGTCTGCCCGCAGTGCGACGCCTCGGTGTGCGAGTTGGCATAGAACGGCAGCACCTCTTCACTGACGAAGCGCTCGACCTGGCGCAGCGCGCGCCCGGAGGCGACATAATCGGCGTAGAGCAGGCGGCGCTGACCGAAGGGCGTGGTGATCGGCAGGTCGTCGCCGATCAGGCCCTGGCGCAGGCGCGCCAGCAGGTCGGGGCCGGAGAGAACGTGTGTGAAGTCGGCGAGTGTGGTCATGGGGGCCTCGATACTAGGCTTTGTACGAAAACTATCTGCGCTCGGCAATACGGCGTTAAAAATCGGCTCAAAATGCTCATTTACACCCCGTAAACTGGAGCGCCAGCCCGGTCCGTTTTCGCCGATTTTTGCCTTGTCTTTCCTTCGCTCGCTGACTTTTCGTACAGAACCTAGAGGACGTGCAAGCGCGGTATACGAGGCTATGATATCCCGTCTCGGACGGGTAGATTTCTCGTTATGACCCGGTATCGACCCAAATATTGAGTGATTTGACCCTATGAGTGGCGTGAAATTGGATCATTTCAACCTCGCCATCCTGCGCGAGCTGCAGCAGCACCCCGGCTGCGCCCAGCGCGAGCTGGCCGAGCGCGTCAATCTCTCCCAGAACGCCTGCTGGCGGCGGGTCAAACAGCTCGAAGAGGCCGGCGTGATCGAGGCGCGGCGGCTGGTGCTGAGCCGTCAGGCGCTCGGCTTCGGGCTGGTGGTGTTCTCGATGATCCGCACCCGTAGCCATTCACGCGCCTGGCTGGCAGCCTTCCGCGAGCATGTGCTGGGCATCCCCGAGGTGATCGATTTCTACCGTATCGGCGGCGATTACGACTACATGCTCAAGATCGTGGCGCGTGATATCGGTGCCTTCGACCTGATCTATCAGCGCCTGATCGACGGCTTCGAGATCGACACCGTCACTTCCTATTTCGCCATGGAGGCGCTGGCCGAGAGCCGCCCGCTGCCGGTGTGAGCCCGGCCCCTCCATTGAACTCCCTGCTGCCGAGGAACCGTCATGCCTGCCGCCAAGCCGCTCGAGGTGCATATCTACACCGATCCCGCCTTCCGCCAGTCGCCGGATTTCAGCGCCGAGCGGGTGCGCGACATTCTGGGCGAGTTCGCCGGGCTGGCATCGCGCATTGCGCTGGGCTTCAGCCGTGATGCGGCTACCCTCGACGCCGCCCTGGCCACCGCCGAAGTGCTGGTGGTGGTCGGCAAGCTGGATCTGGTCGATGCCGTAGCGCGGGCGCCCGCGCTGCGCTGGGTGCATATCACCAGCGCCGGCGTCGACCGGGTGCCGCTGGCGGCGCTGCCGGCGGGGCTCTGCGTGACCAACGCCCGCGGCAATCACGAGGCGCGCACCTTCGAGTTCTCGCTGACGGCGCTGTTGATGCTCAACAACGCCGTGCCGACGTTCGTCACCCAGCAGATCGAACGACGCTGGGCGCAGCGCGCGCTCGAACCGATCGAAGGCAAGCGGGTGGTGATCCTGGGCATGGGTGCGCTGGGCAGTTCGGCGGCGCGGGCGGCCCGGCAGCTGGGACTTAAGATCACCGGGGTCAGCCGTAGCGGGCAGGCCCACCCGCTGGCCGATCTCAGCCTGCCTCAGGCGCGTCTGCCCGAGGCGCTCGCCGAGGCCGACTTCCTGCTGATCACCCTGCCGCTGACCGCTCAGACGCGATGCCTGGTGGGTGCCGCCGAGCTGGCGGCGCTGCCATCGCATGCCGGGGTGATCAATATCGGCCGCGGGCCGGTGCTGGACGTCGCCGCCCTGGCCCAGCGCCTGGAGGCGGGCCAACTGGGCGGGGCGGTGCTCGATGTCTTCCCCGAGGAGCCGCTGGCGCCGGCGTCACCCTACTGGCGCACGCCCAATCTGATGGTGATCCCCCATAGCGGCCTTTATGACGCTGACTATGTACCGCGCTGCCTGCGCAGCTTCTTCGCCAACGTCAGCCGCTATCTGGCGGGCGAGGCGCTGGAGAATCGGGTTGATCCGGCGCTGGGCTACTGAGAGCGGCGCGCGCCTGAGGTCAGGCCGATCACAGCGTCTGCCACAGCATCGGCCCCGGGTCGCCGAGGGTCTCGGCAATGGTGTCGAGGGCTCGCTCGAGGGCGTCGCGACTCTCCGCGGCGCTGATGCACAGGCGCAGCGCCTGGGGCGCGCTGACGCTGCCGAGGCAGAAGCTCTCGGCACTGCTGACAGCGATCTGGCGCTCACGCAGCTGCGCTTCGACGTGGCTCGAACGCAGATCTGCGGGTAGCGGCAGCCACAGATAGAAGCCGCCGCGCTGACCTTGTGGGTGGAACGCCGCGAGCTTCTCCTGGGCGCGATCGAAGCGCCACGCCAGCTCTTCGCGCTGCCAGGCGAGCAGCGCATCGGCGTCGCCGCTGGCGATCCAGTGCGCGACCACGCCATTCATCAGCGGCGGCGGCATCCAGCACTGCGCGCGCAGCGCCGCCGTCAGCCGCCCGTGCAGCGCCTGCGGGGCGCGTATTGCCCCTACTCTGAGCCCGCCGCCGAGCAGTTTCGAGACCGAGAACAGCGTCAGTGTATGCGCCGGGGCGAGCTGGTAGAGCGGCGTCTCCGTGGCACCCAGTTGCGGGTAGATATCGTCCTCGATCAGCCAGAACCCGCGTGCCTCGGCCAGCGCGGCCAGGGCACGGCGGCGTGGCTCGCTCAGGCGCACCGTCGTCGGGTTGTGGCAATCCGGCATCACATAGAGCGCAGCGAATGGCTGCTGGTCGTGGGCGCGGGCCACCGCATCGACGTCGATGCCGTGCGCATCGTGGGGTATCGCCACGCCCTTGAGCGACAGTTGCTGCAGCGCGCTGATCAGGCCCGGATAGGTGAGACGCTCGGCGGCGACCCGTTCCCCTGGCAGCAGCAGGGCGCTGAGGCAGAGATGGATACCGTGCATGCCGCCCTGGTCGAGCAGCAGCTCGGCCGGGTCGAGCGTGCGGCCCATCTTGCCCAGCCAGGCCGCCAGGGTGGCAATCTGCCATGCCTGCCCGGGTTCCGGCTGGTAGTCGATCATCGCGCTGAGCTGCTCCGGGTCCTGCTGGATCGCCTGCATCGCGCGGGCCAGATGCAGGCTGCGCTGCGCGGTCGGTGGCGGCGTGGCGTGGCTGAGATCGATAGACCTGCTGTCGCGCGGCCGCGTGAACAGATGGTCGAAGGCGCCGATACCGGCCTCGGCGCCACGCACATAGGTGCCGCTGCCGACCCGTGCGCTGACCACCCCGCGCTGCTCGGCTACGGCGTAGGCGCGGGTGACCGTCCCCACGGTCACGCCCAGAGCGTCGGCGAGGCGGCGCTGCGGGGGCAGTTTGTCGCCGGCGGCCAGCTCGCCGCTGGCCACCGCGGCGGCGATGGCGTCGGCGAGCTGACGATAGCGCGGGCCGCTGCCAGAAAGTGTCGGTGTCCAGATTGTCATGGTGACAAAAATCGGGTTGACCCGTTTCCTGGTGAGCTTATGCTCGAATTGTTCGCAAGGTGACGCGAAAAGTCAATAAATTGAACCCGTACAATTTGGCCCGGCAAGGCGCCGGTTCGAGAGGAGGTCAGCATGTCCACCCAGCTGCGGTTTCGCGATCTACCCATGGCGCGTGAGAGTCTGGCCAGCGTGACTGCGGTGGATACCGATGGCGCGGTGGCGACCGACGCCACGCTCTTCTATCCCCAGGGGGGCGGCCAGCCCGGCGATAGCGGGGTGTTCATCACCGCCGATGGCCGCTGCCTGACGGTGCACGACACGCGCAAGGGTGAAGGCGGCGCCGTGTGGCATTACCTCGACCCCGGGCACGATCTTACCGTCGGCCAGAGCGTGACCCAGCAGATCGACTGGCCGCGGCGCTGGGCGCACATGCGCATGCACACCGCCCTGCACCTGCTCTCGGTGCTGGTGCCCTATGGGGTCACCGGCGGCAGCATCGGCGCCGAACGCGGTCGCCTCGACTTCGATCTGGGCGAGGTCAGCCTCGACAAGGCGGCGCTGACCGCGGGCCTCGAGGCGCTTATCGCAGCCGACCACCCGGTCTCCAGCGAGTGGATCAGCGAGGCCGAACTCGACGCGCGCCCCGAGCTGGTCAAGACGATGTCGGTGGCGCCGCCGCGGGGCGCCGGCATGATCCGCATGGTGCGCATCGGCGATATCGACTATCAGCCCTGCGGTGGCACCCATGTGACTTCCACCGCCCAGATCGGTGCGCTGCACGTGGCCAGCATCAAGAACCGCGGCGCCCGCAACCGCCGTATCACCCTGGCCTGGAATCAGACCGCGGAGGGGCAAGCATGATGTCGCTCGGCTGGTGGCTCTCGGTGGCGCTGTTTTCGGTCTCGATGACCGGCACGCCCGGGCCCAACAACGTCATGCTCACCGCGTCCGGCGCGCTCTACGGTTACCGTCGCACGCTGCCGCACATCTTCGGGATCATGGCCGGCTGCTTCGTGCTGTTCATGGCCGTGGCGCTGGGACTCGGGGTACTGTTCGAACGCTTCCCGGCGCTGCAGCAGGCGTTGCGTCTGGTCGGTGCGGTCTATCTACTCTACCTGGCGTGGAAGATCGCGACCGCGCCTCCGCCCAACCTAGCCGCGACCGACGAGGGCGCGCGTCCGCTGACCGCCTGGCAGGCGGCGGTGTTCCAGTTCGTCAATCCCAAGGCGTGGGTCATGGGCATCGCACTGATGGCGGGCTTCATGCCCACCGAGGGCTCGCTGGTCGCCAATGCGGCAATGCTGTCGCTGTTCATGGAGCTGGTCGCCTTTCCCTGTATTTCGCTGTGGGCGGGTTTCGGCATGGCGATCGGGCGGCTGCTGAAGACGCCGCGGGCGTGGCGTATCTTCAACGGCGCGATGGGCCTGGCAACCGCTGCCTGTGTCGGGTTCATTCTGAGCTGAGATTCCGGAATATCAGTCGCCCGGCCCGGAGAGAGGCGTGAGCTATCTGACCCTGTTCGTCACCGCGCTGGTCTCCGCCACCCTGCTGCCGGCGTCGTCGGAGGTGCTGCTGGGGGCGCTGGCGACCCAAGGGCATGCGCTGTTCTGGCTGTGGTTCTGGGCCACCGCGGGTAACACTCTCGGGTCGGTGATCAACGGTGTGCTCGGCCGCCAGGTGGATCGCTTCCAGCAGCGGCGCTGGTTTCCGCTCAGCCAGGCGCAGCTGGCTCGCGCCCGGGTGCGTTTCAACCGCTACGGTCAGTGGTCGCTGCTGTTTGGCTGGCTGCCCATCGGCGGGGATGCGCTGACGCTGATCGGCGGCGTCATGCGGGTGCCGTGGTTCAACTTCGTGGTGCTGGTGGCGATCGGCAAGGGTCTGCGCTATGCGATCGTGCTATGGCTGGTGCTGGGTGTCGCCAGTGGGGGAGGCTGACGCCCGAAAGCCGTGACTCATTTGGCCTGGGAAAGCCGGTTGCGCCCGCGGTGCTTGGCGCGATAGAGCGCGCGGTCGGCGCGTTCGAGCAGGGCATCCTGGCTCTCGTCGCGGTAGGCGGCGACGCCTGCCGACAGCGTCACCTCGAGGGAATGGCTGGTCAGCGGGGTCGACGCCAATGCCTGGCGGATGCGCTCCACCGCCTGGGTCGCCTGATTCAGGGTGACTCCGGGCAGCACCAGCAGCAGTTCGTCACCCCCGAGCCTGATCGCGGCGTCGCTCTCGCGCAGCGATTGGCGTATGAGGTCGGCGATACCGACGAGTATCTCGTCACCGATGGCGTGGCCATGGGTGTCGTTGATCTGCTTGAACCCGTCCAGATCGATCACCGCGATGCACAGCGGATGGCCATAGCGCTGATGCTCGTGAATCTCCGCTTCGAGCCGATCGAGGCCGGCACGCCGGCTCTGCAGGCCAGTCAGCTCGTCGTACATGGCGATCTGGGTCAGGCGCTGGTTGGCCTCGCGCAGGGAGCGCTCGAGCGCCTTGTGCTCGCTGATATCGACCACGAAGGTCGCCTTGTAGACGTTGCCCTGATCATCCTCCACCCGGACCGCTTCGGCCAGAATCGAGATTTGTCTGCCCTGCCGGTTGACCACTTCCCACTCGGCGCGTGATCCGGGGGTGCCGATCAGCGGGTCGCTGTCCTCGCCCGTCTCGATGAAGGCGCGGTGCATGCGGCGCATCATGTCGCGGTGCTCGGGGGCCAGTACCAGCGTGAACTCCTCACCCAGCAGCTCCTCCTCGGTATAGCCGTAGAGTTTGCAGTAGGCGGCGTTGACCATCTGGAAGCGACCCTCGGCATCGGTGATGCAGATCGCCAGCGGGGTCGAGCGGATCAGGGTCATCAGCGCCGCGTCGGAGAAGTGCGGGGGTGAGGTCGAGCGCGGTGGCATGTCAATGTCCTGATCAGCGTGTAGTGGGATAGCGACCCGCGAAGCATCTTGTGGGCGGGTCGCCGAGTTGGTTGGTCGTCGAGTCAATGGGGTGCCGAGTGAATGGGGCGCCGAAAGAGTGAGTCGAGCCATGGCCCTAGACGGCGCGCCAGTGTAGCGGCGGGCGTTCGCCGGCGACAGCGGCTCAGAAAGTGGACCCTGGCTGGCGCAGGAAGGCGATCTCCTCCGGCGTCGAGACGCGTCCGAGCATGGCGTTGCGATGGGGATAGCGGCCGAAGCGCTGGAGGATCTCGCGGTGACGGTGCTCGTAGTCGAGCTGTGTCTCCATGCCGGGAACGTCGAACAGCGTGACCGCACGCGCATGGATCGCCAGCGATTCGCTGTGCATGAACGGCATATAGGCGAAGATGCGCTGCGTCAGAGGCAGCTTGGCATCCTCACCGCGGGCGATCAGCTCCTGAGCCAGCGCCAGGGCCAGCGGGTCCTGGGCAAAGGCGGCCGCCGTGTCGCGATGGACGTTGCGCGAGAACTGATCGAGCACCACGATCTCGGCCAGGCGCCCGGCGGGGGTATCACGCCAGTGCCATAGCTCGCAGCGCGCGGCGGCTGCCAGCGTGGCGCCGAAGCGATCCGCGATCTCGCCGTCGAGTGCAGCATCCTTGGCAAACCACTGCTTGGGTGTGAGCGTCTCGAACCAGAAGTCGCACACGGCCTGGGGCGTGGCGATGTCGTGGGCAGTCTTGCTCTTGCTATCGGCGGTATCGGTATCCGCTGTCTCGGCGCTATCGCGGGGTGTGTCCGGCATGGCGAGTCTCTTGGCGAATGAGTTTCCTCAGCATAGTTAACCAGTGCCCGAATTGGCTATAGGGCCGGGCGGCATAGGCGCGTCACCGCGATACCCGGCGACGAGCTCCATTGTTCGTGAACACTGTTTCCTTATTCTGCCGGCAAACTCGATTCATCTCCCGGCGACTGGCGCCTCGGCGCCACAGACTGTTCACCCCCGGCGAGAGAGGAGACCCACATGGGCAACAACCGCAATACGGCGTATTGCCTCCCACCTTACAGCCGTCTCGGGCGCCGTCTCACGGCCCTGACCCTGATGGCCACCCTGGGGTTGAGTGGCGCTGCCCAGGCGCATCCGGGGGGTGGCCCTGGCCATGGTTCTGGCGGGCCTCCGGGCCACGCGCGCCAGCATGACCACCACCATCACGAACGCGGCCATGACCGCTACCATGAGCCATCACGGGCGTGGCATCCCGGCGGGCGGATCGCCGCGCGCTACTACCGCGATGACCGCTACTGGGTGCGCGACTGGCACGCGCGGCATCTGCGGGAGCCACCCCGCGGGCATCGCTGGCTGAATATCGATGGCGATTACGTGCTTGCCGCGGTTGCCACCGGTGTGATCACGGCGATCATTCTCAATCGCTGAGCCGATTGCCTGGCCTGGCGCTGCGCCAACAGCAAGACGCCCCGGCCCCTGTGTAAGGGGCCGGGGCGTCCGGGTGGAACGAGCGTCGGCACTGCCGACGCCGGTTCAGACCTCGACGTTTAGGGTGACGTCGATATTGCCGCGGGTGGCGTTGGAGTAGGGGCAGACCTGATGCGCTTTCTCGACCAGCGCTTCGGCCTGTTCACGATCCATGCCCGGCAGTTTCACCGTCAGGGTGGCTTCGATGCTGAAACCGTTACCCTTGGGGCCGATGCCGACTTCACCCTGGATCTGGGTCTCTTCCGGCAGCTTGGCCTTCTCTTGTGATGCCACCAGCTTGAGCGCGCCGATGAAGCAGGCGGAGTAGCCCGCCGCGAACAGCTGCTCGGGGTTGGTACCGTCGCCGCCGGCGCCGCCCAGCTCTTTGGGTGTGGAGAGCTTGACGTCGAGTGCTTTGTCGTCGGAAGCGGCGCGGCCGTCGCGGCCGCCGGTAGCTGTGGCCTGGGCGCGGTAAAGAACTTTATCGAGTGACATGAGACTGCTCCTTCGAGTTCAGGGTCGTGCACCATTGAATCGTGCGCGACCTGGTTGGGTGAAAGCGTTTTGCCATCTATTTCACTACGGTCTATTTCACAGCGGTCTATCTATTTCACAACGCGCTATCGATCGCTCCGACGCCTATCGATCGCCCTGACGCATGGTGCGATCACGCCGCAGGGCCATGCTATCCGACCGCTGCGTCACTGGCCGTCGAGTCGCTGACGCAGCCCATGCAGGGCGTCGCGCAGTTCGGCGGCCTCTTCGGGGGTGCACTGGCCCGCGCGGCCGGCGGCATGGGGGACTGCCTTGGCGCGTTCACGCAGCGCACGGCCCTTGGCGGTCAAGGCGATCTCCACCTGGCGTTCATCCTGGCGCGAGCGCTGACGCGTGATCAGGCCGGCCGCTGCCAGGCGCTTCAGCAGGGGCGTCAGCGTCGCCGAATCCAGGTACAAGTGCTCGCCGATCTCCGACACCGTCTGACGATCCCGCTGCCATAGCACCAGCATGGTCAGATACTGGGGATAGGTCAGATCGAGCTCGCGCAGCAGGCCGCGGTAGAGCTTGTTCATCGCTAGCTGGGTCGAATAGAGCGCGAAGCAGAGCTGCGATTCGAGCGCCAGGGCGTTGTCGGTGTCATCCGGTGTCGTCATGCGGTCAAGATAGATCGCGCGCGATTCAATCGCTAATTATCTTTGTCTATGGTCGCTCGAAAGACCGCCTATACGCTCACGCCAGCGATCCCAGGCCGGGCGTGGCGCCAGCGATTCACGTAGATAGTCGAGAAAGGCGCGCACCTTACGCGTGCGCAGGCGGCGCTCCGTGGTCAACACGTGAATGTCGCGGCGACCCGGCATCACTTCGCCGCGCCACGCCTCCAGCAGCGGCACCAGCTCGCCTTGTGCGAGCGCATCGCCGATCAGCCAGGTGGGAAACAGCACCAGCCCCTGGCCCAGCAGCGCGGCGCGCAGCAGGCTCTCGGCATCGTTGCTGTAGAGGTTGCCGCTGACCTCGAACGGGGTCGAGCTGCTCTGCTCCGGCGTCTGGAAATACCAGCGCTGGCGGCCCATCTCGCCCTGGTAGAGCAGGCAGTTGTGCTCGCTCAGCGCCTCGGGTGTCTGCGGGGCCCCGTGCGCTTCGAGATAGCTTGGGGCTGCAGCCACCATATAGTTCATCGGTGCCAGGCGGCGCGCCACCAGCGAGGAGTCGGCCAGGTCGCCGACACGAAAGGTGATGTCCTGGCCTTCTCTTACCGGGTCGATGACCTGGTCACTCAACTGCAGCTCGGCGGTGATGCCGCGGTGGCGGCGCTGGAAGGCATGCAGCAGCGGCACGATCTGGCGCTGGCCGAAGGCGACAGGCGCGTTGATGCGCAACACGCCGCTGGGCTCGGCGTCGGGGTAGGCCAGCGCCTCGGTGGCGAGATCGAGCCGTTCCAGAATCGCGCGGATCTCTTCGTAGTAGCGCCAGCCCGCGTCGGTGAGCGCGACGGCGCGGGTATGCCGGTAGAGCAGCGGCTGGCCGAGCGCCTCTTCCAGAGCGCGAATCTGGCGCGAGACCGAGGAGACCGCACGGTGAAAATGCCGGGCGGCGGCGGTGAAGCTGCCGGTCGCGGCGACGCGCTCGAAGACGCGCAGGGCGTTGAGGTCCAGCGTGTCGAGCGCCTTCCGCGTTGTCGGTCTGTCCGCCATCGAGTTGCGCCCCATGCAATAAAGATTTGCGAGGCTTTCGATTGTAGCAACGATCAGCCGCTACCAGACTGCGCTCATCGATCCGGCGCGCTGCCGGGTCTTCCGGATTCGATTCCCTGACTGGAAAGGAGGTCATCGACCATGCGTAAGGGGACTGCACTCGTCGTCGGCGCCACCGGCATCACCGGCGGCAATCTGGCCAGCCATCTCGTCGCCAGCGGCTGGACCGTCTACGGCCTGTCACGCCGCGCCACCGAGCAGAGCGGGGTGATTCCCGTCGCCGCCGACCTGCTGGACCCAACCGCCACCGAGCAAGCGCTGGCTGGCCTGCCGATCACCCACGTCTTCTACTGCACCTGGATTCGCCGTGACAACGAGCGTGCCAATGTCGAGGCCAACAGCCAGATGATGCGCAATCTGTTCGCCGCGCTCGAAGCGGCCCCGCTCGCGCATGCCTCGCTGGTCACCGGCACCAAGCAGTATCTGGGCTCGTTCGAGGCCTATGGCAGTGGGCGGATCGAGACGCCGTTCCGCGAGTCCGAGCCGCGCGTGCCCGGCGACAACTTCTACTATGCGCTGGAAGACGTGCTGTTCGAGACCGCCGAGCGCCGGGGCTTGGCCTGGAACGTGCATCGCCCGCACACCGTGATCGGCTATGCCCGCGGCAACGCCATGAACATGGGCACGACGCTGGCGGTCTACGCCTCGATCTGCCGCGAGACCGGACGGCCGTTCGTCTTCCCCGGCTCGCAGACCCAGTGGAACGCGCTCACCGACATGACCGATTCGCTGGTGCTGGCGCGCCAGATGGAGTGGGCGGCGACCACCCCGGGTGCAGCCAATCAGGCGTTCAACACCGTCAACGGAGACGTCTTCCGCTGGCGTCGGATGTGGCGCGAAATCGGTGAGTATTTTGGTCTGGAAAGTCAGGGCCCCGAAGCCTCGGACGACCCGGAGACGATGCAGCCGCTCGACGAACAGATGGCCGATGCCGAATCGATCTGGCGCGAGATCGCCGCCAAGCACGATCTGGTCGAGCCGGATGTCACCAAGCTCGCCTCCTGGTGGCACACCGATGCCGATCTCGGCCGCGACCAGGAGTGCGTCAACGACACCACCAAGTCGCGGGACTTCGGCTTCGATCACTTCCGCGAGACGCGAGCGGCGTTTTTCGATCTGTTCGATCGTCTGCGGGCGGAGAAGATCATTCCTTGATCGATCCATCTGATCGGTTCGTCCCGATCGGCGACAGAAGAGAAAACCGGCGCCCTCTCGGCGCCGGTTTTCGTCGTCTTGGATGGCGTCGTCATGGATTGCCAATGATGGCCGGTGCGCTGCGTAAGAACTCGACGCGCGCAGGCACTCTTTAGCCCAGAAAGCTGAACTTCTCGCGCAGCTGCTCCCAATGCGCTCTCGAGCTGGCCGCCAGTACCGTGCCCTTGTGGATCGTCGGCTGGTAGGGCGTGCCGTCGAGCAGCGCCGAATAGCCCCCGGCTTCGGCGTGGATCATCAGCCCTGCGGCGTGATCCCACGGCATCAGCTTGCCGGTGAGCATGAAGTCGACGAAACCGAACGCCATGGTGCGGTACTCATGGCAGGCGCAGCCGAACGCCATCATGCGCTGGAAGTCGGGAAAGGTCGCGGCGAGCTGGTACTGCTGCGGCTTGGGGAAGAGCCGGATCGAGGTCGAGCCGACCATCTCGCCGAAGTTCGCGGTATCCGAGACCTGCAGCCGGCGCTGGGTGCCATCCGGGCGGCCGAACCAGGCGCCCTCGCCGTGGCGCGCGACGATCCAGTCGTCCGCCATGGGGTCGTAGAGCAGCCCGAAGATCGTCTCGCCGAAGCTGGTGGCGGCCAGGATCACGCCGAACTGGTTGAGCCCGCGGGCGAAGTTCCAGGTGCCGTCGACCGGGTCGATGATCAGGGCCAGCTCGGCGCCGGCGATATCACCCAGGCTGGCGCTGCCATCGGCCACCGCCTCCTCGCCGATCACCGTCGCCTCCGGCAGCAGTTCGCGAATCGCCGCCGTCATCATCCGCTCGGCGCCCTGATCGGCATCGGTGACCAGGTCGTCCGGTGCGGTCTTGGCGCGGATCGCTTCTTCCGACAGGTTGCGAAAGCGCGGCAGAATCTCGCGCTTGGCGGCGTCGCGCACGATATCGATCAGACGCTGCTGTTGCTCGAGGCTGATGGCTCTGGCTGGCATGCGAATCTCCTGGGCGATGGGGGGGATCCCTACAATGGGGGAATCCCTAGGGTATCCGATTCCAGCGTGATTGACGTCTCTCCGGCGCCAGGCGCCTATTATGGTGCATGCACCATAGATGCGGGGTGATCACGGCTGCTGGAAGGTGCTTGTATAGCTAATAAAGAATATTAGGAATTTCAGTTTTCTAGTGCCGATATGCGCTGATTATGACGGCTTTTGTCAGCGTTTTGGCGGATGGGGTGGCACTAGTCGGCATCTCCCCTACACTGAGGTAGGCATACATCACAACGACAGCGAACAGGGAGACACCGACCATGGAAAAGAATCCCGACAAGGGCTACATCGCGCTGCTGGGCTGGAGCCTGGGCGCGGTGGAGGCTGCCGCGGCCTTCGATCGTCGCTATGTGGTGGTCGCCCCGGAGTGGGCCGAAGAGTACTGCCGCCAGCACGAGATTCCCTACCTGCCGTGGAACTTCGAGCGTCTCAACGACCGTTCGATGGAGATCGCCGAAACCCTGCGCGACATGGGCGTGGACGCGGCGGTGCCGCTGTTCGAGGAGACCGTGGAGTGGGCCGGGGCGATCAACTCGGTGCTGATGCAGAATCCGCGCCTGCACGGCCAGGCGGTGCTGTTCCGCGACAAGGCGCTGATGAAGCGCCGCGCGCAGTTGGGTGGCATCCGCGTGGGCATCTTCGAGGAGGCCCACGAGAGGAGCGACGTGGTGCGCTTCTTCAAGCGCGTCAACCAGACGCTGCTCAAGCTCGACGGCGACCCTGACGACCCGATCCACCTCAAGGCCTTCGACAAGGCCGGCTGCCTCGGCCACCGGGTGATCCGCACCTATGAAGAGATCGACGCCATCCCCGAGAGCGAGTACCCGCTGCTGATGGAGAGCCATCTGGACGGCTGGGAGTTCGCCGTCGAAGCCTGGGTCTGGGACGGCAAGATCCAGTTCCTCAATATTTCCGAATACGTCACCCTCGGCTACTCGGTCTTCGTGCCGGCGACCCCGGAGCTGGAGCAGTACCGCGAGCAGATCACGCGCCAGATCGAGCTCCTGATCAAGACGTTCGACATCCAGTTCGGCCAGATCCACCCGGAGTACTTCGTCACCAGCGACGGCACCATGTACTTCGGCGAAGTCGCCTATCGCCCGCCGGGGTTCAAGGCGTTCGAACTGATCGAGCGCGCCTACGGCTTCAACGCCTATCAGGCCTCGATGCTGGTGTTCGACCCCAAGGCTACCGCGGAAGAGGTCGCCGCCTTCTTCCCCGAGCCGGTCACCGGCGCCAAAGGGCACGCCGGCTGCTTCGGTGTCTATCCGCGCCGGCGGGTGGTCAGCCGTCTGGAGATTCCGGAGGAGACCGAGCAGCACCCCTATTTCGACTACCACGAACTCAGCGCGCCGCTGGAGGAGACCGTGACCAAGCGCACGGCGTTCGGTACCCACTGGGGGCTTCTATTCTTCTTCGGCGACGACCCGCACACCCTGCGCGACCTGCTCAAGCATCAGGAGTCGCTTGATTTCTACGTCTGATCCGCGACAGTGGCAGAGTCTTTTCGGATTCGCCCAGAGTGGCGGGGAGTGTCAGCGCATGTCGTCGGATAACGAGCTGCCGGTCAGCGAGCAGCGCCTGGGTGCGCTGCTGCAACAGCTCGAGGCGGCACTCGCCGCGCTCGAATCGGCGCCCAGTTTTTCCCGCCCGGGGCGTGCCGGGCGGGTCTTCGATCTGGCGCGGCGTATCCTGCTCGAACCTGGCGGCTGCGCGGCGCTGGAGCGGCGCGCCCAGGCGATCGAGCGGGCGGGAACCTTCGCCGACTCCGACTGGGCCGAACCGCAGCGCCTGCAGCCGGCGCTGACCCCGGCCTCGCTCGGTAGCCCCCAGGCCGAAACGGTGGTGATCGAGGCGCTCAGCGAGCTGCGCCTGCTGGCGGTGGCGCGCGGCGACTACGCGCATCCGTTGATCTCCGCCGAGCAGGCGCACAATCACCTGACCCAGGTCCTGGCGCTCAACCTGTCCCGTATCTTCGCCTTTTCCGGCGAGGCCGAGCGCGAGACCCAGGGGCGTCTGGCCGAGGTGCCGCGGGCGCTGTTGCGCTATCTCGCCGAGCGGGTCGGCTATGAGTTCATCGTCGAGACCATGATCGACGAGATCTGGCGGCTACTCGGCCAGCGCCCGCTGATGGTCGCTCCGGTACGCGGGATGATCGATCAGCTGGCGCTGTGTCAGGCCAATCCGGAGATCGATCTTGGCACCAGCGGCCAGGGTGCGGCGCGGCTGGTCAGCAGCCTCTACGGGCCGACCCAGGGTTGCCGCGAAGACCCTGGCGTCGAAGCCTATGCCGGCCGGCTCGCCGGTATGGATACCGCGGCGCTGCAGCAGGAGGCCACCGGGATGGCGCGGGCGATGCATGATACCGGCCTGGTATCGCCCTATCACCCGGTGCTGCTGCGCTATCTGCTCGACCACGGCGATCATCTGATCAGCGAAGCGCTGGGGCTCTCGACCACCGGGCGCGACTGCCTGCTCTGCTATCACCAGTTGATCCGTGCCCTGATCGATGCGGTGGCGCATCCGGCCACGGCCCAGGGGATCTACGGGCTGGCGCTGCTGCTCGAACGCGGGATTCTCTACCAGCCGCCGCTGGCGCCGGCGCTGTGGCGCCAACTGGGCCTGCTGCTGAGCGACAACGCCCGCCAGCGTTTGCGTCTGGCCTACGGTGATGCCACCACGCCCGAGGCGCGGCTAGTGGAGGGCGTGCTGTGCATGCTCGGCCTGCCGCTGGGCGTGGGGCAGGGCAACAACCCCACCTGCCAGTCGGCACGCGCGCTCTCCATGTGGGCCTACAACGACCCCGACTATCTGCTGCAGATGGTGACCTGGGCGGCGCGTGACGACGAGATCGTGATGCACTTCGAAGGCCAGCCGATCTCGTCGAACACCAGTGGCGCCGGGCTCGCCAGCGGCATGACCCTGGATCTCGATCCGGTCTCGCTGCTGGTGGTGCCGCATCTGGACCGTATCTATGCCGAAATGGGGCGGCTGTGCATCGGCCGCGACGGTGACCCGCACCGCTGGGTCAACCCCGAGTTCCACGGCTGGTGGGCCGGGCGCGGCTTCCATATCAGCGTGGATATCGCCAGCGGGCGGATCGACGACCCCGAGACCTTCTACCGCCACTTCTACGCTGCCTACCACCCGCTCTACAACGGCAACCAGCCGCTGGTGCACCCGCAGCCGGCGGGGATCGCGGTGACCGACAGCGCCGCGCGCTTCATCGGCTGGCACGCGATCACCATCCTGCGGGCCGCGCTCGGCCCCGACGAGGGCATGCGGGTCTACTTCTTCAACCCCAACAACGACAGCGGCCAGGATTGGGGCGATGGCGTGCGGGTCAGCACCGACGGCAACGGTGAGCGCTTCGGCGAAGCCTCGCTGCCGTTCGCCCAGTTCGCCTCGCGGCTCTATATCTTCCACCTCGACCCGCAGGAGGAGGGCGCCCCGGCGCATGTCTCCGCCGACGAGCTGGGCGAGGTGATGGGCTACCTGCGGCGCAGCTGGGGCGCCGAGCGTCTGGCCCCGGCCTGAGCCAAGGCCAGAGCCGGGGCCATGATCCAACTTACCGGGTCGTGGCGCAGCGTTTCTGGACCGGGGATCAGCCGCCCTGAACCGAGGCCACCTGGCGGTCGCGGCCGGCGCCCAGGGCCGCGACCATGGCGCCCAGCGCAATGGCCACCAGCAGCCCGCCGACCGCGTTCCAGCCGCCGCTCCAGTCGTGCAGCAGGCCCACCAGCAGCGGCCCCAGCGCCGCCAGGGTATAGCCGATGCCCTGGGCCATGGCGGAGAGGCTGGCTGCGGTCAGCGCATCCGGCGCGCGCAGCGCCAGCAGGGTCAGCGCCATGCTGAAGGTGCCACCCTGGCCCAGCCCGAGGATCACCACCCACACCCAGATACCGCCGATGGGCGCATACAGGCAGCCCATCAGGCCGGTGAGCGTCAGCCCCATCACCGCCACCAGCACCGCACGCTGATCTTTCATGCGGCTGCCGATCCACGGCGCCGCCAGCGCCGTGGTCACCTGCAACAGAATCGACACCGACAGCGCCAGCCCCGCGGTGACCGGCGCCAGGCCGCGGTCCTGCAACAGCGTCGGCAGCCAGCCGAAGACGGTATAGGCGAGCGACGACTGCAGCCCCATGAACAGTGACACCTGCCACGCCAGCGGGTCGTGGCGCAGGCGCGCCCCGGTGCGGGCCGCCACCCGGGTAGCCGCGCTGCCGCGTAGCTGCGGCAGCCACAGCAGCGCGGCGACCACCGCGGGCAGCAGCCAGAACGCCAGCGCCCCCTGCCAGTCCGCGCCCAGCGCCTGGCGCAGCGGCTCGGTGGTGCCGGCCGCCGCCGAGGCGCCGAGATTGAGCGCCACGGTGTAGAGCCCGGTCATGATGCTGACCCGCTCGGGGAAGTCGCGCTTGACGATACCCGGCAGCAGCACCCCGATCACCCCGATACAGCCGCCGGCCAGGGCGGAGCCCAGCAGCAGCCCCAGGGTGCCGACGTAGGGGCGTAGCGCCAGCGCCACCCCCAGTACCAACAGTGCCAGGAACACGCTGCGCTCCGGCCCCAGACGACGTACCAGGCGCGGCGCCAGCGGCGCGGCCAGCCCCAGGAACAGCACCGGCAGCGTGGTCAGGATGCCCTGCACGCTCGGCGAGAGTGACAGCGCCTCGGCGATACTGCCGAGCACCGGCGAGACGCTGGTGAGCGCCGGACGCAGATTGAGCGCCACCAGCAGCAGCGCAACGAGAGTGAGCAGGCCCCGGTGGGGCAGAGCGGAACGGGACACGGGAATCATCCTTGAGTATCGCGAAGGCGGCACCCCTGGCGCCGCCGAGACGTGGCGAAGGATGGTGGCTGGCCGCGCCGAGCGCAAGGCACAGTGAGGCACGCGGGGTGTATCGCGTGCCTGGGTGCCTGTGAGCATCTGAGTGAGCCAGAGCGGGCGGGGCGCGCTGGCGCGGGTGGCCGTTGCGCGTGTTCGAGGCTTCTCCGCCAGTCGCCCGTCAATCTCGCGGGCCAAAGGCTTGATGTAAAAGGCTTATTCAAAGAGTCGCGACTGAATTCGGCGGTTACAGCGCGCCATGGGAGACAGCTCGGCCTTCGCTCGTATCTGCCATTCTCGATGACGCAGAGCATCGGCAGAGTACCAGTGACTTGCGTGTAGGCGTCGGTCAGAGAAAGGAAAATTTCTGGCAGAAGCGAACAAGAATGACCGGACTTGCTGGCACATATTGGTCGGCCAGGGCGTGATGCCGCCATCGATCACTAACCGTCATCGATCACCAACAACAAGTCCAAATGCTCTCCAAGGAGGTAATGCATCATGGTCGATACCACGAAAGTAGGCCCGATGCCCCTGACCACGACACCCGGCCGGCCGACCATCGGTTTCAAGACCATGATCGCGATCTGCGTGGGCTGTGTCGTCGTTCAAGGATCCATGGCTTCAGCGCTGCTTGGCTTCGGCCTCGGGGGGTTGAGCTTTCTGGCTGCCATGCTCGTAGCGGCCCTGCTGGCCGTCTGCAATGCCATGACGTTCTCTGAACTTTCGCTGATGTATCCGCAGTCGGGTACGCTCGCCACTTACACCCAGAAAGCCATCGGGCATTTTCCCGCCATTGTCTCGGTGTTTGCCGGGTATGTCGTGGTGGCCATTTTCGCATTACCCGCCGAGCTGTTATTGGTCGATGCACTGTTACAGACGCTGTTTCCCGAGATACTGCCGCCGCACTTGGTGCCCATAGCATTGTTGCTGTCGATTGCCTTGCTCAACATCTTCGGCACCGATGTCTTTGCGAAGCTCCAGAATGTATTCACTTTTGCGATGGTCGTCGCCATCTCCCTCGTCGGCCTGGTCGCGCTTCTGCAGCCGCCAAGTCCTGAGGTGTCTCAGGCTGCGGCAGGCATCGACTGGGGCGTCGAAGGTATCGTCGATGGTAGTTTCATAGGGCTTGTGGCCCTGTCGATGTGGCTCTTTCTAGGCTGCGAATTCATTTGTCCGCTCATAGAAGACATTCGTCAGCCGGAAAAACGAATTCCTCGTGCCATGATCCTATCTATTGGCATTCTCTTCGTGCTTTTTACACTGTTCTGTTTCGGCGCAGGCCGTTATCTCTCGATCGATACCATGGTGACTTCACCCTTGCCGTATGTCGATCTGGTCGATGGCGTCTTCGGTCGTTCGGGGCTGATCATTGTCACTGTCATGGGGATAACTGCGACCTGTAGTACACTCAATACCGTACTGGCTGCGGTGCCGCGCATGCTTTCGGGGATGGCCGATAATGGTCAGGCCTTCAGCATCATGAGTAAACGACATTCTCGTTACAATACGCCCTGGGTAGGCATTGTCTTCCTGACCCTGTGTGTGCTCATCCCATTCTTGTTGGTCAGTCCGAATCAAATCATCTCGTTGGTGATCGCGGCGGCGACCAGCTGGCTGCTGGCCTACATCGTCGCACACATCGATTTGATGGTTCTGCGTCAGCGTCGGCCTGAGCATCTCCGCCCCTATCGCGCACCCTTTTATCCCTTCCCGCAGATTTTCGGCATCATCGGTATGGCCTATGTGGCTGCCAATGCCTCACCGTCGCCGGAGATGACCGCCTTGATCTACACGCTTCTGGGGGTGGTGCTGGGCATCGTCAGCCTGACAGCATTCGTCTGGGTGAAGTTCAAGATGAAAAAAGGCCTATTCGAACCCGATCTCAGCGATTAGTGACCGACACGGTTTGTGGCTTATCAATACTTTTTGTAGTTTATCAATACGGTTCAAGAAGGGTCCGTTGACTCTTCTTGACCTCGAGAGGAGTTTGACATGGGACGAATCGATACCGGATTGACCACGAAAGACCTCGATAGCATTGGTTCGGTCGAGGAACTGGGTGCCACTATCGAAGAGGGTGACGTCCAGGCGTTCATCAAGATGACGTTGAATACGCCCCAGGATGCGGTCAGCGCCGGCTACTTTGGCACCACGAGCGGTCGGTTCCGGATGGTATATCCCTTTACGGAGCAGGCTTGCCTGATCTCCGGAGAAGTCATCCTGACCAATGAGACGACCCAGGAGCGCATCCACTACAAGGCCGGTGACAGTTGGCTGTACGAGAAGGGAACGCCTGTGCTGTGGGAGGTGGTTTCTAGCGAGTTCGTGAAGCACTACCTTGCCGTGGTGTGAGGCTTTGGCGCGCGGAAACAGCCGATGGCAAGTGGCCGCGCACCATCGAGCGTCTTTCTCGCAGCGTCTGTCTCATAGCACCTTTCTCACAGCGTCTTTCTCATAGCCTCTTTCTCATACCCATTCCAATGAATGGCTCACGCCGGCCATCGCCATGATGACCGCCTATCGCTACCTTGTTGGAAAGGTAGCGATAGGCGGTGTCGATCGGGTATCAGACGGTGCCGGTCACTATGTCTGCTCCCTTCTCCGCCACGGCAATGGTCGGGGCATTGGTATTGCCGCTTGGCAGGGTGGGGAAGATCGAGCAGTCGATGACGCGAAGGCCCGTCACACCGTGGACCTTCAACTCGATGTCGACTACCGAGTCTCTGCTGTCCTGGCCCATACGGCATGTGCCGACCGGGTGATAGGTCGTCTTGCAGTACTGGCGGATGAAGTCTTCCAGCGCGTGTCGGTTGTCGTTCATATCCTGTGCCATTAGATCGTGCGCCTTGGGCGGAGAGAAAATCTCGTCGATCACGCTGGCAAGTGCCGGTGTGTCGAGCAGCCTCAGCCCTGCGCGCAACGCGCGCACCTGATGCTCGAGATCCTCAGGTGCCTCGAGAAAGCGAGCGTCTATGACGGCGGTCTTGGCGCCATTCGGCCCGGTAAGGCGAATGTTGCCGCGTGAGGCCGGGCGTAGATGGCCTACCTTGAGCGTGATGCCGTGGGTGCGCCCCCGGCCAATGCCATTGGGGTCGTCCCAGGTGTCGAGCACCGGCATGAAATGAATCTGGGTATCCGGGCGGCCTTCGCCGGCGGTGTCCAGAAAGGCGCCGCCTTCCAGTATGTTGGAGGTCATGAGGCCGTGACGATACAGCAGCCATTCGGCGCCATGACGTAATGCGCGCAAGCCGGTGTCTTCGCCGTACAGGGAGGTCGGGTGATTGAGTGTGGCGTTGAGCGACATGTGCAGGTGGTCCTGCAGGTTGTCGCCCACCGGCAGGTCGTACAGGCACTCGATGCCCTGCTCGTTGAGATGGTCGCGATGGCCGATGCCAGAGCTCATCAGAATTCTAGGGCTACCGATCGCGCCAGCGCTGAGAATGACCTCGCGATGGGCTCTCAGTGTCATCTCGCCTCTGCTGGCGTGTCGTGCCTGAATGCCGACGGCCCGTTGCTTGTCGATCATCACCCGTAGCACTTCGGTATCCGGGAGAATCGTCAGGCGCGGGTCGTCGCGCACCTCGCTCAGATAGGCCTTGGAGGTGCTGTAGCGTTCGCCGTTGAAGGTGGTGGTCTGATAGTAGCCAACGCCCTCGGGGGCGTTGGCGTTGAAGTCGTTGACGTAGGGCAGGCCGCTCTCTTGGCCGGCGCGCACGAAGGTCTGTGTCAGCGAGTGGCGATAGCGGTTTTCGCTGACTTTCAGTGGACCGTCATTGCCATGCAGGGGCCCGGCCAGCGATTCGTTGCTTTCGCTCTTGATGAAATACGGCAGCAGTCCCTCGTAGTCCCAGCCGGTGCAGCCGTAATCACGGCTCCAGGCGTCATAGTCGCTGCGATGCCCGCGGATGTAGATCATGCCGTTGACTGAGCTACTGCCGCCGATCAGCCGCCCTTGGGCGATGCTCATGGCGCGGTGGTTGGTCGCGGCATGCGGTGTCGTCATATACGGCCAGGTGCGCGTTGGAATCACCTTGCCGAGCGCTGCCGGCATCCGCACCAACAGACCGGCATCCGAGCCGCCGGCCTCGACCAGCAGCACCGTGGCGCGGGTGTTCCGAATCAAGCGATGGGCGATGACACAGCCGGCGGAGCCAGCGCCGACAATGATGTAGTCGTATTGATCCTGCATGTCGCCTCCCGGACATGGATGGTGCGCGTGGCGCTACAGGATCAGATTAGGAGTCTAGAGGAGTGGCCAATTGACCTGCCATGACAGTTATTTGACCGTCACTGCCATGGTTTGAAAATCTATCTATATCAACAGGCTGTAAAAATATTATCGAGTATGGCACGCCACTGCGGGATCCGCTCTTGGTCACCGTCTCACGGTGAATCTTCGGGTTCGAGCTTTTGCACCTCTTCCAGCAAGCCCATCAGCGTGCGGTACTTCTCCGGCCCCAGGCGCTGCTGGATTTTCTGATACTGGCGCATCATTTCACCCTTCATGCTATCGAAAAGCGCGTTGCCTTGAGGCGTCAGGGTGACGCATAGCCGACGCTGATCGGTTTCGGGTTTCCAGCGCCTGACCAGGCCATTCTGCTCGAGCCTTACCAGCACCCCGGTCAGACTCGGGCGCAGTATGCAGGCCCGTTCGGCGAGCTGGTAGCTTTCCAGCGTCTGATCTTCGGCCTGCCACAGGATGCGAATGACACGCCACTGCTGCTCGGTGACGTTGTGTTGATTGAGGTGCGGCCGGAAAAAGTCCATGGCGGATTCACGGGCCTGCAGTAGTGCCAGAGTGAGTGAGGGAGTCGGGCGCGCCATGTTGTGCCTTTTCAAAGGAAAGTCGAAATCAGGGGATGTCGAAACGATCCGGTTCCGGCGTCGACTGATCAATGGGGTGCCACTGGTCCGATATGGCGATACGGCCCCACGGATCTGCCCTGCGCCCCATCGGATGATGGCAGCAGGGATGGCCCTTCACGGGAGGCCGACCATATCATAATCGCCCGCCTGGCTATATCTTTCACGGCGGCGCCTCTCATGGCGGCGTCTTTCATAGCGGCATCTCTCATAGCGATATAAGCACGAGATGGGCACGCCGCATGAGCCGGGGTGTGTGGGTCTGCGGTGCCGTGCGGGCCGACTTCGATGCCGAGGGTATGGCACGGCCGCGGGGGCTGGCGAGACCTTGCGTGGCGGAGCGACAAATACCCTGGCCCTCCCCTCGTAAGGGGCGTGGGCCAGGATGTTCAGGCTCGTGCGAGCAGTCTCTGTTTATTTGATGCCCATGCACAGATACTTGACCTCGAGGTAGTCCTCGATGCCGTAGTGCGAGCCTTCGCGGCCGACACCGGAGGCTTTGATGCCGCCGAATGGCGCGACTTCGGTCGAGATGATGCCTTCGTTGATACCGACCATGCCGTATTCGAGCGCCTCACCCATGCGCCAGCTGCGGCCCAGATTCTGGGTGTAGACGTAGGCCGCCAGACCAAACGGCGTGTCGTTGGCCATGGCGATGGCTTCCGCTTCGGTATGGAAGCGAAACAGCGGAGCTAGCGGGCCGAAGGTCTCCTCGCCGGCGACATCCATGGCCGGTGTCACATCGCCAAGCACCGTGGGCTCGAAGAAGCTGCCGCCCAGCGCGTGGGACTTGCCGCCACACAGGACCTTTGCGCCATGTTCGACGGCGTTGTCGATGTGCGCGCGTACCTTGTCGACCGCCTGCTGGTTGATCAGCGGGCCCTGCTGGGCGCCCTCTTCCTCGGCCGGTGCCACCTTGAGCGCTTTCACCGCTGCGATCAGCTTTTCGCTGAAGGCCTCGTAGACGCTGTCGTGCACCAGGAAGCGGTTGGTACACACACAGGTCTGACCGCTGTTGCGAAACTTCGAGGCGATCGCGCCCGCGACAGCGGCGTCCAGGTCGGCGTCATCGAAGACGATGAACGGCGCGTTGCCGCCCAGCTCCATGCTGACCTTCTTGATGGTGCCGGCGCACTCCTCCATCAACTGACGGCCGATTTCGGTGGAGCCGGTAAACGACAATTTTCGAATGGTCTCGCTGTGCGTGAGTTCGGTACCGATCTCCCCGGCACGTCCGGCCACCACGTTGAAGACACCGGCCGGTATACCCGCACGTTCGGCCAGCTCGGCCAGCGCCAGTGCCGACAGCGGCGTTTCGGAAGCGGGCTTCAACACCATGGTGCATCCGGCGGCCAGCGCAGGGCCGGCCTTGCGCGTGATCATGGCGATGGGAAAGTTCCACGGCGTGATCGCGGCGACCACGCCTACGGGCTGCTTGATGACCACCAGCCGGCGGTCGGGCTTGTCGTTGGGAATCACGTCGCCGTAAACGCGCTTGCCTTCCTCGGCGAACCACTCGATGAAGCTGGCGCCGTAGTCGACCTCACCGCGGCTCTCGGCCAGCGGCTTGCCTTGTTCCGCGCTGAGGATACGGGCCAGGTCCTCTTTATGCTCCTGCATCAGCGCGAACCAGCGCTTGAGAATCAGCGAGCGAGCCTTGGCCGTCATGTCGCGCCAGGCCGGCAGCGCGTTATTGGCGGCGGCGATGGCGCGACGGGTTTCGGCCTTGCCGACGCGGGCGACGCTAGCCAGGGTTTCACCGTTGGCCGGGTTGGTCACCGCGAAGGTATCGCCGCTATCGGCGTCGAGCCACTGGCCGTCGATGTAGGCCTGCTGGCGCAGAAGAGTCGAGTCCGTGAGGTTCATACTGGGTTTCCCATGCAAGGGCCAAAACGGGGCCGGGTCTGGTGAATGGAGGAAAGACAGGTAATGTCAGTACACCGATGACGACGGTGTCGCGGGGGCTTCATCGCCTTTGAACTCGCCGGCCAGCGCTTTCAGCGCGTTCATCAGCACGCTGGTATCCACACCCACCGCCACGAAGGTAGCGCCGAGTTCGAGATAGCGTCGGGCCAGGGTTTTGTTGGCAGAGAGGATGCCGGCGGCCTTGTTGGCCTTCTGGATACGCGCAATGCCATCCTCGATGGCGCGCTGCACGTCGTCATGGCCCGGGTCGCCACGATGGCCCAGCGAGGCACTGAGATCCGCAGGGCCGATGAAGACGCCGTCGACGCCCTCCACGGCGGCAATCTCGTCGAGGTTTTCGAGCCCCGTTTGCGTCTCGATCTGAACCAGCAGGCAGACTTCCTCGTCCGCGCGGTCGAGATAGCCCGGGATAGAGTTCCAGCGCGAGGCGCGCGCCAGGGCGCTGCCCACGCCGCGAATGCCCTCGGGGGGGTAGCGGGTGGCGCGCACTAGCTGGCGGGCTTGCTCGGCGGTGTCGACCATCGGCACCAGCAAGGTCTGCACGCCGATGTCGAGATACTGCTTGATCAGGGCGGCATCGCCCACCGGCGGGCGCGCGATCGGCTGAACCGGATAGGGGGCTACGGCCTGCAGCTGTTCCAGTACGCTACGCAGATCGTTGGGTGCATGTTCGCCGTCGATCAACAGCCAATCGAAGCCGGCATTGGCGGCGAGTTCGGCGCAGTAGCCGTTGGCGAGTCCGAGCCAGAGACCGAGTTGGGCTTCGTTGCGGCCAAGGGCTCGTTTGAAAGTGTTGATGGGCATATCCATCAGGCGCTCCTCGCGTAGTGTCACATGACATCGTCAATCCGTATTACAGCGGAAAGACGGCGTTGATCTGGCCGGTACCGGAGCTGCCGAACGGCGCGGTCAGGATCTCGGCTGGGCGCTCATAGCCCTCTCCGAGCACGCCCATCAGCATGGCCGTGTCGTGCATGCCGCCTTCGCCGTAGCAGTGCTCGGCGTACTCCGGCAGCATCTTGCGGAACTCGTCGAACTTGCCCTCGCGCCATAGCTCGACGACACGGATGTCCATCTGGCGATCGAACTCTCGCGACCAGCGATGCATGTTCTCCTTGGCCTGGTGGTTGTCGGTGAAACGGTGCGACAACGAGCCAGAGGCCAGAACCATGACCTTGTGGTCGCTCGCCTCGATCGCTTCGCGCACGGCGGCGCCAAAACGGATGCTGTCGTTCAGATCGTGCCAGGCGTCCCAGGCGGCGATGGAGACCACCTTGAAGGCCTGCTCATCCGGCACGTCCATGTGCATGTAGCGCATGGGCACCAGCGTGCCGTACTCGAGCTTGAGGCTCTGAATGTTGTGCGCCATGGTGCGGAGTCCGGCGTGATTGGCGCGGTCGGCGATGGCCTGTCCGAGTTCGGGGCAGCCGTCGTACCGGTAGGCCATGTTCTGAATGAAGTGCGGTAGCTCGTTGCTGGTATACACGCCTTCGAAATGGTCGCCGCCGTTGATGTGATAACCGCTGTTGACCAGCCAGTGGGTGTCGAAGACCACCGCGACATCGGCGCCTGCCTCCCGGGCGCGGCGGGCGATCTCCTTGTGGCCTGCGATGGCTTCGGCACGGCAGCCGTGATGCTCACCGGGTTGCTCGGAGAGATACATCGAAGGCACGTGTGTGATCTTGGCGGCGAGTACGATTTCACCCATGAGGCAATTCCTTGGAGTGGACGGGCGGGGCCGATGGCCTCGGACGCGAGTCAGGCAATGCCATGGAGCGAGGTACCCGTCGGTGGTTAATATAGAGGCCTAGCGCACGGGTGAACCGTGTGCGTTCAGGAGCGCAAACATGGCGTTGGACTTCATTCCCAACATCACCATCGGTCAGGAGTACGACCAGCGCTACGCCGATGCCCCGGTGCACTACGAAGCGCTCGGCCGCATGGCAGATTTCTATGGTCGGAACATGCCTGTGCATCATCACGACCGCTTTTTCCAGGTGCACTACGTCAAAAGCGGCATGGTGCGGGTCTATCTGGACGATCGGCAGTTTCACCAGCAGGGGCCGATGTTCTTTCTGACACCGCCGACCGTGCCCCACTCCTTTACCACCGAAAACGGCAGCGATGGCCATGTGCTGACGGTGCGCCAACAGCTGGTGTGGTCGCTGCTCGAAGAGCTTCCCGAGCTGGGCGACGCTGCGGCCGTGTCGCCGGTGTGTGTAGCGACAGGTCGGGCGAGAGAAGAGGCACGGCTCGACGTCAATCGTATCGAGCGCCTGTTCGACGAGCTGCGTCTCGAATTCGAGGCCGACCGTCCGGGGCGGGAAACGGCGATGATCACGCTGACGCGGCTGATTTTCGTCAGCCTCTTTCGGCTGTCGTCCAATTCGCTGGCTGCCCAGCGTGTGCGCCACGAAGACCTGTCGCTGTTTCACCGCTTCAATCTGGAGATCGAGGCCCACTACACCGCGCACTGGACGCTGTCGGATTACGCCCGTGCGCTCAACGTCACCGAGGCGCGCCTCAATAGCGTCTGCCGTCGCATTGGTGGCGTGCCCAGCAAGCGCGTGGTTCACGATCGCGTCATGCAGGAGGCTCGGCGACTTCTGACCTTCACCCGCATGAGTGTCAACGAGATCGGCTATCGGCTCGGATTTCACGATCCAGCCTACTTCTGTCGATTCTTTGCACGTCATGCGCATACCACCCCTTCGGGTTACCGTCACGACCAGTCGGGCCATCGATAGCTTTCCCGCGGCTCAAGCGAACGTCAGCGATACGCGGCCGAACGCACCGTAGTCGGCTTCGATCCGGCTGCCGGACGGGCACTCCACCGGACCGATGAAAGAGCCCGACAAAATGACCTGACCGGCTTCGATACGCTGGCCGTAGGTCGCCATGCGCCGGGCCAGCCAGATGAGACCGGTGACCGGATCGTCCAACACTCCGGCGCCCAGACCCGTGGCCACCACATCGCCATTGTGCTTGACGATCGAGCCGACCCAGCGCAGGTCCTGCGCCTCGGGGGCGTGGCGTTCGCTGCCCAGTACGATGCCGGCGTTGGCAGCGTTGTCGGAGACGGTGTCGACGATCACTCGCGCCTGGCCGGTCTCGGCGTCTTTTCTGACGATGCGGGTATCGAGAATCTCGAGGGCGGGCGCCACGTACTCGGTGGCAGCCAGCACGTCCTCGCGGGTCACTTCACCCTCGAGCGGCGCTTTCATGACGAAGGCGATCTCGGCCTCGATGCGTGGCTGAATGAAATGCCCCTTGGGGATCACCGCCCCCGTCTCATAGCGCATGTAGTCGTAAAGCACGCCGCTGTCTGGCGTATCGATGCCGAGCGCGTCTTGCATGACCTTGGAGGTCAGCCCGATTTTCCAACCGAGGATGGCGTGCTTCTGCGTCTTGCGCGCCATCTGAGCGGTCTGGATCGCGTAGGCATCGTCCAGTGTCATGCTCGGATGGCGCTTGGACAGCAGACCGATCTGCTCGCGTGTCGCCTCCGCCGCGAGCAAGTCGTCGGCAGCGGCGGCAATCTGCTTCTCAGTCAGTGCCATGGCGTTCATCCTCCACACCGTTGATCAGCGTACCGATACCGTCGGCCTCGACCTCGATCACGTCGCCCGGCTCGAGCCAGATCGGCGGCTCGAAGCGAGCGCCGGCACCGGTCGGCGTGCCACAGACGATCACGTCGCCCGGCACCAGGGTGGTGAAGGTCGAGACGTAATTCACGATGTAGCGGAAATCGAACATCATCCGCGAGGTGCGGTCATGCTGACGCACTTCGCCATTGACGCGGGTGGTCAGTTCGATGTCGTCGAGCTGCTCAGCGCGCTTGAACGGCACCAGCCAGGGGCCGATGGCGCCGGTGGCGTCGAAGTTCTTGCCCTGGGTGACGTTGAACTTGGCGTGGCGCACCCAATCGCGAATGGTGCCTTCGTTGCACAGCGTCAGTGCGGCGATGTGTTCGTAGGCCTTTTCACGCGAAATTCGGCGGCCACCCTTGCCGATGACGATGGTGATTTCGCCTTCATAGTCGAGCTGCTCGCTCTCCGGCGGGCGCACCAGATTCTGGTTGTGGCCGACGAAGCTACGCGGAAAGCGGATGAACAGCGAGGGTTTGCTCGGTGCGGCCTGACCGTCCTTGTACTCTTCATTGCGCGAAGGGAAGTTGACCCCGACGCAGATCAGTTTCTCGGGGTTCGCGATGGGAATCAGGTAGGTGACGTCCTCTTCGCGGTAGCTCGGGCTCCGGCCTGCGGCGACGGTCAGAAGCTCATCGATGGCGCCAGCTTCGATCACCTCCTTGAGTCCCTTGAAGCGGCTGCCGAACTCTGGCGTGAGATCGACGATGCCGCCGTCGGTGACCACCCCGAAACGGTCGGCACCGTTGGCGTGAAAGGCGGCGAGACGAGGGGGGAGTGGGGTACTCATGGGCTATCTCCTAATGGCCCGAGCTGCCCCCGGGCCCTGTGAATCACGGATGCGACGCGAGTGCCGGCCGGCTCACGGCGCGACGATCGGTGTGGCATTCAGCTGAGAATCCCTGAGTTCGAGATTCTCGAACTCGGAGCCGTGCTCGAACCAAGAGCGCGGCGCGGGGGCGCCCCAGAGTGTTTGGCGCTGGGGGTCTTTCAGATCCCACTTGATCGCCTCCAGGTCCGGATCGACGGTCTGGTAGTCCGAGCAGTAGATCTCGATGCGATGGCCGTCCGGGTCGAGGATATAGAGGAAAAAGGCATTGGAGATGCCGTGACGCCCTGGGCCGCGCTCGATGTTGTCGACGTAACCGGTCGTCGCCATCAGATCGCATAGATCGATGATGTTCAGCGGAGTCGGCACCCAGAAGGCGGTGTGGTGCAGGCGCGGGCCGCGGCCGTTGGTGAAGGCCATATCGTGCACACCGCCCTTACGGTGGGTCCAGGCTGCCCACAGCTTGCCGCTCTCTTCGTCTTCGGTGTATTCGGTGACGCGAAAGCCAATGCGGTTGTAGAACGCGACCGCCTCGTCGACGTTGGGTGAGAACAGGTTGAAGTGATCGATGCGCAACGGCTTGACGCCCCGATAGAGTACGTACTGCTGATGGATCGGGGCCAGCCGGTCCATCTTGAAGTAAAGCTCGATCGGCACATCGAAGCAGTCGGTGGTGCGCAGCGTGCGGCCCTGGTACGGGCGCTCGACCCACTCGACCGGGTGGCCGTTTTCCTGGAACCAGGCGTGGGCCTTGTCGAGTTCCTGTTCGTCGAACACCTTGAAGGATAGCGACTTCACGGTCGCACTATCGCTTTTCTCCAGCACGATGCAGTGGTGTCCGCGCTCCTCCATCGCACGCAGATAAATGCGCTGGTCGTCTTCGTCGGTGACCTGAAGGCCGAGTGTGTCGACATAGAAGTGACGGCTCTTGGCCAAGTCACTCACGCCGAAAACGACATGGCTCAGGCGAATGATGTTGAACGCCGGGTAGAGATTGGGTGTTGGGATGGGCATGGCGAGACTCCTTGATGCGTTAGGGAAACGCTGCATAAATGCCTGCGCGAGCGAATCGCCGCGTTGCGTGGTACTCGAACACTCGCCTAACCCCATGTTATGTCTCGTGTTCTGTGTTCCATGCGCCTTGCGCTTCATCTCGCTCGTCGATTTATTCAGCGCTTCCTTAGGCAGGGCGGTATACGCCGCCCTGTGGCCGTTATGTCACCCGAGCTTCGGTACTTTGTGGGGCTTGCGCGGAAAGGAGACATTGACGGTCTCCATATAGAAGTCGAACGACCAGTCGCCTCCGTCGCGACCTATGCCGGAGGCCTTCACGCCGCCGAACGGTGACTCCAGGTGGCGAACGTTTTCGGAGTTGACCCAGATCATCCCGGCTTCCAACTCATCGGTCATGCGCATGGCGCGGTCGAGATCGTTGGTCCAGAGATACGCGGCCAGACCATACTGTGTATCGTTGGCCAGGCGCAGAGCTTCCTCTTCGTCCTTGAACGAAATCGCGGTCAGGACCGGGCCGAAGATCTCTTCCTGGGCCACCGTCATGTCGTTGCGGGCATGGGTGAACAGCGTCGGGCGGACGAAGCAGCCTTCCTCGCCGATCTTTTCACCGCCGGCGGCAATGGTGGCGCCTTCTTCACGCGCCTTGTCGAAATACGACAGCACCTTCTCTTCATGCTCGGGGTGAATCAGCGGACCGACCACGGTTTCGGGGTCTAGCGGGTGGCCGACTTTCACACCGTTGGCGATGTCCGCCACGCGACGAGTGACTTCCTCGTAGATGCTCTCCTGCACCAGCAGGCGCGATGACGAGGTGCAGCGCTCGCCGTTGAGGGAATAGATCATGAAAGTGGCAGCGTTGACGGCGCGTTCGATATCGGCATCGTCGAATACGATGACCGGATTCTTGCCGCCCAGCTCGAAGTGGAAGCGCTTTAGCGTCGGCGCGGCCTGAGCCATGATCAGCTGGCCGGTGCGGCTCTCACCGACAAAGGCGATCGCCTTGATGCCGGGGTGTTCTGTCAGGGCGCGGCCGGCGTCTTCGCCAAAGCCGTTGACCAGGTTCAGGACGCCCTTGGGCAGCCCGGCCTCTTCGGCGATTTCGACCAGCAGCTTGGCGGTCATCGGCGAGAACTCGGCCGGTTTGTGCACCACCGTACAGCCCGAGGCCAGTGCCGGGGCGATTTTCCAGGTCGAGAGCATGAACGGCGTGTTCCATGGCGTGATGACGCCGATCGGCCCCAGCGGGCGCTTGGAAGTCACGTTCATCTGCGTGTCGTTTCTGAGGGAAAGCCCATCCTCTGCCTGCGGTGCCCGGTCAGCGAAGAAGCGGAAGTTGGCCGCGCCGCGAATGGCCGCCTTGGACATGAAGCGCAGTGCCTGACCGGTGTCCATGCACTCGGTAAAGGCGATCTCTTCGGCGCGGGCCTCGATGGCTTCCGCCACCTTGATCAGGATGGCGCGGCGCTCCTTGCCCGGCGTCTTGCTCCAGGTCTTGAACGCTCTTTCGGCAGCGGCGACGGCACGGTCGATGTCGCTGGCATCGCTCTTGGCGACCTTCGCGAGTGGCTTGAGATCGACCGGAGACAGTGTTTCGAAGGTCTTGCCCGAATCGGCTGGCACAGACTCGCCATCGATATGATTCAGTACGCCACCTTCACGGAAGCGGGATAGGTAGCCTTCGGCGCGGGACCGGTTATCGCTGAACGTGCTCATGATGCTCCTTCCTTCACTCGTTGCCCGTAGCGTCGGGCGTGTCTGTAGGGGCTTTTCCAGCTCAGGTGCGGCACGCTGCGGCGTCTCTCCCCGCACTCGACTTTCGTATAACGCCTTCAAAGCCATCTCGTTAACATATTAACGTTATAGGTTGTCATGTTAATGAAGTCAATGCTCGACGCTACGCGTCAGGACGTTTCGAGAAGCGGCGTGGGGGCGTACACGGCCAGGTGGGCCAACATGCCTTTACCTTGTAGCGGGTGGCGCGGCGTGTCGGAGAGCCAAGGCGACCGTGGCATGAGACGTGGCAGGGGCCGCTGGCAGGCAGGCTCCGAACCGGTTGGCCCGCATCGGCCTGTTACGGTCCTCGCCTCATGCCATCGCCGCGCAAACGGTTCGTTAGAGGGGCTGGGCTTCTATCAGTGCACCAGCCGTCCATTGGTCTTGGGTCGTGGCATGGTCTCTGGCCAGAGGTCGTCGCGGGCGGCCTCCCGCGATGCGGGCTTCTTGCGCCGGCTCAGGTCCGAAAACTCACCCACGGCGTGCATATCGGCCCCCGACACCTCGGCGTCGGGTAGGTCACTATCAGATAGGTAGATATCCTGAAGAGCCCCGACAGCATCTTTACTGCTCCAGAGCCGAATCAGTTCATCGAGCTTCTGTTCTATCAGCGTTTTTATCGAAGGATCGCTTGCCATGCAGGGCCTCCCAGACAGGGACCGTCGCTCTAGCGGGTGCCTTTTCTGTACCCGGCCATTTGGTGCGTCACCTTACCCAGCGTGCAGATGAGGTGCCTGAAGTGTTCCTTGCCAATCACTCTTCTACGGCGAATGGAGCGCATGATGTCCCAGTGCCTCGAGCCGCCCGTCATACCGTCGGCCACGACTCGACTGATGACATGGCTCGGGGTCACACCGAACCCGGAATAGCCCTGCACGAAGAAGACGTTATCGTGGTTCGGCAGAGTGCCGATTTGCGGGAACAGGTTGGCCGTGCACTCCATTGGTCCGCCCCAGGCAAGGTCGATCTTGACGTCCTTCAGGTAGGGGAAGATGTTCAGCATGGCCTTTCTGTTATGTGCCTTGAGGTCTTGAGGTATGTGTTCCACGAAGTGCGTGGCCGTGCCGAACAAGAGGCGGTTTTCATTGGTGACACGGTAGTAATCGATGACCGGGCGTATGTCGCTGAATGCCCCGCGTATTGGGCTGATGGTCTCGATGAGCTCGTCGGACAGCGGCTCGGTGACCAGCTGGAATGCGTAGGTGCTGATGATCGTCTTGTGAAGGTTGGGTTGCAGCTTATTGATGAATGCGCCGCAGGAAAACAAGACTTTCTTGGCCTTTATGGAGCCCTTGGCCGTTCTGACCGTCACCGTCGGGCCATATTGCAAGTCCAGGACCGGCGTGTACTCGTATATTTTCCCACCGAGATTGCAGAAGGCCTTGGCTTCGCCGAGGAGCAGGTTGAGGGAATGGATATGACCATTGCCCATATGCATCAGCGCACTGCCATAGGCATCCGAACCCACGATGTTCTTGACTTCGGAGCCCTCGAGATAGGCTATCTCCTGATTGGGCGTGATCTCCTTGAGCTCCTTTTCCATGGCCTGAAGCGTCTTGGCCTGACGCGAATTGAAGCCCAGGTAGCCATAGCCGTGGCGAAAATCGGCATCGATGTCATATTGTCGAATGCGCTCTTGAATCGTTGCCGATCCCTGGTCGCTGATTTCGAAAATGGCCTTGACACCTTCGTCCCCGACATCTTTGCGGATTTTTTCCAGGTCATGGCCGATGCCGGCCATGACGTGACCGCCGTTGCGACCGGATCCGCCGAAGCCCAGATAGTTGGCCTCTAGCAGGACGACGTTTTCGACACCGCGTTCTGCGAGCTCCAGCGCGGTATTGACGCCGGAAAATCCGCCGCCGATGATGACGACTTCTGCATCGATATCGCCCTCGAGATCCGGATAGTGGGTCTCATACTTTTTGGTCATCGTGTAGTAAGTCGAAGGCATTTCCACGGATAGCATCATGCACCTCTCTTCTGATGTTTTTATCGAATGAGTGATAGCTCAGACCGTTCCGGAAATGCTGGCTTTCTGTTTATCCTGAACCAGATAACGATAGGCATAGAGCAATAGGGACAAGAACAAGATGCCGATACCCGTCAAGACTTCCTTGGCGCCACCGTAGCCGGCAATGTCGGCCGAGGTAGCCCCAACCATGATGACGATGCCGGTAAAGAGGCTGAGCACCCAGGCCAGGGGAATCCAGCCTTTGCCGAGGCGAACGGGCCTCTGGTGATCGGGCAGGTCCTTGCGCAGCCAGAGAAAGCCGGTCAGCGCAAAGAAGATGGCAAGCAGATAGCCCAGATTCGCGGTAACCAGAATCGCGATGGGCGATGCGGAGACGACGATCATCAGGAGGTTGAGCACCACCGCAACCGTCATGCAGCGGCCGGGGACCTGATGCTTGTTCAAAGTGCCCAACTGCTTGATCGTAATACCTTCTATCGCCATCCCGTACAGCGCACGCGAGCCATCCGCCAGGGCGGCATTCAAGCCCATGAACAGGCCTACCAGCAGCATGCTCACGAAGACGCTGCTGTAACCGACGCCCAAAACATCATTGAAGGCGCCGATATAGAACCCGAATGGGTCCTTGGCCGCGACGGTTTGATCGACCAGGCCGCCGATACCGAAGGCGACGGCGGCAAATACCAGGACGGTATAGAGCCCTGACGTGAGCAAGGAAAGTCGCATGTCTCTCTGCGTGCGGTATTCCGGGCCGAAGGCAGCGCACATTTCGGTTCCGTAGGTGCTCCAGCTGACGAGGAAGAACCAGACGAGGATGATGCGCACCGCCGACCATCCCGAAAGCGAGTGCTGTTCGGCGTCGAGGAATCGGTGGATGCTCCAGCCGTCACCGAATATCGGTGCGAGGGAGAGAATCACGATGGGGATGAGCAGCAGGGCGCCCATATACTTGGACAATGAGGCCGCCAAATGCACACCGCGGCGGTTGATCTGCCAGAAAATGACGATCAGGGCAGCGCCGATGAGCTGTGGGATGCCGATCTCCAAGATGCCCAGGGTGAAGTGCCAGTCAGCGTTCGGGAACCACTGGGCTTGCATCAGTGACCCAGCGCTGACACCGATGATGGAAAGAACGGAGGACCAGCCCATCCAGTATCCGAAGGCTGCCAGAGGGCCGACGAAACGGTTTCGCCTGCGCCAGCCCTCTACGGCGATCATGGCGATGCCACCGGGTTTGTCGGGGAACATGGCCGTGACTTCCAGGAATATCCAGTTTTGACAGGCGCCGATCGCTGCAGAGCCTGCCCAGACGATGAGCGCCCACACTGGCCCCAGCAAGCCCAGGGCATACCCGAATGAGGCAAAGATGGAGCCCGATACCGCCATGGAAAGGGCGAACGCTTCGGTCCACTTCAAGGTGGCCCGCATTTGTGAACTATCGCCGGTTGTCGCTGCAGCATTCTTTGTCATTTTTCAGTCTCTATGTTACCGATCTGAATGTCACCGATCTGAATGTCGCCGATCTGAACTTGTTGTGTTGCGCCTGTCACTCCGTCGTCATCTCACCCGTGTTCGTCACCGATAGGGGATGTGGTACCTCTGGACCATGTGCCTGGGCTTGTACCCGCTGATTGCCGTCACGTTAATTAGCGTTGATAATGGCCTGGTGATTCTCTATCGGTCAGTAGACCGATAGCGATTGTTGCGCCAGCCTAGAGCGCCATCAATTAGACCTTCGTCTTTGGTCATTAACTTATTAATGTTGAAAGGTTTCCTACCGATGAGCAGTGTCGAAGACAAGAAAAGACGCGTCAGGAAGACCCGCGAGGAGAGGCGGTCTGAGATCCTCGATGCCGCCACCAAGGTGTTCGTCGATGAAGGGTATGCCGAGCTAACGTTGCGGCGTATTGCCAAGGAAGTGGATATCCGCCTGAGTACGGTGCAGCATTACTTCGAATCTCGTGAATCGATCATAAAGACTCTGATATACAACCGTGTTCAGACCTATTTGAGTAACCATGCTGCGTTGAAGGAAGAGGTTACGGGGAGTGGTGAAGACAAGGTTCGCGCCATCTTCAAATCCCTTGTCGAGGATAGTTTGAATGTCGAAACGTGTCGTTTCTTCACGCAGATGTGGGCGATGGGATTTCAGAGTGACATTTTTCGAGATCAGCTGTTCGAGATGTACGATTGCCACCGGGAAGACATCGCGGAGGTCATCGCCTTGGTGAGGCCCGATCTGAGCCCGACCGAGCGCTTCCAGAGGGCCACCATGATTTCGTCGATGATCGAGGGCTCTCTGATTCATTTGGGCGTCGGTCTACCGTCCGATGACAGGCTGAACGGAGTGCGCGAGAGGATGCTAGAGGTCTTGGTGAATCTGGCCAAGACCTGATGGTTGCGCCCAATGGGGGCATCGGTGACCCTCTCAATGGGACATGGTGCTCACTGCTTGGACAATCGGGCATGAATCGGTGTGTCTTTCCAGCTCAGCGCGGCATCGATTTCGCGAATTTCCAAAGACAGGGCGAAATGCGGAGTGGCAAGCGGGTCGGCGAGCACGCGCTGCACGGCCGCGAACAAGCGCTCGCCGGCAGCCTTGAGATCGCTCTGGGCGCGACCGCTGCCCACGCTCAAGGTCATGGCCAGAAACTCATTGTCAGGGTGGTCGTCGGCCACGATGCAGTAGTCGGCGGCAAAGGCGCGGATGCGAATGCCGGCCAAGGGAAACAGCGCCGATTCGCTCATCACCTGGTGGGCGGCACGGCAGACTTCGCGCACGTCGACGTGGCGCTCGAGCCCGGGTGAGTATTCGATATGTAAATGGGGCACGGCGTCCTCCTTGGTAGCCTGGTCTTTCTGTCGGTCTCTTTCTGTCGATCTCTTCCTGCTGGCACCTTTCTATTAATTTATTAATGAATGGCATATGTCCTTATGTCAAGCACTGCGTCTGGTCATTTCGTCCCCGCCGGAGCGATGTCGTAGCGCCTGCGGCGTGGCCGCATTAGACGGTGTCAGCGCTACATCGTTCATAGATTAACGATTTGGTGTGGGGCTCGAGCGGCATGCCGACCAAGGTAGGGTGGGTATCTGTGAAAAGTACAATCGAGTCTGTGTAAAACACATCCTCATTGGATTCGATGGTCTTCAGCATGGAGAGCGTCCTGGCTTCCGAGCGCGCACAGGCACGCTTGCCGAGCGGCGCGTATACCGAGCGCCCAGCCGAAGCCGACCCGATCAATGAGGAGACGATCATGCAATTTCATCACTACGGCTATGTGTCCGGCGATCCCCGTGTTCAGCCCGCGCTCGGCGAGGGTCTCGATCGGCCCGAGGCGCTGCCCGACGAGGTAGACGTCCTGATCGTGGGCACCGGACCTGCCGGCATGATCATGGCCGCCCAGCTCTCGCAGTTCCCCCACGTCCGCACCCGCATCGTCGAACGCCGCCCGGGACGCCTGGAAATCGGCCACGCAGACGGTATTCAGGCGCGCAGCGTCGAGACCTTCCAGGCATTCGGCTTTGCGGGTCGCATCACCGCCGAGGCGTATCGCATCACCGAGATGGCCTTCTGGAAGCCGGATCCGGCGCGACCCGATCACATCATCCGCACGGCACGCGCGGCCGATGATCCCGAGGGCATCAGCGAATTTCCACATTTGATCGTCAACCAGGCGCGTGTGCTCGACTATCTGGCCGAGTCCGCGGTCAATGGGCCGGCGCGCATTCGTCCGGATTTTGGTATCGAGTTCAAGGGCCTGGAGTTCGATGATCAGAGTGACTATCCCGTCAGTGTGACACTCAGACATGTGGCGGGGCCGGAAGAGGGCCGTGAACGTACGGTGCGGGCCAAGTATGTGGTCGGCTGCGATGGTGCGCGCAGTGGCGTGCGCAGCGCGATCGGCTGCACGCTGAGGGGCGACCAAGCCAACCACGCCTGGGGCGTGATGGACGTGCTGGCGCGAACCGACTTCCCCGATATCCGTACCAAGTGTGCCATCCAGTCGCATTCCGGCGGCAGCATCCTATTGATCCCGCGCGAGGGCGGGCACCTGTTTCGCATGTACGTCGACCTCGGCGAGGTGCCGGCGGATGGCAGCAATGCCGTGCGCAACACGCCGATCGAGCAGATCATCGCCAAGGCCAACGAGATTCTCACGCCTTATACCCTCGATGTGCGAAACGTGGCGTGGCACAGCGTTTACGAAGTCGGCCACCGGCTGACCGACCGCTTCGATGACGTCGAAGACCCCGATACCGGTCGCTTGCCGCGAGTCTTCATCACGGGTGACGCCTGCCACACCCATAGTGCCAAGGCCGGCCAAGGCATGAACGTCTCGATGCAGGATGGCTTCAATCTCGGCTGGAAGCTCGGCTACGTGCTCTCGGGCCGCAGTTCCGCCAGCCTGCTGTCGACCTACTCCGCCGAGCGCCAGGTGGTGGCCAAGAACCTGATCGATTTCGACAAGCAGTGGTCGACGATGATGGCCAAGCGCCCGGAGGAGTTCGAAAACCCCGGCGAACTAGAGGAGTTCTACACCCGTACCATCGAGTTCCCGGCGGGCTTCATGACCGAGTACGCGCCCTCCATGATCACCAATGGCGCCGAGCATCAGGCGCTCGCGACTGGCTTTCCCATCGGTAAGCGCTTCAAGTCGGCCATGGTCTCGCGGGTGTGTGATGGCAACCCGTTACAGCTCGGCCATCAGGCCAAGGCCGATGGGCGTTGGCGCCTTTACGTGTTCGCCGACGCGGCCAACGCCGATGGCGCATCGAAAACGCGAGACCTTGCCGAGTGGCTGACGCAGGCGACCGACTCCCCGCTCAATGCGGCGTTCCCGACCGGCACGTGGGTCGACTGGTTCGACGTCAAGGTGATCTATCAGCAGCGTCATGAAGACATTGCCATTCAACAGGTGCCGAGCGTCTTCAAACCCGAAGTAGGGCCGTTCGCGCTGGAAGATCTCGAAAACGTGTTCGGCGTGGCGCCCGACCAAGACATCTTCGATGTCCGTGGCGTCGACCGTGACGGTGCCCTGGTGGTGGTTCGCCCCGATCAGTACGTGGCGGATGTGTTGCCGCTGTCGCACGTCGAGCGACTCTCAGAGCTGTTTTCGCGCCTTCAGGCATGAGCCGAACGAGCATCGCCCGCGACGTTGTCACAGCCGGTAGGCCTGCGGTCACCGGCCAAGCTTGCGCTCCCAGGGGCGGTACAGGCCTGTGGCTGTCGCGATGCGAAAAATGCCATTCGAGTCAGTGCCATGGGCATGCGGTCGTTGATACGGACCCAGCGCTTTCATGCATCAGCGCTTTCATGCATCAGCGCTTTCATGCATCAGCGCTTTCATACATCAATGGATTGGGTCCGCGCATGTTCGCTGATTGGCAAAAGGTGATCGCATGACGATATCCATCAGACGCGGCGTGCTGAAAAACGCTCGGACGACGCTGCTGCTCGGGGCCTGCCTGGTCACGGGGATGTCGAGCCCTTCGGCCTCGGCAGTGACGACGCTGCGGATCGCGCACTTTCTACCGGCGGTCGCCAACGCGCAACGCCAGGTGCTCGACCCCTGGTGCGATGAGCTCGAAGCGCGCTCCGGCCATGAAATTCGCTGTCAGATCTACCCCTCGATGCAGCTCGGCGGCATTCCTTCTCAGCTGCCCGATATGGTGCGCCATGGCGTGGTGGATATCGCCTGGACAGCGCTGGGGTATTCGGCGGGGCGCTTTCCCCGCTCCGAGGCGCTGGAGCTGCCCTTCATGCTGCCCGCCGGCGGGGTCGCGGGCAGCCGTATTGCCTGGGCCTTCAGCCAGGGGCCAGCGCGGGCGGATTTCGACGACTATCACCTGCTGGCCATTCAGAGCGATGGCGGCGCGGTCTTCCACACGCGCCATACCGCCATCCGTGACATGGCCGACATGGCGGGGCTGAAGCTGCGCTCACCGACGCGCATGGCCTCTCGGCTCATCGATGCCCTGGGGGGCTCGGCGGTGAGCATGCCGCCAGCTCAGATCGCCGACACGCTCGCCAAGGGCGTGATCGATGGTGCCTCGGCTGGCTGGGAGGTCGTGCCACCGACCAAGCTCGATGAGGTCACTCGCTACCACACCGAATCCGGCGCGCATCAGGCCACGCCGACCGTGACCGTGCTGGCTTTGCTGATGAACAAAGAAAGCTATGCGCGGCTGCCCGACAAGTCGCGCAAGGTGCTGGACAGCCTGAGCGGCGAGGCTCTGTCGCAGCGCTTCGGCCAGGCCTGGGACGACGCCATCCTGCCGGTCAGGGCGCGCCTCGCCAATGACCCCGAACATACCGTCATCGCCCTGGACGACGACGCCTATCGCAGTATGAGAGAGGCCACACAAGGCGTCACCGATGCGTGGATGGCGTCGCGTGAGCGGGGGCTCGATCGGGCTGCGCTGGTGCGCTCGCTCGAAGCCATGGTGACGTCGATGGCGCCAGCGTTGCGTCAGGTTTCAGCGTCGCATCAGGTTTCAGCGTCGCATCAGGTTTCAGCGTCGTATCAGGCGCCAGCGTCGTATCAGGCGCCGGCTGGGCAGAACGACGCGCGCAGGGAGGGGCCATGAGAACACTGCTGCAGCGATTGGCCGTCGGGCTGGCGCTGGTAGGTGGTGTCCTGCTATTGGCCGCTATCGCGTTGTCGCTGGTCTCGATGCTGAGCCGGAGACTCTGGGCGACGCCCATCACGGGGGACATCGAGCTCCTACAGATGACGATGGCCGTGGTAGTGGCCTGTTTTCTGCCGCTGTGCGAAATCCGTGACCGCCACATTCGTGTCGATATCATCGCCACCTTGCTGCCGCGCAGGGCCAACCGCGTGCTGCTGGCGATCTCGCATCTGGCGCTGGCTGCGATCTGTGCGCTGCTGACCTGGCGTACGGGGATGCTGGCATTGGACAGCTTCGCTTTCCATGCCCAGAGCGTGCAGCTCGGTCTGCGCGAAGGGGTATTTCAAGTCGCCATGCTGCCCGGCATCGCCCTGATGGGTCTGTGTGCGCTTTATCAGAGCCTATATCGACTCACCCATGACGAGGTACCCGCCGTGATCGAAGAGGAGGCGGCTCAATGAACGGACTTGCGATGGGGGCCGTCGCCTTTGGCGCCATGCTGGTGCTGCTGGGATGCCGTCTGCATGTGGGCGTGGGCATGCTGTTGGCTGGTGCCCTGTGCTATCTCCTAGTCTACGGTGGCGATACGCACGCGCTACTATATACCCTCAATAATCTGGTCTACGCACGCTTCTCGAGCTATGACCTGGCGGTGATCCCCATCTTCGTTCTGATGGGGCAGTTCGCGATTCACGGTGGGCTTTCCTCGACGCTCTTTCGCACCAGTGCCAAATGGATTGGCCACTGGCGAGGCGGGCTTGCGATGTCGGCGGCCGGCGCTTGCGCCGGGTTTGGCGCTATTTGTGGCTCTTCGCTGGCCACCGCCACCACCATGAGCCAGGTCGCTTTGCCCGAGCTCGAGCGTCACCGCTACAGCCAGCGCCTGGCGACCGGCACGATTGCCGCGGCGGGGACGCTGGGCATTCTGATTCCTCCCTCGGTACCGCTGATCGTCTACGCCGTACTGACGCAGACCTCGATCGCGACCCTGTTTCTGGCGGCGGTGCTGCCGGGCCTACTGGCGGTAGCGGGCTATCTTGCGGTGATCCGGCTGATGGCGATGCGCACCATGAGCGACGTCGAAGCCTCGCCACGCTATAGCTGGGCCGAGCGATTGGCCAGCCTGCGCGAGATCGCGCCGGTGCTGGTGATCTTCTGCGTGGTCATCTTCGGGCTCTACGGCGGCTGGGCGAATCTGACCGAGGCCGCCTCGCTCGGCGCGGCGGCCTGCGGGGTCTATGCCGTGTGGCGCGGTATGCGCTGGGCAGGATTCTACAAGAGCCTGGTCGGGACGGCGGAAGCCAGCGCCATGATCTATCTGGTGGTGATCGGCGCCGATCTCCTCAACAGCGGGCTGGCGCTGGGGCAGATGCCGGCGGCGCTGGCCGATTGGATACTGGGTAGCGGTCTGACGCCGGTGGCGGTGCTGCTGGTGATTCTGGCGATCTACCTGGTGCTGGGCTGCATGATGGATTCTTTGTCGATGATTCTGCTGACCATCCCGATCTTCTTTCCCATCATCATGCAGTTGGAGCTGTTCGGCCTGACCGGGCCAGAAAAGGCGATCTGGTTTGGGATCGTCGCGCTGATGGTGGTGGAAATCGGCCTGATCACCCCGCCGATGGGGATGAACCTGTTCATTGTGCAGAAATACAGCCACGGCACGTCGCTGGCCACGGTCAGCCGCGGCATCGTTCCGTTTCTCGGGGCCGACATGTTGCGTATCGCCATCATCGTTTTCGTGCCGGCGCTGTCGCTGGTGTGGCTGGGGTAGCGCCCAAGAACACGCTTGTGTTTTTTCGATCTCCCTTTCGACCGGCTTCGCGCCGGTTTTTTTTGTCGGCGCAACGGACGGCAGCGCCGAACAGGTTTTCGTCAAGGGCAGACAAGAGTGGCGGGTGGCGGCTCGCTAGCCTGTCGTCAGAAGGCCGGTACGCCAGGCGCCTTCGCCATCACGGTAAATAGCATCACCAAGACAAGCATCACCACGACAAGCATCACCACTTATAAGCACCACAATAACAAGGGATGACTGATCCATGACCACCTCACGCTACAGCCCTCTGCTGCCGCGGCTTGCCGCCGGTACCGTCCTTACACTGTCGATGTGTGGCAGCGCTTCGGCACTCGAGCTCTACAAGACGGCGGACACCACCGTCAGCCTCAACCTCAGCGGGATGGCTGGGGTGTCTCATAGCCAGAAGGGCTACGCGCAATCGGAGACGGCCGAAGCGAAAGGACGTGACTGGCAGGATGGGTTCGTCAAATACGGACTCGGCCTCACGCATACCCTTTCTCCTATGGGCGCTTCGCTTTACGCCAACGTGGCCTGGGTTTCCAGCGCAACCTGGGGGCAGGGCGATGCCGCGGGGTTCACCACGGGTGACGAGCGGCGCACCCATATCGAAGATCTCGTCGTGGGCTGGAAATCCGGCGACCTGTTTCCCGCCTTGGGTCACGACGGTATCGATATCTCCTACGGTCGTCAGTACATTCAGGTCGGCGATGGCTTCTTGATCTCGGGTGATTCGCTCAGCTTTGGCCGGGGCGTAATCGATGGTGAGCTGAATCGCGGTGGCGCCTACTATCTGGCTCCGCGGCAGTCCTTCGAAAAGACGGCCGTCTTGAGGCTCGGTGGCGACCAGGGTTGGCGGGGCGACTTGATGTGGCTGAAATCCGGTAATCCGGGGCAGGCGAAACCCGAGATGGCGGTGGGTTCAGTGGAACACGTGACCGATGACGATACGTTCGGGGCAACCTACATCAAGGTGCTCGACACCGATGGTGACTTCGCGTTCCTCTACCCCGATCGCAAAGATACCAAGGTCTATAGCCTGTACGGCCATGGCAATGCCGGGGTCGAGAACCTGTTTCTGTCGGCTCAGTACGCCTATCAGAACAAGGGCAACGACGACAGCGAGAACGCCTGGTATCTGGAAGCGGGCTGGAAGTTCAGTGAGCTGACCTGGTCACCCTATGTGAGCTATCGCTTCAGTCGTTTCTCCGAAGGCTATGACCCGCTGTTCTACGGCAACGGCCGTGCGCTGGGAACCTGGTTCCAGGGGGAAGTGGCGGCCAACTATGCAGGGCCGTTCTCCACCAACACGCGTGTTCATCAGGTCACGCTGTCGCTGACCCCCACCGAGAATCTGAGCCTGGGCGTGATGGCTTACCTCTTCGATACCCTCGACACCGATCAAGGGCGCAATCTCGATGCCAACGAGATCGATCTCTACGGCACCTGGACGATCAATGACCATTGGTGGGTGATGCCGATACTGGGGCGCTACAACCCGGATGTCTCGGCAGACAACGGTGGTTCGCAGCTCGGCGACAGCGGTACGAACTACTACTCCCAGTTGCTGGTCGGCTTCAATTTCTAGCTCGAGTTCCAGCACTCGGCAGCCAGCGTCATGTGTCCGGCAGAGCGAGGCAAGCGCCGCGTCTGCCGGGCGCGTAGGCTCGGTGCATATTAGCTTGCGGCGCTATTGGCGCTGCCGTTGCTGAATTCGCGTATGCGCAGGAGGTTGTCATGAGTCAGATCACTACCGCACAGGGCGTGCAGGACTTTTTGGCGCGGGCCACCGGCTCGTTCATCGACGGGGGCTTCCTGCAGGAAGGTCGCGCCTTCGAGGTGCTCGACCCCTCTACCGGTCAGGCTCTCACCACGTTGCACGAAGGCGACCGTGCCCTGGCCGACCGAGCGGTCGCGCTGACCAAGGAAAGCTTCGAGGATGGGCGCTGGTCCGGACTGACGCCGGCAGCGCGGGAGCGCATTCTGCTGCGTTTTGCCGACCTGGTCGAGGCGCACACCGAGGAGCTGGCCCAGCTCGAAACCTTGAATCAGGGCAAGTCGATCAACATCTCCCGCGGCGTCGACGTGGGCTTTTCGGTCGATTTCATCCGCTATATGGCCGGCTGGGCCACCAAGCTCGAAGGCAGCACCCGCGATGTCTCCATCGGCATGCCGGAGGGCGCGCGTTTCAACGTGTATACCCTGCGTCAGCCGCTGGGCGTGGTAGCGGCCATCGTGCCGTGGAACTTCCCGATGATGATCGCGCTGTGGAAGCTGGTGCCGGCGCTGGCCGCTGGCTGCACGGTGGTGCTCAAGCCCGCCTCGGAAACACCCCTGAGCGTGCTGCGCCTGGCGGAGTTGGCGCTGGAGGCCGGCGTGCCGAAGGGCGTGTTCAACGTGGTGCTGGGCTCGGGCTCGGTGGTTGGCACACGCCTGGCCGAGCATCCTGACGTCAAGAAGGTCACCTTCACCGGCAGCACCGAGGTCGGCAAGGTGGTGGGGCATGCCGCCGTCGAGCACATGGCGCACTTCTCGCTGGAGTTGGGCGGCAAGAATCCGATGCTGGTGCTCGAAGATGCCGATCTCGAGAAGGCCGTCAACGGCGCGCTGATGGGGGGGCTGTTCAACCAGGGCCAGGTCTGCGCAGCGGCCTCGCGCTTCTATGTGCATCGCAGCATTCATGATGCCTTCTGCGCGCAGATGGCCGGCGCCGTCGATACCATGCAGGCCGGCCCCGGCATGGACCCCCAGGCGCAGGTCAATCCGCTGGTCTCCAAACGCCAACAGGAGAGCGTGCGCGGCTATCTCGACCGGGCGCGTGAGCAGGGCGCCACCATTCATATCGGCAATGACGTGCCCGCGGAAGGCTTCTATGTCTCGCCGGCCATCATCAGCGGCGCCGATCACGCGATGGAAGTCGCACGGGAAGAGGTCTTCGGGCCTGTCCTGACCGTGATTCCGTTCGATGACGAAGAAGACGCGCTACGCATGGTCAACGACAGCGAGCTGGGGCTGGCTGCCAGCCTCTGGACCAACGACCTGTCCAAGGCCATGGCCCTGACGCCGCGTATCGAAGCCGGCACCGTGTGGGTCAATACCCATGTGACGCTCGACCCGGCGATGCCGTTTGGTGGTCTCAAGATGTCCGGTCTCGGCAAGGAGTTCGGCCCGGAGGCGGTCAACGCCTACACCGAACTCAAATCGGTCTGTATCGCCTACTGATGCAACCGGCTGGCCGCTCGATGACGAGCGGCCAGCTAATGTCTGTCCGTCGGTCGGTCAATGTCTGTCTGTCGGTCGATGTCTGTCGGCTAGCCAGTGTCTATCGGTCAGCCAGTGTCTGTCGGCCAGTCTCGAGTCGTCTCTGCGCGGTGAGAACTAAGCCAGTGAGAACTAGGCCGATGAGAACTAGGCCGAAGTCAGGCGGCCTGCTCGAGCCGGATACGGCGGTACTCGCGCGGCGAACGCGAGAACTCCCGCTTGAAGGAGCGGCTGAAGTGCGCCGAGTCGGTAAAGCCCCACTTGTAGGCAATCTGGGTGATGGTGCGCCGGCTCTGGGCCGGGCTGGCCAGCTCCTCGGCACAGCGGGCCAGCCGGCGACGCTGCACATAGCGACACACGGTTTCGCCGTGCTGCTCGAACAGACGATAGAGTTGACGCACCGACATGTGAAAGACGCTCGCCAACCGCTCCGGACTGATCCCCTCTTCATGCAGGTGCTGATCGATGAACTGCTGAACGCAGAGGAACAGCGTGTCGTCGGCCCGCTCCAGGAAAGACGCAGACATCGTCTGATGCTGATGAATGGCCGGTAGCAGGGCCACCAGTGATTCCAGTACGCCGCGCTCTCTCTCCTCTGCCGCAGCCAGTGGCTCGGTCACCATTCGATTGACGATCAACTGCAGGATCTGACTGCTGGCGCAGTCGGCCGCGATCTTCATGAAGGGAATCGAGGCATCACCGAAACGACGGGCTACGTCGCTGCGCGACAGGTGCAGTGAATCGTGCTCGATCAGGCCGTGGGGAAGGATCTCGCAGGTCGTGACGGAATCCATCAGCGCCATTTCTCCCGGACGCAGCGTGATGGAGGTGTCGTTTTGCACCAGCGTGGCGTGGCCCTGCTTCTGAACGATGAGAAAACAGAAGCGATCTTCATCGTGGCGCTGGGTGTGGCCGTTGGTAATCTTTTCGGCGTTGGTGACGATGTTGGCAATGTCTATGCCTCCATTGGCGCGTCTCGAGACGCTGCCCTGGAAACTGCGTCGGTCCCGGGGCGTGGAGTCGAACTGGCCGCACGTTTGCCGTAAGGCGCCAAGCCAGACATCGAACGGCAGCAAGGTTGCATTCGTGGTTAGCATTGGGTCACCATGATCATTAATATTTTAATGGTCTAAGGGACTCTAAAGAAAAACGGACCCCGTCACCACCATCCATTAGTCAAGCAAGCCCCGACTCGACAGGGCGCTCATAGGAGTAGGCAAAAAACGTGCCATGACCGGAGCGACGCTCCGAAGGAGTCATTGATGGCCATCACCCTGCATCGCTGTCTCGATGCGGCCGAGCATGCCCAACGACTGAAAGGCTGGCAGCAGGAGGCCAGTCAGATCGAGGCCGGCGTGTTTTCGGGCGAGATCGTGGATGTGTCGAGCCATGAGGTACGTCTTTTTCGCGAAAGTGCCAATCTGGGCCTGTACCAGCAGATGCACTTTCCCGAGTGCCAGTGGCACTTGGTCACCCCCGTTCGCTGGCCGGGCGCCCCGCTGTTCGATGCCGGTACGGTGACCGTACTGCCGAGCTGCGATCAGTTCTGGAGCGTGGCGCCATCGCACTACGACCTACTGGTGGTCTCCATCGACCGAGGCCGCCATGCGTGGCTCGGCCGTCATGAACATCGGCTGCGCCGCCTTGATGTGCCCGCAGCGCTCTTGAACCAGGTACGTGGGCAGTGGCAGTCGATGACCGACTATCTACGCCACCGCGCTGACCGGGCGCCACTGCCCCCGGCCCTGCAGCAGTCACTGATCCAGCAGCTCGAGGAGAGTATCGAGCTGCTGCTGTGCGACACGACGCTCGTCAGTGAGCCGGACGTCGCCAACTACCGAACCCGGCGCTATATCGTCGACCGCTGTCAGGCCCTGATTCGCAGTCGCCCGGATGACCCGCCTTCGCTGATGGCGCTGTGCGGTCAGCTCAGGATTTCCAGGCGCACCCTGCAGTACAGCTTTCAGAGCGAGGTGGGGCAGTCACCGGTGACCTATCTGCGCGCGCTGCGGCTCAACGCCGTACGCCGCAGCCTGCTTCACGACCCGACCCAGACGCTGGCTGACGCCGCCGCCGCCCAGGGCTTTTTCCATCAGAGCTATTTCTGCCGCGAGTACCGCCGCCTGTTTCAGGAAGCGCCTTCCGTTACCCGGGCTCGTCTTCTCGAGCCTGAGCGATAGGATGTGACTCAGCCCCGTCGCGAACTAGAAGCGGCCGAATCGATAGGGAGCCGGACTGATGATCGGCGTCTCGTTCATGATCAGATCCGCCGCCAGCTGACCCGCCGCCGGCGAAGTGCCAAACCCATGGCCGGAGAAACCGGTGGCCAGCGTCAGCCCCGGTATGCCCGGCACGGCATCGATCACCGGGTTGGAGTCCGGCGTGATGTCGATCATGCCTGCCCAGGACTCTTCGACGCAGGCATGGGCAAACACCGGCCAGGCCGCGGAAAGATTGCGCAGAGCTTCGTCGTTGAGCCCTTCGTTGATCGGCGGGTCCAGGGTGCGCACGCGCTCGAAAGGCGAGCGGCCGTGCTTCCAGCGTCGGGGCAGCGCGAGATCGCGCCAGAAGTGCTTGCCCAGGGCTATGCGCATCAGCCCCCGTTGAGCGCGCAGCGCGCTGAGATATTTCGCGCCGATCAGCAGGTGGTCGAGTGTCAAGGGTGCATCGAGCGCACCACGCTGGGTCACGATAAAGCCGCCATCCCGGTGTTTTCGGAAAGAGAAATCCGGCCCGCCCACCGCGGCATCGGTCGGGCCCTTCAAGGGGCCAGTGCGCAGCACCGACAGAATCAGCGGCAGCGTCGGCAGGGAGATGCCGAGATTACCCAGAAAGCGGCGTGACCACATGCCGCCGGCCAGCAGCACCTGGTCGCAGCGTATCTCACCGCGCTCCGTCACCACCCCGCCGATACGCCCGCCAGTACGGACGACATTACGCACCGCGCAGTGCTCGACGATTACCGCGCCGCGCTCGATGGCGGCTTTGGCAATGGCGCTGGCAGCCAGCGTCGGCTCGGCGTAGCCATCTGAAGGCGTGAAGATGCCGCCGGCCCAGTCGCCGCGACCGCCCGGCACCTGCGTATCGATCTCGCGGGCGCTCAGCAGCCTCGAGTCCAGCGCGAGAGACGAGACCGATTGGAGCCAGCGCTCGTGCACGGCGAGCTGTCCGGGGGTGCGCGATAGAAACATGATGCCTGACTGGCGATAACCGACATCGCTACCGGTGCGGCTGGCCAGGTTGGCCCACAGCCGGTCGGCGGCCTGTGCCAGCGGCACATCCACGCCGTGGCGGCTGGTCTTGCGAATCCAGCCCAGATTGCGGGAGGACTGCTCCCCGGCCAGGCGGCCCTTCTCCAGTACGACGACCGGTACGCCACGTTCGGCGAGTGTCAGTGCGGCGGTCAGCCCGATGATGCCGCCGCCGATGATGACCACGGTGGTCGAGGCGGGAACGTCTCTTGAAGTCTCGACGGGTGCTATGGTCGGTGCCATGAAAGTGTCCTGATCGGTGAGCCAGCAAACCAGTAGCGACGGGGCGATGCCGGAGACAGTGAGGATGCGTTATCTCAGTGCGGGCTCATCCCACAGGTTGAGCTTGACCCCGATGCCCTCTTCCATGGCCCGGCGGTAGACGACCGTGGCCCAGGCGACGTCCTCGACCGGCATGCCACCGACCGACATCATGATGATCTCCTCATCATTCCGACGCCCCGGGCTATCGCCGGAGACGATCGCGCCCAGATCCTCCAGATCGTCGGCCGCGAGGGTGCCGGCGTGAATCATGTCCATGAACTTGACGCCGATCAGCGGGATGCAGTTGTGGGCGGGCTTTGGCACTTCCTCGTACCAGGCTTCATACAGGCCGGTGTCGTCGAGCACCTTGCGCACATCACTCGCTTCCATGCCTTCATCGAAGTTGCACGGCGCGGGCATGGCCAGAAAGGCGCCGGGCTTGATCCACTCACGCTTGAGCAGCGGATATGTTGCGGGGTCGCCGACTTCGCCGGAGGCACAGTAGGTCACGATGTCCGAATCACGCACCACGGCTTCTGCGCTGTCCACCACCTCGACATTGGCGATCTGCGGATAGTGCTCTTCTATCCAGTTCAAAAAGACGCTGAGGTTCTCGCCACTGCGCCCCTTGATCTTGAGCGTGTCGATCTGCGGACACACGGCCATGAAGGCCGCCACGCTGGTACGACCCATGACGCCCGGCCCCAGCAGGCCGATGACCCGAGAGTCCTTGCGCGCCAGGTGGCGGGCACCGACACCCGGCACCGCCCCGGTGCGGTAGGCCGACAGCAGGTTGGCCGACATGTAAGCCAGCGGCGCGGCGGTGTCCGGATCGGTGAGCGTGAACATCAGAATGGAGCGGGGCAGCCCCTTTTCCTTGTTGGCGATATTGGAGCCGTACCACTTCACCCCGGAGGTGCAGAAACTGCCGCCCAGATAGGCCGGCATCGCCATCATGCGGCGATCCGCGGTCGGCTTGGGCATGGTGGGAAACGGTGACTCCGGCGGGAACATGATCATCGCGCCGTGCGAGTCATTGTTGGGGCCGGCCATACGGTAGTCACCGATGTGCAGCAGGTGAAAGACTTCTTCCATGGTGTCGACGCAGGCGGCCATGTCGGTAACGCCGGCGCGGATCATGTCCTGCTCGGACAGATAGATGAAATCGATCTTGGTATTGTTGTTCATGGGGCTGCCCTCGACGAGTTCATGCGAATGCGATCTCTCGCATGGTGCCTCTCGTCGAACGCGGGCGTTAGCACAGATCGGCAATCTGCGTGCCGAGGTATCGCCGCCCGATTGGTCTCGTGATCAGCGGGCGCAGCTTTCATGGCTTGTTGGTGTCGCACCGGTATGGCGGGTAGCGACTGCTCCGATCGCTCGGGGCGAGGAAGTTAAAATAGCCAGCATCGCTATTTTAATTAAGGGCCAAAGGTAAAATAGTAAGCGGACCTATTTTAACCTCTCCCTAGGGCCTGCGCATCGTCGAAAAATCCAACTGGAGCGGCCGCGCGGTAGTGGCAAATCGCTCTCAGCTCGAAGGGGCGTTACAGCGAAGCGAGATGGCGCAACCGGGTGTGTATGTGCTCACGGGGCTCACGGACGATGGTGTGGCCAGGCTTTATGTGGGCGAGGCCGGCGCGCTGGGTGAGCGTATCAAACAGCATGTGGCGTGGAAGTAGTTTTGGACACGATCCATCGCTTTTACTAGCACCAACGAAGGTTTGAATAAGGCCAACGTGCGCTATCTGGAAGCGCGCTTGCTGGCACTTGCCAAGGCTGCGAACCAGTGGGCGGTAGAAAACACGGCTTATCCTGCGCCACCGCCGCTCAACGAAGCGGACAAGGCCGACGCCGAATGGTTTCTGGCCGAGATGCTGGTGATCTTCCCACTGCTGGGAATTGATGCCTTTGAGTCCGCGAGTAGCCAGACGAATGCTGCACCAACTGAGGCCGCTGAGCCGCCTCTAACGCTTTACCTCAAAGAACGAGGCGCAAAAGGAAGTGGCAGAGAAGTCACGGATGGCTTCGTGGTGTTGAAGGGCTCATTGGCGCGTGCAGAAGAAACAGCCTCTATCCATCATTATATGCATGAGCAGCGTCAGACGCTGAAAACGCGCGGTGTACTAGCGCCACAGGATGGTGCGCTGATATTCACCCAGGATTTCCGCTTCTCTTCGCCATCGACCGCCGCTGGCGTGTTGGTGGGTGGCGCCTCGAATGGGCGAGTGGCGTGGAAAGATGCCAGTGGCAAGACATTAAAGGCGATTCAAGAGGCACGCCTAGACGCGCTATAGGCAATGTTGGACGCCGAGACAATGCTCTCGAGAGTCACTTCGTTAACCGCTAAAAAGCGAAAAACCCCGATGTACTCACCGAGGTCATAACGCCGACCGGGCACTCCCAGTCCACTTGCTTTGAATTCTCGGCATCGGCAGCCGATCAGTCAATGCCGTTGGTCATCATCCCCCGGCACTGCCTCATACCTTCCCGGTATGCACCACCACGTAACGGCATTGGGCAGGCGACCCGGCGCGGCGTTACCTTACGCCCAGCGGCGCCGGCACCCCGGCGCCCAGGCCGTTCGAACCCCCTGACTGAAGACGATACCCACCATGATGGCGACCCCGGATCTCGGCACTGACGCCGACGCGATCCCCACCCGTGAAGAGAAGGACCTGCTGGGCGTGCTGCCCGTGCCCCATAGCGCCTATTACGGCATCCAGACCCAGCGCGCGGTGGAGAACTTCCACCTGAGCGGCGTGCCCCTGGCGCACTATCCCAAGCTGGTGATCGCGCTGGCCATGGTCAAGCAGGCCGCGGCGGAGGCCAATCACGAGCTGGGCTATCTCGATGCCACCCGGCTGGAGGCGATCCGCCACGCCTGCCAGACGCTGATCGCCGGCGAGCACCACGATCAGTTCGTGGTCGACATGATCCAGGGCGGGGCGGGTACCTCGACCAACATGAACGCCAACGAGGTGATCGCCAATCTGGCACTCGAACACCTCGGCCACGCCAAGGGCGACTACGCGTACCTGCACCCCAACAACCACGTCAACATGGCGCAGTCGACAAACGACGCTTACCCCACCGCGATCCGCCTCGGCCTGCTGCTGGGCCACGATGCCTTGCTGGGCAGCCTGGCGCAGCTGCGCGACGCGCTGGCGGACAAGGGCGCGGCCTTCGCCGACGTGCTCAAGATGGGCCGCACCCAGCTGCAGGATGCGGTGCCGATGACACTTGGCCAGGAGTTCAACGCCTTCGCCACCACCCTGGGCGAGGACCTGGGCCATCTTGAGGCGCAGATTCCGCGCCTGCTGTGCGAGGTCAACCTGGGCGGCACCGCCATCGGTACCGGGATCAACTCCGACCCGCGCTATCAGCGCCTGGCGGTGGAGCGCCTCGGCGCGATCAGCGGCCAGCCGCTGGTGCCGGCCCAGGACTTGATCGAGGCCACCTCCGACATGGGCGCGTTCGTGCTCTTCTCGGGCATGTTGAAGCGCCTGGCGGTGAAGCTCTCCAAGATCTGCAACGACCTGCGTCTGCTCTCCAGCGGCCCGCGCGCTGGCTTCAACGAGATCAACCTGCCGCCGCGCCAGCCCGGCAGCTCGATCATGCCCGGCAAGGTCAATCCGGTGATCCCCGAGGCGGTCAACCAGGTGGCGTTCGAGGTGATCGGCAACGACCTGGCGCTGACCATGGCCGCCGAGGGCGGGCAGCTCCAGCTCAACGTGATGGAGCCGCTGATCGCCTACAAGCTGTTCGACTCCATCCGCCTGCTGACCCGCGCCATGCACATGCTGCGCGAGCACTGCATCGAGGGCATCACCGCCAACGAGGCGCACTGCCGCGAGATGGTGGAGCGCTCGATCGGGCTGGTCACCGCGCTCAACCCGCATATCGGCTATGACAACGCCACGCGCATCGCCCGCGAGGCGCTGGTCTCCGGCCGCGGCGTGCTGGAGCTGGTGCTCGAAGAGAACCTGCTGGATGAAGCCTCGCTCGCCGATATCCTGCGCCCGGAGAATATGATTGCGCCGCGCTTGGCGCCGCTGCGAGTTTAGGTAACGCATAAGGCAGGTGCAGACAGAGAAGCCGCGACGGTCATGGCCGTCGCGGCTTCTTGCGTTGGGGGGCGCCAGGCTGACGGGGCGGTATCTCGGAGGAGGCGATCACGGCATAAGATATATTTCAAAAAGGTATAACGTTAGAACTTAAATGGCGCTATGCTGGGGAGGTCGCCCACCAAGGAGCCGTCATGCATACCTTCGCTCTCTCCCGTGGTGATCGGGAACGCGGCCGGCCCGATGTCGCCGGTTTCTTCGACCCGCGCACCTTCAGCGTCCAGTACGTCGTCAGCGATCCGGCTACGCGCCACTGCGCGATCATCGATCCGGTGCTCGACTACGATGAGAAATCCGGCGCGACCGCGACCCATCACGCCGATGAGCTGCTCGCCTATATCGCCCGCGAAGGGCTCGAGGTCGCGTGGATTCTGGATACTCACCCCCATGCCGATCACTTTTCCGCCGCGCGTTACCTGCACGACAAGACCGGCGCGCCGACCGCGATCGGCGCCCAGGTGGTCGAGGTTCAGGCGCTATGGAAGCGCATCTATAACTGGCCGGCACTGCCCGCTGACGGCAGCCAGTGGGACCGCCTGTTCAGCGACGGCGAGACCTTCACCCTGGGCGATCTGCCGGTGCGGGTGATGCACTCGCCGGGGCACACCCTGGCCTCGATCACCTATGTGATCGGCGACGCCGCCTTCGTCCATGACACTCTGTTCCAGCCCGATTTCGGCACCGCCCGGGCCGACTTTCCCGGGGGTAGCGCCCACCAGCTATGGCATTCGATCCAGGCGATTTTGGCGCTGCCCGACGACACCCGCCTGTTCACCGGCCACGACTACATGCCCGACGGCCGCGAGCCGCAGTGGGAGAGCACGGTGCGCGAGCAGCGCCAGAACAACAAGCACCGCCTGGGCGAGAGCAGCGAGGCGGAGTACGTCGCACTGCGCCAGCAGCGCGATCACGAGCTGCCGATGCCCAAGCTGATCCTGCATGCGCTGCAGGTGAATGTGCGCGGCGGCCGTTTGCCGGAGCCGGAAGACAACGGCAAGCGCTACCTCAAGATCCCGCTGGATGCGCTCGAGGGCGCGGCCTGGGAGTGAGGTCCGGCCCGCTCGATACGCCGCCCCATCGATACGACACAAGCACAGGCCGCAGGAGAGACAGCCTCATGAGTGAGACCCCAGCCGCACAGACGGCATCCACGACCCGGCACCACGATGTGGTGATCGTCGGCGGCGGTGCCGGTGGCATCGCCACGGCGGCGAGCCTGCACCGACGCCAGCCCGATCTCGATATCGCCATCGTCGAGCCGGCACAGGATCACTTCTATCAGCCTGGCTGGACGCTGGTCGGCGGTGGCGTCTTCACCCCGGAGCAGACGCGCCGTCCGATGCGCTCGGTGATGCCGAGCTTCGTCACCTGGCATCAGACCCATGCCGAGCGCTTGCTGCCAGAATCCCGTCAGGTCGCGCTAGGTGACGGTTCGACGCTTGGCTACCGGGCGCTGGTGGTGGCGCCGGGTCTGGAGCTCGACTGGCAGGCGATCGACGGTCTTGAGGAGACGCTGGGTGAGAATGGTGTGACCTCGAACTACCGTTTCGATCTGGCGCCCTACACCTGGTCGCTGGTGCAGGCCATGCGCGGTGGCAAGGCGCTGTTCACCCAGCCACCAATGCCGATCAAGTGCGCCGGGGCGCCGCAGAAGGCGATGTATCTCGCCTGCCATGAATGGGAAAAGCAGAGCGTCCTGAATGACATCGAGGTCAACTTCCACAATGCCGGCGGGGCGATGTTCGGCGTCGCGGACTTCGTGCCGGCGCTGGATGAGTACGTTCAGCGCTACGGTATCCACAAGCAGTTCCAGCAGAACCTCATCGCTGTGGACGGCCCGGCCCAGAAGGCACGTTTTCGCGTCACGAGCGAGGATAGCAGCGAAGAGATCGAAGCCGATTTCGACATGCTTCATGTCGTGCCGCCGCAGCGTGCCCCGCGTCTGGTGCGTGAATCGCCGCTGGCCAACGCCGGCGGCTGGCTCGACCTCGATGCCGAGACCCTTCAGCATAACCGTTACCCGGATGTCTTCGGGCTCGGCGACGCCAGCGGTACCGGCAACGCCAAGACCGCCGCTGCGGTGCGCAAGCAGGCACCGGTGGTGGCGGACAACCTGCTGGCGGCACTCGATGGCAAGCCGATGCCATCCGGCTATGCGGGGTATGGCGCCTGTCCGCTGACGGTAGAAAGGGGGCGTGTGGTGCTGGCGGAGTTCGGTTATGGCGGCCAGTTGCAGCCGACATTCCCTTCCTGGGTCAATCAGGCCACCCGGCCGACCCGGCTCGGCTGGCACATCAAGGCGCAGCAGCTCCCCTTCATCTACTGGCATCTGCTGCTCAAGGGGCGCGAGTGGCTGGCCAAGCCGCAGGCGCGCACTTGATCGAGGCCGTTAGATCATGAATCAGCCGCACAAGGCCGGGTTGGCACGCTGGCTGCCGATCCTCGACTGGGGGCGGCACTATCACGCCGGCCTGCTGGGTCAGGATCTGCTGGCGTCGATCATCGTCGCGCTGATGCTGATTCCCCAGGCGCTGGCCTACGCCATGCTCGCCGGTTTGCCGCCGGTGGTGGGGCTCTACGCCAGCCTGGTACCGCTGGTGGTCTACACCGTGCTGGGCAGCAGCGCGACGCTCTCGGTCGGCCCGATGGCGGTGGTGTCGCTGATGACCGCCGCGGCCCTGGCGCCAATTGCTCCCGCGGGGTCGGCGGCGTATATCGCTGCGGCGCTGGTGCTGGCGCTGCTCTCCGGGGCCATCCTGCTGATCATGGGGCTGTGCCGGCTGGGCTTTCTGGTCAACTTTCTGAGCCACCCGGTGATGACCGGCTTCGTCAGCGCCTCGGGGCTGCTGATCGCGGCGAGCCAGCTCAAGTCGCTGCTCGGCATCCAGCTCTCCGGCGCCACCCTGCCGGCACTGGCGCAGTCGCTACCCGCAGCGCTGCCGGGGCTGAGCCCGCCGACGCTGCTGGTCGGGCTGGGCTCACTGCTGGCGCTATGGGCGATCCGCCGCCACGGCAAGTCGCTGCTGGTACGCTGCGGCGTGCCGGCGGGCGCGGCCGCCGTGCTGGTCAAGCTGGGGCCGATCGTGACCATCGCGCTGGCCGCCGTCATTGCCGGTGCTGCCGGCTGGCTGGACGGTGAGGTCGCGGTGATCGGCCCGATCCCCGCCGGGCTGCCGCCGCTGCACCTGCCCGCGTGGGACCCGGCGCTGTGGCGTTCGCTGCTGGGTTCGGCGGTGCTGATCAGCATCGTCGGCTACGTGGAGTCGGTCTCGGTGGCCCAGGCGCTGGCGGTGCGCCGCGGCGAGCGGGTCGACCCGGACCAGGAGTTGATCGGTCTGGGTGGCGCCAATCTGGCCGCGGCCTTCACCGGCGGCATGCCGATCACCGGCGGTTTCTCGCGCTCGGTGGTCAACTTCGAGGCCGGCGCCCGCACCCCGGCAGCCAGCGCCTTCACCGCAGTGGGGATCGCCCTGGCCATGCTGTGCCTATCGCCGTGGCTGGGCGTGCTGCCGCTGGCGACCCTGGCGGCGACCATCGTCATCGCCACCCTGTCGCTGATCGATCTGCCGGCGTTCAGGCGCGTTTGGCGCTACGCCCGCGGTGAGGGCGTGGCGATGACCGCCACCGCGGTGGCGACGCTGATGCTGGGCGTCGACGTGGGTATTCTGGTCGGCGTGGGCATGTCGCTGGCGCTGCATCTCTACGGCACCAGCCGCCCGCACAGCGCCGAGGTGGGGCGCATTCCGGGGACGGAGCACTTTCGCAACGTGCGCCGCCACGCGGTGGAGACCGACACCGGGGTGGCCATTCTGCGCGTCGACGAGAGCCTCTATTTCGCCAACGTGCGCCATCTGGAAGATCTGGTCACCGCGGTGGTCAATCGCACGCCGCCGCCCCACGATCTGGTGCTGGCGTGCCAGGCGATCAACGTGATCGACGCCAGCGCGCTGGAGAGTCTCGAGGCGCTCAACCGGCGCCTGCGCGAGCGCGGCATCGGGCTGCATCTGGCTGAGGTGAAGGGGCCGGTGATGGACCGCCTGAGCCGCACCGAGCTGCTGGCGACGCTCAACGGCCGGGTCTTTCTGAGCACCTTCGACGCCTGGTGCGCCCTTCACGGTCGCGGGGCGGCGCCCTTGAGTCATCCCTGTATCGCCACGCCGGCCTGCCCGGCGGCGAAGTGAGTTCGACCATCGCGGGATCGCGAATGTCATGAAGAGGGAGCGGTGATGGATCTATCGAGTGCACTGCAAGGGTTGGTGGGCGGGGGGCTGATCGGGCTCGCCGCCACGCTGTTGATGGGGCTGCTGGGGCGGATCGCCGGGATCAGCGGCATTCTCTCCGGGGCGCTGTTCGAGCGCGGCAGTGACCGCGGTTGGCGGCTGGCGTTTCTGCTGGGGCTGGTCTCCGGCCCGGCGCTACTGCTGCTGTTGGGGCTCGACTGGGGCAATGTGGCGCCCCGCGGTGACGTGGCAGCGCTCGGCAGTACGGTGGTCGGCGCGCCGCTCGCCGGCACGCCGACGATGCTTCTGGCCGGGCTGCTGGTCGGTCTGGGCACCGGGCTCGGCAGTGGCTGTACCAGCGGCCATGGGGTGTGCGGGCTGGCCCGGCTTTCGCCGCGCTCGCTGGCCGCCACGCTGGTCTTCCTGCTGATGGCGATGCTTACCGTATTCAGCGTGAACCAGTTGGTGGGAGGTGGCGCATGAAGCCCGTGGCCGGTTATCTCGCCGGGCTGCTGTTCGGGCTGGGTTTGGCGATCAGCGGCATGACCGACCCCGCCCGGGTGATTGGCTTTCTCGATGTCGCCGGCGCCTGGGACCCGACCCTGATCTTCGTGCTCGGCGCGGCCGTGGTCACCACCTTCATCGGTTACCGCCTGGTGTGGCGCCGCGCCTCGCCGCTGCTGGCGGGACGCTTTCAACTGCCGAGCCGGCGCGATCTGGATGCCCGGCTACTGGGCGGTGCCGCGCTCTTCGGTATCGGCTGGGGGCTCTCCGGCTACTGCCCGGGCCCGGCGGTGGCCTCTCTGGCAGGGCTGAGCTGGCCGCTGGCGGCGTTTCTGGTGGCGCTGGTGCTGGGTTGGTGGCTGGCGCGCCGGCTGGCGCCGGGTCACTGAAGGGCGGGTTGGCGGTGCTTCTTCATCAGCGGGTGACCACCAGGAGCCCGATCAGCAGTGCCGCGCCACCCGCCAGGAAATTGGCGGTGAGCGGCTCGTCCAGCAGCAGCGCGCCGAACAGGACGCCGAAGATCGGCGAGAGAAACGAGAAGATGCCGAGCTGGGAGGCAAAATAGCGGCGCAGCAGGGCGAACCATAGCAGCAGGGCGGCGCAGGAGATCACCAGCGTCTGGAAAGCCAGGCTGGCGATCGCCACGCCGCTCAGCCGAATCTCGCCGAGACTTCCCAGTAGCGCGCTCGCCGGGAGCAGCAGCAGGCCGGCGACAACGAGCTGGTAGCAGAGTGTCTGCTCCGGTGGCACCTCGGAGAGCGAGGAGCGGCGAATCACCAGCGTGGTCGCCGCCCAGGCCAGCCCGGCCAGCAGCCCCAGCAGGTCACCGCGCAGGATGTCCGCGGTGTGCGCGAGTTCGGTTGCCGGGGCCAGCGCGAGGACCATCCCACCGAAGGCGATCCCCACCCCCAGCCACTGGCGCCGCGTCAGCTGCTCGTCCGGCACCAGCAGATGCAGCCCCAGGGCGGCGAAGATCGGCGCGGTGTAGAGGAACACCGACATGTGCGATGCCAGGGTGTAGTCGAGCCCCCAGGCGACGAACGCGAACTCGGCCACGAACCCCAGCCCCACCAGGATGCCCGGCCCGAGATGGGCGCGGAAATGGGTAACGCGTATCCCCCGACGATAGGCCAGCGCCAGCACCAGCAGTGCCGCCATGGATGAGCGCAGAGCAATCTGAGTCAATGGCGAGACATCCGCCGCGGCGAGCTTGATCGCCACCTGCTGAAAGCCCAGCGCGAGGCAGAACAGCACCATCAAGGCCCCGGCCTGCGCGTCCAGACGCCGGCGTAGCGGGGCGTTGGCGTGTGGCGATGGCGGCCGGTGCGACGCTCGCGTCTGTGGCATGTCACTCTCCTGTGGGTAGCGAGGCCCCATCAGAGCAGGTGGGCGTCGCGACGCCAAGCGACTAGGCACTGTCTGAAAAGTACTGTGCTCGCCCATGCGGCGTTAAAAATCGGCTCAAAATGCTCATTTACACCCCGTAAACTCCGCGTTTTCGCCGATTTTTGCCTTGCCTGGCCTTCGCTCGTCGACTTTTCAGACAGCACCTAATGTGGTGGCCAAGGCTCAGGAAAGCTCACTCTATGAAAGTCGAACGTCTACCGCTGAACGCGCTGCGCGCCTTTGCCGAGGCGGCCCGCACAGAGAGTTTCAAGCACGCCGCTGCGCGCGGTGGCACACTTCGTCGACTGGCTGCTGGCCGAGGCCAGTGCCTTCTCTCGGCAGACGGCCGGGTAAGCGCCTCGGGGTGGCTGGCGTCTGGGTGAACATGAGACAGTGCTGTCGCCCCGGCCAGCCGGGTGAGGGAGCCGCCCGGTGCCGTGGTGGCGAGGCATGACCGTTCTCGACGCGCGAGCCATAGGCCGATGTCCACAGTGACCGCTTCCCGCTTCGGGGAGCTCTTCCGCACCTTTCTCTGGCTGGGGCTCACCGCCTTCGGTGGCCCGGTGGCGCATCTGGGCTATTTCCGCGAGGCGTTCGTGTTGCGCCGGCGCTGGCTCAACGAGGCGGATTTCGCCGATCTGGTCGCGCTGTGCCAGTTTCTGCCCGGCCCTGCCAGCAGCCAGGTCGGCTTTGCCATCGGCCTGCGCCGCGGCGGTCTGCGCGGGGCCCTCGTTGCCTGGTGTGCCTTCACGCTGCCGTCCGCCGTGGCGCTGGTGCTGTTCGCCGCCGGCGCCTCGGCGTTGGGCGGCGAGACCGGTCAGGCGTTGATCCATGGGCTCAAGCTGGTGGCGGTCGCGGTGGTCGCCCACGCCGTCTGGGGCATGGCGCGCAAGCTCTGCCCCGACCTGACCCGCGCCACCATCGCGCTGATCGCGCTGTGCCTGGCGCTGCTGCTCGGCGGTGCCGCCGGTCAGTTGGGTGCCATCCTGGTGGGCGCGGGGATCGGCCTGTGGCGTTGCCGCCCGGTACCGGTGCCTGCCGGCGTTCGGCTGGTGAACGTCTCACGCCGCTGGAGCCTGCCGGCGCTGGTCGCGTTCGTGATGCTACTGTTGCTGTTACCGCTGATGGCGGCGGCAGGGAGCGCGCCAGCGCTCGCAGTGATGGCCGCTTTCTACCGCAGCGGCGCGCTGGTCTTCGGGGGCGGGCACGTGGTGCTGCCGCTGCTGCAGGCGGCGGTGGTCGAGCCCGGCTGGGTGTCGCAGAGTTCCTTTGTCACCGGCTACGGCGCGGCCCAGGCGGTGCCGGGGCCGCTGTTCACCTTTGCCGCCTATCTGGGCGCGGCGATGGCCCCCGGTGTCCACGGCTGGCTGCTGGCCGCGCTGGCCACGCTGATGATCTTTTTGCCCGGCATGCTGCTGCTGATCGGCGTGCTGCCCCACTGGGAGCGCCTGCGCGCCTCGGCCCGCGCCCAGCGGCTGATCCAGGGCGCCAACGCCGCCGTGGTCGGCATCCTCGCCGCCGCGCTGTATGACCCGGTCTGGCAGAGCGCGATCTTGGCCCCGCTGGATATCGTCCTGGCAGCGCTGGGCTTTGGGCTGCTGACGCGCTGGCACTGGCCTGCGTGGCGGGTGGTCTTGCTGCTCGTGGCGGCGGCCATGGGTGTTGGCCTGCTGGGGTGAGTCGAGGCACACCCCTACTCGATATTCTGGATCTGCTCGCGCATCTGTTCGATCAACACCTTAAGCTCCACCGCGCAGCGGGTGGTTTCGGCCACCACCGCCTTGGAAGAGAGGGTGTTGGCTTCGCGGTTGAGCTCCTGCATCAGAAAGTCCAGCCGCCGGCCGATGGGGCCCTTTTGCTTGAGCTGGCGCTCGACCTCGCCGACATGGGTCTCCAGACGGTCGAGCTCTTCGGCGACGTCGGCCTTCTGCGCTACCAGCACCATCTCCGCTTCCAGCCGCTGCGGGTCGAGTTCGGCGCGGGCGCTTTCCAGGCGTTCGAGCAGCAGGGCGCGCTGGCGTTCGAGCATCGTTGGCAGGTGGGCACGCACGTTGGCTATCTGCTCGCGTACGCCGTCCAGGCGCTCGCGAATCAGCGCCGCCAGACGCTCGCCCTCGCGGGCACGGCCCTGTTCCAGATCGCTCAGCGCTGTCTCGAACAGGGCCAGAGCGGCGGCCTTGACCGCATCCAGGTCGAGGCGCTGGCTGGCCATCACGCCGGGGTGGGCGAGCAGTTCGAGGGCATTGGGCATCGGCGCTTCCGGCAGCGTGCGGCGTACCTGTTCGAGTGCCTGCGTCAGCGCCGCCAGCTGGGTGGTGTTGATCTCCGGGGTTGCGCCGCCCTCCGCCGGTTCGAAGCGCAGCGCGCACTCCACCTTGCCGCGCGAGAGCCGCTGGCGCAGGGCATCGCGGTAGGCGGGTTCGAGATCGCGCAGCGCATCGGCGAGGCGAAAGTGCGGCTCCAGATAGCGCTGGTTCACCGAGCGCAGCTCCAGCTGCAGGCTGCCCCATTCGGCTTCATGGGTCTGGCGGGAGAAGGCGGTCATGCTGTGCGGCATGGGAAATCCTTGGCGGCGTTTGGCGTGCGTCGCACGCGTTTGGCATCGAGTGTAACCCATCGCCGTCGGGGGAGACGCACCCGCGCCGGCGGGGAATTCGTCGCGTAGTCGGGTAGAATGCGGCGTCTCAATTCACAGGTTTTCGATGAGGCTTTCATGCGCCCGAGTGGACGACGCCCCGACCAGCCCCGCGAGGTCACACTGACCCGCGGTTTCACCCGCCACGCCGAGGGCTCGGTGCTGGTGAGCTTCGGTGACACCCAGGTGCTCTGCAACGCCAGCGTCGAGGCCGGCGTGCCGCGCTGGCTGCGCGGCAAGAACCAGGGCTGGGTCACCGCCGAGTACGGCATGCTGCCGCGCGCCACCCACACCCGCGGCGGGCGTGAAGCGGCGCGTGGCAAGCAGGGCGGTCGCACGCTGGAGATTCAGCGTCTGATCGGCCGCAGCCTGCGTGCCGCGGTGGATCTGAAGAAGCTGGGTGAGTTCACCATCACCGTCGACTGCGACGTGCTCCAGGCCGACGGCGGCACGCGTACCGCCTCGATCACTGGCGCCTGTGTGGCGCTGGTCGAGGCGCTGCAGCACATGCAGCGCAAGAAGCTGATCAAGTCCGATCCCTTTCGCCAACTGGTCAGCTCGATCTCGGTCGGGGTCTACAAGAACACCCCGGTGCTCGATCTGGACTACCCCGAGGACAGTGCCGCCGATACCGACATGAACGTGGTGATGACCGAAGACGGCAAGCTGATCGAGGTGCAGGGCACCGCCGAGGCCGAGGCGTTCTCCCGCGCCGAACTCAACGCCATGCTCGATCTCGCCGAGAGCGGTTGTCAGACCCTGTTCGAAAAGCAGCGTGAGGTGCTCGGCGTGCGCCGCTGAGCGGGCGACCGCGCTTCCCTACCTGGCCCGGCTCGCATGGCGGATGGCGTCGACTAGACTAAAGTTCTAGTCGTCATCATCAGTCACCGGGCCGAGCCAGGCGCTGCGCCGGCGCGGCCACTATCGCCAGGAGAGCAGCGTGGCCGAGTTCACCATTGCGGATCTGATCGTCGATACCCTCGCCCGTGCCGGCGTGCGTCATATCTGGGGCCTGCCGGGGGATTCCCTCAACGGCCTTACCGAGAGTCTGCGACGTCAGGACCGGATTCGCTGGCGCGGCGTGCGCCACGAGGAGGTGGCGGCGCTGGCCGCCAGCGCCGAGGCCGATGCCACCCAGTCGCTGAGCGTGTGCGCCGGCTCCTGCGGGCCGGGTAACCTGCATCTGATCAACGGTCTCTACGAGGCCCAGCGCGCCGGCGTACCGATGCTGGCGATCGCGGCGCAGATTCCCTCCAGCGAGATCGGCTTGGGCTATTTCCAGGAGACTCACCCCGAGAATCTGTTCCGCGAGTGCAGCGACTACTGCGAGCTGGTCTCTTCTCCCGAGCAGATGCCGCAGGTACTCGAGACCGCCATGAACACCGCGCTGACCCAGCGCCGGGTGGCGGTGATCGTGGTGCCGGGGGATGTCGCGCTCAAGCCCGCACCGGTCAAGCAGGCGAGCTGGAATGCCCCGGTACGCGGCGTGACGGTGCCGCCGGCGGCGGCGCTGGATACGCTGGCCGAGCAGCTCGCCGGCCATTCGCGCATCGCGATTCTCGGCGGCTATGGCTGTCATGGTCATCATGCCCAGGTCATCGCGCTGGCCGAGCGGCTCAAGGCGCCGGTGATCCACGCGCTGCGCGGCAAGCAGTCGCTGGAGTACGACAACCCTTTCGATGTCGGCATGACCGGGCTGATCGGCTTCAGCTCCGGCTATCAGGCCCTCAAGAAGTGCGACTTCCTGCTGATGCTGGGGACCAACTTCCCGTATCGCGACTTCTTCCCCGAACACGGCAATATCGTTCAGATCGATGAGCGCGGCGCGCATCTCGGGCGGCGCTGCTCGCTTCTTCAGGGGCTCGTCGGGGATATCGGCGCCACGCTGGACGCACTGCTGCCGCGGCTGGCCGAACAGCCCGATCGCAGTTTCCTTGAGGAGACCCAGGCGAACTACCGCAAGGCGCGCCAAGGGCTCGACGAGCTGGCTACACCGCGTGCCGAGGGTGAGCCGCTGCATCCGCAGTATCTGACCGCGCGGATCAGCGAACTTGCCGCCGCGGATACGGTATTCACCTGCGACGTGGGCACGCCGACGGTGTGGGCGGCGCGCTATCTGGCGATGAACGGCCAACGGCGCCTGACCGGCTCGTTCATGCACGGCTCGATGGCCACCGCAACGCCGCAGGCGATGGGGTGGCAGGCGGCCTTTCCCGAGCGCCAGGTGGTGGCGCTGGCCGGCGACGGCGGTATCAGCATGCTGCTGGGCGATCTGATCACTCTGGTCGAGCAGCAGTTGCCGGTGAAGATCGTGGTCTACAACAACCAGACCCTGGGGTTCGTGGCGATGGAGATGAAGGCGGCGGGCTTTGTCGACGAGGTGACCGATCTGTCGCCGGCGAACTTTGCCGAGGTGGCCGCATCGCTGGGCCTGTTCAGCCAGCGGGTGGACGCTTCCGAGCAGCTCGATGCGGCGCTGACGGCGGCATTCGAGCATCCGGGGCCGGCGCTGATCGATGTGCGCACGGCCAAGCAGGAGCTGTCGATTCCGCCGCGTATCCAGGCCGAGCAGGCCAAGGGCTTCAGCCTCTATACCCTGCGCGCGATCATGAGTGGCCGGGGTGACGAGGTGATCGATCTGGTCAAGACCAACTGGCCCTGGCAGCGCGGCTAGGCAACGTCTGTCAAGCCGACCGCTATCCCACCCAACGCAAGACGCCCCGCATTGGCGGGGCGTCTACGCGTCGAGACCAACGATCGAGATCGATCTTCTACATCAGAGCTCGAGATCGTACTCCACGATCAGCGGGGCGAACTCGCTGAAGATGGCGTCGGTATCGATCCAGGCGTCCTTCACGTGGCGGCGGAAGTTGGGGCCGACCACCTGATAGTCGAGACGCCAGCCTTCCTGGCGGGCACGCGGCACTTCCTGGTCGAGCTTGGGCCACCAGGTGTACTGGTTGGCGTCGCGGTTGACCTCGCGGAAGGTGTCGATGAACCCGGTGGGGCCGAAGACCTGATCCATCCACGCCCGCTCTTCCGGCTTGAAGCCAGGGGTCGTCTGGTTGTCGGTCCAGTTGGCCAGATCGAGCGTCTTGTGCGCGATGTGCCAGGTGCCGCAGATGATGTACTCGCGCCGCTTGCGCGCCATCTTGTTCAGGTACTCGAGGTACTGGGTCATGAACGTCTGCTTGGCAGCCGGGTCCTGGCCATCCGGCATCAGGAAGGTAGCGATGCTGAAGCGGTCGTAGTCCGCCTGCAGAAAGCGCCCTTCGTGATCGCACTGCTCGAAGCCCAGGCCATACATGATCGCCTTGGGGATCTTGCGACAATAAAGCCCGACGCCGGAGAAGCCGTCCTGCTCGGCGTCCAGGAAGTAGCCTTCGTAACCCTCCGGATAGAGGATGCTGTCGTCCAGCTCGAAGCTCTTGGCCTTCAGGTTCTGCACGCAGACGACATCGGCATCCTGCTCGGCCAGCCAATCGAGAAAGCCTCGTTCGACGGCGTCACGGATCCCGTTGACATTGATGCTGGCGATTTTCATACCGTGTTCCTTCTTCGTCGCGCGTGTATGATACCCGAGCTTGCGAGATTTAGGTAAAAGCGAAGCGCCTTAAATGGGGGCGCAAGCGACACAAGACAACGGCCGAGACTGACACAGGGGGGCTCGAGTGAGCGCGGAGATCCAACCATATCAACGGGAGTTCATCGAATTTGCCATCGCCGAAGGGGCGTTGCGATTCGGTGAGTTCACGCTCAAGTCCGGTCGGGTCAGCCCCTATTTCTTCAATGCCGGCCTGTTTCGCTCCGGCCGCGCCCTGGCCAGGCTGGGGCGTTTCTACGCCAGCGCCATCGCCGACAGCGGGATCGAGACAGATGTACTGTTTGGTCCAGCTTACAAGGGTATCTCGCTGGCGGCGAGCGCAGCCATTGCCCTGGCCGACCACCACGACCGCGATATTCCCTTTGCTTTCAACCGCAAGGAAGCCAAGGACCACGGCGAGGGCGGCAACATCGTCGGCGCCGACCTGCGCGGTCGGGTGCTGATCGTCGACGATGTCATTACCGCCGGCACCGCCATTCGCGAAGTCATGCAGCTGATCGAGACCGCCGGCGCGCAGGCCGCTGGCGTGGTGATCGCGCTGGACCGCCAGGAGCGCGGCCAGGATGGCGATGGCCTCAAGCCGCACAGCGCCATCCAGGAGGTCGAAGCGACCTACGCCATGCCGGTGATCAGCATCGTCAATCTCGACCAGATGCTCGCCTATCTCGAAGCGCGCGAGCCCGGTACCGGCGAACCCGACGACTTCAGCCGCCACGCCGAGGCGATCCGCGCCTATCGTGACCGCTATGGCGTAAACCCTGCGGCGTAACCCGGGCGCGCGCTTTTTGACGCCGGGTTTTCACGCATCGGCCGAGCCGCTCCCCCGGCGGCTCGGGCAGGGCACCGGGGGATTACAAACGGTTTAAAAACACCGTTTGATAATTTGTCGGATTATGTCACGCTTAAGCCGCAAGGCCAACGCGTTTCGGCGCGACTTTCTGGAGACGTGACATGATCAAGCGCAGCCATTTCAAACCTTTGGGCTTCGCCCTCGCTACCGCCACTTTCGTTTTCGCCAGTCAGCAGGCGATGGCGCTGAGCGTATCCGCCAACGGCGGCAAGGACTCCTTCGGGGTCGAGGCCAGCCAGACCATTCTGCCCAGCCTGCGTGCCGGGGTAGGCTATCTCAATACCGACGACAGCGGCCACAACGCCAAGGCGTACTCCGGCTCGCTGATGTTCACGCCGTGGCTGCCTGGGGTCGATCTCTCGGTCGGTGGGCGCTATCAATACCAGGACACCCACTACGGCAACGGTGGCGGCCTGGGTCTGGGCGGTTCGGCCTTCGTCGACACCCCGATCCCGCTCACCTCGGTGGGTGCCTACGGCTTCTACACGCCCAAGGGCCTGGCCCATGGCGATATCGACAAGAGCTACGAGTACGGTGCCCAGGCGCGGGTGAACATCATCTCGCACACCTACCTCTACGGCGGTTACCGCTATATGCGCACCGATTTCGACAACGACGACGGCCACACCCTGGACAGCGGGCCGGTGTTGGGCGTCAGCGTCGGCTTCTGATGCCCCGTAGCTGCCCTCAGGCCGGCGATACCCAGCCTGTGTGACCGGCCATGTTAACTGGCCCCGCCATCGGCGCCCCATGTGGGCGCCGATGGCGTATCATGCGCTGATGCTCGTCCTCACCGCGAGGCTGCCGCCATGCTCGATATCGTCCTGTTCGAACCCGAGATTCCGCCCAATACCGGCAATATCATCCGGCTCTGCGCCAATACCGGCTTTCGGCTGCACCTGATCGAGCCGATGGCGTTCGAGCTGGAGGACAAGCGGCTGCGCCGTGCCGGACTCGACTATCACGAGTGGGCGCGGGTCCAGGTGCACGCCAACTGGGCGGCGTTTCTCGAAACCGTCGGCCCGGAGCGGGTCTTTGCGGTCTCGACCCGCGGCCGCCACGGCTACCACCATATCCACTATCGCGAAGGCGATGCGTTGGTCTTCGGCCCCGAGACCCGCGGCCTGCCCCAGGAGATGCTGGATGCTTTGCCGCCGGCACAGCGTCTGCGCATTCCCATGCTGGCCGACAGCCGTAGCCTGAACCTCTCCAACGCCTGCGCACTGATCGTCTACGAGGCGTGGCGCCAGCTCGATTTCGCCGGCGCGGTGGATGTGTGAGCGCGGTGTGGCCCGGCGGTTTTACAGCCGCCGGGTCATGAACACGCTGTAGGGGTCTTCGACGTAATCGCCGAAGGGGCCGCACTCGGAGAACCCCGCGGCCGCGTAGAAGTGTCGGGCGGGCGCGAAGTGCGCTACCGAGCCGGTCTCCAGGCTCAGGCGCTCGAACCCCGCCGCTCGGGCTTCCGCCATCAGCCGGGTGAGCAGCGCCTGGCCCACGCCCCGGCGCAGATGGCGCGAGTCGGTGCGCATCGACTTGAGTTCGGCGTGTTCGTCATCGAGGCGCTTGAACGCGCCGCAGCCGAGCAGTTCGCCATCTTCCCAGGCGGTATAGAAGTGCACGTCCGGGTGGCGCAGCGCCGCGAGATCCAGCGCGTGACGGCTCTCCGGCGGGGAGTGGGGCGCAAAGTCGGCCAGATGGGCTTCGAGTAGCGCAGCGATCTCGGGGCCGCGTAAATCGTCTCGGATGATCTGCATGAGGTGTATCATTCCCCGTCTGTTGTTCTCACCGTCAGCGTTCTGATCTCACCGTTCCTACCTCAGCGATTCTGCCGCCATGTCCGATATTCGCCAACGCCTCGCCAAGCTCAACCCGCGCCAGCAGGAAGCGGTGCGCTATATCGATGGCCCCTGTCTGGTCCTGGCCGGGGCCGGTTCGGGCAAGACCAGCGTGATCACCACCAAGATCGCCTATCTGGTCCAGGAGTGCGGGATGAGCGCGCGCAAGATCGCCGCGGTCACCTTCACCAACAAGGCGGCCCGCGAGATGAAGGAGCGCGTGGGGCAGATGCTCAAGGGGCGCGAGGGGCACGGGCTCACCGTTTCCACCTTCCACAACCTGGGGCTCAACATCATCCGTCGCGAGCTCAAGGCGCTGGGTTTCCGCCCGGGCTTCTCGCTGTTCGACCCGGAGGATGCCAAGGCGCTGCTGCGCGACCTGATGCAGAAGGAGGCCGACACCGACGCCGAGCAGATCGGCGCGGTGCAGAGCCAGATCTCCCAGTGGAAGAACGACCTGGTGCTGCCGGGGCACGCGATCTCCCACGCTGCGGACGAGGACGAGCAGTACGCCGCGCGGGTCTACGAGGCCTACAACCGCCATCTCAAGGCCTACAACGCGGTCGACTTCGACGACCTGATCATGCTGCCGGTGGTGCTGCTGTCGAGCGACCCCGAGGCCCTGGCGCGCTGGCGCAAGCGTATCCACTACATGCTGGTGGACGAGTACCAGGACACCAACGTCAGCCAGTATCAGCTGGTGAAGATGCTGATGGACGAGCGCGCCACCTTCACCGTGGTCGGCGACGACGACCAGTCGATCTATGCCTGGCGTGGCGCCCGCCCGGAGAACCTGGTCACCCTGGGCGAGGACTTTCCACGCCTGAACGTGATCAAGCTGGAGCAGAACTACCGCTCCACCGCGACCATCCTGCGTGCCGCCAACACCCTGATCGCCAATAACCCCCACGTCTACGACAAGACGCTGTGGTCGGACATGGGCCAGGGCGACGCGATCCGCGTGATCGTCAACCGCCACGAAGAGGCCGAGGCCGAGCGGGTGGCCACCGAGATTCTCACCCGCCGGATCAAGGAGCGCGCCGAGTGGCGCGACTTCGCCGTGCTCTACCGTGGCAACTTCCAGGCGCGGCTGTTGGAGCTCAAGCTGCAGCACCACCAGATCCCCTACAAGCTCTCCGGCGGCACCTCGTTCTTCTCGCGCAACGAGATCAAGGACGCGATGGCCTACCTGCGTCTGCTGATCAACCCGGACGACGACAACGCCTTCCTGCGTATCGTCAACGTGCCGCGCCGGGAGATCGGCCCCGGCACGCTGGAAAAACTCGCCAACTATGTCATTGAACGTCAGGCGAGCGAACGTCAGCGCTCGATGTTCTCGGCCTGCCGCGAAATAGGGCTGGAGCAGGTGTTGCCGACGCGCGCCGTCGAAAGGCTAGGGCGCTTCGCGCATTTCATCGATGGTGTGCGCAAGCGTATGGACCAGGGCGACGCCATCGCCGCGATCCGCGAGATGATCCGCGACATGGATTACGAAGCCTGGCTCTACCAGAACGCCAGTGCGCCGACCATCGCCGAGCGCCGTATGGCCAACGTCTGGACGCTGATCGACCAGCTCGAGAAGTCGATGCACCGCGACGATGAGGAGGGCGAGGCCTCTGAAGAGACCGACGACGTGCAGTCGGCGATCTCGCGCCTGGTGCTGCGCGACATCCTCGAGCAGCAGGCCGAGGAAGATGACTCCGACCGCGTGCAGCTGCTCACCATGCACGCCTCCAAGGGGCTCGAGTTCCCGCATGTCTATCTGATGGGGCTGGAGGAGGAGCTGCTGCCGCACCGCAACGCGATCGAGGCCGGCACCATCGAAGAGGAGCGCCGCCTGGCCTATGTTGGCATCACCCGCGCCCGGCGTACGCTGACGCTGACCCTGGCCCGCCAGCGCAAGGCCTACGGCGAACTGCTCGACTGCACCCCGAGCCGTTTTCTCGACGAGCTGCCGGCGGACGACCTGGAGTGGGAAGGCCGCGCCGACAAGGAGAACCCGGAGCGCAAGCAGGAGCGCGGCCAGAGTGCCATCGCCGGGCTGAGGTCGTTGCTGGGCTGAGCTACGGCTGAATCGGGGGCGGTGCCAAGCGGGTGACGCGCGCTGCCGATAGCGGAACGCGAGCACAAAAAAGGCCTGGCGGATGGGCCAGGCCTAGCTCGCATAGAACCTAAGACTGTCGCGAGCGAACAGGGTCACGATCGAACGGGTGAATCGAGGTGCTAGCGCCGCCGGCTCGATGCGAACCGGCGGCCGAGTGGGCTCAGAAGGTCGTCCACTCCTCTTCCTGCGGCTGGGCGGCTGCCTTGGGCTTGCCGGGCTTGGCGCTCGCCAGCCGGGCCTGGGGTGCGGGCATTGACGGCTGCGGGCGACGCTTGGCTGAGCCAGCGCGGTCTTCCGCCACCTTGAAGAAGGCCATCTCTTCGGACAGCGACTGGGCGTGTGCCAGCAGCTGACGGCTGGAGGTGCTCGACTGGTCGACCAGCCCGGCGTTCTGCTGCGTGGCGGTATCCATCTGCGATACCGCCTGGTTGACCTGGTCGATACCCTGGGACTGCTCGCGGCTGGCCACGGCGATCTCGCCCATCAAGTCGTTGACCCGCTTGACCCCCTCGACGATCTCGTTGAGCGCGTTGCCGGCGTCGTCCACCAGGCGCGTGCCCGAGCCGACCTTCTCCACGCTCTCCTTCACCAGATCCTTGATCTCCTTGGCGGCATCGGCGCTGCGTCCGGCCAGGGTGCGCACCTCGCCGGCGACCACCGCGAAGCCGCGACCTTGCTCGCCGGCACGTGCCGCCTCCACCGAGGCGTTGAGTGCCAGCAGATTGGTCTGGAAGGCGATGTTGTCGATCAGCCCGACGATGCTGGAGATGCGCTGGCTGGACTCATTGATCTCAGACATTGCCTGCATCGCCTGCTTGGCCACCACGCCGCCCTGCTGGGCGCGCAGACTGACCTCGTCGACCAGCGAATCGGCCTGGGAGGAGTTATCGGCATTGTGGCGCACGGTGGCGGTGATTTCGTCCATCGAGGCAGCGGTCTGCTCGAGACTCGCGGCCTGCTCCTGGGTGCGACGGTTGAGGTCGTCGGTACCCTGGGCGATCTCGTCCGCCGCCTGCTGCACGGATTCGGCGTTGTGGCGCACGGCGGTGACGACCTGGGTCAGCCGCGCCTGCATCGTGGTGAGGTCGCGCAGCATGTCGCCGAACTCATCCTGACAGGTGACGTCGATATGGGTATCCAGACGCCCTTCGGAGAGTGCGGTGGCCAGCTCGCGCGCCTTGCCCAGCGGGGTCATGACGCCGCGGATCAGCCACACCGTGAGCAAGCCAGCCAGCAGGGTGGCGAGCACGATACTGCCGATGATCAGTAGACGCAGGTCGCTGAAGTTTTGTTCCGCAGAGGCGAAGCCGGCCTCGGCCTGGGCGATATTGGCCTGGATCGCCTGTTGCAGATTCTCCAGGGTAGCGGTATAGCTCTGCTTCACCGGGCCGTTCATGGCTGCCGTGGCGCTGGCGAGATTGCCGGCGTTCAGATCGCGCAGCACGCCGTCGAGCTGCGACTCCAGCGTCGCGCGGTTCTGCGGGAAGGCCTTGGCGGCTGCCGCTTCGGCACCGTCCTTCACACTCGTCTGGTCGTAACGGGTCCAGTTTTCCTTGATGCTCTGGCGGTTCTCGTTGATCTGCTGGCTGATGGCGGCCAGGTCGGCGTCCTGGCCCGAGGTCAATGCTTCGCTGATCAGGCCACGGTTGAGCAGGATGCCGGTACGCACCTGACCCAGCGTGGTGATGGGCAGCAGGTTGTTGGTATAGGTGGCTTCGACGTGATCACGCTCCTGGCTGGCGCCATAGAGCCCGACAAGGCCAGTGACTATCAGCATGGCGATACACAGGCCCAAGCTCATGCCGAGCCTGAGTTTGACGCTGCGCTTGAGAAAAGACATGGCGGTGGGGTCCTTGGATAGGGGCTCCGCTGCCTGCACGCCAGGCTGGGCGGATGGGGCGTCGAGTGGGCGACGCTCTTTTTTTTCGTTGCTTGCGTGTTCAGGCGGTATATCGGCAGAAACCCTGGCTAAGTTCAATTAATGTTTTCTATTGTAACAATTTTTTAACTTCTTGTGGCGCGTGGCGCGTGGCGCGTGGCGCGTGGTGAGCAGGGAGAGGCAGCGGAGCTTGGCCGCTCTGCTGCGCGGGAAAGCCCGAGGCTGGACACCCCGCGGGCGAGCAGGTAGGATGGCCGCGCCGCAAACGGGCCAATCACCGCTTGCGACAACCTGCACTACGCGCCCTTAGCTCAGCTGGATAGAGCGTTGCCCTCCGGAGGCAAAGGTCAAAGGTTCGAATCCTTTAGGGCGCGCCATCTTTTGACGAAAACCGCCACCCGTGCTTACGCCGGGTGGCGGTTTTTGTTTGTGGCGTGCAGGGCGCGCCGCAGCGAGTTCGACGCACTCTCAGTGATCGTCGAGCGCGAAGGCCAGCCCCATCTCCACATGCAGTGCGGTGGTGTCGTAGAGCGGCAGGGCGCTGTCCTGCGGGCGTAGCAACAGGGCGATTTCGGTGCAGCCGAGAATGATCGCGCGGGCGCCGCGGGCGTGCAGGTTGGCGACGATTTCACGATAGCGCGCGCGGGAGTCGTCGTTCACGATGCCCTGCACCAACTCCTCGAAGATGATGCGGTGGATCGCCTCGCGCTCGTCCTCTGCGGGGATCAGACAGTCGATGCCGTAGCGCTCGCTGAGGCGTTCGCGGTAGAAGGGCTGTTCCATGGTGAAGCGCGTGCCCAGCAGCCCGGCCTGGTCGATGCCATCCGCCGCCAAGCGTTCGCCGGTGGCATCGGCGATGTGCAGCAGCGGCATGTTCAGCGCCGCCTCGATCGCCGAGGCGACCTTGTGCATGGTGTTGGTGGCCAGCAGCAGGCACTCGGCGCCGGCGGCTTCCACTTGCCCTGCCGCCGCGGCGAGCCGTTGGCCGGCTTCTGCCCACTGGCCGCTGCGCTGGAGCGCTTCGATCTCGGCAAAGTCGACGCTCACCAGCGCGATCCTGGCCGAGTGGTGCCCGCCCAGGCGCTGGCGCACGCCTTCATTGAGCAGGCGATAGTAACTCTGGGTCGATTCCCAGCTCATGCCGCCGAGTACGCCGATCGTCTTCATGCGTCCCTCCGTATTGGCCAGACACTACAGCATCGATGATGGCGCGATGCCAGCGTCGTCTATGGCGGCGTGAACGTCTCAGACGAAATCCGAGAGCGGCGGGCCGCTTCTCGGGCCATGCCAGGGCGGGCGGCGGGCGATGATGAGCTCACGTACGCGGTCTGCGATCCACGCCTTGGCGTGGCGTGCCAGCGTGAAGCGGTGGTCGATGACGATGATGGCGTGATGCAGGCTGGGCACATAGAGCGCCGGCTGATAGACCCCGGCAGGTGACGCGGGCTGGCGATACGCGCAGTAGACCGTATCGATGTCGGGAGTGCCGGCATGACAGATATGGCTATCGTAGATCGTCGCGATCTGCCGTCCGGCATAGTAGAAACGTTGCGGCGGTATCGGCACATCGAACCGCAGCCAGTCTTCATTCAGCACCAGCGTGTCTTGGCAGCGAAAACGGTTCATGGCGTCCTCGGGGTCAACACCTGAGTCAGGCTATGCGACGAAGTTGGGAAATCATCACCCATAATGTACTAATAGTACATATTAAAAGTACTAGAAGTTCAATCCGTTTTATCGGTATTGGGAAAGAGAGCGGCAGGGTAATAGGCCGGTCTGTCAGAGCGCTGTTGCGATGGGGTCAGGTGTCGGTGTCGTTCCGCGTCTCAGGAGCGCTCTGGCCGGTGCGCCGCAGGCGCTTTACCAGCTGCTCCAGCAGCAGCAGGTCGGCGTCTTCCAGCTCGCCGGCCTGCACCGCCGCTTCGATCAGTGACAGTGTCCGCGCGGCGCGCGCCGGCGATGGCTCGGCGACGCGCAGCGTGTTGCCAGGGGGGCGTGCATACGCTGCCTCGCGCTCGTCGTCATCGCGCAGCATATGCCCCTGGCCGTAGTCCAGCCACGCCTCGCGCACGCCCAGCCAGCGTGCCAGCGCCACCTTCTTGGCGTGGCTCGGGCGCGCTTCGCCGTTGATCCACTTGCTCGCAGCCTTGGGGGTGACACGCACGGCGCGGGCTAGGCGTGCGCCCATTCCGTGGCCGTCCTTACCTGCGTGACGCAGTGCTTCGAGCAGGCGGGCGCTGAAGTCGTCCCGATGATCAGTGTGAACCATAGGTTCAATAGTCGCATCGCTTGAATGTACTTTCAGTACCTGATATGTCTGTACTCAAAGTACACGCTCAGCGAGGGTGCCATGAGTGCCATTCGATTTGCGGTGGAACGGGTGGGCGGGGTGTCGCGCTGCGCGCGAATCTGTGGGGTCTCACCTTCCGCGGTGTGCAAGTGGCTGCGTCGCGACTGCCTGCCGCGTACGGAGTACACCGGTGAGACGTGCCACGCGCAGCGCATGGCCACGGCCAGCGAGGGGGCGTTCAGCGCGGCATGGCTGCTGGCGCATGCCCGGCCCGAGTCGCCGGCCGGCCAGGCGCAGGTAAAACCTGACGGTCGGGCGGTGGCTGCGATGCCGGAACAGGAAAAACCGGAACAGGAAAAACCGGAACAGGAAAAACCGGAACAGGAAAAACCGGAACAGGAAAAAAGGGCGCAAAAAAGCCCAGCCGAAGCCGGGCAACATTCAGACCATGAGTCGCCATCATAACGACCGGCCGGCATCAGTTAAAATGCAAATAGCCAATGAGGCTATACGTTTTTTGAGAGCGGCTTTATCACGGGGATCACCGTACGGATTTATTGCGCCACGCGGTGAGTTGTATCATTGTCAAGATTTTTATATTTACTTATTTAGATAATCATGTGCTCAGCGTAGCACCCTGACATGATTGCGCGGAAACGCAGGTCAATGGATGGGGCATGGCGCTGATTTGCCGAGATATCACTGGGTTGCCAGCGCATGACAGGTCTATCGGTTGGCGCTTGGATATGCGATCGCGCCGCCTGGCTGGCCAAAGCGGGAAGCCAATTGTCTGTCATGATAGAGCGCGGTATGGAGAATCTACCGTTCTCGCCTTCGGTGCACGAAGGCCGGCTGCGACGGACGGCATTTGCACGGTTGCCGGCGGTAAATACTCGGCTATGGGCTTGTCATCCCAGCGCTGGATGAACGCAAAACCGCCGGCACTAGGCCGGCGGTTTTTGGTGCGATAAGCCGTGTCGGCGTATCGATTTACAGGCTGGAGAAGCTCACGCTGCCATTGTCATGACCGGCCTGGTTGGCGTTGGCCAGCCCTTGGGCGGCGGCGGCGCTGTGACCCTGAGCGACCAGGGCGCTACCGCCGGCCGGGATCTGGGTCGAGAGCTGAGTCTCTTGGGCGACGTTTTGCAGTGCCTGGTCGGCTGCGGCACTGTGGCCGCCGCTGACGGTGTCGACGCTGTAGGCGGTCGGCAGCGACTGATACTGGGCCGTCTGCTGGGTGTTGAGCTGCTCGCTCTGCTGCTCGAAGATCTGCTCGTTGATGAAGCTGTTGGCCTGGGCGGCGGTCGGCAGAGCAACGGCGAGTGCGACGGCTGCGAGAATACGTGCTTTCATGGTGTTACCTCCAATCATATCGTTGTGTGACCTGCCATTCCGTGGTGGTCACCCCTTGCGGGTCGTCGCTTGGCGACGTCGGAAACGGCACTGGCCTTTTCCGGGGGGCGGCTCCTTGCCCCCGACCGTTGACGACAGTATGGAGATGAGTACGTTAGTCTGCTAATCACGTCTGCCGAATTCGATTATCGATGCGATTGATACGAAAGTCGTAACTCGCCGCGTCCTGGCCTTGCGCGGGCGCGTCGGCACGCTAGGATGGGCCGCGATCGCCCGCCCACGCACTCTCAGGAATCTGCCCCATGTCTTCACGCCCCCCCGCTGCTGGCCCGAGCGCCGAGCCCCACGCCAACGTGGGCGAGGTCGCCTATCTCCGCGTGTCGCGGGTCACCGAGATCGGTGCCTTTCTGAACTGGGGCCGGCCCAAGGAGCTCTTGCTGCCGTTCGGCGAGCAGCGCTTTCGCCCCGACGAGGGCAAGCGCGTACTGGTGATGATCTATGTCGACGATCGCATGCGGCCGGTGGCGAGCATGAAGCTCGACCGTTTTGTGCAGGACGAGTCCGAGGGGCTGGCGGCGGGTGATGCCGTGCGGCTGACCATCGCCGATCTCACCGATCTGGGCGCCAAGGCGGTGGTCAATCACCGTTTCTGGGGCCTGCTCTATCACGATGACATCAGCCGTCCGCTGCGCCGGGGCGACAGTGTCCAGGGCTACGTGAAGCGGGTGCGCGAGGATGGCCGGCTCGATCTCTCGCTGCTACCGCCGGGGGCGGCGCGGCTCGACGTGGTGGGCGAGAAGATCCTCGCCGAACTGGCCCGCCACGACGGCTTTCTGGCGCTCGGCGACAAGAGCCCGGCGGAGGCGATCAAGGCCCGCCTCGGCGTCAGCAAGAACGCCTTCAAGCAGGCCATCGGCCGGCTCTACAAGCAGCGCCGGATCGTGATCGAAGATGACGGCATCCGCCTACGTGCGGACGCCGAGTGAGTCAGGTGGCGCGGTGTCTCAGCGCCACGCTGACAGGCCATGTCTGAACAGTCGACGAGCGAAGACCAGGCAAGGCAAAAATCGGCGAAAGAGCGGAGTTTACGGGGTGTAAATGAGCATCTTGAGCCGATTTTTAACACCGCATGGGCAAGCGCAGTCCTTTTCAGACATGGCCTAGCCAGCCCAGGCCCGCTTCGGTCCCCCCCCTCGGCCGATACTCGCAGCCCAGCCAGCCGGCGTAGCCCGCAGCATCGAGCTGGGCGAACAGCCAGGGATAGTTGACCTCGCCGGTGTCCGGCTCGTGGCGCTCCGGCACCCCGGCGATCTGAATATGGCCGACCCCGTCACGGTAGCGCTGATAGGTCTTCCAGATGTCTCCGTCCATGATCTGGGTATGGTAGAAGTCCATCTGCACCTTGACGTTGGGTTCGCCGAGCTCGGCGAGCAGCGCATGCCCGTCGGCCTGATGATTGAGGAAGTAGCCCGGCATGTCGCGGGTGTTGATCGGTTCGATCAGCAGCGTGCGCCCGTGCTCGGCCAGCTTGCGCGCGGCGACGCGCAGGTTCTCCAGATAGGTCTCGCGCATCGCCTGGGGCGAGACGCCCTCCACGACCAGCCCGGCCATGGCGTGCAGCCGGGTGCAGCCGAGCGCCTCGGCGTAGCGCAGCGCGGTGTCGACGCTGGCGCGGAACTCCCTTTCGCGCCCCGGCAGCGCGGCCAGTCCCCGCTCACCCGCCTCCCAGTCTCCCGGCGGCAGATTGAACAGCACCTGGGTCAGCCCGTGGCGCTCGAGCGCGTCGGCGATGTCCGCCGGCTCGCAGGCATAGGGGAACAGGAACTCGACCCCGGTGAAGCCGCACTCGGCGGCGCGGGCGAAGCGCTCGAGAAACGGCACCTCGTTGAACATCATGCTCAGGTTGGCGGCAAAGCGTGGCATGGCGTGGCTCTCTCGTCGGTTCAGCTAGGGTCGTTGGCGGCGCTGCCGGGCAGGCTGATGCCCGGATAGACCTTGACCACCGCCGAGTCGTCCTCGCGCCCCAGGCCCTGGGCGGAGGCGAGGGTGAACTGGTTGAGCGCCTGAGCGGTCAGCGGCAGCGGGAACTTGTCGCGATGGGCGGTATCGTGAACGATCCCCAAGTCCTTGACGAAGATATCCACCGCCGAGTGCGGGGTGTAGTCGCCGGCCAGGATATGCGGCACCCGGTTCTCGAACATCCACGAGTTGCCGGCGCTCTGGGTGATCACCTCGTAGAGGGTCTGCGGGTCGCAGCCGCCGCGAATGCCGTAGGCCATCGCCTCGGCGGCGGCGGCGATGTGCACGCCCGCCAGCAGCTGATTGACCAGCTTCACCTGGGAGCCCTGGCCGAGCTCGTCGCCGAGCCGGAACACCTTGGCCGCCAGCGCATCGAGCACCTTGCCGGCGCGCGCGTAGAGCGCCGCGGGGCCGGAGGTCATCATCGTCAGCTGGCCCTGGGCGGCTTTCACCGAGCCGCCGGAGATCGGCGCATCGAGCAGCTGGATATCGTGGGCGGCGAGTTCTGCGCCGAGGTCACGCACCGCTTCCGGGGCGCAGGTGGCGCACGAGATCACCACGCTGCCCGGGGCCAGCCCGCCCTGCGCCTGCACCAGCCCGGCATCCCCAAACAGCGCGTCACGCGTCTGCGCGGCGTTGACCACCACGGTGAGCACGATCTCGACCTCGGCGGCCATCTCGGCCGGCGTGGCGACGGCGTGGCCGCCGGCGGCGGCGAACTGCTCGCGGGCCTCCGGGCGCAGGTCGCAGCCCCAGGTCTCGAAGCCCGCCTTGACCAGCGAAGTGGCCATGCCCATGCCCATCGAACCGAGCCCGATCAGGCCGACCTTGGGGTTGGCGCCGGTGCTGGCATCGCCGGCGGTAGTGTGCTGTGTCATGCCTTCTCTCCTTGCTTGTCTTTGACTGGCTTGTCTTTGCCTTGTCTGTCTTTGACTGGCCTTGGTTTATTCCGGCGCGCCCGGGCGCTGAGCCTGGAGGCGCGCGATCAGATCTTCGGGCGCCTGGCGCAGACGCACCTCGGCGTGTTCCAGATGGCGGGCGGCGGCCTGTGCCGCGGCCTCGGCATCGCCGGCGGCGATCGCGTCGACGATCGCCTGGTGTTCGGCGACCACCTGCTGCATGAAGGTCTCGCGCAGCGATTCGTTGGTCCGCGTGACCTGGATCGCGTGGTGCAGGAAGCGGTTGTAGAAGTCGAGCACCGCGGTGAAGTGGGCGTTGTGCGCCGCCTCGGCGATGGCGCGGTGGAAGGCCAGGTCCTGCTCCACGCCGGAGAGGCCGGCCTCCACCGCTTCGTCGATATCCACCATGGCGTTGCGGATGCGCCGCAGCTGCGAGGGCGTGCGCCGGCTGGCGGCGAGCCGGGCGGCTTCCACCTCCAGCGGCCGGCGCAGTTCGAGCACTTCGATCACCGAGGCGAGATCCGAGTCGGGCAGGGCCAGGCGCAGGGACACGGTCGGCGCGTCGGCGACGAAGCTGCCGCTGCCGCGACGCGAAGTGACCAGGCCGGCGTTGCGCAGCATCGAGATCGCCTCGCGCACCACCGAACGGCTGATGCCGAAGCGCTGGCCCAGCGCGGCCTCGGTGGGCAGGCGTTCGCCGCGGGCCCACTCGCCGCTCTGGATCGCTTCGCTCAGCCGCGTGGCCACCTGCTCCGAGAGCTGGGGGCCGCGCGAGGGCGCCGAGATGTCTCCACTCACAGTGTGCTCCTTATACGTTGGTCGTAGCTTTGGGCCGGGAAACGCCGTCATGGCGCCTGTCATAGACCCTATCCGACCAAAGGCGATGTTGCTGCCAAGCTTAATTTGTCAGACAAGATGCTAAATCTCAAACGCCTGCGCCATTCGCCTTTGGTCAGACTGGCTTTTTGGATGTAGGGCGCTCAACCAGGAGAACCAGCATGCATGTCATCGTCACAGGGGGCGCCGGCTTTCTCGGCGCCAGACTGATCAGCCGGCTGCTGTCGGGAGAGATCGCCATCGACGGACAGCCGGTCACCCGGGTGACCTCGATCGATCTGGCAGCGTGTCCGCTGGCCGATGCGCGGGTCGAGTCGCTGAGCGGAGATGTCGCCGACCCGGCGCTGGTGGCCTCGGCGTTCGCTACGGACACCGGCGCCGTGTGCCACCTGGCCGCGGTGGTGAGCGCCCAGGCCGAGGCCGATTTCGAGCTCGGCATGCGGGTCAACCTGGAGGCGACGCGCACGCTGCTCGACGCCTGTCGCGAGCGTTCGCAGCCGCTGCGTTTCCTGTTCGCCAGTTCGCTGGCGGTGTTCGGGCCGGGGCTGGAACAGCCGGTGGCCGAGGCGATCGGCCCGCAGCCGCGCTCCTCCTACGGGGCGCAGAAGGCGATCGGCGAGCTGCTGGTCAACGACTACAGCCGGCGCGGCTTCGTCGACGGCCGGGTCTGTCGCCTGCCCACCATCGTGGTGCGCCCGGGCAAGCCCAATCAGGCGGCGTCGTCGTTCGCCAGCGCGATCATCCGCGAGCCGCTGGCCGGTATCGAGACCACTTGCCCGGTGTCCGGCGAGCTGGCGCTGTGGCTCTCCTCGCCGCGCACCGTGGTCGAGAACCTGGCCCAGACGCTGGCGCTGCCGGCGGAACGGCTCGGCGCCTGGCGCACCCTCAACCTGCCCGGGATCACGGTCACGGTGAACGAGATGCTGGCGGCGCTGGAGCGCAGCGCCGGCGCGGCCGCGCGTGAGCGGGTGCGCTTCGAACCCGATGCGCGCATCGACGCCATCGTCGCCAGTTGGCCCGGTGGGCTGGAGGTCACGCAGTCGCTGGCCCTGGGCCTACGCGCGGATGCCGACTTCGACGCCATCATCCGCGCCTACCGCGAAGACGAACTCAACGATAAATCCAATCAAGGAGTCCACCCATGACAGACGCTGCTGTCGCAGGTCCCCAGGTCATCATCGGCCTGGGTATCGCTATCTTCGTGATGATCGCGCTGGTCATCAAAACCCGGGTGCATGCGCTGCTGGCGCTGGTGATCGCTGCCTCGATCGCCGGGCTGATCGGTGGGATGTCGCCCAATGCGGTGATCGATGCGATCACCACCGGTTTCGGCAAGACGCTCTCCACCATCGGCCTGGTGATCGGCTTCGGGGTGATGATGGGGCGGATTCTGGAAGTTTCCGGGGCGGGGCAGCGCATGGCCTACGCCATCCTCCGGCTGCTCGGCAAGGAGCGCGAGGATTGGGCCATGGCGATCACCGGCTATATCGTCTCGATCCCGATCTTCTGCGACTCCGCCTACGTGATTCTCAACCCGCTGGTGCGGGCGCTGGCGCGCAACAGCGGGCGTTCGGTCCTCACCTTGGGCATCGCGCTCGCCTCGGGGCTGGCGGTGACACATAGCGCGGTGCCGCCGACCCCGGGCCCGCTGGGCGTTGCCGGCATCTTCGGGGTGGATATCGGGCTGATGATCGCCTGGGGCATCGTGTTCACGGCCCCGGCGCTGATCGTGATGGTGCTCTATGCACGCATCATGGGCCCGCGCATCGAGGCGATGATCGAGCGCGACGTGCCCGGTTCGCTCAAGCGTGACGATACCGATCCGGTCGCCACGCCGCTGGCGGAGTCCGAGCTGCCGTCGCTGTTCAAGGCGGTGCTGCCGATCGTGCTGCCGATCGGGCTGATCTTCCTGAATACCCTGGTGACCGCGCTGACCGGCGGTGGCGATGCCCCGGGCGCCTTCGTCCAGGTGGTGCAGTTCGTCGGCCATCCGGTCATCGCGGTGGGTATCGGCGTGCTGGCGGCGGTCTATGGCCTGGTGCCGAAGATGCCCAAGGATCAGGTGCTGGCGCATCTGGAAAAGGGCGTCGAGAGTGCCGGTATCATCCTGCTGGTGACCGGTGCCGGGGGCGCGCTGGGGGCGGTACTGCGGGCCAGCGGCGCGGGTGACTACATCGGTCAGAGCATTGCCGGGCTGGCGTTGCCGGCGGTGCTGATTCCGTTTCTAATCGCGACCCTGGTGCGCTTCGTGCAGGGCAGCGGCACGGTGTCGATGATCACAGGGGCCTCGATCTCGGCGCCGATCCTCTCTGCCATGCCCGACGTCAACATGGTGCTGGCGGCGCAGGCGGCGTGTCTGGGCGGGCTCTTCTTCAGCTACTTCAACGATAGCTACTTCTGGGTGGTCAACCGTCTGCTCGGGGTCAAGACCGCCAAGCACCAGCTGCTGGTGCTGTCGGTACCCACCACCCTGGGTTGGGCCACCGGCCTGGTGGCGCTGTTGATCGCCAACGCCTTCATGGGGTAGTGCCCCAAGCGGTATCTGTGCGACCGGCGCCCGGGGCTGTTACCAGCCCCGGGCGCTATAGGAAGTATAGAAAGTTTGCATACACAGCCCAGGTGCTGTCTGAAAAGTCGACGAGCGAAGGCCAGGCAAGGCAAAAATCGGCGAAAACGCGGAGTTTACGGGGTGTAAATGAGCATTTGACTCACTCCGCTCGCCCTTCGGGCCGTCCTTCGGACGTTCTGAACGTTGTTCAGTGAGCCGATTTTTAACGCCGCATGGGCGAGCGCAGTACTTTTCAGAGAGTACCTAGAGCATGCGCTTGAGCAGATTGTCTCTCCGCACGAACTGATGCCAGCACACCGCGGCCAGGTGCAGCCCGATGACGTAGTAGAAGATCGTGCCCAGGGTCGTGTGCACTTCCTCCACGCTATGCCCCAGCCCCGGGCTGACAGAGAAGGGCGACGGCAGCGACAGTGACGTGCCCGGCACGGGGATGGCGCCGTCGCTCAGCCACACGGTGAAGATGCCCAGCAGCGGCTGCGCGAATAGGAAGGCGTAGAGCGCCCAGTGGGTGACCCGCGAGAGCCGTTCGAGGTGCGGATGCAGCGCCGGGGTGACCGGCGGCGGCGTGCGCCGCAGGCGTTCCAGCAGGCGCGGTATCGCCAGCAGCAGCACGCCGATACCGGCCCAGAAGTGGCTCTGCAGCAGCACGTCAGGGATACCGCTGCTGCGCGGGAAGAGGTCCGTCGAGAGAATCAGCGCATAGGCCAGCACGACGAAGGAGGCCACGCTCCAGTGGAAGTGTCGGGCCTTGGCGGAGTAGCGCTGTGGGGTTGTCGAGTTCACGGCGGGCGATCCTTGTCATGAGCGAGTCGGCGTCGAGGTGAGCCCCCGGTGCGAGCGGCAGGTCGTGCCACCGGAACAGGCTCGGGAAGCTCAGACTAGCGGCAGCAGGCTTAGGTTTGGCTTAAGGTAAAAACATCAGACTCATCGCGATGGGAGAGACATGGCCATACAGGAACCTGCGATGAACATTCCCAAGGAACGCCACTATTCCGACCGCGTGGGCTGGCTGCGCGCGGCGGTGCTGGGGGCCAACGACGGTATCGTCTCCACCGCCAGTCTGGTGATCGGCATGGCGGCCGCGGGCAGCGGCCTGGGCGGGGTCTTGACCGCCGGTGTGGCCGGGGCGGTGGCCGGGGCGATGTCGATGGCCGCCGGCGAGTACGTCTCGGTGAGTTCGCAGAAGGACACCGAGCGTGCCGACCTGGCCCGGGAGCGGCGCGAGCTCAAGGCCAACTACGAGCTCGAGGTGCGCGAATTGGCGCAGATCTACGAAACCCGAGGGCTGTCACCGTCGCTGGCCCACGAAGTCGCCGAGACGCTGATGCAGCACGATGCCCTGGCCGCTCATGCCCGCGACGAGCTGGGCTTCAGTAGCGTCAACTCGGCGCAGCCACTGCAGGCGGCCTGGACCTCGGCGCTCTCCTTCTTCTCCGGTGCGGCGCTGCCGCTGGCCTTCACTCTGCTCGGGGCGCTCTCCAGCACTCGCCTGGCGATCCCTGTGGTGGTGGCGCTGGGCTCGCTGCTGGCCCTGGCGCTGCTGGGGCTGGTCTCGGCGCGAATCGGCGGCTCGCGGGCGCGGGTGGCGGTGGTGCGGGTCACCTTCTGGGGGGTGCTGGCGATGCTCACCACGGCGGCGGTGGGCTGGGCCTTCGGCATCGCCGGAGGCTGACCCCGCGGCATCTATTCGCCTCCCCGCGCTGAATCTGTCGGGCCGGCGCTTGCCAGGGCGGGCACGCTGAACTAGGTGTGAAAGGCGGCCGGAGAGCCGCGCCGAATCGCTCATTTCGTGTCGTATCGCGTGAGCTGATTCGATTCACCTGGGTGGAAAGTCAGTCTTTCCGCCGATGTTCAGTGACAGGGAGGTAACGTTATGGTGCAGAAGACCCAGATCCACGCCCAGCAGCAGACACTGCCCGGCAAGGAGAGCCTGATGCAGCCGCCGGCGGTCTTCATCCGCGACGGCTATCGCGGCAGCGGCAAGCTGGCGGGCAAGGTGGCGTTGATCACCGGCGCCGACAGCGGGATCGGCCGTTCGGTGGCGATCCACTTCGCCCGGGAGGGCGCCGATGTGGCGGTGATGTATCTGAGCGAAGACGACGATGCCCGCGAGACCCAGCGGCTGGTCGAGGCCGAGGGCTGCCGCTGCCTGCTGATCGCCGGCGACATGCGCGATGCCGCCTTCTGCCGCGCGTCGCTGGCGCAGGTGATCGAGCACTTCGGCGGGCTCAATATCCTGGTCAACAATGCCGGCACCCAGCAGGTCAGTAACGACCTCGCCGAGCTCAGCGACACCCAGTGGGAGGAGACCTTCGCCACCAACATGCATGGCATGTTCTATCTCACCAAGGCAGCGCTACCGCATCTGGGCGAGGACGACGCGATCATCAACACCGCGTCGGTCAACGCCTATATCGGCCCCGATTTCCTGGTCGACTACAGCGCCACCAAGGGGGCGATCATCAGCTTCACCCGCGCGCTCTCCAATCAGGTGGTCGGGCGTGGGGTGCGAGTCAATGCGGTGGCGCCGGGGCCGGTGTGGACCCCGCTGCAGCCGGCGACGCTGGGCGCACACGACCCGCAGATGCTCGAAGATTTCGGCAGCGAGACGCCGATGGGGCGTGCCGCCCAGCCGTGGGAGCTGGGGCCGTGCTATGTCTTTCTGGCGTCGCTGGATGCTTCATTCATCAGCGGCCAGACCTTGCATCCCAATGGCGGGGTCGTGGTCAACGGCTGAGTGATCGGCACTGACTTATCCACACTGAGGTATCCACGCTGAGGTATCCACACGGGGTTATCGACGCTGGGTTATCGACACTGAACTAGCACCGCTGGATTATCGACATCGCGGAGCACGGCCCCGACACTGGGTGCCAATGCGTGAACTCGACACCCGGGCAGAGGAGGCCCGTTACCCATGCCTGATAGTCATTGCGACGGGGTACCCCTGCCGGGCACTCAACGATCCGCTACCTCGCCAGATCCGCTGCCGCGTCGCGACAGCTGGTTGAACCGTCTTTCGCACTGGGCCTGGCTCGAGACGGAGGGACGGCGTCTGCTGGCGTTCTACCGCGCCTCGCGCCATCCCCAGTGCGGTTTCGCCGCCCTGGACGACGATGGCCGCCTGCCCGAAGACGCTCACCCGGACACCATGATCACCGCGCGCATGACCCACTGCTTCGCGCTGGCGGCGATGCGCGGCGAGCCCGGGGCGGCGCCGCTGGTGGCCCACGGCGTGGCGGCCCTGCGCGGTCCGCTCAGGGATGCCGAGCACGGCGGCTGGTATGGCGAGCTGCCGCGGGAAGGTGAGGAACAGACCAAGCAGGCCTACATCCACGCCTTCGTCGCGCTGGCCGCCGCCAGCGCCTGGCAGGCCGGCGATCCGGCGGCCGGGCCGCTGCTCGACGAGATCGTCGAGGTCATCGAGACGCGCTTCTGGGCCGAGGACGAGGGTCGCCTGCGCGAGGGCTTCTCACGCGACTGGCGCGACAGCGAAGCCTATCGCGGTGGCAACAGCAACATGCACGCCACCGAGGCCTTCCTGCAGCTCGCCGACGTGCTCGATGCGCCCAAGTGGCGCCAGCGCGCGCTCTCCATCGTCGACAAGATCATTCATGTCCATGCCCGCCCCAACGGCTATCGCGTGGTCGAGCACTTCGACAGCGATTGGCAGGAGTGGCGCGACTACAACCAGGACACCCCCAAGGACCCGTTCCGCCCCTACGGCGCCACCCCGGGCCACGCCTTCGAGTGGGCGCGGCTGATGCTGCACCTGGAGGGCGGCCTCTTGCGTCAGGGCGAGAGCGCCCCCGGGTGGCTGCTGGAAGATGCCCGCGGGCTGTTCCGACGGGCCACCGAGCTGGCCTGGCAGGTGGATGGCGAGCCGGGGCTGATCTACACCCACGACTGGCACGACCGACCGGTGGTGCACGAGCGCATGCACTGGACCCTGGCGGAGGCCGCGTCGACCGCGGCGGCCCTGCTCAAGCGCACCGGCGACGCCGAGTACGAAACCTGGTACCGGCGCTTCTGGGATTATATCGACGGCTACCTGATCGACCGCGAGCGCGGCAGCTGGTGGCAGGAGCTCGACCGCCACAACCGCCCCTCGAACGAGGTGTGGTCGGGCAAACCCGATCTCTACCACGCCTATCAGGCGACGCTGCTGCCGCGCCTGCCGCTGTCGCCGACGTTGGCGCGGGCGATCGCCGATGGGGCGCTGTAGCCGGGTGCCGAGGTAGCCTCTGCGGCAGGTGTGCTCACACGCAGGCCGTTGCGGCCGCTCCGCTTGGCGGCGTAGAGCGCGATATCGCCGCGCTCGATCAGCGCGGCCAGATCCGTCTGGGGCTGATGCAGCATCACCGCACCCAGGCTCAGGGTGACCGCATCCGGGGTGGCGAAGCTCTGCGCGGTGGTGGCCTGGAAACGGTGACGCAGATTTTCGGCCAGGGCGAGTACCTGAGCCTGGTCGCTATCCATCAGCAAGATGGCGAACTCGTCGCCGCCCAGCCGTGCGCACAGGCTCTTGTCGGGTAGTTCGGCCTGGATCAGCTCGCCCAGCATCATCAGCAAGCGGTCCCCCGCGGCGTGGCCATGCAGGTCGTTGACCGGCTTGAAGTGGTCGACATCCAGTAGCAGCAGGGCGCCGGGCCGGCTCACGGCCACATCGGCAAGATGCGCCGGCGCACGGGCTTCGAAGGCGCGGCGGTTGAACAGCCCAGTGAGCGGGTCGCGCTCGGCGAGAAGCTCGATCTGGCGCTCGCGGCGGTAGCGCACCGTGCCGGTCATGGAGAGCGCGATCAACAGGATCGCCATGACGCCTTCGACCAGCGAGACACGAATCACCACGCCGCGAAAACTGGCAAGATCGATCAACGCATTCGGCATCAGTGTCAGCACCACCTTGCCCAGATAGAACAGGCCGTGGAACAGCAGGGTGTAGTGCAGCTGGCGAGTGCCCAGGCTGGCATGCTCTGCATCCAGGCGCAGTAGCTGGCTGGCTCTGAGTGCCAGCCCGCCGACCAGCAGTGAGTTGGTCACCATGTAGAGGGCGGAAGCGCTGGCTTGCGGCAGCGCCAGCAGCAGACACCACCCCAGTGGCAGCGCCCACCACCAGCGCGACGGGCGCCGGCCGACGAAGCGCATCACCCCGAGTAGAAACAGCCAGTGGGCGAATACCAGCAGCCCGTTGGCGAACCACACCCCGATGAAGAAGTAGCCCTGCGAGCGCAGCAGCGCCAGCGACGAGCCGATGGTGATGCTGGCGAAGCCGCCCGACCAGTAGAGCAGGGAGCGATCCCGGGCGCCACGCCACTCCAGCAGCAGATAGAGGGCCGCGGCGGCTGCGATGGCGATGGTCAGGGTCAGCATCGTGATGGGGTCGAACGCCATACAGGGTTTCCGCTCGAATGACGATGGGAAAGGCGCTCGAGGGGCGCCGGGGTGGGGCATGGCCAGAGTAAAGCAAACTTCGGCGATGTCCTATCGGCCATGATGCCCGGGACTTGAGGCGGCATCTCGCGCGGCTGGCCCTCCTGAGCATTCATTCGAGTTTGATTATCAAGCGCATTGCTAAATAATAATCGTTTGCATATGATCCCGGGCGATCGCCGTGCCCGCGCTGCCCCGTGGATGCCGGCGCCGACATCACAACGAGCGTCGCCGAGACGCCACGCAAGGGATCTACCATGCCAACCCCCGTTCGCCACCGGGCGTCGCCGTCGCGGCGTGCCCTGCGCATGCCGCTCGGCACGCTGCTGGGTGCCACCGCGCTGCTGCCGCTCGCTTCCGCCATGGCCCAGGACGACGAGACGACAGCGCTGCGGACATTGACCGTCTCCGCCGCGAGCCTCTATGACAACGTCGGCTATACCCGCCGCACCACCACCGCCGGCACGCGCTTCGAAGCGACGCTGCGCGAGGTGCCGCAGACGGTGAGCATCATCACCCGGCAGCGAATGCAGGATCAGGGGTTGTGGGATGTCGAGGATGTCCTGAGCAACGCCACGGGTATCTCGGTGAACCGTATCGACAGCAGCCGTGTCGATTTCTACGCCCGCAGTTTTCGCATCAACAGCTATCAGTACGACGGCATTCCCACGCTCAACACCGATAGCCGCTGGTACTTCGGCGATGGCGCGCTGAACACCGCGATCTATGAGCGGATCGAGGTGGTACGCGGCGCCAACGGCCTGCTCACCGGCGCCGGCAACCCCGGCGCCTCGATCGACTTCGTGCGCAAGCACGCCGACAGCCGCGAGCCCACCGGCTCGCTGAGCACGAGCTACGGCAGTTGGGACCGCTCGCGTAGCGTGGTCGATGTGACCACGCCGCTGACCCGCTCGGGGGACGTGCGGGCGCGGTTCGTCGGTGGCTACGAGGACGGCGACAGCTATCTCGACCGTTTCGGCGAGCGCAAGCGCTACGGCTACCTGGTCATCGATGCCGATGTCAGCGATGACACCACGCTCTCGCTGGGCTATGACACGCAGCGCGGGCGTACCTCGTCGCCGACCTGGGGTGGGCTGCCGCTGTGGTACAGCGATGGCAGCGAGACGGACTACACCCGCGGCTTCAGCGTGGCGCCGGACTGGTCCTACAACGCCTGGGAGTCGAAGAAGAGCTTCGCCCAGCTCGAGCACCGCTTCGGCGGGGGCTGGACGCTGCACGCGGCGGCGACCCATGAAGAGAGCACGCTGGACTCGCGGCTCGCCTACCCCTACGGCTTTCCGGACCGCGAAACGGGGCAGGGGGTCTATTACTACACCGGCTGGAACAGCGGCGAGCGCCGGGTCGACGGCGTGGATGGCTATGTCGAGGGCCCGTTCTCACTGTTCGGTCGCACGCACCAGCTAGTGTTCGGGAGCAGCTATCACGACCAGTCCAATGACTACGAGAACAGCTTCACCAACGGCTTCGCGGTCGACGACTTCGATGCCTGGAACGGCACTACGCCGGCACAGGCATGGCCCGACTTCGCGCCCTCCGAGCGCGCCAGCAGCCGCCAGCAGGCGCTCTACGGCGTGGCCCGCTTCTCCCTGGCCGAGCCGCTGACGCTGATCCTCGGTGCCCGCTATACCGACTGGCACGGGCGCACCTGGTCGAGCACGCTGGGCAACCATGCGCAGGACGAGCGTGAGATCACCCCCTACGGCGGGCTGATCTACACCCTCGACGACACCTGGTCGGTCTATGCCAGCTATACCGAGATTTTCCAGCCGCAGAGTTACCGGCTGGCCGGTGGCAACGGCTATCTCGACCCGCTGGTGGGCAAGAACTACGAGACCGGGCTGAAAGCGGCCTGGTTCGATGGCCTGCTCAACGCCTCCCTGGCGGTGTTTAGGCTCGAACAGGACAACGTGGCGGATATCGTGCTGACGCCCGGCTCACTGGTCACCACGGCGACCCCGGTGAGTGACGTGGTCAGTGAAGGCGTCGAGATGGAGATCAGCGGCGCGGTCAGCGACGATCTGGAGCTGACCGCCGGCTTCACCCACTACACCGCGACCTCGGCAGAAGGCACATTCAATGGCGACCGGCCGCGCACCCAGGCCAATCTCTTCGCCAGCTACCGGGTACCGCAGTGGCGCCAGCTCACCCTGGGTGGCGGCTGGCGCTGGCAGAGCCACACCTTTGCCCGCCAGGCCGGCCCCAATGGCGAGACCCGCGATTTCGAACAGCCCAGCTACACCATCGCCGATCTCTTCGGGCGCTACCAGTTCACACCGAGCCTGGCGCTGCAGGTGAACGTGCACAACCTGTTCGACCGCAAGTACTACAGCTATTTCGATACCTACGGTGTCTATGGCGAACCGCTCAATGTGACCTCGACGTTGAGCTATACGTTCTGAGAGGGTGTTTACAAAATGCCTGCGCTCGACGATACGGCGTTGAAATCGACCTCAAAGTACTCATTTACACCAAGTAAACTCCGTCTTTTCGGCCAATTTCGCCTTGTCTCGCCTTCGCTCGTCGAATTTGTAAACACCCTCTGGGCGCTGAGGGCACCACTATCAGCGCTCCAGACGCGCGAGCACCCGCTGGCCGCGCCGAGTGCGGCGCGCCCGGCGCATGCCGCTGGAAGCCATCTTCCAGCCCAGGATACGCGCCAGGCCCACCGCGGCACCGGACGCCGCGCCCCACAGTAGCGCCTCACGCCAGCGCACATCGGGGTCGTCTGGGTTGACCGGCGGCTCGAACGCGCTGCGCCGTGCGGTGTGCTTCAGCGCCTCCCGGGCGGCCACGCCCGAGGCGATCGCCATCGTGGTACCCACGAGGGTCCATAGCGTTTGCGGTTTCATACTGGCCTCCTTGCCGGGGTTGAATGCCCAGCATGGTCGATCGGGCTGCACCCTGCCAGCAGGGGGCGGCGCCTATCGTCAGAGAGCTTGAAAGTGAGTTCTTAGAGGGTGTTTACAAATTCGGCAAGCGAAGGCGAGACAAGGCAAAATCGGTCGAAAAAGCGGAGTTTACATGGGGTAAATGAGCATTTTGAGGCCGATTTTAACGCCGTATTGTCAAGCGCAGGCATTTTGTAAACACCCTCCTAGGCCAGCGGTATCTCACCGGGATTGGCACGGCGGCGTGACCACTGCCACAGCGTCCAGTGCGCCAGCAGTGGCCAGCGCGCCTGGAACAGCTGCAGAAAACGCTGGCGCCACAGGTTGGTCAGCGGCTTGCTGAAGTCGAAGATCTGCTCCAGCTCGGTATCGTGGTAGCCGAGCACGAGATGGCGCACGTATTCGGGCCAGAGCTCGATATGTTGAAGGTGGGAGAGCGGCGTCTCGGTGAGATTGTTGTAGCGCCGCTGGCAGCCGTGGCACTGGTACTCGGTGGCGCGGCGGCTGGTGACCACCTGAACCGAGGCCGAACCGCAGTAGGGGCAGCGCCGGTCGCGGGTGTCGCGCAGCCCGGCCAGCATCGCCTGGCACTCGGCCAAGGCCCGCGCTGCTTCATCGGTCAGCTCGGAGATCTCGGGGGACTGATGCGCCTGCCACCAGGTGTGGAGCGCGCTGTCGTAATCGGCCATGGCCTTGATAAAGGCGCGGCTCCAGGTCATCGACGCCTTGTTGCTGATCCCCAGGAAATTCGCGATCAGCTCCTGGGAAAAGCCCTGAAAGCGGTAGCTCATCCAGGGCTTCCACTTCTCCTCCGAGCGCAGCAGATGCAGCGGCGTGCCGGTCAAGACGGTGAAGCGCTTGCGGCAGGTGCGGCAGGCATAGCTGTTGCGGCGCATGCCGCCGGTACCGGCGGGCGCGGCCAGATAGATCGCACGGCTTTCGCAGGCGGGGCAAGCGTGGGGGGCACTGCTGGGGAGCGTTGCCAGATAGGCGAGAAAACTCCGCGCCGCCGGACGCAGCGACTCCGGCAGTAGCGCCAGGGCGGGGCGCGATAGCATGAAATCGATGGTTTCGGCGTGGCGGCGTGTCGGCGGAATCTCGAAGGTCGAAAACAACGACGAATCGGTGGTCGACATGGGTAGTACGCGCTCCCGATGAGTATGGCGTTACCGTTATTCTTCCATAATCCTTCTTTTACCCGAAGTAGTTGGTCACCTATCGGACTTTTTGGCCGATATCTCACACGCTTTGTAGCCGATCGCTTACAAACATTTCTCGCCTGATGCGTTATCCTGATTCTCTGGCCCTTTTTCTCTGACCCTCGTCGACCGGCTTCGCCACCGCGATCAGGAAAACCGTATGCTCAACGATCTCCTCGACACCTTCGATATCGATCTGTCGCAGTCGCAGCGGCTGCTGACTCTCGATATCGCCGGCGTCGCGCTCGTGCCCCATCGGCTGGTGGGCGAAGAGCGCGTCAGCGCGCCTTTTACCTATACCCTCGACTGCATCTCCCAGCAGGGCGATATCGAACTCAAGACGCTGATGGCGCAGCCGGCGCGGCTCTCGATATTGCAGGCCGACGGTAGCTACCGCCCGCTGCATGGGCTGGTCTCCGAGGCCGCGCTGCTGGGCGAGGATGGCGGCGTCACCTACTACCAGCTCACTCTGGTGCCGTGGCTCGCCATGCTCGGCCTGGGCCGCGATAGCCGTATCTTCCAGGACCGCTCGGTGGTTGATGTGCTCACCGCCGTATTCGATGATTACGACCTCGCCAAGGGGCGCTACCGCTTCGATCTGCGCCGCGACTACCCTGCCAGAAGTTACTGCGTGCAGTATCGCGAGAGCGATCTGAACTTTATTAGCAGGCTTCTAGAGGAAGAAGGATTATGGTTCTATTTCGAACATTCAGAGTCCTCAACCACTGCTGACAATGGCCAGGATAACGCCTCGTCGACAGAGTCTGGGGCGGACTTCGACGGCCATCGGCTGGTGATCACCGACGATGTCGATACCACCCAACCGGTCAGCCCCCAGGCGATCCGCTTCCATCGCCAGGCGGCCACCGAGCGCGAGGACGCCCTGACCCAGTGGGGCGGCGTGCGTACCCAGCAGCCCACCCGGGTCAGCGTGGGTACCTTCGACTACAAGCAGCCCTCGCTCACCAAGCGCACCGGGCTCGACACCCTCAGCGACCAGGGCAACCTGCCCAAGACCGAACTCTACGACTATGCCGGCGAGTACTACTACCATGGCTATGAGCGCGGTGAGCGGCTGACCGAGAACCGCCTGGAAGCCCATGAGTCCCGCGCCAAGCGCTTCCGCGGCAGCGGCGGCGCGCGCCAGCTCCAGGCCGGGCGCTGGTTCGAACTCACCCAGCACCCGCTGCACGACAGCGGCGGTGAGCCCGAGCGCCAGTTCCTGCTGCTGGGCGTCACCGTCCACGCCGAGAACGCGCTGCCGGTCTCGGCCCAGCTCCAGGCGCTACCGGGCAGCCTGCAGCCCCAGCTCGACGCCGCCAAGCAGGCGCATGGGCTGGAAGACGAAGGCGATAGCGAGCGTCTCTCCGACTACATGAGTGGCGGCACTGGCCACTTTCTGGTCGATCTCGAGGCTCAGCGCCTCAGCCAGCCCTACCGCCATCCGCTGACCCATCGCCGCCCGGTGATCGGCGGGCCGCAGACCGCCACCGTGGTCGGCCCGGCCAATGAAGAGATCCACACCGACCATCTCAACCGCGTGCGGGTGCAGTTCCACTGGGACCGCCAGGGGCAGAACGATGAAAACGCCAGCGTCTGGCTGCGGGTCTCTCAGCCCAACGCCGGCGCCGGCTGGGGCGGGGTGTTCGTGCCGCGTATCGGCCAGGAAGTGCTGGTCGACTTCCTTGAAGGCGACGCCGACCGCCCGCTGATCACCGGCCGGGTCTACAACGGCGAGCAGACGCCGGACTGGCACAGCCACGGCCTGCTCTCCGGGTTCAAGAGCAAGACCTACCGCGGCAGCAAGTACAACGAACTCGTCTTCGACGACGCCACCGACCAGGAGCGCGTCCGTCTCAACTCCGAAGCCGAGAAAAGCCAGCTCAACCTCGGCTACCTGATCCACCAGACCGGCAACACCCGCGGCGCCTTCCGCGGCACCGGATTCGAGCTGCGCACCGACGCCTATGGCGCCATCCGCGCCAATCAGGGGCTCTACCTCACCAGCTGGGGCCAGCTCGGCGCCAGCGGTGACCAGCTCGACCTCACCCCGGCCAAACAGCAGCTCGACAGCGCCTACCAGCTCAGCGACAGCCTCAGCCAGAGCGCGGCAGACCACAACGCCGACGCTCTCGA
>NZ_JAFLEN020000036.1:0-667 GCF_017306975.2 Salinicola sp. DM10
GCTAAGGGACAGGTCATCGCGGCTTTCCCTAAGACCGAAAAGGTTCTCGTCGAAGGCGTTAACCGCATCAAGAAGCACGTAGCTAACTCCGCACCAGAGCGTGGCGCAGAGTCCGGCGGAATCGTGACCCAGGAAGCTCCGATCCATGTCTCTAACGTCATGGTCATCGACTCCGACGGAAACCCAACTCGCGTTGGCTACCGTTTCGATGAAAACGGCAAGAAGGTCCGCGTTTCTCGTCGCAATGGGAAGGATATCTAATGACTGAGAATTACATCCCTCGTCTGAAGACCCGTTACCAGGACGAAATCCGCACCAAGCTTCAGGGCGAGTTCGAGTTCGAAAACGTCATGCAGATCCCAGGCGTCACCAAGATTGTCGTCAACATGGGTGTCGGCGACGCAGCTCGTGACTCCAAGCTCATCAACGGCGCTATCGAGGACCTCACCGCAATCACCGGTCAGAAGCCACAGCTTCGCCGTGCGAAGAAGTCCATCGCTAACTTCAAGCTCCGTGAAGGCATGCCAATCGGCGCAAAGGTTACCCTGCGCGGCGACCGCATGTGGGAGTTCCTGGACCGTCTGCTGACCGTGGCACTGCCACGTATCCGCGACTTCCGTGGACTTTCCGACCAGCAGTTCGACGGCCACGGTAACTACACCTTCGG
>NZ_JAFLEN020000037.1:0-651 GCF_017306975.2 Salinicola sp. DM10
TATTAGCCGCCAAGCCTTCTTCCTCGCTGAAAGTGCTTTACAACCCGAGGGCCTTCTTCACACACGCGGCATGGCTGGATCAGGCTTGCGCCCATTGTCCAATATTCCCCACTGCTGCCTCCCGTAGGAGTCTGGGCCGTGTCTCAGTCCCAGTGTGGCTGATCATCCTCTCAGACCAGCTACGGATCGTCGCCTTGGTGAGCCATTACCTCACCAACCAGCTAATCCGACATAGGCTCATCCGATAGCGCAAGGTCCGAAGAGCCCCTGCTTTCTCCCGTAGGACGTATGCGGTATTAGCCTGGGTTTCCCCAGGTTATCCCCCACTACCGGGCAGATTCCTATGCATTACTCACCCGTCCGCCGCTCGCCACCAGGGAGCAAGCTCCCCGTGCTGCCGCTCGACTTGCATGTGTTAGGCCTGCCGCCAGCGTTCAATCTGAGCCATGATCAAACTCTTCAGTTAAAAGTCTGATAGTCCTTACCTCTTCTCTGCCCGAAGACAGAAGAAGCGAAGCGGACCAAACTTGGTTCAAGGTCAAACGAATCTTAGACGAGTCGCTTGCCTTGATATGCTGTGACTGGCGTCACGCAAGACAAGCGCCCACATCAATTACCTGATCGATTGTTAAAGAGCGTCCTTACTTGAAG
>NZ_JAFLEN020000038.1:0-646 GCF_017306975.2 Salinicola sp. DM10
GTGATTTCATGACCGAGCAGGAATTCCGTATTGAGCACGACACCATGGGTGAAGTGAAGGTTCCAGCAAAGGCTCTGTGGCAGGCACAGACCCAGCGCGCTGTTGAGAACTTCCCTATCTCTGGTCGTGGTCTGGAATCCGCACAGATCCGCGCAATGGGTCTGCTGAAGGCAGCTTGTGCGCAGGTAAACAAGGACTCCGGTGCGCTGGATGCAGAGAAGGCAGATGCCATCATTGCAGCTGGTAAGGAGATCGCGTCCGGTAAGCATGACGCTGAGTTCCCAATTGATGTGTTCCAGACTGGTTCCGGTACTTCCTCCAACATGAACACCAATGAGGTTATCGCTTCCATCGCGAAGGCTAACGGCGTTGAGGTTCACCCAAATGACCACGTCAACATGGGTCAGTCCTCCAATGACACCTTCCCTACTGCAACTCACGTTGCTGCAACCGAAGCTGCTGTCAATGACCTCATCCCAGGCCTGAAGGTTCTGCACGAGTCTTTGGCGAAGAAGGCTAACGAGTGGTCTGAGGTTGTTAAGTCCGGCCGCACCCACCTGATGGACGCTGTTCCAGTAACCCTGGGCCAGGAGTTCGGTGGCTACGCTCGCCAGATCCAGCTCGGCATCGAGCGCGTTGAGGCTAC
>NZ_JAFLEN020000039.1:0-637 GCF_017306975.2 Salinicola sp. DM10
GGGCACCGGCGTGAGCTGCCATCCTGGAAATGTTGGCAGTTAAGCGCTCGCGGTCAATGAGAACAGCAGGTGTATCAATCATCATGGAGTAGGAATATTCCTTATGTTCGAACGGGCCAGATCGATCATCGCTCCTACTCCTCCACCAAAGACGGTTCGGGTGGCCGCCTTGCTGAATCCCATGACCTGTTCCCACGTGATGGTTGGTGGGATCGACAGCGCATTAGGATCCGTGACGATATCGATCAGTACAGGTCCAGGATATGCCAATGCCTCAGCTAGCTGCTCGCGAACTTTCTTCGGATCGGTGATGCGTACCGATTTGATACCCGCAGCCGCCGCAATCTCTGCGAAATTCACTTCCTCATGGTCAGTACCAAATTCTGGCTGTCCCCCCACGAGCATCTCCAACTTCACCATGCCCAAAGAACTGTTGTTAAACACCACAGCCTTCAGCGGAAGTTGGTGCAGCTTAACGGTCAGAAGCTCACCCAGCAGCATGCCCAAACCACCATCGCCACACATCGCGATCACCTGGCGGTTTCGATCAACCCTTTGCGCACCAATCGCATGAGGCAACGCATTAGCCATCGTGCCGTGGCGGAATGAACCCACAAAGTCGCGCGTTCCCCCCGGA
>NZ_JAFLEN020000040.1:0-632 GCF_017306975.2 Salinicola sp. DM10
TTCGATCTCTACCTTGAGAACTCCACCGTAGAAAAGTCTCTTGCGCCGTCTAAGACGGTGTCTGATTCCATGGCTGAGTTCGCACAGGGCAAGGCCGCTATGGTTCAGAACGGTAACTGGGCATGGTCCCAGATTTCCGAGACTTCTGGCAACGTGGTCAAGGAAGACAAGATCAAGTTCCTGCCCATGTACATGGGTCTGCCAGATGAAGAAAAGCACGGCATCAACGTCGGTACCGAGAACTATTTGGGCGTGAACTCTGAGGCCTCCGAGGTCGACCAGCAGGCCACCAAGGACTTCGTGGATTGGCTGTTTACCTCTGAAGCTGGCAAGGAGCACGTGGTGAAGGACCTTGGCTTCATCGCACCGTTCGAAAGCTACACCGCTGAGAACACCCCGAATGACCCCCTTTCTGAGCAAGTCGCGGAAGCTATCGCTAACAAGGATCTGACCACCTACCCGTGGAACTTCCAGTACTTCCCGTCCCAGCAGTTCAAGGATGACTTCGGCCAGGATCTGTCGCAGTACGCCTCCGGAAAGCTGAAGTGGGAGGACGTCGTCAAGCACTTCAATGACAACTGGGCTGCTGAGAAGGAATCCAACTGGGGCTAAAGCTCTATTCCCGTCCCCCT
>NZ_JAFLEN020000041.1:0-630 GCF_017306975.2 Salinicola sp. DM10
CGCATTTTTTGAAAGATTTAAGCGATTAGAGCTTTGCAATCCTTGTGTCGTCACCAAGAAGGTGGACGTGAATCATGTTGGTGTTACCGGTAACACCAGGAGGGGAACCTGCAACAACAACCATCATGTCACCCTTGTTGTACTCAGGCATTGCTAAAAGAGCACGGTCGACTTCGCGCATCATGTCATCGGTATCGCTGACAGGTGGACACAGGAAGGTGGTTGCACCCCAGGTCAGCGCCAGCTCAGAGCGAACTGCCTCATTTGGAGTGAACACGAGCAGTGGCAGGTGGCTGTGCAGACGAGCCACACGCTTTGCGGTATCACCAGAGGTGGTGAACGCAACCAATGCACGAGCGTTGAGGCGCTCGGCGATATCACGTGCAGAGTAGGAAATAACGCCACGCTTAGTGCGAGGGATGTGGGTCAGGTCTGGGACGCGACCGTCGGTTTCAGCGAAGCGAACAATGCGAGACATGGTGCGCACAACGTTGTGCGGATCTTTGCCCACTGAAGTTTCACCAGAAAGCATGACAGCATCTGCGCCATCGAGCACAGCGTTTGCCACGTCAGAAGCTTCCGCACGGGTTGGGCGGGAGTTCTCAATCATGGAATCCAGCATCTGGGTTG
>NZ_JAFLEN020000042.1:0-620 GCF_017306975.2 Salinicola sp. DM10
CGCTTCGTCCGCACCTGCGACGCGTTCAACATCCCAATCGTCATGCTTGTCGACGTCCCCGGCTTCCTCCCAGGCGCAGGCCAGGAGTACGGTGGCATTCTGCGTCGTGGCGCAAAGCTGCTCTACGCATACGGCGAAGCAACCGTTCCAAAGATCACCGTCACCATGCGTAAGGCTTACGGCGGAGCGTACTGCGTGATGGGTTCCAAGGGCTTGGGCTCTGACATCAACCTTGCATGGCCAACCGCACAGATCGCCGTCATGGGCGCTGCTGGCGCAGTTGGATTCATCTACCGCAATCAGCTGATGGCAGCTGATGCCAAGGGCCTCGATACCGTAGCTCTGGCTAAGTCCTTCGAGCGCGAGTATGAAGACCACATGCTCAACCCGTACCACGCTGCAGAACGTGGCCTGATCGACGCCGTGATCCTGCCAAGCGAAACCCGCGGACAGATTTCCCGCAACCTTCGCCTGCTCAAGCACAAGAACGTCACTCGCCCTGCTCGCAAGCACGGCAACATGCCACTGTAAATCGGCGAATCCATAAAGGTTCAAAAGAATTCAATAAGAATTCAATAAGAATTCAATAAGGGTTCAATAAGGGCCGTCTTAAATGATTG
>NZ_JAFLEN020000043.1:0-603 GCF_017306975.2 Salinicola sp. DM10
GGCTTGTCCATTTCGCCGTCGCCAAGGAAGGCCCAGACGTGCTGGTCAGAGGTGTCCTTGATGCCACGGCTTTCGAGGTAGCGGTTGAAACGTGCCTGGTAAATGGCATCCATTGGGCCAAGACCCATGGACACAGTTGGGAACTCCCAGAAGTCCTTCATACCGTGTGGGTGAGGGTAGGACGGAATGCCACCCTGCTCACGGGAAACTTCCTGACGGAAGCCATCGAGATCGTCTTCAGAAAGGCGACCCTCCATGAATGCACGTGCGTACATACCTGGTGATGCGTGGCCCTGGAAGAAGATCTGGTCGCCGCCGCCTGGGTGATCCTTGCCGCGGAAGAAGTGGTTGAAGCCAACTTCGTACAGAGGGGCTGCGCCTGCGTAAGTGGAAATGTGTCCGCCGACGCCGATGCCTGGTCGCTGACCGCGGTGAACCATGATGGCTGCGTTCCAGCGAATCCAACGACGGTAACGCTTCTCCATTTCCTCATCGCCTGGGAATTCAGGTTCCATAGAGGTTGGAATGGTGTTGACGTAGTCGGTTGACGTCATTGGGGGAAGAGATACGCGCTTTGCAGATGCACGCTCAAGCAAACGAAGC
>NZ_JAFLEN020000004.1:0-285963 GCF_017306975.2 Salinicola sp. DM10
CTCAGAAGTGAAACCGCTTAGCGCCGATGGTAGTGTGGGGTCTCCCCATGTGAGAGTAGGTCATCGTCAGGCACCTACACCGAACCCCCGGCTCATGCCGGGGGTTCATTCGTTTAGGGGTCTCTCCCTGAAGAGTAGCGGAGCGCCGCCCGGGTCCTAGTCAGGCACCTATACCGAACCCCAGTCTCGTCAGAGACTGGGGTTCACTCGTTTCTGGGTGTTGATATCTTCAGCATTTATCTCCCTTCGCCTGTCTCAGGCGCTTTGACTTATCCCCATCCCCTTTATCGAGCTCCAGGGATGACCGCCTGTGGATAGTTGGCCGATGCTGGCCGAGTCGCAGTTATAGAGGGCTCATCGGCCTCGCAACTGACGCCATTTGCCGACAGTGATCTGCATCTTCTGGCTTATCGCGGAGAAAATGGGGAAGGCGTGCACGAACGCTGGCTGAGGCAAATCTTACCGACTATGTTATGAGGGTCATACACGGAGTCGTATCCAAAGGAGTGTCGATATGCGTTCTGATCTACTGAAGAAGATGGCCATGGCGATGATGCTGGGCATGATGGCGTTCGGCGTCGTAGCCTGCGACAACGACGATGGCCCGGCCGAGAAAGCAGGTGAATCAGTGGACAATGCGGTGGATGATGCTGGGCAGGCCATGGAAAACGCCGGCGACAACATCCAGGACAAGGCGGAAGACGCCAAGAATTGACGCCAGCCTTCAGCGCTGAACGGACAAGCAAGCGAACAACCCGGCTTGTCACGAAGCGCTGATACAGTGGTGAGCAAAAAAGCGGTAAATAAAAAAACCGGGCCCCACACAGGGCCCGGTTTTTTATGTGTGCAGAATTTATCGTGCAAAAAGCGAGTTAGTTGGCGGCGTTCTGCTCGATCCCCTGAACGTACCAGGGGGCGCCGTCGCGTAATGCGCGCTTGAGGTGCCAGGTCTCGTTGAACTCGGTCTCTTCGCCGTTCTCTTCCAGCACGCCATGGAACAGCACTGTGGCTTCGGCTTCGCCCTGGAGCTCCTGCACGCTGCCTAGCTCGACGAACAGGCGCACGATCTCGGTACGGTTGTTGGCCGGCTGCGCCATGCGCTCTGCCTTGAGCAGGTTGTAGAGCTCGGGGGTCACGTACTCCTGAATACGTTCCAGGTCGTTGTTGTCCCAGGCCCGCTGCAGGGTCATGAAGTGCTCCTTGGCGCCGGCCAGGAAGCGCTCGCGGTCGAACCATTCCGGCTCGCTGGCGATACTCGCACCGCCGACCGCACCACCGGTGGAGAACGGCATCGGCTGCGCGGCATGTTCCTCGCGCTGGGCAGCGTGACCGTCACCGGCATTGGCATGGGCGTGCCGTCGCCGTGCCGCCAGGAAGCGGAAGGCGATGAACAGCACCACGGCGATCAATAGCAGGTCGAGCATGCGAATGCCGTCGAAGGCGCCGCCGAAGAACAGCGAGGCGAGCAGGCCGCCGGCGAGCAGGCCGGCCAGCGGGCCTGCGAAGCGCGATAGACCCGGGCTCGGCTGGCGTGGCGGCGTCGTAGCGCTACCGCGGGCGGGCGCCGTGGCCGGCTGCTGAGCCGAGCGCGAATAGGAGCCGAAGCTCTTGGCGCCGCCGAAGCGCTTGGCCTCGGCGTGCTCCACGGCGGCTGTCATGCCGAGCATGCCGACCAGCAGCATGACGAAGAGGTTGCGCATGGCATATCTCCTGAAGGGAAATCGGGTGTCGTCGAAACCGAAGGCGAGAGGCCCGGTCACTGCCCCCATTGTCTCAACATTGCATGAATGGGAGCTGAACGGGGCCTGGGCTCGGCGTAGAGCATCGACTCAATCGCGATCGCGCTCATGACGCAGGAAGACCGGCTGGCCCGGCTTGGATTCCCCGGCCGCGTAGCGATAGCCGGCGACGTCGAAGTCGGTGAGTGCCGCGGGTGACTCGACGCGTTCGCGGATCAGCCAGGCGGCCATCAGACCACGCGCCTTCTTGGCGTAGAAGCTGATGATCTTGAACTGACCGTTCTTCTCGTCCTTGAACACAGGCGAGACGACATCGGCCTTCAGGCGCTTGAGATCGACCGCCTTGCTGTACTCATTGGAGGCGAGATTGACCAGAGTGTTGCTGCCGCTCTCGGCGATCGCCGCGTCGAGATCTCGGGTCAGCCGTTCACGCCAGTAGGCGTAGAGATCCTTGCCGGCTGGGTTCTCGAGCCGGATGCCCATTTCCAGACGATAGGGCTGGATCAGGTCGAGCGGTCGCAGCAGCCCATAGAGCCCGGAGAGGATGCGCAGGTGCGACTGGGCGAAGGCGTTGTCGGCGGCGCTGAAGCTGGTCGCTTCCAGACCCACGTAGACATCGCCCTGGAACGCCTGAGCGGCGGGCTTGGCGTTGTCGGTAGTGAACGGCGTCTGCCATTCGGCGTAGCGTGCCGCGTTGAGCCCGGCCAGCTTGTCGCTGATGCCCATCAGCTCGGAGAGCTGCTGGGGCGAGTAGCCGCGGAGGATCTCGATGAGCTCGCGGCTCTGCTCGAGATAGTCGGGGCGTGTGACCTCGCGGGTGGTCGCCGGGGTCTCGAAATCCAGCGTCTTGGCCGGAGAGATGATGCTGAGCATGGCGTAGGTTCCTTATCGAGCGGCAGGGCTGCGCGGCGATGACGGGGTGACGCGGGCCGCCATGAACGGCATCACCGACCGAGGACGGCCCGCGTCAGCGCCCCGGGGCGTTCAGGGGCAGGGGTTGGAGATGCGACGGTGCACCGCTTCGATCTCCTCCATGACCTCGGCGGAGAGCGTCAACTGATCACTGGCGAGGTTGGACTCCAGCTGGGTCAGCGTGGTGGCGCCGATGATATTGCTGGTGACGAACGGTTGCGCGGTGACGAAGGCCAGCGCCATCTGCGCCGGATCGAGGTCGTGGCGGCGGGCGATCTCGACGTAGGCCCGGGTCGCCTCCTGGGCGATGTCCGAGGTGTAGCGCGAGAAGCGCTCGAACAGCGTCAGGCGGCCATCGGCCGGACGCTGGCCATCCAGGTACTTGCCCGAGAGCACGCCGAAGGCCAGCGGTGAATAGGCCAGCAGGCCGACCGCTTCGCGATGCGCGATTTCGGACAGGCCGACTTCGAAGCTGCGGTTGAGCAGATTGTAGGGGTTCTGCACGCTGGCCACGCGCGGCAGCCCCAGGGTGTCGGCGAGGTGCAGGCAGCGCATCACGCCCCAGGGGGTGTCGTTGGAGAGCCCCACGGCACGAATCTTGCCGGCGTCCAGGGCCTCCTTGAGCGCTCCCAGGGTCTCCTCGAGCGGGGTGGCCTCGCTGTCGTCACCCGGTAGATAGCCGAGCTCTCCGAAGCAGTTGACGTGGCGATCGGGCCAGTGCAACTGATAGAGGTCGAGATAGTCGGTCTGCAGACGTTGCAGGCTGGCATCGAGTGCCTGATGGATCTGCTCGCGGGTGTGGCGCGGGCCGCCGCGCAGATGGGTCATGCCGCGGCCGGCACCGGCGGCCTTGCTGGCGATGATCAGATCGTCGCGACGACCACGCTGCTGGAGCCAGCTGCCGATATAGGCTTCGGTGCGTCCCTGGGTCTCGGCCTTGGGCGGCACCGGATACATCTCTGCGGTATCGATGAAGTTGATTCCGGCGTCGACGGCACGATCGAGCTGCTGGTGGGCCTCCTGCTCGCTGTTCTGCTCGCCGAAGGTCATGGTGCCGAGACACAGGCGCGAGACCTGCATCCCGGTCTTGCCGAGTGGGCGTCGTTGCATGTTGCGCTCCCATCAGGGCCCTCGGGCGAGGGCCGAAAAGACGACTGAAAATCGTATGTTACTGGGGCCTTCCGGGGGCGGCAAATAGCGCCCCTCCGGCGGGGGTTGAGTCGGCCATCGGGGAGGCGTATGCTTGCGGCCTTTCGCCGCCCGGCAGCCCCGGGCGAGCCTGCAGCAAGTCGATTCCGATGCCGTTAACAACCGTGTTGTCGTAGAACAAAGATGCGTCCAGATCGACAGGGTTTCTCGGACCGCCAGCGGTCTTCGTCCTCAAGGTCACTGTCAGTTATGCCACAGACGTTCTCTTTCCTGACGCGCTTCGAGTTTCGTCTCGCCTCCGGACTGTGCCACACGCGCTGGATGACTCGCTCGCCCAGCAAGCAGCGGCTGATGCTCAAGTGGTTCAAGCGCTGTGCCGACGCCGGCCATCTGCCGGCGCGTTCGCTCTACGGCCGCGTACTGCTGGCACGCGGTGTCTCGCATCAGGACAAGTCCACTGGTGCCCGCTACGTGCTCCAGGCCGCACAGGAAGGCGACAGCCACGCCCAGTTCCAGGCCGGCTGTCTCTATGAGCACGGCTGCAACCAGTACCAGCCCAACGAGCACCACGCGGTGACCTGGTATGCCCGGGCCGGCGAGAACGGTCATCGCCAGGCCGCCGAGCGGCTGGCACAGGCCTATCTCGGTGGTGAGCTGGGGCTTGCGCAGGATTCGGCGCGGGCCGAGGCCTGGGCGCAGTATGCCGACCATCTCGCTGGCCAGACCCTGCTCGAAGCGCCGCAGGCCGCACCGCTGACACATTGACCCTCGGCGGTGCCGGCCGGTGCCGCGTGCGGTCGGGGTGAACTCCCGCGCCAACACTGTCATGATGACGCCACACCGGCGTCGCCAGATGCGACGGCATCATGAAGAGGGAGTCCACCCCGTGTCGCTGCCTGTCCTTTTAGACATCGAAGCTTCGGGCTTTGGCCGTGGCAGCTATCCCATCGAGGTTGGCCTGGCCCGGGCCGACGGCACGCGCTGTGCTTTCCTGATCCAACCCGCCGATACCTGGACCCACTGGGACGCCAAGGCCGAACTGCTGCACGGCATCTCGCGGGCGCGGCTGATCCGTGAGGGCTATCCCGCAGTCGAGGTGGCGCGCTGGCTCAATGATGAGCTGGCCGAGATCGGCGTCGCCTACAGTGATAGCTGGGGCTACGACAACACCTGGCTCGCGCTGCTCTTCGATCAGGCCGGCATGCTGCCGCGGTTTCGCCTGGAAGCGCTGCGTCGGCTGCTCTCCGAGGCGCAGGTGACACTGTGGCGCGAGACCAAGGAGCGGGTGGTGCAGGATCATGACATCCGCCGCCATCGCGCCGGAGACGATGCCAGACTGCTGCAGTTGACCTACAGCGAGACCCGCCGGCTCGCCGCCGAGTGAGCCCCGGCGGCGCGGTCACTCAAGCGCTGACCCGCAGCAGCACCTTGCCGATATTGGCATTGTCGTCGAGATGCTGAAGGGCACTCTCCGCTTCCTGGATCGGCCAGGTCTCGGCGATCAGCGGTTTGATCTCTCCGCTCGCTAGCTTGGGCCACACCTGGGCGTGCAGCGCATCCAGAATCGCCCCCTTGGCCTTGGCCGAGCGTGAGCGCAGGGTCGAGCCGATCACGCGCTGGCGCTTCATCAGCATGCGCCCGAGATCGAGCTTGGCTTCCATGCCGCCCATCAGCCCGATCAGCACCAGCCGGCCATCGGCGTTCAGCACCGCCAGATCCTGCTCCACGTAGTCACCGCCGACCGGGTCTAGGATCATGTCGGCGCCGCCCCACGCCTTGACGGCGTCGACGAAGCTACCGTCGTGGCGATTCCAGCCGGCATCGGCACCCAGGCGGGTGCAGGCGTCGAGCTTCTCCTGACTCCCCGCGGTGACGAAACAGGGGTTGCCGAAGGCGCGGCAGAGCTGGATCGCGGCGGTACCGACGCCGCTCGCCGCGGCGTGCAGCAAGATGCGCTGGCCGCTCTGAGCGGCGCCCTCCATGTAGAGATTGAGCCAGGCGGTGGCAAATACCTCGGGCAGTGCCGCTGCCTCGCGCAGACCAAGATTGGCGGGGATCGGCAGCACCTGGGCCTCGTCCACCACCACCTGCTCGGCGTAGCCGCCGCCGGCCAGCAGCGCGCAGACCGCGTCGCCGCGACGGAAGCGCTCGACCCGCTGCCCCACTTCGGCAATGGTACCGCTGACCTCCAGCCCGGGAATGTCCGGCGCGCCCGGCGGCGGCGGGTACTTGCCGGCGCGCTGCATCAGATCGGCGCGATTGACCCCGGCCCAGGCCACCTCGATACGCACCTCCGTGGCCCCTACCGGGCCGGGTGCCTCATGTTCGCGCCACACCAGGCGCTGCGACTCGATGGCGATCGCGTGCATCGATGTACTCTCCTCGCTAAGGGCATCCCCTCACTCTAGCAGCCCGACGATGGCCACGCCGTTGTCATATGTCAGCGCCATGCTGGCAGCTTCCCAAGTGAGAAAGGGGATGGCCCATGATCGATACCGGCGCGCTGCTCGAACGACACCTCGGCGGCTTTCGTCGCCTGCCTGGCTGGCTGCGGCACTGCACCACGGCGCTGATGCGACGCCTGATCCACGAGCGCGAGATCAACGACTTCCTGGCGCGCCACCGCGAGACCCGGGGGCTGGCCTTCGTCGAACAGGTGCTCGACTACTTCCGCCTCGGCTATGCGGTCTCCTCACGGGAGCGGGAGAACATCCCGGTATTCGGACGCGTGCTGATCGTCGCCAACCATCCGCTGGGTGCCCTCGATGGCCTGGCACTGCTGCGCCTGGTGGCCGATGTGCGCAGCGACGTGCGCATCGTGGCGAGCTCGATACTGGCTCAGATCGAGCCGCTCGAGCCCTGCCTGCTGCCGCTGGACAACCTGAACCGGCGCGGCTATCGCCGCAGCCTGGCCGCGATCGAGGCGGCGCTGGACCGTGAGGAGGCGGTGATCGTGTTCCCCGCCGGTGAGGTCTCCCGGGCCGGGCCGCGCGGCATTCGCGATCGTCGCTGGCAGGCGGGTGTGCTGCATCTGGCGCGGCGTACCAATGCGCCGCTGCTGCCGCTGCACGTGGGCGGGCGCAATTCCTGGCTGTTCTACGCCCTGGCGGCGCTGCGTGATGAGATCGGTACGCTGCTGCTGCCGCACGAGATGTTCCGCCAGCGCGATCGCCAGCTACGCGTGCGCATAGGCGATCTGCTGCCACTGGAGCGACTGGCGCGTGGCGGCCTGCGCTCGGAGGCGACGCTCAAGTTGCTGCGCAAGCACGTCTACCGGCTGGGGCAGGGGCGCAAGGGGCTGTTCCGCGGTGAAGCGGCGATCGCCCACCCGGAGAGCCGGCAGGCACTGCGTGAAGCGCTGCGCGAGGCGCGGCGGCTGGGCGAGACCAAGGACGGCAAGCAGATTCTATTGGTCGAGGGGCCGCCCCACGGGGTGGTACTGCGCGAGATCGGCCGGCTGCGCGAGATCGCTTTCCGCCGGGTCGGTGAAGGCACCGGCCGGCGGCGCGATCTCGACACCTTCGACGACTACTACCGCCATCTGCTGGTGTGGGACGACCGTGATCTGGAGATCGCCGGGGCCTACCGCCTGGGCGAAGCGGGGGCGGTCCTCGACGCCCACGGCCCCGATGGCTTCTATGCCGCGACCCTCTTTCATCTCGACACGGCGCCCTGGGATCAGCTGCGCCACGGGCTCGAGCTGGGTCGCAGCTTCGTTCAGCCGCGCTACTGGGGGCGGCGCAGCCTGGACTATCTGTGGCAGGGGCTGGGTGCCTATCTGCGCCATCATCCGCAGGTGCGCTGGCTGTTCGGCCCGGTGTCGCTCTCGGCGGCGCTGCCGCTGCGCGCCCGTGAACTGGTGGTCAGCTACTACCGTCACTACTACGGCGACCCCGAGGAGGGCGTGCGCCCGCGGGCCCCGTTCGTGCTCTCCGATGCCGGGCGACTGGAGGCGGAGCGGCTGTTCGACGGTAGCGATCGCGACGAGGACTTTCGTCGCCTGCGCGAGCAGCTGGAGGCGATGGGGGTGAGCGTACCGGTGCTCTACAAGCAGTACTGCGAAGTCGCCGAACCCGGAGCGGTACGCTTTCTGGGGTTCGGCGTGGACACCGACTTCGGCTTCTGCGTGGATGGCCTGGTGGTGGTCGATGTCACCCGGCTCAAGCCCGACAAGCGCCGCCGCTATGTCGGCGCCGACACGCTGGCGCCGGCGCTGAGTACGGAATGAGCCGGGCGTCAGGCGGCCGGGTCGCGATCCGCCGCCAGCCGGTCCAGCAAGCGTTCGATATCGGTGTCGGCGATCAGCTCGCGGCGGGTGCTGGCATCCAGGAATCCGTGCTCCACGGTGGTATCGAGGAAATTCAGCAGCCCGCTGTAGAAGCCGCCCACATCGAGCACCCCCACCGGTTTGTGGTGCAACTGCAGATAGCGCCAGGTCCAGATCTCGAACAGCTCCTCCAGCGTACCGATGCCGCCGGGCAGGGCGACGAAGGCATCGGCGTGGGCGGCCATGGTCGCCTTGCGCTCGTGCATGTTGGCGACGCGAATCAGCCGCGTCAGGCCCTGGTGCGACACCTCGCGCTGGACCAGATGCTCGGGCATCACCCCGATCACCTCACCGCCGGCGTTGAGGCAGGCGTTAGCCAGGCGCCCCATTAGGCCGTTGCGCGCGCCGCCGTAGACCAGCCCCCAGCCGCGCGCGGCGATGGCCTGGCCGAGCGCCTCGGTGGCGGCGGCGAACTGCGGGTGCTTGCCCTCGCGGGAACCCAGGTAGACACAAATATGCACGTTGTCGCTCCTTCAGCGATCGGATGAGACGGCCGTCAGGGGATGCTGGCGGCGACGTCGTAGGTCTCGTCGAGCCAGCGTCCGATGGCATTGTCGCCGCACAGGTGATGGGCGTACTGGGTATGCAGGCAGCGCACCTGGTCCCAGTTGGTGATCCCGCCAACGCCACGTTCGCGCATCAGCGGCGCGAAGCCGCGGCGCTCGATTTCCGCACGCTGAGCATCGCTCATGTAGGACCAGCGCTGGGCGACATAGTCTTCATGGCTGGCGTGGTAGCTGGCAAGCCACGTCGGCTCCTGCTGCAGGCGTGCTTCCAGCTCCTTGATCACGCCGCTCGCCTCGAGCCGCGAGAGCACGACCTTGAGGCGTTCGCAGGAGAGCCAGTAGAGCGTGGGAAAGGGGGCATCGTCGACGATCGGCGCCATGCGCAGGACCAGCGGGCGACCCTGACTATCGGTGGCGGCGACCGCTTCGAGCCCGCGCGGCGGGCGGCCGAGCTGCTCGGCGATGATCGCCAGCTGGGCCTCGGTCGGTGTCTGATCGGTGCGAATCACCATGCTGGATATTCCGTATGAGCGTGTGGCAACGGTGGCGGCGCGTTATCGCCGGGGCGAGTGCTGGGGTCGCGCATCGCCGCCGGGAGCGCGCATGACCGCCGGGAGGGCGCATGACCGCCGGGAGGGCGCATGATAGTCGTCCCGGATAGGGCCGGGCAATCGGCCGACCCGCGCGGCTGTCTCTCTCAGCGCCGCGCCAGTGCCACCGGCGTCGCCGCCAGCAGCGTGATCAGGTCGCCAGGGGCCAGCGACAGTTCCAGCCCGCGCTTGCCGGCGCTGACGTGGATCTCGTCGAGGGCGAGCGCGCTGTCGTCGATGAAGCTCGCCAGCCGGCGCTTCTGCCCCAGCGGGCTGATGCCGCCGACCAGATAGCCAGTGGCGCGCTCGGCCTCGGCCGGGGTGGCCATCTGCGCCTTGCGCGCGCCGGCGGCCTTGGCCAGCGCCTTGAGGTCGAGTGTGGCGTCGACGGGCACCATGGCGACCACCAGGCTTCCCGTGTCGGTGCGTGCCAGCAGCGTCTTGAAGATCGTCGCCGGCGGCAGCGCCAGGGCGCGGGCGGCGTCCAGGCCGTAGCTCTCGGACGCAGCATCGAGCGAGTAGGCGGTGACGCGGTGGTCGACGCCGCGGGATTCGAGCAGACGCACGGCCGGTGTCATGTCAGCACTCCTTGTCAGAATGGGTACGGCGCGGCGCTCCAGTCTACATGACCGGGACAGGCCAGCGCGCCGCTGGCGCGCCCTGATTGGCGACGCTAGGCTGAAATGACGCCCGCCGGATGCGAGCCGTCGTCTCAAAGACCGCCTTGAAGAGTCGCTTGAACGCCAACCGATGAGCCATGACCGCTGTGGGCTGTGCGGGCGCCGAGCGCCGCTGACCCGCCACCACCTGATTCCCCGCGCGCTGCACCGCAAGCCGCGCTACCGCAAGCGCTACGGGCGCGAGCAGATGCAGACCCGCGTGCTGTGGATCTGTCGCCCTTGCCACTCGCATCTCCATCGCATGCTCAGCGAGCGCGAGCTGGCGGACCACTATGCCAGCCGCGAGGCGCTGATGGCGCATCCCGATATCCGCGCTTTCGTCACCTGGCTGGCGGACAAGCCGGATGGCTTCGTGCCCAAGCGCTGAGTAGCGCGATGGCGGCCACCACGCTCAGATCAGACGCTGGCCGTGGTGATCGTGCCAGGCGTCCTCCAGCACCGCGTGCAGCGGGGTGTGAAGATGCGCCGGCAGCGCCTCGCGGGCCGCCTCCAGCGAGGGGAACTCGCGGTTGCGCAGCCAGCAGTAAGCCCAGGCGCAGGCCTCGTCGGCGTCTCGCGGCGTGGGCCGGGCGGGCATCTGCACCAGCAGGAACAGCGCCGTGCGCGCGGCCCAGCGCGGCGGCGTGGCGTCGCCGCTCCAGGCGGTCAGGGTGGCGCCGTCCGGGGTGCCGTCGGGGTCGCCGAGTTTGGCCAGGCGCGCGGTATCGGCCAGAATCATCGCCAGGCGGTCGGGGTCGGCCTGCCCCAGCAGCAGCCAGTGGCCGACCAGTGCCGAGCTGCCCGCGACCACGCGGCTGTAGAACGGACGTGCGGCACGACCGCGGCAGAGAGTCTCTGTCATTGGCGCTCCTCCACTGCCGGTCGGCGTCTTCCTGGAAAGGCGCCGGCCGGCCGACAATCATCAACCGGATGAGAACGTTACCGTGAGTTTCGATTTTGCCACGTCGATCGATCGACGGCAGTATCCGACCAAGAAATGGCAGCAGTACGCCGAGGACGTGTTGCCACTGTGGGTCGCCGATATGGATTTTCGCTCGCCGCCCGCGGTGATCGAGGCGTTGTACCGGCGCGTCGACCACGGCGTGTTCGGCTATGCCGATGCCACCCCGGCGCTGCGCGACACCCTCTGCCGCTGGAGCGAGCGCCATTACGGCTGGTCCATCGACCCCGCCTGGCAGTGCTGGGTGCCGGGTGTGGTCCCGGCGCTGCACCTGGCGGCGCTGGCGTTCAGCGAACCCGGCGAGGGCGTGCTCACGGCGACCCCGATCTATCCGCCGTTCTTGAGTGTGGCGCGTCACACCGGGCGCGAGGCGCAGACCTTCGAACTGGCACCGCCGACCACCCCCGGCGGCGACTGGCGGCTCGATCTGGAGGCGCTAGAGGCGGCCATCCGGCCCTCTACCCGGGTGCTCCTGTGGTGTCATCCGCACAACCCCACCGGGCGGGTATGGGATGTCGACGAGCTGCGCGGCTTGGCCGAGCTGGCGCAGCGCCATGGGCTGATCGTGGTCTCCGACGAGCTGCACTGCGATCTGATCCTCGACCCAGAACGGCCGCACCAGCCGCTGGGCCTGCTCTGTCCTGAACTCGCCGAGCGCCTGATCACCCTCTGGGCGCCCTCCAAGACGTTCAATATCGCCGGGCTCTCGGCGGCCTGCGCGGTGATCGCCGACGCCGACCTGCGGCAGCGCTTCCAGCGTGCCGCGACGGGGCTGCTGCCGGGCGTCAACGTGCTTGGGCTGCACGCCGCCGAGGCCGCTTACGCCGAGGGAGAAGCCTGGCGCCTGGCGCTGCTCGAGGTGCTGCGCGACAACCTGGCGCGCCTCGAGCGGCATGTCGCCGGCTGGCCTGGGGTGATACTGTCACCGCCGCAGTCGACCTATCTGGCGTGGCTGGATCTGCGCGGAAGCGCCTTCGCCGAGTCACCCCAGCAGCGCCTGCTCGAGGAGGCCCGGGTGGCGCTCTCCGACGGCGCCGACTTCGGCTGGCCGGGATTCGTGCGGCTCAACTTCGGCACTCCGAGTGAGACACTGGAAGCGGCCTTGGGCCGGCTGGATCGTGTTCTGAGCTGACCCGTGTCAGCTCCCAGACGCGCGACACCCGGCCTGGGCCGGGTGTCGCTGGATACAGCATGGGGAGCGCGAGCAGGTTGCCGTGCCAGCGCGGTGGCCCAGCTGGAAGTGGACCAGTTATGAGTGGGCCGGTTACGAGTGACCCACTGGAAATGGCTCAGTAGAGCATGGCGAACAGCCGGCGGCGGTAGGTCACCGTCAGCGGGTGTTCTGCGCCGAGGGCATCGAAGACCCGCAGCAGGGTCTTGCGGGCGGCGTCGTCGGCGTAGGCGCGGTCAGCCTTCATCAGCGCCAGCAGTCCCTCCAGGCCGCGTTCGTAGTCACCGTCGGCGACTGCACGCAGCGCGCGCTGGAACCGCGCCTCGCTATCCTCGCGCTCGCCCAGGGCCTCGATCTCGGCGGCGCTCGGCGCCTCTTCACCGAATTCGATCCGCGCCCGCACGCCACGCGCCTTGGGCGAGTCACGGTGCTCGGGCGGCAGATTGTCGAGGATCTGCTTGGCATCCGCAGTCTGGCCGGCAGCCACCAGCACGCCGGCGAGGTCGACCTGATAGTCGTGGTAATCCGGGTACTGCTGGATCAGCTCCTGGTAGATCGCCTGGGCGGTCTGGGTGTCGCCGCTGGCGAGCGCCGCCTGGGCCATCTCCTCGGGGCTCTCGGCGGCGTCGGCCGGCGCTTCGATATACTTGCCCAGCCACTCGCGTACCTGCTTCTCCGGCAGCGCGCCCTGGAACTGATCGTAGAGCTGGCCCTGGGCGATCAGCTTGACGTCGGGCACCGAGCGCACCCCCAGCTGCGAGGCGATCTGCGGATAGGCCTCGATATCGAGCTTGGCGAGCACGAAGGCGCCGGCGTATTCGCGTGCCAGCTTTTCCAGGATCGGTTTGAGGTTCTTGCACGGCTCGCACCAGTCGGCCCAGCTCTGCAGCAGCACCGGGCGCTGCATCGAGCCTTCCAGTACCACCTGCTGGAAGTTGTCCAGGGTGACGTCGACGATGACGTCCTCCGCCGGGGCTTGCGCTGCGGCGTTGCTGTCCTGGCCGTCGGGGCTGGTGAGCGGTTGGCCTGTGCGGGGATCGACGATTGCCATGAAGAAGTGCCCTTGATGTGCGGTACGGGATTGGCGAGTGTTATGCGGGTCAGCGGCCGGTGATTCAACCCCCGGCGGCCCATTTCGAACGGGGGAGTGTCGCATGTCGAGAGCCATCTGCAGCCTGCGCGTGATCCTCAAACTGCTCGGCGGTGGTCTGCTGCTGCTCCTGTGTCTGCTGCTCGGGCCGGCCTGGCTGCTGCTGTCGCAGCAGGTCGACTGGCGCGGCGACTGGCAGCACGCCTCGCGCAGCGTCAGCGGGTTGGCACCAGATCCCGCGACCACGCCGGCGGCGCTGGTGCAGGTCTATGCCGCGCGCGCCTTCGCCTGGCGCGGGGCCTTCGGCGTGCATACCTGGATCGCGACCAAGGCCGAGAACGCCACGCACTACCGCGTCTATCAGGTAGTGAGCTGGCGTCGCCCCACGGTGCAGGTCACCGTGGCGCAGCCGGACCGGGCCTGGTACGGCAATCCTCCCGAGCTGCTGGCACAGCTGCGCGGGGCGCCGGCGGCGCGGGCCATCGCCACCATCGAGCAGGTGGTGCCGACCTATCCCCAGGCCGGGCGCTATCGCATCTGGCCGGGGCCCAACAGCAACACCTTCGTCGCCTGGTTGGTGCGCCGGGTGCCGGAGCTGACGGTGGATTTTCCGGCCAACGCCATCGGCAAGGATTATCTACTCGACGGCCCGCTGGCCCGGGCGCCGTCGCATACCGGCTATCAGCTCTCGCTGGGCGGGCTTGTGGGCGTGACCGCGGCGTGGGAGGAGGGCATCGAGTTCAACCTGCTGGGGCTCGGCGTCGGTGTCGATGTCGACCCGCCGGCCCTGCGGCTACCCGGCATCGGGCGCCTGGGGATGGCCCAGCCGCCGCGGCGCGATGAGTGAGATGCCGCAAGCGGTTGTCGGCCTCGTGCCGGGCCTGAGCTGAGGGTGTCGCTCAGAGAGGGCGGTTGGAGAATCGGGCCGGGAAGAGGGCGCCGCCGCATAGCCTCGAACTGCATAGTCTTGAACTGCATAGTCTTGAACTGCATAGCCTTGAACTGCATAGCCTTGAACTGCATAGCCCCGGCCTGGGACACGGTCGAGCCGGGGCGCGGAAATAGCACTGGGGCGCAAAACTGTGGCGCAAAAAAAGAGAAGACAAAAAAAGACCGGTGCCTCGAAAGGCACCGGTCTAATAATTTGGTAGCGGGGACCGGATTTGAACCGATGACCTTCGGGTTATGAGCCCGACGAGCTACCAGACTGCTCCACCCCGCATCAACTTGGGGCGAATTATACGTAAGTATTAGCGCGTGTCAACACCTTCGTGACTCGCGCCGCTGAGCCTATCCAGCAGGGCGTCGAACGAGGAGGCGTAGCGTGTCCATAGCTCGGCTTCCAGCGGGGTAATGGTGAACAGTCGCAGCAGCGTCTGCTCGAGCTCCTCCGGCGGCGTCGGCGGGCGCCCCAGGGCATCGTTGAGGCGCGCCACCTGAACCTCCAGGCGTAGCGGCTCCAGCGCCTCGGGGATCGGCTCACCGGCGAGCAGGCTCAGCTGCACCAGGCAGCGTTGCAGTGCCTCTTCGGCGTCGTCCGCGCTGAGCGGCGTCTGCTTTTGCCGCTGCTGCAGGCGCTGGCGCAGCGCGGCGGGCGGCTCGGGATCGAGCGCGGTGCCGGCGATCGTCTGTTCGAGCCAGCGGCGATAGTCGGGCCAGGCACGCGCCTGGGCGACCAGTTCGAGCCGTTCCAGGGTCACTTCGCGGGCGTGCACGATGCCCTGCCAGCGCCGCTCCATGCCCTCACTACGACGGCTGTGCGGCAGCGGCGACAGGCGCTGGGCCTCTTCCAGGGCGGCGTCCAGTACGTCACGCTCGCCGGCGTGGGTCGGCTGCCAGGCATCGAGCTTGTCGATCAGTGCCTGCATGGCGTCGAAGCGCTGCTGCTGGCGCGCCTGCTGCTCGCCGCGCAGGGCATCACGGGCGGCGAAGATGGTGTCGCAGTGGCTGCGAAACTGCCGCCATAGGGGCTGCTCGACGCCCTTGGGCGCGCGTCCCAGTTCGCGCCAGCGCTGCTGCAGCTGCTTGGCCTGATCGGCGCGCTGCTGCGCCGGCCCCTCTTGCTCGGCCAGACGCTGGGCCTCGGCCACCAGTTCGCGCTTGTGGCTGGCGATATCCCCGGCGCGGGCGTCGATCAGCGTCTGCAGGCGCTGGCGCAGCCGGGCGAAGCGCCGGCCCAGGGCAGCAGCGCGGCGCTTGGGCACCGGCCAGTGCTGGTCCCACTGCTCCTGGGCGGCGTCGCGGATACGTCGCAGGGCGTCGGGGTCGGCATCCTCGGCGGGATTGTCGAGCAGCGTCTCCAACTGTTCGCAGAGCGCTTCGCGGCGTTCGAGATTGTCACGCTCGCGGTTGGCGAGTTCGCTCTCCCACGCCGCCAATTGGGTATGCAGGGCGTCGGAGGCGGTGCGAAAGCGCTGCGCCAGCTCGCGGCTGGCGGCGGCATCGCCGAGTTGACGCCACTCGCGGATCAGTTGCTGATGTCGGCGGTGACGCTCGGCATCGCTCTGCTCGCGCGCCTCGGCGAGTGTTTCGATCGCCGTGAGTAGCTCCTCTCGCTTGGGGGCGGCGACGAAGCCGCGCCAGTCGCGCAGCTCGGCGAGCCTGGCGATGAGCTGCTTCCAGCGCTGCTCGAGCGCCGCGGGCAGAGCGGCCGGAGTGGCGTCGAGCTGCTGGCGCAGTTGGCGCTGAATCTGTGCCGCAGGGCGGTAGCGGCCACCGTCGAGCTCGGCTTCGAGCTGGTCGAGCTGGGTGCCGAGCGCCTGGTCGTCCCACACCGGCGCGTCGCTGTCGCGTGCTGCTCGAGTCTCACCGGCCACCGCCGCCTGACGGCGCGCCGCGGCGACCAGTGCGGTCGGCGGGAGCGCCTGCGGCCAGTCGAGGCGGGCCAGAAGCGGTGCGGTGTCGTCACCCTGCTCCAGCGCCTGGCGCAGTTCGGGGTCCAGCTGGGCCAGACGCTCCCACGCCTGCCACAGCGTCTGTACCCGGCGTTCGAGCTCGGCATGGCGCGCGGCGTAGGCGTCACTGACGCCGTAATCATCGGAGACCGACTGCCAGCGCTCGCTCTGCAGTTGCCAGCGTGAGGCCAGCGCGTCCATCGCGTCGGCGGTCAGTGGCTCATTCTCGCTGACCGTATTGAGCGCCTGCTCCAGGGCCTCGAGAATACCCTCGCGGGTGGCTTTGGCAGTGGCCTTCTCGCGCTGGACCCGCTCCAGCTCGCGATGGTGGTGCTCGTGTTCGGCGATGCGCTGGCGGCAGCGCGCGACGGCGATATCGAAACGCTGGTGCTGGGGCTGATCGGCACCGTCGGCGAGAGGTTCCAAGGCCTTGATCCAGTGTTTCAGGCGCGCCTCGTAGAGCGGCTCCCAGGCGCGATGCGCGTGCGCTTCGAGGGCTTCCAGCAGACGCTCGCGCTCGGCGCTGGCGGCGGCCTGCTGCTCGGCGTCGGCGCGCTGGCGCGCCAGGCGCTCGCGGGCCAGCCGCGCCACCTGCTTGTCGCGCTTGGCCTGCTTGACTAGCGTGCTCAGTCCGCCCGGGCTGGAGACACGCTCGGCCGCCGCCAGGCGCACCGCGGCAATCCCGTTGTCGCTGGCGTGATGCACCAGCCGCGCTTCGTCATCGATTCTGGCCAGGGCGGTCAGCCGTAGCGTCTGGTTGTCGCCCTGCTCGACCAGCGCATCGAGCAGTGCCTGATCGCTCAGTTGCTCTACCAGCGCAAGACGCCGGGAGAGGTCGAGCGCGGGCTGCTCGCGGCCGCCGATCACATCGATCAGGCGCGCCAGCGATTCGGGCGAGGCGGCTTCTTGGTGCCACGCGAGCAGCGTGTCGGGATCGCTCAGGCGCGACAGCGCGGCTTGGCGTACGCCGGCATCGCTGTCTCGGGATAGCGTCTCGAGCGCGGCATGGTCGCCGGCATCGAGCTGCAGCGCGGCCTGGGCGCGCACGCTGGGGTCCTGGTGGTCCCAACGCGGGCGCCGCCGACGGGGAGACAGTAGGCGTTGAAAGAGTCCTGGCATGGCAGGTTTGGCATCCTGAAAACGACGGGCTGGCGGTGGCCGATGCGGCGGGCGGCGTGGCATCGGCGGCAGCCGCCTATCTAACCATTTGACGGCCCGCGGTAAAAGAGTGAAGGGCCTCGGGCGTCGGCCCTCGGCGACACCTGACAAAAGGTCTAGCTGGCCTTATGATCGGTTGCAGCGGCAGACGCCCTCGCATAGCGTAACCCCTATTTCCCCGCTGCGGAGTTCGGTCATGAGTCTCAACAGGGATCGGGCAGAGACTGCCTTCACGTTCAAAGGTGGCATGCTGCCCATGACGGTCATGGAGTTGACCAGTGGCGACCCTGAGCGTGTGCGCGCCCAGCTGGCCGGCAAGGTCAGCCAGGCCCCGGCCTTCTTCCAGCACACGCCGGTGGTGCTCAGCGTCGAGCGGCTCGACGAGCCGCATCTGGCGCTGGAGCGTATCTGCGCCGTGTGCCGCGCGCACAAGCTGCTGCCGGTGGCGGTGCGCGGCGGCCCCGACCCCGTCAAGCAGTCCGCCTGGGCCCTGGGCCTGGGCTGGTTCCCGCCGCAGGAGAGTCGCCCCAAGGCGGTCGAAGCCACCCCGGCCGAGCCGGTGGTGGAGGTCGAGACCGAGCTACCGCTGGCCGCCACCGACGGGGCCCATGCCGGCGGGCGCATCCATCGCGGCACGGTGCGCTCGGGCCAGCAGGTGTCGGCGCCGGAGGGCGATCTGGTGGTGATCGGCGCGGTCAATCCCGGTGCCGAAGTGCTCGCCGCCGGCAGCGTACACGTCTACGGGCCACTGCGCGGGCGTGCCCTGGCAGGTATCCATGGTGATCGCGAGGCGGGCATCTTCTGCCATGACCTGCATGCGGAACTGCTCTCGGTGGCGGGTACCTACAAGCGTCTCGAGGACATCGACCCGCGTATGCTGGGGGCGAGCGTCCAGGTGCAGCTCAGGGAAGATCAGCTGCGCATCTCGGCTTTGACCTGAACCGGCAGAGCCGAGCGGCGCCGAGGACGATAAGGTGTCGCCCCGCTGCGGGCGGGTGTGATCAACAATCTATCGGGTAACAGGAAGTTCATCTTGGCCAAGATCATCGTTGTAACCTCCGGTAAGGGTGGCGTCGGCAAGACGACCAGCGCAGCGGCCATTGCCACGGGACTGGCCTTGCGTGGCAACAAGACCGTGGTCATCGACTTCGACGTGGGTCTGCGTAATCTCGATCTGATCATGGGGTGCGAGCGGCGCGTGGTGTATGACCTGGTCAACGTCATCCAGGGCGAGGCGGGGCTCAACCAGGCGTTGATCCGCGACAAGCGCACCGAGAACCTGCATATCCTTCCGGCCTCCCAGACCCGCGACAAGGATGCGCTGACGCTCGAGGGCGTCGAGAAGGTGCTCAACGATCTTTCCGAAGATTTCGACTACATCATCTGCGACTCCCCTGCGGGGATCGAGCGCGGCGCCCAGCTGGCGATGTACTTCGCCGACGAGGCGGTGGTGGTGACCAACCCCGAGGTCTCCTCGGTGCGCGACTCCGACCGTATTCTCGGGCTGCTGTCGTCGAAATCGCGGCGCGCCGAGCAGAACCGCGACCCGGTCAAGGAGCACCTGCTGATCACCCGTTACAACGCCAACCGCGTTGATGACGGCGACATGCTCAATCTGGAAGATATCCGCGAGATCCTGGCGATCGAGCTGATCGGCCTGATCCCCGAGTCGGAGGCGGTGCTGCGCGCCTCCAACCAGGGCGTGCCGGTGGTTCACGACGACAAGAGCGATGCCGGCCAGGCCTATCTGGACACGGTCGCCCGGCTGATGGGTGAGGAAGTGCCGCTGCGTTTCCACGCGGTGCAGAAACGTGGCCTCATCTCGCGCATGTTCGGAGGAGGGGGCCGCCGGTGAGACTACTCGACTTTCTCAAGGGTGAACGCAAGAAGTCCGCATCGGTCGCCAAGGAGCGCTTGCAGATCATCGTCGCGCACCAGCGCGGCCAGCGCGGCCAGCCCGACTACATGCCGATGCTGGAGCAGGAGCTGCTGGAGGTGATCCGGCGCTATGTCCAGGTCGATCAGGATGCGATCAGCATCAGTCTCGACAGCGACAACGACTGCTCGGTGCTCGAACTCAACGTGACCCTGCCCAACCGCGACTGAGCCGCCATCGAATCGCACCCCGGGGGCATGAGTCGCGCCCGGGCGTATGCTAGGCTTGCGCTTTTGCGCAGGCGGAGAGCGGTATGGCCAAGGCCAAGGCGGCACTGACTTTTCTGTGGCACGACTACGAGACCTTCGGCGCCGACCCCCGGCGCCACCGCGCCTCGCAGTTCGCGGCCATTCGCACCGACGCCGACTTCAATCCGATCGGCGAGCCGCTGACCCTCTATGCGCGCCCCGCGGATGACGACCTGCCCCACCCCCAGGCCTGCCTGATCACCGGTATCACGCCCCAGGCGGCGCTGCGCCGCGGCCTGCCCGAGGCGGAGTTCGCCGCGCGCATCCTGGCCGAGATGAGCGTGCCGGGCACCTGCTCGCTGGGCTACAACAGCCTGCGCTTCGACGACGAGGTGAGTCGTCATCTGTTCTACCGCAATCTCTTCGACCCCTATGCTCGCGAGTGGCAGAACGGCAACTCGCGCTGGGACCTGATCGATGCGGTGCGCGCCTTCTACGCGCTGCGCCCGGACGGCATCGAGTGGCCACAGCGCGAGGATGGCGCGCCCAGCTTCAAGCTCGAGCACCTCACCGCCGCCAACGGGATCGAGCACGCCGGGGCCCACGATGCGCTGGCCGACGTGCGCGCGACCATCGCCCTGGCGCGACGGCTGCGTGACGCCAACCCCAAGTTCTTCGAGCATCTGCTGTCGCTGCGCGACAAGCGCCGGGTCGCGGCGCTGCTCGATGTCGAGGCGCGCAAGCCGATGCTGCACGTGTCGCGGCGCTATCCCGCGAGCCGCGGCTGCAGCGCGCTGGTAGTGCCGCTGGCCAAGCATCCCAGCAATCCCAACGGGGTGATCGTCTACGACCTGGCGGTCGATCCGACGCCGCTGGCGTCGCTGTCGCTGGAGGAGATCAAGGCGCGGCTGTTCGTCAGCGAGAGCGAGCTGGCCGAAGGCGAATCGCGCATTCCGCTCAAGGTGGTGCATCTCAACCGCAGCCCGGTGCTGCTGCCGATCGCCGCGGTGGACGCCACGGTGGCCGAGCGCCTGAGTATCGATCGCGCCCTGTGCGAGCGCCACTGGCAGACGCTGCTGCAGAACCCGGAGGCCGCCAGCAAGGCGGCTGCGGCCTTTGCCGAGGGGCCCGCCGAGCCGCCGCGGGACCCCGACCTGATGCTCTACTCCGGCGGCTTCTTCTCGCCGCATGATCGTCAGGCGATGGAGCGGGTCCACGCCACGCCGCCGGAGGCGCTGGGACAGACCGGCTTCGCCTTTCAGGATCCGCGACTGGAGGAGATGCTGTTCCGCATGCGCGCGCGCAGCTATCCCGAGACGCTGGAGAGCGAGGAGAAGGCGCAGTGGGAAGCCTACCGCTGGTCACGCATGAACGACCCGCAGAGCGGCGCTTTTACCCTCAAGGAGTTCGCGCGGGAGATCGAACGGCTCAACCAGACCGCCCTCGACGCGCGCGAGCGTCAGGTGCTCGAAGAGTTGGTGATGTACGTCGAGTCGATCATGCCAGAGCAGGCCTTCGACGCCTACTGACCGGTGGCGGGTGCGGTCATCCCTGGTCGCGGCGACCAATGGCGACGCCCGCGAGCTGTCGCCCCGCGCAAGGGCGATCAGCATCAAACGCTGTACCCTGAAATGATGCAAAGCGCCCCGGCCATGGCCGGGGCGCTGCATTTCTGGGGTGGGTGACGCCGCTCAGGGCGGCAGCGGGGTGAAGCCGCGGGTCAGCGCATCGACGTCGCTGGCCGTGTCGCCCGGGTCGGCGGTGATACACAGCGCCGGGTGCGCTCGCAGCGCCTGCCACGCCTGCTTTAGCGCCTGTGGCGTGACCTCGGCGACCGCCGCGGCGAGGTGACGGCGACGCTCGAAGTCGACCTCCGGATAGGCCAGGTTCTGCCACAGGCGGTCGGCGCGCTCCTCCAGCGACTGGTCGCGGGTCAACAGCTGCTGGCGCACCGCTTCGCGGTAGGGCGCGAGTTCACTGGCGTCGAGGGTGTCGATACGCCGATCGAAGCGGGCCAGGAAGGCATCCATGCGCGCGTCGATCTTGGCGCTGTCGGCGCTCGGCGACTGCACCAGCAGGCTGAGGCCAGGGGCATCCAGCAGCGGCGCGTAGCCGGCGTTGACGATATAGCCGAGCTGCTCGTCGGTGCGCAGTTGGGCGAAGAAGGGCGGGCCGATCAGCTGGCCGAGCACGGCCAGGCGCGCCTGGCTGGCCAGCGAGCGATCGGGGCCCTGGAGATAGCGCAGCACCGCTGAATCGTCGCGGGCGGTATTCGGGTGCAGCACCGGGGCATCGGCCGGCACTTCGAGTGCGCTGAGCGGCGGGATGTCGTCGGCGTGCAGCCGCGGCGCGAGCGCGTTGGCCACCAGCAGGCCTTCGCGTCGCGCGAGCTCGGCGTCCAGGTTGCCCACCGCCATACCCTGCAGGTAGAGCTGGCCGAGGAAGTGCCGGCGGTAGTCACGCACGTCCTGCACGTCGATCTCATCGAGCGCCGCGAGCATGTTGCGGGTGCTGATCTGCGGGCGCATCAGCGCCTCGCCGAGGGTGCGCTGCATCTGCTGGTAGAGCGCATCCTGGGGTGCGTTGCGCCAGCTGCGCGCTAGACCCTGCTTGACCCGGGCGAGGCTATCGGCGCTGATCTCGCCGTACTGGAGCTGTTCGATCACGGTCTGCATCAGGCGCACCTGGTGGTCGCGCCAGCCGGAGAAGGCCAGGGTGATGCCGCGCCCGTGGGCATAGGCGACGAACTCCTGGCCGGCCAGCGAGGCCGGGTAGAAGCGCTCGTTGAGCCCATCGTTGAGCCAGCCTGCCAGTAGCCGCGTGAGCACGGCGTGGCGCGCATCGCTGGCGGCCTGGGGAGACTGCAGGCTGAAACGCCACTCGACCCGGGGCGCGCCGAAATCGCTGTCCGCCTGGTGCCAGAGTTCGACGCTCGGCGTGTCGACGAGGCGCTCGGGCTCGGCGGCAGGGAACGTCTCGACGCTCAGGTCGTCGGCGATATAGGGGTTGGGCGCGGGCAGCCCGAGGCCGTCGAGGGGTTGCGCCTCGGGCCACTGGGACACCCGGGTCAGCGTATAGGGGGCGGCGAAGTAGGGCGTGGTCTGCGCGCCCTCGACCTCGGGGCCGCTGTAGACCCGCAGCAGGTTGTCCGGGGTGAGCCGGTCGAGCAGCGCCTCGATGGCCGCGGGGTCGAAGTGATCCATGCGGTAGGGCGCATACTGCACGTCGGCGAGCGGATAGTAGGCGAGGCTCATGGCCAGGCTGCTCACCGTCTGGATCGGCTCCTGGCGCTGCTGGAAGCGGAACGCCTGCTGGGCCAGGTCGGCCTGTTCGCGGTAGCGCCATGCCTCCACACCCTGGTCACGCAGGCGCTGAATCTGAGCGAACAGGCTGGCCTGGATCTGGTCGAGATGCGCCACGCCTTCGTCAGTGAGACTGATCGAGACGTCGAACAGGGCGTGGCGGCCGTCCGCCTCGCGGGTGCCGGCGGAGAGCCCGTCGGCCCAGCCCTGGCGGCGCAGCGCGGCGAGCAGGCTGCCTTCGCCCTCGTGGCCGAGCAGGTTGGCGACGTAGGCATCGGGCTTGTCGGCATAGTCACCGATGGGGTCGGCGATCGGGAACAGGAACTCGACGCGCTGGCGGCTCTCGTGGGTCTTGACCCGCAGGCGTGCCGGCAGCTGGCCGGGCAGCGCCAGCGGGGTGTCGATCTGCGGCCGCGAGAGGTCGTGGTCGGCGATGGCCGCGAAGCGACTGCGTACCTCTTGCTCCAGCGTGTCCAGCGGCTGCGGCGCGAGCACCACCAGATGCATCACGTTGGCGTCGTAGTGGGCGCGGTAGAAGTCGACCAGCGCCTGACGCAGCGGGCGCTTATCGCTGTTGAGGGTGTCGAGGTTGCCGACCGAGAAGTGGTTGATCGGGTGCTCGGGGTTGAGCGCCTTGCCCAGCGCTTCGGCGATACCGCGGGCGTCGTCGGCGCGGCGTGCCTGGTACTCCGAGTTCACCGCGTGGCGTTCACGGTCGACGTACTCCGGGTTGAACTGGGGCGAGACGAAGAACTGAGCGAAGCGGTCCAGCGCCTCGGGGAAGGCCTGGGGGTCGACATCGAAATAGAAATTGGTGTCCTGGGCCGCGGTGAACGCATTGTGCGAGCCGCCGTTGCGCTGGATGAAGCTCTGGTAGCCGTCCGGATCGGGATAGCCCGCGGTGCCCAGGAACAGCATGTGTTCGAGGAAGTGCGCCAGCCCCGGCATGTCGGCGGGGTCGTTGTCGCTGCCCACCGAGACGTCCATGGCCGCTGCCGCCTTGTCGGCCTCGGGGTCGCTGATCAGCAGCACCTCGAGCCCATTGGCGAGGGTGAGGGCGCGATAGGCGCGGCTGTCGTTGGGGCTCTGGATCGGCGTGTCGCCGGTCGCTGGCGGCGCCTCGGCGGCGGCTGTCTCGGCCGTTGGCGCCAGCGACGCGGCCTGGCAGACGCCGAGCAGGGCCATGAGGCCGAGTCCGGCCAGCCAGGCGCAGGTGGACGATCGCGATATCCGGGGGTGAGGCATGAATGCTCCCTTTATGTCTGAGAAGGTGTTTACAAAATGCCTGCGCTCGGCAATACGGCGTTAAAATCGGCCTCAAAATGCTCATTTACCCCATGTAAACTCCGCTTTTTCGACCGATTTTGCCTTGTCTTGCCTTCGCTCGCCGAATTTGTAAACACCCTCTGAGTAAACGCTGCATCAATCCCTGCGCGGACTCGGCGTCCCCAGCGAATCGCTAAGCTGCGTGGCACGGGTGCGCTAGCCCGGTCGAACACTATGTGCCAGACAACCACGGTGCCAAACAACCACGGTGCCAAACAGCCACGGGGTCCAAACGATCGCGTGTGGGCTAGGCGGACCACACCTGCATCGGGCCGGTGGGGTAGGCGCAGGCCCAATCCTGATGCGCCGGATCGTTGATTCGCTTGGAGACCGGAAACGCCCCCAGAAGTTCCGGTGGCGCCGGGGTCAGCCACTCGCGCGCCTTGACTGCCGGGGTCTCCTCGGCCAGCCAGGTGTCCAGGGCCGCCAGCGGCACGATCGCCGGCAGGCGGTCGGTGAGCGCGCCGAGGAAGGTCGAGGTGGGAACCGTGATCAGCGCGAAGGAGTCGCGCGCGGGGCCGTGGTCCTGACGGTAGCGGGTCCACAGGCCGGCCAGCAGCAGCGGCGCGCGCTCGACCTGGGTCACCAGATAGGGCTGCTTGCCGCGCACGCTCTGCTGCCACACGAAGACCCCGGTCACCGGAACCACGCAGCGCCGGGTGGCGAACGCTTCGCGGAACATCGACCGGCTCTCCAGCGACTCCGCACGGGCGCAGTGCGGGGCATGGTCGAGCACTCCCAGCCAGTCGGGCGTGAGGCCCCAGAACGCCTCGCACAGTCGCGTGCTGCCGGCATCCCGGCGCAGGATCGAGACCCACTGCCGCGGCGCCACGTTGGGGCTCAGGCGGGGTTGCTGGCGCTGGCCCAGCGCCGCCAGCGACGGGTGGCGTGTCCAGTCGTCGATATGTAGGCGACCGGCCATGGTCTCTCCTCAAAAGGGGGATCGAAAGGGCGTGAGTCGAGGGCGTCGACGGCGCTTGCGGGAGTCTAGCACGCCGCCCCTGGCGGGACCTCGCCGCGATGCCGGTATTACGGGCAAAAGCCTCGCGAAATCGATGTGTTAGCCGTATGGACGCTTGCGTTTGCAGAGATTAGCGATATGCTGGGAAACGCTGTTCGATTTTAAATCGACAACAACATTCCCGCATCCGGCGGGGCGTGACAGCGACTGATGATTTTCCGAGCGAGGAATTCGATGGCTCGACCCCGACAGCATGCGCCCGAGGCGCTTCATGCCCAGGTGATGGCGGCATGCGATGCCTGGTTGCAGGGCAATTCGGTGCATACGCTGTCGCTGCGCTCACTGGCGCGAGACGTGGGCTGCGCACCGAGCACGCTGCTCAAGCTCTACGGCAGCTTCAGCAATCTGCTGCAGTACGTCAACATCGAGACCCTCGATCGTATGGGCGCGGCGGTTGCCGGGCTCGAGGAGGCCGAACCCGAGCCGCAGCTCAAGGCGCTGGCCACCGCCTACTGGCAATACGCCCAGCACGAGCCCTATCGCTGGCAGATGCTGTTCGAGTATCCGCTGGCGGAAGAGGGCGAGCTCGACGAGCGGCAGAACCATATCATCGAGGCGCTGTTCGTGCGCGTCGAGGCGGCCCTGCGGCGCCATCAGCCGGGGCTCTCCGCGGTCGAGGCACGGCGCATGGCGCGTACCCTGTGGGGCAGCGTACACGGTCTGGTCCAGCTCGGGCTCAATGACCGTCTCGGCTACTGGCAGGGGCAACCGATGGAGGTCGGCGAGCTGCTCGACCAACTGCTCTCGACCACCCTGCGCGGCCTGCGGCATCTGCCGGACGCGACGTGAGCCGGGCGCTGCTCGCGCGACGTCGCTTCGCGCCCTTCTTCTGGACCCAGGCGCTCGGCGCCTTCAACGACAACCTGTTCAAGAACGTCCTGCTGCTGCTGCTGACCTTCGTCGCCGTGCCGCGCTACGGCTGGGACACGGGGCTGCTCACCAATCTGGCGGCGGGGCTGTTCATCCTCCCGTTCTTCCTGTTCTCCGCCTGGGGCGGCACCCTGGCCGACCATCTCGACAAGCAGCGCCTGGTGCGTCGGCTCAAGCTGCTGGAGCTGGTGACCATGCTCGCCGCGGCCGCGGCGGTATGGTTCGAGCTGTTCGCGCTGCTGCTGGGGCTGCTGTTCATGATGGGCGCCCAGTCGGCGCTGTTCGGGCCGGTCAAGTACGCCATCCTGCCGCAGCACCTGGCGGCGACCGAGCTGGTCAAGGGCAACGCCTGGGTCAACCTGGGTACCTTCGTCTCGATTCTGCTCGGTACGCTGCTGGCCGGGGTGCTGGCCTCACTGGATGGCGCCCTGGGCCGTGCGGCGATCGCGCTGGCGCTGGTGGCGGTGGCGCTGGCCGGGCTGGTCGCCAGTTTCGGCGTGCCGCCGGCGCCGCCCAGTGCCACTGGGCGCGTCGCCTGGCGCCCGCTCTCGGGCACCCTCGAGGTGATGCGCGACGGGCTGCGCCAGCGCCGCCTGCGCCTGGCGCTGATCGGCATCAGCTTCTTCTGGTTCCTGGGCGCCTGCTATCTGACCCAGCTGCCGGCCTGGGTGCGCGATGTGGCCCACGGCGAGGAGGGCGCGGTGAGCTTTCTGCTCGGCGCCTTCGCGCTCGGGGTGGGCGCCGGCGCGCTGCTCTGCGCACGGCTCTCGGCCGGGCGCCTGGAGCTGGGGCTGGTGCCCCTCGGGGTGCTGGTGATCGGCGTCGCGGGGATCGAGCTGGCGGGCACCGCGGTGCCGGCCCAGGCGTCGTTGCCGCTGGTCTCGCTGCTGGGGAGCACCGAGTTCTGGCGCATGAGTACGCTGCTGGCGCTGGTCGGCCTCGGCGGCGGGCTCTACAGCGTACCCCTCTACACCCTGATGCAGCTGGCCAGCCCCGAAGCGCAGCGGGCGCGCATGATCGCCGCCAACAACATCCTCAATGCGCTGTTCATGATCGGCTCGGCGCTGTTCGGGATCGTCGTGCTCAGCCTGCTGTCTCTGTCGCTGGCGACGCTGTTCTACTGCCTGGGCTGGGTCGCGCTGCTGGTGGGGATCGGGCTGCTGATCCGCAACCCGCGCCCGGCGCTGCGACTGCTGATCTTCGTGCTGGTGCGTCTGGTCTATCGGCTGCGCTTTCGCGACCGCCACCACATTCCCGCCACCGGCCCGGCACTGGTGGTGTGCAACCACGTCAGCTTCATGGATGCGCTGGTCCTCGGTGGCGCCTGTCCGCGGCCACTGCGCTTCATGATGGACCGGCCGATCTACGAGTCGCCCTGGCTCAACTGGTTCTTCCGTATCGCCGGGGCCATCCCGGTGGACTCCGACCGGCGCGATCCGGGCGGCGTGCGTCGCGCCCTAGACGAGGTCAGCCGGGCGCTGTGCCACGACGAGGTGGTGATGATCTTCCCCGAGGGGCGGTTGACGCCGGATGGCGAGGTGCATGCCTTCCGCCGCGGTCTGGAGCTGGTGCTGGCGCGCAACCCGGTACCGGTGGTGCCGGCGGCGCTGGGTGGGCTGTGGGGCTCTTGGACCTCCAACTGCGGCGGCAAGGCGCTGACCAAGTGGCCGCGCCGGGTGCGCGCTCGGGTGATCCTGGCCTTCGGCGAGCCTGTCAACGCCCGCGAGGCGACCCGGGGGCTGCTCGAGACCCGGGTGCGCGCGCTCAAGCAGCGTGCCGACGAGGAGCTGGCCCGGCGCCGCGGCGGTCTGATCTGATCCCGGAGACTGCGGGCTGGGCGACGACGCGGGTGGCGCCGTCGGCGGCCCCGAGAGTCACTCGCCGCTGCGCCGCCTGACCCCCAGCTGCCAGCAGCGCACCGAGGTGATCAGGTTCTCCTTGATCTCCAGAATCTCCAGCCGCGTGGTGCCGATCTGCAGGCAGGCCGCGGCATCGGGGAAGGATTCCAGCTGCTCCAGGATCAGCCCGTTGAGGGTCTTGGGGCCGTCGGTAGGCAGTTGCCACCCCAGCGCCTTGTTGAGTTCGCGGATATTGGCGGTGCCTTCGATCACGTAGGCGCCGTCGGTCTGTGGATGGATATCGCGATAGGTTCCGGCTACGTCGGTGGTGAACTCGCCGACGATCTCCTCGAGGATATCCTCCAGCGTCGCCAGCCCCTGCACGTCACCGTATTCGTCCACGACCACGCCGATACGCCGCTTCTGCTGCTGGAAGTTGAGCAGTTGGGTGTGCAGTGGGGTGGATTCGGGAATGAAGTAGGGTTCGCGCGCCTCCTGCACGATCGCCGCCTTGGTGAGGTCGGGCTTGGCCAGAAAGCGCGAGGCGTTGCGCAGGTGCAGGATGCCGACGATGTCGTTGATATCGCCCTTGTAGATCGGCAGGCGGGTGTGCTGGCTCTGGCGGATCTGGGCGAGCAGATCGTCGAGGTCGTCGTCGAGATCGAGCCCGACCACCTCGTGGCGCGGCACCATGATGTCGTTGACGGTGACGTTCTCGAGATCGAGGATCGACAGCAGCATGGCCTGGTGCCGGCTGGGAATCAGCGGTCCTGCCTCGTGGACCACGCTGCGTAGCTCGTCGCGGGTGAGATTGTCCTTGCCCGCCTCGAGCTGCTTGACCCCGAGCAGGCGCAGCAGGTTGTTGGAGATCGCGTTGACCAGCCACACCAGCGGATAGAACACACGCAGCAGCGGTGCCAGCACCAGCGAGGCGGGCAGGGCGATGCGGTCGGGCTTGATCGCGGCATAGGTCTTGGGCGTCACTTCGCCGAAGATCAGTACCACGATGGTCAGCGCCAGGGTGGCGATGGCGGGGCCGGAGACATCGCCGAAGAAGTGAATGGCGACGATGGTGGCGATGGAGGCGGCCAGGTTGTTGACCAGATTGTTGCCGATCAGGATCACCCCGAGCAGGCGATCGGGGCGCTTGAGCAGTTCGACCACGCGCTTGGCTGCGCGGCCGCCGCTGTTGGCCTGGTGGTTCAGGCGATAGCGGTTGATCGACATCATGCCGGTTTCGGAGCTGGAGAAGAATGCCGACAGGCAGACCAGCACGAAGAGCAGGCCCAGCATCAGGCCCAAGGGTATGTCGTCGTTCAAGACGGCGCTTTCCTCTTGTTCGTTGAGACGCCCCCGGCGCCGCCGAGCCGCCGGGAGGTGCGTCGAGACAGGGCCGATATCACGGCCGCGAGCTACTCGCTCGTTCGAGCTTGGCCCGAGAGCGGCGCGCGCGCAACCGCCAAGCGTTCAAGGCCCGGCATGATCCCGGCATCAGGCGTTGTAGTGGAAGATGTACTCGAGCACGAACTTGGTGCCGAAGAAGGCCAGTACCAGCACGCCGACACCGGACAGCGTCCAGCGCACCGCCCTGGGGCCGCGCCAGCCGAGGTAGTGATGGCCGGCGAGCAGGGCGGCGAAGATCAGCCAGGCGAGCAGCGACAGGATGGTCTTGTGCGCCAGGTGCTGGGCGAACAGGTTGTCGACGAACACGAAGCCGCTGACGATGGCTACCGTCAGCAGCAGCATGCCGCACCAGATCAACTCGAACAGCAGTTGCTCCATGCGCGTGAGCGGCGGCAGTACCTGGACGATGCCCAGGGTCTGGCGCTGCTTGAGCGCATGGTGCTGGAACGCCAGCAGCACCGCCTGTACCGCGGCGATGGCGAAGAACGAGAACGCCGCGATCGAACTGAGGATATGAAAGTAGAGGCCGGGGGAGATCCCCGATTCGGTCATGGTGCTGGGCATGCCGATGGCGGCGACGATGGTGATGGCGGCCACCGGGAAGACGCACACGCCGGCATTCAGCACCGGCTTGAACAGGCTGAACAGCAGCAGCAGTGCCACCACCACCCAGCCGATCAGGGTCGCGCTCTGGGTCAGGCCCATGTGCAGTCCGCGCGGGCCGAGCAGGGTCAGGCCGACGATCACGCCATGGCAGAGCAGCGCGATCGTCCCGGCGCTGCGCACCCAGCGCGGGCGTTCGGCGACGCGCCGGGCCAGGCTCAGGCTCTGCCAGAGTCCGGCGGCGAGATAACAGACGATAGCGACCAGGGCGAAGGGAAGCGCCGGCATCGGTGTCAAAGCCTCATGGAGCGGCCGCGAGGCGCCCGCCCGAACGGTGAAGGAGTATCGAAATCAATCCTGTGCATAGCGTCCGCTACTATACCCAATCGGCGTCGCGGCGCCCAGCCGTGACCCCGGTCGCCGGGGGATGGCGCGGCTGTCCTGCATCGGTACGTGGAGAGACGTGGCACTCACGCGTATAATGGTCGGCCACATTCTTTTTCAGCGGCGCCGCGATCCCCTGGTCGAACCCTGCGGTGCCCGGCATCGCCGCCCGGAGCGTTCCATGTTCGAAAGTCTCTCCAATCGCCTGTCGCAGACGCTGAAGTCGATCACCGGCCAGGCGCGCCTGACCGAAGACAACATCAAGGACACCCTGCGCGAGGTGCGTCGCGCCCTGCTCGAGGCCGACGTCGCGCTGCCGGTGGTCAAGGATTTCGTCGATCGCGTGCGCGAGCGCGCGGTGGGCCAGGAGGTCTCCAAGAGCCTCTCCCCGGGTCAGCAGTTCGTCAAGATCGTGCAGCAGGAGCTGGAAGCGATCATGGGCCAGGCCAACGAGGCGCTGAGCCTCAAGGGCACGCCGGCGGTGGTGCTGATGGCGGGTCTGCAGGGGGCGGGCAAGACCACCTCGGTGGCCAAGCTGGCCAAGTACCTGCGCGAACGCGAGAAGAAGAAGGTGCTGGTGGTCTCCGCCGACGTCTATCGTCCGGCCGCCATCGACCAGCTCGAGACCCTGGCGCGGGAGGTCGAGGTCGACTTCTTCCCCTCTACCAGCGCCGAACAGCCGGTGGCGATCGCCGAAGCGGCGATCAAGCACGCCAAGATCCAGTTCCATGACGTGGTGCTGGTCGACACCGCCGGCCGCTTGGCGGTGGACGAGGCGATGATGGCCGAGATCCAGGCGCTGCACCGGGCGATCCAGCCGCAGGAAACCCTGTTCGTGGTCGACGCCATGACCGGTCAGGATGCCGCCAACACCGCCAAGGCGTTCCACGATGCTCTGCCGCTGACCGGGGTCATCCTGACCAAGGCCGATGGTGACGCGCGTGGCGGTGCCGCGCTCTCGGTGCGCCACATCACCGGCAAGCCGATCAAGTTCATGGGCATGGGCGAGAAGGTCGATGCGCTGGAGCCGTTCCACCCCGACCGCGTCGCCTCGCGCATTCTCGGCATGGGTGACGTGCTGTCGCTGATCGAGGAGGCCGAGCGCAACGTCGACAAGGGCAAGGCCGAGCAGCTCGCCAAGAAGGTCAAGAAGGGCCAGGGCTTCGATCTCGAAGACTTCCGCGACCAGCTGCAGCAGCTCAAGAAGATGGGCGGCATGGGCGGTTTGATGTCGAAGCTGCCCGGCATGGGGCAGATGGCCGAGATGGCCCAGAACAAGGGCGCCGAGCAGGAGTTCGGCAAACTCGAGGCGCTGATCAACTCGATGACCCCGCAGGAGCGGCGCAAGCCGGAGATCATCAACGGCTCGCGCAAGCGGCGCATCGCTACCGGTGCCGGTCTCCAGGTGCCCGATCTCAACCGTCTGCTCAAGCAGCACAAGCAGATGCAGAAGATGATGAAAAAGGCCGGCCAGAAAGGCGGCATGCAGAAGATGATGCGCGGCATGTCGGGCATGATGGGCGGCGGTGGCGGCCCGGGTGGCCCCGGCGGTATGGGGGGCATGGGCGGCATGGGCGGCGGCGGTTTCCCCTGGCGCTGAGCCGGCCGCGCGCTCGCCGGGCGGTGGCGAACCTCAACAAAAGGTTTCCAATCGGCGGGCTTTTCCGTAGAATGCTGCGTCTTCGTCTCGGGCCTACGCCCGGGAAGACTCGATTCCGTGGCGTAACGATTCACTTAACCGAAGGATTATCAACGCAATGGTTACCATTCGTCTGGCACGTGGTGGCGCCAAGAAGCGTCCCTTCTATCACCTGACCGTCAGCGACTCTCGCGTTTCCCGCGACGGCCGCTTCATCGAGCGCGTCGGTTTCTTCAACCCGATCGCGCGCGGTCAGGAAGAGCGTCTGCGCGTCGATCTCGACCGCGTCGCTCACTGGGAGTCCCAGGGCGCGCAGGTCTCCGACCGCGTCGCTGAGCTGGTCAAAGAAGCACGCAAGGCCCAGGCCTGAGTTCGAACGTGATGTCGGCAGCGGCGCATGACGACGACCCGCAGCAGGTGCTGCTGGGCCGCCTGACCAGCCCGCACGGCGTCAAGGGTTGGCTCAAGGTCTATTCGTACACCAGCCCGGCCGAGGGCATCTTCGACTACCCCAAGTGGACGTTGACGCTCAACGGCCAGCGCGAGACGCACAAGCTGCTCGACGCGCGCCCGCAGGGCAAGGCACTGGTGGTACGGCTGGAAGGCGTCGACACCCGCGAGCTGGCCGAGCAATGGGCCGGCGCCGACGTGTCGGTGGCCAAGTCGGCGTTGCCGACGCTGGAAGACGGCGAGTTCTACTGGCATCAGCTGGAGGGGCTCGACGTGGTGACCCGTGAGGGCGTCAGGCTGGGCCGGGTCGATCATCTGTTCGAGACCGGTGCCAATGACGTGCTGGTGGTCAAGCCCGGCACCGACAGCGTGGACGATCGTGAACGGCTGCTGCCGTTTCTGCCCGACGACGTGATCGTCGCGGTGGATCTCGCCGCCGGCGAGATGACGGTCGATTGGGACCCGACGTTCTAGCTTCCCGCGCAGGCGGGGGCAAGAGCGCGGCAGGGGAGGAGAAGCGTACCGTGTGGATAGGTGTCGTCTCCCTGTTCCCGGAGATGTTCGAGGCCATTACCCGGCACGGCGTGACCGGTCGGGCCGTGGAGCGAGGCTTGCTCGAGATGGCCTTGTGGAATCCTCGGGACTACGCCACGGACAGACATCGCACGGTCGACGATCGCCCCTACGGTGGAGGTCCCGGCATGCTGATGAAGGTGGCGACACTGCGCGCGGCGCTCGATGACGCCCGCCGCAGTGCCGCCGCCGAGGGCCGGCGCCCGACGGTGATCTACCTCTCGCCGCAGGGTCGGCGGCTGGATCAGGCCGGCGTCAGGGAACTGGCTGCCCGCGAGAGTCTGATCGTGGTCGCCGGGCGCTACGAAGGCATCGACGAGCGTGTGGTCGACGCCGATATCGACGAAGAGTGGTCGATCGGTGACTACGTGCTCAGCGGCGGCGAGCTGCCGGCGATGGTGCTGATCGACGCGCTGTCCCGTGAGGTGCCCGGGGTGCTCGGCCACAGCGACTCGGCGAGCGAGGACTCCTTCGCCAGCGGTCTGCTCGACTGCCCGCACTACACCCGCCCCGAGGTGATCGATGGTCACCGGGTGCCGGAGGTACTGCTCAGCGGCAATCACGCGGCGATCCGGCGCTGGCGCCTGAAGCAATCTCTCGGACGCACCTGGCTCAGGCGTCCGGATCTGTTGGAGAGCCGAACGTTGGACCGCGAGCAGCAGCTGCTGCTCGACGAGTTCATCGAGGAACACGTCGCACGCGACGGCGGTGCATGAGGCAAGGCGCCTGCATGCGTCACTCACAGTCCGATTCCGCGCCGGTTCAGCGAACTCGCGCCGGGATCACGGAGCGCCCCCCGGGGCACTCCTCTCAAACCAGGAGCAAGACATGAGCAGCAAGAACAAGGTGATCCAGGCGCTCGAGAACGAGCAGATGAACAAGGACATCCCGGCCTTCGCCCCCGGCGATACCGTGGTCGTCCAGGTCAAGGTCGTGGAAGGTAACCGCGAGCGTCTGCAGGCCTTCGAAGGCGTGGTCATCGGCAAGCGTAGCCGCGGTCTGAACTCCGCCTTCACCGTGCGCAAGATCTCCCACGGTGTCGGCGTCGAGCGTACCTTCCAGACCTACAGCCCGCTGGTTGCCGGTATCGAAGTCAAGCGTCGCGGCGACGTGCGTCAGGCCAAGCTCTACTACCTCCGCGAGCGCAGCGGCAAATCCGCGCGTATCAAGGAAAAGCTGGGCTGAGTGCGATGACGCCCCGGCACCTGTTGGCCGGGGCGATGGCATCGCCACCCGAGAAGACCCCGTGCGCGTTCGGCGCACGGGGTCTTCTGCGTTATGCTGCGGGGTCGAGCCAATCCTGCCGATGATCATGAGAGGGTGTTTACAAAATGCCTGCGCTCGACGATACAGCGTTGAAATCGACCTCAAAGTACTCATTTACACCGCGTAAACTCCGTCTTTTCGGCCGATTTCGCCTTGTCTCGCCTTCGCTCGTCGAATTTGTAAACACCCTCTGAGCCCATGAGCACATGAACGATCACGACCGCCGCGACGCCTTTCTCGATGCGCTGTGGCTCGAGCGCGGCGTCAGCGAGCACACGCTGAGCGCCTACCGCCATGACCTGTCGACCTGGATCGGCTTTCTCGAGAGCCGTGACGAGCGGCTGCTGGCGCCCGCCGAGAGCAGTGTCAACGCCTTTGTCGATGGCCGTCGCGAGACCTACCATGCGCGCTCGGTGGCGCGGCTGTTGTCGTGTCTACGGCGCTTCTATCGCTGGGCACTAGGCGAGGGGCTGATCGCCCACGACCCGCTGGCCGAGATCGAGCCGCCGAAGATCACCCCCGGGCTGCCGGCGACGCTCGACGAGCGCGACGTCGAGCGGCTGCTGGCGGCACCGGATGTCGACTCGGCGCTGGGCCTGCGCGATCGCGCCATGCTCGAGCTGCTCTACGCCTGCGGTCTGCGCGTCTCCGAACTGGTGGGGCTCAGCGTCGCGGCGGTCAATCTGCGTCAGGGCGTGGTGCTGGTACGCGGCAAGGGAGACAAGGAGCGGCTGGTGCCGCTGGGTGAAGAGGCCCTGAGCTGGCTCGAGCGCTATCTGCGACAGGGGCGCGGCGAGCTGATGCGCGACACCCGTCAGCCGGCGCTGTTTCCCGGGCGCGCGGACGCCTGCATGACACGCCAGACCTTCTGGTACCGGATCAAGCACTACGCCCGCCTGGCGGCGATCGACAAGCCGCTGTCGCCGCACACCCTGCGCCACGCCTTCGCGACCCATTTATTGAATCATGGCGCCAATTTGCGTGTCGTACAGCTACTGCTGGGGCATAGTGATCTATCCACCACGCAGATCTACACGCATGTGGCCCAGGCGCGCCTGGAAGCCCTGCACGCCCAACACCATCCGAGAGGTTGAACATGAGAAGTCGCTCGACCCTGGCCGCGCTGGCGCTGGCCGGACTCTGCCTGACGCCCGCTGCCTTCGCCAAGCCGCCCAGCGATCTGGACGCCAAGCTCAATGCCCACAGCGGCCAGCCGCTGCCGATCGAGTCGATCGACGACTCGCCGTTGCCGGGGCTCTACGAGGTGCGGCTGAAGGGGGGCAATACGCTCTACGCGGATGCCAAGGGCGAATATCTGATCGTCGGCGACCTCTACCAGAACGCCAAGGATGGGATGGTCAACCTGACAGAGCAGGCGGCCAATGCCCGGCGCCAGGCGCTAATCGACAAGGTGCCGGAAGACCAGCGGGTGGTCTACAAGCCGGCGGGCAAGGTCAAGGCCAGGCTCACGGTGTTCACCGATACCACCTGTCCTTACTGCCATAAGCTGCACGCCGAGATGAACCAGCTCAACGCCATGGGCATCGAGGTCGACTATCTCGCCTTCCCGCGCATGGGGCCGGACTCCGACGCCGCGCGCCAGCTGGCCAAGGTGTGGTGTGCCGACAACCGCTCCGAGGCGATGAGTGCCGCCTTCCGCGGCGATGCGGTGGACGCCCCGGCGAGCTGTGATGCACCGATCGCCAAGCAGTACCAGCTGGGGGTCGAGTCCGGCATCCAGGGTACCCCGGCGATCATCTTCCCCGATGGCAAGATGGTGCCTGGCTATCTGCCGGCCAAGCGCCTGGCGGCGATGCTCGGCATCGACCCCAACGCCAAGAGCTGAAAGCGGGCTCTGCCGCCGCTTGACAAGGGTGGCGGGGCTTTCTACCGTGACCGCCCCCGCGGCGTTGCAGCTGGCGCGAGGGGCGCGCTAAAAGGGCGGCCGGAGGGCATGGCCGACCCGGACCCAGGACCTGCGACAGCGGGCCTTCAGACAATCAGGCGACGCGGCAGGCTTGCCGCGCCGCGAGACAGGGGAGTGATATCTTGAAACCGGTGAGAGTGGGTATCTGCGGTTTGGGCACCGTGGGCGGTGGCACCTTCAATGTGCTGACGCGCAACGCCGACGAGATCGCGCGTCGCGCCGGTCGCCCGATCGTGATCGAGCAGGTCGGCGCGCGCCGCGACAACCCCGACTGCGACACCACCGGTATCAAGGTCACCCGCGACATCTTCGAGGTGGCGCGCAACCCCGATGTCAATGTGCTGGTCGAGCTGGTCGGCGGCTATGACGTCGCCCGCGAGCTGGTGATGACCGCCATCGAGCACGGCAAGCACGTGGTCACCGCCAACAAGGCGCTGATCGCGGTCTACGGCAACGAGATCTTCCGCGCCGCCCATGACAAAGGCGTGATCGTCGCCTTCGAGGCCGCGGTGGCCGGCGGTATACCGGTGATCAAGTCACTCCGCGAGGGGCTCGGCGCCAACCGTATCCAGTGGCTCGCCGGCATCATCAACGGCACCGGCAACTATATCCTGACCCATATGCGCGACGAGGGCCGGGCGTTCGAGGACGTGCTCGCCGAGGCCCAGGCGCTGGGTTACGCCGAGGCCGACCCGACCTTCGACGTCGAAGGTATCGACGCTGCCCACAAGCTGACCATTCTTGCCTCGATCGCCTATGGCGTGCCGCTGCAGTTCGATCGCGCCTACACCGAGGGCATCGCGCGGATCACCGCGGAGGACGTCGAGCAGGCCGACAACCTCGGCTACACCATCAAGCACCTGGGCATCACCCGGCGCAGCGACAGCGGCGTCGAGCTGCGCGTGCATCCGACCCTGATCCCCAAGGAGCGGCTGCTGGCCAATGTCCACGGAGTCAAGAACGCCATTGCGGTGATGGGCGACGCCACCGGCCCGACGCTCTACTACGGCGCCGGTGCCGGGGCCGAACCGACCGCCTCGGCGGTGGTCGCGGATCTGCTCGACGTGGCCCGCGACATCACCACCGCGCACCACTACCGGGTGCCCTATCTGGCCTTCAGCGGGGTCAACGACGAGGTCAATGCGCTGCCGATCCTGCCGATGGAGGATATCGTCACCGCCTACTACCTGCGCCTGCTGGCGGTGGATCGTCCCGGGGTGCTGGCGCGGGTCGCCACCATCCTCTCCGAGCACGGCATCTCGATCGAAGCGATCATCCAGAAAGAGGCCACCGAGGGTGAGCTGGTGCCGATCATCCTGATGACTCACCGCACCCGCGAGCAGCACATGAACGAGGCGATCCGCCAGCTCGAGTCGCTGGCCGACATCGCCGGTCCGGTGACGCGGATTCGGGTCGAGTCCCTGGACGAGCAGGAATAAGTCGCGACTGACAGCACGGGCTAGTAGCCCAGGACCGAGTGGAAACCAAGATGCGTTATATCAGTACGCGCGGGCAGGCGCCGGCGCTGAATTTCGAGGAAGTGGTGTTGACCGGTCTGGCCAGCGATGGCGGGCTCTACGTGCCGGAAACGGTGCCCCAGCTGTCGGCGGAGACGCTGGCGGGGATGGCGGGGCTGTCGTATGCCGAGATCGCCTTCCAGGTGATGCAGCCGTTCGTCGGCGGCGAGATCGATGACGACACCTTCCGCGGCCTGGTTCACGATGCCTACGCCACCTTCAGCCATGAGGCGGTGGTGCCGCTCAACCAGCTCGACGCCAATCACTTCCTGCTCGAGCTGTTCCACGGCCCCACGCTGGCGTTCAAGGACGTCGCGCTGCAGCTGCTGGGGCGCATCCTCGATCACTTCCTGGCCAAGCGTGGCGAGCGCGCGGTGATCATGGGCGCCACCTCCGGCGATACCGGCTCGGCGGCGATCGAGGGCTGCCGCCACTGCGACCATCTCGACATCTTCATCCTGCACCCGCACAACCGCGTCTCCGAGGTGCAGCGGCGGCAGATGACCACGGTGCTCGCCGACAACGTCTTCAATATCGCCATAGAGGGCAACTTCGACGATGCCCAGGCGATGGTCAAGGCGAGCTTCGCCGATCAGGCGTTCCTCGACGGCACCCGGCTGGTGGCGGTCAACTCGATCAACTGGGCGCGCATCATGGCCCAGATCGTCTACTACGTGGCCTCGGCGGTCGCCCTCGGTGCCCCGCATCGCGAGGTGAGCTTCTGCGTGCCCTCGGCCAACTTCGGCAACCTCTTCGCCGGTTACATGGCGAGCCAGATGGGGCTGCCGGTGAAGCAGTTCATCATCGCCACCAACGCCAACGACATCCTGCACCGCACCCTCGCCGACAACGACTTCTCCAAGCGCGAACTCGCCGCCACCCTGGCGCCGTCGATGGATATCGTGGTGTCGTCGAACTTCGAACGGCTGCTGTTCGATGCCTACGAGCGCGACGGCAGCGCGGTGCGCGAACTGCTCGAACGCTTCCAGCGCGAGCCGGCGGCACTCGCCGAGGCGCCGCTGGCGCGGCTGCGCGAGAAGTTCTCGAGCTTCAGCGTCGATGACGACACCATCCTCGAGGTGATCCGCGAGGCGCACCAGCGCACCAAGGAGCTGCTCGACCCGCATACCGCCACCGGCTATCGCGCCGTCGAGCGGGTGCGCGCCGACAGCGCTACGCCGATGATCACCCTGGCCACCGCGCATCCGGCCAAGTTCGCCGAGGCGGTGGTCAAGGCGGGTTTCACCGGGGCGCCGCTGCCGCCGCACATGGACGGCCTGCTCGAACGCGAGGAGCGCTACACGGTGCTGCCGGCGGAACTCGCCGCGGTTCAGCGCTTCGTTGCTGACAACCGCCGCTGAGGCGGCGGTTGCTGTGAGTGTCACGATGTCGACGTCGGCCCCAAGCGCCGCGACCTCCCTCGATCCGGCGGCGATCCGTCCGCGCCTGCTGCCGCGCGAGCGCGACGCGGCGCTCTATCGGCGCGCCCAGGCCGAGGGCCTGAGCGAGCTGCAGGCGCGGGTCCTGGCCGGGCGCCTGGCGGGCTATGCGGGGCCGCTGGCGGCGCTGACCGATCCGGCCCTGCGTCATCTCAGCCATCCCGAGCGGCTGGCCGATGCGCGCCGCGGCGCGGAGCGCATCGCGCGGGCGGTGAGCGAGGGCGAGCACATCGGTATCCTCACCGATTACGACGTCGACGGCATCACCTCCCACGTGGTGATCCTGCGCGCGCTGACCGAGCTGTTCGGCGTGCCCGCGACCCGCCTGCACAGCCTGATCGGCCACCGCATCAACGATGGCTACGGTATCAGTCTACCGCTGGTCGAGCGCACCCTGGCGCTCAAGCCACGCCCCAGCCTGGTGGTCACCGCCGACTGCGGCTCTTCCGACGAGCCGCGGATCGCTCGCTTGCGCGAGGCCGGTATCGATGTGGTGGTGACCGATCACCACGCGCTGCCGCTGGCGGGTCCGCCGGCCTCGGCCTACGCCACCATCAACCCTACCCGCGACGACTGCGACTATCCCGACAAGACCATCGCCGGCTGCATGGTGGCGTGGCTGATGATGTCGCTCACCCGGGCGGTGCTGATCGAGCAGGGCGTGCTCTCTGCGTCGACGCCCAAGCTCGCGCCCTGGCTCTCCTACGTCGCCCTGGGCACGGTGGCCGACTGTGTCTCGCTGGGTGGCAGCGCCGCCAACCGCGCCGTGGTGAGCTATGGCCTGCGTCTGATCAACCGCATGCAGGCGCCCTGCTGGCGGGTGATGGCGGAGCGCCTGGGGGCCGACAGCGTGCCGTTCGACGCCGAGACCCTGGCCTTCCAGATGGGACCGCGCATCAACGCGCGCTCGCGCCTCGACGACCCCTACGCTGCGCTGCACTTCATGCTGGCGACGGATGACGCTGTGGCTCGGCGCCACCTGCAGGTGCTCGACGACGACAACCAGGCGCGCAAGGCGCTGGAAGCGGACATGGTCGAGCAGGCCCGGGGGCTGGCGCTGGCACAGCTGGCCGAGGACCCGCCGGCGCTGGTGATCCATCTGCCGCAGGGCCACGCCGGGGTGCAGGGGATCGTCGCCTCGCGCCTGGTCCAGAGCTATGGACGCCCGACCCTGGTGCTGACCCCGGCCACCACGCCAGAGATGCTCACCGGCTCGGGGCGTTCGATCGAGGCGCTGCATCTGCGTGACGCCCTGCAGCGCGCCCATGAGCTGGCTCCGGAGAGTCTGCCGCGCTTCGGCGGGCATCGCGGTGCCGCCGGCGTGGGGGTACCGCTGGGCGAGCTCGAGCGTTTCCGTGGCGCCTTTTTGCAGGCGGTGGGCGAGCAGCTGGGCGGGCGCGAACTCTATCCGGTGGTATGGACCGACGGCGAGCTGGAGGCGGCGCAGCTGTCGCTGGCCACCCTCGACGAGCTGGCGGCGCTGGCACCCTATGGGCGCGAATTCGAGGCGCCGCTGTTCGAGGCCACCTTCCACGTCGAGCAGCTGCGTGCGGTGGGGGCGGATGGCAACCACCTGATGCTGGAACTCTCCCGCGATGCCAGCGTGACCCGCGCCATCTGGTTCCGCGCTCTGGCGCCGGGGGCGTCGCATCCGATCGCCGTGGGCGACCGCGTCCGCTGTGGCTTCAAGCTCTCGCGCAACCGCTGGAAAGGGCGCGAGTCGCTGCAGTTGATGGTCGAGCACGCCGAACGCCTGAGCGGCTGATATCCGCGCGGGTGCAGGCCCGAACCGGCTGCCGCTACGCTATCCACTCCCTTGGCGGAATTGACGCTATCATTGGCTGTCTCGCGCACCGCGAGCGACGCAGCGGCGCCACAAGCGCCGCGCTTTCCGCCAGGCCGGCGGCGCCACCGCGCCACGGCGATGGCCATACCATGCCAAGGGAACTTCGATGGACAGCCCCCAGATCCGTCACCGCACGCACGAAGACGTGCTCGCCATTCTGCTCGGGTCGGCCTGCGCCGCGCTCGGCGTGGTGCTCTATCAGCACGCCGAGATTCTGATCGGCAGTACGGCGGGTATCTCGCTGCTGATCAGCTACGCCACCGGCTGGCCCTTCGGGCCGGTGTTCTTCGTGGTCAACCTGCCATTCTACTGGCTCGCCTGGCAGCGGATCGGGCATCAGTTCACGCTTAAGACCTTCGCCGCCATTGCGCTGCTCTCCTGGCTCAGCTGGCATATCGCCGACTGGATCGAGATTGGAAAGGTGACGCCACTGTTCGCGGCGCTGATGGGCGGGGCGCTGATCGGACTGGGGGTGCTCTCGCTGTTTCGCCATCGCGGCAGCCTGGGCGGCTTCAATATCCTCGCGCTGCACCTGCACGATCGCCACGGCTGGAGCGCGGGCAAGGTGCAGCTGGGGCTCGATGGTCTGGTGATGCTGGCCGCGTTCGCCGTGCTACCGGTGAGCAACGTGCTCTACTCTATCCTGGGGGCGGCGGTGCTCAGCGGCATCCTCACCCTCAACCACCGCCCGGGGCGCTATACCGGGGTCAGCCGCAGCTGAGCGGTACGCGTCAATAGCAGGGCCACAGCCCCGGTGTCACCAGCTCGATCAGATGCCCATCCGGGTCGCGGAAGTAGAGGCTCTCGCTGCCCCGTGGCCAGCGGGTGCGCCCCTCGATGATCACCCCTTCGGCGTCGAGATGCGCCTCCCAGGCGGAGAGCCGGTCGGCGCCGATCGCCAGCGCCACGTGCTGGCGCCCGGCGCCGTCGTGGGGCGGAATCGTGCCCATGCCGTCGGGCAGCGTCACCGTGGTGTCGGTCTCGCCGCGCTGGAACACCAGCAGCATGCTGGCGCCCACCGGGTAGGCGAGAAAGCGCTCGTCGGCGAGGTGTGGCTCCAGGCCCAGGATACGCTCGAAGAATGCCCGGGCGCGGGCCTTGTCGGCGGTGTAGAGCACGCTCTCGACGATCCCGTCGAGCGGCGGCGCGCTAGCGCTGGCAGTAGCGGATGGTTCGGACATGAGACCTCCTGTCTAACGGTGTGGCGCTCAGTTTTTGAGCCAGAACCACCACACGATAAAGACGACGAGCGCCAAGCCCAGCATATTGAGCAGTATCAGCATCAGTGTCGCTCCTCGGCGGAGGGCGTGCCACCGCCCGGGTTGAAGCGGCGCAGGCGGCTGGCGTTGGCGACCACCGTGACCGAGGAGGCCGACATCGCCAGCGCCGCGAGCATCGGCGACAGCAGCATCCCGGTGAACGGATAGAGCACGCCGGCGGCGATGGGGATGCCGAGGGCGTTGTAGCCGAATGCCCCCCACAGATTCTGTTTGATATTGGACAGCGTGGCGCGGCTGATAGCGATGGCATCGGCCACGCCGTGCAGCGAGTCGCGCATCAGCGTGATACCGGCGCTCTCGATGGCGACGTCGGTGCCCTGGCCGATGGCGAAGCCGACATCCGCCTGGGCCAGCGCCGGGGCGTCGTTGATGCCATCGCCGACCATGCCCACGCGTTCGCCGCGCTGCTGCAGCGCCGCCACCGCGGCCTGCTTGTCACCCGGCATCAGCTCGGCGCGGACCTCGTCGATCCCCGCCTCACGGGCGATGGCGTTGGCCGCGGCGGCATTGTCGCCGCTCAGCATCACCACCTTCAGCCCCGCCCGGCGCAGTCGTGCCACCGCGGCACGGCTATCCTCACGCAGGGCGTCGCGCACCGCGAAGAGCGCCGCCAGTTGGCCGTCCAGGGCCAGATAGACCACGCTCGCGGCCTGCTGCTGCCAGGCTTCGGCGGTCTCCGCCGCCTCTGCGATATCGATGGCGTGGTCGTGCATCAGCGCGGCGTTGCCGAGCAGCGCCCGGGTGCCGTCCGCCAGGCTGGCGACCAGCCCGCGACCGGTGACGCTCTCGAAGGCGTCGACCGCCGGGGGCTCGGGCGCCTCGTCCAGGTGCGCCAGCAGGGCGCTCGCCAGCGGGTGCTCCGAACCGCGTTCGAGGGCGACCACGGCGGCTTGGGCGTGCGCCTGCGTCTGCCAGTAGTGGCTGGCGGTCACCTTCGGGCGCCCTTCGGTGAGGGTGCCGGTCTTGTCGACCACCAGGGTGCTCAGGCGACTGGCGGTCTGCAGCGCCTCGCCGTCGCGGATCAGTACACCGTGCTCGGCGGCCTTGCTGATGCCGAGCATGGTCGAGATCGGTGTCGCCAGCCCCAGCGCGCAGGGGCAGGCGATGATCAATACCGTGGTTGCGGCCACCAGCATGTGCACCAGCTGCGGCGCGGGCCCGACATTTAGCCAGGCGAGGGCGGTGAGTACCGCGATGATCATCACGCTGGGCACGAAGATGCCGGCGACGCGATCGGCCAGGGCGCCGATCGGCGGGCGCGACTCCTGCGCCTGGGCGACCTGATCGACGATACGCCCGAGGCGGGTATCGTCACCCACCTGGGTGGCGCGGTAGACCAGGCTGCCGCGGCCATTGACGGTCCCGGCGCTGACGCTGTCGCCGGGGCCCTTGCGCACCGCCTCGGGCTCACCGGTCAGCATCGATTCATCGATATGGCTCTCGCCGCTCTCGACCTCGCCATCCACTGGCAGGCGCTCGCCGGGGCGCACCCGGATGCGTTCGCCCACCTGCACGCTCTCGATCGCGACTTCGTGCTCCTGATCCTGACGAATCACCCGTGCGGTACGGCTCTGCAGATCGAGCAGACGCGACAGCGCCTGGCTGCTGCGTCCCTTGGCGCGCAGCTCCAGCGCCTGGCCGATACCGATCAGCCCCACGATCATCAGCGAGGCCTCGAAGTAGAGATGGCGCGAGGCCGGCGGGATCAGGCCGGGAAACAGCACCACCGTCATCGAGTAGAGCCAGGCCGCGGCGGTACCGAGGGCGATCAGCGTGTCCATGTTGGCCTGATGGTGACGAAACGCCTTCCAGGCGCCGTCGAAAAAGCGCCGCCCGGCAGTGGCGAGCACGCCCAGCGTGGCCAGCCCCAGGGCCAGCCAGAGCCAGCGCTCGCCACCCTCGAGGCGGGGCTGGTGGACGAACATCGCCAGCATCATCGGTATGCCCAGAGCGAGGCTCAGGCTGGCGTCACGCAGATGGCGGCGCCACTGGCGTTGGTTGTCGCGCTGACGCTGGGCGCTGGCCTGGCGCAGATCGGCGATCGGCGTCGCCGTATAGCCGGCGCCGCGCACCGCCGCGATCAGCGCATCGAGTTCGGCGCTGCCGCCGACCTGCGCCGTCTCGCTGGCGAAGTTGACCTGGGCGTGGGTCACCCCCGGGGTAGCCGCGAGCGCCTTCTGTACCGCACTGACGCAGCCGGCGCAGGTCATGCCGCCGATCGCCAGCCGCCGCAGGGCGGGGCTGTCGGTGTGCGCGCCGGTCGCATCATGTGCACCGGCCCCGGGAGTCTGCGCGTCCGTGGCTGCTTGCGTCTGCTGTTCGGGGGCTGGCGGTGTTTCGGCGTTGGTCTCGTCGAGGGGTGCGGCGGGATAGCCGGCGTGGTCGAGCAGCTGACGCAGGCTCGCCTCGTCTAGCTGGGTGGTGACCGCCAGCTCGCGCTGCGCGGGGGCGGCATCGAGGGTGGCCTCGGCGTCGGCGGCAGCGACCGCCGCACGGATGCGTTTGACGCAGCCCTGGCAGTGCATGGCGTCGACGCGATAGCGATAGTGGTTCACGCGGACCTCCCCGGCGCGGCCTGGCAGCCGTGGGCGCCGTCGGACGTGTGTTCGATCAGGCGACAGATGCTGTGCCCGTCGGGGGCCCCGTCGGGCATCTGCGCCCAATCCTCGAGGGCGTGCTCCATGCGTTCGGCCAGCGCCTGCAGCTCGCGGATCTGGGCATGGATACGCGGCAGGCGTGCGGCGAGCAGGTCGCGTACCAGCGGGCACGGCGAATCGCCCTGGTCGGCCTGGTCGAGAATCTCGGCGATCTCCTTGAGGCTGAAGCCCAGGGTGCGTGCACGCTGGATGAAACGTAGCCGCCCCAGGTCGCGCTGGTCGTAGAGCTGATAGCCGTTGTCCGGATCGCGCCGAGGCGTCAGCAGACCCTGGCGCGTGTAGTGGCGTACAGTCTCGGCGGTGACCCCGGCGCTTCTGGCCAGTTCGGTGACTTTCATCGTGAAGCTCCTCCGCACTTTCTAGGTCAGTGTAAAACCTGGGCCTAACACATGGGTCAAGGCGATGCCCTATCACTGAGGCGTGGCGCTGGCAAGGCGGACAGGGCGCTGTCGAGCGCCAATGGCAGCTAAAGCGACATAGCGATTCGTATTACGACTAAAGAGAAGTCAAAAATGCGATTGAAACGACCGTTTGCGCATTGACGCTGTCGCGGCGCTGAGTGACAAAGGGATGGGAAAAATAGTGCTGAAGGGATGCGGGGGCCGCGCCTTCGGCGACGATCGCCAGACGCGCAAGCGCAAGGGCGACCACTGGGAGAGGGGAACGAACCATGTCTTTTCGCTACAACCGTTTGTCGCTGGCCATCGCGCTGGTGAGCGCTGCCGCCTCCAGCCAGGCCATGGCCGGGGCCTTTCAACTCCAGGAACAGAGCGTCAGTGGCCAGGGCACCTCCTGGGCCGGACGCTCCTCCAACGTTCAGGACGGTTCCATCGTCTTCGGTAACCCGGCGGGTATGTCGTTCCTCGACCGCGCCCAGGTCACCGCCGGTACCCACTACATCGACGCCAGCTCGGACATCAGCAACGACAGCGGCACCCAGCCGACACTCGCTGGTGTGGTGGGCACTCAGGGTAGTACCGACGGCGACATGATTCCGCACAAGGCGGTACCGTTCGGCTACTACGTGCAGCCGATCAACGACCGCTGGAGCTTCGGTCTCGGCGTCTATGCGCCGTTCGGGCTGGTCACCGACTACGGCGACGACTTCAAGGGGCGCTATTTCGGCAACTACAGCGACCTGGAGATCATCACCGCCCAGCCCACGCTGTCGTATCGCTTCAACGACAAGTTCGCCATCGGCTTCGGCGTGACCTACAACCACATCAAGGGCGAGCTGGAGAGCAAGACCCCCAATCCGCTCAATCCGGCCGCTTCCAGTGATGGTACCGTCAACGTCAAGGGTAACGACGATGCCTGGGGCTACAACATCGGCCTGATCTACCGTCCGGTGGAGTCCACCACCCTGGGCCTCACCTACCGCTCCAAGGTCGACTACCACCTCACCGGTGACGTCGATGCCTCCAACGTGTTCGGTGGGGTGGGCGCTGGTGGCGCGGTCTTCCTCAACCGCTCCGGCGATGCCTCGCTCGATATCACCCTGCCGGAAACCATCGACTTCTCGGTCACCCACCAGCTCGACGACCGCTGGACGGTGATGGCCGGGGCGACCTATGTCCGCTGGAGTCGTTTCGACCAGCTGGTGGTCGACAACGGCCTGGGGCTGGATATCAACGAGCAGCAGGACTATCGCGACACCTGGCAGTACGCCGCCGGTCTCTCCTACAAGGTCAATCCGGCCTGGACCCTGCGCGGCGGTATCGCCTACGACCAGTCGCCGGTCAAGGACGCCCACCGCAGCCCGCGCGTGCCCACGGCAAACCGTAACCTGGTCTCGATCGGTGCCGGCTGGACCCCGATCCCCGACCTGACCATCGATGCCGCCTACAGCTACATCTGGGAAGATCGCGCCGACGTCGACCAGCAGAAGGCCAACGGCACCTCCTACAAGGCCGAGTACGACAACTCGCTCAACCTGTTCGGGGTGCAGGCGACCTACCGCTTCTAAGCCGCGCCGCTGGTTCGCTGTGCCTCGGGCACTTGGCCCGGGGCCGGCGAACCGGCATACCCACGAGAGTATTCATCCACAGCCTGCCGATTTTCCTCGACGCGCCGCCATCTGCGGCGCGTCGTCGTTTCGGCCTGCGCTTGGTTCAGGGGCTTTCGTCACCCGCTGCGCGGGTCGCCCGCGAGGCCTGCAGTGTGCGCGTGAGCAGGGCGCGCAGGGCGGCCGGACGCACCGGCTTGAGCAGCAGCTGATAGCCGCCACGCTTGATCTCGTCGGCGACCTCCTCGGTGCGGTCGGCGGTGATCACGATCCCCGGCACGCTCTGCTCGCACAGCTCTTCCAGCGCCTCCAGCGCCATCACCCCGGTCACCTCGTTGTCGAGGTGATAGTCGGCGAGGATGGCGTCGGGGTCACCGCCCATGTTGCGGATCGCCGACTTGGCGCCGCCGATGGAGGTGGCAGTAAAGACCTCGCACTCCCAGCCTTCGAGCATCGCCTTCATGCCTTCGAGGATCAGGCGCTCGTTGTCGATGCACAGGATACGCGTACCAACGAGCTTGTTGCCGCTGCGCCGCGGGGCGCTCTCCTCTGGCTTGGGGCTGCCGCGGCGGCCGGCCACCAGCGGTACCGAGACCGAGAACACGGTGCCGGCGGCGACCTTGGAGCGAACCTGGATCGGATGGTCGAGCACCCGGCTCATGCGCTCGGCGATGGAGAGGCCGAGCCCCAGCCCGCGCTCGCTCTCCTTGTGGCGCGAGGCCTGATCGAGGCGCCGGAACTCCTGGAAGATCTCGCTGAGCTTGGAGTCGGGAATCCCCGGCCCGGTGTCCCAGACCTCGATCACCACCCGGTCGTGGCGCCTGCGGCAGCCCAGCAGCACCCGACCCTGCTGGGTATAGCGCAGGGCGTTGGAGAGGAAGTTCTGGACGATGCGCCGCAGCATCTGGGCATCGCTGTCGACCCACAGGCTGGTGGCGACCATGTCCAGGTCGAGGCCGCGGTCGTCGGCCATCACCTCGAACTCGGCGCGCAGCGGACGCAGGATGTCGGCCAGCGGGAACTGGCTCTTGCGCGGGGTCAGCGCCCCGGCATCGAGCTTGGAGATGTCGAGCAGGGTGCCCAGCAGCTCCTCGGCGGCCTGCAGCGAGTTGTCGATATGCCCGATGGTGCGGCGGTGGTCGCCATCCGCCACCTGCTGGCCCAGTGCAGAGGTGAACAGCCGGGCGGCGTTGAGCGGCTGCAGCAGATCGTGGCTGGCGGCGGCGAGGAAGCGGGTCTTGGAGGCGTTGGCATCCTCGGCGGTCTGCTTGGCCTGTCGCAGGGCCTGCTCCGCCTCGGCGCGCACCCGGTTCTCCTGGCGCAGGGCGGCGTTGGCCTTGGACAGCGCCTGGGTGCGCTCGCGCACGCGCTCCTCGAGATTCTCGTTGGTCTCGCGCAGGGCGATCTCGGCCAGGCGGCGCTCGGTGATGTCCTGGTAGAGCGCGAAGAAGCCGAGAATGCGCCCGCCCTCGCCGAAGTGGGGCGTATAGGTCACCAGCATGTAGCGCACGCCGCCGTCGCCGTCGTCCAGCGAGATCTCGAAGTTAACCCGTTCGCCGTCCAGGGCGCGGCGCATCCAGGGGCCGCGCTGGCGCGCCGCGGCCGCCGGCATGACGTTCTGCACGCGCTCGCCGATCACCGCGTTGCGGTCGATACCCATCGCCGCCTCGTAGGCGCGGTTGGTGAAGAGGTAACGGCAGTCGGTATCGAAGTAAGCGATCAGCGCCGGCACGTTGTCGGTGTAGATACGGATGTTGCTCTCGGAGCGGATCAGCGCCTCTTCGGTGCGCTTCTGCTGGGTGATGTCCTGGTAGGTGTAGACGAAGCCGCCGCCCGGCATGGGATTGCCCAGCACCTCGAGCACGCTGCCGTCGGGGCGGTAGCGCTCGTAGCGGTGGGGCTGGCCGCTTCGGATGTTCTCGATCAGCTGCTCGACGTGCTCCTCCGGATCACCGGGGCCGTACTCGCCGTTGTGGGCGTTGTAGCGGAACACCTTCTCCATCGGCGTGCCGACACGGATCAGATTGTCGGGGAAGCGGAAGATCTCCAGGTAGCGCTGATTCCACACCACCAGATTGAGGTTCTGATCGACCACCCCGATGCCCTGGTTGATGTTCTCGATGGTCGCCTGCAGCAGGGCGCGGTTGAACTCCAGCACCTGCGACGCCTCGTCGACGATCGAGATCACGTCCGAGATTCCGATGCCGCGCCCCTGCAGCGCCGAGTTGACCACGATGCGCGCCGACGAGGCGCCGAGCACCGAGGCCAGCAGGCGTTCGGTGAACTGGATCACGTCGATCGAGGCGCGGGCGTTGTTCTCCAGCGGCTTGGCGTTGCGTCGGCCGTAGTCGTCGAAGGCGCGCTCGACCTGCGACTGGCCCAGGAAACGCTCGCATAGCACCTTGAGGTCGCCCACCGTGGTGGCCCCGGTCCAGGGGCGATTGACCGTGGTCTGGCGGGTCTCGATGCTGTCGACGAACAGCGATGCCTGAATGCGCTCGACCACCCGCTGCGGCGTCAGCTGGGAGATGAAGATATAGAAAAAGAGGTTGAAGCCGAGCGACAGCATCACCCCGTGGGCGAAGCTGTCGGTGACGTTGAGCCCAAAAAGATGCAGCGGCGACAGCCAGGCCACGCCCAGTGGACCGCCGGCCAGCCACGCCTCCGGCAGCAGGCCGGCACGAATCAGCGCCGGCATCAGCAGGGTGTAGGCCCAGATCGCAAAGCCCACGTTGAGCCCGGTGACCACACCGAGACGGTTGCCGCGCTTCCAGTAGAGCCCGCCGAGCAGGGCCGGGGCGAACTGGGCGGCGGCGGAGAGCGAGAGCAGGCCGGTGGCGGCCAGCGAGCTGTACTCCGCCACCAACTGATAGAACAGATAGGCCAGCGCCAGGATGGCGACGATGGTGATGCGCCGCGCCAGCAGCACCAGGCGCCCGTAGTCGCGCGATTTCTCCTCGAACCAGCGCAGGCGGAAGAGTGCCGGCAGCACGATCTCGTTGGAGATCATGATCGCATTGGCCACCGCCGCCATGATCACCATGCCGGTGGCCGCCGAGAGCCCGCCGACGAAGGTGAGCATCGCCAGCCACGGCTGATCGGCGACGATCGGCAGCGCCAGCACGTAGCTGTCGGGAGCGAGATCATCGCCGGGGAACAGCGACAGGCCGGCCGCTGCCAGCGGCAGCACGAACAGCCCGATCAGCACCAGATAGAGCGGGAACAACCAGCGTGCGCGCTTGGCGTCGTCGGTGTTGGTGTTCTCGACCACGGTGATATGGAACTGGCGCGGCAGGCAGAACACCGCCAGCATCGCCAGCAGGGTCTGGGTCCAGAAGCTGGTGTCGAAGTTCTGCTCGGTGAGCTGCTGCTGCAGCCGCAGATAGGTGTCGGCGCGGCCGAGCAGGTCGCCGAGGCCGTCGAACATGCCCCAGGTGACATAGGCCCCGAGCACCAGGAACACCACCAGCTTGACCACCGACTCGAAGGCGATCGCCTGGATCAGGCCCTCGTGGTGTTCGGTGGCGTTGGTATCGCGGGTGCCGAACAGAATCGCAAAGGCCGCCATTACGATGGCGATATAGAAGGCGGTGTCGTCGACGATCGGCGCCTTGACCGAGTGGCCATCGCTGGTCATCACGCGGAAGGCGGTGGAGACCGCCTTGAGCTGCAGCGCGATGTAGGGCAGCGTGCCGACCAGCGCGATCAGACTGGCGAAGGCGGCCAGCGACTGCGACTTGCCGTAGCGCGAGGCGATGAAGTCGGCGATCGAGGTGACGTTCTGGCGTTTGGCCACGCGGATCATCTTGGTGATCACCGGCCAGAACAGCAGGAAGGTGAGCACCGGGCCGATGAACACGCTGGCGAACGACCAGCCCGAGGTGGCGGCCTGGCCGACGCTGCCGTAGAAGGTCCAGGAGGTGCAGTAGACCGCCAGCGCCAGGCTGTAGACGATCGGCCGCCGGCTGGCCGGGCCGTGGCGCCGGGCGTGGCGATCGCCGCGCCAGGCAATGGCGAACAGCGTGGCCACGTAGAGCAGTGCCACGACGATCAGTAAGCCGCCTTCGAACATGTGTTTCCCCGCTTGCGCCGAGCGCCTCCGCGCCCGTGAGATTCTTTATTGAGTCGCCCCGCCATGATCGCCTGCCGCGGCGCGTCTAGCCAGCGCAGCGCTGCAGGGCGCCTAGTGTGACAGAGGTGAGCGCCGGCTGCGCCTCGGACGCTCATGCTTTGGCCTGATAGACCAAGGTTCAATGTCTGAACGAACATTCCAAGCGACTGATATTGAAGAAGAAGGCGTGAGGGCGCCGAGCCGCGTGTCAGTCCTCGACTAAAGTCAGCCTGCCCCCGCAAGCCTGCTCTGACATAGGCTGCATTCGTGTCGCCGGACCCGACAAACCGTTGATTTTCGAGCGCTAAGCAGTGCGCCCGAGGATCGGCCCGGTGGGGCGGGCAGGACGCACCCGTGTGCGCCCGGTAGGCGGGGGGCGCTTTCGAGCAGCGAGAGGGGAATCTCATGAAGGGAAAGAGCCGGCAGGACTACTGGAAGGCCAACGTACGCTTGATCGCGACGCTGTTGGTGATCTGGTTCATCGTCTCCTATGGCTTCGGCGTGCTGCTGGTCGAGCCGCTCAATACCATCCAATTCTTCGGCTTCAAGCTCGGCTTCTGGTTCGCCCAGCAGGGCGCGATCTACGCCTTCCTGGTGCTGATCGTGGTCTACGCCTGGACGATGAACCGGCTCGACCGGGAGTACGACGTCGAAGAGCAGTAACTGGACATCTATCGCAACCGACAATAACCAACACACAGGACAGGCCTGATGGATATTCAATTACTGACCTATCTCTTCGTGGGGGGCTCCTTCGTCCTCTACATCGCGATCGCGATCGCCTCGCGGGTGGGCTCCACCAAGGAGTTCTACGTCGCCGGCGGTGGCGTCTCGCCGATCGCCAACGGCGCGGCCACCGCGGCCGACTGGATGTCGGCGGCGTCGTTCATCTCGATGGCGGGGATCATCGCCTACTCGGGCTATGACGCCTCGGTCTACCTGATGGGCTGGACCGGCGGCTACGTGCTGCTGGCGATGCTCCTGGCGCCTTATCTGCGCAAGTTCGGCAAGTTCACGGTGCCGGACTTCATCGGCGACCGCTACTACTCCAACGTGGCGCGCACGGTGGCGGTGATCTGCGTCATCTTCGTCTCGTTCACCTACGTGGCGGGGCAGATGCGCGGCACCGGGATCGTCTTTGCCCGCTTCCTCGAGGTCGACGTCGACATCGGCGTGGCGATCGGCATGGTGATCGTATTCTTCTACGCCGTGCTCGGCGGCATGAAGGGCATCACCTACACCCAGGTCGCGCAGTACTGCGTGCTGATCTTCGCTTTCACCGTGCCGGCGATCTTCCTCTCGATCATGATGACCGGGCATATCCTGCCGCAGACCGGCTTCGGTGCCACGCTGCTCGACGCCGCCGGCAACGACACCGGGGTCTATCTGCTTACGCGGCTCGACCAGCTGGTGACCGAACTCGGCTTCAGCGCTTACACCTCGGGCACCAAGTCGACCATCGACGTCTTCTTCATCACCGCGGCGCTGATGTGCGGCACCGCCGGGCTGCCCCACGTTATCGTGCGCTTCTTCACCGTGCCGCGGGTGCGCGATGCCCGGGTCAGTGCCGGCTGGGCGCTGTTCTTCATCGCCATCCTCTACACCAGCGCGCCGGCGGTGGGGGCCTTCGCCCGGGTCAACCTGATCGATACGGTCGACAACACCGCCTACGAATCGCTGCCCCAGTGGTTCCGCAACTGGGAGAACTCGGGGCTGATCGCGTGGACCGACAAGAACGCCGACGGTGAGGTGCAGATGTCCGCCGGCGACCCGTTCAAGGGCGCTCCGGTCTATACCGGCGAGCGCGGCAGCCACGGCGAGCGGCTGTTGAGCAATGCCCCCACCGACAACCCCGGCGAGGTCTACATCGACCGCGACATCATCGTGCTGGCCAACCCCGAGATCGGCAACCTGCCGGCGTGGGTGGTGGCGCTGGTCGCCGCCGGGGGCGTGGCGGCGGCGCTGTCGACCGCGGCCGGGCTGCTGCTGGTGATCTCGTCGGCGATCTCCCACGACCTGCTCAAGAAACAGCTCAAGCCGGACATCTCCGAGAAGGGTGAGCTGCTGGCGGCACGTATCGCCGCGGCGGTGGCGATCGTGATCGCCGGCTACTTCGGCATCAATCCGCCGGGATTCGTCGCCCAGGTGGTGGCATTCGCCTTCGGGCTGGCGGCGTCGAGCTTCTTCCCGGTGATCCTGATGGGCATCTTCTATAAGCGCATGAACAAGGAAGGGGCGATCGCCGGGATGCTGGTGGGCCTGATCTTCACCTTCAGCTACATCGTCTACTTCAAGTTCGTGGCACCGGAGATGAATACCCCCGAGCACTGGTGGTTCGGCGTCTCGCCGGAGGGGATCGGTACGCTGGGCATGATCTTCAACTTCGTGGTCTCGCTGGTGGTGTGCCGCTTCACCGCACCGCCGCCGGCGGAGATCCAGCAGATCGTCGAGGAGATCCGCGTGCCCCGTGGTGCCGGCGCCGCGGTCGACCACTGAGCCGAGATCGGACCACACACCGCCCCGGCGACCCGGGGCGGTGTCTTGCGTCGAGATGGCCGACGGCGGCGATATTCAACATAGGATGCGAATGACGTGAGGAAACAGTGATGGACTGGATGGAGCATGGCCTGTTGCTGCTCGGGCTGCTGGTCGTGAGTGTGAGCTATCTGCGCTATGTGCGGCGTACCCGTGATCTGCGCGGCGTGCTGCTGTTCTGGCAGCGGCGAATGGTGCTCACGCCGACCGAGTTCAAACTGCAGCGCGTGGGTATCGCGGTGCTGTTCGTGGGGGTGACGGTGCGTTATCTGGGGGTGATGCACGTGATTTGATCACTGCCGCCGTCATGCGCGCCGGTCGCCGGGGATCGACATGCCAGCGCTTCGCCGCTGCCCGGGGCGGTGTTAGCATAGGCGCCCCACGACCCCACGAATGACACCCGCGTCCAGCGGCGACCGGCGGCCCTCGCCGTGTCGCGGGCAGCGGCGCGAAAGAGCGAAGCATGCAACGAGCCAGCGATCCCCTCGATAGCCGGCAGGCAGAGACTGCCGAGGCCGATGCGTCTGCCAAGGCCAGACGCGAATTCAACAAGCTGCAGAAGCGCCTGCGCCGCCAGGTCGGCAATGCGATCATCGACTACGGCATGATCCATGAAGGCGACAAGGTGATGGTGTGCCTTTCCGGCGGCAAGGACTCCTACACCATGCTGGAGATCCTGCTCAACCTGCAGCGCAACGCCCCGGTGGCGTTCGAGCTGGTGGCGGTCAATCTCGACCAGAAGCAGCCTGGTTTTCCCGAGCACGTGCTGCCCGAGTATCTCGCCACCAAGGACGTCGCCTACCATATCCTCGAGCGCGACACCTACTCGGTGGTGAAGGAGAAGACCCCGGAGGGCAAGACCACCTGCGCGCTCTGCTCGCGTCTGCGCCGGGGCTCGCTCTACGGCTTCGCCGAGGAGATCGGCGCGACCAAGATCGCCCTCGGCCATCACCGCGAGGACATCCTTGAGACGCTGTTCCTCAACATGTTCTACGGCGGCACGCTCAAGTCGATGCCGCCCAAGCTGCTCTCCGACGACGGCAAGAACATCGTCATTCGTCCGCTTGCCTACTGCCGCGAGGCGGATATCGCCGAGTATGCGCGGCTGATGGACTTCCCGATCATCCCCTGCAATCTGTGCGGCTCACAGCCCAACCTGCAGCGCCAGGTGGTCAAGGAGATGCTGGCGGAGTGGGAGGCCAAGCATCCGGGGCGCCTGGAGACGATGTTCAAGGCGGTGACCAATGTCGCCCCCTCGCAGCTGGCCGACCGCGAGCTGTTCGACTTCGCCGGGCTCGAGGCGCGTCAGCGCCAGCGTCAGGAGACGCGGATCGACGCGCTCGACCTGCTCTCCCGCGAGGCCTGAGCGCAGTACTCTTCAGAGAGTGCCTATCAGACAGTGCTTAGCCGAACGGCCCGCCGAGGATCGTCCTGCGCATCCCCCCCATGATATGGCGACCGTCCTCGGCGGCGAGTTCGGCATACCAGGCCCGGGTGGCGGCGGGGTCGGCGCCGTGGGTGGTTTCGGCCCGCTGGCGCGCGCGGCTGACGATCTCGCCCACCCGCGACACCCTGGCGGCGTCGTAGCGTTCGAGCGCCTCGGCGATGGCGTGGTCGCTGGCCTCTAGCGCCTCGGCCAGTACCCAGGCGTCCTCCATCGCCTGGCAGCCACCCTGGCCCAGATCCGGGGCCATGCCGTGGGCGGCGTCGCCGAGTATCGCTACGCGAGGGGCGACCAGTGTCTCCAGCGGCTCGATGTCGTGGATCTCCACCCGCGCCATGGCAGCGGGGTCGATACGCGCGATCAGCCGCTGCACCGGCGGCGCCCAGCCGGCGAAGTGGTGCGCCAGCTCGTCGCGGTAGCGGGCGGGGTCGTTGTCGCTGCCGGCGGGCAGCGGCACATCGAAGAAGCAGTAGAATTCCGGGTTCGCCGGGTCGCCGCTCATCGGCATCAGCGAGACCCGCTGGTGATCGCCGACGTACTGTACCCAGTCGTTCAGCGGGGCCAGATCCTCGCTGGCGGGCACGCGCACGTTCCAGTTGACGTAGCCGCAGTAGCGTCGTGGCACCGGCCGGCCCAGCGCCTGTTCGCGCAGGCGCGAATGGGTGCCGTCGGCGATCACCAGCAGGTCCGCGTGGCGCTCGCTGCCGTCGTCGAAGCGGGCGGTGACGCCGGCGTCGTCCTGGCGATAGCCGGTACAGGCCGTGCCCAGGGTGACGGCCTGGGCGCCCACTGCATCGAGCAGCAGCTGCTGCAGCGCGGCGCGTGCCACCGGGCAGGCGCGCTGGCCGACCTCGGCATACAGTGGGGCCAGGCTGAAGTCGGTGAGCCTGGCGCCGTCGCGGGTGTAATAGCTCATACGCTGCATGTCGCCGCTGACCTGCTCCAGCGCCTCGCCCACGCCGAGCGCCTTGAGGATCTTGACCCCGTTGGACCACACCGAGATGGCAGCGCCCACCGGACGCAGCTCGGCGACCCGGTCGACCACGGCCACCCGATGGCCGCGGCGAGCTAGCGCCAGCGCGGCCGTCAGCCCGCCCATGCCGGCACCGATCACCAGAACGTTCAAGCTCATGGGGTATCCTCGCAAGCGTATTGTCGTGGGGATCGCCGGCGAGCGGGGGCATAGCGCCGCCGCTCAAGGTGCCTGACCGATCGAACAGGTTTTTGTCATCCTACGCAGAAACGGGGCCCCAGGGGAATGCCTGGTAGCGTCCACCAGGCCGTTCTGGGACAGCCTCGCCAAGACTCGAGGCGAGCTGCGGCCAGCGCCCAGGGCGCTGCGAAGCGTGCGGCGAAGCACCCCGGGCAAGCGAATGCGGGAAAACGAAGTCGGGCAAGCGAAGTGGGGAAGGGGAAAGTGAGGAAGGGGGGAGGATGAGTATCCAGACAGATGCCGAGCCGGCACTCGACGCCGAAGACCATCAGCGGATCGCCAGCGCGCTGGCGCACGGCGACGACACGCTGCACGAGACCGCGCTCGGCGGCGTGCGCGTGTGCGGGCCGGCACGCGCGCCACGGCTGCTGCTGAGCCACGGCGCCGGGGCAGGGCACGACTCGCCCTTCCTGAGCCGTCTGCGCCACGCCCTGGCCGCGGGCGGCGTACAGGTGATTGCGGTGGAGTTTGCCTACATGGCGCGCATGCGCCGTGAGGACAGGCGACGGCCACCGCCGCGGGTCGAGGGCCTGGTGGCGGAACTGAGCGCCTGGCGCCGGGCCGTCGACGCCGACGGCCAAGCGCCTGCGTGGCTGGGCGGCAAGTCGATGGGCGGGCGGGTGGCCAGTCTGCTGGCAGCGCGCGAGGCGACGCCCGGGCTGGTGCTGTGCGGCTACCCCTTTCATCCGCCGGGCAAGCCGGAGCGTCTGCGCCTCGACCACTGGCCCGATCTCGTCTGTCCGCTGCTGTTGCTGCAGGGGACGCGGGATGCGTTCGGGACCCGCGCCGAGGTCGAAAGCTATACGCTGCCGGCGCAACTCGAGTGCCATTTTCTCGATGGCGGCGACCACGATTGGCAGCCCCCAAAACGTCTCGGTGTGAGCCAGGCTGAACTGATCGACACCGCCGCAGCCCTGATCAGCCGGCGCCTCGCGCCAGTCGATCGACACCGAGGATAAATCGTTGCGGAAAAGCGGTTGACTTTCAACCGGCTACCGGTAGAATGCAGCGCCACGTGACCACGGGTGGTTAGCTCAGCTGGGAGAGCACCAGCCTTACAAGCTGGGGGTCACAGGTTCGAACCCTGTACCACCCACCATCGCGCAAGCGCTGGGCCGTGGATCACGTGATTGGAAACTGGGGACCGGTAGTTCAGTTGGTTAGAATGCCGGCCTGTCACGCCGGAGGTCGCGGGTTCGAGTCCCGTCCGGTCCGCCATTTCCAGCGATGTTCGAGAAGCGCAGGTTTTTCGGATGTCATTTGCAAGTCGCGCAGTGTGTAACAGGTAAGCCGTATCAGGTAGGTGTTTCACGACTCAGACCCGATGCTTCGAGTGGACCGGTAGTTCAGTCGGTTAGAATGCCGGCCTGTCACGCCGGAGGTCGCGGGTTCGAGTCCCGTCCGGTCCGCCACACTTCGTGCCACGCAGCGTCAGACGTTTTGGGTGGTTAGCTCAGCCGGTTAGAGCACCAGCCTCACATGCTGGGGGTCACAGGTTCGAGTCCTGTACCACCCACCATCGTCTCAGGATGATGGTCATCGATATATGCGGACCGGTAGTTCAGTCGGTTAGAATGCCGGCCTGTCACGCCGGAGGTCGCGGGTTCGAGTCCCGTCCGGTCCGCCATCGACGTCTCGACAATGTGTTTAGTCAGTGCCTAGTACCAGCAGCGCCCAAACGGCCGCTGTGAGCGAACCAACCAGCCTTCGAGCTGGTTTTTTCGTTTCTGGCCGTCGGATTTGGGGCCTTCGCGCGCTTTGCTCTTCTCGCTTTCTCTGCTCCTCTCCCTTGCTCTACTCACGCTGCGTTGTTCCCCGCTGACGCTGCCTTGTTTTTCGTCCCCTGCGCATGTCAGAGGCGTCTCTTGCTCGCAGCGGCAGACCCGGGTCCGCCGATATGCCCGCCTGCGACGATGCCGCTTTGGTGGAATGGTCGCCGCCACGGATTGGGTTACACTGGCGTTCATACGTGCGTTTGAAAACAGCCGCATACCGCTGCGTGGAGCCGACCGTGACTGCTTATCCGAATCTCTTTCGCCCGCTGCGCGTGGGCTCGCTGACCCTGCGCAATCGGGTCGTGATGGGCTCGATGCATACCAATCTCGAGGAGGCGCCCGGCGGCTTCGAACGCCTGGCGGCCTTCTACGCCGAGCGGGCGCGCCGCGGGGTCGGGCTGATCGTGACCGGGGGCATCGCGCCCAATGCCGAAGGCGCGGTCTTCGCCCATGCCGCCAAGCTGAGCGAGGAGACCGAGTGCGAGGCGCACCGCCAGGTGGTGGCAGCGGTACACGCCGAGCAGACGCCGATCTGCCTGCAGATCCTGCATGCCGGGCGCTACGCCTACTCGCCGGCGCTGGTTGCGCCTTCTGCCATCGCCGCGCCGATCAATCGCTTCACCCCCCACGCGCTGAGCGATGCCGAGGTGCATCAGCAGATCGCCGATTTCGTGCGCTGCGCCGAGCTGGCCCAGCGCGCCGGCTACGACGGCGTCGAGGTGATGGGCTCGGAAGGCTATCTGATCAACCAGTTCCTGTGCGCGCGCAGCAATCAGCGCGATGACGCCTGGGGCGGCGACGCGACGCGGCGTCAGCGCTTCGCGCTGGAGGTCGTGCGCGGTATTCGCCGCCGCTGCGGGGCGGACTTCGTGCTGATCTTCCGCCTGTCGATGATCGATCTGGTCGAGGAGGGCAGTACCCAGACCGAGATCGTGGCCCTGGCCACGGCGCTGGAAGCGGCCGGGGTGGATGCGCTGGACTGCGGTATCGGCTGGCACGAGGCGCGGGTACCGACCATCGTCACCAGCGTGCCGCGGGCGGCGTTCGTCGGTGTCTCGCAGGCGGTGCGCGCGGCCGTCGGCATCCCCACCCTGGCCACCAACCGCATCAACATGCCGGCGTTGGCCGAGCGTGTGCTGGCCGAGGGGCACGCCGATCTGGTCTCGCTGGCGCGTCCGTTCCTGGCCGATCCCGGCTGGGTCGAGAAGGCCGCCGAGGGGCGTGACGACGAGATCAACACCTGTATCGCCTGCAATCAGGCCTGCCTCGATCACACCTTCCAGGGCAAGCTGACCAGCTGTCTGGTCAATCCGCGCGCCTGTCACGAGACCGAGCTGGTGCTCGCGCCGACCGCCGCGCCCAAGCAGATCGCCGTGGTCGGCGCCGGGCCGGCGGGGCTGGCCACGGCGATCGCCTGCGCCGAGCGTGGCCACCGGGTCACCCTGTTCGAGCGCGAGCCGGAGATCGGCGGCCAGTTCCGCTACGCGCGGCGTATTCCCGGCAAGGAGGAGTTCGCCGAGACGCTGCGCTACTTCGAGCGCCAGCTGGTGCGCTGGGGCGTCGATCTGCGCCTCGACCAGCAGGTCGATGCCCAGCAGCTGCTGGCCTTCGACGAGGTGGTCCTGGCTACCGGGGTCAAACCGCGGGAGCTGGCGCTGGAGGGCGCCGACCACCCCAGCGTGGTGCCCTATCCGCTGGCGATCCTGCACCCTGAACGGGTCGGGCGGCGGGTGGCGATCATCGGTGCCGGCGGGATCGGCTTCGATGTCGCCGAGCTGCTCTCCCACGTCGGGCAGCCGGCGCTGGATCGGGACGCATGGTGCGACGAGTGGGGGGTGGATCTCGAGGTGAGCGCGCCGGGCGGGCTCAAGCCGCGGCAGACGCCGCCGGCCCCGCGCCAGATCACGCTGCTGCAGCGCAAGGCCGGTAAGCCGGGGGCGGGGCTGGGCGCGACGACCGGCTGGGTGCACCGGGCGGCGCTCAAGGCGCGCGGGGTGGAGAGCTGGGCCGAGTGCGACTACGTGCGCATCGACGACGCCGGCCTGCACCTGCGCGTGGCGGGCGAGCCACGGCTGCTGGAGGTCGACAGCGTGGTGGTGTGCGCCGGGCAGGAGTCGGAGCTTGCGCTGCTCGACGATCTCACCCGTGCCGGTATCGCCACCCACCGGATCGGCGGCGCCGATGTGGCCGCCGAGATCGACGCCAAGCGCGCGATCGACCAGGGAACGCGGCTGGCGGCGCAGCTCTGAGCGCGTCGGCCGACGAGCGCGTGCCGCTCGTGGCGGGCGGCTTCCGCCGTCGCCGACAGGTGTTAGACTGCTGAGGTTGAGGAAGCGCAAGCCGCGACGATGGCGATCCTGTCGCCGCGGCTTGCGCTTCGCGTGATTCAGGCGCTCATGCCTGGCCTCCGCACGAGCCTGGCTCGCGGGGGAGGGATCGTACAAGGACCCGCCCAATGACCTCTGATTGTACTCCTCGCTTTCTGGCGAGCGACAACACTTCCGGTATCTGCCCGGAAGCCCTCGACTACCTGATCCAGGCCAACGCCAGTGACGACCTCGCCTACGGCAACGACGTCTGGACCCACCGCGCCGCCGACCGCTTTCGCGAGCTGTTCGACTACGACTGCGACGTCTTCTTCGTATTCAACGGCACCGCCGCCAACTCGCTGACCCTGGCCGCCCTCGGGCAGAGCTATCACAGCGTGATCTGCCACGAGCTGGCGCACATCGAGACCGACGAGTGCGGCGGCCCGGAGTTCTTCTCCAACGGCTCCAAGCTGCTCACCTGCCCGGGCGAAGAGGGCAAGCTCACCCCCGAGGGGATCGAGCGCCTGGTGGTGCGCCGCAGCGATATCCACTACCCCAAGCCGCGGGTGGTCTCGATCACCCAGGCCACCGAGGTGGGCACCGTCTATTCGCGCGAGGAGCTGCTGGCGATCCGCACCATGGCCGACAAGTACGATCTGCGCGTGCATATGGACGGCGCGCGCTTCGCCAACGCCTGCAGTGCCCTGGACGCCACGCCGGCGGAGCTCACCTGGCAGGTCGGGGTGGACGTGCTGTGTTTCTCCGGCACCAAGAACGGGCTGCCGCTGGGCGAGGCGATCCTGTTCTTCAACAAGGGCCTGGCCGAGGATTTCGCCTATCGCTGCAAGCAGGCCGGCCAGCTCGCCTCCAAGATGCGCTTCATCGCCGCCCCCTGGCTGGGCCTGCTGGAAACCGGCGCCTGGCGGCGCAATGCCGATCACGCCAACGCCATGGCGCGCTACCTCGCCGAGGGGCTGGCGGCGCTGCCCGGCGTGCGGCCGATGTTCCCGACCCAGGCCAACAGCGTCTTCGTCAGCCTGCCGGCACCGGTGATCGAGGCGTTACGCGCCAAGGGCTGGACCTTCTACACCTTCATCGGCGCCGGCGGAGCGCGTTTCGTCTGCTCGTGGAACACCACCACCGAGCTGCTCGACGACCTGCTCACCGACGCCCGTGCGGCGCTGGACCACGCCGCGCGCTGACCCGCCGCGGGGCTTCCCGCTATCGCCGCAGGCGCTTTTCGGGCCGCCGACAACGCCTTCCGATCGCGCCAGATGCGTGATTTCTCAGCGCTTTCAAGTGCTTGCCCCGACTTTGGTCGGGGTCTTCATTTTTTCTGCGCAAATTGCCGTGCATCGAACCCTGATCGTGGTAGCGTGTTCTAAAGCGAGCTTGTCGACGCTGCGTCGCTGTGACTCGACCATTGGGTCTACCCGGCGCTCCGTGCATCTGTCTATGCTGATAGTCAGCTAGCCCGGCTGGCAGGGTGAGTGCCCTGAGCGGTTGGGGGTCACGACCAGGAGGCTTCCATGAGTATCTTCGATCACGTCCAGAGCCGTTACGAGCGGGTTCAGAAGGAAGAGATGAGCCTTGAGGAGTATCTCGAACTGTGTCGAAAGGAGCCCAGTGTCTACGCCAGCGCCGCCGAACGCCTGCTCGCCGCCATCGGTGAACCGCAGACCATCGATACGGCCAAGGACCCCCGCCTGTCGCGGATCTTCTCCAACAAGGTGATCCGCCGCTATCCCGCCTTCGCCGAGTTCTACGGCATGGAGGAGGCGATCGAGCAGATCGTCGCCTACTTCCGCCATGCCGCCCAGGGGCTCGAGGAGCGCAAGCAGATCCTCTACCTGCTGGGCCCGGTGGGCGGCGGCAAGTCGTCGCTGGCCGAGCGCCTGAAGCTTTTGATGGAGCGCGTGCCGTTCTACGCGATCAAGGACTCGCCGGTCTACGAATCGCCGCTGGGGCTATTCTCGCCGGAGGAGGACGGCGAGCTGCTCTCCCAGGAGTACGGTATCCCCACGCGCCACCTGCACGGGCCGATGTCGCCGTGGGCGGCCAAGCGGCTCAAGGAGTTCGGTGGTGATTTGTCGAAGTTCCGCGTGGTCAAGCTCTACCCGTCGCGGCTCAACCAGATCGCGCTGTCCAAGACCGAGCCCGGCGACGAGAACAACCAGGACATCTCCTCGCTGGTGGGCAAGGTCGATATCCGCCAGCTTGAGCTCTACTCCCAGGACGACCCCGACGCCTACAGCTTCTCCGGCGGCCTGTGCCGGGCCAACCAGGGGCTGATGGAGTTCGTCGAGATGTTCAAGGCGCCGATCAAGGTGCTGCACCCGCTGCTGACCGCGACCCAGGAGGGCAACTACAACCCCACCGAGGGCATGGGGGCGATTCCCTTCGACGGCATCATCATGGCCCACTCCAACGAGAGCGAGTGGCAGCAGTTCCGTAACAACCGCAACAACGAGGCGTTCCTCGACCGCGTCTATATCGTCAAGGTGCCTTACTGCCTGCGGGTCTCCGAAGAGATCAAGATCTACCAGAAGCTGCTCGAGCACTCTTCGCTCGACGCCGCGCCCTGCGCCCCCGACACTCTGCGCATGCTGGCGCAGTTCTCGGTGCTCTCTAGGCTCAAGGAGCCGGAGAACTCGAGCATCTACTCCAAGATGCGCATCTACGACGGCGAGAATCTCAAGGACACCGACCCCAAGGCCAAGTCGATCCAGGAGTACCGCGACGCCGCCGGGGTCGACGAGGGCATGACCGGGCTCTCCACCCGCTTCGCCTTCAAGATCCTGTCCAAGGTGTTCAACTTCGACACCCAGGAGATCGCCGCCAACCCGGTGCACCTGCTCTACGTGCTGGAGCAGGCGCTGGAGCGCGAGCAGCTGCCCAAGGAGACCCACGAGCGCTATCTGCGCTTCATCAAGGAGTACCTGGCGCCGCGCTACGTCGACTTCATCGGCAAGGAGATCCAGACCGCCTATCTGGAGTCCTACACCGAGTACGGCCAGAACATCTTCGACCGCTACGTCACCTACGCCGACTTCTGGATTCAGGATCAGGAGTACCGCGATCCGGAGACCGGCGAGCTGTTCGATCGTCAGGCGCTCAACGAGGACCTGGAGAAGATCGAGAAGCCGGCGGGGATCTCCAATCCCAAGGATTTCCGCCACGAGGTGGTCAACTTCGTGCTGCGGGCGCGGGCCCACAACAACGGCATGAACCCCAACTGGCAGTCCTACGAGAAGCTCAAGGGGGTGATCGAGCACAAGATGTTCGCCAACACCGAGGAGCTCTTGCCGGTGATCTCGTTCAACGCCAAGGCCTCGGCCTCCGACCAGCGCAAGCACGAGGATTTCGTCGACCGCATGGTCACGCGTGGCTATACCGAGAAGCAGGTGCGGCTGCTCTCCGAGTGGTATCTGCGCGTGCGCAAGTCGCAGTAGGTCGACCGCGGCAGACGCCGAGGTCAGCGGGCGCGCGGGGCGGGTCGCCGCGCGCCTTACGGGCGGCGGCCGGCCACCGCGGGCCGCCGCCGCAGCCAGTCTGCGGGAGGTGCCATGAGCTATTTCATCGACCGGCGGCCCAATGCGCGCAACAAGAGCGCGGTCAACCGCCAGCGGTTTCTCAAGCGCTACCGCGCGCACATCAAGCGCGCGGTGGAGGAGTCGGTCAATCGGCGTTCGATCACCGACATGGAGCGTGGCGAGAAGGTCTCGATCCCCTCCCGCGACATTTCCGAGCCCTCGTTCCAGCACGGCCCCGGCGGCCGGCGCACCATCGTCAGCCCCGGCAACAAGCAGTTCGCCGAGGGCGATCGCCTGCGTCGACCGAGCGGCGGTGCTGGCGGTGGCGGCAGCGGCGAGGGGCAGGCCTCGAACCAGGGCGAGGGGGTCGACGAGTTCGTGTTCACCCTGTCGCGGGAGGAGTTTCTCGACTTCGTCTTCGACGGTCTGGCACTGCCACATCTCGAGCGCAAGCAGCTACGCGTGCTCGAGGAGACGCGCCCGGTGCGCGCGGGTATCTCGCGGGAGGGGGTGCCGGCGCGAATCAATATCGTACGTTCGATGCGCGAGGCCCAGGCCCGGCGCATCGGCATGCGCGCACCGCTGAAACGCGCCCTGCGCGAGGCCCAGGAGGCGCTGGCGGCGGAGGAGCGTCAGGACCCGGTGCTGCGCAATCCGGCCCGCATCGACGAGCTCAAGTCGGAGATCGAGCGGCTCGAGAAGCGCATCGCCTCGATCCCTTTTCTCGATACCTATGATCTGCGCTACAACCACCTCACCCGCCAGCCGATGCCCTCCAATCAGGCGGTGATGTTCTGCGTGATGGACGTCTCCGGCTCGATGACCCAGGCGCACAAGGACATCGGCAAGCGTTTCTTCCTGCTGCTCTATCTGTTCCTCGAGCGCAACTACGAGAAGGTCGAGCTGGTCTTCGTGCGCCACCACACCGTGGCCAAGGAGGTCGACGAGGAGGAGTTCTTCTACTCGCGCGAGACCGGCGGCACCATCGTCTCCAGCGCCCTGACCCTGGTCGATCGCATCATCGAGGCGCGCTACTCGCCGGAGCAGTGGAACCTCTATGTCGCCCAGGCCAGCGACGGCGACAACTGGGACGACGACTCTTCGACCTGCCTCAAGCTGCTCGACGAGTCGCTGATGGCCAAGCTGCAGTACTTCACCTACGTCGAGATCACCCCCCACGCCCATCAGGCGCTGTGGGACGCCTACGCCACGATCAAGACAGCCTATCCCGAGCGCTTCGCGATGGAGCAGATCGTGCAGGCGGAGGACATCTATCCGGTCTTCCGCGAGCTCTTCCGTCAGCGTGCCGAAAGCTGAGGTCGGTATGGCCACCGAGGAGACATCGATGACGCGACGCAAGCCCATTGCCACCGGTTCGGACTGGAACTTCGAGACCCTCGAGCGCTACGAGCAGGCGATCGCCGAGCTGGCGCGGGAGTACCGCCTCGACACCTACCCCAATCAGATCGAGATCATCACCTCCGAGCAGATGATGGACGCCTACGCCAGCGTGGGCATGCCCGTGGGCTATCACCACTGGTCGTTCGGCAAGCAGTTCCTGTCGGTGGAGCAGGCCTATCGGCGCGGTCAGATGGGGCTGGCCTACGAGCTGGTGATCAACTCCGACCCCTGCATCGCCTACCTGATGGAGGAGAATTCGCTGATGATGCAGGTGCTGGTGATCGCCCACGCCTGCTACGGCCACAACTCCTTCTTCAAGGGCAACTACCTGTTCCAGACCTGGACCGATGCCTCGGCGATCGTCGACTATCTGGTGTTCGCGCGCAAATACGTGGCCCAGTGCGAGGAGCGCCACGGGGTCGAGGCGGTGGAGCAGCTGCTCGACGCCTGCCACGCGCTGCAGAACTACGGGGTCGACCGCTACAAGCGCCCGTCGCCGATCTCCGCCGAGGCCGAGGCGCGGCGTCAGGAGGAGCGCGAGGCTTACCTGCAGACCCAGGTCAACACCCTGTGGAGCACCATTCCGGAGCGCGCCGCGCCGCTCGCCGACCACCTCTTGCCGGACAGCGAGAACGATCCGCTCGGCCTGCATCGCCATGGCCGCTACCCCAGCGAGCCGCAGGAGAACCTGCTCTACTTCCTGGAAAAGAATGCGCCGCTGCTCGAACCGTGGCAGCGCGAGATCGTGCGCATCGTGCGCAAGCTCGCCCAGTACTTCTATCCCCAGCGCCAGACCCAGGTGATGAACGAGGGCTGGGCCACCTTCTGGCACTACACGCTGATGAACCGGCTCTACGACGACGGCCTGATCGACGAGGGGCTGATGCTCGAGTTCTTGCAGTCGCACACCTCGGTGGTCAGCCAGCCGGACTACGACAGCCCCTATTTCGGCGGGATCAACCCCTACGCCCTGGGCTTCGCCATGTTCAGCGACATCCAGCGCATCTGTCAGGCGCCGACCGACGAGGATCGCGAGTGGTTCCCCGAGATCGCCGGCAGCGATTGGCTCGACACGCTGCACTTCGCCATGCACAACTTCAAGGACGAGTCGTTCATCCAGCAGTTCCTGTCGCCCAAGGTGATCCGCGATCTCAAGCTGTTCAGCCTGGTCGACGACGACCGCGACGACAGCCTGCAGATCGAGGCGATCCACGACGATCGCGGCTATCGCCGGATTCGCGAAGCGCTCAGCGTGCAGTACGCGCTTTCGGCTCGGGAGCCCAATATCCAGGTGTGGGAGGCGGATATCCGCGGTGATCGCTCGCTGACCCTGCGTCACGTGCAGGACCGGCGCCGGCCGCTGGGGCAGAGCCTGTTCCCGGTGCTGCGCCATCTGCATCAGCTATGGGGCTTTCCGGTCAAGCTGGAGTCGATCGAGAACGGCGATACGGTGCGCCGCTACCAGTGGCCGATCCCCGAGACCGGGCGCGAGTCGGCGTGAAGCCCCTGGCGCCATCATCAGAGAGCTTGGAAATAAGCGCTTGGGGTTATTCCGAGGTCCAGCTCATACACCAGCCGTCGGGAGAGACGCGGTGCTCGGGAAACAGCGCGCAGCGCTGGCCGGCGCCGAAGAAATCACAGTTGGCGCAGTGCCGTCCGGCGCGGTAGGCGGGGTCGTCCTGAGCGGCGCTGGCCTGCTCGACATAGCGCACTGCCCGCGCCTGCCTGGCGGCGGGGTCGAGCAGCGGGGCTGACTGCGCCCAGGCGCGCCAGCCGGGCACCAGCAGCAGGCCGGCGGAGAGCGCGGCGCCACGGCACAGAAAACGGCGGCGATCGATGGACATGCGAGGGCTCCTCGGTGTGGGCGCTGGAGACGGGCGGCGCGGCGTGCTACCGCGAGGCTTCAGTCAGTGCTTGAGTCAGGACTCGAGTATGGCGGCCCGTGCTGGCGGCGTTCAAGCGCAGCCGCCGGGCGAGAGCTGATATACTCGCGCCCGAGCCTTCATTCTTGATTGTCGTGGCCCCGCCCGGGGCCACCCGCCGGTGGGAGAGAGAGATGCAGAACGCGGTCATTCTGATCAACGTCGAAAAGGGCCGGATTCGCGGTGTCGCCGAACGTCTCGCCGATCTCGAGGGGATCAGCGAAGTCTACTCGACCTGCGGCCGCTACGATCTCATCGCCATCGCGCGCACGCCGGACTTCGAGTCCCTCGCGACCCTGGTCACCGAGCGTCTGATGAGCGTCGAGGGCATCCGCGACACCGAAACCCTCAACGCCATGCAGGTGCATTCGCGCCACGATCTCGACGCCATGTTCTCGGTCGGCCTCTGAGCGCGGGGTGGGGCGCCGTCGATCCGCCGGAGCGCTGACGCGGCTCTGGCGCACGTCCAAGATATCCATCGTTTTCGTCGTTGTCGTCAGCGGGCTCTGGTACTACCACGAAAGCGGGGTGCGCGATCAGCTCAGCTGGATGGGCGTGCCCGAGTGGCAGTGGAGCGACTGGCGCAGCTGGAACCGGGTGCTGCGCAACGACGGCTTCCTGCTCGGCTGGTCGGATCTGCGTGCCGGGCCGCTGTGGGTAGGCTATGCGCTGACCCGGGTGGACAACCCCCACAGCCTGCCGCGGCCCGACCACTTCTCGCCCGACTGGCGCAGCCTGTGGCCGATCACCAGCAGCGATTACACCGGCAGCGGCTATGACCGCGGCCATATGGCGCCCAACTACGCCATGGCGGCGGCCCATGGGCGCAGCGCCCAGCTCGACAGCTTCCTGATGACCAACGTCACGCCGCAGCGGCCGCACCTCAATCGCCAGCTCTGGCAGCGCCTGGAAGAGGCGGTGATGGATGACTTCGTGCCACGCTTCGGTAGCGTCTGGGTGTTGACCGGGCCGGTCTACGACGACCAGTGGCTGCATCGGGTCGGTTTTTCGCAGGTGCCGCAGGCGTTCTACAAGATCATCGTGGTGCCGGGAACCAACCCGCGGGCGATCGCCTTCCTGATGCCGCAGACGGTCAGCGGCAAGGAGCCGCTAGACCGTTTCCTGGTGACCATCGACGAGATCGAGGCGCGTACCGGTCTCGACTTCTTTCCGCTGCTCAGCGAGCAGGTCCAGCAACGCCTCGAAGGGCATGTCGATACCGCCGGCTGGGGCCTCGCGGCGATCTCCCGGCGTCCCGGCCGTTATCAGTGAGCGGGGCGATTCGCTGCTCATTCCTCGCAGCTGAGCCAGCGTTGCCAAGCTGAACCAGCATTGCCAACCGACCCGGTCGGCTCCGTCGCTGGCGCGTGATGTCGCTCTCTCGGTTCACGCCAGCCGCTGGCGCAAAAATGCTGCGGCCTGATCGAGGACGCTGACGGCGGCGGAGACGGCACCGGCCATCTCGATGAAGCCGTGGATCATGCGCGGCACCTCCACGTAGGTCACCGCCACACCCGCCGCCTGCAGCTTGTCACGGTAGATCCGCCCCTCGTCGAGCAGGGCGTCGAACTCGGCGGTCACGATCAGCGCTGGCGGCAGCGCCAGCAGATCGCTTGCCAGCAGCGGCGAGACGCGCAGGTCGCGGGTGTCGAAGTCGCCGATGAAGGGCTCGGCCATGGCCTGCATCAGCTCGGTGGTGAGTGGCGGTACCTGACCGTTGCGCTGCCGTGACGGCAGGGCGTCGGACTCGGGGGTGAGATCGAGCCCAGGATAGAACAGCACCTGGGCGCGCAGTGCCACGCTGCTCTCTCGCAGCTGCTGGCAGGCCATGGCGGCGAGGCCGCCGCCGGCGCTGTCGCCGGCCACCGCCAGGCGCGCGGGGTCCAGACCCAGCGATTTGGCATTGGCGGCGATCCAGCGAATCGCGGCGAGCACGTCCTCGGGCCCGTCCGGCGCCGGATGCTCCGGGGCCAGGCGGTAGTCCACCGCGATCAGGACTTCGCCGGAGGCGTGGGCGAGGCGCCGGCAGATCTTGTCGTGGCTATCGAGGTCACCAATGATCCAGCCGCCGCCATGCAGATATATCGTCGCGGCTGCCGCTGATGCGTCCGCCGGGCGGGGGCGGTAGAGGCGCAGCGGAATCGGCCCCAGCGGCCCCTCGGCGGCGAGATCGGTGACCTCGTGCATGGGCGGTGCCTCGCCGCCGAGGCGATCCAGCAGCAGACGGTAGACCTCGCGCATCTGGGCTATCGGCAGGGTCTCCAGCGGCGGCAGCGACTGCGCCGCCATCTTGCCCAGGACCGTCTGGACCTCGGGGTCGAGACGGGAAAGATCGAACGGTTCCGGCATGGCGTTCTCCAGTGTGTCAGGGGGAAGAAGGGGCGATCAGCATCAGGGCGTCCAGGGCGAGCACACCCTGGCCCTCCGGGTAGACCATGACCGGGTTGAGATCGATCTCGACCAGCCGCGGTTCGGCCTGCATCAGCGCGCCCAGCGCGGCCACCAGCTCGGCCAGGGCAGCCACGTCGCAGGCCGGCTGGCCGCGGTGGCCGTGGAGCAGCGCTGCACCTTTTAGCTTGTCCAGCTCGCGGCGCACCGCCGCCGCGGTCAGGTCCGCCGGCAGCAGGCGCACGTCGCGCAGCACCTCGGCACTGACACCGCCGAAACCGACCAGCACCACCGGCCCCCACTGAGGGTCTTGGCGGGCGCCGACGATCATCTCGCAGCCGGCGGTGCCCATACGCTCGACCAGTACGCCATCCAGCGGGGTGTCCGGGGCCAGGCGCGCCAGATCCCGATGCAGCTGTTCCCAGGCCCGGGCCAGCGCCGTTTCGCCCTCGATACCCAGGATGACCCCGCCGACATCGCTCTTGTGGCTCAGCGCCGCCGCCTGGGCCTTGAGCGCGACCGCGCCGCCCAGGTCGGCGGCGATACGCTGGGCCTCGTCCAGCGAGGTCGCCAGCGCTCCCGCGCCGAAGGGCACGCCGAGTGGCGCCAGCAGCTGCTTGGCGCGGTACTCGGGGATCACGCCGCCCTGCGTGGGCAGCGCCAGGCCGTGGGCTGCCGGCGGCACGCGCTCGCTGTCGCGGGTGGCCAGCGGGCGCAGGCGGGCGATGGCGCGCAGCGCGCGCTCGTGGCTGGGGAAGTAGGGCACGCCCAGCGCGCGCAGCTCGCTGACATAGTCCGCGGGAATCTCGGCACCTTCATCCAGGCCGGCGCAGATGACGGGTAACTGCGGTTGCTGTTCGCGCACTGCCTGTAGCACCGGCGGCAGCTTGATCCGGCAGGTGACCGGGTCGGTCTGGATCAGGCCGACCAGGACCGTGCCGAAACGGGAGTCCGCGAACAGTGCCTCCAGCGTGCGCCGGTAGAGCTGCGGGTCGACCAGACCCTGGGCGGTGAGATCGAGCGGGTTGCTCACCTCGACGAACGGCGGCAACGCCTCGCGCAGTGCCGGCGAGTCGGCGCTGCCGATCGTCGGCAAGGGCAGCTCGAGCGCTTCGCAGAGATCGAGACAGAGCGCCTTGAAGGCGCCGGACTCCCCGACGATGGCGGTGCCGGCCGCGGGCAGGGTCGGGCAGCGCAGAGCGATCTCGGCGATATCGCCGAGCTCTTCCAGGGTCTCGGCCAGCACCACTCCGGCGCGCTCGACCAGGGTGCGCATCACCGCATGATCGCCGGCCAGGGCGCCGGTGTGAGTCGCGGTGGCGGCACGGGCCGCGCTGCTCCTGCCCGGATGCAGCAGAATCAGACGCTTGCCGCTGGTCTCGGCGCGCTGGGCCAGGGCCAGCAGGCGCCGGGGCTGGCGGAACTGCTCGGCGATCATCGCGATCACCGCCGTACCCGGATCGTCGAGCAGGTAGTCGAGGTAATCCTCCAGATGGCTGGCCGCCTCGTTGCCGGTGGAGATGGCGCAGGAGAGTGGTAGTCCGCGGCTTGCCAGGGTGGTGTTGAGCACCGTCATCATGGCGCCGCTCTGGGAGAGAATACCGATCGCCGGCTGGCTGCGGTGGCGCTCGGCCTCGTCCTCGCTGATCGCCACTTCGATGAAGGTCAGCGGCAGGCGCTGGCGGTAGTCGATGCTGCCCAGACAGTTGGGGCCCTGCACCAGCATGCCGGCGTCGGCGGCGATACGTTCGATCTCGCGCTGCTGGGCCAGACCCGCCTCGCCAGCTTCGGCGAAGCCGGCGGAGAAGATCACCACCGCGCCGACTCGGCGCGCGGCGAGTTCGCGCACTGCCTCCAGCACCCCGGCCTGGGGGATCGCCAGCAGCGCCACGTCGACCCCTTCGGGCAGCGCGGCGATGCGCTCCAGGCACGGGCGGCCGGCGATCTCCGCACGTTTGGGATTGATCAGGTGAATCTCGCCGGCATAGCCGTTGCGGGTCAGGTTGCCGAGCACTGAGGCGCCGAGCGCCCCCGGGGTGGCTGAGGCGCCGACGATGGCGATCGAATGCGGTGTCAGCAGGCGCCTTACCGCGTCCTCGGGCAGGCGTCTCGACGCCTGCTGCGATGAGTCCGACATGATGCTGCCTCCTCTGGGTAGACCTCAGGCGTCGCCGGAGTGCGCGCGGTCGTAGGCGCCCAGGCCGGGCTTGTAGCGTTTCTCGTCGAGGAACTGACGCAGACCTTCGTGGCGGCCGCTGTCGTCGCGGCTGTTGGCCGCTTCCTGGGCGCGCACCAGATAGTCCTCGGCGTTGTCGTAGGTCATCTCGCGGACCCGGCGCAGGGCATCCTTGGTCGCCTTGAGGGCGATCGGGTTCTTTTCCAGCAGCATTGCGGCGACCGCGGCAACCCGCGTCTGCAGTTGCGCCAGAGGGACTGCCTCGTTGACCAGCCCCCACTCGGCGGCGGTGGCGCCGTCGATCGGCTCACCGGTCATGGCGTGGTACATCGCACGGCGGAACGAGAGCAGCTCCACCGCCACCTTGGAGGCGCCGCCGCCCGGCAGGATGCCCCAGTTGATCTCGGAGAGGCCGAACTTGGCCTCCTCGGCGGCGAACGCCAGATCGCAGGCGAACAGCGGGCCGTAGCCGCCGCCGAAGCACCAGCCGTTGACCATGGCGATGGTCGGCTTCTCGTACCAGCGCAGGCGGCGCCACCAGCCGTAGCTCTCGCGCTGGGCCTGGCGGGTGCCGGCGAGGCCGTGGGCTTCGGTATCGCGGAAGTACTGCTGCAGGTCCATGCCGGCGGTCCAGGCGCTGCCTTCGCCGCTGAGCACCAGCACGCCGACTTCGGGATGGAACTCGAGGGCATCGAGCACTTCCAGCATGCGGCGGTTGAGGGCCGGACTCATGGCGTTGCGCTTTTCCGGGCGGTTGAACTTCACCCAAGCGACGCCGGACTCGATGGTGTAGGTGACGGTCTCTTCTTCGCTATGTGACGTTGACATGACAAAACCTCTTGAGTGGGGCGGTGGGCTGCGGCGTGGCGCCAGCAGGGCGCGGCGGGGGCAGCGGAAACGTGACGGATGCGGTGCGGTCTGCGTTGCTGCGGGCCGCGTTCAGAACGGGTAGCTCGGTGGCGTCTGCTTGAGCGTGACCCACTGCCAGTGGGTGTACTGCTCCCAGTCGGCAGGGCCGCCGACGCTGGTGCCGTTGCCCGAGCTGCCGGTGCCGCCGAAGGGATTGACCACCTCGTCGGCGACGGTCTGGTCGTTGATGTGCAAAAGCCCGGTATGGAGCTTGTCGCCCAGTGCCATGGCGCGTCCCACCGAGGCCGAGAGGATCCCCGCGGAGAGGCCGTAGTCGGTGGCATTGGCCAGCGCCGCCGCCTCGTCGTCGTCGTCGAACACGATCACGTTGGCCACCGGGCCGAAGATCTCCTCGTCGAAGGCGCGCATGCCCGGGCTTACGTTGGAGAGCACGGTGGCGGCGTAGAACAGCCCCTGGTGGGTGCCGCCGGCTTCGAGCACCGCACCGGCAGCGACGCTGTCATCGACGATCGCCTTGACGTGGTCGAGCTGGCGCTGGTCGATGATCGGCCCCAGCGCTACCTGTTCCCTGGCCGGGTCGCCCACCGGCAGCTGGCGCGCTTTCTCTGCCAGACGCTGGGTCAGCGCCGCGGCCAGGCGGCGCTGGACCAGCACGCGGCCGGTGGCCATGCAGATCTGGCCCTGGTGGAAGTAGGCGCCGAAGGCGATCGCCGACACCGCCTGGTCGAGGTCGGCATCATCGAGCACGATCAGCGAGTTCTTGCCGCCCAGCTCCAGCGATACCTTCTTGAGATGGCGCCCCGCCAGCTCGCCGATACGGCGCCCGGCGGCGGTGGAACCGGTGAAGGCGATCATCGGCACGCCCGGCGCCTCGACCAGCGCCTGGCCGGCCTCGGCATTCCCCGGCAGCACGTGCAAGAGCCCTTTGGGCAGGCCGGCGGCGCTGAGGACCTCGGCGATCACGAAGCCGCCGGCGTAAGGCGTGCGCGGGTCGGGCTTGACCACCACCGCGTTGCCCACGGCGAGTGCCGGGGCCACCGAGCGCAGCGACAGCACCAGCGGGAAGTTGAACGGCGAGATCACGCCGACCACGCCGAGCGGCCGGCGCCGGGCCAGGCTCATGCGCCCGGGTTCGCTCGGCAGCACCTGGCCGGTGGCCTGCAGCGGCATGGCGGCGGCACGCTGCAACAGCACGATCGCCTCGCGCACCTCGTGCTCGCCCTTGGGCAGAATCGCCCCCGTCTCGCGGGCGATCAGGCTCGCTATGGCGGGCGCCTGCGCTTCGAGCAGCGCGGCGGCGCGATGGAACACCGCGGCGCGTTCGCGGGGCGGGGTCGCGGCCCAGGCGCGCTGCGCCTCCTTGGCCCGAGTGACGGCCCGGGTGACGGCATCGGCATCGGCCTTGCCCACGGTATGTAGCGGTGCGCCGGAGCCGGGCTCGATCACCTCGAGGGTGGCGTCGGTTTCGATCCAGTCACCGTCGAACAGCTTGGCGTGCCAGCGCGCGGGGTCGGGAAATCGGGTCGGGGTATCGCTCATGGGGTCTCTCCAGGAGTATGAGGGATCACAGGGCGGTGGCTGCCAGGCCGCCGTCGATGGGTAGATTGGCACCGTTGATCCAGCGCGCGGCGTCGGAGAGCAGGAACACGATCCCCTCGGCCACTTCGTCGGCGAACGCCGGGCGCTTCATCTTTTCGGCATCCGCAGCGACGCGCTCGGGCCCGAGCATGGTGACGAAGTCGTCGAGGATGGGGGTGAACACCGGGCCGGGGGCGACGCAGTTGACGCGCACGTCGTGGCTCGCGAACCAGGGCCGCGAGGCGCGTGCGCTCCACACGATCAGCGCCTCCTTGAAGTACTGATAGCAGCTTTCGGCGGGCACCGGATGCGCTGCCAGCCACTGTTCACCGGCGGCAAAGTCGGGGGTGTCGGCGAGGGCGCGGTGAGACTCCAGGCGCTCGGCCCAGGCGGCGCCGAGGATCGAGGCGACGTTGACCACGCTGCCGCCGCTGAGCCGCGGCAGCAGCGCCTGGCTCAGGTGGCGCAGACCCAGATAGTTGACCCGAGCCACCAGCGCCGGGTCGGCGGTGCCGGGTACCCCGGCGATATTGGCCAGGCCGTCGAGGCGTGCGGGCAGTGCCGCGACGAGTGCGTCGATCGCCTGCGGATCGCTCAGATCGGCCTGGTGAAAGGCGTCCAGTGTCATGTCGACCGGATGGCGGTCGACGCCGATGACCCGGGCGCCGTGAAAGCGCGCCAGTCGGGCGACTTCATTGCCGATACCCGAGGCGACGCCGGTAACCAGCAGTGTCTTGCCGTAGAGTTGCATGTCTCGACTCCTGCGCGATGGCGTGATCGCGTCTTAGAAACTGTGGACGAACTGCAGGTTGAGGCTGTTGCCGGCGGCGGCGTTCTCGATCTTGAGCGGAAAGTAGAGATTGACGTTGAGCAGGTTGTCGGCATCGAAGCGGTAGGCGCCGCCCGGCCCCAGATAGAGCAAGGTCTGGCGTGAATCGGCCACGCGCTCGCCATTGGTGCGGTTGTCGCTCAGCTGGCGCAGATAGAAACCGTTGATGCCCAGGCGCAGCTTGTCGTTGACGGCGTAGGAGCTGGCGAGGTTGACCCAGGCGGCATCCCCGGCTTGGCCGTTGTCGAACTCGAAGCCGGGGATGGCCGGCGGAGCCCCGGCGCGGTCGGTCTCGAAGTTATACAGATAGTTGAAGCGAGCGCTGATCTCCCACGCCGGGGTGGGCAGCACGGTGATCGCCCAGTTGGGAAGAATCGACCAGTAGCCATCGCCGGGGTTGAGCGCGCGGTCACGATCGAACTTTCCCACCGGCGCGATCACGTCGAATTCGAAACGCTGTGAAAAGACCGGTCGCCCCTGACGGATGATCGGTGCCATCTGCAGATAGGGGCCGAAGGTGATATCGCCCAGCCCGAAGCCGTTGTCGCGCAGGGTGGCAGGGCTGTCGTCGGCAAAGGAAGCATGCAGATTGACCAGCGGCACCAAGGTGTTGAAGCCGAGCCAGCCGCCCCACAGACGGTAGGGCGAGGTGTAGGCGAACTGGGTGATCAGTGCGGTGGAGTCGATCTTCGGGTCACGAAAAGCGGGTGAGTCGTCGCCGTTGGCATCCTTGATCGCATCGAGGTGGGACAGGCGCGCGTATTGAATATAGGTCCAGCCCTGGCCGAGGCGGCCGAAGCCGTCCATGAAGCTGGTGCCGCCAGTGTTCATGCCGGCGCGTAGCTGCACCGTCTGCGGCATCGACTGGGCCTCGGCCTGCGGGATGAGTGCCTGCGGAACGAGCACCAGACCCGCGGTGAGGCTCAGCGCCAGACCCAGCAGCGACCGGGCGACGCGGCTCAGTCCAGATGATCGAGCCGCGCCAGCGCTGCCAGCAGCGCGTCCCCTTGTGTCGGGCCGATCCTGTCCAGCACCCGCGTCTCCATCTCTTGCACTGCGAGCTCGGTCTCGTCGAGCAACTGCTTGCCCGTGGTCGTCAGGTGCAGGTGCTGCATGCGCCGATCCTGCTTGCCGCGAACCTGGCGCAGCAACTCGCGCTTCATCAGTCGCGCCACCACGATGGCCAGATTGGGCGGCGAGACGTCCAGCGCTTCGGCCAGCTGGCGCTGATTGACCCCCGGGTTGGCGTCCACCAGGACCAGCAATGAATAGTCCACCGGCTTGAGTTCGAAGCGCGCCATGCACTCCAGGAACAGGCGGCGTATGCGCAGCTCGGCGCGGGTGATGCGAAACCCGAGCAGGCGCGTCAGGCGCGACTGGTCGAGTGTGTCTGGAGAAGCTGGGGCGTCGGAAGTCATGCGCGCGGGATCGGGCCTGGCATAGAGAGAGCAGTACAGTACCGGCCCCAGGCCGTGCGCCCCGCCCGGAGCACGGGAGCGGGGCGCGACACGCCACGGGGGCCGAAGCGTTCTCCCCATGATAGCGGCTGATGGATCGTTGGGAGCGCAGCGCGGCAGTTTTTTGCCTCGTCGCTTTTTGATTGACTGTTTTTTGACTGACTGTTTTTTGACTGATGGTTCTTGGCTTCGTTGTTTTTTGACTTGTCGTGTTTTGACTTGTTGTTTTGTTCATGGTCGTTCTCCGGCAAGGGCGAGGATGATGGGTCGAGGCCGGTTGTGGCGTGGTCCGGTCGTATTCGCCGCCGCGATCATCTCCCGCCAGCGCAGCAGCGACTTGCGAGGCGAGTATCCGCAAGAAAATAGTTATGATCTATAATCATTACGTCTAATAACCAGTAGGCGGAGGCGTAAGGGCGGTGGGGTCGCTGGCGTAGATGCGCCGGCAGATGCGTGAGATGGACGAGTGAGGTGTGGGCCGAGCGAGTGGGTGGCGAAGCGCGATCTCGTGCTTTGCTGGACCCGGTCGCGTAAGGGAATACAAGCGCCCCGAAGCGCGCGATCCGGGGAGACGCGGCAAGACAGAGCGCAGTCAGCCGAGCGCGGGTAGCGAAGGGAGGGGGGTAAACGAACAGAACGGATAGACGAAGCGGGCGGGCAGGCCATGAGCCAATACCAGTGCCCAAGAAGACAACTAGGCAGCCTGCAAGAGCCTACGACGACATGCAGAAACGCCTATACCAAGCCTGATTCAGACAAACCAAGCCTGATTCAGACAGTTCTCGGTACGAGATTTACGGAGGCACGAATAGAGGGTATTGCAGCGCGGACGGGGGGTGTCCGGCAGGAACAGCACATCGTATGGAGCATGACAGCGTGGTGCCCAGGAGAGGACTTGAACCTCCACGTCCGTAAGGACACTAGCACCTGAAGCTAGCGCGTCTACCAATTCCGCCACCTGGGCTTGTCATGCTTGCTGCGCGGGATCGAGATTGGTGCCCGGAAGAGGACTTGAACCTCCACGTCCGTAAGGACACTAGCACCTGAAGCTAGCGCGTCTACCAATTCCGCCATCCGGGCTCGATCCTGGCCCTGTCTACCTCGATGATCGTCATGTCGACGACCTCGATGGTGCCCAGAAGAGGACTTGAACCTCCACGTCCGTAAGGACACTAGCACCTGAAGCTAGCGCGTCTACCAATTCCGCCATCTGGGCCAAGGCGCGATGTATAATACCGGCTCTGCGATCGAATGCAAGCCCTTGTCGATAAACCTTTCACGATCTCTTTCCGGCACCTTTCAGTAGCGTAAACCGCTATCGCCATGGACTTTCTCGGGCTGTACTCGCGGCGGCGGCTGGATGCCGTCTGCGGTTCCACACGCTGGCAACGCCGCCGGTGGTTGGGTCGGAGAGGCGTGACCGCTATACTTGACGCATGACCCATAAAGTAAATAACGGCAATTGCCGCCCGCCGCGTGACTCCCACCCTGAAGCAAGGACGATGGCTGCATGACTCATTGGACGTTGGACGACGATCCGCACGCGGCTCGTGAAGCGGAAAAATATGACAATCCCGTACCCAGCCGCGAGTACCTGCTCGCCCGGCTCGAGGAGTACGGCAAGCCGATTACCCATGAGAACATGAGCGCCATGCTCGGGCTCGAGGACGACAACCAGCTGGAAGCGGTACGTCGTCGTCTTTCCGCGATGGAGCGCGACGGACAGATTCTGCGCGATCGCAAGGGCGCCTATGCGCTGATCGACAAGCTCGACCTGATCAAGGGGCGCGTTCAGGGCCACCGCGACGGCATGGGCTTTCTGATCCGCCACGATGGCGTGAAACCCGACCTGGTGCTGCCGCCGCGTCAGATGCGCCGGGTGTTCGACGGCGACGTGGTGCTGGCGCGGGTCAGCGGCCGCGACCGCCGCGGGCGCGACGAGGCCACCATCGTCGAGGTGCTGGCGCGCAACACCCAGACCCTGGTCGGTGTCTTCCGTCAGAACTCCCCCGAGTTCGCAGTGCTGATCCCGGAGAATTCGCGCATCAGCCAGGAAGTGATCATCCCTCACAGCGCCAGCCAGGGCGCCAAGGATGGTCAGATCGTCTCGGTCAACATCACCCGCCAGCCGGAGACCCGCCAGCAGCCGGTGGGCGAAGTGGTCGAGGTGCTGGGTGAGCGCATGGACCCGGGGCTCGAGATCGACATCGCCATCCGCACCCACGATATCCCGGCAGAGTTCCCGCCCGAAGTGGATCAGCAGATCGCCGGTATCTCCGCCGAGGTTCTGGAAGAGGACAAGCGTGCGCGCATCGATCTGCGCGATACGCCGCTGGTCACCATCGACGGCGAGGACGCCAAGGATTTCGACGACGCGGTGTGTGCGTGGAAGACCAAGTCCGGCAGCTGGAAGCTGATCGTCGCCATCGCCGACGTCTCCCACTATGTGCGCGGCGGTAGCGCGCTCGACAACGAAGCCTACGTGCGCGGCAACTCGGTCTACTTCCCCGGCCAGGTGGTGCCGATGCTGCCGGAGCTGCTCTCCAACGGCCTCTGCTCGCTCAACCCGCACGTCGATCGCCTGACCATGGTGTGCGAGATGAACATCTCGCAGAGCGGCAATATCAGCCGTTACAAGTTCTACGAAGCGGTGATCCGCTCCCATGCTCGCCTCACCTACACCGATGTCGGCACCATGCTGCACGAGGGTGACAGCGAGGAAGGGCAGGCGCTGCGCGAGCGCTACCGCGAGCTGGTGCCGTCGCTGGAGAACCTGCATGCGCTCTACAAGGTGCTGCGTCAGGCCCGCGAGGCGCGCGGGGCGATCGATTTCGAGACCACCGAGACGCAGATCGTCTTCAACGACGAGCGCAAGATCGAGAAGATCGTGCCGCGTACTCGCAACGACGCCCACAAGCTGATCGAGGAGTGCATGCTGGCGGCCAACGTGGCCACCGCGCGCTTCCTCGACAAGCACGATCTGCCGGCGCTCTACCGCGTGCACCAGCCGCCGGCCAGCGAGCGCCTGGAGAATCTGCGGGTGTTCCTCGGCGAGCTGGGCCTCACCCTGGGCGGCGGTGACGACCCCTCGCCCAAGGATTATCAGGCGCTGCGGGAGGCGATCAAGGATCGTCCCGACGCCGACATCATTCAGACGGTGATGCTGCGTTCGATGAGCCAGGCGGTCTATTCGCCGCACAACGAGGGCCACTTCGGTCTCGCCTATCAGGCCTACGCGCACTTCACCTCGCCGATCCGCCGCTACCCCGACCTGCTGGTGCACCGTGCCATCCGCTCGGTGATCCGCGGCCCGCGCCAAACCCAGACGGTGATGCGCGCCGAGGGCGCGCCGGTGGAGAAGCCGACTACCTGGTGTCCCTACACCTTCGAGCAGATGGTGGAGCTGGGCGAGCACTGCTCGATGACCGAGCGGCGTGCCGACGACGCCACCCGCGACGTCACCGACTGGCTCAAGTGCGAGTTCCTCTCCGACAAGGTGGGCGAGACCTACGAGGGCACCATCGCCTCGGTGACCCAATTCGGGATCTTCGTGCGCCTCGATGACGTCTACGTCGAGGGGCTGGTGCACGTCACCTCGCTGCCCTCCGACTATTACCACTACGAGGCCGAGAAGCACCGCCTCAAGGGCGAGCGCAGCGGCGTTGCCTACCGTCTGGGCGATGGCGTCACCGTGCGCGTGGCGCGGGTCGATCTCGATGACCGCAAAATCGATTTCGATCTCGCCGATGCCGCGCCGCGCCACCGCAAGACGCCGCGCACGCGCAAACCCGATGGCGGCGGTGCCAGCGAGGCGTCCAGCGAGCAGGCGCCGCGCAAGCGCAAGCAGCGCCCGGGCAAGCGTGAGCGCCAGGGCGGCGGTGACGACAGCGGCGGCGGTCAGCGCCGCTCGCGCGGTCCGCGGCGCGGTAAGCGCTGATGGCGCGGGGGCCTCAGCGCGAGCGGGCGCGCAAGTCGCGGCCAGCGGTCGAGCGCCCGCGCACCCCCGACGGCCTGGAGCCGGTCTACGGCGTGCACGCAGTGCGTGCGCTGTTCGCGCGTGAGCAGCCGCCGCGGGTGCTGTGGGTCCAGCAGGGGCACGCCGAGCAGCGTCTCGACGATCTGCTGGCCGAGGCGCATGCCGCCGGCTGCGAGCTGAAGCGGGTCACCCGCGAGGTGCTCGATGCGCTATCGGGGCCAGCGGCGCATCAGGGGGTGGTCGGTTTCTGCCCGCCGCTGGTGGCCGAGAACGAGACCGCGCTGTGGTGGCGGCTGGAGCAGTGGCAGGGGGAGACCCCGCCGCTGCTGCTGATCCTCGATGGCATCACCGATCCGCACAATCTCGGCGCCTGTCTGCGCAGTGCCGATGCCGCCGGGGTGCACGGAGTGATCGTGCCCAAGGACAAGTCGGCGCCGCTCAACGCCACGGTGCGCAAGGTCGCCTGCGGCGCGGCGGAGAGCGTGCCGGTGTTCCAGGTGACCAATCTGGCGCGCTGTCTGGAGAAGCTCAAGCAGCAGGGGGTGTGGATCACCGGCACTGCCGGCGAGGCCGACACGCTGCTGTTCGAGGCCGACTTCAGCGGCCCCTGTGCGCTGGTGATGGGCGCCGAGGGTAAGGGCATGCGGCGTCTCACCCGGGAAGCGTGCGATGCGCTGGTCAAGCTGCCGATGCAGGGGCAGGTGACCAGTCTCAACGTCTCCGTCGCCGCCGGCGTGTGCCTGTTCGAGGTGGTGCGCCAGCGCCACGCCGCGCGCGGCTGAGGGCGCCTCTCGCGGCATCACTTCGTCGCGGCGCCATCTCTGCGCCGCCCGATCCCCGGCCCGCATTCGTGGCTGCCGTCACGGCATCGGCGGTTGCGCATGGCCGCCTCGATCTCTACAATTACGCGGTTCTGTGGGCAGGCTCTGCTCGCAGAGCCGCGCTCGCGCGTTCCGGCAACGGGGCGGCGAGGCGTTCACAGGTCCGAATATCCGGCGCGTGGCGGGCTTGCGCGATCCGGAATCGACTCCTTGCTTCTCGCGGTGCGCGTAACCGCGATCACCCCGCAGAAGCTGCCAAACCGAAAGGAGCTAACATGCGTCACTACGAAATCGTGTTCATGGTCCACCCGGACCAGAGCGAGCAGGTTCCGGCCATGGTCGAGCGCTACACCAGCCTCGTCACCGAAAACGGCGGCACCGTGCATCGTCTCGAAGATTGGGGTCGTCGCCACCTGGCCTACCCGATCAACAAGATCCACAAGGCGCACTACGTGCTGATGAACGTCGAGTGCAGCGGCGAGACCCTCGATGAGATCGAGAACATCTTCCGCTTCAACGACGCCATCATCCGCAGCATGATCGTGCGCAACAAGGAAGCCGTCACCGAAGCATCGCCGATGATGAAGCCGGCCGACGACAAGGGCAGCCGTCGTCGTGACGACAAGTCCTCCGAGCGTGGCGACCGTGAGCGTTCCGAGCGTTCCGAAACCGCTACCGAAGACAACTGATCACTGCTCGAGGAGAGACTCACATGGCACGTTTTTTCCGTCGTCGTAAGTTCTGCCGCTTCACCGCCGAAGGCGTGAAGTACATCGACTACAAAGACATCGATACGCTGAAAGCCTACGTCACCGAAACCGGCAAGATCGTTCCCAGCCGTATTACCGGTACCCAGGCGCGTTACCAGCGTCAGCTGTCTACCGCCATCAAGCGCGCGCGCTACCTGGCACTGCTGCCGTACTCCGACAGCCACCAGTAATCCGGCCCGGACAACCATAGCGAGGCGTCATGCTGGGACTGGCCCGTTGGATCATGCGCGGTACGCCGCAGGCGGTAGGGGTGGCAGCGCTGACGGCGCTGGTGCCCTGGCTGTTCTGGTTCAGCGCCGCGGTCGCCGGGCTGGTCACGCTGCGGCGCGGCCTCACCAGCGCCGCGCCGGTGCTGATCGCTGCCGCCATCCCCGCCGGCTGGTGGTGGATGGAGGGCGATTCGGTGCCGCTGGCGAGCATTCTGCTGGTGGCGCTGATGGCCACCGTGCTGCGGGCCCGGATGCGCTGGACCGATACGCTGCTCGCCGGCACTGCGGTATGTATGGTGCTGGTCCATCTGGGCATCTTCGTGCCCGCCGGCGGTGCCGGTCCGCTGCTCGACGAGCTGCGGCGCAGCTCGACCGAAGTCTCCAGCATGCTGGACCGGCTCTCGGCCCAGGGCGTGGATACCCAGCAGATGGCCGCGCTGGTCATCGGCGGGGTCACCGGTCTGGTGGTACTGATGGTGAGCATTGGCTGTCTGGCCCTGGCCCGCAGCTGGCAGGCGGGGCTTTATAACCCCGGCGGTTTCCGCACGGAGTTTCACGCCTTGAAACTCACGCGCGGTCAGCTAGCGCTGCTGCTCGGGGCCACTGCGCTGGGCATGCTGCTGGCGGTGCCTGCCGCCAGCCTGCTGGCCTGGGTGCCGCTGCTGGTGGCCGGCGTGGCGCTGGTTCATGGTTTGATCGGTGTGAAGGGAATGAGCGGGTTCTGGCTGGTCGGCTTCTATGCGCTGCTGCTGACTACCTGGCCCACGATTTTGATTGTACTGCTGTTGGCACTGGTGGATACCTTTGCGGATTTTCGCGGTCGCCTGACACGCAGTGATTGACGAGAGGTTCACGAGAATGGAAGTCATTCTGCTCGATAACATCGGCAAGCTTGGCGAACTGGGTGACAAGGTCACCGTCAAGCCCGGCTACGGCCGCAACTACCTGGTGCCTTACGGCCTCGCCGTGCCGGCCACCAAGGACAACGTCGCTGCGTTCGAATCCCAGCGTGCCGAGCTCGAAGCTCAGGCCGCTGCACGCAAGGCAGAAGCCGAAAGCCGTGCCGAACAGCTGTCCGAGATCGAACTGTCGCTGGTCGCCAAAGCGGGCGACGAAGGCAAGCTGTTCGGTTCCATCGGGCCGCGCGACCTGGCCGAAGCGCTGGTCCAGGCCGGTCTCGACGTCGCCAAGAGCGAAGTGCGCATGCCGGAAGGTCCGATTCGCCAGACCGGCGAATACGACATCGCGCTGCAGCTGCACGCCGAAGTCAGCACCAGCGTTCGCGTCGTGGTGGTTGCCGAGTAATCGGTCTCCCCGCGCAGCGACGCTCAAGGCACGTGGGGCCCAGGCCCCACGTGCCTTTTTTCATGGGCGCGTGTCTCCCATGAGCGCGTGTCGCGAGGGGCCGGCACGGCCACGAGGCAGCGCTGGGCGTGGCGAGCCGCTGCGCCGGCTGGGTAGAATGTGCGGCAAATCGTGTGGGGCAAATCGTGTGCGCCAAATAATGTGCGGCAAGCTCCGCCAGCGGATTGTCGAGGGTGATGGCCAGGCATGAACGAACGCGTCGATAACGATCAAGAGACGGCCAAGCTCAAGCTGCCGCCGCACTCGCTGGAGGCGGAACAGTCGGTGCTGGGCGGGCTGATGCTCGACAACTCCAGCTGGGACACGGTCTCCGAGCGACTGGTGGCGGACGACTTCTACCGTCAGGAGCACCGGCTCACCTACAACGCCATGGCCGAGCTGGCCGAGGCGACCCAGCCGCTCGACGTGGTCACCCTGTCGGAAGCGCTGGAGCGGCGCGATCAGCTCGAGAGCGTGGGCGGGTTGGCCTACCTGGCGGAGCTGGCGCGCAACACGCCCTCGGCGGGCAACATTCGTGCCTATGCCGATATCGTGCGCGAGCGGGCCACCCTGCGTAAGCTGATCCAGGCCTCGCGTCAGATCGCCGACAGCGCCTACTCCCCGGATGGGCGCGCCTCCGACGAGCTGGTCAACGAGGCCGAGCGGCTGGTGTTCCAGATCAGCGAGTCGCGGCCCAAGTTCGGCGGCCCCCAGGGCATGAGTCAGCTGTTGACCAAGGCGGTCGATCGCATCGACGAGCTGTTCAACATGAAGGGCCAGATGACCGGTATCTCGACCGGCTTCCGCGATCTCGACGAGATGACTTCGGGGCTGCAGCCGTCGGATCTGGTGATCATTGCCGGGCGCCCGTCGATGGGTAAGACCACCTTCGCCATGAACCTGGTCGAGCATGCGGTGGTCGCCGGCGACAAGCCGGTGATCGTGTTCTCGATGGAGATGCCGGCAGAGTCGCTGATGCTGCGTATGCTGTCGTCGCTGGGGCGGATCGACCAGACCCGAGTGAGGACCGGCCAGCTCGAGGACGAGGACTGGCCGCGGCTGACCTCGGCGGTCAACCTGCTCAAGGACAAGCAGCTGTTCATCGACGATACCCCGGCGCTGTCGCCCAACGAGCTGCGCTCGCGGGTACGGCGTATCGCCCGCGAGCACGGCAACATCGGGCTGGTGATGATCGACTACCTGCAGCTGATGCAGGTGCCGGGACTATCCGAGAACCGCACCGCGGAGATCTCCGAGATCTCGCGCTCGCTCAAGGGCGTGGCCAAGGAGTTCAACTGCCCGGTGGTGTCGCTGTCGCAGCTCAACCGCTCGCTCGAGCAGCGCCCCAACAAGCGCCCGGTGATGTCGGACCTGCGCGAGTCCGGCGCCATCGAGCAGGACGCCGACGTCATCGCCTTCGTCTACCGTGACGAGGTCTACAATAGCGATAACCCCGACAACAAGGGGCTGGCCGAGCTGATCATCGGCAAGCAGCGTAACGGCCCCATCGGCACCGTACACATGGCGTTCATCGGCAAGTACACCCGATTCGAGGACCTGGCCCCGGACAGCTATGGCCAGCATTACGAGTAACGCATCAACGGTTTGAGGAGTCACACCTATGGCAGGCGGTTTTCAGCGTGGGCGACGCCAGCGCGTCCCCAAGATCGAGGTTCGCGGGCAACTGGAAAAGCTCGAACGCGAGGGGCCGTTCAAGGAGTGGCTGGGCATGCCGGATCTCTATCGGCACTGGCTGACCGTGGACGGTGAACTCTACAGCTACCAGACCGAAGACGCGGAGTTGCCGGTGGTGGTGGGTGACCGTGTGGTATTCCGCTACAAGGAAGCCAAGGCGGGGCGCTGGATCGACCGCAACTCCCTGGGCAAGGCGATCGACCCCTCCGCGTACCAGTAAGTTCCGACCCGCCGCCCGGCAGAGTTCATGCCGGGCGCGCCGAACGGCGGCGAGGCCTGTTGGCGGGCCTGCTGTCATCTTTCTGTCATGTGCTGCTGCGACGCTGGCAGACATGAACTCCGCCCCCAATGTGCCCGCCGTTCCCGCGCTTCAGCGTCTGCTCGACGCGCGCGATCTGCGCATGCACTTCCAGCCCATCGTCAGCGTGCCGACTGCTCGCGTGCTGGGCTATGAAGCGCTGGCACGCGGCCCCCAGGGGTCGCCTTACGCCTCGCCGTTGCCGCTGTTCTGTGCCGCCCGCGAGGCCGGCCAACTGGCACCGCTGGAGCGGCTCTGTCGCGAGCGAGCTGTCGAGAGCTGGGTCGCCACCGGGCTCAGCGAGCTGCTGTTTCTCAATGTCACGCCCGAAGTGCTGATCGATCCTGCGCATATCGGCGGCCAGACCGTGGCGCTGCTGGCAGCGCACGGTCTGAGCCCGCAGCAGATCGTGATCGAGATCACCGAGCAGTCGCCGGGCATCGAGCCGCGGCTGATGGCGGAAGCGGCCCAGCACTACCAGGCGATGGGTTTCGCCATCGCCCTGGACGACCTCGGCGACGGCTATGCTGGACTGCGCCTGTGGTCGCAGCTCAATCCCGATTACGTCAAGCTCGACCGTCACTTCGTCAGCGGCCTGGACCACGACAGGGTCAAGCGCCGTTTCGTGCGTTCGATCATCGATATCGCCCACAGTCTGGGTAGCCGCGTGGTCGCTGAAGGGGTCGAGCGCGAGGGCGAGCTGCAGGCGCTGGTGGAGCTGGGGGCCGACTTCTATCAGGGCTGGCTGTTCGCGCGGCCCAGCCCAGCACCGCAGGATCAGCGCGCCGAGCTGGAGGCGCAACTGACCGCGCTGGCCGCGGCGCGGCGCCAAAGTGCCGCGGCGACCGAAATCCGTCGCCTCTGCGTGGCGCTGCCGACACTTGGCGCCGGAACGAGCATAGCCGAGGCGGCGGAGTGTTTCAGCCGCCTGCCGAATGCCAGTGCGCTGGCGGTGGTCGACCAGCGTCGTCAGCCGCTCGGTCTACTCGGGCGTCAGCAGTTGATGGCGCTGCTGGGCAAGCGCTACGGCTTCGATCTGCACGGCCGTCAGCCGGTCGAAACGGTGATGCAGCGGCGTGCACTCTGTGTGGAGGCGGGTGAGCCCCTGGAGCAGGTCTCGCGCAAGGTGACCGGCCGTGACGAGTCGATGCGCGATGAGGATTTCATCATCACCGACGCTGGCCGCTATCTGGGCATCGGGCATGTCATCAACCTGCTGCAGCTTTTCACCGAGCAGCAGGTGCAGTTGGCGCGGCAGGCCAATCCGTTGACGCAACTACCGGGGAACCGGCCGATCCGCGCCGCGCTCGAGCACTATCAGCGTCAGAACAAGCCCTTCGTCGCCTGCTATCTCGATCTCGATCACTTCAAGCCATTCAACGACCGCTTCGGCTATGCCCTGGGCGATCAGATGATCCTGACCCTGGCGCGGGTGTTGAGCGAAAGCGTAGAGCGTGAGGATTTTCTCGGCCATCTTGGCGGTGACGACTTCATCATGCTGCTCGATAGCGCCGCCGGCCTGCACCGGCGGCTGGCCAGGCTGCAGCACAATTTCGCCGCCGAGAGCCTCGAGCTGCTGCCGGAGACCGAGCGCCTCGCCGGCGGTTTCGAGGCCAAGGATCGCTTCGACCAGCTGCGCTTCTTCCCGCATACGCGGCTGTCGATCACCGCGCTGCAGGTGCCGGCTGATGCCCACGTCGACAGCTTCGGTGACCTCTGGAGCCGCTTCAAGAGCGCGGCCAAGCGGGCCCCCCACGGGCGCGTGGTGGTGCGCCTGCGCGGCGAGCAACGCTACCCGCAGCGTTGATCCTGGGGTGACGTTTTTGTGCTGCAAATGTCGCCGCTGACATATAGTCTTAACAAGAATCCGACCTAATGGTCAGGATGCGCGAGGCCAGCCAGGCCACGCCAGTCGGGTGTCCAGCAGGGATGGCTGGACACCGTATTCGCACATGCAACCCGAACAGGAGGGAACCATGGACCTCAAGGAGCTCACACGCTTTTCCCGCGATCACGACAACTTCGAGATTCGCGTCATCGCCCACGCCGGTAGCCGCTACTACCAAGTGATGGTGGAGCCGGAAGATGGCTCGACGCAGGTACTGACACGGCGCGGCAAGCCGATGCTGTTCCGCGCACTCGACGATGTCTACGGGGAACTCAAGCAGGCCGGTATCCACCGTGCCTATCTCGTCCAGCAGGTCGCCAACGACGAGATCGTCGGCCACGAGCCGCACTATCACGATCCGTTGCTGTCACGCATGCCGCTGGTCTTCTGAGCGCTTCTCTGAGCGCCTACTCGCGCCGCCTCCGGCGCTGAATCCGCGCCTCGATCCCAATCGATCCAACGCTTCACACACTCACCGCGGCAAGTCGACGAGGACTTGCCCGATAGCGGTGGCGTGCGCGCGTGTCAGCGGCGCCGATAACCCTCGGCATGCTCGCCGCGGCCATACGGCGGCTCGGTATCCAGGCGGTCGAGGAAGGCGTTCGCCTGCGTCAGGATCGCCTCGCGGCGCGACTGCGCCATCTTGTCCCAGCTGCCATAGATCAGCTTCATGCGCTGATTGCCCTTGAGCCGCTCGCGATGGCGCTCCAGAAAGTGCCAGTAGAGACTGTTGAACGGGCAGGCGTCGTCGCCGGTCACCTGCTTGACGTCGTAGCGGCAGTGGCGGCAGTGATCCGACATGCGGTCGATGTACTTTCCCGAGGCACAGTAGGGCTTGGAGCCGAGATAGCCGCCGTCGGCATAGAGGGTCATGCCGAGGGTGTTGGGCAGCTCGACCCACTCGAAGGCGTCGGCATAGACCGCCAGGTACCAGTCGCACAGGGCGGCGGGAGAGACGCCGCACAGCAGAGCGAAATTGCCGGTCACCATCAGCCGCTGGATATGGTGCGCATAGGCGTTGTCGCGGGTCATCTCGATCGCCCGCTGCAGGCAGCGCAGGTCGGTGTCGCCGCTCCAGTAGAAGGCCGGCAGGCCGCGACGAGCGTTGAGCCGGTTCTCCTGCTTGTAGCCGGGCATGCGCTGCCAGTAGATGCCGCGCACGTACTCGCGCCAGCCGAGGATTTGACGAATGAAGCCCTCGGCGGCGTTGATCGGCGCGCGCCCTTCCTGCCAGGCCGTCTCCACCGCCTCGCACACCTCCTGTGGCGAGAGCAGGCCGATGTTCATCGCCGCGGCGAGACGCGAGTGGTAGAGCAGCGGTTCGCGGTCGCTGATGGCGTCCTGGTAGGTGCCGAAGTCGGCCAGCGCGTGCGCGAGGAAATGGCGCAGATCACCCAGCGCCTGGCGCCGGGTCACCGCCCAGTTGAAGCCCTCGAGGGTACCGAAATGCTCACCGAAGTGCGTCGCTACCAGCTCGGCCACCGCCTGGGTGGTGGCGTCCATGCGGTGACGCGGTGGGGTGGGGAAGTCGAGACCCTGATCGATCGGCGCGCGGTTGTCATGATCGAAGTTCCACTGGCCGCCGGCTGGCTCGTCTGCCTGCATCAAGAGCCCGGTCTGCTTGCGCATGTGACGGTAGAAATCTTCCATGCGAAAGCGCTTGCGCCCTGCCATCCACTCGCCGAAGGCATCGATCGAACAGTAGAAGCGGTTGTCCGGGTAGAGCCGCCAGCGGGTGCCGCGGCGCTGGATGCGTTCGAACAGCCGCCACTCGCCGGGATGGGTGACGCGGATCTCGTCGCAGGCATAGGCCTCGGCCAGGCGCTCCGCCTCTTCGAGCAGGTCGTGGCGGTTGTCGTCGTCGTCGAGCGCGCTGTAGTGCACCTGATACCCTTTGTCGCGCAGGGTGTCGGCGAAGTGGCGCATCGCCGATAATAGCATCACGATTTTCTGCGGGTGGTGCGGCACGTACTCGCCCTCGGCGTGGACCTCGCACAGCGCGATGAGGGCATCGTCCGGCGCCTGGGTGAGAACGTCGAGCGTCTCGCTGAGCTGGTCGCCGAGTATCAGGATCAGAGGGCGCGACATGATCTTATCCATGACTTATACACATGGTATTCATCGTATAAGTTAATCGCGGTTAAGCAAGGCGGGAGTGGTAGACTGTCGCCAGGTGATGGTATCGGCAGACAAGGAGAGGATATGGCGGCCCGTTACGGAGTCATGCTGGTCAATCTGGGAACGCCAGCGGCGCCCACGGCCAAGGCGGTAAGAGAGTATCTGGCGGAGTTTCTGGGCGACCCGCGGGTGATCGACGCGCCGCGCTGGCTGTGGTGGCCGATTCTGCACGGGGTGATTCTGCGCATTCGCCCACCCAAGGTGGCCAAGGCCTACGCCTCGGTCTGGCAGGAAGAAGGCTCACCGCTGCTGGCGATCGGGCGGCGCCAGCAGCGCGCGCTGGCCTCGGCGCTGGCCGAGCGCACCGGCGAGGTGATCCCGGTGGAGCTGGCGATGACCTACGGTCAGCCGAGCATGGAGCAGGCCGGGCTGGCGCTGCGCGATGCCGGAGTCGACAAGATCCTGGTCTTGCCGCTCTATCCGCAGTTCTCGCGCACCACCACCGGTGCCGTTTTCCAGCGTCTGGCCAAGGCGCTGGCCCCTTGCCCGCACCTGCCGCAGCTGCGCTTCGTCAATCACTACCACGACCACCCGGACTATATCGCCGCACTCGCCGCCAGCGTGCGTGAGCACTGGGAGACCCAGGGCGATCGCGGGCGCCTGCTGATGTCCTACCACGGCATCCCCAAGCGCTACGTCGACAACGGCGACCCCTACGGGCGCCACTGCCAGCGCACCAGCGCACTGCTCGCCGAGGCGCTGGAGCTCGAGGAGGGCAGCTGGTTCCAGAGCTATCAGTCGCGCTTCGGCCGCGAAGAGTGGCTCAAACCCTACACCGACGAGACGCTCAAGCAGTGGGGGGCCGACAAGACCGAGTGTGTCGACGTGATCAGCCCGGCGTTCGCCGCCGACTGTCTCGAGACCCTGGAAGAGATCGACGCCGAGAACCGCGAGTACTTCCAGGAGGCCGGAGGCGGGCGCTATCGCTATATCCCCGCGCTCAACGATCGCCCCGAGCACATCCATCTGCTCAGCCAGCTGGTGGCGGAGAACACCGCGGGCTGGTGATCCCAAGCAAGCCGTGACCCAGCAAAAGGGGCGCCCAGCGGCGCCCCTTTTTTGTTCTCTTGTTGGCTCTCTCGCCGGGTGTCGCCTTGGGTTTCGGTCGCGTCAGGTTCTGGTCGCGTGTCTTCGTCTGTGCGACCCCGGCGGCTTTCGCACCCTGCGTGTCAGGGCAGCGGCGAGTTGCCCTGGGGCGCTTCTTCCACCGTATGCTTGGGCCGGTCGCTCTCCAGCTCCTGCGGATTGCCGCGGGTCCGCGGGTCCGGCTTGAGCTTGTGGTGCAGCGCGCTCTTGGCCAGCATGTGCGCCGATACCGGTGCGGTGATGAAGGCGAAGATGGTGATCAAAAGCTCCTGGATCACCGGGCCGTTCTCCTGACTGAAGAAGATCAGTGACCCGATCAGGGTACAGCCCACCCCCAGGGTGGTGGTCTTCGACGGCCCGTGCAGGCGCATGTAGAAGTCCTTGAGGTGGGTCAGCCCCAGCGAGCCGATGAAGGCGAAGATCCCGCCGGCGATCAGCATGAAGGCGATCGCTCCCTCGAGCAGCGTGTCCAGCATGATTGGCTCTCCTAGTCGATGGTGCCGGCCATTCGGTGGCGCTGGCTATTCGATGATGTCGCCGCGCAGCAGGTACTTGCACACGGCGATGGTGCTGACGAAGCCGAGCATGGCGATCAGCAGTGCCGCCTCGAAGTAGTCCTTGTTGTTGACCCAGATGCCGAACAGCACGATCAGCGCGATCGAGTTCATGTACATGGTGTCGACCGCCAGTACCCGATCCGGCAGGCTGGGGCCGATCACGGCGCGATAGAAGTTGAGCGCGATAGCGGCGCTGAACAGCGCCAGGGCGATCCACAGCGCGGTAGCGATCATGATTCGAAGATCTCCATGAGCGGGCGTTCGTAACGCTGGTGAATCTCGGCGATCAGGCCGTCGATGTCGGCCACGTCGAGGGCATGGATCAGCAGCGTGCGATTGTCCAGGCGCAGGTGGGCCGATACGGTACCCGGGGTCATCGTGATGGTGCTGGCGAGGATGGTGATGGGGAAATTCTCGGTCAGCGTCAGCGGATACTCGACGAATGCCGGGCGCATGCGCCCGCGCGGGTCGAGAATCAGCTTGGAGACCTCGAGGTTGGCCACCACGATGTCCTTGAGCACCCGGCCCACGTAGTGCAACAGCTTGAGCGGATGCTTGATGCGTGGCTGGCGCTCCCAGAACGGGCGGCACAGCAGCGGGATGACCACGGCCAGCACGCCGCCCAGCAGCCACTGGCCGAGGGCCACGCTCTGCTGCAGCAGCAGCCATACCAGCAGCAGCAGCAGCGACAACACCGGCATCGGCAGCCAGCGTACGGGAGGAATCATGAGCCACCTCCAGAAGTCGGGGCGAGGATCGCCTGGGTATAGGCGCTGGGGTCGAGCAGCTGTGCGGCGCTCGCCTGGGTGAATTCGGTGATCGGGCCGGCGAAGATCGCCAGCAGCGGCGAGGCGCCCAGCAGCAGGGCGAGCCCCGCTAGCATGCTCGGCTTGAGCCGCGACCCCTCGGGGTCGGCCTTGCCCGCCTTCCAGAACACGGTGGAGCCGCTGCGGCCCATCGCTACCAGCCCGGCGAGGCTCGACAGCAGCAGCAGCGACCACAGCCACGGCTGCTCGCTCGGCTGTGCCGCGTCGAGCAGCAGCGCCTTGCCGATCGCCCCGGACAGCGGCGGCAGGCCGACCACGGTGATCGCGCCGACGAAGTAGGCCAGCCCCAGCAGCGCCGGCTGGGTGACGCCGCGGCCGGGCACGATACGCGCGCCAGCCTTGCCGCGCTGGTCGGCGATGGCGTCGGCGAGCAGGAACAGACCGCCGCTGACCAGGGTGGTATGCAGCATGTAGTAGAGCAGCGCCGAGAGCGACGCCACGCGGTCCATGCTCACGCCGGCCAGCAGGGTGCCCACCGAGATCAGGATCAGATAGGCCACCTGGGTGCGCAGGTCGCGTGCCGAGAGCACGCCGATCCCGCCCAGGGCGATCGTTGCCAGGGCGAACCACCACAGCCACGGTTGCACGAAGTTGGCCAGATCGCCGGCGCTATCGCCGAAGATCAGGGTGTAGACGCGCAGAATGGCGTAGATCCCCACCTTGGTCATGATCGCGAACAGCGCCGCCACCGGCGCCGGCGCGCTGGCATAGGCCCGCGGCAGCCAGAAGTAGAGCGGCAGGATCGCCGACTTCAGCCCGAACACCACCAGCAGCAGGAAGGCCCCGGCCTTGAGCAGCCCCAGGCGCTCGGGGTCGAGCTGGGCGACCCGCTGGCCCATGTCTGCCATGTTGAGCGTGCCGGTGGTGCCGTAGAGTACGCCGAGCGCGATCAGAAACATCGCCGAACCGGCCAGGTTGAGCGCCACGTAGTGGAAGCCCGCCTGGGTGCGGTCCTTGCCGCCACCGTGCATCAGCAGCGAGTAGGAGGCGATCAGCAACACTTCGAAGAACACGAACAGGTTGAACATGTCGCCGGTGAGGAAGGCGCCGTTGATCCCCATCAGTTGCAGCTGGAACAGCCCGTGGAAGTTGCTGCCCTTCTTGTCGTCGCCGGCGCAGGCGTAGGCCAGGCTGCCGAGGGCGAGCACGCTGGTCAGGCACACCATCAGCGCCGAGAGGCGATCGAGCACCAGGATGATACCGAACGGCGGCTGCCAATCGCCCAGGGCGTAGTAGCTGATCTGGCCGTTGCTGCTCTCGACCACCAGGGCCACGCTGATCACCACCAGCAGGGCGGTACTCACCAGGCCTATGGTGCGCCTTGGCTGCATGGTGGCGTCGCGCTTGATCAGCATCGCGAGCCCGGTGAACAGCGGCAGCAGGATGGGGAGGATGATCAGATGCTGCATCACGACTTCTCCTCCCTGGCGTCATCGCCGCGCTGGTCGTTGACCTGATCGCTGCCCTGGTCGCCGCGCACGCGCATGGCCAGGATCACCGAGAACGCGGTCATGGCGAAGCCGATCACGATGGCGGTGAGCACCAGCGCCTGGGGCAGCGGGTCGGCATAGTGGGTCTTGCCATCCTGGATCACCGCGGCGCCGTCGGTGGTGAGGCCGCCGGTGGAGAACAGGAACAGGTTGACCGCGTAGGAGAGCAGCGTCAGCCCCACGACCACGGGGAAGGTGCGTCCACGCAGGGCCAGGTAGAGACCGCTGGCCGCCAGAAAGCCGGTTACGGTGGCGAAGAGCGCTTCCATCAGACGGTCTCCTTCTCGTTCTCTTTGCTGGGCCGGTGACGCGTGGTCAATTTGCCCAGGTTGGCCAGGATCATCAGCGTCGCGCCGACTACGGTGAGATAGACGCCGAGATCGAACAGCATGGCGGTGGCCAGCTCCACTTCGCCGATATAGGGAATCGCGAAGTGACCGAACGCCGAGGTCAGGAAGTTGTGGCCGAACAGCCAGCTGCCGAGGCCGGTGAGGGCGGCGATCACCACCCCGACCACCGCGATCGGCTGGTACTGGAAGGTCAGGCGCTGCTGCGCCCAGTCGACGCCGCGGGCGATGTACAGAAGGATCAGCGCCACCGCGGTGACCAGGCCGGCGATGAAGCCGCCACCGGGCTCGTTGTGGCCGCGCAGGAAAATGAACACCGACACCAGCAGCGCCAGCGGCAGCAGGCTCTGCGAGACCGTGGCCAGCAGCATCGGGTGCAGATCCTTCGACCACGGCCGGCCCTCGCTATCGCTCGACGGCATGAACAGACGCAGGCGGTTGAGCAGCTTGTAGATACCGATGGCGGCGATGCACAGCACGGTGATCTCGCCCAGAGTATCGAAGCCGCGGAAGTCGACCAGGATGACGTTGACCACGTTGTGGCCGCCGCCGCCGCTGACGCTATTGGCCAGGAAGTAGCCCGAGATACTGTCGAGCGAGCGTGTCAGCAGGGCGTAGTTGAGGCTGGCGACGATGCCGCCGAAGCTGGCTGCCAGCAGCACGTCGCGCACGATGCGTCCGCCGCTCGACTCCTTGGGCGTGCGCTGGGGCAGGAAGAACAGCGCCAGCATCAGCAGGATCACCGTGACCACCTCGACCGCCAGCTGGGTCAGCGCCAGGTCCGGTGCCGAGAAGCGCGCGAACGCCAGCGACACCATCAGCCCCACCACCGAAAGCATCATCAGCGAGACCAGGCGGCGGCGATGCAGCACGGCAGTGCCGAGGCCAGCGAGGATGGTGATCGCCGCGCCTACCACCAACAGGCCATCCAGCGGCTTGAGCGGCAGCTCGCCCTTCAACTGGGTGAGATCGAGCAGCCCGCTGCCGGTGAGGAACAGTACCACCACGATCAGCCACAGCATGTAGCGCTGCAGCGAGCCGTTCTCCAGGCGGTCGATGCCGCGCTGGGTGGCGCCGAGCAGCTGGCGCACGGCGTATTCGAACAGCATCAGCGCGTTGCGCTGGGGGAACTGGCGCTGGAAGCTGAACAGGGTGCGGCGCACGCTGTAGATGGCGACCCCGCCGGCCAGGGCGATGGCGCTCATCAACAGCGGCAGGTTGAAGCCGTGCCAGATCGCCAGATGCAGTTCCGGGCGCGGCGCGAGAATCGTCGCCTGGCCCGCGGCCTCGAGAATACCGGTCACCATCAGTGCCGGCAGCAGACCGATGAGCACGCACAGCGCCACCAGCAGCAGCATCGGCAGGCGCATCATGAAGGGCGCCTCGTGCGGCGTCTTGGGCAGATCCGTGGCCGCCGGGCCGAAGAAGACGTTACGCACGTAGCGCAGCGAGTAGGCCACCGAGAGCACGCTGCCGAGGGTCGCCAGCACCGGAATCAGCCACGCCAGACCGCCGAGGATACCGCTGCCGAGGGCCTCGGTAAGCATCATCTCCTTGGACAGGAAGCCGTTGAGCAGCGGCACGCCGGCCATCGATGCCGCCGCCAGCCCGGCCAGTGCCGCGGTCATCGGCATGCTGTGACGCAGCCCGCTCAGCTTGCGGATGTCACGGGTGCCGGTCTCGTGATCGATGATCCCCGAGGACATGAACAGCGACGCCTTGAAGGTGGCGTGGTTGATGATGTGGAACAGCCCCGCGATCACCGCCAGCTTGCTATCGAGCCCGAACAGCATGGTGATCATGCCCAGATGGCTGACGGTGGAGAACGCCAGCACGCCCTTGAGATCGTACTTGAGCAGGGCGAAGTAGGCGGCGTAGATCATCGTCACCAGGCCGGTCAGGGTGACGATGTAGAGCCACAGCTGGGAGCCGGCCAGAGCCGGATGCAGACGCGCAAGCAGAAACACGCCGGCCTTGACCATGGTCGCCGAGTGCAGGAAGGCGGAGACCGGCGTGGGCGCCGACATCGCGTGCGGCAGCCAGAAGTGGAACGGGAACTGAGCCGACTTGGTGAAGGCGCCGAGCAGGATCAGCAGCAGCGCTGGCAGGTAGCGCGGGTCGGCCTGGATCAGCTGGCGGCTGTCGAGCACCGTCTGCATATCGAAGGTGCCGACGATATGGCCGATCAGCAGGAAACCGGCAAGCATCGCCAACCCGCCCATGCCGGTCACCGTCAGCGCCATGCGCGCGCCGCGGCGCGCCTCGCTCTGCTTGTACCAGTAGCCGATCAACAGGAACGAGGAGAGGCTGGTCAGCTCCCAGAACACCCACAGCAGCAGCAGGTTGTCGGCCATCACGATGCCCAGCATCGAGGTCATGAACAGCATCAGGTAGGCGTAGAAGCGCGGCATGCTGTCCTCGGGCGCCAGGTAGTAGCGCGAGTAGAGGATGATCAGCAGGCCGATGCCGAGGATCAGCATCACGAACAGCAGTGACAGCCCGTCGAGCCGGAAGGCCAGGTCGAGCCCCAGCTGTGGCACCCAACTGAGGCTGAAGCGGGGGATCTCCCCGGCGAGCACGCTGGGCGCGTGGTAGAGCGCGATGGCCAGCGCCACGGCGGGCAGAATCGCGGTCGACCCCGCATTGAGATTGCGCTGTCGATTGGAGCTCAACAGCGGTATGAGGCTGCCCAATAGGGGCAGCAGCACGATCAGCGGCAATGACATGAAGTTGTCGCTCTTCTCAAGGACCCGAACGGACAGCCGACGAGACCAGGTGGCTCGGGCTGACTCTCTGCGTACGTCGAGGGGCCGGTGTGACGGCGCCCGGCGGTCCTAGTGTAGGCGATCTCGCCCACTCCCAGGGACTCGTCCACGCCTCGGCGCTGGCGCTTCGCACCTCGAGATACACGTTGGTCGGATGAACTGGGCCGCCGCAGCGGCACGCTTTCCGCCGATGGCCGGCGGCGACTGGCGCACGCGATCCGCCACGAGGTGACGGGCCGCAAGCGGTCTCAGATCAGGCGGGGCGGATCGGTCAGATAGGGACGGCGTGCACCACGGGGTGCCAGCATCCACGCCGGGGTGCGGCCCTCCAGGGCAAGTATGCCTGCGTGGGACGACGGAGTCTGGGCACCGATACGGCAGGTCGCGCATGTCAGCGACAGCTGGCTAGGCATGTGGCCCGGCATGGTGTCTCTCCTCTCTATGAGCGCTTTTCTGCTCGCACTTCTATGGGCGTGTCGCGAAAAGCGCTGTTCGTGCAGGGGCGCCCGGCGTCGCCGGGGCTGCGGCGTTCTCTCGTGGAACGCGGGTCAAGCTCGTTGTGTGTCGTGCCAGGGAAGTGTTCTGCTCGAATACGCGGCGCGAGTCAAAACATTTCCCGAGTACGACACACGCGCACGGTCTGGGCTCGGTCATGAACGTCCCGGGGCCGCGCAATTCTGCGCATTGGGCTCCGAAACGCTTGAAAGTATTGGATATTCGCTTGATTTAGCCGGAACTCGTTAACGACTGTATCACGCCGCCCGAGGGGGAGCCATAGGCGGCTTGCGGCAGTTTCGTTGTACATATTGCCTGCCTGGTGATAGTTTTTGTACAAATATTGAGGGCTGGCGCTATCTACCAGAAGGGGAGCGCCAGTAGCGGAAATCGAGCACCGAGGCAGCGGCAGGCGGGCGCCTCGATGGCCGCGCGGACGGCCCGCGAGTCTGGAGGCTGCGGCATGGAATCTTCCTGCGATCTGATCTGGTTTCGGCGCGATCTGCGCCTGAGCGACAACGATCTGCTGGCGGTCGAGCCGCACGCGGAAGCAATGCTGTGTGTCTTCGTGCTCGAACCCTGCTGGCTGGACGGCACGGCGTCTGCGCAGACCGTGCCTCAGTGGTCACTCCTGTGGCAGAGCCTGATCGATCTGCGCGGCACGTTGCTGACTCGAGGCAGCGACCTGCTGGTGTGTGTCGGCGAGCCCGCGCAGCTATTGCCGCGGCTGGCACAGCGGATCGGCGCCCAGCGGGTGATCACCCACGCCATGGAGGGTGCCAATGAGTGTGCCACCACCCGGCGGGTGCAGGCGGCGCTGGCGCCGGATCAGCTCTGCGTGCTGCCAGATTCGCCGCTGTTTCCCGCCCATCATGACGACACCGAGATACGTGAGCTCTCCTTCGGCGAGTTCGTCGACCGCTCGCGGGGCAGGAGCGCCCTGGCGCCGAGGAGCCCAGGGCAGCCGTTCACGCTGCCGCCCTGGCCGCAGGATGGCCCACGCGGGTTGCCGCCCCTAGGCAGCCTGCTCGGCGACGTCGAGCCGCTGGCGGCGACGATGTCGGGGGGCGAGCCGGCGGCCCAGGCACGCCTGCGCCAGCTGCGTGACGCGCCGGGCGAATGGGATTCCGAGGATGTGCGCGAGCTGCTGCGCTGGCGCGCGCTGGGCTGCGTCTCGGCGCGTCAGCTTTACGCGCTGTGCGAGCGGATGGAGGTCACGGCCGGGGCCGAGCATCCTCAGCGCGATCTGCGCCACGAGCTTTTGTGGCATGAGTATCTGCGCCGCCAGCAGGTCTATGGCGCCGACGTCAGCCGTTTCCAGCCCGCGTGCATCGACCCTTCCGGTGGCAGCGAGCCCGGTCTCTTGCGCGCCGAAGGCGCGCCCCATGTGCAGTCGGCCGGGTCCGTGACCGTGCTGCGCCAAGAGACACTGCGCGAGGAAACACCGCGCCACCGGGAGCCGACGCCCGCGGCGGCGCCGCGGCATGGTTCAGGGTCGTGGTTCGATCGCTACTAGTTATTGGGGGATCCTGTCTGCACTCGCCGCCCCCGGCGCGCGACGCCGGGGGGCACGCGGGGAACGCGCGGGATGCGCTACACTGGGCTGACGCCAACGCCTGCCAGGCGGGGCGCGAGGATTCCCAGCATAAAGGAAGTGCATCGTGACGCGTTCTGCTCCCCTCAAAGGGTCCCTGACCCTCTCTCTTTGCCTCTCTTTGGCCCTGGTCGGCTGTCAGAGCGTGGCCGCCACCCCGGCGTCGAGCCAGGCGCCCGACACTGCCGCCCAGGTGTCCGAGCCGACGTCAGAGGCCAACGACAAGGCCGGCGTCGCGGCGAGTGCCAGCACCACGCCCCGCGCCGACACCGGTGCCGAGCAGGTCACGCCGCAGGCGCGTGCCGGCTTCGATACCTGGGTCACCGACTTCCGCCGTCAGGCCGCCAGCGAGGGCATCGATCAGGCGACCCTTGCCGAGGCCTTCGACCACGCCACCTATCAGCCGCGGGTGATCGAGCTCGACCGCTCCCAGCCCGAGTTCACCCGCCAGGTGTGGAGCTATCTGGATAGCGCGGTCTCGGATCAGCGTGTCGCCAACGGGCGCGCGCAGTTGGCGGCCCATCAGGCGCTGGCCGAGCGCATCGAGCAGCGCTACGGCGTACCCGGCAGCATCGTGGTCGCGATCTGGGGCGTGGAGAGCAACTACGGCAGCAATTTCGGCAGCTTCGAAACCATCGACGCGCTCTCGACGCTGGGCTACGAAGGGCGCCGTCAGGCGTTCGCCCGGGGCGAGCTGATGGCCGCGCTCAAGATCCTGCAGAACGGCGATATCGATCGCGACCACATGCGCGGCTCCTGGGCCGGCGCCATGGGCCATACCCAGTTCATCCCCTCGAGCTTCCTCGCCTACGCCGTGGATGGCGACGGTGACGGTCGGCGCGATATCTGGGGCAGCATTCCCGACGTCATGGCCTCCACCGCCAACTATCTGGCCAAGTCCGGCTGGCAGCGCGGCCAGCCCTGGGGTGCGGAGGTGACCCTGCCGGCCGGATTCGACTACGCCCAGACCGAACTCTCGGTGCGCCACTCGAGCCAGGCATGGGCGGCCCAGGGGGTGGCGCGCGTCGGTGGCGGGGCGCTACCCGATTTCGCCGAGGCCTCGGTCATCGCCCCGGCCGGGGCAGAGGGGCCGGCGTTTCTGGTCGGGCCCAATTTCCGCGTGATCATGCGCTACAACGCCTCCACCAGCTATGCCCTGGCGGTCGCCACGCTTGCCGATCGCATCGCCGGCCGTCCCGGCATCCAGGGGCAGTGGCCGCGTTCGGAGCCGGCGCTGTCACGGACCCAGGTGCGCGAGATGCAGCAGGCGCTCAACGCGCGTGGCTTCGACGTCGGCACGCCGGACGGGCGGGTCGGCCCCAATACCCGGGCCGGGCTGCGTGCCTACCAGCGCTCGATCGGTGTCACCCCGGACGGCTATCCCACCCAGGCGCTGATCCAGCGCCTCGAGACGCCCTGACGGCGGCCGTTCCGTCGGCGACGGCACCTGCCACCTCGACCCGCGTGGTCGGCGTGGCGGGTGCTGAATGGATCGCGATTCGGCGTCTTTTCCACTGTTTGCCACCCGCCACCCCGTGTCACACTCGGCGCTTTCATCGGTTTTGAGAGCGCCGTGGCGCGATGCCATCATGCATCGCTCGTCGCGGGGCCGTGAGGCGAGTCATGGGAGTGCAGCGATTCACCGGTGCCAACACCCGGGAGACCATGCGTCAGATACGCCAGGCTCTGGGTGAGGACGTTCTGATCCTATCCAACCGCGTCGTCGACGGTGGCGTCGAGATCGTCGCCATGTCCGAGCAGGCCCATGCCCAGGCGCTGGCCAGGCCCGCGGGCGAAGGCGAGAGCGACGGCACGCCGGCGAGCGAGAGCGCCGCGGCCGAGTCGCCGGCAGCCTGGGAAGCCTTCAACCGGCGCATGCTCGAGGACATGCGGGCGTTGCTGCGCGAGAGCGCGGCGCCTGCGCCTGCCCCGGGCCAGGCGGTACGCGATGCCATCCTGCGTCAGCTGAGCCAGGCCGGTTTCAGCCACGTGCTGTGCGAAACCTTGCTCGAGACGCTGCCGGCGTCGCTGCTCGACGAGTCCGCCGAGGAGGCCGAGACGCCTGCCTGGCAGGCGTGGCTCGAACGCCAGCTCGCGGCGCGACTCGAGGTGCTGGACAGCGAAGAAGCGCTGTTCGAGGCCGGCGGGCTGTTCGCCCTGGTCGGCCCCACCGGTGCCGGCAAGACCACCACCACGGCCAAGCTGGCGGCGCGCTACGTGATGCGTCACGGCCCGCGGGAGGCCGCGCTGGTGACCACCGACAGCTACCGTATCGGCGCCGCCGAGCAGCTGCGTATCTATGCGCGCCTGCTCGGTGTGGAAGTGCATGCGCTCGACGAACAGGGCGACCTGGGGGCACTGCTGGGGCGTCTGGCCCAGCCCCGCCGCGGGCTGATGGGACGCTCCGGCGGCAAGCGCATGATGGTGATCGACACCGTCGGCATGAGCCAGCGCGACCAGCGCCTGATGGGCGAGATCGCCCGCCTCGGCGCCGCACCGGTCAGCGTGCGCCGGCTGCTGGTGCTCGATGCCGCGCGTCACGGCGATACCCTGGAACAGGTGGTCGAGGCGTGGCAGCGCGCCTCGCAGGAGGCTGGCGAGCCGCTGTGGGGCTGCATTCTGACCAAGCTCGACGAGGCCGCGCGTCTGGGGCCGGTGCTGGACGTGCTGATGCGCCACGGGCTCAAGCTCTGCTATCTCTCGCGCGGGCAGCGGGTGCCGGAAGATCTGGAGCCGGTGGATCGCGAAGCGCTGTTGCGTGAAGCGCTCGACCATGGCGGCGAGTCGCCGTTCTCGCGTGCCGCGGGCAGTGCTCCGGCGGCGCCGGCCCAGGCGCGTCAGCAGGCGCTCTCCCAGGGCGTGCTGCGCCAGGGCGAGGCCTTGGAGACCATGCTCGCCACGCTGCGTCGGCAGGTCCAGGGGATGCCCTGGCTGGAGCACGCCTGGCCGCGCAACCACGGCACCGACAGCGCCTTTGCGGCGCGCTTGATGAGCGCGAGCCGTCAGGCCGGGCTACGCGGGGAGGGCGCCCCGCGCGCGCTGTGGTGGTCCAAGCCAGCCCCGGTGCGCGGTCAGGGGCAGGCCATGCCGCTGGTGGCGCTGGATGCCCACGGCATGCCGCAGCCGTTGGTATGGCCGCGCCACGAGCTGCCGGCGGGGGACGAAGCGCGCTTTGCCTGGGCCGACTCGCTGGGTGCCGAGTGGCACCTGCTGAACCAGTTGCCGGATGTCGAGCTGCTTGCCGGGCTCGATGTGCAGCGACGCAGCTGGCTCGCCGCCACCAGCGCCAGCCGCCGGGTGCGCCACAGCGGCGAATGGCTGCGCCTGGACGAGGCGCTGGCGCTGGGTGAAGCGCAGCCGGGGATCACCCTGTTTCATCGCGGGCGTCAGGCGCGCCTCGATCTCAAGCGTCTCGAGACCACCCTGGCCAAGCGCCGTGGCGATGGCGAGGGGCTGCCGGTGATCGCCTGGGAAGGCACCTGGCACGACGAAGCGGATGGCCGCCAGCTGGGACGGCGTTTCTGGATCGGCAGCGCCCGCACCGGCTTCGACAGCGGTTCGCGGCTGGCCGCGGCGCTGGCGCTGGAAGGCTTGCCCAGCCTGACCCAGCAGGCCGAACGGCTGCTCAAGACGCGCCGCCCGGAGCTCGAGGAGCGCGCCCACCGCTGGCAGCTCGCGGCCGCGCTGGCGGCGCTGGCCCTGCATCTGGCCCAGGCGGAAGCCGGCTGGGCCACGGACGTGCGCGCGCGCCTGTCGGACATTGCTCAGCGCCGCTGCGGGCGGCGGCCCAAGGCGCTGCTCGAAGGCCTGATGGATGCGCTGAGCGCCCACCAAACCCTGCGCCGCGCCAAGGGCGCAGGCGGGGCGACGACGGCCGCCGAGCGGTGAGCGATCAGGCCGCCGGGCTGCGCGCCTGGCAGCGCCAGCGTGATCGCTGGCCGCTGTTGGTGCTGGGTGAGCCGCGACGCGGCGCGCTGGAGAGTCTGCTGAGCTCGCTCAACGAGTGCAGCGGGCGGCGCTGGGCGCCAGTGACTCTGGCCGAGGCGCCGCGCGCGGCACCTGGGCATGCGCTGCTGTGGGTGGAGAGCCGGCCGGTGGACGCGACCCTCGACTACCGCTGGCTCAAGCGCATGGCGGTGGATGTCGGCCCGCTGCCGACGCTGTTGCATCTGGAGTCGGCAGCGATCAGCCAGGCGCGGCTGGACAACCTGAGCGTCGCCGCGCGGCGCTTTCTGGGGGTCGAACTCAGCCAGGACCCGGCAAGCTGGCTGATGCCCTGAACTCTCGTCGCCGCGCCGGAGGTGGCCGTGCCAGTCACTGTAGGCAGGCGGCGGGTCATCGTCCGCTCAGGCGGGTCACTCCCACTCAGCCGGGGCGCCGCCGGTATCAGAACAGCCGCGCCAGCAGCGCGGTCACCGCGGTCTCCACGCGCAGAATGCGCTCACCCAGATGGACCCCCTCGCACCCGGCTTCCTCGAAGCGGGCCACCTCGTAATCGACGAAGCCGCCCTCGGGGCCGATCGCCAGCAGCGTCGGCTCATCGATCCCGCGGGGGCAGGCCCGCGGCATGCCGGGATGGGCGATCAGCCCGCGTCGGCCGGTCAATAGCGCCGGTAGTCGATCCTCGACGAACGGTTTGAAGCGGGTCTCCAGGGTCACTTCGGGCAGGCGGGTATCGCGTGCTTGCTCCAGCCCCAGCACCAGATGCTGATGGATCTTCTCCGGGCGCAGCTCCGGCGATTGCCAGTAGCTCTTCTCGACCCGGCGCGTGTGCAGCAGTGTCAGCTGCTTCACGCCCAGCGCCGCGATATGTTCGAGGCTGCGCGCCAGCATGCGCGGGCGTGGCAGCGCCAGCAGCAGATGCACCGGCAGCGGCGCTGGCGGTTCGCGGTCGAGCGCGGGCACGTGGAACAGTGCCTCGCTGGCGCTCAGCGTTTGCAGCTCGCCGCGGCCGATGGCGCCGTCGAGTGCGCCCACGGTGAGGCTGTCGCCGGGGGCGGCGCGATGCACCTCGCGCAGATGGGTCAGACGACGCGGATCGCAGACGCGCGCGTGGGTGGCGTCGATCCAGTCGGCGGGTTCGAGCAGAATCAGGTTCATGCAGGCAGCGGGGCACTCGGCATTGAGAAAAGGGGCGCCCATTGTGCCTCAGGCGCGGGCACCGCGGCCAACCGCGCACCCGCCGCGAGACGGCCGGCAGCCGGCACGATGCGTTCGGGGGCTTTCTGGCCCGGGCCTTTCTGACATAATGCCTCTTCCATATTCGGTGACAGCGCAACGAAAGGCGAGTGATGAAGGTTCTGATCCTAGGAGGCGGCGGGCGCGAGCACGCCCTGGCGTGGAAGGCGGCGCAGTCGCCGCAGGTCGACACGGTGTTCGTGGCTCCCGGCAACGCCGGTACCGCCCGTGAGGCTGGGCTGACCAACGTGGCGATCGACGCCATGGACTTCGACGCGCTGATCGCCTTCGCCCGCGACAACGATGTCGAACTCACCATCGTCGGCCCCGAGGCGCCGCTGGTGGCCGGCGTGGTCGACCGCTTCCAGCAGGCGGGCCTTTCGATCTTCGGCCCCTCGGCCGGCGCGGCCCAGCTCGAGGGGTCCAAGGCCTTCACCAAGGATTTTCTGGCGCGCCATGCGATCCCCTCGGCGGCCTACCAGACCTTCAGCGAAGTCGCCCCGGCGCTCGACTATCTCGACCGCCATGGCGCACCGATCGTGATCAAGGCCGATGGCCTCGCCGCCGGCAAGGGCGTGGTCGTGGCGATGACCCGTGACGAGGCGGCCGCGGCGATCCGCGACATGCTCGAGGACAATGCCTTCGGCGATGCCGGCGCGCGGGTGGTGATCGAAGAGTTCCTCGACGGCGAGGAGGCGAGCTTCATCGTCATGGTCGACGGCGAGCACGTCTGGCCGATGGCCACCAGCCAGGATCACAAGCGCGCCTACGATGGCGATGCCGGCCCCAACACCGGCGGCATGGGCGCCTACTCGCCGGCGCCGGTGGTCACCGAGGCGGTCTACCAGCGCATCATGGACGAGGTGATCACCCCGACCGTCGCCGGCATGGCCGCGGAAGGGCACCCCTACACCGGATTCCTGTATGCCGGGCTGATGATCGATGCCACCGGCGCGCCCAAGGTGATCGAGTACAACTGCCGCTTCGGTGACCCCGAGACTCAGCCGATCCTGATGCGCCTGAACGGCGATCTGGTGGGACTGTGTCAGGCTGCCCTGGCGCAGCGTCTGGATCGCGCCGAAGGGAGCTGGGACCCGCGCGCAGCGGTCGGCGTGGTGATGGCGGCCGGCGGCTATCCCGGCAGCTACGCCAAGGGTGATGCGATCGACGGCCTCGAAGCCGCCGAGCAGCGCGGCTGCAAGGTGTTCCATGCCGGCACGACGCAGCGCGACGATGGTCGCGTCGTCACCAGCGGCGGGCGCGTGCTATGTGTGACCGCGCTGGGCGACAGCGTGGCCGCCGCCGCCGAGCAGGCCTACGCGGGTGTCGCCGAGATCACCTGGGCGGGGGCCGAGTATCGCCGCGACATCGCTCATAGAGCGATCGCGCGTGAGCGCGAGGACGTCGCGTCACGCAGCTAATCAACCCAGTGTGCAGGCACGACCTGCACCGGGATCGGGGAACCAGCGCCATGCCGCAGCTACAGCCATATCGCGACGCCATCGCGGCGACCTGCCGCCCCGCGGCGGCCCGGGTCGTGTCGAGGGCCATCGTGCTCGGCAGGGGGGCGCGGCATGTCGCGTGAGTTTCCGATCATCGCCGTCACCGGCTCCTCCGGCGCCGGCACCACCACGGTCAAGCGCACCTTCGAGCGCATGTTCGCGCGGGAGGACGTCCACGCCGCCTTCATCGACGGCGATGCCTTCCACCGCTACTCGCGGGCGGAGCTGGCCGAGATCCTGCAGACCGAGCCGGAACGCAAGGCGGAGCTGTCGCACTTCTCGGTCAATGCCAACCTGCTGGACCGGCTGGATGCGTTGTTCCAGGAGTACGGCGACAGCGGCAAGGGCACCTACCGCCACTACATCCATGCCGAAGACAAGCGCATGATCGAGGCCGGCTGGCAGGTCGGCACCTTCACCGACTGGCAGCCGATCCCCAGCGGCACCGATCTGATGCTCTACGAAGGGCTGCACGGCGGGCTGGTGACCCATGAGGTTGACATCGCGCGGCACGTCGACATGCTGATCGGGGTGGCACCGACCATCAATCTGGAGTGGTTGCAGAAGATCGACCGCGACACCAAGCTGCGCGGCTATTCGCAGGAAGCGGTGATCGAGACCATTCTCGGGCGCATGCACGACTATGTGCGCTATATCCAGCCCCAGCTCTCGCGCACCCACATCAACTTCCAGCGCGTGCCGACGGTTGATACCTCCAACCCGTTCGAGCTGCAGGACGTGCCCAACGACGGCGAGTCGTTCGTGGTGATCCGCTTCCGCGATCCGGAAGCGGTGGATTTTCCCTATCTGGTGACCATGATCCATGACGCCTTCATGAGCCGCCCCAACACCCTGGTGGTGCCGGGGGCGCGGCTGTCGCTGGCGATGGATCTGATCCTGGCGCCCAAGGTGCGCCAGCTGCTGGCGCAGCGCCGTTTTCGTTGATGTGCCTAGGCGTCAGCCGCTGGCGCCGGATCCTTTCATGTTCGAGCAGGAGACCCCATGGAGCCCACGCTGTTCAGCAAGATCATCGACCGCGAGATTCCGGCCGATATCGTCTACGAGGACGAGCACGTACTCGCCTTCCGTGACATCAATCCCCAGGCACCCACCCATGTGCTGATCATCCCCAAGAAGCCGATCGCTACCTTGAACGATATCGATGAGGCGGATCTGGCCCTGATCGGGCGGCTGCAGTACACCGCGGCCAAGCTGGCCAAGCAGTTCGGCTTCGCCGAAGACGGCTACCGCGTGGTGATGAACTGCAACGAAGATGGCGGGCAGTCGGTCTATCATATCCACATGCACCTGCTGGGTGGGCGCAAGCTGACCTGGCCGCCGGGCTGACAGGTCCGGGACATTGCTGCACACGGGCATCCGTTCGCGGATGATCCACACACGGGTAAGGAGACTCACATGGCGCGCCAGCTGTCGCGTAGCGACAATCTGATCCATCAGTTCGACAGCGTGCTGCGCACGCTGGTGCCGGGGGCGGCACAGCCGCGCCGGCCCTCGCCGGCGCACGCCCAGCCCGAGGGCGCGCTCGATGACGAGCAGCGCCGCCATGTGGCCGGGCTGATGCGCATCAATCACACCGGTGAGGTGTGCGCCCAGGCGCTCTATCAAGGCCAGGGGCTGACCGCCAAGCTGGGTGATACCCGTGAGCGGATGGAAGAGGCAGCGGCGGAGGAGATCGACCATCTGGCCTGGTGCGATCAGCGCCTGCAGGAGCTGGATGGCCGTACCAGCTATCTCAACCCCGCCTTCTACGCCGCCTCCTTCGGCCTCGGCGCCCTGGCCGGGGCGGTCGGCGATCGCGTCAGCCTGGGCTTCGTCGCCGCCACCGAGGAGCAGGTCGGGCGCCATCTGGAGGCGCATCTGCGCAAGCTGCCGATCGACGACAAGCGCTCGCGGGCGGTACTCGAACAGATGCGTATCGATGAGGCGCAGCACGAGCGCATGGCGCTGGAGTCCGGCGGCAGCCGCTTCCCGCTGCCGGTGAAGTGGGGCATGCGGCTGGTGTCGAAGGTGATGACCAAAAGCGTCTATCGCCTTTGAGCATTGAGCAGGGCGTCGTCGAGGGCGGTGGGTAGCCGCCGAGCAGGCAAACGAAAACCGCGACCGGAGTCGCGGTTTTTGCGTCTTGTGCTGTTGGCTAGAGGGGCTCGTCGGACGAGCCGGCGCTCAGGCCTCGACGATCTCGTAGTCGTGGGTAATCTCCACGCCGCCCTTGGCCAGCATCAGCGAGGCGCTGCAGTACTTCTCGGCGGAGAGGTCGACCGCGCGCTTGACCTGAGCCTCCTTGAGGCCGCGGCCGGTGACCACGAAGTGCACATGGATCTTGGTGAACACGCTGGGGGTGCCGTCGAAGCGTTCGGCTTCCAGGGTCGCGACGCAGTCGGTGACGTCGGCGCGGGCCTTCTCCAGGATCTGGATCACGTCGAACGAGCTGCAGCCGCCGAGCCCCATCAGTACCAGCTCCATCGGCCGCGGCCCGGTGTTGCGCCCACCGTGGTCGGGGTTGCCGTCGATCACGACGCTGTGGCCGCTGCCGGATTCGGTGACGAACTGGCGGCCGTCGGTCCACTTGACTGTGGCTTTCATGCAATCGATTCCTTCACTCGGATAACGTGGCGGCAGCATAACACTCCCGCCTGGCTGAAGTTACGCCCGGCGCAGTCGGCTCTCGAGGTCGGCCAGGCGCTGCGGCGTGCCGACATCGACCCAGTCGCCGCGGTGGTGCCAGCCAGCGACGCGCCCGGCGCGCATGGCCGCGACCAGCAGCGGCGCCAGCTTGGCCGCCTCGCCGTCGGGGAGATCGGCGACGAGCTGCGGGTGGATCACGCCGACCCCGGCATACACCAGGCGCGGCTCGCCCTCGGCGTGCAGGCGTCCGTCGGGGTCGAGATGGAAGTCGCCACCGCGGTGGAAGTCGGTGGTGTCGACCATCGCCAGGTTGGCCAGATCCGCCGCAGCCAGCGCCGGCTGGGCCAGATCGATATCACTCCAGACATCGCCGTTGAGCAGCAGAAAAGGGGCGTCGCCCAGCAGCCCCAGGGCGTGACGCAGACCGCCGGCGGTCTCCAGCGGCGTGGGCTCGTGGCTGAAGACGAGACGCAGACCGAAACGCTGGCCGTCGCCGAGGGCGGCGACAATCTGCTCGCCGCGGTAGCTCACGTTGATCACCACCTCGCGGAAGCCGGCCGCCGCGAGGCGCATCAGGTGGTGCTCGATCAGCGGCTTGCCGGCTACCGGCAGCAGCGGTTTGGGGCAGTGGTCGGTGAGCGGGCGCATGCGGCTGCCGAGTCCGGCGGCCAGGATCATCGCTTTCATGTCGAGGCTCCCTTCGACTGCGCCTGCTCGGCGTGGTGGCGGGCAAGGCGCGCCTGCATCGCCGGGTGGTAGGTTTCGCGTAGCCAGGCGTGGAACTCGGCCAGCTCGGGCAGCGCTTCGAGGCCGGCGTCGAGCTGGGCATAGAAGTGCGGCAGCCAGTCGAGATAGCGCGGCTTGCCGTCGCGTAGGCAGAGGCGGCAGAACTGGCCCAGGATCTTGAGCTGACGCTGGGCGCCGATCGCCTCGACCGCGGCGCGAAAGGCGGCGGCATCCGGCAGGCGCGTGCCGAAATCGGCCTGGCTGCGGCGATGGAAGTCAGCGATCCAGCGATCCATCACGGTCCGCGACCAGCGCTGATAGCGCCCGCGCAGCAGCGAGATCAGGTCGTAGCCGAGCGGCCCCGCCAGGGCGCCCTGGAAATCGATCAGCGCCAGTTCGCCGTCGACGATCATCAGGTTCATGGCATCGAAGTCGCGGTGCACCGCGACTTCGGGCAGCGTCGCGATACGCGCCAGCAGATGACGCTTGGTGTCGGCCCAGCAGGCGGGTGTCTCCAATTCCAGCCAGCGCCCCAGGCCCCAGTCGGGGAAGCGCTCCATCTCCTCTTCCATGAAGGCGGCGGAGTAGGTCGGAAGCTCGGCCGGTGAGGCCAGCCGCTGCAGGCGCAGCAGCAGCTCGATGGCCTGGTCCGTACCGCGCCGCGCGCTATCGGCATCGCCGAAATGGTGGTGCAGACTGTCGTCGCCGAGATCGTCGAGTTCGAGGAAGCCCAGGTCGAGGTCGACGGCGTGGATCGCCGGCACCGGCAGGCCCACCGCGCGCCAGTGGCGGCCGATGGCGACGAAGGCGTGGCTATCTTCGAGCTCGGGTGGCGCGTCCATCAGCATGCGCGTGCTGCCGTCGGGCAGATGCACCCGGCAGTAGCCGCGCAGGCTGGCATCGCCGGCGACGGGCTCGAAGCGGCAGGTATCGGCGGCGACGGCGTGCTGCCGGGCTATCCAGGTGCGCAGCTGGGCAAGGCGCAGACTCATCGAAACTCCCAGGATGGATCGAGTTGACGGGGTGCGGATGGCACCGCATGCTGAAGCCGCTCGTGGGCTTGGCCGATGGCGTGGTCGATAACGTCGGGACGCGGACCTGCCGGCGGCGAGGGCGCTAGACCCCCTTGGCGGCGCCAGTTTGCCGCCTTTGGTCGAGTCCGCCAACTCATCGCGCTGCGAGCGCCACGCCTCTTCATGGCTCGCCAGGCGGGCGTAGTCAGTCTGGCGTAGTCAGGCGAGCATAGTCAGGTAGGCATAGTCAGGCGAGCGCGACAGAAGACAGACAGGGAACGACCCCGCGGCAAGCGCCGTCGAGGTCTGTATAATACCGGCTCCACACGGCAAGGACACAGAGGACATGGGCAAGCGACTGGTCTGGACTGCCCTCACCGGCGTGATTTCATCGACCGCCCAGGCGGCCCCACCGGCACCGCTTCCGGCGGACCAGCTGGACTGGGTACCCTGGGGCGATCAGGCGCCGGCCGGCGCGCTGTGCGGCGGACGCTATGTCCAGCCCGGCTATCTGCTGCCCGAAGGGCGCACGCCGGAAGAGGTCCTCTCCAACTCCGCCACCGCGGAGTACGGTGACAACGGCGAGACGATCCTCGGCGGCGAAGTGGTGCTGCGGCGCGGCGACAGTCAGCTGCAGGCGCCGCAGGTGCGGGTCAACGCCGCCCGCGATACCGCCTTCGCCGACGGCCCGTTGACCATCCGCTACCCCGGTCTGCTGGTGCGCGGCGACGATGGCCAGGTCTCGCTCGACAGCGACGCGGCGCGGATCGACGACGCCCACTACGTGATCCACGACCAGCGCGTGCGCGGTGACGCCCAGGCGCTGCAGCGCCTCGACGACGGCCGCTATCGCATGCGCGAAGCCAGCTTCACCACCTGTGCGCCGGACAGCCGGCTGTGGCGGATCGTCGGCAGCGACGTCACCATCGACCGCGCCCAGGGCTACGGCACCGCCACCAATGCGCGTCTGGAGATGGGCGACGTGCCGGTATTCTACTGGCCCTGGGTACGCTTCCCGGTGGACGATCGGCGCCAGAGCGGCTTTCTGTGGCCGACCCTGGGGCTCTCCAGCGATGGCCTCGATTACAGCCAGCCCTACTATCTGAACCTGGCCCCCAACTACGACGCCACTATCACGCCCCGGGTCATCACCGACCATGGCCTGCTGATGGGCGGCGAGTTCCGCTATCTCTTCGGCAGCGATCGCGGCACGATCGATGGCGCCTATCTGGCCAACGATAATGGCGGCAACAACGATAATCCCAACGATCCCAAGGACGCCTTCGACGGCAAGGACCGCTGGTTCGTCGACTACCAGCACTACGGCTACTTCACCGATCGCCTGGACTATGCGCTGCGCTACGGCGCCGCCAGCGATGGCCGCTACTTCGACGACTTCGGCAGCAATTTCGCCGAGCAGGACACCGAATACCTCGAGCGTCTGGCGCGGCTCTCCTATCAGGGTACTACCTGGTATCTGGATGCCCGTGCCCAGGGCTACCAGCGCATGCAGTATCCGATCGACGAGAACGATCGCCCCTATTACCGCCTGCCCAGCCTGACCGCCAATGCGCGCTGGCAGCAGGAGAGCGGCTTCTATCAGGAGTGGAACTCCAACGCGACCTACTTCTGGCGTGACCTGCACGGCGTCGATGCCCAGGGCAACTGGTTCGACGAGGACGAGAACCGCACCCGCAACATTCCGCTGCGTGAATCGGCCAACGGCTCGCGCCTCAATCTGACCCCGGCCATCGGCTGGCGCGCCCAGCCGAGCTGGGGCTTCCTCGAACCGCGCTTCCAGCTGTGGCAGACCAACTACGAGCTCGACTACGGCAATCGTGACACTTCGCGTGACGAGACCCTGTCCCGCACGGTGCCGGTCTACTCGCTGGACTCGGGGCTGATCTTCCAGCGTGACGTGACCGCGTTCGACCAGGGCTTCAAGCAGACCTTCGAGCCGCGGCTCTACTACGCCTACGTTCCCGAGCGCGATCAATCCGAGTATCCAGTGTTCGACACCGACGAGCAGGCGATCTCATGGAGCCAGCTTTGGTCGCCCTACCGCTTCACCGGCGCCGATCGCGTGGGTGACGTCAACAAGCTCTCCTACGGCGCCTCGACCCGCTTTCTCGAGGATGACACCGGGCGCGAGCGTCTGGCGCTGTCGGTCGGTCAGAGCGCGTACTTCGAAGATCGCAACGTCACCCTGCTCGACGACAGCGACAATCTCACGCCCGCGCAGCGGCGCTATGACGACTATCGGCGCACCCGCGACCGCTCGCCGGTGATCACCCAGCTCGACTGGCGCATCAACGATCAGTGGCGCTCGCGCTACGAGTGGTTCTACGACGATCAGCGTTCGCAGACCGAAAAGGCCTCCGCCTACCTGCAATATCTGAGTCCGGCCGGCCATGTATTGAACCTTGGCTACCGTTGGCAGCTCCAAGGTTTCGATCCGGCCAGCGATGCCGATGACCAGCTGAGCTACAACCGCGAGGATTTCGACGTTTCGTTCGCCTACAAGGCGACCTCGTCGCTCGATCTGATCGGCCGCTATCTCTACGACAACACCAACAAGCGTGATCTGGAGACGCTGGCCGGGGTGCAGTTCAACAGCTGCTGCAGCGCGGTGCAGGTGGTCTGGCGCGAATGGGTCGACGACAACGACACCGCTTACACTATCGACGATGACTACACCGATCGCGGCCTGTTCCTGCGCTTCGTGTTCAAGGGACTCGGCGGTGTGGGGCAGAACGCCGATAGCTACTTCGCCAGCGCGGTGCCGGGCTACGAGCCCACCACGTTCTGAGCCGGGCCCGGCGGATGCCGGGCCTGCCGATCGAGATCGAGCAAGACCCGTGATTCCCAAGAGTCGTTCTTCATCAAGCAAGAGAGGTAGGCATGCGTCCTAGAGTGTGGATTCCCCTGGCGCTGGTCATGCTGCTGTCGCCGCTGTCGGCGATGGCCGAAGTGGTGCCGCTGGACCGTATCGTCGCCGTGGTCAACGACGACGCCATCATGCAGAGTCAGCTCGAGCAGCGGGTCTCCCAGGTCAAGAGCCAGCTCGCGTCCAGCAACATCCCCGCGCCGCCGGAGAAGACGCTCGAGCATCAGGTGCTCGACCGCATGATCACCGAGCAGATCGAGCTGCAGATGGCCGAGAAGGGCAAGCTGAACGTCGACGAGACCCAGCTCAACGCCACCATGCGCGGTATCGCCCAGAACAACGGCATGACCCTGGATCAGTTCGCCGATCGCCTGGAGAAAGAGGGGCAGTCGCTGGCCGAGGTGCGCGAGCAGGTGCGCCGCGAGCTGCTGATTCGTCAGGTCCAGCAGCGCGAGGTCGCCAACAAGGTGACGGTGTCGGATCGTGAGATCGACCGCTTCCTGGAGCAGGCCGGCCAGAACAGCAACGTCTCCTATCATCTGGCCCAGATTCTGGTCGCGGTGCCGCAGTCGCCGACGCCGGATCAGGTGCGCCAGGCCCAGGCCAAGGCCGAGAAGCTCTATCAGGAGCTCAAGAGCGGCGCCGACTTCCGCAAGCTGGCGGTCTCCGAGTCCGACGATGCCCAGGCGCTCGAGGGCGGCGATCTCGGTTGGCGTCCGGCGGCGCAGATCCCGACCATCTTCGCCGACGTCATTCCCGATCTCGCCAAGGGCGAGGTGAGCCAGCCGATCCGCAGCCCCAGCGGCTTCCACTTGGTCAAGCTGATCGATACCCGCGGCGGCGACGGCAAGCAGATCTCCCGCGAGCAGGCGAGCCAGGCGATCTTCCAGCGCAAGGTCAACGACGAGCTCGAAGCGTGGACGCAGGAGATTCGTGCCAGCGCCTACGTCGACAACCGTCTCGACAAGCAGTGATGGGGTATTGATGGCACCGAACCAGGCCGCGGCACCGCTGCTGGCGCTGACCAGCGGTGAGCCCGCGGGTATCGGCCCCGAGCTGACGCTGGCCCTGGCGCGGCGGTGGCCGGCGCTGGCCGCGCGGGTGGTGGTCATCGGCGACCCGCAGCTGCTGGCGGCGCGTGCCGCCGCGCTGGGCTGGGCGGTGGAGATCGAGCCGCTCGAGCCCGGTGCCCCTGTGCCGCCCGCGCGGGATGGGCATCTGCCGGTGTGGCCGGTGGCGCTGCGGCGGCCGTCGCTGCCCGGCGTGCTCGACCCGGGCAACGCCGACTACGTGCTCGAGACCCTGGATGTCGCCATCGCCGCCTGTCGCGACGGACGCGCCGCGGCCATGGTCACCGCGCCGCTGCACAAGGGGGCGATCATCGAGGGCGGCCATCCGGGGTTCACCGGGCATACCGAGTATCTGCGCGATGCCTGCGGTGTCGAAGAGGTGGTGATGATGCTCGCCACGACGATCACCTCGACGAGCGCATCGATGACCGCTACCCCGGGCACGCCGCGACCGCTGCGGGTCGCTCTGGCGACCACCCATCTGCCGCTGTCACGGGTTGCCGAAGCGCTCGATGCCGCGAGCCTGGCCCGCGTCACGCGGATTCTCGCCGCCGAGCTGACCCGGCGCTTCGGCATCGCCGCGCCGCGCATCCTGGTCAGCGGGCTCAACCCCCATGCGGGTGAGGATGGCCATCTGGGCCGCGAGGAGCTCGACATCATCATTCCGACCCTCGAGCGGCTGCGCGCCGAGGGGCTCGAGCTGATCGGCCCGCTGCCCGCCGATACGCTGTTCACACCGCGCCATCTGAATGGCGCCGACGCCGTGCTCGCCATGTATCATGACCAGGGGCTGCCGGTACTCAAGTATGCCGGTTTCGGCCAGGCGGCCAATATCACCCTGGGCCTGGGCATCGTGCGTACCTCGGTCGATCACGGGACCGCCCTCGATCTCGCCGGCAGCGGCCAAGCCGATGTCGGCAGTCTCAGGGTGGCGCTGGAAGTGGCCTGCGAGATGGCTACTCGGAACCCAACTGATTCATCTCTCTAACCGAGAGGGTGTTTGCACCGCTGTTGCGCGCAGCTTTGCTGTAAACGGCCTCTGAAGGAATTCGTCGTCAATGGCTAACCCAGCCGATTATCCGCGTGGCGCGCTGCCGCGAGCCCGTAAACGTTTCGGTCAGAACTTTCTGCGCGATGCCGGCGTGATCTCGCGCATCGTGCGTGCCATCGGGCCGCGCCCGGGAGAGCGCCTGGTCGAGATCGGCCCGGGGCAGGGCGCCCTGACCGAGCCGCTGCTCCAGGCCGCCGGCGCGCTCGAAGTGGTCGAACTCGACCGCGACCTGATCCCCGGTCTGCGGGTACAGTTCTTCGCCTACCCGGATTTCGTGATCCACGAGGGCGATGCGCTCAAGTTCGATTTCCCCGCCCTGGCAGCCGCGGATGGCCGGCCGCTGCGGGTGGTCGGCAATCTGCCCTACAACATCTCCACGCCGCTGATCTTTCATCTGCTGGCGGCACGCGGCGCCGTCGCCGATATGCACTTCATGCTGCAAAAGGAGGTGGTAGAGCGTCTCGCCGCCGAGCCCGGTGGGCCCGACTGGGGCCGCCTGTCGGTGATGACCCAGTACCACTGCCAGGTGGAGTCGCTGTTCGTGGTGCCGCCGGCAGCCTTCGTGCCGCGGCCCAAGGTCGATTCCGCCATCGTGCGTCTGACGCCCCACGCCGAGCTGCCCGCCGTGGCGCATGACGAGGCGCGTTTCGCCGAGATCGTGCGCGAGGCCTTCGGCCAGCGGCGCAAGACGCTGCGCAACAATCTCAAGGGGCTGGTCGAGGCCAGTGAACTCGAGGCGCTGGAGATCGACCCCGGCCGCCGGCCGCAGACGCTGACGGTGGCGGAGCTGGTGGCCATCGCCAATCGGGTCACGGAGCGCGAGGCATGAGCGAGCTGGCCACCCAGATTCTGGTCGAGGTCGCGCCCGACTACCGTGCCGACGAGTCGGACCCGGGGCAGTCGCGCTACGTCTTCAGCTACACGGTGACGGTGCACAACCGCTCGACGCGCGAGATTCAACTGCTGTCGCGCTACTGGAAGATCACCCAGGGCAACGGCAAGGTACAGGAGGTGCGCGGCAATGGCGTGGTCGGCAAGCAGCCGGCGATCGCCGCCGGCCACAGCTTCCGCTATACCAGTCGCGCGGTGCTGGCCTCCCCGGTGGGGGTGATGCAGGGCAGCTACGGCTGCAGCGATCTCGCCAGCGGCGGGGCCTTCGAGGTCACCATCGCACCGTTCCGGTTGGCGACCCCCAATCAGGTGCACTGAGCTGCGCCGGGTGCCGGCCCATTCATCCCAGAGGGCTCCCCAGCCTGACCATCGAGAAGGACGACGACCATGGCCATGTATGCCATCGGCGACCTGCAGGGCTGCTACGCTGAGTTCGACGCACTGCTGGCGCGGCTCGACTTTTCGCCCTCCCGCGACCGGCTGTGGCTGGCCGGCGATCTGGTCAACCGTGGCCCCGGCTCGCTCGCCTGCCTGCGTCGGGTGAAGGCGCTGGAGGGCGCAGTGGAGACGGTGCTGGGCAACCACGACCTGCATCTGCTGGCGGTGGCGCGCGGTCATGGCAAGCTCAAGCGCAACGATACCCTGGCCGAGATACTCGACGCGCCGGATCGAGAGGCGCTGATGGCGTGGCTGCGCGCCCAGCCGCTGCTACTCGCCGACCCAGCCCGTAACCGGGTGATGACCCACGCCGGGCTGCTGCCGCAGTGGTCGCTGACCGAGGCTCGCGAGCTGGCGGCGGAGGCCGAGGCGGTGCTCGGCGGCGACGCGGTCGATGACTTTCTCGCCGAGATGTACGGCAACCGCCCGGCGCGCTGGTCGCCGCAGCTGGCGGGTCTGGATCGCTTGCGCAGTATCGTCAACGTCTTTACCCGGATGCGTTTCATCGACGCCGAAGGTACCCTCGACTTCAGCGCCAAGGAGGGGCTAGACAGTGCACCGGCGGGCTTCGCGCCCTGGTTCACCTATCCGCGCCAGCATCCGCGTGAGGAAGCGCTCACCCTGCTGTTCGGCCACTGGGCCGCGCTGGAGGGGCAGACGCCCGGGGCCCGGGTGCGCGCCGAGGCGCTCGACACCGGCTGCGTCTGGGGCGGCACGCTCACGGCGCTGGATCTCGACAGCGGCGAGCGTATCGCCGAACCGTCGCAGCAGCTGCGACGCTGACGCCATCTCAGAGGGGGCACATGCCACATCAATTCGAACATCTCGACGCCGCCACGCTCATCCAGTGGCTGGGCGAAGGACGCAGCCTGACCCTGGTCGATATCCGCGATCCATTGAGCTTCGCCCAGGGGCACATTCCCGGCAGCCGTCATCTGGACAACTCCAGCGCCGCCGAGCTGGTCGAACACACCCCCACCGCACAGCCGCTGGTGGTGGTCTGCTACCACGGTCACTCCAGCCAGCAGGCCGCCGCCTGGCTTGCCGGGCAGGGCTTCAGCGAGGTCTACAGTCTGGATGGTGGCTTCGTCGACTGGGCGCATCGTCATCCTGAACGGGTCAGCCGCTAGGGGGCGCCATGCACGCTGACAGTGATCCCCATCTCGCCGGTCTCGAGGTCTATCTGGTCGGCGGCGCGGTGCGCGATGCGCGCCTGGGCTGGCCGGTCGGCGACCGCGACTGGGTGGTGGTCGGTGCCAGCGTCGAGCAGATGCGCCAGCGCGGCTTCCAGCCGGTGGGGCGCGACTTCCCGGTGTTCCTGCATCCGCAGACCCATGAGGAGTACGCGCTGGCACGCACCGAGCGCAAGCGCGGCCACGGCTATACCGGCTTCGAGGTCCACGCCAGCCCCGAGGTGACACTGGAGGCGGATCTGGCGCGGCGGGATTTCACCATCAACGCCATGGCCGAAGGCGCCGATGGCGAGCTGGTCGACCCCTACGGCGGATGCGCCGATCTCGACGCCAGGGTCCTGCGTCACGTGTCGCCGGCGTTCGTCGAAGACCCCTTGCGAGTGCTGCGCGCGGCACGCTTTCTCGCTCGCTATCGTCACCTGGGGTTCACCATCGCCGGCGAGACCTTGGCACTGATGCGTCAGCTCGTGGCCGGCGGCGAGATCGCGCATCTGGTTGCCGAGCGCGTCTGGACCGAGACCGAGAAGGCCTTGGCCGAGGCCGACCCCGCGGCCTATTTCGAGACCCTGCATGAGTGCGGTGCGCTGACGGTACTGATGCCGCCGCTTGCCGACGCCACCCTGACGACGGCCCTGGCGCGGCTGGACAGCGTGCCGACCGATCTCGACGAGCCGGCGGTGTGGCGCTGGGCGCGACTCGGCGAGCACCTCGAAGCAGGCGCCCAGGGCGCGCTCAACGATGCCGTCAAGGCGCCCAACCGCTACCGTGACGCCATGCGCCAGGCGGCGCTCACCCGCGAGCTGCGCAGCCGCTGTGCCCAGCTCAAGGTCGCAGGGGCCGGTGATATCATGGCCTGGCTCGACGGCATCGACGCCTGGCGCCGGCCGGAGCGCCTCGACCCGTTGCTGGCACTGATCGCCCACGAAGACCCGGCCCTGGCCAAGGACCTCGCCCTGGCCTGGCGGCTGGCCTCTCAGATCCTGCCCCAGGCCCTGCTCGACGAGGGTCTGCGGGGGCCGCAGCTCGGCCAGGAGCTGGCCCGGCGGCGCGAGCAGACCATCCGTGAGGCGCTGGAGACGGCGTAGGTTTTCTCAGTCCGGCCGAAGATTTGTAGGGGACATAGATGGAGATGGAACCGTCCAGTTGGATAGGCGCATTGGGTCTAGTCATATCGATACTGGCGATCAGCGTGAGTTATCGACTCAGTCGTCGGTCCGAGCTGGGTTTGGCGGTCTGGACTCAGGAGTTGCGTGCTTGGTCGGGTGATGTCGTAAAGGCGCTGACTGCGGCTCGTTATGCGCTGACCAATAGCACTGGTACTACGCAAATCGATATTAGCCATGCTCAGAGCCTATCTGCGTTGATCGACATTGGTAGGCTCTATCTCCCGAATCAGGACGTCGATAAGCATGGTATCGAAAAGCCTCCCGCATACCGTGGTGACAGACACTCTGCGCTGGATCCTTTGGTTGCCTCGGTTCGTTTGTTGGAGGCCGAGCTTGAAGACCACGCGGGAGAGGCTCTTGTGCTTTGGGAGTTGCAGCGTGAATTCGTTTCTCGCGTCTCCGAAATTCTCGAGCCGCGCCTTCATAACCGAGCTATAGCGAGATTGTTGCGGCGCGGTTATGTCGATAGAAAGCGGGATCCTTCGGCGGGAGGGCTATTGCCCCAAAAGCGAAAGCGCCCAATGGGGGCGACCGCAGCTCTTTCGATGGCCAGGAAACGGGCGCGTTGCAGCGACTACTGATCTGACCGGTTTGGCTGCTGTTTTCATCCTTGGTTATCAGCATTCATATAAAAACGCCCGCGGCGATCAATCGCCGCGGGCGTTTGACGTGGTGGTTCCGGTCTAGACGAACAGGCCTACGATCAGCGCCATCACCAGACCGGTCAGGCCGATGATGGTCTCCATCACCGTCCAGCTCTTCAGGGTCTGCGCTTCGGTGAGCCCGAAGTAGCGGTTGACCAGCCAGAACCCGGAGTCGTTGACGTGGCTCAGCACGGTGGCCCCCGAGGCGATCGCAATCACGATCAGGCCGAGCACCGGGCCCGACAGGCCCAGGGTCGAGATGACCGGTGCCATCAGGCCGGCGGCGGTGATCATGGCCACGGTGGCGGAGCCCTGGATCACGCGCACCGCGGTGGAGATCAGGAACGCCAGCAGAATCGGCGGCAGCGCGCTCTCGGCCATGATGTCACCCATCACGCCACCGACGCCGGAGTCGATCAGGACCTGCTTGAACACGCCACCGGCGCCGGTGACCAGGATGATGATGCCCGCCGGTTCGAGCGCCTTGGTGGCGACTTCCATCACCTGTTCGCGGGTCATGCCGCGGCGCGTGCCCAGGCAGGTGAAGGCGAGCAGCGTGGCCAGGGTCAGCGCCACGAAGGGGTGGCCGAGGAAGGTCAGCGCGGCCAGGACCGGACTGTCCGCCGGCAGGATCACGCCGGAAACGGTGTTGAGCACGATCAGCGCCAGCGGCAGCAGGATGATCGACAGGATCAGCTTGAAGCTGGGCAGGTCGCGGGTGTCGCCCGGCTCCTTGGGCAGCTCCATGTAGTCGGGGATCTGGGCGTCGATGCGCTTGGCGATCCAGCGCCCGAACAGCGGCCCGGCGATGATCATGGCGGGCAGGCCGCAGATGGCGCCGAACAGGATCACGTAGCCGAGATCGGCGCCGATCAGCTTGGCCACCGCGATCGGGCCCGGTGTCGGCGGAATGAACGAGTGGGTCACCGCCAGCCCGGCGAGCAGCGGAATGCCGTAGTAGAGCAGCGAACGCCCGGTGCGCCGGGTGAGGGCATAGATCAGCGGCACCAGGATGATGAAGGCGACGTCGAGGAAGACCGGAATCGCGACCAGGAAGCCAGTGACCCCCATCGCCCACTGCGAGCGGTTCTCGCCGAACTTGTCGAGCAGCGTGCTGGCCAGGCGATCGACCCCGCCGGAGACCTCCAGCATCTTGCCGAACATCGCGCCCAGACCGACCACGGTGGCGACGAAGCCGAGGGTGCCGCCCATGCCTTTCTCGATGGTGTCGAGCAGCTCTTCGACGCCCATGCCGGTCGCCAGACCCACGACACCGCTGACCACCAGCAGCGCCACGAAGGCGTGCAGGCGCAGACGCATGACCAGGTAAAGAAGGACGATGATGCTCCCCAGCGCGGCGAGGATCAGAGAGGTGGGACTGTCCATGAGGATGAAAAACCCTTTGTGAGCGAAGCACCCACTGTGGCCGATGCGTCACCGAGTGTGGCCGCGGGCGTGGTGCATCCAGCACCCGCCGGGGCGAGATCCCGCGGGACGCTATGCGCCTTTGGTGGCGTTGTGCTTCGGTGTGGAGTTGGCGAGAATGAATGTTACCGGTAACAAGTTGGCGGCAACAATGCGCCTAAAGGTGTAGAGACAAGCTGCTAGGTGAGGGGTACGCCTAGGGTTCGTACGGAAAGTCAGCGAGCGCAGGTAGTTTTCGTACAAAGCCTAACAGCAGCTTTCTCAGCCGCTAGACGACGTGGTCTTACCCGGCGGCGCGCGCCGCCAGTAGAACGATTCATCAGTAGGCCGGTTCATCAGCAGACCGATTCATCAGCGAAAAGAGTCCGAGGCATGAAAACCAATCAGGGACATCGCATCGTCGTCATGGGCGTGTCGAGTTGCGGCAAGACCGAAATCGGGCAGCGCCTGGCGGCGCATCTGGGTGGGCGTTTCCTCGACGGTGACGACTACCACTCCGAGGCGAGCGTGGCCAAGATGTCGCGCGGCGAGCCGCTCACCGACGACGACCGCGCCGGCTGGCTCGCCCGGCTGAGCGAGATCCTGGGCGCGGCGCGGACGGCGGACGAGACCCTGGTGGTGGGCTGCTCGGCGCTCAAGCGCCGCTATCGCGACATTCTGCGCCAGAGCGACCCGGCGCTCACCTTCGTCTATTTGCGCGGCAGCCGCGAGCTGCTGCTCGAGCGCATCCAGTCGCGCAAGGATCACTTCTTCAAGGGCGAGGCGATGCTCGACAGCCAGCTCGCCACGCTGGAAGCGCCGGGCGACGACGAGGCGGTGACGGTGGATATCGATGCCGGCATCGAAACCGTGGTCGCGCGTGCCGCCGAGGCGCTGGCCGAGCGCTACGCCACTCAGGTCGATAGCGCCGCTTCCTGATCGGTTCGAGGACCTGACCGTCTAACCGATACTGCCGCTGCATCGCACCTCGAACCCCAGATCCTCACTGTGCGGCCGGCAGGGCTGGCCGCCGAGGCGCGCCAGCAGGCGTTCGGCGATCACCTCGCCGATGCGTCGGCGCGGGGTCACCACCGTGGCCAGGGTCGGGGTCGTCGCCTCCACGATATCGAGCCCGTTGAATCCGGCCAGGGCGAGCGCCTCGGGCACCGCCAGGCGGCGGCGCTGACATTCGAACAGCGCGCCGGCGGCCAGGTCGTCGTTACAGCAGAATACCGCCTCCAGCGCCGGCCAGCGTTGCAGCATCGACCCCAGCATCTCGCCGCCGAGTCGATAGCTCGACGGCTGCGGTGTGGTCAGACAGTACTCGGTGGACAGGTCGGCAGCGCGCAGCGCGGCTTCCCAGCCGGCCATGCGCAGCTGGGCGCGGTGGTCCATGCGCGCGCCGAGAAAACCGATTCGACGGTAACCGCGGGCGATGAAAGTCTCCGTCAGTGCCCGGCCGGCGGCGGTTTGATCGAGCCCTACGTTGATATCCAGCGGCGTCGGGGTCAGCTCCAGCGTCTCCACCACCGGCACCCCGGCGCGTCGCAGCAGCCGCTCGGCGTGTTCGGTATGGCGGGTTCCCGAGAGCACCAGGCCATCCACCCCATAACCCAGGTAGGTGTCGATCAGGCGCTCCTCCTCGAGGATCGAGTAGCCGGTATGGCCGATCAGCAACTGATAGCCGGCAGCGCGCAGGCCCTCCTCGATGCCGCGCTGGATATCCGAGAACACCGCGTTGGAGAGCGAGGGGATCAGCAGGGCCACGCTGTGGCTGCGGCCGCTGGCCAGCGCGCCGGCGGCGTGGTTGGGGATATAGCCGAGCTCGGCGCTCGCCGCCTCGATGCGCTGGCGCAGCGCCAGCGAGACCCGCTGCGGCTCGCGCAGCGCACGCGAGACGGTGATCTTGGTGACCCCGACCCGGTCGGCGATATCCTGAAGCGTGACGCGTCCCGAAGCTCGGCGCGGCATGACGATCTCCCCAGCACGGCGGCGCCCGACGCGGGTGAGCGATGAGCAACATCGCGCCCCGGGCGGTTCCGGTGATGATGGTTAGCGGTAACTTCGTGGGAGACTAGCATGACGCCGCGGCACTGGCTGTGCGGCCATGGTTGTAGCCGATCGGCTGTGTGAGGCTCCCCGCCTCAGGGTGCGCTATCGCCGATCAGCAGCTCGGTCTCCAGGGTGCGTGAGCGGCGCGGTTCGAGATCCAGCAGCATGGCGGCTGCCAGCCGACCCTTGGCCGCGCTGTCCTGGCGCACCGTGGTCAGCCGGGGTCGCCGCTGCTGACCTTCGGCGATGCCATCGAAGCCGGTGATGCGCAGATCTTCCGGCACCCGCAGCCCGCGCCGCTCGGCCAGATCGATGGCGGTCAGGGCGATACGATCGGAGAGGCAGATGAGCAGGTCCGGACGTGACGCCGCGGGCTGATCGAGCAGCGTCGCGATCACCGGCACGCAGCCGTCGTAGGTGTTCTGGTCGATATTCCACAGCGCCACGCTGTCGGGGTCGATGGCGGCCTCCGTCAGCGCCTTGAAGATTCCGTCCAGGCGCCGCCGGGTGATGGTGAGATCGGCCGACAGCAGCGCATCCAGGCCGATCTGGCCCTCGTGCGACTGGGTCAGACGCAGCCCGACGATGGCGACCCGCCTGGGCGGCTGGCGCAGGGCGTGTCGGGTCAGGGCGAGGCTGGCCGGATAGTTGTCGATGTTGACTGCCGCAATACCCGGCAGATCGATGTCGATGGCCACGGCGGGGCGCCCCGCGATCAGGTCGAGGATGTGCGAGGAGGCGCCGTGCAGGCCATAGACGATGATGCCGTCGGCCATGTCGACGCCGCCGGTGGTCTGCTCCAGGCGTCCGGGCAGCAGCATCAGCGAGTGGCCGTGCTGATCCAGCTGCGCGGCGACACCGGCGATCAGCTCGCTGGCGACGCTGTCGCTCAGGCTGTAGAAGAGATTTTCCGCCAGCAGCATGGCGATGATGCCGGAACGGCCGGTGCGCAGCATGCGCCCGCGGGAGTCGGGGCCGTGGTAGCCGAGTTCTGCAGCGGCGGCGAGAATCTCCTCGCGCCGGGCCTGGGAGAGCTGGTCGGGGCGGTTGAAGGCGTTGGAGACGGTGGCGGTGGAGACGCCGAGACGCGCGGCCACCGTCTTCAACGTCATGCGCTTGGTCGGGCTCACGCTCGCAGGCCGCAGGCGAAGCGCCGCGTCGCGTACGGCTGGCGCCGTGCACAGAGGGCCGTGGCCGGGGACATGCTCGAGTCTCCTCGTCGAGGGGGGATGACGGCCGCGGCGCCGGCCGTCATTCCAGGGTCAGGTCGCGCGCAGCCAGACCGCCGCATTGCCGGCCAGCATCGCGTCGCTCACCGCATCGGGCCGGCTCTGGGCGAGCAGCGGTGCCGCCGGCAGCGCGACCGGGGCGTCACCCAGGTTGAGCACCACTCGAACGTCACCGTTGGTCAGTACCAGCACGTCTTCACGCGGGCTCGGGGCCCACGTCAGGTCGCCCTGGCCAAGGTTATGATCGCGGCGCAGTTTGAGCAACCGCTGATATAGGCTGAGCGTCGAATCCGGCTGGTCGAGCTGACGATCGACGGCGTAATGGGCGTAGTTGTCCGGCTGCGGCAACCAGCGCTCGCCGCTGTCGTTGAAACCGAAGGCCGGCGCCTCGGCGCGCCACGGCAGCGGCACGCGGCAGCCGTCGCGGCCGCCATCCTCGCCGCCGGTGCGGTGGAAGCCTGGGTCCTGGCGGTAGCGGTCGGGCATGCTGGTGTGGTCCGGCAGGCCCAGTTCTTCGCCCTGGTAGAGATAGGCGGAGCCGGGCAGTGCCAGGGTCAGCATGATGATCGCCCGCGCCCGGCGCAGCCCCAGCGCCTCGTCGGGCTGCTCGTCGCCGATACCGATCTTCTGTGGGCGTGCGCCAGGGTTCGACAGTCCCAGACGCGAGGCGTGGCGCACGCCATCGTGGTTGGACATCACCCAGGTGGTGGTGGCGCCGACCTCACCGGTGATGGTCAGCGAGCGGTCGATGATGGTGCGCAGCTCCGAGGCGTCCCAGTGGGCGGTGAGATAGTCGAAGTTGAACGCCTGCTGCATCTCGTCGGGGCGAATGTAGCGCGCCACCCGCTCCGGCTTGAGCCAGGCTTCGGCGACCATCATGCGGTCGTCGCCGTACTCGGCCAGGATGCGATGCCAGCGGCGGTAGATATCGTGGACGCCATCCTGATCCCACATCGGGCCGCGGTTGCCGCCCTCGACCATCACCTGCTCGCCGTCCCAGTCGGGCAGGCCCGGCTGCTTGATCATGCCGTGGGCGACGTCGACGCGGAAACCGTCGACCCCACGGGCGAGCCAGAAGCGCAGCACGCGCTCGAATTCGTCACCCACTTCGGGGTTGGTCCAGTCGAAGTCGGGCTGGGCGCTGTCGAACATGTGCAGATACCACTGGCCGTCGTCGACCCGGGTCCAGGCGGCGCCGCCGAAGATGCTCTGCCAGTTGTTGGGCGGCAGTTCGCCCTGCTCGCCGCGCCCGTCGCGGAAGAGATAGCGCGCGCGAGCCGGGCTGCCCGGCGGGCTGGCCAGCGCCTCCTGGAACCACGCGTGCTCGCTGGAGCTGTGATTGGGCACTAGGTCGACGATCACCCGCATGCCGCGCTCGTGGGCACCGGTCAGCAGGCGGTCGAAGTCTTCGAGCGTGCCGAACAGCGGGTCGACATCACAGTAGTCGGAGACATCGTAGCCGGCATCGGCCTGGGGCGAGCGGTAGAACGGCGACAGCCACAGCGCATCGATGCCCAGCGCGGCGAGATAGTCGAGCCGTTCGGTGACGCCGGCGAGATCGCCCATGCCGTCGCCATTGGCGTCCATGAAGCTGCGCGGATAGATCTGATAGATGACGGCATCGCGCCACCACTGTTGCTGGGTCATGTGCTGGGTCATGCAAGACTCCTCGTCACAAGGTGGATATGGGGTCAGGGCCGGCGTGGCGATCACCACTGCCGCCGCTTGAGTCGGGTCAAGGTCTGGTCGAGGTCGGCGAGTGCCGCCGCCGGCTGGATGCGTCCGGAGAGCACCGCGTGTACGCCGTTGAAGATGGCGTTGGAGACCCGGGCATAGGCCTCACCGGTCACCGCCGAGGGGCGCGCCACCGCGTTCATCAGCACCGGGCGCAGCACGCTCATGGTGGGGTTGGCCGCCACCACCTCGGGGTCGTCGTAGAGCGCGATCCGGGTCGGATTCATGCCGTTGTTCAGGGCGTGACGGCGCTGCACATCGGCGCTGGTCATATAGTGTGCCAGCGAGATCGCCGCCTCCGGCGTGTCGGTGTAGCGCGAGACGGCGAAGTTCCAGCCGCCCAGGGTGCTCACCGAGTCGGCATCGGGGCCGTGGGGCAGCGGCGCGACGCCGATCTTGCCGCGCACCCGGCTGCCCTCACGCTGGGCCAGCGACCAGACGTAGGGCCAGTTGCGCATGAACACCGCATTGCCGCTCTGGAACACCCCGCGGGCCTCCTCCTCGGTGTAGTTGAGTACCCCACGCGGGGCGATGGTTCCGATCCAGCTCGCCGCCTCGGTCAGTGCCGCCGTGGCCCGGGGGTTGTCCAGCGTGATCGTGCCGTCGGCTTCGACGATGCGCCCGCCGCCGTAGCCGGCGATCCACTCCAGCGCATTGCAGGTCAGGCCTTCGTAGGCGCGGCCCTGGAACACGAAACCCCACATCTCGGCAGCGCCGGCGGCGCGCTCGGCCTGCTGAATGCTGGCCGCGGTGTCGGCCATCTCCTGCCAGGTCTCGGGCACCGGGCGCTGGTACTTGTCGAGCAGATCCTGGCGGTAGTAGAGCAGGCCGGCATCGGTGTACCAGGGCAGTGCCACCAGCCGGCCATCGACGGTATTGGCCTCGATCAGCGCCGGGAAGAAAGCCTCGCGCTCGGCCGGCGGCACGGCCTCGCCGAGGTCGAGCAGATGCGGTGCCAAAAGCCCCGGCCAGGCGATATCGACCATCATCACGTCGACATCCTGGGAGTGGCTGTTGAGCAACTGCTGGAACAGCGCCAGCTTCTCGGTGGTGGCGTTGGGGGTGGTCACCACCTTGACGCTGTTGCCGCTCTGCGCCGCCCAGGCGCGCGCCGCGGTGGGGCAGTAGTCGCCGTCGCCGCCGCCGCCGCAGGCGATGGCCACCTCGGCGGCCTGGGCCGTCGAGGTGGCTCCCAGCAGTGCCAGCAGGCCCAGGGCGGCACGCCAGCCGCGCGACTTGTTCACGAAAAGAGAGTGAGTGGGACCTTTCATGAGGCGGCTCCCTGCGGCTCGGAACGGGATTCGCGACGTTCGTGCGGGGGCACCGCGCGCCCGTCGCGGTCGAACAGATGGGCGTGAGTCGGATCGAAATCGAGCGTCACCCGCTGGCCGCGGCGGAACGGGCTGGGCGCCTGGGTGCGGCACACCAGCAGCTCGCCGTCATCGCGCTCCAGGTAGAGGTAGGCTTCGCTGCCGAGGTACTCGACGTTGACGATCTCGAGGCCTTCGCCGCTCTCGCTGGCGGTGGGGATCAGATGCTCCGGGCGCACGCCCAGCGTGGTCTCGCTGGGGCCACCGGCGCTCAGGGCCAGCGGCAGCGTGCGCTGGCCGACGGCGGGAATCTCCACGCGGCAGCCCTGCTCGGCATCGGCCTCGGCGGTGACCTGGATGAAGTTCATCTTGGGCGAGCCGATGAAGCCGGCAACGAAGCGCGACGCCGGGCGCTCGTAGAGCTCCCGCGGGGTACCGATCTGCTCAACGTGGCCGGCGTTGAGCACCACGATACGGTCGGCCAGGGTCATCGCCTCGACCTGATCGTGGGTGACGTAGATCATGGTCGAGCCCAGGCGCTCGTGGAGCCGCGCGATCTCGTTGCGGGTCTGCACCCGCAGCGCTGCGTCGAGGTTGGAGAGCGGCTCGTCGAAGAGCAGGATCTTGGGCTCGCGGGCCATCGCGCGGCCGATCGCCACGCGCTGGCGCTGGCCGCCGGAAAGCGCCTTGGGCAGGCGCTCCAGCAGCTCGTCGAGCTGCAGGATCTTGGCCGTCTGGCGGACCCGCTCGTCCACCGTCTGCTTGTCCTGCTTGGCCAGTTTCAGACCGAAGGCGATGTTGTCGTAGACGCTCATGTGCGGATAGAGCGCATAGGACTGGAACACCATGCCGATGCCGCGCTCAGGCGGCGTCAGATTGTTGACCCGTTGGTCGTCGATCATCAGATCGCCGTGGGTGATCGATTCGAGCCCGGCGATCAGGCGCAGCAGGGTCGACTTGCCGCAGCCCGAGGGGCCGACGAAGACGATGAACTCGCCGTTGTCGATCTGCATCGAGACGTCGTCGATCACCTGGGTGCTGCCGAAGCGCTTGTTGACTCGTTCGAGCGTCAGACCAGCCATAGTTTCTCCTACCCGAAAACGGGGAAAGCGGTAGTGGCGCAAATCAGTAGTCGCGGAAAGCATCACGGGCGTTCAGCCCTTGACGGCACCGGCGGTGAGCCCGGAGACGATCCGCCGCTGGAAGATCACCACCAGCACCACCAGCGGCACGGTGACGATCACCGAGGCGGCCATGATCGGCCCCCACGGCAGCTCGTACTGGCTGCCGCCGGAGATCAGCGCGATCGCCACCGGCACCGTGCGCTGCGAGTCGGTCAGGGTGAAGGTCAGGGCGAACAGGAACTCGTTCCACGCCGCGATGAAGGCCAGCAGGCCGGTGGTGGCCATCGCCGGCCACAACAGCGGCATGAACACCTTGGTCAGCGTGACCCAGGGCGAGGCGCCGTCGACGATCGCAGCCTCCTCGAGTTCGTCGGGGAGCTGGCGCATGAAGGTGGTCAGAATCCACACCGTGAACGGCAGGGTGAAGATGGTGTAGCTGAGGATCAGCCCGCCGGGGGAGTTGTAGAGATCGAGCGTGCGGATCACCTCGAACAGCCCCGACAGCACCGCCACCTGGGGGAACATCGACACCCCCAGCACGATCATCATCACCGTGGTGCGCCCGCGAAAGCGCACCCGGCCCAGCGCCCAGGCCGCGGTCAGACCCAGCAGCAGTGCGATGAGCACCACGCTGATGGCGACCACCACGGAGTTGCGGATCGCGGCCAGGAAGGTCGGCTGCGACAGCACCGTGACATAGTTGGAGAAGTCCAGGCTATCGACCCAGTAGCTCACCTCGAACAGCTGGCTCGACGGCTTCAGCGAGGTCACGATGGCGTAGTAGAAGGGGAAGATGGCATAGAGCACCAGCACCGCCACCAGCAGCCAGAAGCCGGTTCTCAGTGCGATGGCCTTGAGTCTGCGCAGCGTCATGACCCACCTCCCAGCTGGCGGCGTCCGAGATAGAGATAGACCACCGTGACCAGCGCGATGATCATGAACAACAGCGTCGAGGCGGCGCTGCCATAGCCCACGTCCTGGAACTCCACCAGCTGCTGGCGCGCGTAGATCGACATCGTCATGGTCGAGGTGGCGTTGGAGGTCAGCACGTAGATGACGTCGAACACGCGCAGCGCGTCCAGGGCGCGGAAGATCACCGCCACCAGCAGGGCCGGGGTGATCAGCGGCAGGGTGACGCGGAAGAACACCCGGACCGGATGGATACCGTCGACCTTGGCCGCCTCGTAGCAGTCCGAGGGCAGCATCTGCAGCGCCGCGAGGACCAGCAGGGCGACGAACGGGGTCGCCTTCCACACGTCGACCATGATCACCGCCCACATCGACAGGCTGGCATCGGCGGTCCACGACAGCGGCGCGTCGATCAGCCCCAGGGTCATCAGCAGGTGGTTGATGATTCCGAACTGATCGTTGAGCATCCACGCCCAGATCTTGGCCGAGACCACGGTGGGGATCGCCCACGGGATCAGCATCGCCGCGCGTACCAGGGTGCGGCCACGGAAGTGGGCGTTGAGCACCAGCGCCACGATCACCCCCAGCACCGCCTCCAGCGATACCGACACCAGCGCGAAGTAGAGCGTGTTCCACACCGACTGCCACCACAGCGGGTCGGCGAGGATGCCGTACCAGCCGTTGTCATAGACCAGGTAGTTCTCGAGCCCGATGAAGTTGGCGCCTTCGAGGCTCGACAGGCTGGCGTCGGTGACGCTGAACCAGAAAGTGCGCGCCAGCGGCCAGCCGGCGACCAGCGCCAGGCCGACCAGCATCGGGGTCAGGAACAGCCAGGCCGCGCGCACCCGGCGCCGACGGACCCGGGTGCCGCGCTCGCGGCGCGGCCGTACCGGCTGGGTAGTCTCCAGCGTGCCGCCCGGTGTCGGGGCGGCCGGCGTCTGCGCCATCGTGGGTTGCCGATTAGCCATGGATTGCCTCCCGGCCGCTTACCAGCGGCGCCGCTTGATGCGCTCGAGTTCGCTCTGCAGCGACGCCAGACCCTGGGCCGCGTCGACCTTGCCGGAGAGCACTTCATGCACGGTGTTGAAGAAAGCGTTGGAGACCCGCGGATACTTGTCGCCGGTCACCGCCGAGGGGCGCGGAATCGCCGAAGTGAAAGTGGTGTAGAGGGTGCCGAAGAAGGGCACCGCGGCGAGCACTTCCTTGTCCTTGTAGAGCGCCGGCAGCGTCGGGTTATAGGAGCCTTCGATGGCGCGGCGCTTCTGCTCTTCCGGAGAGGTCAGGAAGGCCACCAGGTCGGCGGCCATCTGCGGGTGCTCGCTGTAGCGCGAGACCGCCAGGTTCCAGCCGCCGAGCACCGCCGCACTGTGGCCGTCGGCGCCGCCGGCGGGCAGCGCCACCACGCCGACCTTGTCACGGATGTCGCTCTGCTCGGACTGCACCAGATCCCAGGCGTAGGGCCAGTTGCGCATGAACAGCGCATTGCCGGACTGGAATACCCCGCGCGACTCCTCCTCGGTGTAGTTGAGCACCCCCTGGGGCGAGATATCGCCGATCCAGCTCGCTGCCAGGGTCAGCGCCTTGGCCGCCTGCGGATTGTCGATGGTGATATCGCCGGCATCATTGACGATGGTGCCACCGTCGGGATAGCTGGCGATCCACTCCAGCGCGTCCACCGTCAGCCCCTCATAGGCGCGTCCCTGGAACACGAAGCCCCAGAAATCCTTGTGTCCGGCCTGGCGCTCGCCGGCCTGGACGGTGCGTGCCGCCTCGGTCAGTTGCTCCCAGGTGGTGGGCACCTCAAGGCCGTACTTATCCAGCAGATCCTTGCGGTAGTAGAGCACCCCGGCATCGGTGAACCACGGCATCGCCACCAGTCGGCCATCGACGGTGTTGTTGTCGACGATGGCCTCGAAGAAGTCATCGGTGGTGCCCTTGGGCAGGTATTCGTTGAGGTCGATCAGGTGCGGCGCCAGCATGCCCGGCCACACCACGTCGATCTGGAACACGTCGATATCACCGGAGCGCGCGTTGAGGATCTGCTGATAGAGCGAGAGCCGCTCGGTGGCGGAGTTGGGTGTCGAGACCACCTCGACGCTGTGACCGCTCTGCGCTTCCCAGCGCGCAACCCCCTCCTTGCACAGCGTGAGCTCGGCGCCGACCGCGCCGCAGGAGATGGTGAGATCGGCGGCCTGGACCTGGCCCGCGACGGTCAGGGTGGTCGCCAGCATTAGCAGAGAACGTGTTTTCATCCTGGGCTCCTGGGGAGTGCCGGTTGTTGTTGTGGGCGATCTCGTCGGTGGTCATCGCCGTGCGCCCGAGTGTCGCGGTTGGATGCGGCTCGCCTTGATCTGCGGCAATCCAGACGCGATCTTAATCGTTTAAGTTCGCAGCCAAGTTATGCCACTTGTTTGCGCCGGCTCAACCCGGACTTTGGTTGTAAAGACTTGAGAGATGAAAGGCACGATCGATAGTCGATAACCCTGACGCGAGCGCTTTAGACCTTGGTCACAGCGCCTTTTGTCGATGTTTTCATACGACTCTTAAACGTTTAAGTTCCGCCTTGCGTCACGTCTCGCAAATACCGTCACTCTTGGGCCAGGGCAGGGGACCGGAATCGGGCCCGGGAAAGACGGCGCGGCGCTCCCGCCGAGTCGGCGGACGAGTCGGAGGAGTAGCGCCCGGCGGGCGAGGGGGACGACAACAACCACAACAGGAGCATGTCATGTCCAGATCAGCGGTCGATTCGATCGAACGTTCACGCCGGCGCACGGCGCGCCAGGCAACACCGGGGTTTCGCAAGACCGGACTCGCCATCGGGGTGGCACTGGCCTCATTGGGTGCCGTCTCCGCGGCGCAGGCGCAGTCGAATCCCAGCCTGGAAGCGCGCCTGGCGGCCCTCGAAGCCAGAGTGGCCGCGGCCGAGCAGCGCGCAGCCACCGCCGAACAGCGCGCCAATCTGGCCGAGCAGAAGCTCGATTCACTCGAGGATCAGTCCCTCGACACGCGCCTCGCCGCGGTCGAGAGCCAGGCCGAAAGTCGCAGCGCCGAGGCGGCCAAGAACGCTGACGACGGTCTCTCGCTGAGCGTCTACGCCCGCTCCGGGCTGCTGCTCGGCGACGATGGCAAGAGCGCCCCCGGCGGCCCCTACCTGACTCCGGCGGGCGCCACCGGTGGAGCGGTGGGGCGGCTGGGCAACGAGCCGGACACCTATGTCGAGACCGTGCTCAACTACAACCAGACCTTCGACAACGGTGCCAAGTCGCTCTATCGCATCATGCTGGCGGATGGCACCACTACCAGTAACGACTGGACCGCCGACGAGTCGCAGCTCAACGTGCGTCAGGCGTTCGTCGAGTTCAGCGATCTGCCCAGCTTCACCGGCCCCTTCGAGAACGCCAAGATCTGGGCCGGTAAGCGCTTCGATCGCAACAACTTCGATATCCACTGGCTCGACAGCGATGTCATCTTCCTCGCCGGTACCGGTGCCGGTGTCTACGACGTGGCGGTCAACGACGACTGGAGCACCAACCTCACGCTCTACGGGCGCAGCTTCAGCGAATTCCCGGTGGTCACCAGCGAAGACCCGGACCTGACCGGCAGTACCGATGCCTTGATCCTCTCCACCAACAACTATGTCGGCCCGTTCCAGTGGATGCTCAGTGGTCTCTCCGCCAACGATAACGACGAGCGCGATACCGGCAGCAGCGCCAAGGCGGCCGACCATGGCTTCCATGGCATGCTCGCCTACCACGGTGACAGCTTCTTCGGGGTGAGCGAGGGCAATACCGTCGCCGCGCTGCTCCACGGTGAAGGGCTGGGTGCCGAGGTCAAGGCGCTGGGTTCCGACGGCAATCTGACCGACGACGCCAAGACCACGCGGCTGGCGCTCTACGGCACCACCTATGTGGCGCCGCGCTGGCGCGTGGCCCCGGCGGTGCTGGCTCAGACCAGCGAGGATCGCTACGCCAACGGCGATAGCTACGACTGGGCCACCTTCAACCTGCGTTTCGCCAACGAGCTGACCCAGAACTTCGAGATGCAGTATGAAGCCAGCTATCAGTGGATGGACCTCGATCCCAAGGGCTACAAGGGGCGCAATGCGGTGGAGGGCGGCTACACCCGCTTTACCCTGGCGCCAACCTTCAAGCCCCAGGTGGGCGGCTTCTGGCAGCGCCCGGAGATCCGCGTATTCGCCAGCTACAGCGACTGGGATAGCGAGCTCAACAACTTCGCTGGCGACGATGCCCTGGGCAAGGACAACTTCACCGGCGGGCAGTGGACCTTTGGTACGCAGATGGAGGTGTGGTTCTAGACCGAGAGCCGATCTGGCTCGAGCCCGCCCTCAGCGGCGGGCCGTGTGACCCGACACCCCGCCGGTCGTGATCGGCGGGGTGTCGCGTTTCAGACGTGCTGGGCAGCGCTGGTGGGTGAGAGGTGAAAGGCGGTGCGAGGTCAGCTGAACGAGAGCAGCAGCAGGATCAGCGGCGGTGAGAGCAGCGAGAGCAGAAAGCCGCTGACGATGGCCACCGGCACGCAGGCGATGCCGCCGTGCTTCTGGATCACCGGCAGGGTGAAGTCCATCGCCGTGGCGCCGCTGTAGCCGATCGCCAGCGGCACCGCGCCGCGGATGAACAGCGGCACCAGCAGAAAGGCCAGCAGCTCCCGGGCCAAGTCGTTGAAGAAGGCCGCTCCCCCCAGTACGGGGCCGATCTGGTCGCCGATCAGAATGCCCGACAGCGAGTACCAGCCGAAGCCCGCGGCCAGCGCCATGCCCTGATTCCAGGGCAGCGCCAGCAGCGGTGCGGCGAGCAGCCCGGCGAGCAGCGAACTCACCAGTACCACGCCGGCGATCGCCAGCCCCAGCCGGTTGAGCAGGATCTGACGCAGCCCGAGCCCTGAATTGCGCAGCTGGCAGCCGATCAGGCCGAGCAGGGCGTAGAGGGTCCAGGTGGCCAGGGTCTCGGCCTGGGCCGCCGGATGCCAGCCGAGCAGGCGCATGCCCGCGCCGAGCAGCACACCGCCGGCGACCACGGCGCACAGCAGCACCGAGCCCTTCATTGCCTGCCACTTGCCCAGCGGCGGTGCATCGTCGCCGGCGATGCGCTCGACCCGCGCCAGCGGTCGCCGCGACAGCCACCACAGGGCGAGCAGATTGAGCGGCGAGATCACCAGGAACAGGGTGGTGGCGGTGGCGCCGATGGTCGAGAGCTGGCCCAGCAGGTTCTCCATCCCGCCCAGGCCGATGCCCATCAGCAGCAGGATGACGTAGACCGAGGCGCTCACGCCGCGGTCGATGCCGCGGCGCACGCCGGCGTGTCGGACCGGTATCAGATAGCCGACGATCAGCGGCAATAGTATCCACAGCAAGCCCAGCAGCATGGCGGCCTCAGCAACATGAACAATGAAAACGGGCGCCCTGTTGGGGCGCCCGTTGACGAGTCGAAACTGTAATTCGAGACGCTAAGTCATTCAACTCCCTTCGCGCGGGAAGCTGACATCGAGCAGGCTGAGCTGACTGCGCTGCTCACCGTCGCGCACGTAGCGGCTGGCCAGCAGCAGGCCGGGCACGTCGCGGTCGAAGGTCAGGAACAGATGGCGGCCGCGCTTGTCCGGGTCGGCGTCCCAGGTATCGACGCTGACGCCCGGAAACTTGCCGGCCGGTGTGGTGACTTCCTCTTCACCGGTCACCCGATAGTAGAGCGTCTTGTCGCGTCCCTTGTGATCCTGATAGGTCAACTGACAGGGCGAGACCTGGTCGCTGCGACAGCGCGCTTCGGGGGCCGTGCGCGCGAGCTCGAACAGCGCGGTCTGGCGGTCGGGCAGACGTTTCAGCTGCTTGGCGTTCAGATGGTAGTCATCGCCGATCCCCAGCAGCGAGTAGCCCGAGGTGTAGTCGAGGGCCTGCACGTCATCGCCAGACACCGCGAAGCGCCCACGCTCCTCGCCGTGGGCGATCTTGATGCTGGCCTGCATGGCGCTCTCCCAGGTCTCGCCGTGCCGGCTCAGGCGATGGGTGATGGTGGCATCCGGCCAGCCGCTGATGGCCAGGCGGTAGTGGGCCACGAAGGGCGTCGGTGCGCTTTGCGCCAGCGCCGTGGTCGTGCCCAGCAGCAGTAGGGCGAGTGAGAGTAGCGCCGAGGTGAGGGTGGACATCGTCTTGACTCAGGCTGGAGGCTTGGCTCTGTTGATGCCGGTTTCGGCCAAAGGTTCACCTGTGCCGAGGTCGGGTGCCGCGTTTCTTGTGCACCCGGCCTTGGCAGCCTGCCCCAGATCACGCTATGGGCTTGGCCTCCTCCAGGGCATCGTCCGCTGGGTCCTCCAGCGGCTGGCCCGCCTCGTCCTGGAGCTGATAGGCGTAAGCGCCCTCCAGCCCGGCCTCCTCTTCGGGCTCCTCCTGGGCCTCGGCGATATAGCCGGGATAGAAGGGCGAGAGGATGGCAACGACGATGCCCAGCGCGGCGATCAGCGAGAAGGCGTAGGTGTAGTCGAACAGATCGATCAAGCGCCCGATCACCGGCGAGCCCGCCGCCTGGCCCAGCGCCACGGCCATGAAGGGAAACACCGGGCCGGCCGACAGACGCCCCGGCAGCAGACGGATACCGGTCATCAGATAGAGCCCGGTCAAGCTCATATAGGAGAGCCCGAAGATCAGCGCCGAAAAGAGTGTCAGCCCGGGCTGTGCCGGGTTGGCCGCCAGCAGCAGCATGCTGGCGGCGAGCATCATCAGCATCAGCGCCTGGGTGATCGGCGGATTGTTGCGGTCGGCGAGGTCGGCGACCACGGCGCCGCCCAGCCCCGCCACGCCCACCGCGAACCAGAGCCAGCCGGTGGCGCCTGCCGAGCCGCCGCCGAGGGTGATCACCAGATCGGGGGCGAAGATCCAGTATGCCGACGAGACGAAGCCCATCAAGAACGCGAACAGCGACAGGCGGATCAGACGCGACCACGGCAGCTCACCGAGCGGCGGCGGTGGGGCGGCCTCGGCGGGCGTCAGCCGCGATACCGCGGGCAGGAAGAACCAGGTGGCACACAGGCCGGCGATGGCCAGGGCGGTGAACGAGAGGTAGGCCGTGCGCCAGGCGCCGGTCATGAAAATCACCGTGGGCACGGCAACCATGATGCCGATGCTGGTGCCCGCGTTCATGAACGAGCTGACCCGCGCATGCAGGGTGCGCTTGACCACGGCCTGCATGCCTGTGGTCAGTGCCGGCATCATCAGCCCGGTGCAGATACCGCAGGAGAAGACGCCGATACCCAGGGTGATGGCGCTCGCCGCCTGGCTGATGAGCGCCAACCCGACGACACCGAAGCTGGCCGAGATCATCGCCGCATAGCGCGCGCCCAGGCGGTTGGCGAGTACCGGGGCGAAGCCGGTGGAGAGCAGGAAACTCACCAGCGGCAGCGCGCCGATCACGCCGATCGTGTAGGTGGTGAGGGCCAGGTCGTCGCGGATCTGCGGGACGAAAAGGCCGAAGGCGAAACGCGCCACGCCATAGCTGATGGCAATGAGCACCGCGCCGAACGCCGCGAAGCTGGTGCTGGAGATTGCTCTCATCGCATTCACCTCTCTAGGCGCTCGTGAACGACGCCTGACCTGTAGCCTGACCAATGCTTCGGGGGCGCGGTCGCTCAGCCGCAGCCAGCCCGAGGGGCGCTCACCGCAGTGTGGATGAGACCCGCGCTAGGGTGAAGTGCGCAGGCGTGGCTGGATTCGGCCGCGGCGCGATCGCAGTGTCGGGTGTCGTCGGTGGCTATGTTCATGGCTGTTTTCAATAGCCGGCATCGGGGTCGATGGTCTCGACCGCCTCGCCACGGGATAGCCGGCCCAGGGCCTCGGCGACCTGATCGGCGGCGGCGCCAATCGGCGTGGGGCCGGCCATGTGCGGGGTGATCAGAATGCGCGGGTGGCGCCATAGCGGGCTCTCGGCCGGCAGCGGCTCCTGTGGGAAGGCGTCGAGCAGCGCCCCGCGCAGGTGCGCGTCGTCGTCGGCCTCGCCGCTGCCGAGGGCGTCTAGCAGGGCGGTTTCGTCGATCAAGGTGCCGCGCCCGGGATTGATCAGGCTGGCCCCGGCGGGCAGCTTGGCCAGGGTCTCGCGATCGATCAGGTGACGGGTGGCCGGGGTGTCCGGCAACAGCGTCACCAGCGTCATGACCTGACCGAGCAAGGCATCGAGACCGGCATCGCCATGGTGGCAGGTGATGCCCTCGAGCTGCTTGGGCGAGCGGCTCCAGCCGTGCACGGGATAGCCGTCGGCGGCCAGCATCTGCGCTACGCGGGTACCGATCGCGCCCAGGCCGAGTACGCCGATACCCCACTCGGCCTTGTCGACCACCGGGGCCTCGCGCCAGCTCTGCGTGCGCTGCTGGCGCTGGTAGCGGTCGAAGTCGCGCTGGAAGTGGAGCACGCCGTAGCGCACGTAGTCGCCGATCAGCTCGCCCATACCGGCGTCGCGCAGCTTGACGATGGGAATCTCGCGCGGCAGTGCGGGGTTGTTGAGCAGGGCGTCGACCCCGGCACCAAGATTGACGATACCGCGCAGCCCACGCTGCTCCTCGAACAGCGAGGCCGGCGGCTTCCACGCCACCAGATAGTCGACCTGGGGGTTGCCGTGCTCGGCGCCCAGGTGGAATTGCGCCTCGGGCAGGCGCTGGGCGAGTACGTCGCGCCACTGCGCGGCGTCCTGGTGATAGATCAGTACCTGCATGTTGCCTCCTGGGCGTAGCGCCGGCGCGGGAACGCGCCCGCTTCAGTAGACGATTTCCAGCATCGGCGGCGGTGCTTCGCCGAGCAGCCGGGCGAGCACGTCGAGGGCGTGGGCCAGCCGCCCCAGGTCGCTCTCGGCGCCCAGGCTGAGACGCACGCGCTGCGGCGCCGGCGTCTGCGCGACCAGAAACGGCTGCGCGGTGGTGATCGCCACGCCCTCCTGACGCGCCTGCTGCTTGAGCTCCTCGGCGCGCCACGGCGACGGCAGCGCGATCCAGGCGTGCAGGCTGCTGGGTCGCGCATCGATGGCGTGGCCGGCCAGACGGCGAGCGGTCAGCGATTGGCGCTCGGCGAGCAGTTGGCGCTGTTCATGCGCCAGCGTATCGATCATGCCGTTGGCGAGCCAGTAGTCGGCCAGCTCGAACACCAGCGGTGTCGCCATCCAACTGGTGGCGCGCAGGCGCGGCAGGGTGTGGTGCATCTGCCCGCGGGGCACGCTGAGATAGCCGGCGCGCAGCCCGGGCACGGTGGCCTTGGTCAGGCTGGTGACATGGAAGCTCTGCAGCGGCAGGCGCGCGGTGAGCGGGGTCAGCCCGGGCGGTTCGAGCAGGGCGTGGACGTCGTCCTCGATCAGCCACACGCCGTGGCGCTCGAGCACCCGGGCGACGGCATCGCGCCGCGCGTTCTCCATGGTCGCACCGGTGGGGTTGAGCTGGGTCGGGGTGAGGCACACCGCCCGCGGGCGGTGGCGCACGATGGCCGCTTCCAGCGCCTCGGGCAGCACGCCCTGATGGTCGATGGCGACCCCGCGCAGTTGGAAGCCAAGCGTGCGCGCCAGCGAGATCAGACCGTGGTCGGTGAGCGACTCGGTGAGCACTATGTCGCCGTGCTGGACCACGGTGGCGATCGCCAGCATCAGGCCGTGGGCGGCACCGTTGCAGAGCAGCCGCTCCTCCACCTCGCCGGGCACCCCCAGGCGCTCGCGCAGCCAGGCGTCGGCACGCTCGCGCTGATGGATCAGGCCGGCGATCGGGCGGCAGGCGCCGATCACGTCGGCGTGGGCGGTACGTGCAAGCTCCGCCAGGGCTTCCCGAAAGCGCAGATGGTGGGACGGCAGACACACCGGATGGGCGATCGAGAGATCGATCAGGCTGTCGTCGGCGAGGGTGGCCGGTGCGCGCAGGAACTCGTTTTCGGTATCGCCCTCGGTATCGCGAATCCAGGTGCCGCTGCCGACCCGGGCCTGCACCAGGCCGCTCTTCTCTGCCTGCTCGTAGGCCCGGGATACGGTCTGCACGCTGACCCCGAGGGTCTCCGCCAGCTCGCGGTGGGTGGGCAGTCGGGTACCCGGCGAAATGGCGCCGTGGCGCAGCGCCTCGGCCAGGGCACGGGCGATCGCCAGATACTTCGGCCCCTGGGTCGATAGATAGGGTGTGAGGTCGATTGTCATGATGCAATAAAGCCTTTGACGCCAGGACGCGCGACGATGCTACTATCGCCCTTGATGCATTGACCGCTAATTGTCCTGATTTTTGCGAGAATCGATCATGACAATTTCACATCCGGTCGGCAAGCGGTAGGACAGGCCGGTGCTAGGCGCGCTGGCAGCCTGCGTCCTGATAATTCGGTCCCGTTAGTCGAGTGGCTCCATGTTCCAGGTTTCCCTGCCTTTTTCGCGTGAAGAGTACGCCAGCCGTTTGCACAAGGTGCGCGTGTCGATGGCCAACCGTGGCCTCGATGTGCTGATCGTCAGCGACCCCTCCAATATGGCCTGGCTGACCGGCTACGACGGCTGGTCGTTCTATGTCCATCAGTGCGTGCTGGTGGGGCTGGAAGGCGAGCCGGTGTGGTACGGCCGGCGTCAGGATGCCAACGGTGCTTGGCGCACCTGCTGGATGCACGAGGAGCGGGTACGCTACTACCCGGATTACTACGTGCAGAACCCGGACATGCATCCGATGGAGTATCTGGCCCAGTCGGTACTGCCGGAGTATGGCTGGCATACCGGCAGCATCGGCCTGGAGATGGACAACTACTACTTCTCGGCGCGGGCCTACACCAGCCTGGTCAAGGAGCTGCCCCACGCCCAGTTGAGCGATGCCACGGCGCTGGTCAACTGGTGCCGCGCGATCAAGTCGCCGCAGGAGATCGCCTACATGCGCGTCGCGGCGCGCATCGTCGAGGGCATGCACTCGCGCATCCTGGAGATGATCGAGCCGGGCCTGGCCAAGAGCAAGCTGGTCTCCGAGATCTACCGCGTCGGCACCGAGGGCTGGACCGACCCCAACGGCGTGGTGCATGGCGGCGACTATCCTGCCATCGTGCCGCTGCTGCCCACCGGCAGCGATGCCGCCGCGCCTCACCTGACCTGGGACGACACCCCGTTCCGCCGCGGCGAAGGGACGTTTTTCGAGATCGCCGGCTGCTACAAGCGCTACCACGCGCCGCTGTCGCGTACGGTCTTCCTGGGCACGCCGCCCAAGGAGTTCCTGCGTGGCGAGTCGGCGCTGCTCGAAGGTATCGAGAACGGCCTCGCCGTGGCCAAGCCCGGCAACCGCTGTGCCGATATCGCGCTGGCGCTGGGTGCGGCGATGGACAAGTATGGCTTCGACCGCGGCGGCGCGCGCTGTGGCTACCCCATCGGAATCAGCTATCCGCCGGATTGGGGCGAGCGCACCATGAGCCTGCGCCCCTCGGACGAGACGATCCTCGAGCCGGGGATGACGTTCCACTTCATGCCCGGCATGTGGATGGACGACTGGGGCCTGGAGATCACCGAGAGTATCCTGATCACCGAGCAGGGCGCCGAGCCGCTGTGCGAGTTTCCCCGCCAGCTGTTCGTCAAATAGGCGCGCCAGCCGTTCGCCGACCAGCCGTTTGTCAGACGACCAGCCGTTTGTCAGATAGGTGTCGTGCCGATGCGGTCTGAGGTTCTGTACGAAAGGTCATTTTTCGATGCTGCGTCCGGTGGCCAGGAGCCAAGGGCGCACCATTCGCTTCAGTGAGGAGAGTTCACATGTCCGCATCCCCGCGTCCCAGTCCGATCAGCGCCAGCGTCGACTTCGACGCCCAGGGCGTGCAGCACGGTTTTCTCAAGCTGCCGATCTCGGTGGACGAGTCCGCCTGGGGCGCGGTGATGATCCCGATCACCGTGGTCGCCAACGGCGAAGGGCCGACGGCGCTGCTCACCGGCGGCAACCATGGCGACGAGTACGAGGGCATCACCGCGCTGATGAAGCTCGCCAACAGCCTCGAGGCGGGTGACGTGCGCGGGCGGGTGATCATCGTACCGATGATGAACTTGCCGGCGGCGGAAGCCGGCAAGCGCACCTCGCCGCTGGATGGCGGTAACCTCAACCGCAGCTTTCCCGGCGACCCCGACGGTAGCGTGACCAGCCAGATCGCCGACTACTTCACCCGCGTGCTGGTGCCGATGTGCGACGTCGCGCTCGACCTGCACTCCGGGGGGCGCACCCTGGATATCGTGCCCTTCGCCGCCGCGCATCGCCTCGACGATCTGAACCAGGAGCGCGCCAGCCTGGGCGGCGCGGTGGCCTTCGGCGCGCCCTACGCGATGATGATGTTCGAGCTCGACGCCACCCGGCTCTACGACACTGCGGTGGAGTCCCAGGGCAAGACCTTCGTCACCACCGAACTCGGCGGCGGCGGCACCTCGACCCCGGCCAGCCTGGCCATCAGCGAGCGCGGCGTGCGCAACTTCCTGATCCACTACGGCTTGATCGACGGTGAGCTGGAGACCGCCGACGAGCCGATGATCTACGTCGATATGCCCGATGCCAGCTGCTATGTGCAGAGCGAGCACGCTGGTTTGCTGGAGCTTACGGTGTCGCTGGGGGAGATGGTCAAGCAGGGCGACGTGCTGGCGCGAATCTATGACATGACCCGCACCGGTACCGACCCGGTCGAGTACCGCGCCCAGCGCGATGGCGTGCTGATCGCTCGGCGCTTCCCGGCCAAGGTCGGCATGGGTGACACCATCGCGGTGGTCGCCGAGGTGGTGCAGTCGTTGGAGAGAGATTCGTTCTCGACCCCGAAGCCGGTCGGCGCTTTATCGACCCCGAAGCCGGTCGAATGAGACTCGACCGCTACGATCTCAAGATCCTGGCGATCCTGAGCCGCGACGGGCGCATCACCAAATCGCGCCTGGCGGAGGCGATCAACCTCTCCGTCAGCCCCTGCTGGGAGCGGGTCAAGCGGCTCGAGAAGGCGGGCGTCATTCGTGGCTACAGTGCGCGGATCGACACCGAGGTGCTGGTCAAGCTGACGCCGGTATGGGTCCAGATCGAACTCAAGCAGCACAATGCCGAGAGCTTCGCGCGCTTCGAGCGCCTGGTCGAGGATAGCGACGCCGTGGCCGAGTGCTTCGCCATTGGCGGCGGCATGGATTATCTGGTCAAGATCGAGCTGGAGAGCATCGACGCCTACCAGCGCCTGATTGACGCCTGGCTGGTGTCGGATCTCGGCATCGAACGCTACTTTACCTATATCGTCACCAAGACGGTCAAGCGTCACGGGCCACCGGCACTGCCCAACCCCGAGAGCTGAGGGGCGGGCGTCCTGAGTTTGAATGCCAGCTCCGCCCCTTCTCACCTGTTTGCCAGGTGTGTCGTTCTCATCAGAAGAACCCGGCATATGCCGGGTTTTCTGCGTCTGGGCGTTAGTAAGAACATCCGGGACGACAGCGGCGCGGGTACCCCTAGCCGCTCTGGCTATCCGACGTGAGCCGGGCGTGGGAGGTATTCTCTTCTTGGGCTCGGGGCTGCTCTGTTTGAATCGGCTCGGGGCCGAGCAGCAGCACCGCCACGGCGGCGATCGCGGCCCCCAGGGCCATGACGATCGCCACCGCCTGCAGGTCGAGATCGAGGGTGAACAGCACGCCGACCACGATGGGTGAGAGCGCCGCACCGCCGCGGCCGATGCCGATCGCGAAGCCGGTGCCGGAGGCGCGCTGGGCGGTGGGGAAGCGCTGGGCGAAGAGCGCGTAGAGGCCGACCACACCGGCGTTGGTACAGAAACCGGTCACCGCGACCAGCAGCGAGATGCCGGCCAGCGAGTCGGCACCGTGGCCGAACAGGGTCACCATGATCACCGACAGGCAGAGCGCGGCTATGGTGAGGCGATGGATCGGCAGATGGCGCCCGAGCAGCCCCAGCAAGGCACCGCCCAGGGCGCCGCCGATATTGGCCCAGACCAGTACGCCGGCGGCGTTGGCGGGGTCGAACCCCATGCCGACGACGATCTCCGGCACCCACTTGAGGATGAAATAGAAGGTGGCGATGTGCATGAAGTAGGCCAGCGTCAGCAGCAGGGTGACGCGGATCAAGCCGGGGCCGAACAGCGCCAGTGGCGAGTCGCCGTCGCTTCGGGCCGGCGGTGCCGGTAGCCGCGCCACCGTGGCGTGGCCGAGACGACGCAGTTCGCGGTTGATCTTGTCGAGCGCACCAGCGGGGCGGCGCTGGCACAAGTAGGGTACGGTCTCGCGCAGCAGCCAGGCGGTGAGCGGAATCATCAGCACCGTCATCAGCGCGCCGAAGTAGAACACCGCGCGCCAGTCGAACAGCCGCAGCAGCTGAGCGGCGATGGTGCCGCCGACGATGGCGCCCAGCGGATAGCCGATCGCCATCAGCGAGACGCACAGATTGCGGCTCTTGCGGTTGGCGTACTCGGCGGCGGTGGCGTTGATCGAGGCGAGCATGCCGCCGATGCCGACCCCAGTGAGCACGCGCCAGGCACCCAGCTCCGCCACGCTGTCGGCACGCGCGGCCATCAGCATGCCCAGCGCCATCAGCAGCAGGCAGCCGAGGTTGACCGGACGCCGGCCGACACGATCGGTCACCCCGCCGAGCAGGATCGAGCCCAGGGCCATGCCGATCAGTTCCATGGCCAGCACTACGCCGAGCTCGGCGCGGTTGATCCCCCACTCGGCGACGATACCCGGTGCGGCGAAGCTGATCGCCAGCACGTCGAAGCCATCCAGCGCATTGAGTGCGACCGTGGTCGCCACGGCCAGCACCTGGGCGCGCCCCATCGGAGCATCGTCGAGCAGCTTGCGCGGATCGATGTCAGCGGCGGTGTCCAGTGTCATACCCTTTTCCCTCCTGGGGGTGAAACGGCGCGCGTCAGTCGCGGATACCCTGACGGCGGGTGTCGATCACCACGCGGCCGTGGCCGGCGATGCGCGAGACGCAGGTACACAGCTTGTCGTCAGCGGCGTGCTGGCGGGCGCTGAAGTAGACGTCGCGGTGGTCGATGCTGCCTTCGTGACTGACCACGTCGACCGCACACAGGCCGCACTCGCCGCGCTGGCAGTCGTAGAGTGCCTCGATGTCGTGATCGAGCAGCGACTCCAGCAGTGAGCGATGCGGCGGCACCTCGAAGCTGATCCCCAGATTGCGCACGCTGACCTCGAAGGTCTCCTCCGGGCGCTCGCCACCGTTGGCGAAGGTCTCGTAGCGCAGCGCCCAGGGTGGCCGCGCCTCGGCTTCCCACAGCGCGCGGACATGCCTGCGCAGGCCCGCCGGGCCACACAGATAGGCCTCTCCGGCCGGGTCGAGGGCGGTCACCGCGCGGGCGATCGCCGGCGCTGCGCTGGCCGAATCCGAGTACACCTCCAGCGCCGCGCCCAGTTCAGAGAGCGCCGTGGCGAAGTGATCGCGGGCACTGTCCCGGGAGACATAGATCAGACGCAGGCGCTTGCCGGCGCGCTGGAGTGCCAGCGCCATGCCGTAGAGCGGGGTGATACCGATACCGCCGGCGATCAGCAGGTACTCGGGGCTGGCGAACGACAGCGGGAAGTGGTTGGCCGGTGCCGCGATGGTCAGCGGATCGCCGGGGGCGAGCTGCCACAGGTGCTCGCTGCCACCGCGGCTGTGGGCCAGGCGCTTGACCGCGAAGCGGTAGACGCCGGCGTCGCCGGCCTCCTCGAGCAGCGAGTAGTGGCGGGTCTGGGGGTGGCCATCGAACTCGAGCTGCAGCGGCAGATGGCTCCCCGGGGTATAGGCTGCGGTCGCGCCGCTGTCCGTGCGCACCTCGAACAGGCGCACGTCGCTGCCCAGGTCGTGACAGCGCGCGAGGGTAGCCGACTCCCAGCGGGGCGGGGTGTGGACCGAAGGCAGGCTGCGAGGGTTCATGGGACTCTCCTGGCCGCACGCGGCGGAATCATGGTTGACGGATCAGCGCACCGCCACTGACGGCATTCAGCCCGGCGGGATGGGCGAGGGCGCTGTCCAGGTTGCGCTGGGCGATGCGCGCGTGCTCGCGGGCGATCTGCTCGGCCCGCGCGCCCTCACCGGCGGCGAGGGCGTCGACCAGGCAGCGGTGCTGATCGTTGGCGATGAACAGGATGCGGTGGGCGGAGGCGGAGTGGGCGTAGCTCATGACGAAGGCGCTGGGCGAGGCGAAGGGCAGATTGCCGATGCGCTCCAGCGCCTCGCTCAGCGCCATGCTCTTGGCAAGGGCGAGCAGATGCTGGTGGAATTCGCCGTTGAGCGTGACATAGCGATTCAGCGCCTCTTCGTCGAGCTGCGCCCGGGAGACGATGGTGTCGATGTGCTCGACCAGCCGGTGCAGGGGGGCCAGGCGTGACGCCGGGTGGCGCGCCTCGGCCGCCTGACGCGCGGCGAGCCCTTCCAGGGTGCCGCGGATCTCGATCGTCTGCTTGAGGTAGTCGGGGGAGAAGCCGCGCACCGCATAGCCGCCGCGCTCGGCGGCCTCGACCAGCCCCTCGTGTTCGAGGCGCACCAGGGCCTCGCGCAACGGCGTGCGCGACACCGCCAGACGGGTCGCCAGGGTCGGTTCCCACAGGCGCTCGCCGGCGCTCAGGGTGCCGTCGAGAATCCAGTTGCGCAGGGTCAGCAGCGCTTTCAGCGATTGGCGCATGGTGATCGCGTCCTCAGGCCTGGCGCGCGAAGACGCTGGGCGTCGCCACCCGCTCACCGGCGGGTGGCGTCTCCTCGGCGGCGATCAGGCGATCGATGATGCGCCGCGCCCACATCGCGCCGGCGTCGATGTTGAGGTTGTAGAACGGCGGGCGGTCATGCTTCGAGACCGCGATCTGCTGCGCCTGGAGCACCGCCTTGTCCTGGTCGTAGACCCCCTGGCCGTCGTTGACGTGGGCGTAGTGCAGGTATTCGGTCCAGTTGGGGTCGTCGAGGTGGTGATCGCGCACGAAGTTCCAGAAGTAGTGGCAGCTGGTGGCGGTCTCCGGCGTCAGCGCCGCCAGGAAGTAGCCGGTCACGCCGTGGGAGCGGTCGCCCTGGGGCGCGCCTGTGCCGGCTTCGGCCACGCCGACATCGCCGACGATGGTCGAGGGCGCCTCGAAATGGATGTTGTGCCAGCGATCCACCGGCACGTCGCGGCCCAGCTGGCGGGCCCAGAAGGGTGGGGCATCGCCGTCGAGCATCCAGCGCTGGACGGTGACACTGCGCTCGTCGTGGGTGACGTCGAACGGCGCCCGGGTGATCGAGTCGTGGCCGATGCTGCCGGCGTGGACGAAGGTCTCGTGGGTGAGGTCGAGCAGGTTGTCGATCACCAGCCGGTATTCGCACTGCAGGCTGTAGAAGGTCCCGCCGCGGCCGGCCAGAGCGGGGTCGGCGTTCCAGTGGAAATCGGGGATGGTGGCGGTGTCGGCCCGGGCCGGGTCGCCCATCCACACCCACACCAGGGCGTGGCGCTCGGCCACCGGGAAGCTGCGCACGCAGGCGGCAGGGTTGATCGTCTCCTGCGACGGCATATGGGTGCAGCGGCCATGGGGGTCGAAGGCCAGGCCGTGATAGCCGCACACCACGCTGTCGCCATCCAGGCGGCCCAGCGACAGCGGCAGCAGGCGGTGCCAGCAAGCATCCTGCAGCGCGGCGATCTCGCCGTCGCTGCGGCGATAGAGCACCAGATCGGTTTCGCAGAGGGTGCGCGGCGTGAGCCGGTGCTGTATCTCATGGCCCCAGGCGGCGGCGTACCAGGCGTTCAACGGATAGCCACGGTTGGACATGGGTCATCTCCTCTCGGGTTCACGCCGTGGTGTCGGCGGACGGCTCGCGCGGCGGTCATGACGCGGGTGGCCGGCCCGGAAATCGGGGGTGGATGGCACGGCGTGTATACATGCTTACGCCTGGGCGCTCTTTTTGGCGACGATTTTGTGCGTTTTTTAGCCAAAAGATGTAGACATCAGAGGATGCTGTATACACGTACCCAGGCCGTTGCGGCGCCTGCCCTTTGCGCCGAAAAAACTGCAAGTCAACGCGGCGCTTTCGAAAAAAAGCGCAAGTGCCAGAGCGGCGGGACAAAAAGTTTCTGCGCGCCCTAACCCTTAGGCTGGGAGCACTCGGCAGCGTCAGAGGAAAGCACTTCTCTCTGACGCCGCCTGACCGTTACGCCCTCAGCGCCGCAGGAGGCGACAGCATGAAACTCAACGACCCGCGTCTTTTCCGTCAGTACGCCTATGTCGACGGCAAGTGGACCCATGGCAGCGAGGGTCGCGAGGAGGCGGTGGTCGACCCCGCCACCGGCGAGACCCTGGGCCACTGTGCACTGCTGGAAGCCGCCCAGATCACCGCCACCGTGACCGCCGCCGAGGAGGCGTTCGCCGCCTGGCGGGCGCTCAACGTCAATGTGCGCGCCGAGAAGCTCAACGCCTGGTATCGCCTGCTGCACGAGCACAAGGAGGATCTCGCCTATCTGATGACCCGCGAGCAGGGCAAGCCGCTCAAGGATGCCCGCGGTGAGGTCGACTATGGCGCCAGCTTCATCCAGTGGTTCGCTGAGGAGGCCAAGCGCGCCTACGGCATGACCATCCCCAGCCATATCCCCGATGCGGCCCTGGGTACGATCAAAGAGCCGGTGGGCGTGTCGGCGATGTTCACGCCGTGGAACTTCCCGCTGGCGATGATCACCCGCAAGGCGGGGGCGGCGCTCGCCGCGGGCTGCCCGGTGATCGTCAAGCCGGCCAACGAGACCCCGTACTCGGCGCTGGCGCTGGCCGAACTCGCCGAGCGCGCGGGCATCCCGGCCGGGGTGTTCAACGTGGTCACCGGCGACCCGGCGACGGTCTCCGAGGTGCTGTGCAGCGACAATCGCATCCGCAACATCTCGTTCACCGGCTCGACCCGGGTGGGCAAGCTGCTGATGCGCCAGAGTTCGTCGAGCGTCAAGCGCATGTCGCTGGAGCTGGGCGGCAACGCGCCCTTCATCGTCTGCGACGACATGGACCCGGACGCCGCAGCCAAAGAAGCCGTGGCCGCCAAGTTCCAGACCGCCGGGCAGGATTGCCTGGCCGCCAACCGCATCTTCGTCCAGCGCGGCATCTACGACGCCTTCATCGAGCGCTTCGTCGCGCACATGGAAGCGCTCAGCGTGGGCAACGGGCTCGATGAGTGCGATATCGGCCCGTTGATCCACCGCCGTGCGGTGGAGATGGCTCAGGGTATCGTCGAGGATGGGGTGCGCCGCGGCGCGCGCAAGCTCGGCGGCGAGCGCTCGGCGCCGGGGGCCAACTTCTTCGTCCCCACGCTGCTCGCCGACATCACCCCGGAGATGCGCGTATTCCGCGAGGAGACCTTCTCGCCGGTGGCGGGTATCGGCGTGTTCGACAGCGACGACGAAGTGATCCGGCTGGCCAACGACACCGAGTACGGCCTCGCCGCCTATGTCTACACCCATGACGTGCGACGCATCTGGAAGCTGATGCGCGGGCTGGAGTACGGCATGGTCAGCGTCAACAGCGTCAAGATGACCGGCGCGCCGATCCCCTTCGGCGGCATCAAGCAGTCCGGCCTTGGCCGCGAGGGCGGCGCCCAGGGGCTCGAGGAGTATCTCGACACCAAGTATTACTGTCTGGGTAATATGCCCTCGGCCAGTTCTTCTTGAGCCAGCGTGTAATCGCTGACGGCGCTTCGCCGGCTCGCCGGCGCCCGAGCGCTGTCGCGTGAACGGTGTCGCGCCGTATCATCAGCGTCGCATAGCTTTTTGAGCGTCGCATGGCTTTATTAACGCGGGTATCACACAAGGGTCACGGTGACCGCTGCGCCCGCCGGGAACCACCATCAAACACCATCGACAGTTGCGGTGGTGGTTCCGCTTTGAGTAAGGAAAACCTCATGACCGATACGCGTAGCCTGATCGACAACGATCGCCGCCACGTCTTTCACGCCTCCACCCATCTGCGCGACTACGCCCATGGCGATGCGCCGGGGCGTATCATCACCGGTGGCCAGGGGATTTCCATCGTCGACCGCGACGGGCGTGAGATGATCGACGCCTTTGCCGGGCTCTACTGCGTCAACATCGGCTACGGGCGCAGCGAGATCGCCGAGGCCATCTACGCCCAGGCCAAGGAACTCGCCTACTACCACACCTATGTCGGCCACTCCAACGAGCCGCTGATCGCGCTCTCCGAGCGTATCGCCAAGCTCGCCGGTCACGGCTTGAACAAGGTCTACTACGGGCTCTCCGGCAGCGACGCCAACGAGACCCAGATCAAGCTGGTGCGCTACTACCACAATGTCACCGGCCGGCCGCAGAAGAAGAAGATCATCTCGCGCCAGCGCGGTTACCACGGTTCCAGCATCGCCGCCGGTTCGCTCACCGGGCTGCCCGCCTTCCATCAGCACTTCGACCTGCCGATCGAAGGCGTGCTGCATACCGAGGCCCCGTACTATTACCGCCGGCCCCGGGGCGAGATGAGCGAACGCGAGTTCTCCGCCTACTGCGCCGAGCAGCTGGAGGCGCTGATCCAGCGCGAGGGCCCGGAGACCGTGGGCGCCTTCATCGGCGAGCCGGTACTCGGCACCGGCGGCATCATTCCGCCGCCGGAGGGCTACTGGGAGGCGATTCAGGCGGTGCTCAAGCGCCACGACATCCTGCTGATCAGCGACGAAGTCGTCAGCGGCTTCGGGCGGTTGGGCAGCGATTTCGGCTTCCAGCACTACGGCATCCAGCCGGATCTGGTGACCATCGCCAAGGGGCTGACCAGCGCTTACCAGCCGCTCTCCGGGGTGATCGTCGGCGAACGCGTGTGGAAGGCGCTGGAGGATGGCACCGGTGAGTTCGGCCCGATCGGCCACGGTTGGACCTACTCCGGGCACCCGCTGGGCGCGGCGGCGGCGATGGCCAATCTGGACATCATCGAGCGCGAGAATCTGGTCGGTAACGCCGCCGAGACCGGCGCCTACTTCAACGCCCAGCTGGCCAAGACCTTCGGCGAGCACCCGCTGGTGGGCGACGTGCGCGGCCAGGGGCTGATGGCGGCACTCGAGTTCGCGCCGAAGAAGGGCGCCTATACCCCCTTCGACCCGGCGCTCAAGGTCGGCCCGCGGGTCGCGGCGGCGGCGCTCGAGGAGAACCTGATCGCCCGTGCCATGCCCAACGGCGACATCCTCGGCTTCGCCCCGCCGTTGGTGATCGATCGCGGCCAGGTCGACGAGGTGATCGCCCGTGCCAAGCGTGCCATCGACAAGGTGACCGACGAGCTGACGCGTAGCGGCGATCTGCAGGGGTGAACTAAATAGCCGATCCCAAGCGCTGAGCCGAAGGGGGGAGCTTAAGAGAGAAACCCCGGCGTCGCGGTGGCACACCGCGTCGCGCATTGATACCGACACGCGCCTGCGGCAGGGTGAAGAGATTCAGCCTGCCGCCTTTCCGTTCCGGCGTCCTGCCCTTTCGATTCGGGAGCTTGTATGTCCGACCCCGTCACCCTGCACGATATCTACCTGGCCCGCCAGCGACTCGCCGGGCAGGCGGCGCGCACGCCGCTGATCCTCTCCCAGAGCCTGTCGGCGCGCTTCGACGCTGAGGTCTATCTCAAGCTCGAGACGCTGCAACCGAGCGGCGCATTCAAGCTGCGCGGCGCGCTCAACAAGATCGCCTCGCTGGCGCCGGCTCAGCTCGAGCGCGGCGTCACCACCGCCTCCACCGGCAATCACGGCCGCGCGGTGGCGTGGGCGGCCAGGCGACTCGGCGCGCGGGCGGTGGTCTGTCTCTCCGAGCTGGTGCCAGCCAACAAGGTCGCCGCCATCGAAGCGCTAGGGGCCGAGGCACGGGTGATCGGGCGCTCCCAGGACGACGCCTTCGTCGAGGCGCGGCGTCTGGTCGCCGACGACGGCATGACGCTGATCGAACCCTTCGATGACCCGCTGATCGCGGCCGGCCAGGGCACCATCGGGCTCGAACTGATGGAAGACCTGCCGGCGCTCGACCGCGTGCTGATCGGGCTCTCCGGCGGCGGGCTGCTCGGCGGTATCGGGCGCGCGGTCAAAGGCATCAATCCCCAGGTCCAGGTGACCGGGGTGAGCATGGAACAGGGCGCGGCGATGATCGACAGCCTGGCGGCGGGCGAGCCGGTGGAGGTCGAGGAACAAGCCTCGCTCGCCGACTCGCTCGGGGGCGGGATCGGGCTCGACAACCGCTGCACCTTCGCCCTGGTACGCGAGGTGATGGACGATCACTACCGGGTCTCGGAGCCGGCGATTGCCCGGGCCATGCTGCACTTCTTCGAACAGGAGAAGATGCTGGTCGAGGGGGCTGCCGTGGTGGGGCTCGCCGCGATCGAGGAGCACGCCCTCGACATCCGCGGCCAGAAGGTGGCGCTGATCGTCTCGGGCAACGGCGTGGACGCAGAGACTCTGATGCGGGCGAGGACGCTGATTGACTATCCGCCGCGCTGATACGACTTCCAGTGCACGCTGACGCGAATTCAAATGAATGGACGCAGGAGACACCCCGATGGAGCTTTATAACCGACAGCAGATTCAGGATGTCGTCACGCTGGATCACGCCGCTTTGGAGGCGGTCGAAGCCGGTTTCCGTGCGCTGGGTGAAGGGAACGTCGTCCAGCCGCCGATCCTGTCGATGGCAATTGCGGAATCCAATGGCGAGGTCGACGTCAAGACCGCCCATATCCAGGGCAATGCGCGCTTCGCGATCAAGGTCAGCCCCGGCTTCTTCGACAATCCCAAGCTGGGGCTGCCGAGTCTCAACGGGCTGATGATCGTGTTCTCGGCCAAGACCGGCCTGGTCGAGGCGGTGCTGTTCGACGAGGGCTACCTCACTGACATACGCACCGCGCTGGCCGGCGCCATCGCCGCCAAGCATCTCTCGCGGAGCGACAGCCGGCGCGTCACCGTCCTCGGCGCCGGCGTGCAGGCGGAGCTGCAGGTCGCCGCGCTCCGGCTGGTACGCGACATCGATACGCTCGACGTCTGGGCGCGGGATGCCGAGAAGGCCGGCGCCTATGCGGTGCGCATGCGCGAGCGCTATGGCCTTGCGGTCGAGGTCCACGAGCAGATCGATGCCGCCTGTGCCCGTGCCGATATCATCGTCACCACCACGCCATCACGCGAGCCTTTGCTGTCAGGGGCGCACCTGCCCGATGGCGTGCATGTCACGGCGATGGGCTCTGACAGCCCCGAAAAGCGCGAGCTCGACTCCTCGGTGATGGAGCGCGCCGACGTCTTCGTCGCCGATACCCGGGCCCAGAGCGAGCACAATGGCGAGCTCAAGGTCTATGCCGGCCATCGCCCGCCGTTCACGGTTCACGAGCTGGGCCAGGTGATCGCCGGTGGCCAGTCGCCGCGCCGGGAGGCGAGCGCCATCACCGTCTGCGACCTCACCGGCACCGGGGTGCAGGACACCGCCATCGCCGGCTTTGCGCTGTCGCGGCTGACGTCGTGAGCCGGGCGGGTGCGGTGGTGGTGCGCCGTGCCACTCCAGCCGACGCCGAGGCGATCGCGACCATCCACGTCGACGCCTGGCGGCATAGCTACCGCGGCTTGATCGCCGAGACCACGCTGGCGGGCTTGGATGTCGCCGCGCGTGCCGCGGCCTGGCGCTCGCAGCTCGACGCGGGGGCGGTGGTCTTTGTCGGTACGCATTCGGACATCCGTACAGACACCCAGGCAGACACTCGGGCAGGTGAGCTGCTCGGCTGGGTGAGTGTCGGTCCTTTCCGCCAGAGCGAGAGCGCGCGGCCCGAGGTGCGCTCACTCACCCCCGGCTGGGCCGAGCTTTACGGCTTCTACGTTGCCCCACGGGCGCAGCGCCAGGGCGTTGGCCACGCCCTGTGGCAGGCTGCGCTGGAGTGGTGTCTCGATCAGGGCTATCGCGACCTGGGGCTATGGGTCCTCGCCGACAATGTGCCGGCGATTCGCTTCTACCAGCGCTGCGGCCTGCGCGATCTGGGGCTCGATCAGGATTTCACCATCGACGCACAGCCGCTGGTGGAGACACTGATGGCGCGAACGCTGGCCAGCCCGGTCTGAGCGCGATCATGTCGTCGCCCGAGCGGAGGGGGAGACCGCTGCGCGCTTGCACTTTGGTGGCGGGTCCACGACGGCCCGAGTCGTGGCGTGGCATGCTGGCACCAGGTGTCGACAGGAGGAAAAGGCGATGGTCAGCAATATCCTGATGCCGCGGATTCTGGAAGTGGGTGGCGGCGCGCTCGAGCGTCTCGCCGGGGTGCTCGCCGCACTCGGCGTGCAGCGGCCGCTGGTAGTCACCGATCCGATGATGGTCGAACTCGGCTACGTAGCGCGACTTCACGCGCTGCTCGAGGCCGCCGGGCTCGACTACCGCGTATTCGCGGACACCGTGCCGGAGCCCACCCTGACCTCGATCCTCGACGGTGTGGCGCTGATGCGCGAGGGCACCGCACAGGGCGCGTTCGATGGCGTGATCGCGCTGGGTGGCGGCAGCCCCATCGACTCGGCCAAGGCGATCGGCGTACTGGGTCACTTCGGCGGTGAGATCCGCGACTACCAGTTTCCGCGCGCGGCGTCGCAGCTCGGCCTGCCGCTGGTTGCCATCCCCACCACCGCCGGCACCGGCTCGGAGATGACGCGTTTCACCATCATCACCGACGAGGCTGCCGGCGAAAAGATGCTCTGCCCGGGCATCGGCTTCATGCCGGCGGCCGCGATCGTCGACTTCGAGCTGACGCTCTCGGTGCCGCCGCGGGTCACCGCCGACACCGGTATCGATGCGCTTACCCACGCCATCGAGGCCTACGTCAGCCGCAAGGCCAACCCCTTCTCGGATCACAATGCGCTGGCCGCGATGCGCCTGATCGGCCCCCATCTGCGCCGGGTCTATCACCAGGGCGACGATCGCGCGGCGCGTGAGGCGATGATGCTGGGCTCGAGCCTGGCTGGCCTGGCCTTCTCCAGCGCCTCGGTGGCACTGGTACACGGCATGAGCCGGCCGCTGGGTGCGGCGTTTCACGTGCCCCACGGCATGTCCAACGCCATGCTGCTGCCGGCGATCACGACCTTCTCGCTGGCCGCCGCGCCGGCACGTTACGCCACCTGCGCCCGCGCCATCGGCGTGGCCACCGACAGCGACGATGACGCCCGCGCCGGCGAGCGGCTGCTCGCCGAGCTGGTCGCCCTCAATCAGGAGCTGGCGGTGCCCACGCCGCGGGACTACGGCATCGACCCCGCGCGCTTCGAGGCGCTGCTCGACACCATGGCCGAGCAGGCCCTGGCCTCCGGCTCGCCCGGCAACAACCCGCGGGTGCCGAACCACGCGGAGCTGATCGAACTCTACCGTTCGCTCTGGTAGCCAGCGCGGCAACGGCTGCCGCGCTATTTCAGGTGGTCTCGCAGCGCTCGGCGGCGGGCGGCGCCAACGCGCCGGCGCGCAGGACGATGCACAGCGACAGCACGCCGAGCAGGGCAAAGGCGTAGTGCAGCGTGATCACACTGGCGGCAAAGCCGATCAGCGGTGGCCCCAGCAGCATGCCGCCGTAGCCCAGGGTGGCGACGCTGGCGATGGCGGCGCCGGGGGGCAGCTCGGGGTCGTTGGCCGCGCGTGAGAACGCCAGCGGCATCACCAGGGCATAGCCGATCCCCATCAGGAAGAAGCCGACCAGGACGAGATACAGCTCACCGCAGAGCACCGCCAGAGCCACGCCCAGGGCGGCCGAGAGGCCGGCGAGACGTGTCGCCGTGGTGGTGCCGAGACGCAGGATCAGCCCCGCGCCGATCAGCCGTGTGACCACCATGGCGGTGGAGAAAATGGCGTAACCCAGGGTGCTCTGGGCCGCGCTGGCCGTGGTGGCATCGAGCAGGAAGAGTGCGCTCCAGTCCGCCACCGCGCCTTCGCCGAGGGAGGCGCACAGGGCGACCACGCCGACCCACAGCAGCGCCCCGTGCGGCAGCGGCAGCCGCCGGGGCTTCACCGCGGGCGGTTGGCGGCGCTCGCCGGGCCAGGGTACGGCGGCAACCGCCGCGGTGATCGCGTAGATCAGCCCGCCCGCCAAGAGAAAGTGCCACAGCAGCGGGAGCGCCAGGTGCGTCGCCAGGTAGCCGAGCGCCGCGCCCGCGCCGGCGCCCAGGCTCCATAGGGCATGGAAGGAGGCCATCACCGGTTTGCCGAGGGCGCGCTCGGCCTCGCCGGCCCAGCCGTTCATGGTCACGTCCATGGCGCCCTGAGCGCCCCCGAACAGCACCAGCGCCAGGGCGAGAGACCACACCGTGGGCGCCGCGGCGACCAGGCCCAGCGTTAGGACGCAGGCGATGGCCAGGGCACGGGTGGTGCGCGCCGCGCCGAAATGATCGGCCGCGCGCCCGGCCAGCGGAAACGAGATCAGCGCGCCGACGCCCAGGCCCAGCAGCAGCAGGCCGAGCCCGGCATCATCGAGACCGTGCAGTTCGGTGACGCGCGGAATGCGCGACGCCCAGGTACCGAACAGGCCGCCATTGAGAAAGAACATGGCGGCAACGGCGCTCCAGGTGCGAACAAAACCCGGACGAGGCATTCAGGACTTTTTGGGCGTCGGGGCCACGCCGGGACCGGTGGGGGAGCCGACCTGGTGCCACTGGCGCCCGTCGCGTTCGATCAGCTCGTGTGCGCTCTGCGGGCCATCCTCGCCGGCGGCGTAGTCGCTCAGCTCGGGATTCTCGGCCCAGGCGTCGAGGAACGGCTGCACCGCGCGCCAGCCGTTCTCGATGGTGTCGGCGCGCTGGAACAGCATCTGATCGCCGGTGAGGCAGTCGTAGATCAAGGTCTCATAGCCGGTGACCGCGGGCAGATCGAAGAAGTCCTTGTAGGCGAAGCCCATCTTGACCGTGTCCATCTCGAGCTCCGGCCCGGGGCGCTTGGCCTGGAAGTCGAACCACATCCCCTCGTTGGGCTGGATCTGGATGATCAGCCAGTTGGCCGCCATGCGCTCGACCTCGGTATCGCGGAACTGAGCATAGGGCGCCGGCTTGAAGCAGATCGCGATCTCGGTGTCGCGGGCGCTCATGCGCTTGCCGGTGCGCAGGTAGAAGGGCACACCGATCCAGCGCCAGTTGTCGACCATCACCTTCATCGCCACGTAGGTCTCGGTCTGGCTGTCCGGGGCGACGCCCTCCTCATCGAGATAGCCGGGTACCTCGGTGTCGCCCAGCTTGCCGGCCGCGTAGCGTCCGCGTGCGGAGTTGGCGGCGGCCTCTTGCGGGGTCCAGGGGCGGATCGCTTCGAGCACCTTGGATTTCTCGTTGCGCAGGGCGTCGGCCCCGAACGCCGCCGGCGGCTCGATAGCGACCATCGCCAACAGCTGGAACAGATGATTGGGCACCATGTCGCGCATGGCACCGGTGCGGTCGTAGAAGGCGGCGCGCTTCTCGACGCCGACGGTCTCGGCGGCGGTGATCTGGATATGGTCGATGTAGTGATTGTTCCAGAACGGCTCGAACAGCACATTGGCAAAGCGCGCGACCAGAATATTCTGCACCGTCTCCTTGCCCAGGAAGTGATCGATCCGATAGATCTGGCGCTCCTGCATCACCTCCAGCAGCTGGGCGTTGAGCGTGCGTGCCGACTCGAGATCGTGGCCGAAGGGCTTCTCCACCACTAGCCGTCGGTACTGGCCGTCGCGTTCGCTGAGCAGCCCCGCTTCGCCCAGGCGGGTGGCGATATCGCCGAAAAAGCGCGAGCCGGTGGCGCAGTAGAAGACCGCGTTGGCGCTGGTGCCGGCCTCGATCAGCGTGGCGATCTCGGCGTAGATGTCGCGCTGGGTGAAGTCGCCCTGGCGGTAGTGCAGGCGGCGGGCGAATGCGTTCCAGGTCTCGGGGTCGAGATCGGCCGCGCGCCCCTCGGCGTGGCTGGCGGCGTCCTTGTCGGCGAGAAACGTATGGAGATGCTCGCGGAAGCTCTCATCGTCGTGCTCGGCGAGATCCACCCCCACGATACGCATGGCGTCGTCGAGCAGACCGTCGCGATCGAGATGGTAGAGCGATGGGATCAGCAGGCGTTTCACCAGGTCACCGCTGGCGCCGAAGATGAACAGTGTGGTGTCGTCGGCGACAGGGGGGTCGCCGGATTGGCGCTTTGCGGATGCTGCCATGGAAGTCGTCTCCATTCGGTGCCGGACGCGCCGGCGTTACAATTCACCTACGCTGCTGTCAGCGCCTTGCACCGGTGTGCCACCGGTGCCGCTGCCAGACAGGCGTCACGATCCGCCGCCCGACGACAAGACCAAACTGGCCCGAGGAGAGAGAGATGCCGGACGCCCAGACTCACTATCAGCATAAGAGCAACCCGCAAACTCTGCCGCCATTGACGCTGCATATCGGTCATGAAGAGCTGGTGATCCGCAAGCGCTACGAGGTCGTCAGTATCGTCAACGACATTCTGATCGGCATCTGGTTCGTGATCGGCAGTTTTTTCTTCTTTTACGAAGCGTTGACCTACTACGGCACCTGGCTGTTCCTGATCGGCAGTATCGAGATGTTGATCAGACCGGTGATACGGCTGATGCGCCATGTTCATATCCGACGTCTGCGCGAAATGCCGCAGTTGCCGCCGGAAGCCGCGCACGATTTCTGACGCCGAAAGCGCTGTCCGTGGCAATCGCGAATTGCCGGTTGGCTTCTGACTGCTAGCCTGAAACGTCACAGGATGTCATCGACGCCAGCGGAGAGTTCAGGATGAGCAGCGCGAGTCACGATAGCGATTTGGGCAGCGATTTGGGCAGCGATTTGGGAAATATGGACGCCGGCAGCCTCAAGCGGCTGTTCGCAAGCGGCGAGGCCTCGCCGCTGGAGGCGACCCGGGCGGCGCTGACGCGCATCGAGCGCTTCAACGACGTCGTCAACGCCTATGTACATGTCGATCACGAAGGCGCCGAGGCCGCGGCCAAGGCGTCGGCGCGGCGCTGGGGGCAGGGCAGGCCGCTGAGCGAGATCGATGGGATTCCGGTGTCGATGAAGGACCTGGCCGAGGTCGCCGGCATGCCGGCCCGGGAGGGCTCGCTGACCACTTCCACTGCGCTCTGCGAGCACGACTGCCCGCCGGCGCGCATGCTGCGTGAGGCCGGGGCGGTGATCCTGGGCAAGACCAACACGCCGGAGTTCGGCTGGAAGGCGGTGACCGACAACCGGGTCTTCGGCGCTACCTGCAACCCCTGGGATACCCGGCTGACCCCGGGCGGCTCCTCGGGCGGTGCTGCGGCCGCCGCTGCGCTCAATATGGGCGTACTGCACCAGGGCGGCGATTCCGGGGGCTCGATCCGCATTCCGGCCGCCTTCACCGGGGTGTTCGGCTTCAAACCCACCTATGGCTGGACCCCGCAGTGGCCGCCGGCGACCGAGCCGTCGCTATCGCATATCGGCCCGCTGACGCGCAGCGTCGAGGATGCGGTGCGCATGCTCAACGTGATCGGCCGCTACGATTATCGCGACCCCTATGCCACCCGCGGGCAGCCCGATGACTGGGGCGCCGAGCTGAGTGGCGATCTGCGCGGTCTGCGTATCGCCTACTCGCCGACGCTGGGCTATGCCGAGGTCGACCCGCAGATTGCCGCCCGGGTGCGCGAAGCAGCGCACAACCTCGAAGCGCTGGGGGCCGAGGTCGAGGAGCTCAATCCGGGGTTCGAATCACCGATCGAGATCTTTCAGAAGCTCTGGTTCACCGCCTCGCTGGACTTCTGGAGCCAATGTGACGCGCGCCAGCGCGAACGGCTCGACCCGGGGCTGGCGGCCAACGCCCAGCGGGCCGAGCGCTTCAGCGCACTCGATCTGTTCCAGGCGCTGCGCGAGCGTGCCAGCCTCACCCAGCGCCTGGAGCGCTTCAACCAGCGCTACCACCTGCTGATGACGCCCACGGTGCCGATCGCGCCGTTCGCGGTGAATCACGAAGTCCCACCCGGCAGCGACATGCGCGACTGGGAGGAGTGGGCGCCGTTCTCCTATCCCTTCAACCTGAGCCAGCAGCCAGCGGCCTCGGTGCCATGCGGGTTCACCGAGTCGGGGCTGCCGGTGGGCTTCCAGCTCGCCGGCGGCAAGCATGACGACGCCCGCGTGCTGCGGGCCTGCCACGCCTATCTGCAGGCGCATCCGCCGCGTTTTCCGCGGGTACCGGACCCGGCGATCCAGGCGTGAGGCGTTGACCTCTGGTGGGGTCACTCCCGAGCCCGACGGCTAGCCGTTGCGCGACCAGCGACTACGCTTAGACCGGCAGGTCGGTCTCCGAGCGTGGCCGAATCGCGCGGGGCCCACCATGAGCGGCCCGCGCCGTCGCGTCCTCGATGCTGTCGAACCCGCGAGACCGTGGCATCCGAGAGAAATACACGTCATCACCCGGTGCGCCGGGGGTTACCCCGCGTCATGGCGAAAAGCGTCGCCGACGTCGTTGCGAAGGAGTCATCCCATGAGTCAGAACGTCGCTGAAATCATCGTCGAAACCCTGGCCGAAGCCGGTGCCAAGCGCTGCTACGGCGTGGTCGGGGATACCATCAACCACTTCACCGATGCCATCCGCCGCAGCGAACTGGAGTGGGTACATGTGCGCCATGAAGAGGTCGGTGGCTTCGCCGCCGGCGGCGAGGCCTACATGACCCGTGAACTGACCCTTTGTGCCGGCACCTGCGGCCCTGGCTCGCTGCACTTCGTCAACGGTCTGTTCGAGGCGCACCGCAGCGGCTCCCCGGTGGTGATGATCGCCTCCCAGGTGGCCACCGGGGACAGTGGTGTCGGTTTTCCCCAGGATGTCGATCCCGCGCCGATCTACGCCCAGTACAGCGTCTTCTGCGAGACCGTGGTCAACCCGGATCAGGCGCGCCGCATGGCGGCGCTGGCGGCACAGACGGCGCTGGCCAAGAACGGCGTGGCGGTGCTGGTGGTACACGGCGACCTGTTCACCCAGACGCCGAGCCAGGATCTCCCCTACCGCGCCCATCGCTTCGATCCAGTAATGCGACCCAACGCCGAGGAGCTGGTACCGGCGGTGAAACAGATCAACGCCGGCGGCAAGATCTCGATCTACGCCGGCTTCGGCTGCGAACACGCGCGTTCCGAGGTGCTGGCGCTGGCGGCCAAGCTCAACGCGCCGGTGGCTTGGACCTCGCGGGCCAAGGATTTCATCGAGCCGGACAACCCCTTCGAGGTCGGCATGACCGGCGTCTTCGGCCTGGCCGGCGGCTATCACGCGGTGGCCGAGTGCGACACCCTGATCCTGCTCGGCTGCAGCTTCGCCTGGACCCAGTTCTATCCAGAGAAGGCGACCATCATCCAGGTCGACATCGACCCGCAGCAGATCGGCAAGCGCCACCCGGTCGATATCGGTCTGGTCGGCAGCGTGCGCGATACCTGTGCGGCGTTGGCACAGATCGTCGATGCCCAGAGTGACACCCGCTGGCTGGAAAAATGCCGCGAGCAGTACCACAAGGCGCTGGCCCACGACGAGCCCGAGAGTCAGGACGACGCGCTGATCCACCCCCAGGAACTGACTGTGGCGCTGGATGCCGCCGCCGACGACGACGCCTTCTTCACCGCCGACGGTGGCAGCCCGATGGTGTGGATGTTGCGCCATATCCGCGCCCGCGGCGAGCGGCGCACGCTCTCCAGCCTGGTCCACGGCACCATGGCCAACGCCTACCCCCAGGCGATCGGTATTCAGAAGGCGTTCCCCGAGCGCCAGGTGATCGCGATGTGCGGCGACGGCGGCATGACCATGCTGCTGGGCGACCTGCTCACGCTCAAGCAGGAGCGGGTGCCGGTCAAGGTGCTGGTGTTCAACAACGGCTCGCTCGGCTTCGTCGAGATCGAGCAGAAGGTCGAAGGGCTGCTCGATAGCTATACCGAGCTCGACAACCCCGACTTCGGCAAGATGGCGCAGGCGATGGGGCTGTGGGGTGAGCGGGTCGAACAGCGCCACGAGCTGGAAGGGGCGATCGCCGCCTGGCTGGCCCACGATGGCCCGGCGCTGCTCGACGTCAAGGTCAACCGCATGGAGCTGGTGATGCCGCCCAAGATCGAGCCGGGTCAGGTCGCCTCCACCGCGCTCTACTCGGGCAAGGCTGTACTCAACGGGCGCCTGAGCGACGTGGTCGATCTGGTCAAGAACAACTTCTGGAAGTGAGCGAGAGATTGTAAGCGAGAAGGCATCAACGAGCGCGCGGCTGCGTCAGGTGCCGCGGCCGTGCCCCGAGAGACGAGTCTAAGACGGGAGGCAGCGATGAGCGACGATATCAGACCGAGCCAGCGCGCACGCGACGGGCTGCGCGACATGCGCGCGCTGGTGGCGCCACGCCAGGCCGCGAGGGTCTCGACGGCTGTGACGGCGGCGCGCGAGGATCTCTCCGACCGCCAGGGATTCGCGCAAGATTTTCTGGCTGACTTCGAAGTGGCGCTGCCCACGCCGGTGGGCGAGCGCGCCGAGGACGTCACCCCGGTGCCCGGGCGCGATGACGGGTGTCTCGATTACACCCACTTCTCGCTGGTGATGTCACGCTCGCGGCGGCTGGCGATCTTTACCGCGCTCAATCTCGATGGCCGCCGGCTGGTCTCCGTGCCTCGCGAGAACGACGACTGGCGCTTTGATCCGCGCATCGACCCGGCGCTACAGGCGGGGGAAGATCTTTACGCCCGCAATCCGCTGGATCGTGGTCATCTGGTGCGGCGCACTTCAGCCAACTGGGGCGAACTGGCCGAGCAAGCCAATGCCGACACCTTCCACTTCACCAACTGCACGCCGCAGATGGCGGCGTTCAACCAGCACACCTGGCTGGGGCTGGAGGACTATCTACTCGAGCACGCCCGCGCCGATCGGCAGCGGCTGTGCATCTTCACCGGGCCGGTCTTCCGCGCTGGCGACCGCGACTACCGCGGCGTACGTATCCCCGAAGCCTACTGGAAGGTGATCGCCTTCCGCGACGAGGATGGCCGCCCCTCGGCCACCGCTTACATGATCGATCAGGTCGACGAACTCGACGAGCTGGGGCCGGGCTTCCTGTTCGGACAGTACCGCACCTATCAGCGCAGCATCGCCCGGATCGAGGCGCTGACCCAGCTCGATTTCGGCGAACTCTCCAACTTCGACGGCTTCTCCGTGGAGGAGCGTGCCACCGGCACCCGTATCGAAGCGGAGATCCGCGGTCCCGAAGATATTCGCGTGTGACGCCGAGAGCGGCACGGCGTCGCGATCAGCGCTTGCCCCCGCGTGCGCTTGCCTTACCATGCCCCGAGCGCGCCGACAGGACGCGCGATCATCACGTGGGAGGCAGAGGTCGATGCGGCAATCGAGGGCGGGGCAGGCGATTCCGAGTCAGGCGATTCCGAGTCAGGTGAGTGCGAGTCAGAGTGTGCCGAGTCAGGCAATGACGGGGCCGGGTGCGACGGAGGAGGCCGCGAACGAGCAGCCGATCGCGGCCACCGACTGGCAGCATCATGCTGCCACACTGAGGCTTCCCGCCGACCCGGCGCAGACCCGGCTGATCGAAATATCGCTGGCACTGGCGCCGCGTTCGCGCTGGCGCCGTGGCCTGCCGAGCGTGACGTTGACCGCATCGGGGCAAGCGCCGCTCACCTATTCGCTGGAAGCGCGCCGCCGCGATCAGCGCATCGCCTGGCGGCTGCCGCCGTGTACCACCGAGGTGACGCTGAGCCTGGCGCTCTCCGGCGCCCGGCTGACCGGAGCGCCGCAGGCACGCTGCCATGCGCAGCCGGCGATCGAGGGACCGATCCTGATCGTCGCCCCGCACCCGGATGACGCCGAGATCGCCGCTGGCGGTCTCTATACCGATCATGCCGAGTCGGTGCATCTGGTCACGCTCTCCTGCGGCGAGCAGCTCAAGGGGCTCAAGCGTCAGTACTTGAGCGGGCTCGATGACGATCTCGACAGTGCGGTCCGGCGCAAGGCCGAGTGGCGGCGCTGGAACGTGTTCGCCACGCCGCTGCTGTCGGGCATCCCGCCTGAGCGCTCGACCCTGGTCGGGGTGCCCGATGGGGCCGGGTGGGCGCTGGTGCATGATGGCATCGCTCAGCGTCCAGTCATTGCGCTGAGTGAGGCGCGCCGCTTCAATCATCTCGCGCTGCCGCCGATCCGCGGCGAGCGGCTCGAGCGCGACGACGTGGTCGCGGCGCTGCGACAACTGATCGATACCTTGCAGCCGGTCACGCTGCTGGTGACCGATCCCGAGTTCGATCCGCATCCCGATCACCGTGCCGCTTCGCTGGCCCTTGCCCTGGCGCTCGACGGCAGCCGCCACCGGCCGCGCACGGTACTGCTCTACGCCAACCACTACCGCGATGCCTTCCCCCCGGGGCCGGCGTTTCAGCCGGCTTGGATGCCGCCGGCCGAGATCGCCATCGAGCGCCTGTTTACGCCCGCGCCGACGCCGCTGGCGTGGCCGCTGTCCACCGAAATGCAAAAGCACAAGGCGCTGCTGCTGGATGCCATGAGCGACCTCTCGCCCCGCGCCGGCTGGCCACAGCGGCGCCGACGGGCACGGCGGGCGAACTTCGTGCCCACCTTCGCGCGTGAGCGCGATCCCTACTTCCAGGCCGCGATCCGCTCCACCGAGCTATTCCGCGCGCTGCCCTGCGACGCCTTCGTCGCGGCCTGGCGCGGGCGCAACGACGCCTGCTGATCACTCATGGCCCCGCGCCTGGCGACCCCGTCAAGGCGCGGCGAGTACCGTTCAACCTTCCTGTTGCAGCGCGTCTTCGAGCCAGCCGAGCAGGGCGCGGCTGGCGTAGCGCTGAGTGGATGTCCGGTGCACGTAAATGCCGATCGCGTCGGGCTGGAAAAACCGCTCATCGACCGGGGTGATCAGCTCGCCGGCCGCTATCAGCCGCTGGGTGGTGCGCGCCCAGCCGAGGGCGATGCCGTGTCCGGAGAGCGCTGCCTGCAACAGCAAGGGATAGCTATCGAAGCGTTTGCCGCCGAGCTCGGCCGGTGGTGCCTCGCCCATGGCTTCGAACCAGTCACGCCACCCCATCCACTCCGCCGGCTCCGCCTGGTGGTGCAGCAGTTCGAACGTCGTCAGCGCCGCCGGGGCGAGCGGGGCCTGTTGCGCGGCGGGGTGGGCCGGGCTGCACACCGGGAGGATCGTATCGCTGGCGGTGAACGCCAGCGCATGGCCGCCACTGGGGCGGCCGTGGGTCTGCAGCGCCACGTCGAACGGGTCGCGCTGTTCGCTTAGGGGGCGGGTGGAGGTGATCAGTTTCAGATCTATCTCCGGATGACGCCGATGGAAGTCGGCCAGGCGGGGCATCAGCCAGTAGAACGCCTCGCATAACTGACAGAACAGAATCACCCGATGACCGCGCTCGCCACCGCGAATCGCGTCGGCGTGTCGACCAATCTGCCCCAGGTTCTCGCTGAGTGTGTGGGCCAGCTCGCGGCCCGCAGGGGTCAGGAAGACGCCGCGATTGCGACGCTCGAACAGGGCCACGCCCAGATCCCGCTCGAGCGCGCGAATCTGCCGGCTGATCGCCGCCTGGGTCAGATGGAGCTCTTCGGCCGCGCGGGTGAAGCTCTCCAATCGTGCGGCGGCCTCGAACGGCAGCAGCGCGGCCAGCGGTGGTAGCGATCGGCTCAAGGCATGCATAACCCAGACTCATGGATGGTGACGTATAGATCGCTGTCGGCCGGGGCTGGCGCGGGCGATCCTGCCCGCTCATCCTAAAGATGAGGCCATTGCCATGCCGACCCGACATGAGACGAGTGCGCATAAGGCGGCGCCGCGCGACAGCGTCACTGCCACCATCTCCAACGCCGGCGAGAAAGACAAGCCTGGCCATGGCGTGGCGCTGATCGTCGGCGCGGTGATGCTGCTGTCACTGGCCGATGCACTGGTCAAATCGCTGGGGCATACGCTATCGCTGTGGCAGTTGCTGGTACTGGCACCGCTGGTGTCGCTGCCCCTACTGAGCGTTGGCTGGTGGCGGCAACGGTGGACGCTGCCCCGCGAGGCTCGGGTCTGGCGCTGGATCGGGGTGCGCAGCGCACTGCTGCTGGCGATGTGGATCGCTTTCTATGCGGCGCTGCCATGGATTCCGCTGAGCGTGGCGGCGGTCGGCATCTACGCCACGCCGCTGTTCATCGCCCTGCTCGCCAGGCTCGGCGGTGAGCCTCTGGGTTGGCGGCAGAACGTGGCGCTGCTGCTCGGCTTCGCTGGCGTACTGGTCGTGCTGCGTCCCGGCGGCGCGCTATTCACTCCGGCGATGCTGCTACCCCTGCTGGCGGCGCTTTGCTATGCGCTGGCCATGGTGACGACCCGGCGCCACTGCCGGGCGGTATCGCCGTGGCTGCTGGCCCTGGGGCTCAACCTGGGGTTCTTGCTCGCGGGGTTTGCCGGCTCGCTCGGTGTTATCGCGTTATCCCCCGAGGGCGATGGCTTTCTGCGGCGGGGCTGGCAGCCGCTCGATCTCTCCCACGTATGGCACATCGGGCTCTATGCGCTGCTGATGGTCGCGGTCAATACGTGGGTTGCCCGGGCCTATCAGGTCGCGCCCTCGGCGCTGGTAGGCATCTTCGACTACGCCTATTTGCCGTTCGCCGCCGGTTGGGGCTTGTGGCTCTTCGACGAAGTGCCGGATGCGCCGACCCTGGCCGGCATGGCGGCGATCCTGAGTGCCGGCGGGCTGGCACTGACGCGCCGCACGCGCTGATCGTTATCCAAGCTGGCGAGGGCTTGACCTCAAGCTATGTTGAGGGAGGAGCATGTCGTCATCGCTCATGGAGACGAAGAGGAGGTCGCGATGCATCACCAGGGTTTCTTGTGCGCCACCTGTGGCATTCAGTATCCCGCCAGCGAGACGCCGCCGGCGCACTGTGACATCTGCGAAGACGAGCGCCAGTTCGTGCCGGTGGAGGGGCAGCAGTGGATCACGCCAGGGCGCCTGGCGGCGGGGCACAGCAATACCTTTCGCTATCTCGCCGAGGGGCTGTTGGCGATCACCACCACGCCGCGCTTCGCCATCGGCCAGCGGGCCTTCCTGCTGCGCACGCCGCACGGCAATCTGCTGTGGGACTGCCTCTCGCTGCTCGACGAGGCGACGCGGGACATTCTCGACGGGCTCGGTGGGGTCGACGCCATCGTGCTCTCCCACCCGCACTACTTCAGCACCATGGCCGCCTGGGGCGAGACCTTCGATTGCCCGGTCTACGTGCACGCCGCGGATCGTGACTGGGTCACTCTGCCCAGCGAGCGGCTGCACTTCTGGGAAGGGGAGCAGATCGTGCCGCTGCCGGGGTTGGAGGTGCACTGCCTGGGCGGGCACTTCCCCGGCGCCAGCGTGCTGCACTGGCCGGCGCGCCGCCTGCTGCTGAGTGGTGACACCCTGCTGGTGACCCCGGACCGGATGGCCTCGTTCATGTGGTCCTACCCCAACAACGTGCCGCTGGATGCCACCTGTGTCGCGGCCATGGGTGAGCGTCTCGCCCGGCTCGAGTTCGACAGCCTCTACTCGGCCTTCGCCGGACGCGAGATCCTGCTCGACGCCGACCGCGTGGTCGCAGAGTCGGTGCAGCGTCACTGCCGCGCGCTCACACCCTGAGGTGACCGGGCTCTCGGCCCGGCAGCGAGTCTCGCGGCGGTGTATGCTGGCGCCAGACAGCAGCGAGTGTGGAGATGAGCATGCCTGCCAAGCCGATCCCGGCCGAGCGTGACAGCCGGCGCTTCTGGCGCCATCCGGCGCTCGGCTTCCTCGAGCTGCGCGAGACCCGTGACGGGCGTGAGGTCAGCTATGCCCGCCACAGTCACGACAGCGTCTCGCTGGGGGCGGTCACCGGCGGACGCAGTCTCTACGAATACCAGGTACCGGGAGAGCATTTCACCACGCGGATGGTGTCGCACGGCGACGTGGTGGCGATGAACCCGGGCGAGGTCCACGCCTGCAACCCCTGCGGCGACGCGCCCTGGTCCTACGTCATGTTCTATCTCGACCCAGACTGGCTCGCCACGCTGCAGCGCCGTCACGCCAACGAACTCGCCGGTGGCTTCCGACCACTGGCCTGGCATCATTGGCGCGACCCTGCGCTGCACGCGGCGCTGGTGGCGCTCGCCCGGCGCCTGTTCAGCGCCGCGGCGTCCCCCGCCACCCTGGCGGGCGAGTGCGAACGCCTGTTCGGCGCACTGATGGCGCGGGGCGAACTGTTCCGCCAGCAGACCCCGGCGGACACGCCAGCGCTGGCCGAGGTGGCCGCCTATATCCGTGCTCACTGCAGCGAGGCGCTGACGCTCGAGCATCTGGCCGCGCTGGCAGGGGTCTCACCGGCGCATCTGGTGCGCCGCTTCAAGCGCAGCTACGGCATCACGCCCCACGCCTATCTGACCGACTGCCGGGTGCGTCAGGGGCAGCTCGCGCTCAAGCGCGGCGAGTCGATCGCCGAGGTGGCGCTGGCGTGTCGGTTCGCCGATCAGGCCCACTTCCAGCGCGCCTTCAAGCGGCTGACCGCGATCACGCCGCATCGCTACCGTGCAGTGACATCATTGCCAGCATCAGCGCACTCACCAGTAGTGCCAGTGCCATACCGCGATTGAGCCAGCGCACCCGCTCGGGGCTCGGCAGCCGCCGACGCAGCCCGGCACCCAGCAGCGCCCAGCTGCCCACGCTCAGATAGCAGACGCCGAAGAAGATCAGCGCAAAGGGTACGACCCGCGCCGGGTCGCCGGCGGTATAGGCGGCCATGCCGGCGCTCGAGGCGATCCACGCCTTGGGGTTGAGCCACTGCATCAGCGCACCGCCCATGAAGGAGGACGGGCGTGCTGCGGTGTTCTGCGTCAGCGCACCGTCGCTGCGCGCCAGCCGCCACGCCAGGTAGAGCAGGAAGGCGACGCCGCCCAGGCGGATCGCGTGCATCAGCGCGGCCCACTGGGTCAGCCACTGCAAGCCGGCGCCGATCGCCAGCAGCAGCACGCTGAAGCCGCAGGTGGCACCGCTGACATGGCGCAGTGCCGGTATCAGGCCGCGATTGAGCCCCAGATGGAAGGCGACCAGATTGACCGGGCCGGGCGACAGCGAGGCGGCCAGAGCGAAGGCCGCCATCGACAAGGCAAGGGAGAGGGACACGCTGGGCACTCCTGAGCGAGGGGAATCGCCGGCAGGCTAGCGTGTGGAGGGCGCGTCAGGATTGAACGATCTTGATCTCTCAGCCCGCCGTGCCCGTCTTACTCTGCTCATCCTTCTCGCTCCGCGTGTGGGCGACGTCGATATCCACCTCGACCATCATGCCTGGGCCGATCAGCTCGGTCGGGCCGTCGTCGATATAGATGCGCACCGGCAGGCGCTGGGTGATCTTGGTGAAGTTGCCCGAGGGGTTGGGGTCCGGCAGCAGCGCGAACTGGCTGGTGGCGGCGCGACCGATGATCGCCACGTGTCCGGAGAAATGGCGGTCGGGGAAGGCGTCGACGCTGATCGCCACCGGCTGTCCACGGCGCAGCTCGCCAATGTCGGTCTCCTTGACGTTGGCTTCGACCCATAGCTTCGACGGGTCGTGCATCATCAGGATCGGCTGGCCCGCGCTGACATACTCGCCCTGGTCGATCAGGGTCTTGTTGACGACGCCTGAGATCGGACTCTTGACCTCGAGATCGGCGATGCGCAGGCGCTCCTCGTCGAGCTTGGCCTGGGCTTCGGCCAACTCCTGGCGCGCGATGCGGATCTGCTGGCGCAGGATCGTCGGATTGGGCAGCGGTACCTGCACGCCGTTGAGGAAGCCGACCCGGGCGTTATCGGCCTGGGCCTGATTGACGGCCACCTCCTGCTTGGCCTGTTCGTGCTCGGCGACGGCCGCGCGGTAGCGGTAGTAGTCCTGGTCGCGGCGCTGCTGCGAGATCGAGTGCTTCTCGAGCAGTTTGGCCGAGCGCTGGTAGTCGCGCTGGGCTTGGGTCAGCCTTGCCTGCGACGCCTGCTCTGCCGCCTTGCTGGCATCGAGCTCCTCGCGCGAGATATCCAGACCGCCCTGGTACTGGCGCTGGGCCAGCTCGAGGCGAGCCTGCTGGTAGTCGAGGCGTGCCTGCTGGGTACCGACGCCGGCGGCCAATGCTGCCAGCTTGCGCTGGTCCGGCCGGCTGTAGAGCGTGGCCACGGCAGCGCCGCGCTGCAGGGTATCGCCCTCGGTCAGATGGAAGTCGGTGACCCAGCCATCGAGGCGGCTGCTGACGGTGACCTGATCTGCCATCACCCGTGCGTCCTGCACGCTGACATGGGTCAGGCGATGGGCGATCGCCAACCCCAGCCAGATCAGCCCCAACAGCAGGAGCAGCGCGAGCAGCGCCAGCTTGAGGCGCCGCGACAGGCGAGGGGAGCGAGCGGGGGCATCGGCGGTCATGGTGTCGGATCTTCCTCGGTCTAAGGAGTGGGAAAACTCACGCTGGTCTCAGGCGGGCCGCCGCCAGCGACTCAGTAGCAGCGACGGCACTACCACCGCCAGCAGGCTGGCGATCAGGGTCCAGAAGCCGTCCTGATAGGCCAGGATCGACGCCCACAGCGCCTCGACCCGACCCAGCAGATAGCCGGCCACGGCATGCTGTTGGGGCGCCGCGATGCCTAGCCGGGCGGCGAGGTGGGCGTAGTCGCCGAGCGCTTGCTGCGACAGCGCGTTGCCGGCGTTGACCCCGGCGTTGAGCAACTGGCCGTGCACTGCGGTATGGCGATCGAGCAGGATCACCAGGCCGGCGGTGCCCAGAGCGCCGCCGAGCTGCATCGAGAAATTGATCGCCCCGGAGCCGTGACCCGTGAGCCGCGATGGCAGGCTGGCGATGGCGTTGGAGAGGGTAGGTGGCGGAAAGGCGGCCATACCGACCGAGAGAATCGCCATCGCCAGCGCCAGGTGGGCGAAGGAGGTGTTCCAGTCCATGCCCGCCATCAGCCACACCGAGAGCAGCGCGCAGGCGAGCCCGGGCAGCGTGATCCAGTGCGGCGGATAGCGATCGCTGAGCCACCCCACCAGCGGCACCAGCACGCCCAGCACCAGGGTCGACGGCAGAAAGATCTGGCCGGCGCTGATCGGGCTGTAGTGCAGCACCGACTGCACGAACTGCGGCAGCAGATACATGATGCCGTAGAAGGTGCCGCCGAACAGGCACATCGCCAGGGTGCCGACGACGAACGCCCGGTGAGAGAAGATCGCCAGGTCGAGCAGAGGATGAGGGACGCGCCGCTGCCAGCTCACGAAGGCGATGGCGCAGGCCGCGGCCAGCCCCACCAGACTCGGCACACGCGGGTCGAACCACCCCCAACGCTGGCCGTTGGAGAGCGCCGCGAGTAGCGCGAACACCGCCACGAACAGCAGTACCACGCCGGCCCAGTCGAACGGCGGAGGCGGCCCCTGGTGCTCGCGTCTCGGCAGGAAGACCGCGCCCATGGCGATCGCCGCGAGGCAGATCGGCAGGGTAACGAAGAATACGTAGCGCCAGGTGAAGTGCTCCACCAGCCAGCCGCCGATCACCGTGGCCAGGGTCAGCGGTAGACCCAGACACATGCCGTACATGGCGGTGGCCATGCCGCGCCCCTCGGGCGGGTAGGCGGCGAACAGCGCCTGCATCGCCACCGGACGGATCAGCCCGGTCATGCCGCCCTGGATGATTCTGGCCGCCACCAGCGCCGCCATTCCTTGGCCCAGACCGCCCAGGATCGAGGCGGCGATGAAGGCGACCAGCAGGCCGATGAAGGTGGCGCGCTGACCCACCGCGGTCACCAGCCAGGGGGCGACCAGCAGCGACACCGTGGTCGAGGCCAGAAAGCCGGTCGATAGCCACTGCACCTGGGCGTCACTCATGCCGAAGGCGCCCTTGATGTAGGGGATCGCCACGTTGACGATGGTGATCGACATGCCCAGCGCGACCAGCCCCAGCATCACCGTCAGCGTGACCCACAGCCGGTAGCGTGGGCCATAGCGCGCGAACATCTCCTCGACCTGCGTCATCGCGGGCAGCTCCCTGGTGGTGGGCGACCGCGCGAACGCCGACAGCGGCCGCACCGGAAGCGAGCGGCCGAGCCGAGGACGTGAGGCGGCGAATGACGAAGGCCAGACGCAGTGGACCGAGAGCGGGATACGGCAGGCCGGCGGCGGGGCGGTCGCAACACGAAAAGAAGCCGGCGAATCGATAACCTGTCTACATTTCGCCGGCTAATGGATTGTCCCGGTCTCATGCCCCCCTTTCAAGGCACCCACGACCAACGTCTTAGCTGTGAGGGGGCATGGAGATCGGTGTCGCACGTATCAGGTGCGTGTGGCCGGTTCCGGCTGCGGTGTGATCACCCGAGAGCCACGGAAACCGTAGAAGGCGATGAACAGGTAGCAGATCAACGGCAGCACGAAGGCGTGGTGGATGCCCACGGTGTCGGCGATCGCGCCCTGTGCCACCGGCAAGATGGCGCCGCCGACGATGGCCATGATCAGCAGGCTCGATGCCTTGCTGGTCAGCGGGCCGAGCTTGGCGATGCCCAGCGTGAAGATGGTCGGGAACATGATCGAGTTGAACAGACCGATGGCGACGATACTCCACATGGCGGTATGCCCGGAGGCCAGCATGGTGGTCAGCGTGAGCAGTGCCGCCACGACGGCGAACAGGCCCAGCAGCAGGCTGGGGCGGATCTTCTGCATCAAGGCCGACCCGATGAAGCGGCCTACCATCGCGCCACCCCAGTAGTAGGCGACATAGTTGGCGGCATCGCTCTCGCTCATGTTGCCGATCTCCGGCAGCGAGATGTAGTTGATCAGAAAGCTGCCGATGGATACCTCGGCACCGACGTAGGCGAAGATGCCGATCACACCGAACAGCACGTGAGGATGGCGTAGCGCCTGGGCGGCGGTAACGTTTTCGGTGGGGCTGTCGTCGCGGGCCTGGTCCTTGAAGTTGGGCAGCTTCCAGAGGTAGATCACGATCGCGAGAATGGCGAGCACCGCCGCCAGCAGCAGATAGGGGAGCTGCACACTCTGGGCCTGCTGGACTTTGTAGGCCATCCGCTCGGCGCTGGACATCGCGGCCAGCTCGCTGGCGCCCAACACCGCTGCGCCCAGAATCAGCATGCCGCCGAAGTACGGTGCCAGCGTGGTGCCGAGTGAGTTGAACGCCTGTGCCAGGTTGAGCCGGCTGGAGGCGGACCCTTCCGGGCCCAGCAGGCTGACATAAGGGTTGGCCGCGACCTGCAGCATCGTCACCCCGCTGGCGAGCACGAACAGGGCGCTCAGAAACAGGGGATAGGAGGGGGCTCTGGCGGCGGGGTAGAACATCACCGCGCCCACGGCGGCGATCAGCAGGCCCAGGCTGATGGCGTTCTTGTAGCCGATCCTGGCCAGCACCTTACCCATCGGCAACGACATGATGAAATAGGCGCCGAAGAAGGTGAACTGGATCAGCATGGTCTGGGTGTAGTTGAGCGAGAAGACCGCCTTCAGGTGGGGGATCAGAATGTCGTTGAGACAGGTGATGAACCCCCACATGAAGAAGATCGTCGTGACGACGACCAGCGCGCTGCGATAGTTCGGGCGTTGCATGTCGGACATGAGCGGAATCCTGGTGATGACAAGTCCTGAAATGAGCGTTACCGACTCGACCTCGTCGTGTCAGCGCGGTTGCTGGCGCGAGATGATGCATTAAGCGAGGTGGCTTATAAAGTAGCCGTTCATCATTAGAGTGTTAAGGAACTTGTCGGTATCTATGCGCCGGACCATGGTGGTATTGACGCTCGCCGAGCTGCGCGATCGGTATTTTCGTAATCTTTATTCAATGCTGGTATTCATGACGCCTATACGGGCAAGCGAGCGCATTGAATTACGTCATTCAACGTCTTTTTGCAGTCGCTACTTCGAATGGCTTGCGGCGGGAGTCTTGCCGGCGCCGCGCGCGTCGCTCTCTAACCTCTGTGCAGGATGTCGCTTGTGGGCGACGCCGCGCGTTTCTATACCTAGGGCATGTTGGACGTGATGGCTCGGATGGGGATATCCGGCATCGATGAATCGTAAAGGAGGACAATGCCATGCTGACTCTCTGGTCCTGGGGCTTTCTGCTGCTGGGTATCGCCACTGCGCTCGTGATCGCCGTCGATGTCTCGAGGCGCCCACAGCCGATGTCCATCATGAACGTCACCTGGCCGATCACCGGCCTGTACATGCCGCTCGTCGGCTGGTGGGCCTACGCCAAGATGGGGCGTGCGGCGCCGAAGGGGCACGCGGGCCACCATGGACACGCTGGCCACGATCATCACGCCCATGCGGATCAGCACCAGCATGAACATGGCCACGGCCATCATCACGGCGACAAGCCCAAGTGGCAGAGCGTGTTCGTCTCCGCGACCCACTGCGGCGGCGGCTGCACCCTGGGCGACGTGGTCACCGCGCCGATCGCCACGGCCACCGGCTTTGCCCTGCTCGGCTCGGCGGTGCTGGGGCACTTCGCTCTCGCCTTCGTTGGCGCCTATCTGTTCGGGGTGCTGTTCCAGTATCTGCCGATTCGGGCGATGAGCGATGCCGGTCCGGCACAGGCGCTGAAGGACGCGATCAAGGCCGATACCCTGTCGTTGATCGCTTTCCAGATCGGTATGTACGCCTGGATGCTGATCGCTCTGCACGGCTGGATGGGCAAGCTCGATGCCTTCACCGCGCCGTTCTGGTTCATGATGCAGATCGCCATGCTGATCGGCTTCGCCACCTCCTATCCGGCCAACTGGATACTGATCAATCGCGGGATCAAGCACGGTATGTAAGCCGGCGGCGGGGCCGTTCATCACGGCGCGCGCACGTCTCTGCCCCCGCCGACCCGGTCGGCGGGGAGCTGCTGGCTCATTGGCAGGGCGTCAGACGCTGAGACCGACGCTGTCTTCCAGCCCCAGATGCACGTTCATATTCTGCACCGCCGAGCCGGCGGCACCCTTGCCCAGGTTGTCCAGGCGCGAGACCAGTGTCACCCGCTCGGCGTTGCCGAACACGCCCAGGTCGACCCGGTTGGTGTCGTTGCAGGCCTGGATATCGAAGGCACCGCCGTCGAGCGTGGCCTCGTCGGCGAATGGCAGGATGCGCACGAAGGGCTCGTCGGCATAGTGCGCGCGGTAGGCGTCGAGCAGCTGCTCGGGGTCGATGCCGGGCAGGGCACCGAGCTGTAGCGGCACGCTCACCGATAGCCCCTTGAGGAAGGGGCCGACGATCGGCGAGAACACCGGCGGTGCGGCCAGCCGGCCGTGCAGCTGCATCTCCGGCAGGTGCTTGTGGCCCTGCGCCATGGCGTAGGGGCGCGGTGCCTGCAGGCGGCCGTCATGATCGGCTTCGTAGGCGGCGATCATCTGTTTGCCGCCGCCGCTGTAGCCGGTCAGCGAGAAGGCGGAAAGCGGATAGTCCGGCGGCAGCAGGCCGGCGTCGATCAGCGGCCGCACCAGCAGCACGAAGGCACTGGCGTGGCAGCCGACGTTGGCGATGCGCTTGCTGGCGCGGATCCGCTCGCGCTGGCCGGGGGCCAGTTCGGGCAGGCCATAGACCCAGTCGTCGGCGGTGCGGAAGGCCGTGCTGGCGTCGATCAGGCAGGTGTCCGGATTCTCGACCATCGCCGCGGCTTCGCGCGAGGCGGCGTCGGGCAGGCACAGGAAAGCGACGTCGGCGGCGTTGAGCAGGCGGGCACGCTCGGCCGGGTCCTTGCGCTTGTCGCTATCGATGCGCAGCAGCTCGATGTCGCTGCGCGCCTGGAGATAGTCGAACAGGCGCAGCCCTGTGGTGCCCTCCTGTCCATCGACGTAGACCCTGTGTGCCATGGTGTTTTCCTGTCGTGTCCGAGTCGCGGTGTCAGCCTCCATTGTGCGGTTTTCGCGCCGCCGTGTCATGCCACGTGCGGCGGTGAGTGGCATGCCATGGTGAGGGCTCGGGCGCCCGGCGACGGGGTAGGTGGCGAGAGGTGACGCGTGCGTCGTTTGATGTCGATCTGGCGTCGCCTGGTGTCAACTCCAGACGCAGTGTCATCGCCACAATGGGGCTCTTGTAGGGCCGGCCGCCATGGTTGCGCCCTCGAACACACGTCGCCCGGCCATAGCCTGCCGAGCCACGCCAGGGAGAGCCCGCATGAACCGAGACGTCATTCTGACCTGCGCCGTCACTGGCGCCGGCGATACCGCCGGCAAGCACCCGGACCTGCCCATCACCCCGCGTCAGATCGCCGATAGTGCGCTGGATGCGGCACGCGCCGGCGCCAGCATCGTTCATCTCCATGTGCGCGATCCGCAGACCGGTGGCGTCAGCCACTCGACCGATCACTTCCGCGAGGTGGTCGAGCGCATCCGTGAATCCGACGTCGATGCGGTGATCAACATTACCGCCGGCGGCGGTGGCGATCTCTACCCCGAGATTCGCGATGGTGCCATTCACGGTCGCGCCGGCACCGATCTGCAGACCCCGGCCCAGCGCCACGAACCGGTGGGCGCACTGCTGCCGGAACTTTGCACGCTGGACTGCGGCAGTCTCAACTTCGGCGAGATGATCTATCTCAACAGCGCCGACTGGCTGCGCGAGCACGCGTGGCTGATCCAGCAGGCCGGGGTCAAGCCGGAGCTCGAGTGCTTCGATCTGGGCCATGTCTGGTTCGCCCGCCAGCTGATCGACGAGGGGCTGATCGATGGCGACCCGCTGTTCCAGCTCTGCCTGGGGATTCCGTGGGGCGCCGAGGCCGATACCGAAACCATGCTGGCGATGCGCAACAAGCTGCCGGGAAACGCAATCTGGTCCGCCTTCGGCATCGGTCGCCAGCAGTTCCCGATGGCGGCGCAGTCGATGATCATGGGCGGACACATGCGGGTCGGTCTGGAAGACAATCTCTACCTGAGCAAGGGTGTCTTCGCCACCAACGCCCAACTGGTCGAGCGTGCCGCCACCATCGCCGAGAACCTCGGCGGCAAGGTGCAGACGCCGGCACAGACCCGCGAGTCGCTGGGACTGCGCAAGCCCTGATTCCGCCCGAACTCTCTCCGTTATGCGTGAGCGCGCCTGGGATATCTCCCGAGTGCGCGTTCGCCGTCAATTCTGTTTCGCATCGCCATGGAGTGTCTTGATGAACGCTTCCGAACGTCCCCGCCACGTTGCCGTGATCGGTACCGGCGTCATCGGCAATGGCTGGATCGCCCGGGCGCTGGCGGCCGGTTGCCGGGTCACCGCTTTCGACCCCGATTCCACCGCACCCGAGCGCACTCGCGCTTTCGTTGCGCGGGCCTGGCCGGCGCTGGAGCGGCTGGGGCTTGCCGAGGGCGCCGATCCCGCGGCGCTGACCTTCGTCGACTCCCTCGACGCCGCCGTCGAGGGCGCCGAGCTGATCCAGGAGAACGTGCCCGAGCGGCTGGCGCTCAAGCACGATGTGTTGCGCCAGCTCGACGCCCTGGCCGCGCCGGACGTAGTGATCGGCTCCTCCACCTCCGGGATCAAGCCGAGCGACCTGCAGTCCGCCTGCACCCGCGAGCCCGGCCGCGTGATCGTGGCGCACCCGTTCAATCCGGTCTATCTGCTGCCGCTGGTGGAGCTGGTGGGGGGCGAGCACACCGCGACCGAGGTGATCGAACGCGCCCAGGCGCAGTACGCCGCGCTGGGCATGCGGCCGCTGGTGGTGCGGCGTGAGATCGAAGGTCACGTCGCCGACCGGCTGATGGAAGCGCTGTGGCGGGAAGCGCTGCATCTGGTCAATGACGGTGTCGCTACCACCGAGGAGATCGATGCCGCGGTGATCTACGGCGCCGGCCTGCGCTGGTCGCTGATGGGCACCTTTCTGACCTTCCACCTCGCCGGCGGCGAGGGCGGCATGCGCCACATGCTGCACCAGTTCGGCCCGGCGCTGAAGCTGCCGTGGACCAAGTTGGAAGCCCCCGAGTTGACGGAATCACTGATCGATAAAGTCGCCGATGGCTGCGAGCATCAGGCTGCCGGGCGTAGCGTCGCCGAGCTGGAGACACGCCGCGATGCGTTTCTCACCGAGCTGCTCGCGCTGACCCAAAAATACTGGCCGGAAGCCGAAGGGCTCGAGGGGCGGATCTGATGACGGCTCAGGCGCAGACGCTCTACCAGACTCGAGTGGCGGATGCCTGGGTCGACTATAACGGGCATATGAACGATGCCGAGTACGCGCGGGTCTTTTCGCTGGCGGTGGAGGCGCTGATGGATCGTATCGGTCTCGATGCGGCCGGCCGTGCCAGCCACGCCTACACGCTCTACACCCTCGAGACCCACCTCTGCTACTGCCGCGAGGCGCATCGGGGCGAGCCGCTGCGGGTGGCGCTGAGCCTGCTCGATAGCGATGCCAAGCGGCTGCACGTGTTCTTTACGCTGCATGACGCCGCGGGCAACACCCTGGCGACCAGCGAGCAGATGCTGATGGGCATCGATGTCGCCAGTGGCCGCCCGGCTGGCTTCCCCGAAGCGGTGGCGGCGGCCGTTGCGCTGCTGCCCAGGGCTGGGGAGGAGTGGCCCAGCGCGGCGGGTCGACGGATCGCTATCCGCCGCGGCTGAGATGTGGCGCGGTGGTGGCCTCGGGGCTGTCGGCGCGTGGCTGGCGCGCGGCCCGCGGTGGATGCCCGTAGCGCTGACGGTAGGCACGCGCGAAGCTGGAGGCGGAACCGAAGCCGCAGGCGAGGGCGATGCTGAGGATGTCGCGCTCGGTCTCTTCGAGCAGATGGCGCGCGCGATCCAGGCGCAGGTTCAGATAGTAGTCGCGCGGGCGCTGGCCCAGCTCGGCGTCGAACAGGCGCTGTAACTGGCGCGGCGAGAGCCCGATGCGCGCGGCCAGGGCGGCGATCGCCAGCGGCTGTTCGAGATGGCGCTCCATCAGTGCCACGGCGTCCACCAGCGGGCGGCAGTGGGTGCCCAGGCGGCGGGCCAGGGGCAGCCGCTGGGCCTCCTCCCGCGGGCGCAGACGCGCATGGATCAACTGCTCGGCGGTATCGTCGGCGAGCGCCTGCCCGTGGTCACGGGCGATCAGCTCCAGCGCCAGGTCCATGGCCGCGGCGCCGCCGGCGCAGGTGAAGCAGCGGGCGTCGAGTTCGTAGAGCGACTCGACCGCTTCCAGGGCGGGGAAGCGCTCGCGGAAGGCGGGCAGACTCTCCCAGTGCAGCGTCACCCGATGGCCATCGAGCAGTCCCATCTCGGCGAGCAGCACGGGGCCGGTGTCGATGCCCCCGAGCAGCACGCCTTCGCCGGCGCGGCGATGCAGCCACTGGGAGAAGCGTCGTGTCAGGCCGCGATCGGGCTCGAAACCGGCGCATACCGCCACCCGCGACAGGCTCGGCGCGCTGTTCAGGTCGCAGTCCGTGAGCAGGGTCATGTCGTTGCTGGCGGTAACCGGTCCACCGTCCTCGCTGATCAGGACCCAGCGGTAGAGGGCGCGACCGGCGAGACGATTGGCGATGCGTAGCGGCTCCACGGCGGAGAAGAACGCCAGCATCGAAAAGCGGGGAATCAGCACGAATCCCAGCGTGATGGGCGGTGTCAGGCTTTTCTCCACGGGCATATCTCCACAGCCATGTCTCGACGGACACCAGGGGCGCCTAGTTAGGCGTGACGGCACGAGCGCGAGCCGAGACGAAGTTGCCTGAAGTTAGGGCCGCGCGTGGCGCTTCCAGGTAAAAAGGGTGTGTGCGTTTTTTATTGTCAAGCCACGGGGCGCCACGTTACCAAGGATTCCGCATGGACACACCGCTCTTCGCCTTCTCGCTCCACGATACCCTGGTCGACACTCAGGACCTGACGGCACTGCTGGCGCTGCGCCTGGGCGTGGCCGAGGCCGGCGCATTCACTCGACGCTTTCGCGAGAAGCAGTCCGAGTTCACCTATCGGCGTGGCTTGATGGGTGCCTACGCCGATTTCCATCGCATTCAGCGCGAGGCGTTGGAAGCCGTGGACCGCGAACGCGGCACGCGCCTGGGGGAGGAGAGCAAGCAGGCGCTGCTGGCGCACTGCCGTCGGCTGCGGGCGTTCGCCGATGCCCCCGGCGCGCTGACTCGCCTGCGCGGGCTGGGCGTACGCTGCGTGGCGTTCGCCAACGCCAGCCGTTACGACATCGAACTGCTGCTCGACAATGCCGGCCTTGCGGATTGGTTCGAGGATATCGTCAGCGCCGAGGAGATACGGCGCTTCCAGCCGGATGCCACGCTCTATGCGCACCTGCGCGCGCGTACCCACTCGCGCCCGGAGGCCACCTGGCTGATCTCGGCGGAGCCCGCGGAGATCATCGGCGCGCGCTATGCCGGGCTGCATGCCGCCTGGCTCCAGCGCGACCCCCAGCGCGCGTTCGAATCCTGGGGCGACCCGCCGGATCTGATGGCGCCCGATCTCGATGCCTTGGCGACCCAGTGTGCAGGGTGGTTCGCACGTGAGGGCTAGGCACTGTCCGAAAAGTACTGCGCTCGCCCATGCGGCGTTAAAAATCGGCTGGAACGCCAGCCCGGTCAAAAATGCTCATTTACACCCCGTAAACTGGAGCGCCAGCCCGGTCCGTTTTCGCCGATTTTTGCCTTAGCTGCGCGCCCCGGCCTTGCCTTCGCTCGTCTACTTTTCACGCAGCACCTCGGCTGCGTCAGACCCTGGACGGATGGCGTCGGGCGCCCGCGGGCGTTGGCTTGCGAGTGCGAACGTGTATGCTGAGCGGGCCCTTTTCCGCGACCGCTACGGGAGTTCCGCTTGGCCACTTCATCCGCTTCTCCGGCGCAGCAGCCCAGCGCGCTGGCCATCTTCGATCTCGACGACACGCTGCTCGACGGTGACTGCACCCATCTCTGGCTCGAATGGGTGATCGCCTGCGGCTGGGTCGAGGAGGGCGAGGCGCTGCTGGCGCGCATGCGCGAGCAGGACCTTCAGTATCACGCCGGCACTTTGGACATGACCGAGCACCTGCGCTTCACCCTCGGCCCGCTGATCGGTCGCCAGCGCGACACGGTGCGAGAGCAGGTCGAGGCGTTCGTCCAGCGCGCGGTGGCACCCAGGCTGATGCAGGGCGGGGTCGAACGGCTCCGAGAGCACCGCGAGCAAGGCCATGCGACCCTGGTGATCTCGGCCTCGATGCATCATCTGGTCGAGCCGATCGCGCGTTTCGTCGGCGCCGACGGGGCGCTCGCCACCCTGCCCGAGCTGGATGCCGAGGGGCGCTTCACCGGCGAGCCCACCGGCATCCAGACCTATCAGCAGGGCAAGCTCGACGCCTTCGCCGAGTGGCTCGCGGCCCACGACACCGGCTTCGCCGAGGGCTGGGAAACCTGGGGCTACAGCGACTCCTACAACGACCTGCCGCTGCTCGAGTTCGTCGACCACCCCCACGCCACCCAGCCGGACGCCCGCCTGCGGGCCACCGCCGAAGCGCGCGGGTGGCCGATTCTCGAGTGGCGTTAGGGGGTCGGACAGCGCCTGGGCTCGACGTCGGCATCGCCGTCATTGGCAGACATCTATCACTCTGATTGAGACAACTCATCGCACGGCCCCGTTGCGCTTTCGATAACTCGGGTATATTTTGTCAACCATGGTTTAACTTGATAACCCGGGCGACAAAGCGCCGATGGCGCGGGCTCGCCCGGCCGTCGATGTCCCGAGGTCAGCGTGTTCAACAGTTTGAGTGACGCCCGCGCGGCACGCGCGAACCCGTCGGCGCCGGCACGGCAGCGGTCGCTGGTGATGCGTTTCCTGCCCTTTTTCGGCCCGGCGCTGATCGCCGCGGTCGCCTATATCGATCCCGGTAACTTCGCCACCAACATCGAGGCCGGCTCGCGCTACGGCTACACCTTGCTGTGGGTGGTGCTGTGGGCCAATCTCATGGCGATGCTGATCCAGACCCTGTCGGTGCGCCTGGGGCTGGCCACCGGGCGCAATCTGGCGGAGATGATCCGCGAGCGCTATCCGCGGCCGCTGGTGTGGTTCTACTGGGTTCAGGCCGAGCTGGTGGCGATCGCCACCGATCTGGCCGAGTTCCTCGGCGCGGCGCTGGCGTTCCACCTGCTGTTCGGGCTTTCGATGCTCGAAGGCGCGCTGCTCACCGGCGCGGTCACCTACGCGGCGTTGACCATGCAGCGCTACGGTTTCCGCCTACTCGAGGTGATCATCGGCAGCATGCTGCTGGCGGTGGCAGCGGGATTCATCGCCCAGATCCTGATGGGGCGGCCCGATGCCGGGCCGGCGCTCACCGGCATGCTGGTGCCGCAGTTCCCTGACGGCTATGCGGTCTTCCTGGCCGCGGGGATTCTGGGTGCCACGGTGATGCCCCACGTCATCTATCTGCACTCGTCGCTGTCCCAGCGGCGCATTCCGGCTACCACCGATGACGAGCGCAAGCGTGCGATGCGCTTCTACCGCTGGGACGTGATCATCGGCATGGGCGTGGCCGGGGTCATCAATCTCTCGATGCTGGCGCTGGCGGCGGCGGTGTTCTTCGACAGCGGACGCACCGGCGTGGCCTCGATCGAGCAGAGCTACCAGCTGCTGGCGCCGCTGATGAACCGCGAGCTGGCGAGCACGCTGTTCGGTTTCACCTTGCTGCTGGCGGGGCTGTCGTCATCGATCGTCGGCACCATGGCGGGGCAGGTGGTGATGCAGGGCTTCGTCGGCTTCACCATCCCCATCTGGCTGCGCCGGCTGTTGACCATGCTGCCGGCGATCGCGGTGATCATGCTCGGCCTGCCCGAGCAGCAGGTGCTGGTGGCGAGCCAGGTGGTGCTCAGCTTCGGCATCCCCTTCGCCCTGGTGCCGCTGATCCAGTTCACGGCGCGCCGCGGGGTGATGGGCAATCTGGTCAGCCGGCGCTGGGTCACGCTGCTGGGTTGCGTGGTGGCCGGGGTGATCATCCTGTTGAATGGTTATGTGTTGGCCTTCGAGTTGCTGTAGGCTCTCTACGTGCCGTGAACGGGCGGTGCCGCTGGTGCGTGACCGTTCACCCCATTCGATGTCGATGAGAACACCATGCCAGGAACACCCCGACCACGTTACGCCCGCTTCGAGCGCACCCGTCTCGATCATCAGCAGGAGCTGGTGGAAGATTACGTGGAGGAGATCGCGCAGCTGCATCGGGATCATGGCGAGGCCCGCGCCAGCGATCTGGCGGAGCGTTTCGGCGTCAGCGCCGCAGCGGTATCCAAGGTGATCTCACGACTCAAGCGCGACGGCCTGGCCGAAGCGCGCCCCTATCGTGGGGTCTTCCTGACCGAACAGGGGCGGGCGCTGGCCGAGAAGGTCGAGGCGCGTCACCAGCTGGTGCTGGCCACGCTGCTCGCCCTCGGCGTCCCGGCGCATGTCGCCGAGGCGGATTCCGAGGGGATCGAGCACCACTGCAGCGACGCCACCGTCGAGGCGATGCAGCGCTTTCTGGAGTCGCGCACGGGCTCGCGCTGATGCCCGCGGCTGGGCTGAGGACCACTTTGCTGTTAGACTCGCCGGCGTTGTCGCCCCGCCCGCGGGTCATCGACCCTGCCGATCGCCGTTCATGCGGCGCGGCGGCGCGGCACGCCAGGAAAGGCGAGGCATCTTCTGCTCTTCGCCAGAGACATGGTATCGATAGGCACGCAACGATGACACGCGCCACCGTTCGCATGACGCCACCCTAGCGTCGACTCCCCATCCGCGTGAGCCGCGCTCGCGCTCGACTTGCCGACCCGCCATCCGGCTGGGCCACGCAGGTCCGTTTCCGTTCGTATCACTGATTCTCGTTGTGACCCCAAGCGTTTTGCACCCGACCGTGTAGAACCCAAGCCAAGCCGCGTGCCCTGGGTGGCAGATCGGCCGCCGTGGGCTGGCGCTCGCGCCGTCTGCGCCGGTCGTCGTCGCACTGCTACCGACCCCGCGGCATGACCCTGAGTGGACCCTTCAATGCTCGACACGATAAGACAACACTGGTTTTCCAACGTCCGTGCGGACGTGCTGGCCGGCGCCGTGGTGGCGCTGGCGCTGATTCCGGAGGCGATCGCATTCTCGATCATCGCCGGCGTCGATCCCAAGATCGGCCTCTATGCCTCGTTCTCGATGGCGGTGGTGATCGCCTTCGCCGGCGGCCGCCCGGGCATGATCTCGGCGGCCACCGGTGCCACGGCACTGCTGATGGTGACCCTGGTGCGCGATCACGGGCTGCAGTACCTGCTCGCCGCGACCCTGCTGACCGGGGTGATCCAGATCCTGTTCGGCTATCTCAAGCTCGGCGCGCTGATGCGCTTCGTCTCACGCTCGGTGGTCACCGGCTTCGTCAACGCGCTGGCGATCCTGATCTTCATGGCCCAGCTGCCGGAGCTGACCGGGGTCACCTGGCACGTCTACGCCATGACCGCCGCCGGGCTCGGCATCATCTATCTGTTCCCCTACGTGCCGGTGGTGGGCAAGACGCTGCCGTCGCCGCTGGTCTGCATCGTGGTGCTCACGGCGGTCTACATGTTCAGCGGCATGGATATCCGTACCGTGGGCGACATGGGTCAGTTACCCGACTCGCTGCCGGTGTTCCTGCTGCCGGACGTGCCGCTGAACCTGGAGACATTGTGGATCATTCTGCCCTATTCGCTGGCGATCGCCGTGGTCGGCCTGCTCGAATCGATGATGACCGCGACCATCGTCGACGAGCTGACCGATACGCCCAGTGACAAGAACCGCGAGTGCAAGGGGCAGGGGCTGGCCAACATCGTCACCGGCTTCCTCGGCGGCATGGCCGGCTGCGCGATGATCGGGCAGTCGGTGATCAACGTGAAATCCGGCGGCCGCAACCGCCTCTCGACCCTGGTCGCCGGGGTCTTCCTGCTGATCCTGGTGGTGTTCCTGGGTGACTGGGTCTCGCAGATACCCATGGCCGCACTGGTGGCGGTGATGATCATGGTCTCGATCGGTACCTTCAGCTGGGAGTCGATCCGCGACCTGCGCCGCCATCCGCTGTCGACCAACATCGTCATGGTGGCCACGGTGATCGTGGTGGTGGCGACCCACAACCTGGCCATCGGCGTGCTGGTCGGGGTACTGCTGGCATCGCTGTTCTTCGCCAACAAGGTGGGGCAGATTCTATATATCGGCAGCCGCATGGACGCGGACGGCGAGACCCGCGAATACGAGGTGATCGGTCAGGTGTTCTTCGCCTCCTCGACACGCTTCACCGACAGCTTCGATTTCAAGGAGGCGGTGCCGCGGGTACGCATCGATCTCTCCCGCGCCCACTTCTGGGACATCACCGGGGTCGGCGCGCTGGACAACGTGGTGATCAAGTTCCGCCGCGAGGGTACCGAGGTCGAGGTGATCGGTCTCAACGAGGCCAGCGCCACCCTGGTCGACCGCTTCGCCGTGCATGACAAGCCGGATGCCGTGGAGAAACTCATGGGCCACTGAGCGGTCCCGCAGAATGCAGGCGACGCCAGCGCGTCGCGACGACAACCCCGCCGCCCGGTGGCGTGATAGTCTCGGGTGGCGGGTGCCAGGCAACAGGAGAATGCCATGAGTGAACGTCAGGTTCTCGGCTGTATCGACGACTCCAGCCACGCGCCGGCGGTGTGTGCCGCCGCCGCGTGGGCTGCGGCGCGGATCGGCGCGCCGCTCGAACTGCTGCACGTGCTGAGCCGCGGGCAGAACGGCGCCGAGCGCGACACCAGCGGCCATATCGGCCTGGGCAGCCGCGAGCATCTGCGCGAGCAGTTGACCCGGCTCGACGAGGAGCGTGCCAAGCTCGCCCAGCAGCACGGGCGTGAGCTGCTGGCGGCGGCCAAGGCGCAGGCCGAGGCGTCCGGCGCGCCGGCGGTGGCCACTGCGCTGCGCCACGGCGACCTGCTCGAGGCGCTGAGTGAGCGCGAGGCGCAGACCCGGCTGGTGGTGCTGGGCAAGCGCGGCGAGTCCGTGGCCGAGGCGCGGGATCACCTGGGCAGCAATCTGGAGCGGGTGGTGCGCGCACTGCATACGCCGATCCTGGTCACCCCGCCCGAGTTCCAGGCGCCGCAGCGGCTGCTGCTCGCCTTCGATGGCGGTCAGACTACGCGCAAGGGCGTCGAGATGATCGCCGAGAGCCCGCTGCTCAACGGTCTGGTGTGCCATGTGGTGATGGTCGGCGCCGGGACCGATGACCAGCGTGCCCAGCTCGACTGGGCGCTGACGCGGCTGCGCGAGGGGCAGGTCGAGGCCGAGGGCGAGATTCTCGCCGGCGATGTCGACGAGGTACTGGGCCATTACGCCGAGCGCGAGCGCATCGATCTGATGATCATGGGGGCCTACGGCCACTCGCGTATCCGTCAGTTGCTGGTGGGCAGTACCACCACGGCGATGCTCAGACATTCGCGCAGTGCCACCCTGATACTGCGCTGAGCCCGGCGGCTGCCGCGCCACCCAATCAAGACGCCGCGCCTGTCGCGCGGCGAGTCACAGGAGCGAGAACATCCATGACCATCCAACGCCACGACACTCAGACCCGCATGAGCCGTGCCGTGATCCACAACGGCACCGCCTATCTGTGCGGTCAGGTCAGCGGCCCGGAGGCCCGTGAGGGCGATATCACCGCCCAGACGATCAGCATGCTGTCGCGGGTGGATGCGCTGCTGGCGGAGATCGGCTCCGACCGCGAGCACCTGCTCTCAGCGACGATCTATCTCGCCGATGGCGCGGATTTCGCCGCCATGAATGCGGTGTGGGACGCCTGGGTGCCGGCGGGTCATGCTCCGGCGCGTACCTGCATCACCGCGCCAATGCCGGCGCCCGAGCTGAAGGTCGAGATCACCGTCACCGCGGCGATCAAGTAAGCCGGGTCTTTCCCCGGGGCACGATTCGCGTCCCCCGTTCAGGCAGCGTGAAGACGGGCGGCGAGGGGTGATCCCTGCCCGCCTTCACTCCGCCTCGCGGCTGGGGGCTGGCGGCTGGTGGGCGAGGAAGTGGGTGAGCTTCTCCGGCTGGCTCTCGCCGACCCGACACAGCTGGCTGGCGATCTCGGCGTACTGCATCAGGGTCGGCACCATCAGCCGTTGGCGATGCGGATCCTGCGCCTGCAGAGCGGCCTCTGCATCCAGCCACTCGAACAGCCGCGCCAGGCGGGTGTAGGTGGTATCGCCGCGGCCGGTGTTGCCGCGCAGGGCATCCACCGCCAGACAGCGCATCACGCTGCGCTTGTTGGGGTCGAGACTCTCCTTGTCCAGCAGCGCCTCGGCGTGACGACTGAACTGACTCATCAACTGGGTCAGTTCGGCCGCTTCGAGCTGGCGCTGGACCGCCTGCTGGCTCTCGTGCAGGGCTCGCTGCTGCTGGCTCTGGCCGCGCGCCATCAGCACCAGAGTCAGGCACAGCCAGCCGGCCAGCACCAAACTGAGCAGGAACAGCCCCAGCGGCGCCAGCGCGGCGTGCGGCAGCGGCCAGTGCAGGTCGCTGGCGTACAGGCCCGCGCCGCACAGGGCGAGCATGACGATGACGATCAATGCGATGGAAACGCCGGCTTTCATCTCGACTCTCGACTCCGCGGAATGGGCTCGATGGGCGAGCGGTCGCTGGCCCATCGAAGCGTTATCGGCCGGCGGCCCAGGCGCTTGAACGCTGGCCGCCTGTCTTAGCACTATCTCAGCGCTATCAGCACATGCCGCCGTTGATGGCGATAACCTGCCGGGTGATGTAGCCGGCGTCGCGGGAGCACAGAAAGCTGACCGTGGCCGCCACTTCATGCGGTTCGCCGGGGCGCTGCATCGGCACCAGCTTGCGAATCTCCTCCCGCGACAGCGCCTCGGTCATGCTGGTCTCGATCCAGCCCGGGGCGACGCAGTTGACCGTGATGCGGCGCTTGGCCAGCTCCACCGCGAGCGCCTTGGTGGCGCCGATGATGCCTGCCTTGGCTGCACTATAGTTGACCTGGCCGCGATTGCCGATCAGCCCCGAAAGCGAGGAGAGGGTGACGATACGCCCCGGACGACGGCGCTGGATCATCGGCATCACCAGCGGGCGCAGCACGTTGTAGAAGCCATCCAGATTGGTCTTGAGCACGCTGTCCCAGTCTTCGTCCTCCAGTGCCGGGAAGGGCTTGTCGACGGCGATACCGGCGTTGCACACCACCCCGTAGTAGCAGCCGTGGGCGGCGATATCCGCTTCCAGCAGCGTCTTGACCCGCTCGCGCTGGGTGACATCGAACTGGAGCAGGCGCACCTGGGCGCCGGCGGCGCGGGCATCCGCCGCTACCTCGGCGATATCGTCGCCGTCGCGGCGGCTGTGCAGCACCAGGTCGAAGCCGTCCTGGGCCAGGCGCCGGGCGATCGCAGCGCCGATGCCGCGGTTGGCACCGGTCACCAGGATGGTGTCGGCGCCACGCTCGCCTGTGGGAGAAGCGGTCTCTTGGGGGATACTCGGGCTTTCCATGCGCACTCCAGGCGATAAGGTGTCGAAACAAAAAGAGCGTTTAGACGAAAAAGAGTGTCTAAACGAAAGCGAGTCGGGCCCGGCGGGCGTTCAGGTGGCCGGCGGCTGGCCGGGCAGGGTGAGTCCGGCGGGCCGATAGAGCGTCAGGCTGCCGCTGGCCAGGCTGGCCGAGCCGTCGGCCCAGCGCAGTTCGCCATTGACCTGGGTCACGCCGTTGTCGGCGACGAAGTCGATGCTGATGGCGACATGGATACGCCGGCCGAACGGCCAGTGGGGCTGCACGGCGCGATAGCGGCGGCTACCCAGCAAGAGCCCCGGCGTTGGCGACTCGCCGCGGCGCTGGGCGTGGTAGCCAGCCCAGGCCGCCACGCTCTGGGCGATCCACTCGATGCCGACCCAGGTGGGCAGCCCCTCAGCCTCGGCGAACAGATCGTCGGGTCGGGTTTCGCCCTCGGCAATGGCACCCTCGGCGTCGGCCTCGAGCAGGCGCGTCAGCAGGCACATGCCGCGGGCGTGGGGCACCAGCGGGGCGATGGCGCAGGGCAGATGCGCGGTGGTCGCTGTCACGGGTGACTCTCCGCAGGCGGGCAGTGGGTCGATACGGTACGCGGCAGCGCCCGTCGGCATTGGCACTCAGACATCGTCACGACTCAGCAGCAGGCTGGCGTTGTTGCCGCCGAAGGCGAAGCTGTTGCTCAGCGCATGGCGCGGCGGCGCGTTCGGCGCGGGCGCGTGGCCCACCAGCGGCAGCGGCGGCAGCTCGGGGTCGTAGTCGCCGTCGTAGACGTGCCGTGGCAACCGGCCGTGGGTCAGTGCCAGCCAGCAGAAGGCGGCCTCCAGCGCGCCGGCCGCGCCCAGGGTGTGGCCGGTCAGCGCCTTGGTCGAGCTGCACGCCGGCGGCGGTGCGAAGAGGTCGTTGACCGCGGTGGCCTCCATCTGGTCGTTGAGCGCGGTGCCGGTGCCGTGGAGATTGAGGTAATCGATCGCCTCCGGGGCCAGCCCGGCCATCGTCAGCGCCTGCTGCATGGCTGCCACGGCGCCGCTGCCGTCGGGGCGCGGCGCCGAGATATGGTGGGCATCGGCGCTCTCGCCGACCCCTCTGAGCTGGATGCCGCCGCGCTCCGGGGTGACCACGAACAGTGCCGCGGCCTCGCCCAGATTGATCCCCCGGCGCTGGCGCGAGAACGGCAGGCAGGGTTCGTCGCTGACCGCATCGAGGCTGGCGAAGCCGTTGACGGTGAGCCGGCACAGGCTGTCGGCGCCGCCGGCGATCACCGCATCGCACTGGCCGCTCTTGAGCAGGCGGCGGGCGCTGGCGAGGGCCCGCGCGCTGGAGCTGCAGGCGGTCGACAGCGCATAGCAGGGCCCGCTCAGACCGAGACGCTCGGCGACGAAGCGTGCCGGCGCGCCGAGCTCCTGGCGCGAGTAGGCGAAGTCCGCCGGCAGCGGGCCATCTTGGCCGCTCTCGGCGATGGCCCGTTCGGTCTCGCCGATCCCTGAGGTGCTGGTGCCGATCACCACGCCGATACGCGCGGGATTCACCCGTGCCAGCAGGGGTTCCAGGGCATCCCCCAGCGCGTCCAGCGCCAGCGCCAGCAGGCGGTTGTTGCGGCTGCGCTGGTCACTCTCCCAATCACTGTCATCGGGTAGCGGCCGGGTCACGCGACCCAGCGGCAGCGCCCGCCCGGGGGTGAAGTCGTCGCTGATGGCGAGCTGGCGCTGACCGCTGAACAGCGCCGTGGCGATGGTCTCGAGGTCGCTGCCCAGCGAACACACCACCCCGGGCCGCGACAGGCGGCAGGCGAAGGAAGCGCTCATACGTCACCCTCCTGGTCGAGCGGGGTGATGGTCAGGCGGTAGCCGCCCTGGCGGTCGTCGAGGGTCAGGGTCTGGGGATGCGCGGGATCGGGTCGCGGGGTGATGCTGGCGGCGAGCCGGCCGTGGTAGCGGATATCACGCTGATCATCATGCTCGGTGACCTGCCAGACGCTGCCGTTGAAGGCGCGTTCCAGCGCGGCGCGTGGCCACAGGCTCCACTCCAGGCGCGAGGCGAGCCAGGCCGGCGGGATCGGCAGCGGCGGCTCGCCCGGGGCATCGCCGGCCTCGAAGCGCGCGCCCTGGGCGTCGCGTACCAGGGTGGTGAGGCGCTGGCCGTAGGGGGTCACCAGCACCGCGCGCAGCGCCTCGGGGGTGATGCGGATGAAGGCGATCAGCGTACGCGCTTCGCCCTCATCGGGCGTGAAGGTCAGGCGGCTGGCCAGGGTCTCGGGAGTGACCGCAGCCGCCAGCGGCGGCGAAGGCGAGACCGGTGGCGACAGACTGCAGGCGGAGAGGCCGAGCAGCAGCGCGCCGAGCAACGCCAGCGCGAGTGGGTGACGGCGGCGGAGCGAGCCGTTCATGACGTCTCCTCGGCGCGCTGTGCCGCCTGCATTCGACATAGCGCCGAGAGCGTGTCGAGATGCCGGCGCGAGGCGCTGGCGAAAGGATTGCTGCGATCCCAGGCGTAGCCGGCGAGGATGGCGCTGATGCGCGCACGGATCTCGGGTGGGGCCTGGTCGTGGAAGATGATCGTCTGCAGGCGGGTGTCGTACCAGCCGTCGACGAAGTCGCGGAAGGTGGCGATGCCTTCACGCAGCGGGTGCTCGAACTCGGCGTCCCAGTCCGGCGTGTCGCCGTCGAGCTGACGCGCCACCAGCGGTGCGGCCAGGCTCGCCGAGCGCAGGGCGATGGTGACGCCGGAGGAGAATACCGGGTCGAGAAACTCGCCGGCGTTGCCGAGCAGCGCATAGCCGGGGCCGTGCAGGCGCTCGACATCGGCGGCGTAGCCCTTGAGTTCGCCCACCGCTCGCCGCGGGGTGGCACCGTCGAGCAGGGCGCTGAAGCGCGGCTCCTCGGCGATCAGCGCCTGCCAGCGCGCCTCGGGGGTGTCACCGTAGGCGCTGAGGCTGGCGATATCGCCGACCACGCCAACCGAGGCGCGATGGTCGCGAAACGGAATCAGCCAGTACCAGATCGCAGGGTCCCGCGGGTGGACCCCGATCAGGATCTTCTCGCGGTCGTAGTCGGGGTCGTCGATGGTTTCGTCGACATGGGTGTAAAGCGCCATGCGCGGCTCCAGGCGCGGCTCGCGGGAGAGCCCTTCGAGCCGCGCCAGCACGCGGCCGTAGCCGCTGGCGTCGAGCACGAAGCCGGCGCGTAGCTCGCGCACCTCACCGGTCTCGTCGCGCAGGGTGACGCCGGGGCGCTGCGGGTCGGGGTGGAAGGCATCGACGCTGACCCCGAACTCGAGAGTGGCGCCATGGCCGCGGGCGGCCTCGATCAGGCGCTGATCGAAATCGGCGCGCTCGACCTGGAAGGTGGTGCCCCAGCCGGGCGAGTACTTGTCACGAAAATCGATCGCGGTGGCTTGCCCGTGGCGGGTGAAGGCGGCGCCGTTCTTGGGCTGATAGTCGGCGGTGAGCACCGTCTCCAGCAGCCCGGCCGCTTCGAGGTCGCCCATGCACTGGGGCAGCAGGCTCTCGCCGATGGAGAAGCGCGGAAAGTGCGCGCGCTCGACCACGTGCACGCGGTGGCCGCGCCGCGCCAGCAGGGCCGCGGCGGTGGCGCCGGCCGGGCCGGCGCCGATGACGATGACATCGTGATCGCGCTCACGCATGCGAGTTCTCCTCGGAGTGGGCCTTGGGGGCCGTGGGGGCCTTGGAGGCGCTGGCGGGCTCGCGCGGGCGTACCCAGGGTACCAGCAGCCACACGCTGGCCAGGCCGATCAGACAGGTCAGGCCCAGGTAGTGCAGCGCCGGAGTGGCGCTGAACGCCAGCATGCCGAAGGCCAGCAGGCTGGTCAGGGTCGACAGGGTGATCGCCAGCCAGGCGGAGGGTTGTCTGGCGTACTCCACGTTGAAGATACCGGCATCCAGGCCGATCCCCAACACCAGCAGCAGCCCCAGCTGATTGAAGATATTGAGCGGCACTCCGGTCAGCGCGAACACCGCCAGCACGATCAGGGTGGCGCCGAAGGGCGGTGCCACCACGCGCCAGGCGCGCCCGCGGTAGCGCCAGATCAGGGCCAGCGTCATCAGCGCCATGGCCGCGGCGATCCAGCCGGCGGTGTGGCGGCGCAGCTCACCCAGCAGGCTACCGATGCGCGCCACCCGGTCGACATAGATCGCGCCGGGCTGGGCGTCGGCGATGGCTGCGAGCCGCTCGGCGATGGCGGCGCTGCGGGCCCCGCTCACGACCACGCTGGCGGCGACCTCGCCGGATTCGGTCTGGCCCAGCCACAGCCGCTGCTGGAGCTGACCCAGCGGCGTCGCGAGCCAGTCGGTGAGCGTCAGGCGCGGGGCGTCGTCGAGCCGTGCGCGGGCGGCCTGGGCGAGGTCCGCCGGCAGCCCGGCGCGCTGGATCAAGTTCTCCAACGGGGCGCCGTAGAGGGTGCGCACCCGGGCCAGATTGGCATCCTGCTCGACGGCGCTGGGCACGCTGCGCCCCAGCGACTGATAGTCGATCGTCAGGCCGTCGGCGATGGAGCGGTCGAGGCGCTGATCGAGTGCTGCGAGACGCGTCAGCAGCGCCTGGGTATCGTCTGCGCGGACCAGGAAGTAGCGGCTGCCGGTGTCGCGGTCGAGCAACTGCTGGACCTGGGCTTCGTCGTGCATCAGCTCGGCCGGCGAGGGGTTGAGCAGGGCGAGACTGTCGTCGCTGGTCAGACGCAGCGTGCACAACACGATCAGCCCCAGCGCGAGCCCGAGTGCCAGCCACGGCGGCAGCCGCCGGCGCGGTTGGCACAGTCGCCACCAGCGCTCGGCCAGGCGCGCGGTGAAGGGGTTGGCGTGGAGCTTGAAGCGCGGCAGCCACAGTACCACGGTGAGCCAGGCGCCGATCAGCCCGAAGGCCGCGAAGGCGGCCATCTGGCGCAGCCCCGGCATCGGTGTCAGCGCCTGGGCAACGTAGGCGATCACGCTCGAGATCAGCCCCAGGGTCAGACTCGGCAGCAGCCGCCGCAGGCGGAAGGCGCGGCCGTGGATGGCACGGTCGCACTGCAGATGCAGCACGTAGTCGATGGCGATGCCGATCAGGCTGGCGCCGAAGGCCAGCGTCAGCAGATGCAGGCGCCCGAACAGACCGAGGGTGAGTGCCAGCGCGAACAGCGAGCCGGTCACCAGCGGCACCAGCAGTTGCGCCAGCACCCGCGGCGAGCGGAACACGAAGCCGATGATCAGCAGCACGCCGAGCAGCGAGGCGGCACCGATGGTGGACATCTCGTGACGCGCCTGACGCGCGCCGGCGGCGGCGTGGAACACCAGCCCGGAGCGCAGCAGTTGGGCTTCGGGATGTGCCTGCTGGAAGCGTTCGAGGGTCGCGTGCAGCGCCTGCTGCATGGGCAGCGCGTAGGGCGAGCCGGCGAGACGGCCGATCAGCACGCTGTAGTGCTGGCCCTGGGCATCCAGCGTCAGCAGACCGTCGGCGGCATCGATCGGGCTCTGCGGCTGACGCGCCAGCCACGCATCGAGCAGGCCGAACGGGTCCGCCACCGGATCGGGACGCGCCGCCGGCGAGAACAGCCGGCGCAGTGCCGGGTCGACCAGCGATTCGCCACCGTCGCGATCGATCGCCTGCTGCCAGGCAGGGGGTAGCAGCCGGTAGCGCCAGGGCCCCATCCAGTCGTGCGGGTCGGCATCGGCCAGATCCAGCTCGCGCCAGTCGACCCGCGCCAGCTGCCCATCGTCGACCAGCGTCTCCAGCGCATCACCCAAAGCCTGGGTCGCCGCGACCCGGTCGTCGGCGCGCAACAGGATCAGGAAGCGATCCTCGAAGCCCTCGCCCAGTTGGCGGTCGGCGGCTTCGACCAGAGGCACCTGGCGATCCGCCGGCAGCAGCGCGGTGAGGTCGGTATCCGCCGGCAGGCCGTGGCGCAGCATCCAGCCCAGCCATATCGCGCACAGCGTGAGCACGCCCAGCCAGAGCCACCCCAGCCAGCGCCAGGCGGTGGCCCGCGGCGGGCGTTCGCCAGGGGCGTTCATGGTGCCTCGCCGGTCAGCGGGTGCTGGTCATACAGGCGCACCGCCAAGGTGTCGCCGCCGGGCGTGCGCAGGGTCAGATGATCGATATAGCGCCCGCCATCGAGGGCGATGCTCGAGATCCGCTCGCGCAGCGCCGCGGCCTTGGGCGTCAGTGTCACCTGCCACGCCTCGGCATCGCCGGCGAGGGCGATCTCGAAGCGCGAGGCCAGCGCTTGCCAGTCGCCCTCGAGCAGCTGCAGGAACAGCCGCGCGACCTGCTCGCCGCCGGGCGGGGTGCGGTCGCCACTGCCGTTGACGATCGCCTCCGGGGTCAGCTCGATGCTCTCCTCGACCGGGCGTTCGAGCTGCCAGACCACGCGCTGGCCGCGCACGAAGCTGAAGCGGCCGCTGCTATCCAGGCTCGTGCCGAGATCCGCCAGGCGGCGCTGCTGGGTGAACTTGCCGGCCAGCGAGGGTGTCGCCGCCAGGCGCTGCTGCAGCGAGGCGAGATCGAAGGCGTAGGCGCCGAGCGGCGCGCCCAGACACAGGCAGGCGAGCAGCAGCGAGAGCAGGCGGCGGACGCGGTGGGCGAGGGTTGGCTGGGTCATGGGTGCACTCCTTCGGCAGGCGGTGGCGGGCGCAGAGTTCTTCACTCAGATCAGTCGCGCGGGGCGTCGTCGGTTCGGGCGGTCGAGGCGTCATCCGCGGCGTTCGGCTGGGCGTCGGTACAGTCGAGCCAGAACGGGAAGAAGTTGAACCACTGCAGCGGGGTGTTCGCGCACTGGCGCGTGAGCCAGGCGACGTAGCGCTGCATGGCGTCGCCGATCCAGGCGTCGCGCTGGCGGCGGCCGAGCCGCTGGGTGTCGTCGAAGGTGTCGAACTCGACCCGGTAACCGTCGCGATGGCGGAAGCAGCCGATGGTGTAGATCGGGCAGCGCAGCAGGCTGGCGAGCCAGAACGGTCCCTCGGGGAAGCGCGCCGGGTGACCCAGAAAGGACAGCGTGCGCGCCCGCCCGCTGTCGCTGATCGGCACCCGGTCGGCGGCGATCACCACGAAGCCGCCCTCGGCGATGCGCTGGCCGAGCTGCATCGCCGTCGATGGCGTGATCTCGCTGACCTCGATGATCTCGGGGGGATTCTCGCGATGGGTCGAACGCGCCAGCACGGCGTCGAACTGCTGGGCGTTGCGGGTATGCATCAGCAGGGTGGCGCGGAAATCCTCGCGCATGTCGCTCATCGCGGTACAGATTTCCATGTTGCCGACGTGAGAGACGAACATCACGCCGCCGCGGCCGCTGGAAACGGCATCGAGAAAGCGCTGACGCGCCCCCTCGGCGAATTCGACCCGGGGCGGAATACCGCTCCAGGCGTCGATCTTGTCCATCAGGCTCTGCCCGAAGCTGCGGAAGTGGCGCAGGCTGAGCCAGGTGAGCCGCCGGGGCGGAGCCCCGTGGAGATGGCGCCAGAGCCTGACCAGATAGGTGTGCGAGGCGCGCCGGTGCAGGCCGTGGGCGACATAGAAGTAGGCGATCACCAGGGTCAGCATGAACTGGAACGGCAGCCGGCCGAGGTGGCGGCGAATCCACACCATGGTGCGCACGCCGGCGGCGCTGCCGGACTCGCGAATCCGTGACCAGTGGTTGGGATTGCTGCTGGCGGGGGTCATGAGGGGGCTCCCAGGCGGCGGCGAAGCAGGATGGGCAGACGGATCAGCATGCCCAGCAGCAGGCGCGCGTGCATGCCGGCGAGCAGCAGATTGTCGCGCCACAGGGCGAAGTGGGAGACGCCGTCCAGCGGATAGCGGACTCGCACCGGCAGATTCTCGACCCGCCCGCCCTGCCAGTACCAGCGCACCGGCAGCTCGCTGTCGAACTGCATGCGGTCGCCGCAGGGGTGGCGTGCGACCAGGCGGTTGACCGCCGCGACCGGGTAGAGCTTGACCCCGCACATGGTGTCGCGCAGCGTCAGCGACAGAGTCGCCAGCCATACCAGCCCATGGGTGAGATAGCGCGAATAGAAGCGGTGCTTGGGCACGCTTTCATCGAAGCGCGGATAGCCGATGCGCAGAATCTCGTCGGCGGCGTCGAGACCGGCGACGAAGGGTGGCAGGTCGGCGGCTTCGTGCTGGCCGTCGGCATCCACCTGCAGCGCATGGGTGAGCCCCAGCGCCTCGGCATGGGCGAGCCCGGCGCGTACCGCGGCGCCCTTGCCGCGGTTGTGCGGCAGGCGCACCAGGGTGGTCGCCTCGGCGCGTGCCAGCTCGTCGAGCAGCGCCGCGCACTCGGCGTCGCTGCCGTCATCGACCAGGATGATCGGCAGCCCCAGCGCCTGGAGACGGGCGAAGGTCTCCCCGATCGCGCCGGCGTGGTTGTAGACCGGAATCAGCACGCCGATCCGGGCCGGCGTGGCGTGTGCATCAAGCGACATGGTGGCGCTCCGTGAGCGTGAGGCGGCCGCTGGCGTGCTGACCGCGCGCGCTCTCGCAGGTGATCATCAGGCTCTCGCTCTCCTTGATCCGCCGCCGGGCCAGCGTCAGGCGGAAGCGGTCCCCCGGCAGTAGTGGCTGGGGGAAGCGCAGACGCTCGAGCCCTGTGAAGTCCGCCTCGAGCGCGAACAGGCGCCGCGCCAGTTGCATCGCCCAGTGGACCAGAGTGACGCCCGGTACCACCGGCTGGGCGTCGAAGTGGCCATCGACATAGTGGCAGTGCTCGGGGACCTCCAGGGTCACCTCGATGCCGTCTTCCAGTGCGCGTTCACCCAGCCAGCGCGGCGCGCGGCGGTCGTCGAGGTCGGCGAACAGGCGCTCGCGCAGCGTGGCGGTGAGCTTGCCCTGGGCGTTGGTCGGCCAGGTCTCGACGAAGCGCCAGTAGCGCGGCAGGGCCGGCGTCTCGAAACGCTCCGCCAGCGCGCGGCGCAGGCGCTTGACGGTGGCGCGGTGGCTGGCGTGGTCGTGGGGGAGGTGGTGTGATTCGAGCTCGACGATCGCGCCCAGGCGCAGCTCGCGCCGGTTCAGGGTCACGGTCTGCGCCCGGCGGACGCCCTCGAGCTCGCCCAGCGCGCGATCCATGGCGGTGAGCGAGAGGCGCTTGCCGCCGATCTTGACGATGCGATCGGCGCGTCCGAGCAAGCGAAAGCCGCCGTCCGGCTCGAAGGCGATACGGTCGGCCTGGCGCTGCCAGGTCTGCGGTTCGGCCAGATGCGGCGAGCGCAGCCACAGGCGCTGCTCGCTGTCGCTCTCGATGGCGAGCCCGGGAAAGGCGCGCCAGGTCTCGCCCTGCTGCTGCACGCGCCAGGCGATACCGCCGGTCTCGGAACTGCCGTAGACCTCATGCACCGGGCTGCCCAGCAGCGCCAGGGCGAGGTCGCTGGCCGCACGTGACAGCGGCGCCCCGGAGCTGTAGATGCGCCCTTGAGCGGCGCGCACTGTGAGCCAGTCGAGGGTAGCGGGTAGCCGCGAGAGCGCCGGCGGTGCGCTGACCAGCGCTGCCTGCAACTGAGCCTCGGCGCAGGCGGCGAGCCAGGCGTGCAGGGTCTCCGGGTAAGGGCAGGGGCGGGTGGCGAAGGGCACCCCCTCGGCCAGCGGCCGCAGGATCAGGAACAGCAGCCCGTAGATGTGCTGGTGGCTGACCTGACCGATCACCAGGTCTTCGGTGTAGGGCCATAGCCTGTGCTGGGTGGCGAGTTCGGCATCGAGCTGGGCGAAGCGCTTGTCGAGGCGCTGCGGCTCGCCGGTGGAGCCCGAGGTGTAAAGGGTCACTGCGATCGCCGGCAGCGGCCGGTGCGACCACTCCGGGTCGCGATCGGCTCCGGCGCGCGCGCCGCCGGCCAGGGTGCCCAGCGGCAGGCCCGAGTCGCGCAGCGCGGCCAGGGTGGCGGGCTGGTCATCGGCGGGCAGGATCGCCTGCTCGCCGCGCTCCCAGATCGCTACCAATGCGGCGCTGAACTCCAACGGGTCGGGATCGAACAGTAGCCAATGGCCACTGCCATCGGTATGGCTCGCGAGCAGTGCCTGCCAGGCGCCGATACGCTGACGCCAGGCACCCACGCTGATCCAGCCGGCGGCACTATCGGTAGGCGGGTGCCAGGCGACACACGCGTCAGCGTCACGTTCGCGCCAGGGGCGCGCCTGGAGTTCAAGATGACGCATGCGGCTCCTCGGCGTGGCGTTTCTTGACCCGCTGGCGGATGACCCACTCGCCGGCGAACATCGCCAGCATCAGCGCATAGGCGATACCGCCGTTGTACCAGGTCCACAGGGTCATGTCGGCGTAGAGCGCGGTGGCCAGGGCCAGTGCCCCATTGACGGCGAAGAACACGCACCAGGCCTGGGTCACCCGGCGGGTATAGCGCACCGCATGAGGCGGCAGGTCCGGTTCCTGGCGGCGTGCCAGACGCTCGATCAGCGGTGGTGGGTGGCGCAGGCCGTGGGCAAACAGCATCAGCAGCGCCAGGTTTAGCGCGAACGGCCACAGCCGCAGGCCCAGCTCGGCGCTATTGGTGAACAGCACCAGCGCCAACAGCGGCAGCAGGCCCAAGCCCCAGCGGCGGTGGGCGGCAGGCAGCCGCCACCACGCCAGCGCGGCGAGCGCCAGTAGCAGCGGCCAGGCACCGAGGCGCGGCAGCAGGGCGTGCACCACGAAGGGCCAGGCCAGACCTAGCAGTGCCGCCAGACACCAGAGCAGGCGCTGCGGCCCGGTGCGGCCGCGGGAAGGGGAGATCACGGCCGACGCCTCAGCTGACGCGGCGCGCTTCGACCAGCGCGGCCAGGCTCCTCAGGTTGGCGAAGTGCTGACGTGACGACTCGGCATCCGACTCCAGGGTGATGCCGTAGCGCTTCTGCAGCGCCAGGCCGAGCTCCAGGGCGTCGATCGAATCGAGCCCCAGACCCTCGACGAACAGCGGCTCGTCGGGATCGATATCCGCGGGGGTGACGTCCTCGAGCTCCAGGGTCTCGATGATCATCTCTTTGAGTTCTTGTTCCAGCGCTGTCGTGGTCATGATCTTGCTTTCCTTGTCACCAGTGTCCTTGCCACCATCATCTTCGCGGGGCCGCGCGTGGCACGCGCCCCCGCCCTGCGGCCGGTTCTACGCCGGCCTGTACGCGTCGGGGCGACGCGTGGTACTGCTCATTCGTTCTCAGCTCTCCGCTCTCAACGACAGCGCCGGGCGCCTTCAGGCGTCCGGCGCGAGTGTCCAGGTGCACCCGGCGAGCGGGCAGCTCAGCGGCACGCGCCGCTGCATCAGCCAGTCGATCACATCGAGCGGCTGCAGCGCCTCGCCGGTGGATTCGGGAGTCGCCGCTAGCGTGAGACGTCGCGCCCCCGGCGTGGGCGTGGTGCCCAGTACCATGGCCACCGCCGCCGCTGGCGTATGCGGGGCGAAGTCGGCGAAGCGTGCCGGTACCGGCTGGTCGCCGAACACCACCAGCAGGCGTTCGCTGCCGTCGCTGAGATACCCCAGCGCCTCGGCCATCAGCGCCGCCCACTCCGCGCCGCTGGCGGCCACCGCCTGCTGGCTGCGGCGATTGCCGCTGGCGATCGAGTAGACACCGATGATGGCGTTGTGCACCGACAGGCCGAAACGCGCCGGCGACAACGGCTCACCGGCATCGATGGCGTAGAGCATCTCCAGCGTGCGCTCGCCGTCGCCGTGACGTGAGGCGTGCAGCACATCCAGCTCGGCCGCCGGGTCGAGCGCGATCAGCATATCGCATACGGCGCGGCCGATCAGATTGAGGCGGCGGCGCAGCATCGACGGGATTGCCGTGCCGGCGGGCTTGGCGCTGGTCTCCAGGCGCGCCTCGCCAGCGGCATCGCGGTGCGGGGTCCAGCCTCGCCACTCCTGAACGAATAGCTCCGTCATGCGCGGTATCGACAGTCCTGGTCGTAAAAACGAGCGTGAAAACGAGTGTTACATCCGTGTCACGGATCGACGCATCATAACGGAAAATGCGTCAGGCTCCGTGCAAGGTTTATGCATTTGCGCGGCGTGCGGGGATCAAGCGGGGCGTAAAGCGCCGGGCCTAGGCCCGGCGCGCCCGGGAAGGACGATTCCGCGGGCCTGGCAAGCCTACCCTCAGTCGTCGCGTGCCGACTTGATCTGAGTTAACAAACGGGTGGCGCCGGTCCGGCACGCCGCCAACCGAACGATCCCTTTGTCTCTCCGCCACGGCACCCGCTGCGATGGCCGGCTGCATAGTCAACAGACAACCTTAAATTAGTGTTGTCTGCGATCCGCCAAGCCTACGCATGCCGATGACGCTTGCCAACCCGAGCGTAAAAATGTTGTACAAGGTTTTTACGCGGTGCTACCATCGTCTAGGTAAACTTAGAGATCAGGAAGATCTCATGCGCTGGAAGCGCACACGCCAAGGATGGCGTGCCGCCGCAGGGAAGCGCGGCAAGACGGCAAGTTGCGATGCCGGCGAGTGAAGGGTTCGACCCGATAGGTTCTCTTGGATGCCCGGCTTCTCGCTGGGCATTGTTTTTTTGTGGGGTCGCCGTCGGGAATCACTCCCGTCCTTCGTCCCAGCTCAGCGGCTGCACGGATCGTCGACCGGCACCTCGCGCGGGCGGAAGCGCCGGGCGGCGGCGTCGACCGCGATGTTGAGCCCGGCGGTGATCAGCAGCAGAAAGAGTGCCTGATCGAACATCAGGTATTGGAAGCTGGAGTCGATGTAGAACCCCAAGGTGGCGACGCCGAGCATGCCCAGCAGGGCGGTCTCGCGCAGGATCACTTCGGCGCGGTAGCACAGCAGTGCCAGCAGGTTGGGATAGAGCCGCGGCAGTAGCTCGTAGGCGTAGCGCCCCGAGGCCGGCAGCCCGGGCATGCCGGGAGTGAGGCCATCGGCGTGGCGCGCCACCAGGAAGGCGATCAGCGCGCCGTTGTGCAGCGCCAGTGCCAGCCACGCCGGCAGCATCGATGGCCCCAGCAGAAGCAGGAAGACGAACGCCAGCATCAGCTCCGGGGTCGAGCGCACCATCACCAGTGCCAGGCGGCCCAGCCCGCGGCTGGCGCGGTTGCCGAAATGGCGACTGGCCAGCGGCCACAGCAGCAATGCCAGTACCAGACTTCCCAACATCCCCATCAGCGCCAGCAGCAGGGTGTTGCCGATTGCCGGCAGCAGATCCGGCATGTCGCGTACCCAGGCCAGCAGTCCCGTCAGATCGCCGGCGAGCAGCGGTGCCGGCCACAGATCGTGGCTGACGAAGCGCCACAGCAGCGCACCATCGACCTCGGGCAATGGTCCGAGCCAGTAGAGCCCGGCGATCAGCAGCAGCGGCAGCAGGCGGCGATGCCCCCACCAGTGCAGCGTCGCGATCAGCAGATAGAAGATCCACAGCAGGGCCCCGGCTTCGCCGAAGCGGCCCTCGCGAAAGGCGCTCTCGAGGTAGAAGCCCAGCGTCGGCAGGCCGACGAAGCCGAGCAGTACGCTGGCGCGCATGGCGCACTCGAAGCGGTAGCGGGTGTAGCTCGCCAGGCGCTCCCACACCAGCGGCAGTTCGGCATAGATGAAGCGTGACACGCGGCCGGTGCCGGCGGGCAGTGCAGCCGAGGGCGCGCGCGGGGTCAGCTCGAGGATCTCGGCGTAGACCTTGGCGAAGATCCCGGCATAGGGGATCGCCAGCGCGGCCAGTGCAGTGACCGCCGAGAGCCCGAACACTTGCAGGAACAGCAGCGCCCAGAACAGCTCGTGGATCGCGCGGACAAAGGCGCACAGCGCGCGCAGTGTGCGTGACCGCGGGAAGACCAGTGCCAGCGGAAACCCTAGCAGCGCGCCGAGGAAGGTACCCCACAGCGCCACGCTGACGGTGAGCGCGATGGCGTGGAGCGGGTTCTCCAGGGCCAACCAGTCCGGCCAGGCCAGGCCGCGGGCCATGCGCCAAAGCTCCGCCCAGGGGTCGGCGGCGGTGATCTCGAGGTCGGCCAGCGGCAGCAGCAGCAGACACAGTGCCACCAGCGCCAGCGAGCGCCGGGCGAGGATGAGGCCGGGGCTGTCACCGCGCAGCCAGCCGGGTGCCGCGCTCATGCGGAGGTGGCGGCGCTGATCGAGGCGGCCGCGGCGTCGGGGTAGAGCGCGTCGAGATCGGCCAGAGTGAGCTCACGGCTGGCGGCATCCAGCTGAACCTGGCCGTCGCGCAGCCCGATCACCCGGTCGAAGTGGCTCAGCGCCAGACGGTGCTGATGCAGCGCGATGACGCTGGTGGCGTGCTGGCGCTGGATCCGCTGCAGCAGACGCAGGGCCTGATGCGGGTCGACGCTGGCCAGCGGCTCGTCGCCCAGGAAGACCTCACGCTGCTGATAGAGCGCGCGGGCGATCGCCACGCGCTGACGCTGCCCCCCGGAGAGACGCTCCACCGGACGGCGCAGCAGGCCGTCGAGGCCGAGCTCGGCGCACAGCGCTTCGACCGCCTGCCAGGCGTCGCGATTCGGCCGCAACAGGTTGAGCAGGTTGGCCAGGGCGCCGTGGCGCTCCAGCCGGCCCATGTAGACGTTGTGGTAGACCGAGAGCAGCGGCACCAGGCCGTGGCTCTGCGGGCACCAGGCGGCGTGCGGTTCGAGCCGGGCGCGGATCGCACTCAGCAGAGTCGACTTGCCGGCACCGCTCTGGCCCAGCAGCGCCACCTGCTCGCCGTGTTCCAAGGTCAGCGACAGCCCCGGCAGCACGACCCGGTCGGCGTGCCCCAGGTCGTCACCGTCGAAGCGAAGGAGCGGCACGCGGTCTCAGCGCAGCAGGCCGATCGACTCACCGACCTCTTCGATCGGCGCATAGTCGGCGTTGCTGGCCGGGATGAAGCCGGAGCGCGGGAAGCTCTCGAGCAGGGCGGGGTCGGTCATCTCGAGCAGCGCCTTCTGTACCTTGGCGCTGAAGCCCTCGCCGTAGCGCGCGTCGACGTCGCCGCGCACGGTCCACTGATAGTCGGGGTAGGTGGGCGACTTCCAGATCACTGCGACCTTGTCGGTATCCACACGGCCATCGGCCACCGCTGCCTGCCATACGGTGAAGTTGACCGCGCCGACGTCATAGGTGCCGGACTCGACCAGCGCGATGGTACGCGAGTGGTCGCCGGAGAAGCCGACCCGCGAAAAGACCTTGTCGGGGGCTGCATCGAAGCGCTGGCGGATGAAGTGCTCGGGCATCAGTCGCCCCGAGGTCGAGGTCTTGGCGCCGAAGGTGAAGCTGTGTCCGCGCACCGCCTCGGGCAGCGCCGTCTCGGACGGGGCGATGTCGGCTTGCGTGTTGGCGATGAAGTAGCTGCGGAACTCGGCGTCCTCCTTGCCCTGGGCAATGGCCTGGGAGCCGGGTACCAGGCGGCGCGCCTGAACCCCTGAGAGGCCACCGAACCAGGCCAGCTGTACCTGGTCGTTGCGGAAGGCGGTCACCGCCGCGCCGTAGGAGGTCACCGGCACGTACTCGACCTCGACCCCGAGCTTGTCCGAGAGATAGTCGGCGACCTTGGAGAAGCGCTCGACCAGGCGCGACTGGTCCTCGTCCGGAATCGCGGTGAAGCGGAAAGTATCGGCTTGCGAGACGCTGCCGACCAGCATCAGGACCAGAGCGAACAACCAGCGCATGGCGTTACCTCGAATAGGGGGAGTCGAACAAGACTTGTCATTGGGCAGGCGCGGTCGCGGGTCAATAACCTGCGACCGCGCCTCGGCACTCATGATAAACGCTTTTGCCGCCGACCTTTAAGATATCGCGGCCTGCCCTTCACTCCTTGGCGGGCGGGAACTTGGTCGGGCGCAGGCTCTCCTTGATCTTGCGCAGATGCGGCAGGAAGGACTTGCCGCGGCGCAGCGTGACGCCGGTGGCCAGCACGTCGATCAGCGCCATGTGAATCATGCGCGAGGCCATCGGCATGTAGACCTCGGTGTCCTCGGCCAGGTCGACCGGCAGCAGGTCGGTGCACACCTCGGCCAGCGGCGAGCTCTCGCGGGTAATGCCGATCACCGTGGCGCCGCTCTCGCTGGCGAGCTGGGCCACCTCGACCAGCTCGCGGGTGCGCCCGGTGTAGGAGATCACCACGATGACGTCGCCGGTGTGGGCGGCGGCGGCGATCATGCGCTGGGTCAGCACGTCGTTGTGCGCCGCGACCGGCAGATTGAAGCGGAAGAACTTGTTGTGAGCGTCGAAGGCGGCAGGCGCCGAGGCGCCGAGGGCGAAGAAGTTGATCTGCCGCGCCTGCGAAAGATGATCGACCACGCGTTCGATGCGCTTGGGGTCGACCGTGCGCCGTGCTTCGTCGAGGGCGGCGATGGTCGCACCGATGATCTTGTCGGTGTAGGCGCCGGCGTCGTCGTCGCTCTCCACGCTGCGGCTGACATAGGGGGTGCCGCCGGCCAGACTCTGCGCCAGCTGGATCTTGAAGTCGGGATAACCCTTGGTGTCGAAGTTGCGGCAGAATCGGTTGACGGTCGGTTCGCTCACCGTGGCAGCCTGTGCCAGAGTGGCTATGCTCATGCCAATCGCGGCATCGGGGTCGCGCAGAATCACGTCGGCGACCTTGCGTTCCGATCGGTTCAGCTCGTCGATCCGCGTTCGGATCCGGGCGATGAGATCGTGGTTGGCCATGCTAGCGGTGAGTCTCCTGGCAGCGGGGCGTGCCATCACGGTTTGACACAAACCCTGCATCCTAGCCCGCGGCGCCGGTGGCGCCAAGCGATGCCGGCCGAGCGCGCCACCGCAAGCGGTAAGTGAGTGACCGAATCCGCCGCCTTCGCGCGCACATGATGCGCAAGTCGCGTGTCAACTCAGCCCGGAATGGCGTATTTTATTCGTAAATTAACCACACAAGCGGAGGGAGGCAATGTCTCGAGAGGCAACGCCCAATGTGGATCTGGCGCTGTTCGGGGCGCTGGGTGATCTGGCGCTACGCAAGCTCTACCCGGCGCTCTACCATCTCGACCGGGATGGTCTGCTGGGCGAGCAGACGCGCATCCTCGGCCTGGCCCGACGCGAGCACGACGCCGACAGCTTCCGCGACACGGTGCTGGGCATGCTCAAGAAGCGGGTCAAGCCGAAGGAGCAGGATCAGGCCTGCATCGATCGCTTCCTGGCGCGCCTGGACTACTGCCAGCTAGATTTCGACACCGTCGAGGGCTATGAGCAGATCCGTGACTGGCACGCCCGCAGCGCCGATGACACCTGCCCGCTGACCATCTATCTGGCGGTGCCGGCCAGCATCTACGGCGCCATCTGTGCCAATCTGGAGCGCAGCGGCAGCCTCGACGACACCTCGCGCGTGGTGGTCGAGAAGCCGATCGGCTACGACCTCGCCTCCTCCCACGAGATCAACGACGCCATCGGCTCGGTCTTCCCCGAGTCGCGGATCTACCGCATCGACCACTATCTGGGCAAGGAGACGGTGCAGAACCTCATCGCGCTGCGCTTCGCCAACCCGATGTTTGGCAACCAGTGGAACCAGAGCCAGATCTCCCACGTCGAGATCACCGTGGCCGAACAGGTCGGTATCGAAGGGCGCTGGGGTTACTTCGACAAGGCCGGCCAGCTGCGCGACATGGTCCAGAACCATCTGCTCCAGCTGCTCACCATGCTGGCCATGGACCCGCCGGCCAACCTCGACGCCGACGCCATCCGCGACGAGAAGGTCAAGGTGCTCAAGGCGCTCAAGCCGATCGAGGGCGAGGCGCTCAATCGCCATGTGGTGCGCGGCCAGTACGTCGCCGGTGCCATCAACGGCGAGAACGTGCCCGGCTACCTGGAAGAGGAGGACGCCAACACCTCGAGCACCACCGAGACCTTCGTCGCCATGCGCCTCGAGGTCGCCAACTGGCGCTGGGCCGGCGTGCCGTTCTATCTGCGCACCGGCAAGCGCATGCCGGAGAAGCTCTCGCAGATCGTCATTCACTTCCGTCAGCAGCCGCACTACATCTTCGATCCCGACCAGCGCAATCTCGCCGCCAACAAGCTGGTGATCCGGCTGCAGCCGGAAGAGGGCATCGCGCTGCAGGTGCTGACCAAGGATGGCGGACTCGACAAGGGCATGCGCCTGCGCCCCGGCCCGCTGCACCTCGACTTCAACCACGCCTTCCCCAAGGCGCGTATTCCCGACGCCTACGAGCGTCTGCTGCTGGAAGTGATGAAGGGGCAGCAGTATCTGTTCGTGCGTCGTGACGAGATCGAGTACGCCTGGAAGTGGGTCGACCAGTTGATCGACGGCTGGGAGAAGCGCGATATTCCGCCGCGGCGCTATCCGGCGGGCTCCTGGGGGCCGGTGGCGTCGATCGCCATGATCACCCAGGACGGGCGCTCCTGGTATGAAGACTACTGACAGCGGTCGTGACCGCCTCGGCGCGCAGCTCGCCGAGGCCGCCGCGGCTGCGCTTGCGAGCGATCTCGCCAGCCAGCCGCGGGTGCTGCTGGTGCTCTCCGGTGGCACCACGCCGACGCCGTTCCTGCGCAGCCTTGCCGCGCAGCCGCTCGACTGGTCGCGGGTCGATATCACCCTGACCGATGAGCGTTGGGTCGACGCCGACCACCCGGACAGCAATGCGCGCCTGCTGCGCGAAACGCTGCTGACCGGGCCCGCGGCCGCGGCGACCCTGCATCCGCTGACCAGCGACCACGCCACGCCGGAAGAGGGCGCGGCGAGCGTCGCCGCACGTCTCGATACCCTGCCATGGCCGGCCAGCCTGGTGGTGCTGGGGATGGGCGGTGATGGCCACACCGCGTCGCTGTTTCCCGATAGTCTCGAGCTGGGGCTGGCCCTTTGCAGCGACGAAGCGGCGGTGGCAGTGCGCGCGCCCAGCGCCAGTCATCCCCGTCTTACGCTGAGTGCCGCGCGTCTGCATGCCGCCCGGCGCCACGCGCTGCATATCGTCGGCGACGCCAAGCGTACGGTGCTGGCGCGGGCGCTCGCGGGGGACGACGTGCGCGAACTGCCGATCCGGGCCTTTCTGAGCTGCCCGCTGGCGATCTACTGGGCGCCCTGAACGGGGCGCCGATGCTCGGGGCTCACCGACTACCGGGCACCCGTCACCGATCATTCAACGAGGAACCTTGTCATGTCATCCGCCCCCCATCTCCTGCCGCAGGCGCAGACCGATCGTCTCGATGCCATCTGTCGCGCCACCTCGATCATCCCGGTGCTGGTGATCGAGCGTCTCGACCACGCCGTGCCGCTGGCGCAGGCGCTGGTCGACGGCGGTCTCGACGTGCTCGAGATCACCCTGCGCACCGACTGCGCGGTGGAGGCCATGCAGCGCATCCGTGAAGCCCTGCCGGAAGTCACCCTGGGTGCCGGCACCGTGCTCGGCGTCGAGCAGTACCGCATCTGCGAGGAGCTCGGCGTCGACTTCGTGGTCACCCCGGGCACCACGCCGGCGCTGTTCGAGCACGGCATCGCCAGCGAAGTACCGCTGCTGCCCGGGGTGGCCACGGTCTCCGAGGTGGTCACCGGCTGGGCGCGCGGCTATCGTCGCTTCAAGTTCTTCCCCGCCGAGGCCAATGGCGGCGCCAAGGCGCTCAAGTCGTTCGGCGGGCCGCTGCCCGAGGCGCTGTTCTGCCCCACCGGCGGGGTGACCGTGGACAACGCCGCCGACTATCTGGCGCTGCCCAATGTGATGTGTGTGGGTGGTTCGTGGATGGCGGCCAAGGCGCTGATCGACCAGCAGGACTGGGAAGGGATCACGCGCCTGACCCGCGAAGCGACGCAGCGCTATCCGCGCTGAAGTGGTGCTGTCGTGCTGCGCACTTGCAGGCGTGGCGCGGCGCCCGATCATGATAGAGTTGGGGTTTGACTTGCCTGGAGCCTGAACAAGTATGTCACCCCCTCTGGATGCCGAGTCCGGTATCGACAGCGAGCAGAAGCTCGGCGCTCGGCTCCGCGCGCTGCGTCAATCCCGGAAACTCTCCATCAGGCGGCTCGCCGAACTCAGCGGCGTGACGCATCCTTTCATATCGATGATCGAGCGCGACCTCAGCAGTCCCTCGATCAGTTCTCTCAAACGAATCTTGGATTGCCTGGGCGTCACGCTCAGCGACTTTTTCTCGGCTTCGGAACCCGCGGCCGACAGCGCTCTCAAGCGTCCCGTCTTTTACCGTGCCAGTGACCTGGTCGAACTCGCCGATGGCAAGTTGCTCTCCTACCGCCAGGTGGGCGCTCATCTCCAGGGCGCTGCCATGATGATTCTCCACGAGCGCTACGAGCCAGGCGCCGATACGGGAGCCAGGCCCTATCAGCACGAGGCCGAGGAGGGCGGTATCGTCGTGGAGGGAAGATTGGAGCTCACGGTCGATGGCGACGTCCGGGTGCTCGAGACCGGCGATGCCTACTATTTCGACAGCCGCTTGCCGCATCGCATGCGTAACCCCTTCGATATCGTCTGCGTGGTCGTCAGCGCCGTGAGTCCGCCGACCTTCTGATCCGCATCCCCATTCTTGTGGTCGATCTCCTCGATCGAGCCGGTTGCACCACCGGCTCGATCGATCATCGGGCGTGCCCAATAGTAAGACTTTGGTCTGGGTTTCCTGTGATTGACATGCGTCATGATTGGTAAATATATTTATCGGTAATAATGTTTACCAATTCATCGCATGGTTTAGGAGTCTTGCATGTCGCTGTCTTTCGTCGATGCCAACAAAGTGACCTACCTCAAGCGGGCCGAAGCCGAGCAGGAGAGTGCTGGGGCCGAACTCTCGGCGACCGTGGCCGGCATACTCTCGGATGTCAGGGCGCGAGGGGATGCGGCCCTGACGGACTATTCGAAGCGTTTCGATGCCATCGATATCGATCATTTCGAGGTGAAGCCAGAAGAGAAGATCGCTGCCGTCGAGGCTCTGGATGCCCAGACTCGCCGCGATACGCAGTTTGCCATCGAGCAGGTTCGTCGGTTTGCCCAGGCGCAACTCGACACTCTCAAGCCGCTGGAACTCGAAACGCTGCCGGGGGTACACCTGGGACATCGCCATATCCCGATCTCGACGGTGGGCTGCTACGTTCCGGGTGGGCGCTATCCGCTACTGTCGGCCCCCATCATGTCGTTGGTGCCGGCCACGGTGGCGGGGTGTCGGACCATCGTGGCCTGTCTGCCGCCGGGAGCGCATGAATCGATGGTGGCGATCAGTCATCTGGCTGGTGCCCACCGTATCTTCCGTATCGGTGGTGCACAGGCGATTGCCGCGATGGCATATGGCACCGAAAGCGTTCCCGGCGTCGACAAAATCATGGGGCCGGGCAACGCGTTCGTGAACGAGGCCAAGCGCCAGGTCTTTGGCACGGTCGGTATCGATGCGCTGGCCGGCCCCAGTGAAATTTTCACGATCGCCGACGATAGCGCGAACCCCCGTGTACTGGCTGCCGACCTACTGGCCCAGGCCGAACACGATCCCCGCACCCGGCCGGGCCTGGCGACCACCAGCGAGAGAGTCGCGCGCGAGACGATCGCCGAGGTGGAGAAGCAGTTGCAGAGTCTGTCCTCGCGCGAAATCGCCGGTGAAGCGTGGCGGCGACGTGGCGACGTAGTGGTATGCGAGGACGAGGAGACGCTGATCGCTTTCGCCGACTTCATGGCCACCGAACACCTGCAGATTCAGACCTGTAATGCCCAGGCGCTATTGCCGCGGTTGACCAACTACGGGTCTGCCTTCATCGGTGAAAACGCCAGCGTGGTGTTCTCCGACAAGTGCTGTGGAACCAACCATACCCTGCCGACGATGGCGGCAGCGCGCTACACCGGTGGGCTATGGGTCGGCACCTACCTCAAGACCTGCACGCATCAATGGATAGAGCCAGACGGTATCCAGGCCATCGCGCCGTCCGCCATTCGCCAGAGCCTGACGGAACGCATGGAGGGGCACGCACGTGCTGCGGCGTTGCGTCTCTACCCCGAACGCACCGATGACATTCTGTCCGGAAACCTCGAGGAGGTTGTACGTAACGCCTAACCCGCGCCTGGTTGGCTCGATCGGCCCCAGGCTTTGACACTAACAATAAGCTTGATCGTCACTTCCGGAGGTTCCATGGCGACATCATCACAAGAATTAAGAAAGCTCGAACGCACGCTGACCCTGCCGGCCGTGGTCGTTCTCGGCGTGGCCTGGGTCACGCCACTGATCGCGCTGGCCACTATCGGCATCATCATCGAACTCTCCAACGGTACCGCCCCCACGGCCTATTTGATCACGTTGCTGGCAATGATCTTCACGGCCTGGAGCTACGGTCGCATGGCGTCGGTCCACTACCAGAGCGCCGGCTCGGCTTATACCTATGTCGGCGTGGAGATGGGGCCTCGGTTGGGCTTCCTGACCGGATGGCTGATTCTGCTGGACTACTTTTTCATCCCCCTGGTGGTTTGGCTGATCGGTGCGGCCTATCTGGCCGCGCAGTTTCCCGCCGTTCCGTTGGGCGTCTGGATCGTCGCGTTCATCGTCCCCACCACGGTGCTCAACATAATCGGTATCAAGATCGCGGCGAAGGCCAACTACCTGCTGGTGGCTTTCCAACTGCTAGTCATCGCGATCTTCGTGGCACTGAGCCTTGCGCAATTCGCCGGCCAGGATACTGGCGCGACGCTGCTGTCACCCTTTTTCAACCAGGGCACTACCTTGGCCGCGCTGGCCACGGCGGCGGCGGTCGCGGCCTACTCCTTCATCGGTTTCGATGGCTTGACCCTGTTGACCGAGGAGACCCACGACCCCCGCCGCACCATTCCTCGGGCGATGTTGATCGTGGTGGCATTCTTCGGTGTACTCTTCGTCGGTGTCGCCTGGGTGAGCCAGTTGATTCATCCTGGTGCGGACTTCGCCAATGTTGACTCGGCAGCGTTGGAGCTCGCCCGCCTGGTCGGCGGCCACCTGTTTGCCGCCATCGTGCTGGCCGGGCTCATCGTCGGTCAGTTCGCCTGCGGACTGGCGATCCAGGCCGGGGCATCGCGCCTGCTTTTCACCATGGGACGAGATGGCGTGCTGCCCCGTTCGCTGAGCTATCTGGCACCTCGGTTCAGAACGCCGGTCATTGGCATCGTCTTGATCGGTGCGACCGGACTGGTCGGCCTCTTCATGGACGTGACGACGTCGGCGTCGTTCATCAATTTCGGCGCTTTCAGCGCTTTCGTCATGGTCAATCTCAGCGCCATCGTTCACTACTGGCGCCACCGACCGGGCAGCGGAGCTGGTGCGTTTCTCGGCTGGGTCGTGTTGCCATTGGCCGGTGCCATCGTCAACCTCTACCTACTGCTGAGTCTAGAGGTCGATGCCCGGATCATCGGCAGCATCTGGCTGGCGCTCGGCATCGTCTGGCTGGCGATTCTGACCAGGGGCTTTCGCCGTCCGCCCCCGCGCATGCAGCTGGAAACGGTCGATCGTCCCCAGGAGGACTCCCCATGACGACCACCCGCACTCTCGATATCGCACTGGCACAGTTCACCCCCGTGCCCCATGACGTCGATGCCAACCTGGCGCGGATGATGCGCACGATGGCGTGCTGTCGCGACGCCGATCTGATCGTGTTCCCGGAGCTGTTCCTCGGTGGCTACACCACCCAGCGTCTGTCGTCTCAGGCGATCGACGCCGACAGCGCGCCGTTGATGCAGCTTCGTGCGCACGCGGCGCGATACGATACGGCGATCGTCTTCGGTGCCGCCGAGCGATACCGGGGGGGGGTGGCCAATTCGGCATTCTGTATCGATCGCGCTGGCGCGCTGGCCGGCGTCTACCGCAAGACGCACCTGTTCGGTGACGAGCTCGAAGCATTCGTACCCGGTGACGAATGGGTCGTCGTCTCGCTCGATGGCCATCGCCTGGGGCTGATGATCTGCTTCGATATGGAGTTCCCGGAGATTGCGAGGGCTCTGGCCCAGGCAGAGGCCGAAGCGCTGGTGACCATCTCAGCCAACATGATGCCCTTTGGTCGGGATCATCACCTGTTCGCCTTGGCCCGGGCGGTCGAGAACTCGCGCCCTCATATCTACGTCAATCAGGTCGGTCGTGGAGAAACACTCGAGTTCACCGGCGGTTCGATGGCGATTTCCGTCGATGGCGAGACCTCCGCGTGCGCGGAGATGGCCGAGAGGCTGACGCGAACGACCTTGGAACTGCCGATGAAAAGCCGTGTGCGTCCCGACTATCTGGCGCTCAAGCGTGGTCCGCTCGAGGTGCGGTCCATCTGACTGGGTGTTGGGTCGCTCCTGGCTCGGGGGGGCTATCCGCAGAGCGTGATCGTCGACAATGCCGTGGTACGCTGGCACTGTTCAGCCCGTGACGCTCGATGGGGCGAGCCGGACCACCCCGGTAGCCCGTCCGCCGTGGATAGCCCCGAGCGCCATCCGAGCCGGCCACTAACCTTTCCGTCGAGGAGTGAGTTATATGAGTATGCCGCATGGCATCAGCAAGGGTCCGGGTAGCGACCAGCGTGTCGCGGTGGTCACCGGCAGTTCCAGCGGTATCGGGCGGGCGGTGGTGGAGACCCTGGCCGCCCGCGGCCAGCGCGTGCTGGCGGTGGATTTCAACCCCGAAGGCCGGGCTCTCGCCGAGGCTGCCGGGGCGCGCTTTTTCGAGGCGGACCTGACTGATGGCGCCCAGTGCCGCGGCGCCATCGACGCTGCGGTCGAGGCGTTCGGCGGGGTCGACATCCTGGTCAACAACGCCGGTATCCAGCACGTTGCCGATATCGCCCACTTCCCCGAGGAGAAGTGGCGCCAGATCCTCGATCTGATGCTCACCGCGCCCTTTCTGCTCACCCAAGCGGCGTGGCCCCATATGCAGCGCGGCGGCTGGGGGCGGATCGTCAACGTCGCCTCGATCCACGCCAAGGTGGCCTCGCCGGGCAAGGCGGCCTACGTCAGCGCCAAGCACGGCCTGATCGGTTTGACCCGCACCGCGGCGCTGGAAGGCGGCGAGCACGGTATCACTGCCAATGCCATCTGCCCGGCCTATGTGCGCACGCCGCTGGTGGAGAAGCAGATCGCCGATCAGGCGCGTCTGAACGCCATGGACGAGGCCGAGGTGGTGGAGAAGATCATGCTCGCCGGGGCGGCGGTCAAGCGGCTGATCGAGCCTGCCGAAGTCGCCGAGCTGGTGGCCTATCTGGTCTCCGACGGCGCGGCGGCAGTGACCGGGGCCGACTGGGGGATCGATCTAGGATGGACGGCCCGCTAGGCGCGAGAGCCTCGCGGGCCGCCGTGGGTCGGGATCAGCCGCGCTCGATCGCGGTGGCCACCCCCTGGCCGCCGCCGATGCACAGCGTGGCCAGCCCGTGCGCGACGTCGCGGCGCTGCATCTCGTAGAGCAGGGTGACCAGCACGCGCGCGCCCGAAGCGCCGATCGGGTGGCCCAGCGCAATGGCGCCGCCATTGACGTTGACCTTGTCGGCCGACCAGCCGAGCTCCTTGGCCACTGCCAGGGTTTGCGCGGCGAAGGCCTCGTTGGCCTCGACCAAGTCGAGCTGCGCGAGCGTCCAGCCGGCACGTTGCAGACAGCGCCGGGTCGCCGGTACCGGGCCGATACCCATGGTGGCGGGGTCGACCGCGGCGTTGGCACAGGCGCGGATGGTCGCCAGCACCGGCAGGCCCAGCTCGCGGGCGCGCGCTGCGCTCATGATCAGCAGCGCACTGGCGCCGTCGTTGATCGCCGAGGCGTTGCCGGCGGTGACCGTCCCCTCCTTGCGAAAGGCCGGCTTGAGCTTGGCCAGCGACTCGGCGCTGACGCCCTCACGCGGCTGCTCGTCACGTTCGACGACGATGGCGTCGCCGCGCCGCTGAGGCACTTCGACCGGAGTGATCTCGGCGTCGAAGCGTCCGGCGTCGCGGGCGGCCACCGCACGGCGCTGGGATTCGGCGGCGTAGGCGTCCTGGGCCTGGCGCGAGATCGCGTACTGTTCGGCCAGGTTCTCCGCGGTGATGCCCATGTGGTAGTCATTGAAGGCATCCCACAGGCCGTCCTGGATCAGGCTGTCGATCAGTTCGGCGTGGCCCATGCGCAGGCCGGTGCGCGCCTTGGGCAGCACGTAGGGCGCCAGGCTCATGTTCTCCATGCCGCCGGCGACGACGATCTCGGCATCGCCGCAGCGGATCGCCTGGGCCGCCAGATGCACCGCCTTGAGCCCGGAGCCGCATACCTTGTCGATGGTCATCGCCGGCACGCCGTCGGGCAGACCGGCTTCGATCGCCGCCTGGCGCGCGGTGTTCTGGCCCAGGCCGGCGCGCAGCACGTGGCCCATGATCACTTCGTCGACGCTGGCCGGGTCGATGCCGTCGAGCACCCGGCGGATGACCGTGGCGCCCAGGGTCACGGCGGGGACACTGGAAAGCGCTCCCTGAAAGCTGCCGATGGGGGTGCGTGTAGCGGCGACGATGACCGCATCGCGGTCGTGGTTGGTATCAGGCATGCTGTGTCTCCCGCTGGTCGATCAGTTCGCAGCCGGTGGCCTCGCGAATCTCTTCCAAGGTCACCTCGGGTGCCAGCTCGACCAGCGCCAGGCCCTGGTCGGTGACGTCCATCACGCCGAGATCGGTAATGATACGATCGACCACGCCGACGCCGGTCAGCGGCAGGCTGCACTCATCGAGAATCTTGTGTTCGCCCTTGGCGGTGTGGGTCATCAGCACCACCACGCGCTGAACCCCGGCGACCAGATCCATGGCGCCGCCCATGCCCTTGACCATCTTGCCCGGGATCATCCAGTTGGCCAGGTCCCCCTTGGCCGAGACCTGCATCGCGCCGAGGATCGCCAGATTGATCTTGCCGCCGCGGATCATGGCGAAGGACTCGGCGTTATCGAAGTAGCTCGAGCCGGGCAGGGCAGTGACGGTCTGCTTGCCGGCGTTGATCAGGTCCGGGTCGACGGTCTCCGCGGTGGGGAAGGGGCCGATGCCGAGCAGGCCGTTCTCCGACTGCAGCCACACCTCCATGCCCTCGGGGATATAGTTGGCCACCAGCGTCGGCTGGCCGATCCCCAGATTGACGTAGAAGCCGTCGCGCAGTTCGCCGGCGGCGCGTTGCGCCATCTCTTCCTTGTTCCAGGCCATCTCAGTTGCCCTCCCTCAGGGTGCGTTTCTCGATGCGCTTCTCCGGGTTCGGGTTGTGCACCAGACGATGGACGAAGATGCCCGGCAGGTGGATGTCGTCGGGGTCGAGGGCGCCGGTTTCGACGATCTCTTCGACCTCGGCGACGCATACCCGGCCAGCCATGGCAGCGAGCGGGTTGAAGTTGCGCGCGGTCTTGTTGAAGCGCAGGTTGCCGGCGCGGTCGGCGACCTGGGCCTTGACCAGCGCCACGTCCACCGGCAGGCCGCGCTCCATCACGTAGTGTTCGCCGTCGAACTCACGCACCTCCTTGCCTTCGGCGATCTTGGTGCCGTAGCCGGTGCGGGTGTAGAAGGCGGCGATCCCGGCACCGCCGGCGCGCAGGCGCTCGGCCAGGGTGCCCTGGGGGCAGAACTCGAGTTCCAGTTCGCCGGAGAGGTACTGGCGCTCGAACTCCTTGTTCTCGCCCACGTAGGAAGAGAGCATCTTCTTGATCTGGCGGGATTCGAGCAGCAGTCCCAGGCCGAAGCCGTCGACGCCGGCGTTGTTGCTGGCCACGGTCAGGTCGCGCTTGCCGCTGTCGCGCAGGGCCTGGATCAGCGCTTCGGGAATACCGCACAGGCCGAAGCCGCCGACGGCCAGGGTCATGCCATCCTCGATCAAGCCATCGAGCGCGGCCTGCGCGCTGGGGTAGCACTTGCCGCGTGGGCGGCGCTCTTGCGTTGCGGCGGTTTGGGTCATGGTGGGCCTCGGTGTGAGCGTTGGCGTTGTACTGTGCGGGTCATGACGACCTCGGTGTCTATGACTATGACCGCTCCCCACGCTGTTATTAAATTTATTTTCGCCGATAATTATCAAGGTTTTCTTATTAATGAGGCGTTTTGATGACCGTCAAGCAGCTCCGAGCCTTTCTCGCGGTGGCCCAGACCCTGAGCTTCGCCCAGGCGTGCGAGCGGCTGCATGTGACCCAGTCGGCGCTGAGCCTGGCAGTGAAGTCGCTCGAGTCGCAGCTCGGCGGGGCGCTGTTCTCGCGCACCACGCGCCAGGTGCGGCTGACGCCGGAGGGAGAAACGCTGCTGCCGCTGGCACGGCGGCTGCTGGCGGAGTGGGACGACGTCGAGGACGCCATGCGCCGACGTTTCCACCTGCAGCAGGGGCATCTGGCGATCGCCGCCATGCCGTCGTTCGCCTCCAACCGCCTGCCGCCGCTGATCGCCGCGTTCCGCCAGCGCCATCCGCGCATCGGCGTGACCATCCATGACGTGATCAACGAGCAGGTGGTGGAGATGGTGCTGACCCAGCGGGTCGAGTTCGGGATCGCCTTCGCGCCGCCGGCGCAGCAGGCGTTGGCCTTCACGCCGCTCTATCTCGATCGCTTCGTCGCCGCGGTGCCGCCGGATTCGGCGCTGGCGGCGGCAGGCGAGATTACCTGGGCGGCGCTGCTCGAGTATCCGTTCATCACCCTGCAGCGGCCGTCACAGGTGCGCGTGGTGCTGGAGCGCCAGCTGGCGCAGCACGGCCTGAGCCTGCCGGTAGCGTTCGAGAGCCACCAGCTGGCGACGGTGGGCCAACTGGTGGGCAAGGGGCTGGGCGTGAGCGCGGTGCCGGCGCTGTGTCGCGATCAGATGGAGGCGCTGGGGGTGCGCTGTCTGGCGCTCTCTGCGCCGATCGTCGAGCGGCCGGTCGGCGTCGTCACCCGCGCCGACCAGCAGCTCTCTTCCACCGCGAGCGCCTTTCACGCCCTGGTGGTGGGCTCAGGAGGGGAGGTCGTCGAGGTCTGAGCTGCCCGGCAGCGCGGCGAAAGCGCCGGCACGCATGGCAGTGAAGGCGCCGCAGCGGGCGGCGAAGATGAGTGCCGCTTCCAGTCGGGCTTCATCGGCGAGCCAGTCGCTGAGCGTCTCGCAGGTGACCTCGGCGCGCGACAGCGAAGCCAGCAGGCCACCGATGAAGGCGTCCCCCGCGGCGGTGGTGTCGACCGCCTTGACCTGGGGCGGCGACACCTGCAGCCGGCGCTCGGCGAGATACGCTTCCACCGGGCCGGGGCCGTCGGTGATAACGATCAGGCGCGTGCCGCGGGCCAGTCGGGCGCTGATCCACTCCTCTGCGCTACGTTCGCCGCGCAGTTGGTCGAGCTCCTCCCGCGACAGCTTGATCAGATGCGCGCGTTCGAGCAGCTGTTCGACCAGCGCCACATCGACCCGGCCCTGGGGCCACAGCAGCGGACGCAGGTTGGCGTCGACGCTGATCACGCAGCCGCCACGGCGCGCGATGCTGGCCAGATCCAGCGTGGTGCGGGCGATCTCGGTGTCGGTGAGGCTGTTGCTGCACAGGTGCACCAGCGCCGGCTCGGCAAAGATGCCCGAGGGCAGGTGTTCGCGACGGTAGAGCAGATCCGCCGCCGGCGGGCGATAGAAGTCGAACTGGCGCTCGCCCTCGCGATCGCGGGAGACGAAGGCGAGGGCGGTGCGCGCTGCACGCGTGCGCACCACGTGCTGGGTATCCACACCGTGGGTGTCGAGCGCCTCGACGATGAAGTCGCCGAAGCGGTCGTCGCCGATCATGCCCAGGAACACGCTGGGCAGGCCCTGGCGGGCGCAGGCCACGGCCGCATTGGCGGGCGCACCGCCGGCATAGGGGGTGAAGGTCTCGGGCCCGGTGTCGTCGCCCAGGCGGCTGGAGAGCATATCGACGAGGGCTTCGCCGAAGGCGATGATGGGGGTCATGGTGTTGGGGATCTCCATGGCATGAGGTCCGGGGTGGCCACGCAGCGCCGGCGGTGCTCAGGGCACCCGGTAGCTGCGTGCTTCCTCGAGCAGCGCGAACCAGGTCGGGCGGTCGAGTTCGAGACTACCGTTCGCCAGCAGGCTTTCGATACGCTTTTCGTTCAAGGTGCCGATGACCGGGATCGGCCGCCCCGGCAGGCGCCGCAGCCAAGCCAGTGCGAGCCCGGCGGTGGTCGAGTCGAGACGCTCGGCGAGCTGGGAGAGCGCACTGCCGAGCACGTCTTCGAACACCGAGCCGCCGCCCAGCGGCGACCACGCCATGGGCGCGAGGCCGTCGGCGACGATGGCGTCATAGAAGCCGTCGAACAGCGCATCAGGATGGGCCAGCGACAGCTTCAACTGATGCGCCCCCAGCTGGTGGTGCATCGCCGCCTGCAGGCGCCGCCACTGCTCGGGCAGAAAGTTTGAGACCCCCACCGTACCCACCTTGCCGGCATCGATGGCGGCATCCAGGGCGCGGCCGGTGGCCTCGGCGTCCATCAGTGGATCGGGCCGATGCAGCAGGTAGTGGTCGAGCCGCTCGACCCCGAGACGCTCGAGGGAGCCGTCGATGCTGGCGCTGAGATAGTCCGCCGAGGTGTCGTAGTGCTTGACCCCGAACGGCGACCGGTCGCGCCCGGGCGGCACGATGCCGCCCTTGGTCACGATGCGGATCTGCGCCCTGAGCGCCGGGCGCCGGCGCAGGGCGTCGCCGAAGCGCTGCTCGCACTGCCGGTCGGCGTAGATGTCGGCATGGTCGAACCAGTTGAGCCCCTGATCGACACGCCTTTGCAGCCAGTCGCCGAGGGTGTCGGGGGCGTCGAATTCGGGGCGCTCGTGGAGGCGCATCATGCCCAGGATGAAGGGGACGTCGAACACCGGCGTCTCAGTCATGATCGGGGGCCTTGACGATGGTGGTGGCCAGCAGATGCTGCCCGTCGGGCACCAGCCACACCGGGTCGACCCGGGTGCAGGCGGCCTCGACACAGAGGAAACGCTGGCCGGCGTCGGCGGGGGTGTCTCCCGGCAGGCTTTCGCCCGGATGCCAGACCACGGTGGAGTCGCTGCCCTGCTTGGTGATCAGCAGGCGCCGCTGGCCGTCGTCGAGCACCACCGGGCGGTTGGACTGGTAGATCCGATCCAGCGCCCCGCGTACGCCCAGCTCGCCCTGCTGCTGCTTCTCGGCGAAGCGCTCGAGCTTGTCCAGATAGCGCGCCCCGGCCAGTCCCTCGACGCGGCAGCGGTGGGTGTCGGCGACCGCGAAGTAAGTGTGCAGTGCCCCGGTCAGCTTGACCGGCGTGGTGCCAGTGTGGCGGGTGAACAGCTCGACGCTGAGTCTTTGCGCATTGGCGTGGACCACCGCGTTGGGGGTCAGCTCGTCGTGCAGGCGTTCCTGCGGCGAGAGATGGATCTCGACCCCGTTGCCGGAGAGGTCTTCGTCGACCGCGTCCAGGCGCCACTCGGCGGTGCGTGCCGGGCCATGCATGGGACCCTGGCCATCGGGCGATTCGTCGGCGAACCACGGCCAGCACAGCGGGATACCGCCGCGGATCGCCCCCGGCAGTGCCTGTGGCGTGGGCGTCACCCAGAGCCAACCATCCTGCGGGTCGGGCGCCGGCTGGCCGCCTGCGGCTTCGCGGTCGAAAGGCAAGAAGTGCAGGACCTGCGCGCCCTGCAGCGAGAGCGCGAGCTGGCCCCAGTCGGCATTGATCAGCAGCACGCGGCGGCCCTCCCAGGTCGCCTCGCGCTGGCCGTCGGTCGCCGCGATCAGATCGGCGAGCGTATCGGGAATCATGTCACTTCCTCGTTGTGCAGAGCTTCCGCCGCGCCCAGCAGGCCGGTCCACGGCGCCGTCACCACCCAGGTGGGGATGCCGGCAGTGTAAGCGCTCAAGCGGCCCTTGTCGGCAAAGGCGCGGCGGAAATCGCTGCGCGGCAGCCACTCGATCAGGCGCGGGGTGATGCCGCCGCAGAGATAGACCCCGCCCAGCGCGCCCAGCGTGAGCGCGGCGTCGCCGCACACGCTGCCCAGAATCTTGAGAAAGCGCATCAGCGTCTCGCGCGCGACCCGGTCACCGGCGCGTGCCGCGCCGGTGACCTCGGCGGGGGAGTTGTAGGCAGGGGTGGCGCCCAGCAGCGCGGCGTGGGCGAGATAGAGATCGAGCAGCCCCTGACCGCACAGCAGGCGCTCGATCGAAACCCGGCCGTAGCGGGCACGAAAGAAGTCGAGTATCTGGCGCTCGCGCTCGTCGGTGGGGGCGAAGGTCGCGTGGCCGCCCTCGGTGGTCAGCGGGATCCAGTGGCGCTGGCTCGGCACCAGGCCGGCCATGCCCAGGCCGGTTCCGGGGCCGATCACCAATCGCGGGCGGCGCGGCTCGGCCTCGCCGTCACCCACCGGGGTCAGGTCCTTGGCATCGATATGCGGAATGCCCAGGGCCTGGGCGGTGAAGTCGTTGATGACCTTGAAAGTGCCCAGGCCCAGCGTCTCGGCGGCCTCCTTCTTGGAGAATGCCCAGTCGTTATTGGTCATCTTGACCCAATCTTCGTGCACCGGGCAGGCGAAGGCCAGGCACGCCTCGCGCGGGGCCTCGGCGCCGACCTTCTCGAGGTAGGCCCGAATCGCTTCGACCAGCCCCGCGTAGTGGTTGCAGGGCAGAGTCTCGATCGCCTGCAGCTCGACGCTGCCGGGTGCGACCAGAGCGAAGCGGGCGTTGGTGCCGCCGATATCGCCGACCAAGGCGAGTGTGGTCATGAATGCCCTCCAGGCAGATCGGCGGCGTCGAAGCCGCCGAAGACGGCGGCCCCTTCCTCGGCGCCGCCGACCAGTTGTCTGAAACCGGCGAAGAGTTCGCGGCCCATGCCGTGATGATAATGATCCAGGTCGCAGATTGCAGGTTCGCGACCGGCCCACTCGTCGGCATCGACCAGCGCCCGCAGTTCACCCTTGTCCGGATCGAGTCTGGCCACGTCGCCGTCGCGCAGATAGGCCAGCGGGCCAGCGTCGACCGCCTCCGGGGTGACGTGGATGGCCGCCGGGACCTTGCCCGAGGCGCCCGACATGCGCCCGTCGGTGACCAGTGCGACGCGGTGGCCGCGATCCTGCAGGACACCGAGGAAGGGCGTCAACTGATGCAGCTCGGGCATGCCGTTGGCCCGCGGGCCCTGGAAGCGCACCACCACGATCACGTCGCGATCGAGTTCGCCGCCCTCGAACGCCGCCTTGACCTGGCTCTGGTCGTCGAAGATACGCACCGGCGCCTCGACGTAACGGCTTTCCGGCTTGACCGCCGAGACCTTGATCACGCCGCGGCCGAGATTGCCGTCGAGTACCGCCAGACCGCCGGTGGGGGAGAAGGCCCGGGCCACCGGCCGCACCACCTCTTCGTCGAGGCTCTCGCGGGTGCCCTCGCGCCACACCAGCTGGTCGCCGTCGAGGAACGGCTCCTGGGTGTAGGCGTGCATGTCGGTGCCGAAGGCGCTCTTGACGTCGGCATGCATCAGCCCCGCGCCGAGCAGCTCGCGTACCAGCAGGCTGACCCCGCCGGCGGCATGGAAGTGGTTCACGTCGGCCTGACCGTTGGGGTAGATCCGGGTCAGGCTGGGGATCACCGTCGACAGCTCGGCGAAGTCGTCCCAGGTGATGGTGATGCCGACCGCCGCCGCCATCGCCACCAGGTGCAGGGTGTGGTTGGTCGAGCCGCCGGAGGCGAGCAGGCCGATCATCGCGTTGACGATCGCCTTGGCGGTGATCTGGCGATAGAAGGGGTGGTACTCGCCGCCCTGCTCGCTGTTGCGAATGACCTGCTCGGTGCCGTAGCGGGTGATGGCGTCGCGCAGCGGGGTGCCAGGGTTGACGAAGGACGTGCCCGGCAGGTGCAGCCCCATCATCTCCAGCATCAGCTGGTTGGAGTTGGCGGTGCCGTAGAAGGTGCAGGTACCGGGGCTGTGATAGGACTCCGACTCCGCTTCGAGCAGTGCATCGCGGCCGACCTTGCCTTCGGCGTAGAGCTGGCGGATTCGCGATTTCTCGTTGTTGGGCAGGCCGCTGGGCATGGGGCCGGCGGGGACGAACAGCGCCGGCAGGTGGCCGAAGCGGGCCGCGCCGATGAACAGCCCCGGCACGATCTTGTCGCACACGCCGAGGTAGAGCGCGCCATCGAACATGTTGTGCGACAGCGCCACCGCGGTGGCCATGGCGATCACGTCACGCGAGAAGAGCGACAGCTCCATGCCGGGTTGGCCCTGGGTGACGCCGTCGCACATCGCTGGCACGCCACCGGCGAACTGCGCGGTGCAGCCCATGCCGCGGGCGGCCTGCTTGATCAGCTCGGGGAAGTGTTCGAGCGGCTGGTGCGCCGAAAGCATGTCGTTGTAGGAGGAGACGATGCCGATGTTGGCGCTGTTCATCAGCTTGAGACTGTTCTTGTCGCCGGCACCGCAGGCGGCGAAGCCGTGGGCCAGGTTGCCGCAGGAGAGCTCGCCGCGATGCACGCCACGCCGGTGCTGGCGCGCCATGCGTTCCTCATAGAGACGACGACGGTCGGCGGAACGGTCTTCGATACGTCGAGTCACGCGGTCGATCGTGGAGTTGAGCATCAGGGTCTGCCTCATCGAGCTATCGTGGTTGTTTGGTAAACTTACCAAAAAAAATGCCCGTCGGCCGTGAATGCGCCATTGGTATTAGTCTTTTGGGGTAATATTTTTTCATGGCGCGATGTTCTAGACTGTCAGCAGTCACGGACTATCGTCAGTTCAGGCTTCGAGGCAGCCCCGGGCGCCGCAGCGCCCCGACCTCGTGACCCATCGATCGCCCCGTCCCGTTCGGGGTTTCGCCATCTGAGAGGAGAGAGCACCATGACTTTGCGTGTCGCCATCAACGGATTCGGCCGTATCGGTCGTAACGTACTCCGCGCGCTCTACGAAAACGGCTACCGCGATCGCATTCAGGTCGTCGCCATCAACGACCTGGGCGACCCGGCGCTCAACGCCCATCTGCTGCGTCATGACAGCGTGCATGGCCGCTTCGGTTTCGAGGTGGATCACGACAGCGATACGCTGAGCGTAGACGGTGACAGCATTCGCATCCTCTCCGAGCGCGATCCGGGCCAACTGCCGTGGCAGTCCCTCGACGTCGACCTGGTAATGGAGTGCACCGGGCTTTTCACCAAGCGCGCTGCGGCGGCCAAGCACATCGAAGCCGGCGCCGCCCGCGTGCTGATCTCGGCGCCCAGCCCCGATGCCGACGCCACCATCGTGTTCGGCGTCAACGAGCAGGTGCTCAAGGCCGAGCATCGCGTCGTCTCCAATGCTTCCTGCACCACCAACTGCCTGGCACCGGTGGCCCAGGCGCTACAGGACGCGGTGGGTATCGAGAACGGTCTGATGACCACGGTGCACGCCTACACCAACGATCAGAACCTGTCCGACGTCTACCACTCCGACCCGTACCGTGCGCGCAGCGCCACCCAGTCGATGATTCCGACCAAGACCGGTGCCGCCGCCGCCGTGGGCCTGGTGCTGCCGGAGCTCAACGGCAAGCTGGACGGTCTGGCGGTACGCGTGCCGGTGATCAACGTCTCGCTGGTCGACCTGACCTTCACCGCGGGCCGTGACACCAGCAAGGAGGAGATCAACCAGATCGTCGAGAAGGCCGCCGCCGCTTCGCCGGTGCTGGCGGTCAACGCTCAGCCGCTGGTCTCGATCGACTTCAACCACGACCCCAATTCTTCGACCTTCGATGCCAACCACACCCGCGTCAACGGCCGTCTGGTCAAGGTCATGGCCTGGTACGACAACGAGTGGGGCTTCTCCAACCGCATGCTGGACACTGCGCTGGCGATGCAGGCAACCGCCTGATCTTTCTCCACCGAACTTTCTCCACCGCACGGCGTCGGCGAACCACGCCACGGCTTTGCGCTAGCTCTTCGAGATAGCTCTTCGAGATAGCTCTTCGAGATAGCTCCTCGAGATGGTTCCTCAAGGCAGTTCCCAATGGCGCTCTCAGGAGCGCCATTTTTTTCGCCTGTCGCTCAGCGGGCCGACATTCCGGCAGCCGGCAGGGCGATGTCCGGGGCGATGGCGCTCATCATTTGCTTGCCGCCGCCGATAGGCCCTTCATGTTACCCGCACCAATATGGCGAGCGGCGATCCGACGAGGCTGGCAGTGGGCCTTGGGACTGCTACCATGGCGGCGATCCGTGGGAAGCCCCCTATATCGCGCCTCCTGAGGTCGGTGGTGGGGGCAATATCGATTAAAGTTCTTTTAGCAGATGCCGATAATCTCAAGATAATTGAATTATACTTAGATGTGTGCATGAGACTTGGCCTGACGCGACTCTCTCCTCTAAGGTAAGACGGCTCTAATTTTCTAATTCGTTATCACTCAACGCCGCGCCGAGGTTGGCAGTGCCATGCAACAGACGATCCTCAATGCCCATCGCTTGATTGGCGAGACGCTTCGCGAACCCGGCCGAGAACGGCTCGGGCGTATCGTGGGGGTGGACCAGGCGCGTCGCGTGCCGTTGGTATTCGTACTGTGGCAGGGCCAGCAGGGAATCCAGCGCATCGAGCTGAGCGTCGATGATCTACGCCAGCTGGTCGCCGCCTGCGAGCGGCGTTATGCCGCAGTCAATCTTGCGACCGATGCGTCAGGATCGACGACGGGCGACACCTCTCGGGACACCGAAATCGCACCGCGGCGACGTGCTGGCCTGCGCTGACGACCCGTCTTTACCCACTGCGCCGCCAGTCGCTGCGGCAACATGAGATTGGAGCATGAATCGATCCGATGCCCTGGCCGGTGCGACCGAGCCGAGCGACGAGGCGCAGCAGTGGCTGAGAGCCATACCGGCTGCCGTCTACGTGACCGACCCCGGTTGGTGGCTGGGGGAAGTCCGCTTCGTTGCCGATGCGGTCGCCGACCTGGGTGGGTACCAAGCTGCCGATTATCTCGACCATCCTCAGCGCTGGCTGAGCGCGATCGGTGAAACCGGCCGGCTGCAGGCGCTCGAGCGGCTGCAGGCAGCGCTGGACGCCGGCGAGACGCGGGTGACCCTGATCTACACGCTGAGCCATGTCGATGGCACCTCATGTCGCATCGCCGATACCCTCAACATTCAGCGCGATGCCGAGGGGCAAGTCGTGGCGCTGGTCGGCGTGCTCGAGCGCGTGGCCTCCCCTGGGGCTGGCGACAATGCTTCGCGGGCGCTGCTCGCACATAATCCCGATGTGCTGCTGGCGCTGGATGCCGACCTCGCCTGCCGCGCCGCTTCCGGGGCGTTGGGGGCGGTGCTGGGCGTCAGCGCCGAAGGGCTCGTCGGCCGCTCGCTGTTCGAACTGATGGCGCCCGAGGACGCACCACGGGTGCAGCGGACCCTCGACGAGCAGGCGGTGATCGCGGGAGCGGCGCTGCTCGAGCTGCGTCTGCGCCACCGTGACGGCAGCTACCGCTGGTGTGAGATCCACTTCGCTGCCGACTGCGACGCCGTCTCCAGCGTTTCTCCCGGCTGGGTCGCGGTGGCTCGGGATATCACCGAGCGTCGCCGTCAGGCGCTGCAGTGGGATGCCTATGATGCCACCGACGAACTCACCTCTGCCCTCAATGAACGCGCTTTCCTGGGTCTCCTGCGTCAGGCAGTGGCGATGGGCGACGTCCACGGGCGGCTGTCGTTGATCGTGTTCGAGGTCGACGGCTTCGCCGATATCGTCGACCGCTGGGGGCGCGAGGGGGGCGATCTGGTCCTCGCCTGCATCGGCGAGATGTGTCGCGCCACGCTGCGCGAGCGATTCAGCTTCGGGCGCCTCGACGCGCGCGGCTTCGCGCTGCTGCTGAGCGGCAAGTCGCTACAGGAAACCTCTGCCATCGCCGAGCGGCTGCGGGCGCGGTTCGGTGCCACGCGGGTCGAGTTCCATGGTCACTGGTTGGCGTTCTCGGTTAGTCTGGGTGTGGCCGAGCGTCGTCAGGACGAGCCGTCGGATACCTTCCTGGCGCGTGCCCACAGCGGGCTCGAGCTGGCGATGACCCATGGCGGTAACCGCGTTCAGCAGGCACCCTGAGCGCGGTTTCCGGCGTGAGTCTGGCCGCTCGGAAGCCTTGAGAGCTGCCGAATCGGCTCGGTTGGGCAGCCGGGGAGTGTCGTGGAGTGATGTGAACGGCGTATCGCGACCGCAAGCAGGACAAGACAAGCAGGATAAGAGAAGAACCGGAACACGAAAGAAATCGGGCGCGGCGCGTCATGACGACGCCTGGCGTTGCCGACCCGCAGTCAACGCAAGGAGAACGATGATGGGACGACTGCTGCTGGCCTTGTTCGTCAGCCTGATGAGCCTGCCGCTGTGGGCAGACGAGGTCGTGGGTCCCCATGTACAGGGCGAGACCTTCGAATACACCACCGGGGGTCAGACCTACAAGGGCTACCTGGCCTACAACGCCAGTGACGACCAGCCGCGCCCCGGGGTGCTGCTGGTGCACGAGTGGTGGGGGCTGAACGACTACATCAAGCAGCGCGCCGATCAGCTCGCGGCGCTGGGCTTCGTCGCCCTGGCGGTCGACATGTACGGCGATGGCAAGGTTGCGCAGCATCCCGACGATGCCAAGGCGTTTTCCGCTCAGGTGATGCAGGACTGGCCGGCGGCGCGGGCGCGGCTCGACGCGGCGCTGGCAGCGCTGCGTCAGCACCCGGCGGTGGATGGCGATCACATCGCCGCCATGGGCTACTGCTTCGGCGGCGGTGTGGTGATGAACATGGCGCTGGCCGGCATGCCCATCGACGCCGCGATCAGCTTCCACGGTAGCCCCACACAGGCAGTGAGCCAGCCGCAGCCGTTCGATGGCCTGGTGCGAATCTACAACGGCCAGGACGATCCGCTGGTCGACAAGCAGGCGCTGGCCGATATGGCCGCGACCCTGGAGAAGGACGGCGCCAAGGTGCGCGTGGTGGAGTACCCGGGGGCGACCCACGCCTTTACCAATCCCGATGCCGACGCCCTGGCCAAGAAGTTCGACCTGCCGCTGGGCTACAACGCGGCGGCGGACGCGGCCTCCTGGCAGGCGGCGCTGCTGACCTTGGACAAGGCGCTCAACCAGTAGCGTTCGGCGCCCGCGGTGAGTGATCGCGGGCGCTGTCCAAGAATGGCGGCGCCCAAGACGTGCAGGCTCGGCTCAGGTGCGATGATTGAGCGCCAGCACGCGCTGGGCCAGGGCGATCATCTCCGGATCGCCGGTGTGCTTGTCGGGCACGTCCGAGAGCTTGACCACCGGCAGCCAGTGCTGCCCCTCCGGGCGCGCCTCGACCATCTTGATCACCATGTTCATCGGTGTCGCGCCGACGTCGTTGGTGAAGTTGGTGCCGATGCCGAAGGCCATGCCGATGCGGTCCTTGCAGAAGGCGTGGATCCGCTCGACCCGTTCCGGGGTCAAGGCGTCGGAGAAGATGATGGTCTTGCTGCGCGGGTCGATACCCAGGCGCTCGTAGTGGGCGATGGTCTGGGAGGCGAAGTCGATCGGGTCGGCGCTGTCGTGGCGCACGCCGTCGAAGAGCTTGGCGAACTTCTTGTCGAAACTCTCGAAGAACGCCTTCGAGGTGAAGGTATCGGTCAGGGCGATGCCCAGATCGCCGCGATAGACGTCGACCCAGTGCTCCAGCGCCAGGCTGTTGGCCATCTTGAAGCCGAAACGCGCGCCGTGGAACATGAACCACTCGTGGGCGTGGGTGCCGATCGGCTTGACCCCATGGCGCATCGCCAGCATCACGTTGCTGGTCCCGCTGAAGGCGCTGCCGCCGTGGTGGCGCAGCGCGCCTACCACGCGATCCTGGACGTCGAACGAGAAGCGCCGTCGGGTGCCGAATTCGGCGATCTTGAGTCCCAGACGCTGGTACTGCTCGATCTTGCCCCGGGTGCGCGTCTCGACCGTGGCGTCGTCGTCACGCGGCACCTGGCGCAGGCGATACCAGAGCTCGCTGATCAGCGCCATCAGCGGCACTTCCCACAGAATGGTGCGATACCACAGCCCCTCCATGGTCACCGACAGCTCGCTGCCTTGCTGGACGATGGTGACCTCGTCAGGGTTGTAGCGGAAGCCGGCGAGGAAATCGAGATAGGTAGGGTCGAGGTAGGGGCAAGTCTGCTCGAGATAGCGCTTCTCGTCCTCGCTGAGGGTGAGTTCGGCCATGGCGTCGACCGCACCGCGCAGGGCCTCGCCGAAGCCCTCGGGGAAGGCGTGCTCGCCGCGGTTGATGAAGGCGTAGCGCGCCTGCGCATAGGGGAAGCGCTTGATCACGGCGTTCTGCATCGTGATCTTGTAGAAGTCGTTGTCCAGAAGCGAAGTTAGCATGAAGTCTCGTCTACGGCGTGGTCGAGTCGCTGAGCCGGTGCTCTCCGGGTCGCTCGCGGCGATTACATGAAGGCCATGATACCGAACATTGTCGCGACGAAGCCGCCGAACAGCAAAATCCCGGCCAGTGACAGCAGGATCAGCAGATAGCCCAGGATCAGCCCCGCCAGCGCCCAGCTGTCGCCGGACTCCCGGCGCGCGCGGATCTGGCGCCGCGCGAGGTGACCGCAGACCACACCGCCCAGCGCCGCCGGCGGCACCAGGGTGCCGAGCACGCTGAGCGCGAAGGCGACCAGCGCCATCACGTTGGTGGGGCCTGGCGGCGGGGTGGGGTACAGGTCGTTCATGGTATCCATCGTCGTGGCGTCGCTGGCGATGCCCCAGAGTATCGCATGCTTGCCGGACGCTCTCGACGTTTTCGGTGCCGCGCCCCGCGGGCTATCGACTAGGCTGTCAGCGCGGCGCGACGGTGCGAGTGGCGCGGGCGACAAATATTGAGGAGGGAGTCGATATGGCACAGCAGGGAGAGCGTCAGGAAGCCCCGCAGGACGCGCTGCGGGTGACGCGGCTCGACAGCCTGGCGGCGCTGGAGGCGGCCAGCTGGAACGCGGTGGTGGGTACGGGCTACCCGTTCCTGCGCCACGAGTTTCTCGCTGCGCTCGAGGCGTGCGGCTGCGCCTGCACCGAGACCGGCTGGGCGCCGGATCATCTGTTGGTCTATCGCGGCGCGCGGCTGGTGGCGGTGCTGCCGCGCTATGCCAAGTGGCACTCACGCGGCGAGTACGTGTTCGACTGGGCCTGGGCGGATGCCTGGGAGCGCGCCGGCGGCGACTACTACCCCAAGTCGCTGTCGGCGATCCCGTTCACGCCGGCGAGTGGGCCGCGCCTGGGCGTGGTCGCCGATGAGTCGCGCGCTGCGGTGATTGCGGCGCTGGGGCCGGTGCTGCAAGCCAGCGGCATGCAGAGCTGGCATCTGCTGTTCGCCGATGACGCCGAGGTGGCGGCATGGCAGGCGGACTTCGGGGCGCCGCTGCTCGAACGCTGTGCGGTACAGTTCACCTGGCGCGACGCCGGCTATGGGGATTTCGAGGGCTTTCTCGCCCACATGAGCTCGCGCAAGCGCAAGGAGATCCGGCGCGAGCGACGACGTCTGGCGGAGCAGGGCTTCGTGTTCGAGCGCCTCAGCGGCGTGGCGATCGACGAGGCCGCGCTGGACCAGTTCTATCGCTGCTACTGCATGACCTACCTCGAACGTGGCCAGCATCCCTATCTCAATCTCGATTTCTTCACCCGGCTGCGCGACACCCTGGGCGATGCGATGATGCTGGTCAGGGCCAGCATCGATGGCCGTGCGGTGGCCGCGGCGCTCTGCTTCGAGGGCGATGATGCGCTGTACGGCCGCTACTGGGGTAGCGAGGTCGCGGCGGATTTCCTGCACTTCGAGGCCTGCTACTACCAGGGTATCGAGCACTGCCTGGCGCGTGGGCTTTCGCGCTTCGACCCGGGCACCCAGGGCGAACACAAGCTCACCCGCGGCTTCGCCCCGGCGCTGAGCCGTTCGCTGCACTATCTGGAACACGAGGGATTCCGCGAGGCGGTGGCACAGTTCTGCCGCGAGGAGCGCGCCTACGTCGAAGCGTATCTCGAGCAGTGCCGCGGGCGGCTGCCCTTTCGCCAGGCCCCGGCTGCCCTTTCGCCAGACCCCGGCGGGCGATGACGCCGCGGCGAATAACGAAGATTGACGGCGCGCATGCCGTGACGAGGACCGACAAGCAATGGATTTTCTCACTGAAGCCGCCGTGCTGCTGGGCGCCGCGATCATCGCGGTACCGCTGTTCCAGCGCCTGGGGCTGGGCTCGATCCTGGGCTATCTGTGTATCGGGCTGATCGCCGGCCCCTCGGTGAGCGGCTTCATCTCCGAGCCAGAGACGGTGTTGCACTTCTCCGAGTTCGGCGTGGTGATGCTGCTGTTCATCATCGGCCTCGAGCTGGAGCCCAAACGCTTGTGGTCGATACGCAAGCGCCTGTTCGGTCTGGGGTCGCTGCAGCTCGCCGGCTGTGCCGCGCTGCTGACACCCATCGGTCTGCTGCTGGGATTGCCGCCGAGCATCGCGATCTTTCTCGGCCTGACGCTGGCGCTGTCGTCGACCGCCTTCGCGCTGCAGGTGCTCAACGAGCGGCGCCAACTGGCCACCCCCCACGGCCAGAGCGCCTTCGCCATGCTGCTGTTCCAGGATCTGGCGGTGATTCCGCTGCTGGCGCTGCTGCCATTTCTCGCCGGGCGCGTGGATGCCGCGCCGGACGATATCTGGATCATGGCGCGCAGCGTTGCCATCGTGATCGCTGCGATCGTGTTCGGGCGGCTGGTGTTTCCGCGGGTGCTGGCGCTGATCGCGCGCAGCGATATCCATGAGATCTTCACCGCCGCTGCGCTGTTTCTGGTGCTCGGCATGGCGCTGGCGATGGAGTGGGCGGGGCTGTCGATGGCGCTGGGTGCCTTTCTCGGCGGGGTGATGCTGGCGGATACCCCGTATCGCCACGAGCTCGAGGCCAATATCGAGCCGTTCAAGGGGCTGCTGCTGGGGCTGTTCTTCATCGCCGTAGGGATGTCGGTGAATCTCGCGCTGGTGGTCGACAACGTACTGCTGGTGATCGGCCTGGCACTGGCGATGACCCTGGCCAAGATGCTGGTGCTGGCGGTGATCGGGCTGCTGGCGAAGCTGCCGCGCACGGAGATTCCGCGGCTGGCGACGGTGATTGCTCAGGGCGGCGAGTTCGACTTCGTGCTGCTCACCGCCGCCGTTGCCGCCGGGGTGATCGATCAGCGCATCGCCAGCCTGTGCATCGCCGCGGTCACGCTGAGCATGGCGGCGACGCCGTTTCTATATCAACTGGGCGAGAGGCTGGGCGACCGGCTCAAGGAGACGCGCCCCTTCGATACCGACTTCGGTGACGAGACCCCACCGGTGGTGATTGCCGGTCTCGGCCGCTTCGGCCAGATGGTGGGGCGCATGCTCAAGATGCAGGGCATCGCCTTCACCGCGCTCGACCCCAACATCACCCAGGTCGAGTTCATCCGCCGCTTCGGCTCGCGTATCTTCTACGCCGACGCCACGCGCCTGGACCTGCTGCGCGCGGCGGGCATCGACAAGGCGCAGTTACTGGTGATTGCGGTCAATGACGAGCATGCCGCGCTGACCATCGCGCGTTTGGCCAAGACGCACTTTCCCCAACTCAAGGTCTACGCCCGTGCGCGCAACCGCCATCACGCCTGGAAGCTGATGGAGCAGGGCGTGGATGGCGTGGTGCGCGAAACCTTCGCCTCGAGCATGGAGATGAGTGTCGAAGTGCTCAAGGGCATGGGCTACCCGAGCTCCAACGCGATCAATGCGGTGCGTACCTTCCGCGACTTCGACAACCAGCTGCTCAAGGATACCTATACCCATCGCAACGACACCGAGCAGCTGATGGCCACCGAGAAGGCCGCCATGGAGGAGTTGAAGTCGCTGTTTCAGCAGGAGCTCGACCGCGGCCGCGGCAAGGCCGGCGACGAAGAACGAGCCGCCAACGACAGTGAGGAAGACACCGATGACGCAGACACTCGCGCAACGTCTCGTTGAACCGATGACATTGTCTGCGGGCGGGCGCATCGGCTCGGGTTCGGCTAAAGTAGCCGAACGTATCTGGTAGCGTCGCTGCGTTCAGGACTCGTGGGGCAGGCGGGCGATGCGCGCGAAGAAGGTCTCGATCATGCGCGGTCCGATCTCGCCCAGGGCGTACTGGGTCGGATCGCGCAGCCAGTCGTGCATCAGACCGCCGAACATCGATATCAGCATGCGGCAGGCGATCTGCGGGTCGATGCCTTCTCCCAGGCTGCCATCGCGCTGGGCCTGCTCGAGGCGTTCGACCATGGTGTCGTAGCACTCCTGGACCAGCTGGCTCTGCAGTCCCAGCATGTCGATGTCGCCCGAGGATTCGCAGCGGTGGAAGAGAATCGTGTGCACACGCTGGGAGCGCGTGCGTTGCAGCCGTTCCAGTGCGTGCAGGCTGGCCAGGCGCAGGCTGGTCAGGGGTGCGTGCGGGCGCTCGGGGTCTTCGACGTCGTCGAGCAACTGACGCAGCGGCATCTTGACCCGGTCGAGCATGGCGTGGAATAGGTCGGACTTGTTCTTGAAGTGCCAGTAGACGGCACCGCGGGTCATGCCGGCCTGGCGCGCGATCTGCTCGAGCGAGGCGCGCGAGACGCCGCGCTCCAGGAATACGATCTCGGCGGCGTCGAGCAGGGCCTCGCGGGTGGCTTCGGCCTCGGCCTTGGTACGTTTCGGCATGGTGGTGTCGTCATGAGCGTTGATGAAGGCGGCGTGTGGCTCGATCTTTTTCGCGGTGATTTCTGGGTGGCGTCGAGTCCCTGGCGCGAGAATACCCCATTCGTCGGCAAGTTTACATTCATGTATGTATGCCTGTAAGCTCGCAACATTCCCTTAGGTACCCTTTCCAGGACGGAGACTCATGCGCCCTACACTCATGAATCGCCCCATCGGTATCGGTGGCGCGATACTGCTCTCGCTCGTACTGTCCGCCTGCGGCGGTGACGAGTCATCCAGTGCCGGTGACCAGCAGCAGGGGCAGCAGAAGCCGCCGACACAAGCCCAGGTGCTGGAAGTCAAGGCGCGCGATATCGGGCTGTCCAAGACCTATCCGGGCATGATCCGCAGCGATCAGGAGGTCACGGTGATGGGGCGCGTCGAGGGGATTCTCGAGGCGCGTCACTACCAGGAAGGCAGTCTGGTCGAGAAGGGCGACAAGCTCTTCACCATCGAACCCGCCCCCTACAAGGCGACCGTGGAGCAGCGCCAGGCCGACGTGCAGAGCGCTCAGGCCGAGCTCTATCGCGCGCAGCGCGATGCCGAGCGCTACACGCGTCTCTACAAGCAGAACTCGGTCAGCCAGCAGCAGCGCGATCAGTCCCAGGCCGATCTGCGCACCGCCCAGGCGTCGCTGGCCCAGGCCAAGGCGGCGCTGGACAGCGCCCAGATCGACTTGAGTTATACCCAGGTCAATGCCCCGGTCAGCGGCATGATCAGCCTGAGCGAGGTCAATGTGGGCAATCTGGTGCAGCCGCCTCAGCAGCTGGCGACGATCACCCCGCTCAATCCCATCGAGGTGCGCTTCTCGCTGCCCGCCGACGACGCCTTCGCCCTGCGCCGCCAGCGTCAGCACGACGCCGAGGAAGCCGACGCCGCGGTGCTCACGGCGCCGTCAACCGCCTCGGCCACGCGTGAGCCGCTCAAGCTCGCCGGTAAGCTCGACTTCCTCGGCTCGCGGGTCGACGAGAGCACCAGCACCGTCCAGGCCGAAGCCACCTTCCGCAACCAGGATGGTCTGTTCCTGCCCGGCCAGTTCGTGCGCGTCACGCTGCCCAACGTCAAGCGCTACGGCGTCTTTGCGGTGCCCGCGGTGGCGGTGACCGAAGGGCTCAAGGGGCCGCAGGTGTACATTCTCAACGCCGACGGCAAGGCCGAGGCGCGCTTCGTCTCGCTGGGTGAGGTCGCTGGCGACTGGCAGATCATCACCCAGGGGCTCGACAGCGGCGACCGCGTCGTGGTCTCGGGCATCGGCAGCGTCTCGCCCGGTGACAAGATCGACCCGCAGCCGTTCTCCGGCAGCGCGGAGCAGCCCCAGGACAAGGCCGGCGAGAACCCCTCGCAGAAGGCCGATGCCAAGGGTGGCGAGGGCGCCGAAGGAGCCCAGGCCAGTGAGGGCGCCCAGGGCCAGACCGATGGCGGCCAGAACGGAGCCAACTGATGAATTTCTCCAGCGTATTCATCAGGCGCCCGATCTTCGCCACGGTCATCTCGGTCATCATCATCCTGATCGGTCTGATGGCGATGCGGACCCTGCCGATCGAGCAGTACCCGCAGGTGGTGCCACCGACGATCAGCGTCTCGGCGACCTATCCTGGCGCCAGCGCGCAGACGGTCTCCGACACCGTCGCCTCGACCCTGGCGCAGGAGATCAACGGCACCGAGAACATGATCTATCTGACCTCGTCGAGCTCCGACAGCGGTCAGATGTCGATGAGCGTCTACTTCAAGATCGGGACCAACCCGCAGACGGCGCAGATCAACGTCAACAACCGGGTGCAGCAGGCGCTCTCCAAGCTTCCCAGCGAAGTCCAGTCCCAGGGCGTGACGGTGGAGCAGCGCGCCTCCAGCGTGCTGATGTTCGTTGCCGTCACCTCGGCCAGCGACGCCTATGACTCGCTCTACCTGACCAACTACGCCAACATCAACATCACCGATGCGCTCAAGCAGCTGCCGGGGGTGGGGCAGGCCGAGGTACTCGGCAGTCAGGAATTCGCCATGCGTATCTGGCTCGACCCTGACAAGCTGGCGCAGTACGACCTGACGCCGGCCGAGGTGTCGTCGGCGATCCGCGCGCAGAACGCGGTGGTGGCCGCGGGCAAGATCGGCGCCGAGCCGCAGAGCGATCCTTCGCCTTACACTTACACCATCACCACGGAAGGGCGCTTCAGTAGCGTCGATCAGTTCCGCAACATTCTGCTGCGCACCAATCCCGACGGCTCTTCGCTGCGCTTGAGCGATGTCGCCCGGGTCGAGCTGGGCAAGAACACCTACGGCATCCAGGGCTACGTCAACAACAAGCCGATCGCACCCATCGCCATCTACCTCCAGCCCGGGGCCAATGCCCTCGATGTGGCGCGTGAGGTCAAGAGCGAGATGGCGACGCTCAAGCAGCGCTTCCCGCCGGGGCTGGACTACGAGATCCCCTACGACACCACGCTGTTCATCGACGCCTCGGTGAATTCGGTCGAGCACACCTTCATCGAGGCGCTGCTGCTGGTGGCGGTGATCGTGTTCGTGTTCCTGCAGAGCTGGCGCTCGACGCTGGTGGCGATGTCAGTGGTGCCGATCTCGGTGGTGGGTACCTTCGCCGGGATGTATCTGCTCGACTTCTCGATCAACCTGCTGTCGCTGTTCGGGATGATCCTGGCGATCGGGATCGTGGTCGACGACGCCATCGTGGTGATCGAGAACGTCGAACGCATCATGCAGGAGGACGAGGAGGCCACGCCCTTCAGCGCCGCGCTGGAGGCGATGAAAGAGGTCTCCGGCGCGGTCATCGCGACTTCGTTCATCATGACCGCGGTGTTCGTGCCGGTGGGCTTCATGGGCGGTCTGACCGGGCAGATGTATCAGCAGTTCGCGATCACCATCGCCATCTCGGTGGCGATCTCGGCGCTGGTGGCACTGTCGTTCACGCCGGCGATCAGCGCGATCTTCCTGCAGAACCATCAGCGTATTCGCGAATCCAGGATCGTGCGCGCGATCAAGAAGCCCTTCGCGTGGTTCAACAAGGGCTTCGAGAAGGTCACCGACCTGTTCATGGCGATCACCAATTTCCTCATTCATCAGCTGTGGCTGGTGGTGGTTGGGCTGGTCGGGGTCGGCGTGCTGTCGTGGGTGATCTACGCCCAGTTGCCCAGCGGCCTGCTGCCCACCGAGGATCAGGGCGTGGCGCTGGCCTCGGTGTCGCTGCCGGCGGGCTCCTCGATGTCGCGCACCGACGCCTATATCCAGGAACTGAGCACGCGCCTGCGTGAAGAGGTGCCGGGGATCAACTACGTGGTCGGCATCCCTGGGTTCGATATCCTGTCGAGCTCGGCCAACACCGCCAAGGGTACGGTCTTCGTCACCATGAAGCCGTGGTCGCAGCGCGACGTGACTGCGGATCAACTGATCGGCAAGATCATGCAGATCGGGGCCCAGATCCAGGGTGGCCAGACGATGGCCTTCAACATGCCGCCGATCCAGGGGCTATCGCCCACCGGCGGCTTCACCGGCTACCTGCAGTCCTACGGCGGCGACTCGCCGCAGCAGCTGGCGGCGGCGGCCGGCAAGGTCATGCAGGCGGCCAATCAGCGCCCCGAGATCGGCCAGGCGTTCTCGACCCTGGACGTCAACGTGCCGGTCTATCGCGCCACCGTGGATACCGACAAGGTGCGCAGTCTGGGTGTGGATATCTCCGATCTCAACACCACCCTGGCAAGCACCTTCGGTAGCGCCTTCGTCAACTATTTCACGCGGTCCAGCCGTAACTTCCAGGTCTATCTGCAGTCGGAAGATGACTTCCGGCGCAACCCGGAAGACATCAGCAAGGTCTACGTGCGCGGTGGCGATGGCCAGCGGATTCCGCTTTCCGAGCTGGTCACGCTGACCCGCGGAAATGCGCCCACGGTACTCCAGCGCTACAACGTCTACCCGGCGGCCCAGTTCGCCGGTGGGCCGGCGCCGGGCTACAGCTCGGGCCAGGCGGTCCAGGCGATGCAGGAGGTGGTGGCACAGACGCTGGGCTCCGACTACGCCATGGGCTGGTCCGGGGAGGCGTATCAGCAGGCCAACGTGGGCACCGCGGCGACCCTGGCGCTCTCCTTCGGCGTGGTCATGATGTTTTTGATCCTGGCTGCCCAGTACGAGAGCTGGACGCTGCCGCTGGCGGTGGTCTCGGCGGTGCCGTTCGCCTTCATCGGTGCCATCCTGGCGGTGCAGCTCGCGGGTCTCAGCACCAGCGTCTACCTGCAGGTGGGGCTACTCGTGGTGGTGGGGCTGGCGGCCAAGAACGCCATTCTGATCGTCGAGTTCGCCGAGCAGCAGCGCAAGCACGCCGGGCTCTCGGTGATCGAGGCGGCCAAGGTGGCGGCACGCCAGCGTTTCCGCCCCATCGTCATGACCTCGCTGGCGTTCATCGGCGGCACCCTGCCGCTGGCACTCGCCTCCGGGGCCAGTGCGGCGAGTCGGCATCAGATCGGCACACCGGTGGTCGGCGGCATGATCTCGATCACCCTGCTGGCGACGGTGTTCGTGCCGGCGGCCTATGTGCTGATCATGCGCGTGACGCTGTGGCTCAGCGCCAAGCTCAAGCGCCAGCACGAGGACGCTGATGCCGACGAACAGCGCTCTTGAGACAGCGCACGTGAGTCAGCGCGTGTAAGACAGCGCCGGCGCGTTGATTGACGCGCGCGGCGCTGACGATGACGCATTCGCGATCACGTCGAACGCCATATCGACTACCTTGAAATAGAGGCAACCTCACAGTGAGGTTGCCTTTTTTCTTGCGCGCGCCACTGGCGCCGATAACGCTGGCGAAAAGACGTTTTGACGCTCACTGGGGTGCTGCCGTATACCTAGAACAGGTCGCGTCGCACTGGCATCGTCAAGGTGTCACGTCAATGCGCTATTGGTCTGGCTCGCACCTCGCGTGTGAAGGGTTAACACCGGTTATCGCGGTTGGCGGGTGCGAGCGCGCAGGATCAGGGTGCGGCCCAGGTCGTCAATGCAGGCTGACGCAGGTTTTCGGGAGGCTTTACATGGTAAAGGCCGCGGTTCAGGGAAGAAGAGCCCAACACGATGACCCGAATGAGCGGCCACACTTCCGTGACTCCGTGCCGCGGGGGCCCAGTGCGCAGACCCCCTTGCCACGCCTGCGGCCGGCCTCCCCTGGGCGCGACCGGCGCGTGCTGTTCGTCACCACCGAGATCGCCGATTTCATCAAGGCGGGCGGGCTCGGCGATGTCTCCGCGGCGCTGCCGCGTGCGCTGAAGCCGGGGTACGATGTGCGCGTACTGATGCCCGGCTACCGCCAGATTCTGAGCGCCGGCAAGCCTATCGTAAAGGTGGCGCAGCTACCCGCCAGTCACGCACTGCCGGCCTGTGAGATCGGACGCCTGGTGTGCGATGACGGGCTGATCGTCTATCTGGTGCTGTGCCCGTCGCTCTACGATCGGGATGGCAACGCCTACGGTGACGACTTTGGCGTCGGCTGGGCCGATAACGACATCCGCTTCGCGCGTCTGGCCCTGGCCGCCGCCGAGATCGTCAACGATCCCACGCTGCTCGGGTGGCAGGTGGATCTTTTGCATCTCAACGACTGGGCCACCGGGCTCGCTGCCGGTTATGTCCGCTGGCTCGGGCGGCGCTACGTGCCTTCGGTCTACACCATCCACAATCTTGCCTACCAGGGGGTGTTCGGGGCCGATCGTCTGGAGCCCTTGGGCATCCCGCCGAGCGCCTTCCACATCGATGGCGTCGAGTATTACGGCCAGCTCTCGTTCATGAAAACGGGACTCTCCTATGCCTCCCACGTCACCACCGTCAGCAACAACTACGCCCGCGAGATCACCACACCGGAGTTCGGCTGCGGGCTGGATGGGCTGCTCGCCAAGCGCGCCCTCGAGGGGCGTCTCAGCGGCCTGCTCAACGGTATCGACGATCGCTGGGACCCGCGCCACGATACCCATCTGTCGCCCAATTTCGGCATCAACGACTGGCACGGCAAGCGTGCCAACACCCAACGCGTGCGGCGCATGTTCGGCCTCGACCCGAGCGGCGGGCCGCTGTTTGCGGTGGTCTCCCGGCTGGTGGCCCAGAAGGGGCTCGACCTCACCTGCGAGATCGCCGACACCCTGGTCGGCGCCGGCGGGCAGCTGGTGGTGATCGGGCGCGGTGAATATGCCATCGAGCAGTCCCTGGTGGCCCTGGCGGCGCGCTATCCCGGCCAGATCGGGGTCAATATCGGTTTCGACGAGGGCGAGGCGCGCCAGATCTATGCCGGCAGTGACTTCCTGCTGATGCCGTCACGCTTCGAACCCTGCGGTTTGAGCCAGCTCTACGCCCAGCGCTTCGGCTCGCTGCCGATCGCCCACCGTACCGGCGGTCTTGCCGACACCATCCAGGACGGCATCAATGGGCTACTGTTCGACGAGATGACCCTGGAGGCGTATCGCGTCACGCTGCGTCGCGCCTTCGATCTGTTCCATGCCACTGACCTGTTCTACGCCATGCGCCGCGCGGCCATGGCCGGGCGCCTGCACTGGCGTCAGGCCGTGGTGCCTTATCGCCGGCTCTACGCCGAGCTGCTGGCGGAGACTACGCCCGCCACCGGTAGCTACCACGGTAGCGTGCGATGAGTGGCGTCGACAGCGGTGCGACGTCCGCCGCGGCGGGCTACGATTTCGGCGCTCTGCGCTGGTGGCTGATGGCATCGATGGCGCCGCCGCCGGGAGTACCCGACGACAGCGACTGGCGCTGGGACGACGGCGACTGGATGCGGGTACGCGGGGCGCGCCACCAGGGCGATCTGCCGCTCGCCTTCTATTGCCTCGATGCCGCCGAGTGGTACGCCTCGCGCTTCTCGCCGCCGCTGCGCTGGGACGCCCTGATCCAGGAACTGGTGCCCTACGTAGCGGATCTCGGCTTTACCCATGTCGCCCTCGATGCAGCGCTGCTGGCCGAAGGTGATGCCACGATCCGCGGTGTGGTCGAAACCTGTCATATCGCGGGTGTCGGGGTGGTGGTGAGCCAGCCCACGGGCACGGCCCAGAGCCTCGAGCGCTGCCGTCGGCTGCACGTCGACGGCATGTATACGCCGACCGACGAGTACCAGGCCGGCTGCTGCCGGCTGTTCGTCGATGACGGTCGGGCCGATGTGATCCTGGCTTTCCGGCCTGCCTGGCAGGCGGCGTTGAGCGACTATCTGGCGCGTCCGCCGCTGTCGCGCTGTCGCCATCACGCCCAGTGGATCGCGGCGCTGACGCCGGCGCCCAGAGGGCGCGCGCTGCTGGGGCAGATGCCGGCGCCGGGGATGTCACTGGGGACATGGCGCCAACGCGTGCACGGTGACGCCTGGCAACGTTTCGCCAATCTGCGGGCCGCGCTCGGCATGATGTGGGCGCTGCCCGGCGAGAAGTGGCTGGGGATGGGCGTCGAGCTGGGCCAGGTGCTGGCCGAGCCTTTCCCCGAGGCGATCCACTGGCCGCTGCTGTTCGAGAGCCGCCACGCCGGGATGCTGCGGCTGGTGGCCGATCTCAACCGGCTCTATGTCAACGAGCCGGCGCTGCAGATCCGCGACGACGGCGACAACGGCTTCGAATGGCTGGTGCCCGACGATGGCCACAACAGCGTGGTGGTATTCGCGCGGCATGCCGACAGCGGCCACGCGGCACTGATCTGCGTCAGCAACTTCCAGGCCTGCGTGCATCAGACCTATCGCTTCGGTGTCCCGGCGGGCGGGCGCTGGCGCGAGATCTTCAACAGCGACAGCGTCTTCTACGCTGGTAGCAACGTGGGAAACGGGCGCACCCTCAGGGCCTGCCCCGAGCCCAGCCATGGCCAGGCGCAGTCGCTTACGCTGACGGTGCCGCCAATGGCCACGCTCTTTCTACGCCATGAAGTCTGGCATGGAGATACCCCATGAGTGCGCTATCAGCCTCGTCTTCGTCAGACGCCCGTGGCGAAGCCTTTGCACCGCGCTACGGCGCTCACTGCGACCCCGCGGGCGGCGTCTCCTTTCGGCTCTGGGCGCCGAGTGCCGTGCGGGTAATGCTGGAGTGCGAAGGACAGGCGCCGGTCGCGATGGCGCAGGCCGAGGCGGGGGAGTTCGTCGCCCGGCTCGACTGCCCGGTGGGCAGTGCCTACCGCTACCGGGTCTTCGTCGGCGACGACGACACCGGGCTCGCGGTGCCCGACCCTGCGTCGCGGGCGCTGCGCGACGGGGTCGACGGCTGGTCGCTGGTGGTCGACCCCGGCGCCTACGTCTGGCAGCAACCGGACTGGCGCGGCCGCCGCTGGGAAGATAGCGTGATCTACGAGGTGCATCTCGGCGCCATCGGCGGCATGGCCGGGCTCGAGCGACGGCTGCCAGAGCTGGTCGAGCTCGGCGTCACGGCGATCGAACTGATGCCGCTGGCCGAGTGTCCGGGCACTCGCAACTGGGGCTACGACGGCGTGCAGCCCTACGCCGTGGCCTCCTACTACGGTACCCCGCAGGCGTTCCAGGCGCTGGTGGACACCATCCACGCCCATGGTCTGATGGTGTTCGTCGACGTCGTTTACAACCACTTCGGACCCGACGGCAACTTTCTACCCCACTATGCCGAGGCGTTCTTCCGGGACGACGTCAGCACGCCTTGGGGCGCGGCGATCGATTTCCGGCGCCCTCAGGTTCGCCGCTTCTTCATCGACAATGCGCTGATGTGGCTGCTCGACTATCGCGTCGACGGCCTGCGCTTCGATGCGGTGCACGCCATCGGCGACCGCGGCTTCCTGCTCGAGATGGCCGCGACCCTGCGGGCGCGGGTCGGCGGCGCGCGTCACGTGCATCTGATGCTGGAGAACGAGCACAACCAGGCGAGTCTGCTCGGCGGCGACGCCTACAGCGCCCAGTGGGCCGACGACTGGCACAACGTGATGCACGTGCTGCTGACCGGCGAGTCGCAGGGCTATTACGCCGATTTCGTCGGCGACGCCACGGCCAAGCTCGCCACCTCGATGGGCGAGGGATTCGTCTTCCAGGGGCTGGCCACGCGCAAGGGCGAGGCGCGCGGTGAGCCCAGCGCCGGGCTGGCGCCGACAGCCTTCATCGACTTTCTGCAGAATCATGACCAGATCGGCAACCGCGCTCTCGGCGAGCGTCTGAGTCAACTGGCCGATGCCGATGCGCTCGCCGCCGCCACGCTGCTGCTGCTGCTGTCGCCCAAGATTCCGCTGCTGTTCATGGGTGAGGAGTGGGGCTCGCGGCGGCCTTTTCTGTTCTTCACCGACCATCGCGATGCACTGGCCGATGCGGTGCGCGAGGGGCGCCGGCGCGAGTTCGCCGAGTTCGCTGCCTTCGAGGATCCGGCCCAGCGCGAGCGCATTCCCGACCCCAACGCCCCGAGCACCTTCGCCGCTGCCTGTCTCGACATGGCCGAGGCCGAGCGTCCCGAGCATCGCGCTCAGCGCGAGCGCTTTGAAGCCTGGCTGGGGCTGCGCCATACCTGGGTGGTGCCGCGCCTGGCCGGTGCCCGGGCTAAGGGCAGCGAGGTGATCGGTGAGGCCGCGGTAGATGCCTGCTGGCGGCTGGGAGACGGCAGTACCCTGCGTATCGCTATCAATCTGGGCCAGGCCGCGGTGAGTCTCGCCGTGTCGGCGCCGCTGTTGGTCGCTTCGCACGCCGACGTGGCCGCGGCGCTGGGCGTGGGCCAACTGCCGCCGCGGCGCTGCGCGGTGTGGCTGGATGCCCAGGAGGTCACGCTGTGAGCGCGCACGCTACCGACGACGCCTCACTGCGGACCCTGGCCGAAGCGGTCGGACTGGTTCTCGAGTGGGAAGCCAGCGACGGCAGCCACTGTACGCTCGACGCCGCGCGTCAGCGTGAGATGCTGACGCGGCTGGGGTGGCCGGCGGCAGATGCCAGCGAGCTGAGCGAGAGCCTCGCCCGCTGGCGCGCGCAGAGCGCGCCCTACACCTGGCCTGCGCTACCGTCGCTGCTGATCGCCGATGCCGATGTGGCTTTCCCGCTGCCGCTCGTCCAGGCCGCAGGGCTCGGCTTTACCCTGCGTCTGGAGAGCGGTGAGACGCTGGGCGGTGAGCTCGATGCGGCGGGCTGTCTGCCGCCGATCGATGCCTGCGGCTACCACCGCCTGACCCTATCTGGTAGTAGCGGCGAGCGGCTCACGCGGACCCTGGCGGTAGCCCCTGCGCGCTGCTTCACGCCCGCCGACGTGCGCGCCGAGGGGGCTGCGGCACGGCTCTGGGGCGTGGCGGTGCAGCTCTATTCGCTCAGGCGCGAGGGCGATACCGGGATTGGCGATCTGCAAGCGCTCGACGAGCTGTGCGCCGGGCTTGCCGAGCAGGGCGCGGATGCGGTGGCCGTCAGCCCGATCCATGCCCTGTTCGCGGCCGACCCCCAGCGCTACAGCCCCTACGCCCCCTCCAGCCGGCTGTTCTACAACGTCTGGCACGCGGCCCCCGAGTGCGTCTTCGATGCGGCCACCGTGGCCTGGGCGGCAGCGCCCGATCGCGCGGCGCAGGCCCGGTGTTCGCAGGCAGCACTGATCGACTGGCCGGCCAGCGTCGCGCTCAAGCAGGCGCAGCTCGAGCGCCTTTACCATCATGTGATGGAAGCCGAGGAGGCCCAGCACTGGCAGGCGCAGTTCGAGGCCTTCTGCGAGCAGGGCGGAGAGGCGCTCGAGCGCCACTGTCGCTTCGAGGTGCTCCAGGCCGAAGCCCAGGAGCGCGATTGGCGACACTGGCCGTCGGCGTGGCGCGATCCGCGTAGCGCCGAGGTGGAAGCCTTCGCCGACAGTCATGTCGAGGCGGTGCGGTTTGCCGCCTTTCTGCAGTGGCTGATGGCCGCCGGGCTCGAGCGGGTGCAGCAGCGCGCATGCGAGGCCGGCATGGCGATTGGTCTGATCGCCGATCTGGCGGTGGGGGTCGACCCCTGTGGTAGCCAGGCGTGGAGTTTCCCCGGTCAGCTGTTGACCGAGTTCAGCGTCGGCGCGCCACCGGATGCGTTCAACGCCCGCGGCCAGGACTGGGGCGTGGCGGCGTTCTCACCGAGTGGGCTGGTGCACTCCGGCTATCAAGGCTTCATCGCCATGCTGCGCGCCGGTTTCGCCCATGCCGGCGGCCTGCGTATCGACCATATTCTGGGGCTCTCGCGGCTGTGGCTGATCCCCCAGGGCGAACCCGCCGACCACGGCGCCTATCTGCGCTTTCCCCTCGACGATCTGCTGCGACTGGTCTCACTCGAATCCTGGCGCCACCGCGCGATCGTGATCGGCGAGGACCTGGGCACGGTGGAGGCGGGGCTGCGCGACAAGCTCGCCAGCCGCGGGGTGCTGGGTATCGGCGTGCTCTGGTTCGAGCGCTACGGCGACGACTTCCTGGCCGCCTCGGCGTGGCGTCAGGGCGTGCTGGCCACCACCACCACCCATGATCTGCCGACGGTGGCCGGCTGGTGGCAGGGACGTGATCTCGACTGGCGCGAACGGCTGGGGCTGTTCGGCGAGGGTGAGACCCGGGCGACCCTCGATGCCGAGCGCCAGTGTGACCGGGCGCGGCTGGCCGCGGTCTGTGGCATCGCCGAGACGGCCGCGCCGGCCACGGTGGTGGATGCCGCGCTCGGCCACATCGCCGCCACCCCGACCCCGCTGGCCCTGCTGCCGCTGGAGGATCTGCTGGCACTGACCGAGCAGCCCAATCTGCCCGGGACCGTGGATGAACACCCCAACTGGCGTCGCCGGCTACCGCTGCCGATGGCGCAACTGGTGACGCAGGATGCGTTGCGGCGCCGCCTGGCGCAGATACACGACCTGCGCGGTCACGCCGGGTCACGACAAGGAGTGTCATCATGAGACCGATCCGGGCTACGGTGCGGCTACAGCTGCACGCCGGGTTCGACTTTGCCGCCGCGCGCGCTCAGGTCGACTACTACGCCGCGCTCGGCGTCAGCCACTATTACCTGTCGCCGATTCTCACCTCGCGCCCCGGCTCGACCCACGGCTACGATGGCGTCGACCCGACCCGCATCGATCCCGAGCTGGGCGGTGAGGCGGAGCTGGCGGCACTGGTCGAGGCGCTGCACGCCCGCGGCATGGGCATCGTCGCCGACATCGTGCCCAACCATCTGGCGATCGGTGCGGACAACCCCTGGTGGCAGGACATGCTCGCCCGCGGCCGCGCCAGCGAGTTCGCCGACTGCTTCGACGTCGACTGGGGCCGCGCCGATCTCGACGGCAAGCTGCTGCTGCCGCTGCTGGGCGAACGCTATGTCGACGTGCTCGCCGCGGGCGAGCTGACGCTCAGCTGGGCTGAGGCGGCGCAGCGCTTCGAGGTGCGCTATCACGAGCACCGCTTTCCCATCGATCCGGCCCACAGCGCGGCGCTGTTCGCCCTGGGTGGGGTCGAGACGTTCGAGTCCGAAGCCGCAGAGCCCGACGCCATAAAGGCAGCACTGGCGGCGTTCGACAGCCGTCACGAGAGCGGCCGCGCGCGGCTGCACGGGCTGCTCGAACGTCAGGCCTATCGGCTGGCCTACTGGCGCAGCGCCAACGATGCGCTCAACTGGCGGCGCTTTTTCGATATCACCGAGCTGGCCGGGGTGCGCGTCGAGGATTCACACGTGTTCGCGCTGTGCCACGATACCGTGCTGGGGCTGGTGGCGCGGGGCTGGATAGACGGTCTGCGTGTCGATCATATCGATGGCCTGGTCGATCCACGCGGTTATGCGCAGCGTCTGCGCGAGCGTCTGGATGCCATCGCCGCCGAGCGCGGTGAGACGCGCATCCCACTCTACGTTGAGAAGATTCTCGCCGGCCACGAAGCGCTGCACAGCGACTGGGGTGTCGATGGCACCACCGGCTACGAGTTTCTCGACGTGATTTCCGGCGTGCAGCACGACCCCGCGGGGGAGGCGCCGTTCGCCGCGCTGTGGCGCGAGGTGAGCGGACGCAGCGGCGACTTCTCCGCCGAGGTCGCCGCGGCCCGTAGCGAGATGCTGACCGGCCCGCTATGCGCGGAGTTCGAGCGCTGTATCGCCGCCCTCTGCGCCCTGGCGCGCCACCTGCCGGCCACACGCGAGCTGAGCGAGCCTGCGCTGCGCCGCGTGCTCGGCGCGCTGGCGATCGGCTATCCGGTCTATCGCAGCTACGCCGATCGCCACGGCCGCCCGCAGGCCGACGCCGCCGATTTCGACCACGCTCTCGAGAGTGCCCGCGTCCGGCTCAGTGCGGCCGACGCCGCCTGGCTGGCGACCCTCGACGACTGGCTCGGCGGCGTCGCCCCGGAGACGCTCGAGGCACCCGAGCAGGCGCTGCGTCTGCGCGCCATCGCTACCTTCCAGCAGCTCACCTCACCGCTGGCGGCAAAGGCGGTGGAAGATACCGCCGGCTATCGCAGCGCGGTGCTCCTGTCGCGTAACGACGTCGGCTGCGAGGGGGCTCACTTCGCCTACCCGGTCTCGCAGCTGCATGCGGCCAACCGTACGCGCCTGGCGCGCTTCCCGCACAGCCTGCTGGCCACCGCGACCCACGACCACAAGCGCGGTGAGGACGTGCGCGCACGCCTGGCCGCGCTGAGCGAGTGCCAGGATCTGATCCCTCGGCTGCGTGAACTCGCCGATGACCCGCGCCTGGGCGCGGGCGCGGCGGGTATCGGCGGTGGGGATCGGCTGATGCTGTTGCAGATCCTGCTGGCGGCTTGGCCCCTGGGTCTCGCGGCCGAAGACAGCGATGGCCTGGCGGCGTTTGCCGAGCGGGTGATGGCGTGGCAGCAGAAGGCGCTGCGCGAGGCCAAGCTGCACAGCCACTGGCTGGCCCCCGATGCGGCCTACGAGGAAGCCGCGGCAGCAGCGCTACAGCGCGCCCTGGATGGCGGCGAGCTGACCCGGGCGCTGGCGGCGCTGGCGGCGGCGCTCGACCTGCCCGGGGCGATCAACGGTCTGGCCCAGGCCGCGCTCAAGCTGTGTGCCCCGGGGGTGCCGGATCTCTATCAGGGCACCGAGTTTTGGGACCAGTCGCTGGTCGACCCGGACAACCGCCGCCCGGTGGACATGCCTGCGCGGCGCGCGGCGCTCGACACTGATGCCACGCCGGCGGCGGCCTGGGCGCATTGGCGCGACGGTGCGGTCAAGCAGGCGCTGATCCGGCGCCTGCTGGCACTGCGCGCCGAGTGGCCGACGCTGTTTCTCGACGGCGACTATGTGCCTCTCGGGGTCACCGGCCAGCGCGCCGAGCATGTCATCGCGCTGGCCCGGCGCAGCGCTGACGCCACCCTGGTGCTGGTGGTGCCGCGCTTGCCGCGGGCGCTGCTGGGCGCGACCGCTGGCACGACTCTGGCGTGGGGAGATACTCGCGTCGAACTCGCCGCGCTGGGGCTCGAAGGTGCCGGGGTGGCGTGTCTGACCGCGACCTCCGCGCCAGCCGATGGTCTGGCGCTTTCGACCCATCTGGCCGATTTCCCCTGCGGCGCCTGGCTGTGGTGTGACGTGTCGACATCTGCAACGCCGTGAGAGCGGCTTACCGCGCCAGAGCGTCTAGGCTGTTGGTAGCGGGGCCGAACCAGGCCACCGACCCTTGGTCACCGCGAGGCAGGGATTGCCTCATCTTCGTCAATTCGCTTAGGGAGAGATCGTCATGAGCAATCGCGAGCAGAGAGTCAGAATGCTGGCCTACCGGATCTGGGAGTCGGAAGGACGACCGGAGGGTCAGGAGGCGCGTCATTGGGCCATGGCCGAGCGCATCGTCGAGGCCGAGAACGCGCGCGAAGAGGAGCAGGAGTGGGAGCCGGCGCATGACGAATCGCCCATCTTCGAGGGCGAGGAGCTGCCGTTGGAAGCGGACGAGCAGGGTATCGACGAGCAGCGCCTGCCGCTGGACGACCCCGAGACCGAAGCGCTGAAGGAGGAGGACACCGGCGTCGAGGTGCATCCGGTTCAGCCGCCGGCGAAGCCCGCGCCGCGCAAGCCTAGCGCCAAGAAGCCCGCAGCCAAGCCCGCGTCCGATGCCTCGGCCAAGCCCAAGACGCCGCGTGCGCGCAAGCCACGCAAGCCCGACGACGGCGCCTGAGGCTGACGACATTCAGGCCGAGATCGAGACGCACCCGATCGTCACGACGCTGGCCGTCGAGTCGACCCGTACAGGCAGTATCCAGACAACGCCCAAGGTTCTCCCGGAGAGTCATGCATGAGACAGAATGAGTACGAGAATGGCGCCCGGTTCGAGGTCGACCTGCGCGGCGGAGAGGCAGAGAGCAGCGGCATCGCGATCCAGGGGGGCGTGGTGCAGAGTTCGCGTATCCAGGAAGGGCTGCCGTATCCGCTGGGGGCGACTTGGGACGGTCTGGGCGTCAACTTCGCGCTGTTCTCGGCCAGCGCCACTCGGGTCGAGCTGTGCCTGTTCGATGAAAGCGGCGAGCACGAGGTCGAGCGTATCTCGCTGCCGGAGTACACCGACGAGGTGTGGCACGGCTACCTACCCGACGCGCGGCCGGGACAGCTCTACGGCTATCGCGTGCACGGCCCGTACGACCCGCAGGCCGGGCACCGCTTCAACCCGAACAAGCTGCTGATCGACCCCTATGCCAAGCAGCTGGTGGGCGAGCTGGTATGGGACGATGCGCTCTACGGCTACACCATCGGTCACGAGGAGGGCGACCTGAGTTTCGACGAGCGCGACAGTGCGCCCTTCATGCCGCGCTGTCGGGTGATCGACCCTGCCTTCACCTGGGGCCGCTCGACCGAGATCCTGGTGCCGTGGAGCGACACCGTGATCTACGAGACCCATGTGCGCGGCTACACCATGCGCCACCCGGCGGTACCCGAGGAGCTGCGCGGTACCTTCTCGGGGCTGGCAGTGCCGGAGGTGATCGACTATCTCAAGGCGCTGGGCATCTCGTCGCTGGAGCTGATGCCGATCCACGCCTTCGCCGACGACCGTCACCTGCAGGAGAATGGGCTGCACAACTACTGGGGCTACAACACCCTGGCCTTCTTCGTCCCGCACCCGCGTTACATGGCGACCGAGAACATCAGCGAGTTCAAGCAGATGGTAGCGCGCTACCACGCCGCCGATATCGAGGTGCTGCTCGACGTGGTCTACAACCACACCGCCGAGGGCAACGAGATGGGGCCGACGCTCTCGCTGCGCGGCATCGACAACGCCTCCTACTACCGCCTGATGCCCGATGAGCGGCGCCATTACATCAACGATACCGGCACCGGCAACACCCTCAATCTATCGCACCCACGGGTGCTGCAAATGGTCACCGACTCGCTGCGCTACTGGGCCCAGGAGATGCGGGTCGACGGCTTTCGTTTCGACCTGGCGACCATTCTGGGGCGCGAGGCCGATGGTTTCGACGAGGGCGGAGGGTTCCTCGACGCCTGCCGCCAGGATCCGCTGCTGTCTCAGTGCAAGCTGATCGCCGAACCCTGGGACTGCGGCCCCGGCGGCTATCAGGTGGGCAAGTTCCCGCCCGGCTGGGCGGAGTGGAACGACCGTTTCCGTGACGACATGCGTGCTTTCTGGCGCGGCGATGAGGGGCGTCTGGCGGCCTTCGCCAACCGCCTCACCGCCTCGGCCGATCTGTTCGATCACCGTGGGCGCAAGGCGTTCTCGTCGATCAACTTCATCACCGCCCACGATGGCTTCACTCTGCGCGATCTGGTCAGCTACAACGACAAGCACAACGAGGCCAACGGCGAGGACAACCGCGACGGGCATGACGACAACGTGTCATGGAACCACGGCGTCGAGGGCGAGACCGACGACGCCGAGATCCGCGCGCTGCGCATGCGTCAGATGCGCAACCTGCTGGCGACCCTGATTCTTTCCCAAGGTACCCCGATGCTGCTGGCCGGCGACGAGTTCGCGCGCACCCAGGGTGGCAACAACAACGCCTATTGCCAGGATAGCGAGATCGGCTGGGTCGACTGGAACCTCTCCGACGAGGGGCGCGAGCTGCTCGCCTTCACCCAGCAGTTGATCCGCCTGCGCCGCCAGTACCCGATCCTGCAGCGTGGCCGTTTCATGAACGGCAAGCGCAACGAGACGCTCGATATCAAGGACGTCACCTGGCTCACCCCGGCGGCCGAGGAGATGACGGTCGACAACTGGCACGATGCCGAGGCCAAGGCGATCGGGGTGATTCTCAACGGTCACGCCCAGCCCACCGGTATCTGCCGCCTCGGCAACGACATCACGGTGCTGCTGGCGCTCAATGCCGGTGATGACGACTGCGATTTCGTGCTGCCGGCGGTGCCGGGCGGCAGGGCCTGGGTGCGGCGCATCGATACCTTCGACCCGGCGGCGGCGGACGTGAGCTGCGAGATCGGCAGCGAGTATCGGGTCGCCTCGCGCAGCCTGTCGCTGTTCGAGCTGCAGGAGAGCGACGATGCCGCAGCCTGATACCCGGCGACGCCCGCCGCCGCCATGCATCGATGAGGAGTGGGTATGACCCGCCGTGAATCAAGCTCAGCCCGAGCAGCGCATGCCGCGGGCCTCGCGGCCGCCGACCTGGAGGCGCTGGCGCGCGGCACGCTCGCCAACCCGTTCGCGCTGCTGGGACCGCACGCGCGTGACGATGGTCAGGTCGAAGTGCGCGCTTACTTGCCCGGCGCCGAGTCGGTAACCCTGGTCTGTAGCGACAGTGATCGCTCACTGGGGACGTGTCGAACAGGGCCCATCGAGGGGCTGTTCGTGGGCGAGCTGGCGGCACCGAGCGCCTACCGCCTGCGCATTCGCTGGCCCGACGGCGAGCAGCTCTGCGCCGACCCCTACGCCTTCCCGCTGCTGCTCGGCGACATCGATCTGCATCTGCTCGGTGAGGGCACGCATCGGCGCCTGGGCGAGTGTCTGGGAGCCCAGGTGATGACCTGCGACGGCGTCGCCGGGGTGCGTTTCGCGGTGTGGGCGCCCAACGCCCAGCGCGTGGCGGTGGTGGGGGACTTCAACGGCTGGGACACCCGCCGCCACGGCATGCGCTGCCGCTATCCGGCAGGCGTGTGGGAGATCTTCATTCCCGCGATCGGGGCAGGCGAGCGCTACAAGTTCGCGTTGATCGACGTCAATGGCGAGTCGTTGCTCAAGGCCGACCCGGTGGCGCTCTCCACCGAGGCGCCGCCGCTGACCGCCTCGGTGGTGGCGGATGCCACGCCCTTCGACTGGGGTGACGACGCCTGGCTTGCCCGCCGCAGCGAGCGTCAGGCGGCCGACGCCCCGATCTCGATCTACGAGCTGCATGTGAGCTCGTGGCGTAAGCACGGCGGTGACGAGGGCGAAATCTACCGTTGGCCCGATCTGATCGACACCCTGATCCCCTACGTGGTCGAGATGGGCTTCACCCATATCGAGCTGATGCCGATCATGGAGTATCCGTTCGGCGGCTCCTGGGGCTATCAGCCGCTGTCGCTGTTCGCCCCCAGCGGGCGCTTCGGCACGCCGGCCGAGTTCGCCGCTTTCATCGATGCCTGTCACCGGGCCGGCGTCGGGGTTCTGCTCGACTGGGTGCCTGGTCACTTCCCCTCCGACCCGCATGGACTCGCGCGCTTCGACGGCACTGCGCTCTACGAGTACGCCCACCCGTTCGAGGGCTATCACCAGGACTGGAACACCTATATCTACAATCTGGGCCGACGCGAGGTGCACGGCTTCATGCTCGCCTCGGCCCTGCACTGGCTGCGGCATTTTCACATCGACGGGCTGCGCGTGGACGCGGTCGCGTCGATGCTCTATCGCAACTACTCACGGCGCGAGGGCGAGTGGATTCCCAACCACCGCGGTGGTTCGGAGAACCTGGAGGCGATGGGTTTTCTGCAGCACCTCAACCAGGTGGTCGCCGAAGAGGTGCCCGGTGCCGTGGTGATCGCCGAGGAGTCGACCGCCTGGCCCGGGGTCACCGCGCCGGTGGCGCACGACGGGCTGGGCTTCAGCTACAAGTGGAACATGGGCTGGATGCACGACACCCTGAGCTACATGAGCCACGACCCGCTCTATCGCCGCTACCATCACGACCAGCTCACCTTCGGGCTGGTCTATGCCTTCCACGAGCGCTTCGTGCTGCCGATCTCGCACGACGAGGTGGTTCACGGCAAGGGCTCGCTGATCGACAAGATGCCCGGCGACGAGTGGCAGCGCTTCGCCAACCTGCGTGCCTACCTCGCTTTCATGTGGCTGCATCCCGGCAAGAAGCTGCTGTTCATGGGCTGCGAGTTCGCCCAGGGGCGGGAGTGGAGCCACGACCGCGAGCTGGACTGGTGGCTGCTGCAGTACCCCAGCCATGCCGGCATTCAGCGTCTGGTGCGCGACCTCAACGCTTTCTACCGCGAGCGCCCGGCGCTGCACGCCCGCGATACCGAGGCGGCGGGGTTCCGCTGGGTGATCGGCGACGACAACGTCAACAGCGTGTTCGCCTGGTGGCGTTTGGATGGCGACGGGCAGCGGGTGCTGGCGGTGGCCAACATGACCCCGCAGACGCTGACCGGCTACCGCATCGGGGTGCCCACCGCGGGGCACTGGACCGAGCGCTTCAACTCCGATGCCGAGCACTATGGCGGCAGTAATATCGGTAACGCCGGTGGTCTCGAGAGCGAAGCGACCGCCTGCCACGGCGAGGCGCAGTCGCTGGTGCTGACGCTGCCGCCGCTGGCGGTGATCGCGTTGCTGCCGCCGGCGTGAGGTTCGTCCGGGCCGTACCTCGCCGTACCTCGGTCCGGGTGAGCGCTACCGCGCTCCGCGGTCCGGCATAGATCCTAGCCGACGACCATGCCGTCACGCTGCGCCAGCAGCGCCCGGGTGACGCCGTTGGTCCAGCCAAAGCCATCCTGCAGCGGGTATTCGCCGCCGCGCGCGAACTCGGCCCCGGGGTAGAGCACGTACTTTTCCACCAGCTTGTGCTCGCGCCGGTAGAGGTCGTAGACCAGCGACAGCCAGCGCTCGGCCAGATCCTCCGCCACGTCGTGGAATCCGTAGTGGCGAAAGCCCTCGATCGCCATCCACTGCAGCGGTGCCCAGCCGTTGGGGTGGTCCCACTGCTGGCCGCTGTCGTTGATCTCGGTGGTGACTAGCCCGCCGGGGGCGAGCAGGCGCTGCGCCACCACGTTGACCACGCGTTCGGCCTGGCCGGGTGAGGCGAGCTGCAGGTAGAGCGGCACCACGCAGGCCGCGGTGAGATGGATGCTGCGGCAGCCGCGCTGCCAGTCGTAGTCATAGTAGGCGCCGCGCTCCTCGCACCACAGATAGCGATCGATCGCCATGCGCCGGCGTTCGGCACGCTCGCGGTAGTGTCCGGCCTCGGACTCTTCGCCGACATCGGCACACAGCTGCCCGAGCAGATACTCGAGGTGGTAGAGCAGCGAGTTGAGCTCGACCGGAATGAAAGCGGTGGTGCGGATGGTGTGCAGCTCGCGGGTATCGTCGAGCCAGCGGCCGCTGAAGTCCCAGCCGCTCTCGGCGCCGGCGCGCAGATCGCGGTAGACCTGCTCCGCCGGGCGCGACGAAGCCTGGGCCAGCTCGTAGTCTTCGCGATAGGACTCCTCGCGCGGGGTGGCGCGGTCGTCCCAGTGGCGGTTGAGCCAGCACTCGTCGTCGAGGCGCACGCAGCGGCGATGGGCCTCGCCCGGCTTGAGCTGGGCCTCGCCATGCATCCAGAAGGCATACTCGCGCTTGAGCTGCGGCAGGTAGTCGACCGCACGGCGCTGGCCGCGCTGTTCGAGCAGCGCCACCATCATCGAGAAGATCGGCGGCTGCGAGCGGCTCAGATAATAGCTGCGATTGCCGTTGGGCATGTGGCCGTAGCGGGCGATCAGATCGGCGCAGTTGTCGGCCACCGCGCACAGCAGCCGATCTTCGCCGCTGGCGGCGAGCCCCAGCATGGTGAAGTAGGAGTCCCAGTAGTAGAACTCGCGAAAGCGCCCGCCGGGTACCACATAGTCGTGGGAGAGCGAGAGCAGCGACGACCATAGCGGATGCTCGCGGGAGTTGCGCGTGAGTGCCGGCCACAGGCGATCGATATGGGTGACCATGTCGTCGCTGGTGTCCGCCTCGTAGCCGCTGCAGGCGATCGGGTCCTCCTCGAAGTGGGCATCGACGAAGGCGCGCAGATCGAAATCGGGGTTGTCGCGCTGGGCTTCGTAGGCCTGCATGATCTGCTGCGGCGGCACCCGCGGTACGCTGTCGGCGAAGGTTTTGGAGTCCTCGAACAGGTGCGCCAGCGCTACCGCTTCGAACAGCTCGCCGAAGCGGTCATGCGGGGTGACGGCGGCGTCGTGGTAGGTGTCCCGGTCGGTGGTGGCCTGGAGGCTTGTCGGCATCATCGCTCCTCTGCGGCACGCTCAGCGGTAAAGTGGATCTACTCTTCATACTGCCAAAGTAGGCCCCCGTCTACCGGCAAGGACGTTCCGGTCATGTAATCGGCATCCTCTGAGGCGAGAAACGCCACCACGCCGGCGACGTCTTCCGAGCGCCCTAGGCGGTTGAGCGGGATATTGCCGAGCAGATGTCTGAGCTTCTCGGGATCCTCGTCGAGGGCGCTGTTCATGGGCGTCTTGATCGCCCCGGGGGCGACGCCATTGACGGTGATTCCCAGCGGTGCCAGCTCGATCGCCAAATTGCGCGTGAGCATGCGCAGCCCGCCCTTGGCCAGGCAGTAGCTGGTAAAGCCAGGGAAGGGCAGATCCTCGTGCACCGAACTCAAGTTGATCACCCGCCCGCCGCGGCCGACACCGCGCAGATAGCGCACGAACGCCTGGGTGGTGAAGAATACTCCCTTGAGATTGGTATCGAGCACCTTGTCGTAGTCGGCCTCGGTCACCTCCCAGAAGGGCGCATCGATCTCCAGCCCGGCGTTGTTGACCAGAATATCGAGCCGTCCCAGCGCCTCGACGCTTTCGTCGATCAGCCGGCGGTTGGTCTCCACCTGGGAGATATCGCCGGTGACGATGGCGGCGCGGCGCCCGTGCCGACGCACGCGCTCGGCGGTCTCCTCGGCGCGCTCGGAAGGACGGCTGCCGCTGACCACGATATCGGCGCCCTCCTGGGCCAGGCGCTCGGCGATGGCGCGGCCGATGCCCTGAGTGCTGCCGGTGACCAGTGCTACCTTGCCTGCGAGACGCATGTGCTGCTCCTGCTGTGGGGACCGGGTGCGGTCCGCAACGTGAGTAAAGTCGTAAGGCCTGAGGAAATCGTAGGACTTGGGATTGAAGATAGAGCATCTGCGCCGATGGCGCGGCGATGCCGTGCTTCGGTAGGGCGTCGATGTGGTGCAACGCCGCGCCGGTGGCGTTGTTCGTGCGCCGTGCGGATAGCATGATGGGATCCGGAAGAGACGACGACAGGAGTCACTGTGAGAGCATGGATACGAGGGGGCCTGGGCGTGCTGGTGGCGCTGCTGGTCGCGCTGAGCCAGCCGGTCATGGCGCAGTCCCTGGCCTCGCTGGTCGGGGCTGAGGAGAAGCGTGCGGCGACCTCGCAGGCGCCCAGCGCCCAGGAGTTGGAGAGTTCGCTGGACCAGATCATCGCCACGCTGGAGAACAGCGAGCAGCGCCAGGCCCTGCTCGACAGCCTCAAGCAGCTGCGCCAGGCGACCGCCGCCGAGGCCCAGGACGAACCTGCCGCCGGCGGCCTGCTGGGGGCGCTGGCGCAGTCGTTCTCGGTGCTCGAACGCGATGGTCTGGACAACCCGATCAACTACTGGGGCTATCGGGTCGAGCAGGCCGGCAACGATCTGGAGCGGCTCTGGGGGGATGGCGGCCGCGTACCCATGGCGCTGCTCGATCTGCTCTGGGTCACCGCGCTATGGGTCGGGGTGACGCTGGGGGTGTCGGCGCTGTGGCGCGCGCTGGTCAAACGCCTGGGGCTGCTCTGGACGCTGCCACAGGAGCCCACTACTTGGATGCTGGTGCGCCACCTAGCACGACGAGTGGTACCGCTGGCGCTGGGGTTCGGCGTGGCGCTGGTGGCGGTGCACCAGGCGACCTCGGATACCATCGGCGTCACCCTGGCCATGGTGATGGCCTATGTCACCCTGTGCGGGGCGGTGTTCGCCGCGGTGTGCGAGATCGTCTTCTCGCTGTTCGGCAGCGGGCATCGGCATACCGCGCTGCGCATCCTGCGCCAGCGCGGGGCGCCCTGGCTGTTCGCCCTCGGCGCCTTGGTGGCACTGGGCGATGCTTCCAACTCGGCCGCCGTGGTGGAGCCGCTTGGGCGTGGGCTGATGGCGTTCGTGTCACTGCTGGCCAACGTCTGCGCGGCACTGCTGCTTGCAGCCTTCGTCCTGCTCTTCCGGCGGCCGTTCCGTCACCTGATGCGCAACCGCCCCTACACCCAGCGGCAGGAGCGCCGCGCCACTACCGAGCTTCTACGCCTGTTCAGCCGCATCTGGCACATCCCCATCCTGGTCATGGTGTTGGTCTCGCTGATCGCCATGGTGACCTCGGCCGAGGACTCGCGCAGCGCCTTCTTCCGTGCGCTGGTGACCGCGGGCATGATGATTGCCACGCTGGTGATCTCGGGGCTGATCCACCGTCAGCGCGAGAAGAGTCAGGACAAGCGCCTCTCGGAGTACTCGGCCCGTCTGATCCGCTTCGGCTTCACCCTGGCCCATCTGCTGGCCTGGCTGGTCTTTCTCGAACTGGCGATGCGGGTCTGGGGAACCTCGCTGTGGGCGGTGAGCGGCAGTGCCGGTATCGGCCAGCAGATCGCCCGCAGCCTGCTGGGGCTGGGGCTGACCTTTCTGGTCGCCTGGCTGGTGTGGATCCTGGCCGATACCGCGGTCCAGCACGCCCTGCGCAAGAGCAGCCGGCGCCACGGCCGGCGCGCCAATGCCAGTGCCCGGGCGCAGACGATCACGCCGCTGTTGCGCAACACCATCTTCGTCACCATTGCGGTGATCGCCGCGATCATCGCCCTGGCCAATCTCGGCGTGAACGTCACGCCGCTGCTGGCAGGTGCCGGGGTGATCGGTCTGGCGGTGGGCTTCGGCGCCCAGACCCTGGTGCAGGACCTGATCACCGGGCTGTTCATCCTGATCGAGGATTCGCTGGCGATCGACGATTTCGTCAACCTCGGCAGCCACATGGGCACGGTCGAGGCGCTGAGCATCCGCACCGTGAAGCTGCGCGACCTGGATGGGATCGTGCACATCATTCCATTCAGCCAGATCCAGGGCATCCAGAACTACTCGCGTGAGTTCGGCATTGCGCTGCTGCGTATCCGCATCGGCCATCAGATGAAGATCGACGACGCGATCGAGACCATGCGCAGCATCGCCGACGAGCTGCGCAACGACCCGATGATGCGCCACCACATCTGGTCGCCGTTGGAGGTACAGGGAATCGAGAGCTTCGATGCCGGCGCCGCCATTCTGCGCATCCGCATGCGCACCGCACCGGTCATGCAGTGGGACGTGGCGCGGGCGTTCAATCTGCGTCTCAAGCAGCGCTTCGATGAGCAGGGACTCGACCTGGGCATGCCGCGGATGAGCGTGGTGATGGAGGAGAGCCGTGCGGCGCAGGGGGATACGCCGTCCGACGACTCGCTGCGCGAGGCGATCACCAATCCTGGCGAGCCCGATCCGCAGTAAGGTGTGTCCAGTGCTAAGAACGCCTTTTACAACCGCTAGATGATATGGGCTTATCCGGCGGCAGGGCGTCGCGAGGGCGCTGAGCAGGGTGCGGTAACGGAGTGATCCGCGGGATTTGGCCAAAGTCGTGTTGCGAAAGCAGGGGTGTAAGGTAAATAATCGCTGCCAAATTGCTACGCTGCGTCAGAATTCAAGTTTTTGTGTATCCGGACGATAACGCAGGGTAACGATCGTCACCGGCGCGGGCGCGCGGTGGCCACCAGGCAACGAACCGACAGGCAGGGCACGTCATGACTCTTCTCAGCATCTTCGCGATCGCCTTCGGTTTCGGCGCCTTTGGGCTCTTCGTGGCGCTGCGCCTGTGCCGCAGCGACAAGAACACGCCGGTGGCGCGCGAGCGCGTCGGTGCCACTGACGATATGCCGAACGCCGCGCGTCAGCGCGCCTGAGGCACGCACTCTCCTCGATGGCGTTACTGCGCTTGCGGCATCGCCTCGCTCAGATTGAGTGCATACGGTAGTTGTTTGCATACGCTAGGCCGCGCCGTCATGGCGCGGCTTGCACGCTCCGGCGAGGCGCTGCGCTTTCAAGCTATGTCGCGTCCGCGCTTCACCGCTCTACCTTTCCTGACCTTTCCTCGCTATCCCACTGTCTCGGCGTTCCTATCCCACTGTCTCGCCGTCTCACTCATACGGCGTCATCGTCTCACTCGCACTGTCTCTGCCTGCGTCACGGCCCGAGTGGAACGTAGTGGTGTAGTGATGTAGAGGCGCAGTGGCGGCGTCATTCCTGCGAGCGAGCCGGGCCGGCATCGGCCAGCACCCAGTCGCGAAAGGCGCGCATGGGTTCGGTCAGGTGGCGGTGGGTCGGCGTCAGCAGTGCCAGCCGCCCGCGACTGGGCAGGGTGTCGGGCAGCGCCTGGACCAGATGGCCCTGATCGAGCTCGGCCGCGAGCAGCCGCATCCAGCCGAGGGTGACCCCCTGACCGGCGAGGGTGGCGTTCATCAACAGCTGAAAGCTGTTGGCGCGCAGGGTGTGCAGCGGCGGCTGCCAGGCGAAGCCGAGAGCGCGATACCAGTGCTCCCAGGTCAGCCAGTCGCGGTAGTGATCCTCCACCACCATCAGGGTGTGGCGGGCGAGCAGGTCGGCGGGGTCGGTGATCCCGCCGTGACGAGCCAGATAGACCGGGCTGCACACCGCGGCGACAGGCTCCTCAGCGAAGATCGGGCTGGCCTCGAGTCCAGGCGGGTCGACTTCGTTGGGGATGTGGTAGTAGATGCCGAGATCGAATTCGGCCAGATCGAGCCGATAGGGGTCCTCGACGGTGAGCACGCGAATCTCGATCTCAGGGTGCGCCTGCTGGAAATCGGGCAGCTGCCGCGCCAGCCAGATCGAGGCGATGGTCGGGCTCGAGGCCAGCGTCAACTGGCGGTCGTCGCCGCGCCGGCGCAGGCGTGCGGTCTCGTCGCGCAGTTCGCGCAGCAGCCGCTGTACCACGCGGAAGTAGTGATCGCCGGCCGGGGTCAGGCGCAGGCCGTCGTGCTGACGCTCGAACAGCGGTCGGCCGAGATCCGCTTCGAGGCGCTTGATCTGGCGGCTGACCGCGCTCTGGGTCAGGCTGAGCTCGCTGCCGGCCTGGGTGAAGCTCGAATGGCGCGCGGCCGCCTCGAAGGCGCGCAGGCAGGCCAGCGGGGGAAGCACGTCGCGAGTGGGCATGGGGCGTCCGGAACCGAGGTCTCTCGGCTCCGGAGCATAGCATGAGTCATTCATGCCACTGCCGGCGCGTGAGGCCCTAGGCTTTGTACGAAAACTACCTGCGCTCGGCAATACGGTGTTAAAAATCGGCTCAAAATGCTCATTTACACTCCGTAAACTCCGCGTTTTCGCCGATTTTTGCCTTGTCTTGCCTTCGCTCGCTGACTTTTCGTACAAACCCTTGGCCGGGACACTCAGATGGCGCGACGTGGAATGTTGCGACGCCAGCGCTTCTCGCTGACCAGTGTCTCGCCCTCGTGGGCGATCTGCTCGGCGCTCAGGTAGAAGGTGGTCTCGTCGCAGTGCAGATGATAGCGGCTGGTCACCGCCACCGAGAACTGGCCCGCGCCCTCCTCACGACTGGCGCGATAGGTCCACTCGATATCGGCGCGGGTGCGGGTGGCGTCGCTGGGGTGGCTCGAATAGACCTCTTTCGCGCGCTGCTCGACGCGCAGGCTGTGATCTTCGAAGCGGATATCGCCCATGTCGTCCTCTACCGTCACCGTCACTTCGCCGCTGCCGACATCCTCGCTGAGGGTGCGTCGCGGGTGGCCCGGGCGCAGGGTCTCGATCCGGCATGGCGCCGCGCTCTCCGGTGGTGCGAACGGCATCGCCACGTAGGGCGCCTGGCAGATCGGCAGTGACAGCGTCGGCGTGCCGGCCTCGAGGGTGAGATCGGCGCGCCGCCGCGGCGACCATACCAGCGGGAAGCTGGCGCTGGAAAGCGCCAGGCGCAGACGGTGCCCTGGGGGCAGCCGGTAACCGATCAGATCCAGCGCCAGGTCGATCTCCATGCGCTCGCCGGGCACCGGCGGGGTGAGCGTGGCGGGGTCGTCGCGCAGGGCGAGGTTGAGGGTGGCGTAGCTGATCAGCGCGCTCTCGCCGCTGGGAGCCACATCGCACAGGCGCACATGCAGCTGGCCACAATCTTCGGCGCTGCTCAGGCTGGCGCGCAGTCGCGGCTGGCCGAGCAGATCGAGCCCCTCGGCGTAGGGCGCGGAGTCGAAGGTCAGCGCCAGGCCGTCGTCGCGGCGCTGATCCGGCGGGAAGTCGGCGCCGAACCACAGCGGAATGTATTCACCCTGTAGCGCGCCGGCGGTCAGCGGCGAGGCGATCGCGCGCGCCGCGCTCAGATGTCCTTCCCGTGTCAGGCCGGCATCACCCAGCACGAGCGGCTGCCACGTGATTTCTTCGGCCGGGGCGGGCCAGGCGCTGGTCTGCACCCACTGGCCCGGACGCTCGAGATACTTGGGCGCCGGCGGCAGGCCATCCTGCAGGTAGAAGGTGCAGGGCGGCTCGTCCATGATCCCGGTGTCGATATCCTTGAGCCAGTAGTCCCACCAGCGCAGCGCCTCCTGCAGAAAGCCGATGGCCGGGTCGGGAATCGCGAAGTGGGGGTACTTGTGCATCCAGGGCCCGAGCAGCGCCTTTTTCGGGCAGGAGAGGTGCTCCATCATCCGCGGAATGGTGTTGATGTAGGAGTCCGCCCAGCCGCTGATCATGTAGACCGCAGCCTCGATGTCGGCATAGTTCTCGCAGATCGAGCCGTGCTGCCAGTAGGCGTCGCGCTGCTGGTGGCGCAGCCAGGGCTCGGCCAGCAGCGGCATGTTGTCGAGCCGGTGTTTCCACATCTCGCGCCAGCGCTCGCCGACCAGCGCCGGATCGGGCACCGCAGCCGAGAAACTCAGCATGGTCGCCGCCCAGCCCAGATTCTCCAGCAGCATGTTGCCGCCCTTGTAGTGGATATCGTCGGCGTAGCGGTCGTCGGTGGAGCACAGGGTGATGATCGCCTTGAGCGGTTCGGGTCTGAGCGCGGCCAGCTGCAGGCTGTTGAAGCCCCCCCAGGAGATACCCATCATGCCCAGCTTGCCGCTGCACCACGGCTGTGCGGCGATCCAGTCGATCACTTCCAGCGCATCGGCCTGCTCCTGGGGTGCATACTCGTCTTCCATCAAACCGTCGGACTCGCCGTTGCCGCGCATGTCGACGCGCACGCAGGCGTAGCCATGGCCGGCGAGCCAGGGGTGGGTGAGCTCGTCGCGCGCCGCGGTGCCGTCGCGCTTGCGGTAGGGCAGATACTCGAGAATCGCCGGCACCGGGGCCGCTTCGGCGTTTTTGGGTAACCAGATCCTGGCTGCCAGTCGGGTGCCGTCGGCGAGCGTGATCCACTGATTCTCGATCTCGCGAACGCGGTGGGGAAAGTCCTGCTTGATCTTCATGCCGGGTCCTTGGCTGTGCGGGAAGGAGTCGAAGGTGTCGCCACGGCGCCGAGCCGTTCGGGGTGCTTGAGCCACACCCACAGCGAGCCGGAGGCGAGCAGCACGATCAGCATCGACGGCAGGCCGCCGAGATTGGAGAGCATCTTGATGCCGTCGATCCCGACGAAACTGACCATCACCCAGGAGACGATGCCGACGATCACGCCCCAGATCACCTTCATGGCGACCCCGGCGTTGAGATCGGAGTCGGCGGTCAGGCCGCGGGTGCAGAGATTGCCGATGGCGTCGGTCTGCGAGTCGGCGGCAGTCACGTAGGAGATATAGGCGATGAACAGCAGCAGCGGCACCCACACCTGGGACAGCGGCAGGTGGCGGAAGAGCTCGTAGAGCACGTTTTCCACCCCGCGCTGATCGAGCACGGCGTAGAGGTCGACACCGCTCTCGCCGGCTCCCAGATGAGACTGGAAGTAGAGTGCGGTGCCCGAGAAGATCAGGATCCAGACACAGGCGAACAGCGCCGGGTAGAGCAGATTCACGCGCAGGAACTGGCGCACCGTGTAGCCGCGCGAGATCTTGCCCAGGAACAGCGCCGCCACCGGCGCCCAGGCGAACCAAACCGCCCAGTAGAAGATCGACCACCACTGCGGCCATTGATCGTTGCCCGCGGCGCCGGTGAACAGGCTCTTGGTGAAGAAGTTGTCGAGATAGACGCCGAACGACTCCACCCCCAAGGCCAGACAGAAGACCGTGGGGCCGACCACGAACACGAAGGCGCCGAGTATCAGCAGCAGCGCCGCATTCAGCGACGACAGCCGGGCGATACCCTTCTGCAGGCCACTGGCGGCGGAGAGCACGAAGGTGACTACGATGACGGCGATGATCACGCCCAGGCGCAGCGGGCTGGTCTCGCCACCCAGGTACTGACCCACGCCACCGGCCAGGGTCAGCGCCCCGGTGCCCAGCGACGACGCCATGCCGGCGACCAGGGCATACAGCGACACCGCATCGATCAGCCCGGAGAAGCGCTTCACCCGCGGCCCGAACAGCGGCTCCAGCATGCTCGAGATCGAGAAACGCAGGCGCAGGTTGTAGAAGGCCAGGGCAAAGATCAGCGCCGGCACGGCGTAGATCGCATAGGGGGTGAAGGACCAGTGCAGGAACAGGGTCGACATGGCGAACAGCATGGCGTCACTGGAGCCGGCCTCGATGCCGGAGGACGCCGGTGGCCCCATATAGTGATAGAGCGGCTCGGCGGTGGTCCAGAACAGGACCCCCACCGCCAGGGTGGTGCACAAGGTGATCGAGAACCAGCGCAGCGGCGAGAGCAGCGGGGTGGCCTCGGCGCCGCCGATGCGCACGCGGCCGAGGGGTGAGAAGTAGACGATCAGCGCCATGATAAGCAGATAGAGACTGCCCAGGCTGAACAGCCACGAGAAGTTGTCGAGCACCGCGGCGTTGAGTGCGCTGGCGGTGGCGAGGAAGGCGTCGAGATCGACATAGCTGGCGATCACGGCGCCCAGCAGGATCAGGAAGGTCGGCCAGAACACCAGCGGCCGCAGCGAGGTTTGCATACCCATCTCCGGTTATCGTTATCGTGTGGCGGCAGGCGCGCAGCATGCGCTGTCGTCATGTGGATATACCCTAACCGCTGCTACCGGCCGCCTTTCAAGCGGCATCTCGGTATGGGGGTATGCGCTCGACGCATGCCGTGCCGGCAGGCAGCCGCGCGACGATCCCGGTAGGATGGGCTGCCTGCGAAATGGCGGAGCGACCCAGGAGCGACGATGGAACCCGAGGATCTGAAAAAGCTGGTGAGCGTGCGCATGCCGTTCGGCAAGTACGAAGGCCGTCTGATCGCCGATCTGCCCGGCCCCTATCTGGCCTGGTTCGCCCGTGAGGGCTTTCCCCGCGGCGAGATCGGTCAGCTGCTGGCGCTGATGCACGAGATCGACCACAACGGCCTCAGCGGTCTGCTCGAACCGCTGCGCCGCCGCGGTTAGGGAAACGCTACATAAATCGACGAGCGAGATGAAGCGCAAGGCGTATGGAACACAGACTCGAAGCAACGCGTAGAGAACGCCCGTAGGGCGGCCCGTCAGGGCAAGTTGCCGAAGGCAACGCGTCACGCGAGACATAACAAGGGGTTAGGCGAGTGTTCGACCGGGCTGGCGCACCAGTACCACGCAACGCAGCGATTCGTTGGGGACGCCGAGTCCGCGCAGGCATTTATGCCGCGTTTCCTTAGGCCAGTAGCCTGCCGAGCAGATGGGCCACCACCAGCCCCACGCTGACGGCCACGGCAAGCCACAGGCGGCGGGGCCGGCGGCGCTGATACTGCTGCAGGGCGACATCGAGCTTGCGCGTCAGCAGCGCCTGGCGGGTGGAGGAGGCGCCGGGCGGCGAGAAGTCGTTGGCGGCGTCGCCGTGCCAATGCGGAGCGTGGGTCAGCCCCAGGCCGGCACGCAGGCGACCGATATCGCCGAGCAGTTGGTGCATCTCGTCGTATTCGGCGCGACGCTCGGGCGAGCCTAGCGCGGCTTGGGCATCCGCCTTGAGCGACTGATTGGCGCAGCCGCGGATAGCGCGCTCGATCTCTTCCGCGCTGGCGGTGGGCGAAACGCCGAGACGTAGGTAGAGATCACGCATGCTGCATCAACAGGTCGTAGGCGTTCTTGATGCGCTGGAAGCGCTGCGAGGCGAGGGTGATCCGCCACTCGCTCTGGCCATGGAAACGGTCGGGATGGTGGCGCTGAGCCAGGCGCCGATAGGCGAGTTTGATCTCCCGCGGTGAGGCGCTGGTGTCCAGCTCCAGTTCGATCAGCGCGCGGCGGATGGGGTAGGAGGGCGCGTCGAAACCGGCGCGCTGGCGCTGCCGGCTCTGCTCGCGCTGCCACTGGCGCTGTTGCTCTTGGTGCTGACTTTCCTGCTCCTGGCGCTGTCGCTCTCGGCGCTGGCGTTCCTGGTACTGGCGCTGCTGCTCCTGGCGTTGACGCTGTGCGGCTTCTTCGCGCTGGCGCTGAGCCTGTTCGCGACGCAGGGCTTCCGCCTCGGCCTGGCGCCGCGCCTGTTCACGCTGCTGAGCCTGTGCCTCGGCCTGGCGTTTGGCGTGGGCCTGGGCGCGGCGTTCGCGCTCGGCCTGTGCGGCGGCCTCGCGCTGCTGCTCACGCTCGCGGGCCTGTTGCGCCTGCTGGCGTCGCCATTGTTGCTGCTGCTTGTGCTCGCGCCACTGGTTCTCGGCCAAGCGTCGGACCCGGTCGCGCCAGGAGGCACGGGGCTCGCCGGCGTGCGCCTGGGTCGAGCCGGTATCGCCGGCTTCGGCCTCTGCGGTGTCCTCGGCTTCCGGCTCGGCGGGCTGCCAGTGGCTGCGGTGGCTGAGATCCTCGGGGGCGGCCAGGGTGCGCCCGGTGACCTCGCGGTAGAGCGCGCGCAGGGTATCCGGCGAAACGTCGCAGAGATCGGCCAGAAAACGCAGGATATGGTGGTTGCGCAGACTCAGCGCGCCGTCACTGGTGGCAACAACGACCGCCTGGCGTAGAAAGGCGATGATCGGCCCGGACTGCTCCTTGGTCAGCACCTCGGCGGCGAGCTGAACGTCGCCCAGATCCTGTCGCCGGGCCGCCGCCAGCAGCGTCTCGAGATCGCGGCGATGATGCGCGCGCGCGGCCAGGCGCTCGAGATAGCGGCGGTCTTCATCGAGCGGCACGTGCTTGTTGGCAAACACCCAGCACAGCAGCAAGAGCTCGGCGCTCTCACGCTGATGGGGGCTCTTGACGAGCAGCGACTCGAAGGCTGAGAAGCCGGTGGCGACCATGGGCGTTCCGCATGAGCCGATGCGGCGCATCGGTTAGCTGTTGTTTGTCGCCGAGTATACCCAAATCGCCCCCCTCGACGTCAGCCTCGAAAGCAGCGGCCAATCGACGCTGCGCCTCAGCGCATGCCCGAGGGCTTGGCGAGATTCTCCGGGCCGAAGGAGTCGGGCAGCAGTGTGTCCATGGTGTAGCGCTTGAGCGGCTGGCCGTCGCCGTCGAGGACCACGATCGTGGTCTCGGGAGTGGCGAATTCCCGGATGCGCTGACGGCAGTCGCCGCAGGGGGTGCACAGGTGCTCGCCGGGGCCGATCACGTAGATGTCGCGGATACGCTGCTCGCCGTTGGAGACCAGGGCGGCGATGGCGCTGGCCTCGGCGCACAGCCCCTTGTAGTTGGCGCTCTCGACGTTGCAGCCGACGTAGGTCTGGCCGCTGGCACTGATCAGCACCGCCCCCACCGGGTGGGCGGAGTAGGGTACGTAGGCGTTGGCACGCACCGCGAGTGCGGCCTGGCGAATGCTTTCGGGCACCGTGATGTCGCTGGGCTCAGTCATGGCTCGGTTCCTGGTCGTCGCGCAGCAGCCCTTCCAGGGTGATCGCCATCATCTCGGCGAAGCCGGTCTGGCGGGTCTGGGCGTCGAGCGCTTCATGTTTGAGGATGTGGTCGGAGACGGTGCACACGGTCAGCGCGCGGGCACCGAATTCGGCGCACACCCCATAGAGCCCGGCGGCTTCCATCTCCACCCCGAGGATGCCGTGGCGCTGCATGGTGTGGAAGAAGGCGTCATCCGGGGTATAGAACAGATCCGCCGAGAACAGGTTGCCCACCTTGACCCGGGTGCCGCGCTCGCGGGCGGCGTCCACCGTGTGGCGGGTCAGGGCGAAGTCGGCGATGGCGGCGAAATCGTGGCCGCCGAAACGGGTGCGGTTGACGCCGGAGTCGGTGCAGGCACCCATGCCGATGACGATATCGTTGACGTCGACATCGTCGCGTACCGCGCCGCAGGAGCCCACGCGTACCAGTCGCTGGACGCCGTACTCGGTGATCAGCTCCTTGGCGTAGATGGAGAGCGAGGGGATGCCCATGCCGCTGCCCATCACCGAAACGCGGCGGCCGCGATAGGTGCCGGTGAAGCCGAGCATGTTGCGCACCCGGTTGACGCAGACGACATCGTCGAGAAAGGTCTCGGCGATGAACTCGGCGCGCAGCGGGTCGCCCGGCATCAGCACGGTGTCGGCGAAGTCGCCCTCGCGGGCTTCGATATGCGGGGTTGGCATGTCAGTCTCCTGAAGGTCGTGCGGCCAGCAGCGAGGTGCCGTGGTCCATGGCGTCCAGGCCGAAGAATTCGGCCAGGGTCTGGCCGATATCGGCGTAGGTGTCGCGGGCGCCGAGGTCGCCGCTGGGGCCGCCGCTGGCGAGCAGTACCGGTACCTGCTCGCGGGTATGGTCGGTGCCGCGCCAGGTCGGGTCGTTGCCGTGGTCGGCGGTGAGGATCAGCAGGTCATCGGCGCTGAGCTTGGCCAGCAGCTCGGGCAGGCGGCGGTCGAAGGCTTCCAATGCGCTGGCGTAGCCCTCGGGGTCGCGGCGGTGGCCGTAGAGGGTGTCGAAGTCGACGAAGTTGGTCATCACCAGCGTGTCCACGGTAGCGGCCCGCGCATCGTCGATCGCCGTCAGGGTCTCTGCGAACAGCGCCTCGAAGCCGTGCGCCTTGCGCACCTCGCTGATGCCGCAGTGGGCGTAGATATCGCCGATCTTGCCTACGCCGAGCACCTGGCCGCCCCCGTCGTGGAGCTTTTGCAGCACCGTGGGGGTGGGCGGCTCGAGGGCGTAGTCGCGGCGGTTGCCGGTGCGCTCGAAGGTGTCCGGGGTTTCGCCGACGAAGGGGCGGGCGATGACGCGGCCGATGTTGTAGGGCATCAGCAGTTCACGCGCGATCTCGCACAGCCGATAGAGGCGCTCGAGGCCGAAGTGGTGCTCGTGGGCGGCGATCTGGAATACCGAATCCGCCGAGGTGTAGACGATCGGCTTGCCGCTGGCGATGTGTTCGCTGCCGAGGGCCTCGATCACTGGCACCCCGGAGGCGTGGCAGTTGCCGAGCACGCCGGGCAGCTCGGCCTGGTCGATCAGCGCCGCCAGCAGCTCGGGTGGGAAGCTCTCTTCGTGCTCGCGGAAATAGCCCCACTCGAACAGTGCCGGCACACCGGCGATCTCCCAGTGGCCGGAGGGGGTGTCCTTGCCCGAGGAGATCTCGCGGGCGCAGGCCCAGCCTCCGGTCGGCTCCGCCGGTGGCGTCACTCCGGCGGCCCAGCCGCCGGTGGCACGGTGATGCGCGTGATAGAGGCCCAGCCGCGCCAGATTGGGCAGCTCGAGCGGACGTCCGGCGTCGGCGCGATAACGGGCGATATGCCCCAGGGTGTCGGCGCCGGCATCACCGAAGGCCTCGGCGTCGGGGGCGTTGCCGATCCCGAATGAGTCGAGCACCAGCAGCACGGCACGGCGGGGAGTGACGGATGCGTTCATGGCAGATCCTCCTGGCGCAGGGTGGCGTGAACGAGCGGCGGTATCTCGGCTGCGCCCGCCTTTAGACGAAAGGCGTCGACCAGCCGCGCGCTCAGGGCCTCGGCTGCCTCGCGATCAGCGGCGTGAACCCGCAGCAGCGGCTCACCGGCGCTGAGCGTCTGGCCCAGCTCGGCGATATGCGATAGCCCCACCCGCGGGTCGATGGCGTCATCGGGGTTGCGCCGCCCGCCGCCCAGCTCGACCACGGCGAGCCCCAGTGCGCGGGTGTCGATGGCGTGTACGACGCCGTCGGCGGGGGCGGCGATCTCGTGCACGACCGGCGCCGAGGGTAGATAGTGCGTGGCGCGCTGGGTGAAGTCGGCAGGTCCGCCGAGGCCATGGACCATGCCTGCGAAACGCTCCAGCGCGGCGCCGCTGTCGAGGGCCTGCGCCAGTCGCCGCGTGGCGTCTTCGGCGTCTCCGGCCAGCCCCGACTGGATCAGCATCTCGCTGGCCAGTGCCTGCGTCACTCGATAGAGCCGGCTGTGGCGATCGTCACCGCGCAGTACCTCGAGCGCCGCTGCTACTTCCAGGGCATTGCCGGCGCAGCGGGCCAGCGGCTGATTCATGTCGGTGAGCAGCACGCTGGTGGGGGTGCCGGCGGCGCAGCCGGTGGCGACGATCGCCTCGGCCAGCTCGCGGGCGGCTTCCGGGGTCGGCATGAAGGCGCCGCTGCCCACCTTGACATCCATCACCAGGCTGCCCAGGCCGCAGGCGAGCTTCTTGCCCAGGATCGAAGCGACGATCAATGGCAGCGACTCCACCGTTGCGGTGACGTCGCGCACGCCGTAAAGGCGCTTGTCGGCGGGGGCGAGCGCACGGGTCTGGCCGATGATGGCGACGCCGACATCCTGCACCAGGCGGCGGAAGGTGTCCTCGCTGGGAGCGATATCGTAGCCGGGGATCGACTCCAGCTTGTCCAGGGTGCCACCGGTATGGCCCAGGCCACGCCCGGAGATCATCGGCACATGACCGCCGCAGGCGGCGATCCAGGGTCCCAGGACCAGCGACACGAGGTCGCCGACGCCACCGGTGGAGTGCTTGTCGAGCACCGGGCCGGCGAGATCGAGATCGTCCCAGCGCAGCACCTGGCCGGAGTCGCGAACTGCCTCGGTCAGCGCGGTGGTCTCCGCCTCGCGCATGCCATTGAGATAGACCGCCATGGCGAAGGCGCCGATCTGGGCGTCGCCGATGGTGCCGTCGGCGATCCCGCGCATGACCAGATCGAGCATCGATCGATCGAGGGTCTGGCCGTCGCGCTTACGTCGAATGATCTCCTGAATCAGCATCGTCGCTCCTCGTGGGCCGTTGGCACCGTTCGTCCTTTCTGCTCGTCCTCTCCGCTCGTTCTTTCCGCTCGACTCAGTAGCCGCTCTCCGCCGACGTGGCGGCCTTGCCCGAGAGCGTGGCGAGCAGGGCGTCGAGCAGCCCGGAGGCGCCGAAACGAAAGTGGGCCGGGGTCAGCCAGTCCGCGCCCATCAGCCGCTCGGCCAGCGCCAGGTAGGTCTGGGCGTCTTCGCTGGTGCGAATACCGCCGGCAGCCTTGAAGCCCACGTCGCGGCCGCTGTCGCGGATCGCGCAGAGCATGATCTCCGCGGCCTCGAGAGTGGCGTTGATGGCGACCTTGCCGGTGGAGGTCTTGAGGAAGTCGGCGCCAGCATCGAGGGCGATCTCTGCCGCCTGGCGGATCAGCTCGGGGCGCTCGAGCTCGCCGGTCTCGAGGATGACCTTGAGCAGCTTGTCGCCGCAGGCCTCGCGGCAGGCGCTGACCAGCGCACGGCCGGAGGCGGTGTCGCCGTTGATCAGCGCCTTGTAGGGGAATACCACATCGATCTCGTCGGCCCCGGCGACCGCTGCCGCCCGGGTCTCGCGCGCGGCGCGCTCGGCGTTGACGCTGCCGTCGGGGAAATTGGTCACCGTGGCGATCCGTACCCGGTCGCGCAGCCCCAGTTCGCGCAGCTGGCGATCGGCGGCGTCGATGAAGGCAGGGTAGACGCACACCGCCGCCGGCGAGCCGAAATCGGTCGCCGTGCGCCGACATAGTGCCTCGATGCGTGCGGCATCGTCGTCGGCATTGAGCGAGGTCAGATCCATCATCGCCAGCGCCTGGCTGGCGGCCTGTTGGAGCGTCTTCATCCGGCTATCTCCTTACGCTTTGTCTGAAAAATGCCTGCACTCGCCCATACGGCGTTAAAAATTGACTCAACATGCTCATTTACACCTCGTAAACTCCGCTCTTTCGTCAATTTTTGCCTTGTCTGGCCATCGCTCGCCGGTTTTTCAGACAGAGCTACGCACAGAGAGAAAAAGAGGTCGGCAGCGTGGGAGCGGGGCGGCGTCGGTCGCTGCCGCCCCGGCTCGTATCAGGCCGGCGGGCTCAGGCGGTGCCGGCCAGGGCCAGGAAGATCCCCGCCAGGGTCGCCGACATCAGGTTGGACAGGGTGCCGGCGAGCACCGCCTTGAGCCCGTAGCGGGCGATCTCGTGGCGGCGATTGGGTGCCAGCGTGCCGAGGCCGCCGAGCAGAATCGCGATCGAGGAGAGGTTGGCGAAGCCGCACAGGGCGAAAGACAGGATCGCCGCGGTGTGTGCCGACATCGCCTTACCGGTCTCCGCCACCAGGGTGTCGCCGCTGATGTAGGGCGCCAGATTGATATAGGCGACGAACTCGTTGACCACCAGTTTCTGGCCGATGAAGGAGCCGGCCAGGGTGGCTTCGTGCCAGGGGATGCCGAGCAGGAAGGCGAGCGGCGAGAAGAGCCAGCCGAGGATCATCGACAGGCTCAGCGAATCGACGCCGAACCAGCCACCGACACCGCCGAGAATCCCGTCGATCAGCGCGATCAGGCCGATGAAGGCGAGCAGCATGGCGCCGACGTTGGCGGCCAGCATCAGCCCCGAGGAAGCCCCGGTGGCCGCGGCGTCGAGCACGTTGGCCGGCTTGTCCTCGGCCTCTAGCACCTCCTTGGCCTGGGCGGTGTGGTCGTCCGGGGTCTCGGTCTCGGGCATCAGGATCTTGGCGAACAGCAGCCCGCCAGGCGCGGCCATGAACGATGCCGCGATCAGGTACTCCATGGGGATGCCGAGCTCGGCATACCCGGCGAGTACCGAGCCGGCCACCGAAGCCAGCCCGCCGCACATCACCGCGAACAGCTCGGACTTGGTCATGTTGGCGAGGAATGGACGTACCACCAGCGGCGCTTCGGTCTGGCCGACGAAGACGTTAGCGGTGGCCGAGAGGGACTCGGTGCGCGAGGTGCCGAGTACCTTCTGTAGCGCCCCGCCGAGGATGCGCACCACCCACTGCATGATGCCCAGGTAGTAGAGCACCGCGGTCAGCGAGGAGAAGAAGATGATGATCGGCAGCACCTTGATGGCGAAGACGAAGCCGATGTTGCTGGGATCGGCGAGATTGCCGAAGAGAAAGCCGATGCCATCGTTGGCGTAGCTGATGACCTGACTGACCGCCCCGGAGATGGCCCCGAGCACGCTCTTGCCCACCGGCACGTAGAGCACGAAGGCGCCGATGCCGGCCTGAATCAGAAAGGCGCCGGCCACGGTGCGCAGACGGATCGCCCGGCGATTGCTCGAGAAGGCGAGCGCGATCAGCAGCAGAACGACGACGCCGACCAGACCCATGATGAGTGTCATGTTGTTGTCCTTGGTGTTGGTCTCGGAGAGGGGGAATTGCGGTTCTGTGTGCGCTTTTTAACATTTTTATGTTTGTCCAGTCACTTATTGTTTTTATTCTGACAACGCCATAGAGTGAGCGGCATCATCACTCCTTGTCTGTCTGGCCGCTCCATGGCATGGCGGCCGGGCTGCGCGCCGAGCAGGGCAGCCTGCGTTCGGCGCTGGCAGGGCGGAGATGAACCTGACGCTGAGGCGCACCGGCAGTGACGCTGCGACAACAATTCTGGCGCGATAGCAATCCTGGCGCGATAGCAATGACGCCATGACAACAGACAACAACGAGGCATGGGAGAAGACATGAACGGGAACGGCATGAGCAAGGCCAGCGTCCTGCTGGCGCTGTGGGGGCTGGCGGTCACGCCGGCATGGGCAGCCGACGACGCGAGCGAGCAGGGCAGTGCGCCGGTGATCGAGCAGGAGACGCCAGCCGAGGGGCCGCAGGCGGTGGATGAGACCGCGGATGGGCCTTATCTCTCCGACTGGTACCACCAGAACCTGACCGTCATCGGCAGCAAGAACATTCGCTTCGGCCCGCAGCAGATCGACGATATCTATCTCGAATACGAATTCTTCGGCCGCAAGGGGCCGCTGGATCTCTACGGCTATATCGACTTTCCCAAGTTCTTCGGCATCGGCAACCGGCCCGATCGCGGCATCTTCGACAAGGGCTCGCCGGTCTTCATGGAGCTCGAGCCGCGGCTGTCGATCGACGACATGACCGGACAGGACCTCAGCTTCGGACCGTTCAAAGAGTGGTTCGTCGCCTTCGATTACATCTTCGATTGGGGCCATAACAGCGAGAATCGCCAGAACACCCTCTATGCGGGTCTGGGCACCGATATCGACACCGGCTCGCCGCTGGGGCTCTCGTTCAACTTCTACAAGCGTCGCCAGTGGGAGAACTACGGCGCCGCCAACGAGAACTCCTGGGACGGCTATCGCGCCCAGCTCAACTACTCCTACCCGCTGGGGACGTTCGACAACGGTGCCTCGCTGGTCTATGTCGGCTTCACCAACCACGACTTCGGCTCGGACCTGGGCGACGGCAACTCGGTGCGCACCAACGAGTCGACGGTGGCCACCAACGTGCTGCTGTACCAGTTCACCCACCTGCGCTTCATGGCGGTGGCACGCTACTTCCATAATGGCGGGCAGTGGAACGACGGCGTCACCGCGCCCTTCCCCAATGCCAGCGGCGAGAGTTTCGAGCTGCGCTCTACCGGCTGGGGTTACTATCTGGGCGTCGGCTGGCAGTTCTGATCGGTCTGCTTGTCGATCCGTCGTGTCATCGGGGAGCCTGCGGGCTCCCCGATGTGTCTGGGTGGAAGCGGCCTGACGCCGAGCGAGGATCAGCGATGATGGCGGTTGTTTGGGGGAGAGCGAACCTATGAACGGACGTAGTGCGCAGCGTCTCGAGCGGCTGAGCGAGGCGCTCAAGCGTGCCGGCACCCTGCCACTCGCCGAGGCGGCGGCGCTGTGCGGGGTCTCGGAGATGACCATTCGGCGTGATATCGCCGCCAGTAGCGGTGCCATCGCCTCGTTCGGCGGCCATCTGGTGATGGCCGACAACCCGCAGTTCGCCGCCGCCTACCATCTCGATACCCAGAAGGATCGCTTCGCCGCGGCCAAGGCGCGGCTGTGCCGGGAAGCCGCCGCACGCGTCGAGGAGGGCGATACGCTGTTCATCGACTGCGGCACCACGCTGGTGTCGCTGTGCGCACAGCTGCCGCGTCAATCGAACGTGACCGTGGTCACCTACGCGCTCAATGTCGCCAACGCCTTCAGCCAGCTCGACTTGCCCAACATGCGTCTGGTGGTGCTGGGCGGGCTCTACTATCCGGCGTCGCAATCCTTCGGCGGTCAGGACGTCACCACGGCGATCCGACGTCTGGGTATCAATAAGGCGTTCATCTCGGCCGCCGGGGTGCAGATCGACAAGGGCGCCAGCTGTTTTCACTTCCATGAGGTGGCGCCCAAGCAGGCGGCCATCGAACACGCCGAGCGCAGCATCCTGGTCGCCGACGAGAGCAAGCTGGAGGTGATGCGCCCGGCGTTCTTCGCCGAGCTTGCCGAGTTCGATGCGGTGATCACCAGCGGCGAGCCGGGGCGTGCCTGGCAGGCGCGTGTCGCTGCCGCAGATGGGCCTGCGGTGAGCGTGGTCTGAACCGTCTGCAGGCAGGGTATGAAAGACGCTATGTTGACGCCGCCCGTGCGCCAGGCGTCTACCGACCCGCTGATTGCTGTGATTGATACGCTAGCGTGTTGAGATATTCCTGCTTTTCGTAGGAAGATTTTGGCTGGCTGGGCACTTACCATCCGGGTAAGCGTTTTTCCTTATCGTCTTCGGGTCGGATAGTCCGCGGTGTGCCGCCGGAATATCCGCCCGATGTCTGCTGCAGGAGCCCTATTATGTCTTTGCCCGTTCCCTCCGCCAGTGCGCCTTTCTATCCCGCTGCCATCGCCGGCCATGACAGCCAGGCGGGGGAGCGCTATACGCTGCGCTCGCCAGCCAGCGGTGAGCCCATTGCCGAGGTCGCCGACTGTGGCGCCGAAGCCGCGCAGGTGGCGGCAGACAACGCCCAGCGCGGCTTCGAGCAGTGGCGCCGGACCACGCCGTTCGAACGGGCGGCGCTGCTGAAGGCGTGGCACGCGGCCATGCTCGAGGCCAAGGAGACCCTGGCGCTGACCATGGCCCGGGAGATGGGCAAGCCGATACGCGAAGCCCGCGGCGAGATCGACTACGCGGCCGGCTTCATCGAGTGGTTTGCCGAGCAGGCCAAGCGCATCGATGGCGATATCCTGCCCAGCCCGCATCCGGACAAGCGCCTGTCGGTGCTGCGCCAGCCGGTGGGGCCGGTGTTCGCGATCACGCCGTGGAACTTCCCGGCGGCGATGATCACGCGCAAGGTGGCGCCAGGGCTGGCGGCCGGCTGCTCGGTGATCGTCAAGCCCGCCGAGCAGACCCCGATCACCGCGCTGATGCTGGCCGAGCTTTGGCGTCAGGTGGGTGGCCCGGCAGAGGTGTTCCAGGTGATCACCGCCGAGCGTCCGGCTGCGATCAGCGAGGTGCTGATGAGCGATGCACGTATCCGCAAGCTCACCTTCACCGGCAGCACGCCGGTGGGCAAGCGGCTATACGCCCAGTCCGCCGCCACCATGAAACGCATGTCGCTGGAGCTGGGCGGGCACGCGCCTTTCCTGGTCTTCGACGATGCCGATATCGACGCTGCGGTGGCCGAAGTGATGGCGAGCAAGTTCCGCAACGGTGGCCAGACCTGTGTCTGTACCAACCGTATCTATGTCCAGCGCGGTATATTCGATGCCTTTGCCGAGCGTCTGGCCGCCGCGGCCGGGTCGCTGACGATCGGCAATCCCGAGGACGAGGCGACCCAGGTCGGGCCGCTGGTCAGTCAGGCGGGTCGCGACAAGGCCCAGGCGCACATCGACGATGCCCTGGTCAAGGGCGCGCAGCGGTTGACGCCGGCGCCGCATGTCGACGGTCTCTACGTCGCGCCGACGGTGCTGGCCGGGGTGACGCCGGAGATGCGCATCATGCAGGAGGAAACCTTCGGCCCGGTGGCACCGTTGATCGCCTTCGATGACGAGGCGGAGGCGATCGCCGCCGCCAACGACACTCCGTTCGGCCTCGCGGCCTATTTGTGGACGCGGAGTCTGGGGCGCGCGGCGCGCGTTTCCGAGGCGCTCGATTACGGCATCGTCGGCGTCAACGACGGCGCACCGTCGGTACCGCATGCGCCCTTCGGCGGGGTCAAGGACAGCGGTCTCGGGCGCGAAGGTGGTCACTACGGCATCGACGAGTACCTCGACTGCAAGTTCGTCTCCACACGCCTGGATAGCTGATGGTCGAGGCGCCCTCGCTGCTGCCGGCGGAGCTGGATCTGGCCACGGCGCTGCGCGAGACCAAGTTGCGCCACGCCCGCGTGGTGGCCGGGGAGCGTTCGCTCTCGCGGCCGCTGCGCTGGGTCCACATGGTCGATCACCCGGATATCATCGCCTGGGTTCAGCCGGGCCAGCTGCTGCTGACCACCGGCTACCACTGGCCGGATGAGCCGGCGGCGGAGCGCGCTCTGATCGAGGCGCTGGCGGAGAAGGGGCTGGCCGGCGTGGCGCTGGCGGTGCCGCGTTTTCTCTCGGCGTTTCCGGCCACCAGCCGCGAGGTCGCCGAAGCGCTCGACTTTCCGCTGCTGGAGATACCCTGGGATGTGCCCTTCAGCCAGATCACCGAGGAGGTGCACGCCTGGCTGATCGCCCGCCAGGGGCAACTAATCGCGCGCGCCGAGCGCATTCATCGCGATCTCACCCGTTCGGCGTTGACCGCTGGCAGCCTGGGGGATATCGCTGTCGCTCTGAGCGAGCTGCTCGGGCGGGCGGTGCTGTTCACCGGGCTCGAGGGCGAGTGGCTTGGCGGCAGCAGCGAACGTGACGCCTGGCCCTTGCCGACGCCAGCGGCGCAGCAGGCGGCGGAAGCGATGACGGGCAGCCAGGCGTGCTCGCTGGACGATCCGGGGCGTGACGGGCAGCGCTGGCTGGCCTGCCCGGTGCGCATTCAGGAGGCGCGGGCGGCGCTTCTATGGATCGATGAGTCCGGCGCCCGGGTGAGCGAACTGGAGCGCCGCGCGGCGGAGCAGGCGGCGCTGATCTCGGCGCTGCATCTCTCGCACCAGCGCGCGCTGCAGGCCCAGGAGTCTCGGCTCGGTTACGCCTTCGTCGACTCGCTGCTGGAGGGGCGCTTCGAGGCCACGCCAGCGGCGCTGGAGCGCGCCACCCTGCAGGGTTGGGAGCCCCAGGCGGCGTATCAGGTGTGCGCCATTCTGCTCAACGAGCCGGTGCCGCTCAGCCCCGAGGGGCTCTCCCGGCGCGAGCGCTGGGAGCGCCGTCTGAGCCGCTATCTGCAGGGCATCGAGCAGCCGCCGCTGATTTCGGTCTCGCTCAACCAGCTGCTGTTTCTGCTGCGTAGCGACGTCTCGCCCGCGGCGCTGTGGCGGCGGCTGGGCGATGGCGAATCGGCGATGGCGGTCAGCCGGCTGGTGCGGGGCGCCGCGGAAACCGCCAAGGGCGCCGACGACGTGGCGCGGTTGACCGCTACGCTGCGACCGGGGGAGCTGCGCGACTTCGAATCGATGCTGTTCAGCCGCGTGCTGGAGGGGGACGACGACGCCCGCAGGCTGTTTCTGGCGCGGATCACCGAGGCGCTCGATCCGGGCGAACGAGGCACCAGCCTGCGTCAGACCCTCGCAGCGCTGGCCGATCACGGCTTTCATCTGGCGCAGACCGCGCGGGCGCTGGATATCCATATCAGCACGCTGCGCTATCGCCTGGAGCGTCTGCGCGAGGCGCTGGGCATGGATCTCGACGATACCGAGGTGCGCCTGCAGCTGCAGGTGGCGATGCGCCTGTGGGCGCTGAAGGACGACTGAGCGCTCGCCAATACCGGCGAGCCCAATGACGACTACCGACAAGAGGCCGAGCGATGCAACTGACCGATTTCGATACCCTGACCTTCGATGTCTACGGCACCCTGATCGACTGGGAGAGCGGCATGGTGGCGGGGCTGCAGCCGCTGCTCGAGCGCACCGAGCTGAGCCTGAGCCGAGACCAGGTGCTCGAGGCGCATGCGCGCCACGAGTCGAGCCAGCAGCGCTATACCCCACACCTGCAGTACCGCTGGCTGCTGGCGGTGGTCTACAAGCGGCTGGCCGAGGAGTGGGGTGTAACGGTGACTCACGACGAGTGCCTGGCCTACGGCGACTTCGTCAAGCAGTGGCCGGCCTTTGCCGATAGCGCGGCAGCACTCGGCTATCTCAAGCAGCACTACAAGCTGGTGGTACTCTCCAACGTCGACAACGAAAGCTTTGCCTACAGCCAGCGCAAGTTGGAGGTCGAGTTCGATGCGGTCTATACCGCCGAGGACATCGGCTCCTACAAGCCTTCGCCGCGCAATTTCGACTATCTGCTGGAGAAGCTCGGCCAGCGCGGCATCGACAAGACGCGCATTCTGCATACCGCGGAGAGCCTGTTCCACGATCATCAGCCGGCCAACCGGCATGGTCTGGCAAACTGCTGGATCTACCGCCGCCACGATCAGCAGGGCTTCGGCGCGACCATGGACCCGGGCGAGATGCCGCGGATCGACTTCCGCTTCGACAGCATGGCGGCCCTGGCGGACGCGCACCGCGAGCTAGTGGGTCAGGCGTAAATCATGATCGAGAACTGCTTGTGCTTGCCTCACGGTGTCTTTTACGACTGGCCGTGAGCAGGCGGTGATTGGACCAAAGGTTGCAGTAGGCTTGGTGACGAAAGTGTTCGATCATGGCGGAAATCCCTCACGCTTGTCGCGACGTCATCGTTGGAGTTGATATGGAAATGCTACACGGTCTGGTGGTGATCACCTTCGTCCATCTGCTGGCGGCGGCTTCGCCGGGGCCGGATTTCGTGCTCGTCACCCACCAGACGCTGAGTTGCGGCCGGCGGGTGGGGCTTTTGTGCAGCCTGGGCATCGCGCTCGGCCTCTCCATCCATATCGTCTACTCCGCCTTCGGGCTGGCGGCGGTGATCGCCAACTCGGCCGAGGCGCTGTGGGCGATCAAGCTCCTCGGCGGCGCCTATCTGCTCTATCTGGGCATCAAGGGGCTGCGCTCGCGCCCGGCGCTGGGCGAGGCCGGCGCGGCTGCCGGTTCGGTACCTGCCCTCCCGCGTTCGGCCTGGCGCGTCGTGGGTGCCGGCTTTCTGTGCAATGCGCTCAACCCCAAGGCGCCGATCTACTTCGTGGCGCTGTTCACCATCGTGCTGTCGCCGGCGATGCCGCTTTATCAGATCGCCATCTATGGCGCCTGGATCATGCTGCTGCAGCTGGGCTGGTTCTCGGCGGTGGCGCTGTTGCTGTCGACACCGCGCATCCAGCACGCCTTCCAGCGGGGCAGCCACTGGATCGACCGCGTGCTCGGCGCGGCGATGATCGCGCTGGGCGTCAAGGTGCTGATGACGCGGGTATCGAGCTGATCCTGGCCGCTCTCACCCTTGGCCTGGGGCCGCTCGGCGCAAGAGTGCGATCCACGCCGAGCCTTTGCCTCTCGTCGGGGTTTTGGGCATCCTGCTCGCACCCATTCAACTGCTGAGGAACGCGCGTGAAAACCTGGCTACGTGATCTACCCAAGGTCGAGCTGCATCTACATATCGAGGGGTCGCTGGAGCCAGAGTTGATGTTCTCGCTGGCGGCGCGCAACGGTGTGAGCCTGCCCTACGCCACGGTGGAAGACGTCCGCGAGGCGTACGACTTCAGCGATCTGCAGTCGTTTCTCGATCTTTACTATCAAGGCATGCGAGTTCTGCGCACCGAACAGGACTTCTTCGATCTGGCGATGGCCTATCTCGAGCGGGCCCATGCCGAGGGCGTGGTGCACGTGGAGCTCTCCTTCGATCCGCAGGCGCACCTGAACCGTGGCGTCGAGCTGGCGGTGCCGTTCGAGGGGCTCAATCGCGCCCGGCGTCAGGCCGAGCGTGAGTGGGGCATGACCAGCGCGCTGATCATGAGTTTTCTGCGCGATCGCGATGCCGCAGAGGCGATGGCGGTGCTGGAGAAGGCGGCGCCCTACTACGAGACGATCGATGCGGTGGGCCTGGACAGCGCCGAAGTGGGCAATCCGCCGACCAAGTTCAGCGCGGTGTTCGAGCGCGCCAAGGCGCTGGGCATCCCGCGGGTGGCGCATGCCGGTGAAGAGGGCCCGGCGGCCTATATCAGCGAAGCGCTGGATGTGCTCGACGTCTGCCGCATCGATCACGGCGTGGCCTGCCTGCAGGACGCGGCCCTGGTCGAGCGACTGCGCCAGATGCAGATGCCGCTGACCGTCTGCCCGCTCTCCAACGTGCGGCTAAAGGTGGTGGCGGAGATGTCCGACCACCCGTTGCCGCAGATGCTCGAACAGGGTCTGAAGGTGACGCTCAACTCCGACGATCCGGCCTATTTCGGTGGCGGCGTGCTGGAGAACTATCTCGCCTGCGCCGAGGCTTTCGCCTGGGATCGCGCGACCTTCAAGCAGCTGGCGGGCAATGCCATCGATGTCGCCTTCATGCCGGAGGCGCGGCGGGCGGCGCTGCTGGCGCAGCTCGACGCCTGCTAAGGAATCACTGTATAAATGCCTGCACGAGCGAATGGCTGCGTTACGCGGTACTCGAAAGCTCGCCTAACCCCATGTTATGTCTCGCGTGACGCGTTGCCTTCGGCAACTTGCCCTGACGGGCCGCCCTCCGGGCGTTCTCTACGCGTTGCTTCGAGTCTGCGTTCCGGGCGCCTTGCCCTTCATCTCGTTCGGCGATTTATTCAGCGTTTCCCTAATGGCGTGATGGCCTGACAAGCTTCACTAGGTCAGCACAGCTGAAAAAAGGACGCGGTATCGAGCCATCGATACCGCGTCCTTGTCGTAGTGGCGCTGGCCTCGGCCCGGTCGACTCAGAATGCGTCCAGCGCCTGTGCGAAGCGGCTCACCGCGCCCTCGACGTCTTCCAACTTGTCCAGCCCGAACAGGCCGATACGGAAGGTCTGGAAATCGTCCCCTTCATCGCACATCAGCGGCACGCCAGCAGCGATCTGCACGCCCTGGGCGGCGAAGCGCGGGACCAGATCGCTCTCCCGGGTATAGCTGACCACTACGCCTGGCGCTTCGAATCCTGCCGCGGCGACACTGGGGTAGCCACGCTCGGCCAACAGCGCTCGAATCCGCCGGCCTAGTGTCCATTGCGCCTGCTCGAGCGTGTCGAAGCCGTCCTGCTCCATCTCCTGGATGGTGTGGTAGAGCCGCGTCAGGCCATCGGTCGGTAGCGTGGCGTGGTAGGCGTGCCCGCCATTTTCGTAGGTTTCCATGATCCCCAGCCAGCGCTTGAGATCGGCGGCGAAGCTGCTGCTGGTGGTGTGTTCGATGTGCGCCCGCGCACGTTCGCTGAGCATCACCATGGCGCAGCAGGGCGAGGCGCTCCAGCCCTTCTGCGGGGCGCTGATCAGCACGTCCACGCCGGTCGCCTTCATATCGACCCAAGCGGTGCCCGAGGCGATGCAGTCGAGCACGAGCAAGCCGTCGACCGCGTGCGCCGCCTCGGCCAGTTGGCGTAGATAGTCATCCGGCAGCAACACCCCGGCTGAGGTTTCGACGTGCGGAGCGAAGACCACGGCCGGGCGTTCTGCGTGAATGGCGGCGACCACTTCGTCGATCGGGGCTGGGGCGAACGGGGACTGAGACTTGCTGCCCTGGCGCCGGGCCTTGAGTACCTGGGTGGCGGCGGCGATACGGCCCTGGTCGAGAATCTGGGTCCAGCGGTAGCTGAACCAGCCGTTGCGCACGATCAGACAGCGGGCATCGGTGGCGAACTGGCGCGCCACGGCCTCCATGCCGAAGGTGCCGCTGCCGGGCACGATGATGCTGCTGTGGGCGTTGTAGGTGCGCTTCAGCAGGCGCGAGAGCTCGCGCATGACCTGCTGAAAGCTCTGTGACATGTGGTTGAGCGAGCGGTCGGTGTAGACCACCGAGTATTCCAGCAGGCCGTCGGGGTCGACGTCCGGGCGAAGTGCCGGCATGGGCGGGCTCCTTGATAGAGAATGAATGGAAATCAGCGCGCGACGGCGAGCAGCGTGCGCAGATAAGGCACCAGGCGCGCCAGCGCCTCCTCGGCCAGTGCTGGGTCGATGGCGAAGCAGATGCGCAGATAGTCCTCCCCCTCCGGGCCGAAGGCGCTGCCGGGGGCCACACCCACCTTGGCGTCTCGCAGCAGTTGCACCGCACGCTCGAGGCTGGTGCCCGGCACCCCGTGCACCTTGAAGAAGAGATAGAAGGTGCCCTGGGGGGTGAAGACGGTAACGTTGTCCAGCGCTTTGAGCCCCTGGACCAGGATATCCCGCGATGCCTGGCAGCGAGCGATCTGATGGGCGATGAAGTCATCCCCGGTCTCGAGTGCCACCTGGCAGGCGCGCTGAATGAAGGGGGCGACACCGGTGGTGTTGTACTGACACAGCCGGGCGAAGAGGGTTTCCATGCCGCTGGGGCAGACGACCCAGCCGGCGCGCCAGCCGGTCATGCACCAGTTCTTCGAGAAGGTGTTGGTCACCAGCAGACGGTCGGTATCGTCGCACAGCTGCAGAAAAGAGGGGGCCGGCCCCTGACCGTCGTAAACGAAGTGGTTGTAGACCTCATCGGCGACGATCCACAGTCCGCGCTTGCGGCAGAAGTCGCGCAGCCGGCGCATATCTGCCAGGGGCATGCGCCAGCCGGTGGGGTTGGAGGGCGAGTTGATGAAGATCGCTCGCGTGCGCTCGGTGACCGCGGCGAACAGGGTGTCGAGATCGAGCGTGATGGCGCCATCGGCATGGAACTCGAAGGCGACCGCTACATTGACGCCGCCGCAGATCGCCACCACCTGCTTGGCGTTGGGCCAGGCAGGCGAGGGCATGATTACCTCGTCGCCCTCGTCGAGTATGGCCTGCATGGCCATGACCACCGCATTCATGCCGCCGATCGAGACGCAGAAGCGCTCGGGCGCCACCTCCACATCCCAGTGACGTCGATGATAGTCCGACAGTGCCTGTCTCAGGCCCGGTGTGCCTTGGGAATAGCCATAACGGGTATCTCCCGCCTCGAGCGCCGCGATGGCGGCATCGCGGATGGGAGCGGGCGTGGGTAGATCGCCTTCGCCGATCCACAGGCGGACCACGCTGTCGTCATGCCGCGCCATGTCCGCCACGGTCACGATCTGGTTGTCGGGCATGTCGCGTACCCGGGAAGAGCTGAACGGCTGCAGGGCAGCGGGGATCACGTCGGGCATGAGGGTGGGCACCTGGTGGCATCTGCTCGCTCGATCATATCGGGGAAGTCGCGAGCTGGCTAACCGTCAGCGTGGGAGTTTGCCGGCTAACAAACCCTAACAATTTGGTTTTCCTGAGTTTTACAAATGCTAGGCTACGATTGATGAAAACGGGTGACGTGATTAGAAAATTAGTCTTGCATGTACACGCGAAAGGATTAAATTCCGCTGAAATAGCGTAACAATATGTTTCGCGAATGCTTCTTGTTACAATCGGGGGATGTTCGATGGCCGCTCTGCTTACCGTGGTCCGGGTTGATGGCAATGTCTTCGTACTGGATCCGCGTAAGCTGCTGGTCCCTGGCATGGAGATTCCCGAGGGCGCGACCCTGGTGGCGCCGGATGGCGGCCGTCTAATTCTGGCGGACGGTGCGGTGCTGCCACTCGATGCGGGGCAGCCGCTGATTCTCCAGGTCGTCGATGACGTCCCTACGCTGCTGGTGGCGGACGCCGGCAGCGCCGATAGCGATATTGCCGCACTGCAGGCAGCTATTGAGGCCGGTGTCGACCCGACTGCCGTTCAGCAGGCGCCGGCAGCCGGTAACGCCGGTGGCGGTGGCGGTGGCGGCAGCCTCTCCGGTGAAGGCGGTTTCTCCAACCCGTTCGACATCGCGCGGGTGGGCCGCGAGGAGAGCAGCAGCTATAGCTACAACGCTGCCTTTGCGGATCCGGGCGCTCAAGTGGTCACCCCCGCGAGTTTTTCACCCACCGCCGCCGATGCCCCCGGAGGAACCGATGCTGCGGCAACCAATCAGAATCCGGTAGCGAGCGCCGGTACCCAGACCACTGGCGAAAACGCCACCCTGAACGCTCAAGTGCCGGCGGCCACCGATGTCGACGGCACGGTCGAGAGCTACCAACTGGTCAACGGTGTTGGTGACAACAACGGTTCGCTGAGCTTTAACAGCGACGGCAGCTATACCTTTAACCCGGGTGCTGACTTCGACAGCCTGGCTCCGGGCCAGAGTCGCGACGTCACCTTTACCTACACCGCCACCGATAACGACGGCGGCGTCAGTGCCCCGCAGACGGTGACCATCACCGTGACCGGCACCAATGACGCACCGGTCGCCAAGGCTGATACCCAGACCACTGGTGAGAACCAGGTACTCGAAGGTAGCGTGCCGGCGGCTACCGATGTCGATGGCACCGTCGAGAGCTATCAGCTTGCGACCGACGTGGGCCAGGGCAATGGCAGCCTCAGCTTCAATAGCGACGGCAGCTACACCTTCAACCCGGGCACCGACTTCGACGGTCTGGCCGCTGGCCAGAGTCGTGACGTCACCTTCACCTATACCGCCACCGACAACGACGGTGGGGTGAGTGCGCCGCAGACGGTGACCATCACCGTCACTGGCACCAATGATGCGCCGGTCGCCAAGGCCGACACCCAGACCACCGGCGAAAACGCCACCCTGAACGCTCAGGTGCCGGCGGCCACCGATGTGGATGGCACGGTCGAGAGCTATCAGTTGGTCAACGGTGTTGGTAACAACAACGGTTCGCTGAGCTTCAATAGCGACGGTAGCTACACCTTTAACCCGGGGGCAGACTTCGACAGCCTGGCCGCTGGCCAGAGTCGTGACGTCACGTTCAGCTACACCGCCACCGACAACAATGGCGGCGTCAGCGCACCGCAGACGGTGACGATTACCGTCACCGGCACCAACGACGTACCGGTGGCCAAGGCGGATACCCAGACCACCGGTGAAAACGCCACGCTGACTAGCCAAGTGCCGGCAGCGACTGACGTCGACGGCACCGTCGAGAGCTACCAACTGGTCAACGGTGTTGGTAACAACAACGGTTCGCTGAGCTTCAATAGCGACGGCAGCTACACCTTCAACCCGGGTACCGACTTCGACGGCCTGGCCGCGGGCGAGAGCCGCGACGTCACCTTCACTTATACCGCCACCGACAACGACGGTGGGGTGAGTGCGCCGCAGACCGTAACCATCACCGTGACCGGCACCAACGACGTGCCGGTGGCCGTTGCCGATACCCAGACCACCGGTGAGAACACCACGCTGACTAGCCAGGTGCCGGCGGCCACCGATGTGGACGGCACCATCGAGAGCTATCAGCTGGCGACCGGCGTGGGCCAGGGCAATGGCTCGCTGAGCTTCAATAGCGACGGCTCCTACACCTTTAACCCTGGTACTGACTTCGACAGTCTGGCCGCTGGCCAGAGTCGCGATGTCACCTTCACCTACACCGCCACCGACAACGATGGCGGCGTCAGCGCCCCGCAGACGGTGACCATCACCGTCACTGGCACCAATGACCTGCCGGTCGCCAAGGCGGATACTCAGACCACCGGTGAGAACGCCACGTTGAGCGCCCAGGTTCCAGCGGCGACGGATGTCGATGGCACCGTCGAGAGCTATCAGCTGGCGACCGGCGTGGGCCAGGGCAATGGCTCGCTGAGCTTCAATAGCGACGGCAGCTACACCTTCAACCCGGGCACCGACTTCGACGCTCTGGCCGCGGGTGAGAGCCGTAACGTCACCTTCACCTATACCGCCACCGACAACGACGGTGGGGTGAGTGCGCCGCAGACGGTGACCATCACCGTCACCGGCACCAATGACGCACCGGTCGCCAAGGCGGATACTCAGACCACCGGTGAAAACGCCACGCTGACTAGCCAAGTGCCGGCAGCGACTGACGTCGACGGCACGGTCGAGAGCTATCAGCTGGTCAACGGTGTTGGTAACAACAACGGTTCGCTGAGCTTTAATAGCGACGGCAGCTACACCTTCAACCCGGGTGCGGACTTCGACGCGCTGGCCGCTGGTCAGAGTCGCGATGTCACGTTCACCTACACCGCCACCGATAACGACGGCGGCGTCAGTGCCCCGCAGACGGTGACCATCACCGTGACCGGCACCAACGACGCACCGGTGGCCAAGGCGGATACTCAGACCACCGGCGAAAACACCACCCTGAACGCTCAGGTGCCGGCAGCGACTGACGTCGACGGCACGGTCGAGAGCTACCAGCTCGCGACCGGCGTCGGTCAGGGCAATGGCTCGCTGAGCTTCAACAGCGACGGCTCTTACACCTTCAATCCGGGCACGGACTTCGACAGTCTGGCCGCGGGTGAGAGCCGCAACGTCACCTTTAGCTACACCGCGACCGACAACAATGGCGGCGTTAGTGCACCGCAAACGGTGACCATTACCGTCACTGGTACCAATGATGTGCCGGTCGCCAAGGTGGATACCCAAACTACGGGTGAGAACGCCACCCTGAACGCTCAGGTGCCGGCGGCGACCGATGTGGACGGCACCGTCGAGAGCTATCAGCTGGCGACTGGCGTGGGTCAGGGCAACGGTGCGCTGACCTTCAATAGCGACGGCAGCTACACCTTTAACCCGGGCACCGACTTCGACAGTCTGGCCGCGGGTGAGAGCCGCGACGTCACCTTCACTTACACCGCTACCGACAACGATGGCGGCGTCAGCGCCCCGCAGACGGTGACGATCACCGTCACCGGCACCAACGACGTGCCGGTCGCCAAGGCGGATACTCAGACCACCGGCGAAAACACCACCCTGAACGCTCAGGTGCCGGCGGCTACCGATGTCGATGGCACCGTCGAGAGCTATCAGCTTGCGACCGACGTGGGCCAGGGCAATGGCAGCCTCAGCTTCAATAGCGACGGCAGCTACACCTTTAACCCGGGTGCGGACTTCGACGGTCTGGCCGCTGGCCAGAGTCGTGACGTCACCTTTAGCTACACCGCGACCGACAACAATGGTGGGGTCAGCGCGCCGCAGACGGTGACGATCACTGTCACCGGCACCAACGATGCGCCGGTGGCAGTCGCCGATACCGGCAGCACGGGTGAGAACACCATCCTCACCGTTGATGCGGCCCGGGGCGTACTGGCCAACGACAGCGATGTCGACGGCGGCACCCTGAGCGTTAGTGCTGTCAATGGCACCGATGCCAACGTCGGCCAGGCGATCGCCGGCTCCAACGGCGGCACCTTCACGCTGAACGCGGACGGCTCCTACAGCTTCAACCCGGGTACAGCGTTCGATCGCCTGGCCGCGGGTCAGACCGACACCACCCAGATCAGCTACACCGTCAGCGATGGTCAGGGTGGCACTGCTACCTCGACGCTGACCGTGACCGTCACCGGCACCAACGACGTGCCGGTGGCCAAGGCGGATACCCAGACCACCGGTGAAAACGCCACCCTGAATGCCCAAGTGCCGGCGGCGACCGATGTCGATGGCACGGTCGAGAGTTATCAGCTGGCGACCGACGTCGGCCAGGGCAACGGCAGCCTTAGCTTCAATAGCGACGGCAGCTACACCTTCAACCCGGGCACGGACTTCGACGGTCTGGCTGCGGGTGAGAGCCGCAACGTCACCTTCACTTACACCGCCACCGACAACGATGGCGGCGTGAGTTCACCGCAGACGGTGACCATTACCGTCACTGGCACCAACGATGTGCCGGTGGCCAAGGCGGATACCCAGACCACCGGTGAGAACGCCACCCTGAACGCTCAGGTGCCAGCGGCCACCGATGTGGATGGCACCGTCGAGAGCTACCAGCTGGTCAATGGTGTTGGTAACAACAACGGTTCGCTGAGCTTCAATAGCGACGGCTCCTACACCTTCAACCCGGGCACCGACTTCGACAGTCTGGCTGCGGGTGAGAGCCGCAACGTCACCTTCACTTACACCGCCACCGACAACAATGGCGGCGTCAGTGCACCGCAGACGGTGACCATCACCGTCACTGGCACCAATGATGATCCGGTGGCCGTCGCCGATACCGGCAGCACGAGTGAGAACGCCACCCTCAATGTGTCTGCCGCCCAGGGCGTGCTGGCCAACGACAGCGATGTCGACGGTGGCACCCTGAGCGTCAGCGCGGTGAACGGTACCGACGCCAACGTCGGTCAGGCGATCGCCGGCTCCAATGGTGGAACCTTCACGCTGAACGCGGACGGCTCCTACAGCTTCAATCCGGGCACGGCGTTCGATCGTCTCGCCGCAGGTCAGACCGACACCACCCAGATCAGCTACACCGTCAGTGACGGTCAGGGCGGCAGCGATACCGCCACCCTGACTGTGACGGTTACTGGCACCAACGACGTGCCGGTGGCCAAGGCGGATACCCAGACCACTGGTGAAAACGCCACGTTGAGCGCCCAGGTTCCAGCGGCGACGGATG
>NZ_JAFLEN020000044.1:0-602 GCF_017306975.2 Salinicola sp. DM10
GTGAAGAACTGTCAGCATGATCCACATTGTTAAAGAGCGTTTAGAGCAGAAGCTCTAAGCGATCGACTCGGTCGCGGTGGGCGACGAAGCGGATGGCTTAGAACTCGGTGACTGTGTGGCGCGAGCCAACAGGGAAAGATTTGGTGGAGCCAAGCGGGATCGAACCGCTGACCTCCTGCGTGCAAGGCAGGCGCTCTCCCAGCTGAGCTATGGCCCCAGATAATCCAGCTATCTGGATAATTTTCGTCATGACAAGGCGCTTTTTGCCGACATGTAGCCTGCTACACGAGGTGAAAAGCAACGCGGTATCTGGCGAAATTGGTGGGTCTGGGCCGATTCGAAAAACCCCGCGACCTCACCCTCTCTTTCGACACCCCGGGGGTGCGCTCTAACCAACTGAGCTTGAGATGGTGGGTCTGGGCCGATTTGAACGGCCGACCTCACCCTTATCAGGGGTGCGCTCTAACCAACTGAGCTACAGACCCGTTGGTCACTGGGCGGCTTTCGAGAGCCTTTCCACAGTCTTTGCTCTTGGTCGATCAGGTAATTGATTGTGAGCGCTTATCTCGCGATCCGCTAATCGTTTAAGGAGGTGATCCAGC
>NZ_JAFLEN020000045.1:0-597 GCF_017306975.2 Salinicola sp. DM10
CCCAGCGAATGTTGATCTGCTCGGCGTTGCCGACCTCACCAACAGTCGCGCGGCAGCGGATGTCTACGCGTCGGATCTCGGAGGATGGCATACGCAGAACTGCGTAGGAGCCTTCCTTACCAAGAAGCTGGATGGAAGCTCCAGCGGAACGTGCCAGCTTTGCACCTGCGCCTGGCTTCAACTCCACGTTGTGGATGGTGGTACCAGTCGGGATGTTACGCAGTGGCAGGTTGTTACCAACCTTGATGTCGGCTGCAGCGCCGGACTCGATAACGGTGCCCTGGGTCAGGCCCTTCGGTGCGAGGATGTAACGCTTCTCGCCATCGAAGTAGTGAAGCAGTGCAATGTTAGCGGTACGGTTTGGGTCGTACTCGATGTGAGCGACCTTCGCCAATACGCCATCCTTGTCGTTACGACGGAAGTCGATGACGCGGTAGCGGCGCTTGTGTCCACCACCGCGGTGACGGGTGGTGATGTGGCCGTGAGAGTTACGTCCGCCGGTCTTGCTCAGTGGGCGGAGAAGTGACTTCTCAGGGGTCGAACGGGTGATCTCCGTGAACATGGAAACGGAGCTTGCGCGGCGACCCGGGGTTGTCG
>NZ_JAFLEN020000046.1:0-593 GCF_017306975.2 Salinicola sp. DM10
CAGCAGCTCGACAGCGCCTACCAGCTCAGCGACAGCCTCAGCCAGAGCGCGGCAGACCACAACGCCGACGCTCTCGACGCCCGCGAGCACCTCAAGCAGGCGGGCGAGGACGCCGACGACACCTACGGCAACAGCGAACAGCTCGCCGATTCATCAGGACAGGCCAAGCAAGACAACGCCCGTGGTGCCACCGACAGCGGCGGCCGCGGCGAAGCGGCACGCATGAAAGCGCCGTGGCTGCATATGGCCTCGCCCGCCGGCATTACGCTGAGTACCCCGGAATCGACCCACCTGGCCCAGGGCCGCTCGCTGAGCGTCTCCAGCGGCGAGGACGTCAACGTCGCCACCGGCAAGAGCCTGGTCGCCTCGATCTCCGAGAAGCTCTCGCTGTTCGTCTACCGCGCCGGCATGAAACTGTTCGCCGCTCGCGGCAAGGTCGAAGTGCAGGCGCAGAGCGACGAGATGGCGCTGACCGCCGAGAAGGACGTCAAGATCACTTCCACCGAAGGGCGGGTCGAGATCAACGCCGCCAACGGCATCCTGCTGAACAGTGGTGGCGGTTATATCCGCATCGAAGGCGGCAATATCGACGT
>NZ_JAFLEN020000047.1:0-591 GCF_017306975.2 Salinicola sp. DM10
GATGATCCGGTGGCACGACCGGATACCAATGAAGTCACGCTCAAGCCGGGCTTGGTCTATTTCGCGAGCGGTGAAGGCGCGCTCGAGACCTGGAATCTGGCCACGGGAAGCCAGACCAGTGTAGCGATCAAGGATGGCAGCGACAGCGTGGTTACCGGGCTGGGCGACATCGCTTCCAGCGCCACATCCGGCACCCTCTATGGCGTCTCGCTAGACACCTCGATGCTCTACAGCATCGATGCAGGGACGGGGACGGCGACTGAGCTTGGCCAGGTATCGGGCCTGTCGCAGGTCAATTCGCTGGCCCTCATGCCGGATGGGAACCTGATTGCTGCCAGCTTCGTGACGCCGGGACTGTTCTCGATCGACCCGACGACGCTGGTCGCGACCCAGATTGCCGAGACGGGCTTCACGGCGGGCGGCGATCTGCAGTATGTCGGCAACCATCTCTACCTGTCCGACTCGAGCGGGAACGTGCTCGAGGTGGCGTTGAACAATGATGGCAGTATCCGCACCGACGCCCAGGGCAATGCGACCACGACGGTCGTGGCGAGCCTGAACGGCGAGATTTACGGCCTGGCGGAAAATGGT
>NZ_JAFLEN020000048.1:0-587 GCF_017306975.2 Salinicola sp. DM10
TACACCGCCACCGACAACGACGGCGGCGTCAGCGCGCCGCAAACGGTGACCATCACCGTCACCGGCACCAACGATGATCCGGTGGCCGTGGCCGATACCGGCAGCACGGGTGAGAACACCACCCTCAATGTGTCCGCTGCCCAGGGCGTGCTGGCCAACGACAGCGATGTCGACGGTGGCACCCTGAGCGTCAGCGCAGTGAACGGCACCGACGCCAACGTCGGTCAGGCGATCACCGGCTCCAACGGCGGCACCTTCACGCTGAACGCGGATGGCTCCTACAGCTTCAACCCGGGCACGGCGTTCGATCGTCTCGCCGCGGGTCAGAGCGACACCACTCAGATCAGTTACACCGTCAGCGATGGCCAGGGTGGCACTGCTACCTCGACGCTGACCGTGACCGTCACCGGCACCAACGACGTGCCGGTTGCCAAGGCGGATACCCAAACTACCGGCGAAAACGCCACCCTGAACGCCCAGGTGCCGGCGGCGACTGACGTTGACGGCACGGTCGAGAGCTACCAACTGGTCAACGGTGTTGGTAACAACAACGGTTCGCTGAGCTTCAATAGCGACGGCAGCTACAC
>NZ_JAFLEN020000049.1:0-517 GCF_017306975.2 Salinicola sp. DM10
CCCGCCACTTCTTCGACGACGATCAGGTGGCGAACTGCCAGGATCATGCCACGTACCTCTGGGGTATCGGGGCGGATCACGGTGTGGCGGATTCGCTTCAGACCGAGGGAACGAAGATTTTCGCGATGCTTGGGCTTGGTGCCCACAGTGCCTTTGATCTGAGTAATCTTCAGCGCCATTTCTTACGCCTCCTGACCTGCGCGTGCACGCAGAATACGTGCTGGTGCGACCTCTTCGATGGTCTTGCCACGGCGGGCTGCAACCTCTTCAGGGCGGACCAGCTGCTTCAGGCCATCCACAGTTGCGTGGACGACGTTGATAGCGTTGTCAGAACCAAGGGACTTGGACAGGATGTCTTGGATACCTGCGCACTCAAGAACTGGACGTGCTGCGCCACCGGCGATAACACCGGTACCTGGAGCAGCTGGCTTCAGCATAACGATGCCGGCTGCCTTTTCGCCCTGAACTGGGTGGGTGATGGTGCCGTTGACCATTGGGACGCGGAAGAAGTTCTTAC
>NZ_JAFLEN020000050.1:0-577 GCF_017306975.2 Salinicola sp. DM10
CGACGAAGAGCTCATGGAGAAGTACTTCGGTGGCGAAGAGCTCAGCATCGCTGAGATCAAGGCAGCTATCCGTAAGATGGTTGTTAACTCTGAGATCTACCCTGTTTACTGTGGCACCGCCTACAAGAACAAGGGCATCCAGCCACTGCTCGACGCAGTCGTTGACTTCCTGCCTTCCCCACTGGATCTCGGCGAGACCAAGGGCACTGACGTTAAGGATCCTGAGAAGGTTCTGACCCGTAAGCCTTCCGACGAAGAGCCACTGTCTGCACTTGCATTCAAGATTGCAGCTCACCCATTCTTCGGTAAGCTGACCTTCGTTCGTCTGTACTCCGGCAAGGGTGAGCCAGGCGAGCAGGTTCTTAACTCCACCAAGAACAAGAAGGAACGCATTGGTAAGCTGTTCCAGATGCACGCCAACAAGGAAAACCCTGTTGAGGTTGCACACGCTGGTAACATCTACGCGTTCATCGGCCTGAAGGACACCACCACCGGTGACACCCTCTGTGACGCAAACGCTCCAATCATTCTTGAGTCCATGGACTTCCCGGATCCAGTTATCCAGGTTGCTATTGAG
>NZ_JAFLEN020000051.1:0-541 GCF_017306975.2 Salinicola sp. DM10
GCATATTTCTATTTTTTCTTTCTCTTAAGAGGCCCCTAAAACCTGTAACGACACCCTCTTTCGAATAATGGTTTCGAATGAAGGTGTCTGGGCTTATAAGGGTCGTTGTGTAGTTCTCTGACTGACCCTCTCAACTCCTCACAGTGGCTTCAACCTGCTGCCACCGCTTTCCGGCGTCGGTGCGGAGGTTTCGTCAACTCGAGTTAATTGTTCTCGTCGTTGCGTCCGCTGTTGCCCGCTGCGGGCTTAATGTGCCGAGTGTGGGTTGTTGAAGAAGGAGAAGTTGGGTGTCAGTTGACTGCAACGATGTGTCATGTCGGGGCGAGCTCCTGATTCACGCATCTCTAGCGCTTGGAATCTTTGGTTATGGCGATGCCAGCTGCCGGGAGGACGGCGTCATTGCGTCCGAACTTCTTTTTCATTCCACTTACTGCCATACACTCTCCTTTTACTGGTCGGTTCCATTGACTCCAGAGCGCCCTTTCCGAAGCCTCCAAAGTTGCATTTGTGCTGGTTAGAGCAACAACTTGTTGGTGATCGG
>NZ_JAFLEN020000052.1:0-560 GCF_017306975.2 Salinicola sp. DM10
ATCAACGTTGCAGCCACCGAGGTGGAGAACTGGGTTGACCGTGTCGCTGAAGAATCCGGCGAATTCCTGCAGATCGTTAACTACAACGTTGATGGCCAGCAGTACGCAGTCGCAGGTACCTTGGCTGGCCTGAAGGCCCTCAAGGCTTCTGCATCTGCAAACCCACGTGCTTACGTGAACATTCCAGGCATTGACGTGCCATTCCACTCCAGCGTCCTGCGCCCAGGCGTTCCTGCTTTCGCAGAGAAGCTGGACGAGCTGCTGCCAGAGACCATCGACATTGATGCTCTTCGCGGCCGCTACATCCCGAACCTGGTTGCTCGTCCTTTCGAGCTCACCCAGAGCTTCGTGGATGCCATCCTTGCTGTTGTTCCATCCGAGCGCCTCAAGGGCATCAAGGTGGAGGACACCGACGAGAACACCCTGGCACGTCTGCTCCTCATCGAGCTGCTGTCTTGGCAGTTCGCATCCCCTGTGCGTTGGATCGAAACCCAGGCTCTGATCATCGATACCGTCGATCAGATCATCGAGGTCGGCTTGGCAGCATCGCCAACCCTGAC
>NZ_JAFLEN020000005.1:0-249447 GCF_017306975.2 Salinicola sp. DM10
AGAACCTGTCTCGGCGTCAGCGGATGCGTACTTTACGGATCTCCTCCGGCCTTGGCAAGGGGAAATGTCGAAAAAGTGTCGCCGCGTTCCGGCGCCGGCGCTAGAGGCCACGTATGGCGGGAGTTACGCTGGCCAGGAGGAGACGTTGATTCACGTCCGAGCCAATGCGCGGCATAGTGGATGACATCGTTGTCACTCGAGGGAGTCGCCCGTGCCGCCATCGCCCCTGCGCCAGCCGCGCCTGGCCGACGTCATCACCCAGCGTCTGGAGACGCTGATTCTGGAAGGCAGCCTCAAGGCTGGCCATCGCCTTCCGTCGGAACGCGAGCTCGCCGAGCGTTTCGGTGTCTCGCGCCCATCGCTGCGCGAGGCCATTCAGAAGCTCGCGGCCCGCGGCTTGCTCACCAGCCGCCAGGGCGGCGGCACCTATGTCAGCGAACGGCTCAGCGACAGCTATGGCGACCCGATCATCGAGATGCTGTCGCGCCATGACGAGTTCTATCTCGATGTGCTCGAGTTCCGCGATGCCATGGAGGGAATCACCGCCTATCACGCGGCGATGCGCGCGACCCCGGCGGACAAGGAGATGCTGCAGCAGCGCTTCCAGGCCCTGCGCGACAGCTACGCCGACCCCGGCCAGCAGGGCGACGCCCTGCGCGAGGCCCGGGCGGATGCCGCATTCCACCTGGCGATCGCCGAGACGGCACACAATGTGCTGATGCTGCACACCATTCGCGGACTGTTCCAGCTCCTGGAGAAGAGCATCGTCGCCAACCTGGCGCGTCTGTTCGAGCGCCCCGACGCGCGCAGCCTGCTTCTGGATCAGCACCGGGCGCTGCTCGAGGCGATTCTGGAGGGTCGCGCCGAAGATGCCCGGCATCTCGCCCATGAGCATCTCGACTACGTCAAGGAGGGGCTGATGGAGATGCAGCGCGCCGAATTCCGTGCTCAGCGCGCCGAGCGCCGCACCCAGCTCCTCAAGGGCACGCCGCTACGCTGATCACTCGCCGCTGAGGTGGCGATCCTTGAGCTTGACGTAGTTGCCCGCGGTATAAGCAAAGAACTCGCGCTCCTCGGGCTTGAGCGGACGCAGGGGCTTGGCCGGGTTGCCGGCATAGACATGCCCGCTGGCCAGCGTCTTGCCCGGCGGCACCAGGGCGCCGGCGGCGATGATCACCTCGGACTCGACCACCGCGCCGTCGAGCACGATGGCGCCCATGCCGACCAGCACCCGATCGCCCACGTTGCAGCCGTGCAGCGTCGCCTGATGCCCGATGGTCACCTCGTCGCCGATGATCAGCGGATGCCCGCCGGGGTTGTAGTCGCTGGCATGGGTGCAGTGCAGCACGCAGCCGTCCTGCACGCTGGTGCGCGCGCCGATGCGGATGCGGTGGACATCGCCGCGAATCACCGCCATCGGCCACACCGAACTGTCGTCCCCCAGGGCTACATCGCCGAGCACCACACTGGTCTCGTCGACGAAAACCCGCTCACCCAGACTCGGGCTGATGCCCTGATAGCTTCTCATTGCCATGGATCGTACCCCCCTCTTCACTCGACTCGCTCGACGCCGCCCGGCGCCGATGGTCATGGATGATTTCTATATCAGGCTCGACAACAGCACCACCGCCGTCAACGGGATCGAGACATAGCGCACCACGCCGCGCCACAGCCGGAACCCAGCCGCGGGACCGCCCAGCGCCGAGGCGGCGGCTTCGGGCAACATGCGCCAGCCGGCGAAGATCGCGATCAGCAGCCCGCCGATGGGCAGGAAGATATCCGGCGGCACCGTGGAGACCAGGGCGAAGAAGTTCATCTCGCCGATCCAGTGCACGTCGGCCAGGGTCGAGAACGACAGCACCGAGAGCAGGCCCACGGCCCACACCAGCGCGCCGATCAGCAGCGCCGCCCGCCCGCGGCGCCAGCCGGCGCCGATCAGCATCGCCACCATCGGCTCGGCCAGATTGATCGAGGAGGTCCAGGTCGCCACCAGCAGTAGCAGAAAGAAGGCCCCCAGCCAGATCTGCCCACCCGGGAGCTCGCTGAAGGCGATCGGCAGCGTCACGAACATCAACCCCGGCCCCTCGGTGGGATCGAGGCCGTGGGTGAATACCACCGAGAAGATGGCGATACCCGAGAGCAGCGCCACTGCGATATCCAGCAGCGCCACCGCGCACACCGCCCGCGGCAGACTCTGCTCTTCGGGCATGTAGGCGCCGTAGGCCATCAGCGCGCAGGCCCCGACGGCGAGGGTGAAGAAGGCGTGCCCCATGGCATTGAGCACCACCTGGAGATCGATCGCCGCCGGATTGGGCGTGAACAGCCACGCCATCGCCGCGCCGAAGCCGGCGGTGGTGACGGCGTAGCCACCGAGCACGATCAGGATCACGTAGAGCAGCGGCATCATCACGTTGTTGAGCTTTTCCAGGCCGTTGCTGACCCCGGCGGCGACCACCGACATGGTCAGCAGCATGAACAGCGTGTGATTGAAGGTCATGCGTAGCGGATCGGCGAGAAAGGCATCGAAAGCCGAGCCGATCTGTGCCGGCGTACGCTCGACGAAGCTGCCGTTGACCGCATCGACCAGATACTCGATCGACCAGCCGGAAACCACCGAGTAGAACGAGAGGATGAAGAAGACGGTGAGCGCGCCGAACAACCCGATCCAGCGCCAGTGCGGGCTGGCGCCGGCCTCGTTGGCGAGATACGCCAGCGCCTGCATCGGGCTGCGCCGGCCGGCACGCCCGATCAGGATCTCCGCCATCATCATCGGCAGGCCCAGCACCACCACGAACAGGATATAGAGCAGCAGGAAGGCCGAGCCGCCGTTCTCCCCGGTCATGTAGGGGAAGCGCCAGATATTGCCCAGCCCCACCGCGGCGCCGGTCACCGCCAGAATGAAAGCACGGCGGGAGTGCCAGCGCTCCAGGGTTTCGTTCATCGTCTCGTCACCTTCTATCTTGGCGGGGCACCGTCGCTACAGGGCCGTCTTCACGCGGCCATCGTCACGGCGAAAGGAAGCGAGCCTATCAGGGCTCATCGTCCCGGCCAATCCTGGTATCGCACGGGCAAGGCCACGGCGATCGGCAGACTGGCCAGCGCGTTGAAAGGCACGGCCATCCCCCCCATATACTGTGGCATCGATTCTTCGTCCGAGGTGATCATGTCGCACAATCCGCTGCTCGACTCCAACACGCTGCCGCCGTTCGAGGCGATCCGCCCCGAGCATGCCGTTCCCGCAGTCGAGCGGATCATCGCCGACAACCGCGCCGCGATCGACACCCTGGCCAATCAGCAAGCGCCTACCTGGGACTCCCTCGCCGCACCGCTGGAGGCGCTCGACGACCGTCTCTCCCAGGCCTTTTCGCCGGTGTCGCACCTCAACTCGACGATGAACAGCGACGCCCTGCGCGACGCCTATCAGCAGTGCCTGGCGCTGCTCTCGGAGTACAGCACCTGGGTCGGCCAGCACACCGCGCTGTTCCAGGCCTTCGAACGCCTGGCCCAGAGCGAGGACTTCTCTGCGCTTGACGAAGCCCAGCGCAAGGCGGTCGACAACACCCTGCGCAACTTCCGCCTCGCCGGTGTCGACCTGCCGAGCGAGCAGAAGCGCCGCTACGGCGAGATCCAGGCACGCCTTTCCGAGCTGGGCAATATCTTCTCCAACCAGCTGCTCGATGCCACCCAGGCGTGGCACAAGACGCTGCCCGACGCCTCGCGCCTGGCCGGCCTGCCGGAAAGCGCACTGGAGATGCTGGCCGCCAACGCCGAGGCCAAGGGCGAAACGGGCTATCGCATCACCCTCGATGTGCCCTGCTTTCTGCCGATCATGACCTTCGCCGAGGATCGCGAACTGCGCCAGGAGGTCTACACCGCCTACGTCACCCGCGCCTCCGACCAGGGTCCCAACGCCGGGACCAACGACAATGCCCCGGTGATCGAAGAGATCCTGGCGCTGCGCCATGAGCTGGCTCAGCTACTCGGCTTCGCCACCTACGCCGACTACTCGCTGGAGACCAAGATGGCCGAGTCTCCCGATCAGGTCCTGGGCTTTCTCGACGATCTCGCCGAGCGTGCCCTGCCCCAGGCACGGCGGGATATCGGCGAACTGCAGACCTACGCCCGCGACACCCTCGGCATGGGCGAGCTGGCCCCGTGGGACATCGGCTTCGTCAGCGAAAGGCTGCGCCAGGCGCGCTATGACATCTCCCAAGAGCAGCTGCGCCCCTACTTCCCCGCGCCGCGGGCGGTGGACGGCCTGTTCCGCGTGGTCGGCAAGCTCTACGGCATCCGCATGACCGAGAACCCCGACGCTCCGCGCTATCACCCAGACGTGCGCTACTTCGACGTGCTCGACGGCGACACCCCGATCGCCGGCTTCTATCTCGATCTCTACGCCCGGGAAGGCAAGCGCGGCGGCGCCTGGATGGACGTCTGTCGCACCCGGCGCCAGCGCGAGGATGGTTCGCTGCAGCTGCCGGTCGCCTACCTGACCTGCAACTTCACCCCGCCCGTCGGCGGTAAGCCGGCGCTGCTGACCCATGACGAGGTGCTGACACTGTTCCACGAGTTCGGTCACGGCCTGCACCACATGCTGACCCGGCAGACGGTGGCCGACGTCTCCGGCATCAGCGGCGTGGCCTGGGACGCGGTCGAACTGCCTAGCCAGTTCATGGAGAACTTCTGCTGGGAGCGCGAGGGGCTCGACTTGATCGCCGGCCACGTCGACAGCGGCGACAAGCTGCCGGACGCGCTGCTCGACAAGCTGCAGGCGGCGCGCAACTTCCAGTCGGCGATGCAGATGATGCGCCAGCTGGAGTTCTCGATGTTCGATCTGCGCCTGCACCACGAGCTCGCCACCCCCAGCGCCGCCGACGTGCAGGCACTGCTCGATGGCGTGCGCGCCCAGGTCTCGGTGGTCCCCAGCGTCGACTTCAACCGCTTCCAGAACGGCTTCTCGCATATCTTCGCCGGCGGCTACGCTGCGGGTTACTACAGCTACAAGTGGGCCGAAGTGCTCTCGGCGGACGCCTACAGCGCCTTCGAGGAAGCCGGCATCTTCGACGCCGAGACCGGCCAGCGCTTCCGCAGCGAAATCCTCGAGCGCGGCGGCTCGCGCGATGCCGCCGAACTGTTCAAGGCGTTCCGCGGCCGCGAGCCGAGCATCGAGCCGCTGCTGCGCCATACCGGCATCGAACCGCGCGACGCCGCCTGACGGACGGCGCCGACACGCACCCAGGGGCGGGCAGGCGAACCCTGCCCGCCATCAGCGAGGTCAGCCATGACACACACACCCAAGCGCTTCATCGCCGGCGCCATCTGCCCGCGCTGCGCGGCCATGGATCGCATACGCAGCTGGGAGCAGAACGGTATCCGCTATCGCGACTGCGTCAGCTGCGACTTCTTCGAGCAGCTACCGGTGGAGGAGAGCGCGCAGGACGAACTGCCGACCCGGGTCAATCAGCCCCGCGAGACCCAGAAACCCGCGCGCGAAGAGATCAGTACCGTGAAGATCATCGATCCCGGTACCCGCCACTAGTCTCTATCGAATCCAAACCGCCTCATCCCGCCGCGACGACCTGGGCCATCAGCTGGCGCAGGTCGTCACCACGCCAGGTGGGTACCTGCTCCAGCGCCGGGTCCATCGCCTTGCCCGGGCGCGCCACGAAGGCGGTACGCATGCCCACCGCCTGGGCACCGATCAGATCCCAGCCGTGGGCCGCCACCATGATCATCGCCTCGGGCGCGACCGCCCAGTGCGCCGCCGCCGCACGATAGGGCTCCGGCGCCGGCTTGTAGCGCGCGACCCGATCGACGCTGAGAATGGCATCGAAATAAGCTGCCAGCCCCGCCTGGGAGAGCTGATGCTGCGCCGCCTCACTGGCGCTGTTGGTCAACGCGGTGAGGGTGTGGCCCTGCTGGCGCAGCCAGGCCAGCGCCTCGACGGCATCGGCGTGCGCCGGCATGGCGAGCACGCCGTCGACCAGCGCCTGCTCGTCGGCGGGGGTGATCGCAACCTCGTACTTGGCACCCAACTGGCGCAACGCACTCCTGGCCAGCTCGGCGAAGGGGGCGAAACGGCAGACCAGATTGGTGGTCATCCAGGTTTCCTGCAGGGTGAGGAACCACTCGCCGCGGCGCGCCTCGGTGCCGAACCAGCGCATGAACAGCGGATCCAGCGCGGCGGTGTCGAGTAGCGTTTCATTGACGTCGAAGACCAGATGCATGGGGCCTCTCCTTTGGGTGGTTGGCCCCTCAGTGTAGAACGCGATGCTCCAAAACGCGGGAGCTTAACGCCCCCAACCCAACCCCCATCCCAGTCCATGCGTCAGCACCTCCCGCAGCACTGCCAGCGGCGGCAGCCAGGCGATCAGATGCACCGAGGTGAGCAGCAGCATCAGCGAGCTGCCGGGAGCCTTCCAGTCGAACGGCTTGAGCGCGGTGCCGAAGGAGCGCTTGAGTCGCGCCCCGGTGAGATCGACGCTGTAGAGTTCGTCCAGCGCCAAATGGATGAGAAAGCCGAGTGTCAGCGCCAGGCCGTGCAGCCAGGCCAGACGCGCCGGCTGGCCGAGCAGGGTGAAACTCGCCGCCGCCGTCGCCAGCCCGCTGAGCGCGGCCGCCAGCAGCGAGTGCCACAGCCCGCGATGCACGGTGAAGCGGGCGAACAGCGCACTGGCCAGATAGCGCACCGCGAGATAGGTCGCGCCGCAGGCAGCGAACAGCTGCGCCGGCGTGACCCGATGCTGCAGCAGCAGCACCGCCACGACGATGGCGATCAGTGCCAGGATCTGGAAGATCAGACGCACCGCTCGGGAGTTGTCGGCATCGATGTCGGGCAGAATGCCGCCGAAGGTCACCAGACCGGCAATCGCCGCCGCCTGCCACAGCCCGTAGAGCGACGCCTGCCACCCCGCCTGGGAGGCTATCAGCCCGCCCACGCTGGCGACCCCGAAGTGGGTGCGAAAGTTGGCCATCGGTGCCGCCGCTCCAAGACTGGATAAATAGCCAGATTATGCGGCTTGCGACCTATGGAAAACAATAGCTTAGACAGCGGCGTTGCAAACATCGGCGTTATCCCGCGCGGATGCCGGCACTACCCTGGCGCCTCGCGCGATACCCCATGACGACACGGCCCCGCCGAAGCGGGGCCGTGTGGAGAGCCGAAGCCGCGTGACGCCACGCTACTCGATCACGCCGCAGGCAACGCGAGCCCCGCCGCCGCCCAGCTTGGGCTGATCGCTGTAGTTGTCGCCGCCTGCGTGGATGACGAAGGCGTGGCCGGAGAGATCGGCCTCGCTCAGGCGCGGCGCCAGCACCGGGGTGGTGGCATTGCCCTCGTCATCCACCGCCAACACCGGCAGATCCCCCAGATGGCCGGCATCGCTGTAGGGCCCCTGGTGGGAGTCGGTCTGCTCGGGGTCGAAGTGGCCGCCCGCGGCCCCCGCCGGCGTCACCTTGCCATCGCTCTCGCTGGGGTCGCAGCTGGGGTTGGTGTGCAGGTGGAAACCGTGGATGCCAGGTTCGAGACCGGCAAGCTCCGGCGTCAACAGCAGCCCATAATCGGTATCCCTGGCGGTAATCGTACCGATGGACTCCCCCACCCCCTGGGTGGAGACGCTGTGCATGTCGACCTGCGTATCGGCCTGTGCCAGCCCCGCCAGCGTCAGCAGCATACCGGCGCCCAGAGCGCTCGCTATCGTCCGTTGCATCGTTCACCTCCGTTTCGGCCATGCTGTCCGGCACGGGCCAGCCCATGGCTCGCCCATCGCCAACCCGTGGCTCTCACCCTAGTCGAAGTCGTGCAACGGCGCGACGTGAGCGCCTCAGGCCAGATTGTCGAGGATGCGCAGCGACGGGCCGGCCTGATTGAGCGTGTAGAAATGCAGCCCCGGCGCGCCGCCATCGAGCAGACGCTGGCAGAGCCGCGACACCATGTCGATGCCGAACGCCTGGATGCTCTGCTGGTCGTCGCCATAGGCTTCGAGCTGCTTGCGCACCCAGCGCGGAATATCGGCGCCGCAGGTTTCTGAGAAGCGTGCCAGCTTGCTGTAGTTGGTGATCGGCATGATGCCGGGCACGATCGGCGCCTCCACGCCCAGCGCGCGGGCCCGGTCGACGAAGTGGAAGTAGGCGTCGGCGTTGAAGAAGTACTGGGTGATGGCGAAGTCGGCGCCGGCCTTCACCTTGCGCGCGAAGTTCTCCAGATCGCGCTCGGCGCTCAGCGCCTGGGGATGCACTTCGGGGTAGGCGGCCACCGCGATATTGAAATGATCGCCGGTCTCGGCGCGCACGAACTCGACCAGCTCGTTGGCGTAGCGCAGCTCACCCGCCCCGCCCATGCCCGAGGGCAGATCGCCGCGCAGCGCGACCAGGCTGTCGATGCCCGAGTCGCGATAGCGTCCGAGCAGCTCGCGTATCGCGGCCTTCTCGCTGCCCACGCAGGAGAGGTGCGGCGCCGTGGCGACGCCGCCCTGGCGCAGCGCCTCGACGGTATCGAGGGTGCGCGCCTGGGTCGAACCGCCGGCACCGTAGGTGACCGAGAAGAAGCGCGGCGAACGCGCGCTCAGCGCATCCCGTGTGGCGTTGAGCTTCTCCCGCCCGGCCGCGGTATTGGGAGGAAAGAACTCGAAGCTGATGCCCAGGGGAAGATGCGTATTCATGCGCGCTTTTGTCTCGAAATCGGATCGGTAGGGAGAGGCGCTGGCTGGGGCCGTCGGACGCCCGTCGCGCCCCCTGTGTGCCTCTCTACGACATGGACCCATTGTGCCCGCCGCCTCCAGCTCCGGCCAATGAAACTTTCCGCGCCCGGGTATGAAAGCCGGTCACGTCAGCTCCCCGAGTGCATCGCGCCAGGTGCTGTCTGAAAAGTCGACGAGCGAAGGCCAGGCCGGGGCGCGCAGCTAAGGCAAAAATCGGCGAAAACGGACCGGGCTGGCGCTCCAGTTTACGGGGTGTAAATGAGCATTTTTGACCGGGCTGGCGTTCCAGCCGATTTTTAACGCCGCATGGGCGAGCGCAGCACTTTTCAGACAGTGCCTAGGTCTGCGCAGGCAATGCCAGGAGATGGGTTCAGGGATGGACGCCAGCGTGGCAGTCGCCACCGGTACGGCAGGCGGCGGTCTCGACCTGGAGGGTGGCATGGTGGATCGCGAAACGCGCCTGCAGCACACCATAGGCGCGCTCGATCACCGCATCGTGCTGGTCGGCCGCGACGATCACCAGATGCGCGCTGAGCAGCGGGTCCTGAGGCGTGAGCCCCCAGACGTGCATGTCGTGCAGCCCCTCGACCCCCTCGACCGCCAGCAGCGCCTGACGGATCTGGTCCACGTCGAGGCCCTCCGGGGTACCCTCGAGCAGGGTGTGGGTGGAGCGCCGCAGAATCGTCCAGGCCGCGCGCAGAATCAGCCCGGCAGCGAGCATCGAGAGCAGCGGATCGATCGGCGTCCAGCCGGTGAGCAGAATCACCACCGAGGCCACGATAGCCGCCACCGAGCCGAGCAGATCCCCCAGCACGTGAAGCAGCGCCCCGCGCAGATTGAGATTTTCCTGATCGCCACCGTGGAGAATCTTGAATACCACCAGATTGACCACCAGCCCGAGCACGGCGATGGTCATCATCGGCCCGGCCAGCACCTCCACCGGCTGGGTAAAGCGCTGGATCGCCGCGATGAAGATCCACACCGCGATGCCGAACAGGGTCAGCCCGTTGACGAAAGCGGCGAGCACCTGGAACCGCTGATAGCCGAAAGTGCGCCGGGTATCCGGCGCGCGACTGCCCATGGCGAAGGCGAACAGTGCCAGGCCGAGCGAGAAGCTGTCGCTGAACATGTGCCCGGCATCGGCCAGCAGTGCCAGCGAGCCCGAAATCCAGCCGCCCACCACCTCCGCCAGCATGAAACCCGCGGTCAGCAGCATCGCCCACTTGACCCGCTTGGCGCTGTCGGCGGTCACCTCGGGCGTATGGTCGTGATGATGATGGTGGCCGCCATGATCGTGATGATGATCATGGTGGTGGGCGTGGTCGTGATGAGCGGGCATGGCGCGCGTCCGTCTAGCGTGTCACTACAGGGTAGCGCACGCCCCCCACGCTATTGTATTACACCCCGACCCGACGGCGGCATCGCGGAGGGCCTACCCTGTGGGTCGCCTCAGAGGGTGTTTACAAATTCGACGAGCGAAGGCGAGACAAGGCGAAATCGGCCGAAAAGACGGAGTTTACGCGGTGTAAATGAGTACTTTGAGGTCGATTTCAACGCCGTATCGTCGAGCGCAGGCATTTTGTAAACACCCTCTCAGCGCCAGGGGCGCTGGCGCCAGAGATCCCAGGCGATGCCCACCGCGATACCGACCCCGATACCCCAGCCCCACTCGCCGCTGGCGAGCCATACCGCTACGCCGGCGACGATGCCGATGAGAGAGCCCTGCATATGACCTCCGTTGCGCTGAAAGGATCGACGCTTCCGCGACACGGAAAGCTGGCGCATGATGCCATGGGTAGCGCCAGGGAAGACAGTAAGGGCGCCGGCAGGAACACCTCTCGCACAGCGAAGCGCCCCGTCGCGAAGGGCTCCCAGCGCACGGCCACGGTTCGTGCCGATAGCGGCTATCGGGAAGAGGGAGTCAAAAAGAGAAAAAAGAAGCTAGAAGAGCGTAGGTAGATGAACGTAAGTAGCAGAGCGTAATGAGAAAAAGACGAGAAGCACTGGATGGGACCGATCGAAGGAGGACGTGAACCTTGCCCCCTCATCAGTGCTCACCCCGCAGTCCCTTGCGGTCTTGCCGCTTGGCTAAGTGAGCACGCTCAGCATGGACCGTTAGCCAGCCGTAACCAAGGCAAATATGATAATCCCCAAATCACTTTTGCTAATGGCAACACTTAAATTCCCTTAATCATGGAGTTATACCCGAACACACGTTCAATAACCCCTTGTCATTTTTTGTATCGCCGAAAAAGTCGCGAGAACAGCGACTTGCTACCCTTCCGAAAACGCTCTGCAGAGCATAGGCAGCGGCAGCTCGGACCTGTGACTCGCGCGAGATCGCGGAGACGGTAGCAGCCTGCAAGGAGGATGGCATGAGGGACGGCATGAAGGGTGGCGGAAGAGAGTGGGAGTCGAACCCACCAGGGACCGCTGGCAGCCCCTACAGGAGTTGAAGTCCTGGCGTCCCACCGGGGAACGATTCTCTTCCAGGCACGCAAGGTGTCGGACAGCGCCCAAGAGTATCAGGCGGAGCCAAAGCACCAGACGCGACCGACCGCGCAGGCGCGCGGTCAGGTGAACAGCATATCCTGTCGAATCACCTTGTGACCATCGCCGATGCGTCGGGTGAAGCCAATGCGGTCGAAGAACTCGAGAATCGCCACCGCCAGCTTGCGCCCGCAGCCGACCCGATCGCGGAACGCCGCCGCCGTGACCCCCGCCGGCGAGCACGCTGCGAGTTCGCGCACCCAGTCGGCCAGCTGGACCACATGCGGGGTGAGAAAGAAGTGATCGTGGCGCAGCTGGTAGACCTCGCCGAGCAGCGCCGTGCGCCGCAGCAAGGCCCGAGTCTCGCCCTCCTCCAGGCCCAGCGCCATGGCGATATCACGCACCCGCGGCGGTTCGAACGGCGTCTGCGCCAGCAGCGGCCGCACCGCTTGCCAGCGCGCGGCATCGGCCTCGCCCAGCGTCGCCCGGTGGTCGGCCAGGGCGATGAAGGGCCCGTGCTGGACGATCTCTCCCTCGGCCTTCCAGCGCTCCAGCAGCGGGCGGAACAGCGCCGGCGGCAGCGCCGGTGCACTCATCCGCCGCAGCCGGTCGATCTCCGCCCCGCGCATCGCCGGCTCCTCGGCATGGACCTGTGCCAGGCGCGCTACCACCGCAGCGTAGCGCGCGGCCAGATCGTCGACACGAAAGGCGTGGTGCGTGGCCGCATCGGCGGCGATCACCACCCATCCGGCCTGGGTGGCCGCCTCGTCGAGAACCGCCGCGGGTAGGTCGAGATTGGCCGCCAGGGCCACCAGGTCGACACTCTGGCCGCTGGCGAGGTGCGGCCAGAGTGCCGCCAGTTGCACTTCACCATCCGCCCCCGGGAGCATCGCCCTCAGTGCCTGCAGCCAGGTCAGGCGCGCCGGCTGGCGCGCACCACGCCGCGGTGGCGCCACGTCGAGCACGCGTGCACCGGCCAGGGTGCGGCTGGCGCCGTGGTCACGCACGATCAGCGCATCGCCATGGGTCGCATGTAGTGGCGCTGTCAGCACCAGCTGCGCCAGCATGGTCTGGCCCGGCGCCAGCGTCTCACCCTCCAGCAGCGAGACATGGCCGGTGACGTGGGCGCTGAGATGGTGCAGATGCACGGGGGTCCAGTGCTTGAGCGGCTCGGCCTCCGGCAGCAGTGTGAGGGAGACGTCGAGACGCTGACGCCCCTCGACCCTGGAGTCCGCGGCGACCACCCAGTCGCCGCGTGCCAGCGTGCCGCGCTCGACCTCGCTGCCGCTCAGATTGAGCGCGCAGCGCTCGCCGCGTCGGGCCAGCGCGACCTCGCGATTCTGTGCCCGCAGCGCGCGTATCCGCGCGCTGGCCCCGCCCGGCAGCAGGCGCACGCTATCGCCCTGACGCACCTCACCGCTGCGGATGGTGCCGGTGACCACCACTCCCGCGCCCTGCTTGACGAAGGCACGGTCCACCGCCAGCCGAAAGCCGCCGCTCGCAAGACGAGCCGTCTGCGCGCGCGCCGCGGCCCACAGCGCATCGCCCAGCGCCGCCTGACCCGCGCCGGACAGATTGGAGACGGCGAACAGCGGCGCACCGGCGAAGCGCGTCTTTGCCAGCCAGGCGGTGATCTCGGCACTCACCTGCTGCACCCGCGCGGTGTCCACGCGGTCGCACTTGGTCAGCGCGACCCAGGCGCGCTCGACCCCAAGCAGTTCCAGAATGCGCAGATGCTCGACGCTCTGCGGCATGATGCCGTCATCTGCCGCCACCACCAGCAGCATGGCGTCGATACCGGCCGCCCCCGCGAGCATGTTGGCAATGAAGCGCTCATGGCCGGGCACGTCGATGAAGCCGAGTACCGCCCCCTCGCTCCCCGGTGGCGGCGTGGGATAGGCGTACCCCGGCTCAATGGTCAGGCCGCGCGCCTGCTCCTCCTTCAAGCGGTCGGTGGCGATACCGGTGAGCCCGCGGATCAGCGCGGTCTTGCCGTGGTCGACGTGCCCCGCGGTGCCGACGATCATGCCGCCTCCCAGCACGCCGGCAGCGTCGCCAGCTGCGCCAGGAACGCCTGCTCGTCGGCGGGCTCGGCGAGACAGCGCAGATCGAGCCATAGCGCACCCTCGTGGGTACGTCCGATCACCGGTCGCGGCAGCGCGCGCAGCGCCCGCTCGAGACGGGCCAGATCGCGCCCGCGCGGCGCCCGCAGCACCAGCGCACGGCTCTCCAGGCGATCCACCGGCAGCGAACCGCTGCCGAGCTGACTGCGGCAGGCCTCATTCTCCACCGTGGCGATGCCGGCGAGTGCCGCCCGCAGTGGGTTCAGCAGACGCTCGGCCTGCTGTGCGATCTCATCCTCCGCACGGGTCAACAGCCGCAGCGTGGGCAGCTCGCGCGCCGGCGCCTCGCTATCGCGATAGATCCGCAGCGTGGCCTCGAGGGCGGCCAGGGTGAGCTTGTCGCAGCGCAGCGCGCGCTTGAGCGGGTGGCGCTTGAGACGCTCGACCAGCTCGCGCCGGCCGACCACGATCCCCGCCTGCGGCCCACCCAGCAGCTTGTCGCCGCTGAAGGTGACCAGATCGGCCCCGGCGGCGATCGCCTCCGCCGGCTGCGCCTCGTGGGGCAGCCCCAGGGCGCGGAAGTCGGTCAGCGCGCCACTGCCCAGATCGATCATGAAGGGAATACCGTGGGCGTGGGCGATCGCCGCCAGCTCCGCCTCCGGCACGCTGCTGGTGAAGCCGGCGATGGCGTAGTTGGAGGTGTGCGCCTTGACGATCAGACCGCTCTGCTCACCCAGCGCCTGGCGAAAGTCGCGCGCATGGGTGCGGTTGGTGGCCCCCACCTCGACCAGCCGGCAGCCGGCGGCGGTCATCACGTCGGGCATGCGGAAAGCGCCGCCGATCTCGATCATCTCGCCGCGCGAGATGATCGCCTCGCGGCCTGCCCCCAGGGCGCTCAACGCCAGCAGCACGGCGGCCGCGTTGTTGTTGACCACGGTCGCCGCCTCGGCCCCGGTGAGCTCGACCAGCAGCGCCTCGACCAGGCGATCACGGTCGCCACGCCGCCCACCTTCGAGATCGTACTCCAGCGCCGCCGGGTGGCGTGCCGCCTCGACCATCGCCGCAATCGCCGCCTCGGCCAACGGCGATCGCCCCAGATTGGTGTGGATCACCGTACCGGTTAGATTGAACACCGCGCGCAGGTTGGGCCGGGTCAGCCCGGCAAGACGCTCGTGTATGGCATCGATCAGCGCCTCCTCGTCGAGTGAAGTCGGCGCATCCGGCGCCGCCAGCCGGCGACGCCACTCGGTGAGCGTGTCGCGGACGGCCCGGGTGAGCACGCGCTCACCGTGCTGCACACGGGCGGGCTGCAGTGCGGCATGGGCAAGCAACACGTTGACGGCAGGCAGGTGGCGACGCAGATCGGTGCTCGCGGCAGAGGTCTCGGACATGAACGGCTCGACAGAACGGAGGATGGCCGGGGGCGACACCGGGCGTGCCCCCGATTTAAGCGTCGCCGCCACGCCAACACAAGTGACCCGGCGCCGCACGGCCCGGGTCGAGGGAGCAGCCACGGGTCGCCAGCCCCGCAGCGGCAGGCGAGCGTGGTATGTGAGAGAGGTAGGCGAGAGTGGCCGCGAACGTCGACACGCCCGCGCCACTGGCGCCATGAGCCGGTCTCAGCCGGCGTCGGGCGCGCCCAGCACCAGCAGTGGGTTGAAGGCCCGCCGCGCCAGCTCGCGGTCGGCGATCAGCATGTCCAGGGCCAGACTGGCGAGATCGTCGGCGAGCGGATCGGCATCGGCCTCCCACTCCTTCTGCACCACCTTGAGATAGCTCGCACAGTGATCGCAGGTCTCCGCCTGTACCGGCAGCACGCGCTGCCCGGCGTCGTCCTCGAGCCCGCAATAGTCGAGCGTCCGGCTATCGCCGCACTCGACGCAGCGCGCGCGCTCGGCGTACCACTCGGTGGCGCACAGCCCGCAGTGCAGGTAGCGCACCCGCGAGCGGGCCATGCCGATCTGGATCACGCTGGCCACCGCCGGCGCACCGCAGCAGGGGCACAGCGCACGCATGGCCTCGTCGGGGCGCCCCGGCGGCTTTGCCAGGGTGCGCGCCTGACGGGTCCAGGCGACCTGCAGCGCAGCACCCACCAGCGGCGCCAGCGCGGTCTGCTCGGGGTCGAGCGACTCACCGCCGAGCAAACGCGGCACCAGCGCCTCGCGGGCCGCGGCCGAGGCACCGCGCAGGGCCTCGAACCACTCGCGCTGCGCCGCCGGCACCTCGCCGTCGAGCTCGGCGATCAGCGCGTCGAGATCCTCGCGCCAGCTCATGTCGCGCCACAGCCCGTCGATCGCCAACGGCGGCACGCCGTGGGCGATCGCCACCTCGGCACTCGCGGTCACGCTCGCGCGGGGCTGCTGCAGCACCCGGTGCTGGGCGGCGACCACCTGCGCCATGAAGCGCAGGTAGTCGGCCATCGCCGGCACGCGTTCGGCCAGCCGCCGCAGGCGCTCGGCACGTTCGGCGAACAGCTTGCGGCCCGGCAGCACCACCATCGGCGGTGCCCCCGGCGAAGGGGGCGCCTGACCGAAAGCGTGACCGGGGTCACTGCCCGGAGGGCGTTCAGGGTTGCGGCTCACGGCGCTGCTTCTCCTCCTGTTCGCGGGCCCAGAGGCCATGGTGATGACGGGCCCAGGCGCGGGTCACCCAGCCCTGGGTCATCGAGCGGATCGAGCCCTTGACCCAGAGCGCGGCATAGACGTGGACCACGATGGTGACGATGGCAACGAACGCCGCCAGCGCGTGGACCAGACTCGCCAGCCGGATCAGCGGGATCGGGAAGTAGCCGGCGAACCACGGCCGCCACATGATCACGCCGCTGACCAACAGCGCCGCGATCGACACCACCAGCGCCCAGAACACCAGCTTCTGGCCCGGATTGTACTTGCCGATCGGCGGCAGCTTGTCGTCGCGATTGTCGAGCACGTCGCCGATCTGACGCATCCACTGCACGTCGTTCTCACCCAGCAGGTTACGGCTGACGTGGCGTACCGCCATGGCCACGAACAGCAGCACCAGCACCAGGCCGAGGAAGGGGTGCAGAATACGCGCCCACACCGGCCCGCCGAGGCTATGGCTGAGGAAGAAGAATGCCGGGTGGAAGAACGCCAGCCCCGACAGCGCCAGCAGCACGAACGCGATCACCATGGTCCAGTGATTGGCACGATCGAGCGGCGAGTAGCGTACGAGACGATCCTGGGAGCGCTTCATCGGTCACCTCCATGCGGGCGGTCGTCCGCGTCGTCGCGCCGGCGCGTGGCGTCGTAGCCGAGCGCGGTCGGGTCAGCGTCAGCGCTCTCCTCCGGCTCCTCCTTGGGCCCCTTGGTCACGTAGTGGATCACCCCGGCGAAGGCAGTGATGCCGATGATCGCCGCCATGATCGGTTTGGTCACCCCTTTCCAGGCGCCGACCAGCGGCGAGATACGTGGGTCCTTGGGCAGGCCGCTGTAGCGGTTGGGATCGTTGGCGTGATGCAGCACGTACATCACGTGGGTGCCGCCGACGCCGGCCGGGTCGTAGATGCCGGCATCGCGGAAACCCAGCGCCTTGAGATCGCCGACCCGCTTGGCGGCGCGGTCGAGCATGTCCGCCTTGGTGCCGAACTCGATGCAGTTGGTCGGGCAGGTCTTGACGCAGGCCGGCTCCATGCCGGCGTTGACCCGATCCGAGCACAGCGTGCACTTGTAGGACTTGCTGTCCTTCGGCGAGATGCGCGGAATATCGAACGGGCAGCCGGTGATGCAGTAGCCGCAGCCGATGCAGTGGTTGGAGTCGAAGTCGACGATCCCGTTGGCGTACTGCACGATCGCGCCGGGGGCCGGGCACGCCGTAAGGCAGCCCGGCTCGGCACAGTGCATGCAGCCATCCTTGCGAATCAGCCACTCGAGATTGCCATCGGCCGTCTCGTGCTCGCTGAAGCGCATCACCGTCCACGACTCGGCGGTGAGGTCGGTGGGGTTGTCGTAGGTGCCGTGGCACTCCCCCACCTCGTCACGCAGGTCGTTCCACTCCATGCACGCCACCTGGCACGCCTTGCAGCCGATGCACTTGGAGACATCGATCAGCTTGGCCACTTCCTCGACGTGGCTGCGTGCCTGCGGCGGCGGGGTCGTGGTGGCAGAGCGGGCAATGATGTTTTGCGAATTGATCATGGCGAGCTCCCTAAGCCTTCTCGACGCGAACGGTGAACGACTTGTACTCCGGCGTCTGGGTATTGGCATCACCGACGAACGGCGTCAGGGCGTTGACCAGATAGCCCTTCTTGGCCACGCCGGTGAAGCCCCAGTGCAGCGGAATGCCCACGTGGTGCACCTGACGGTCGCCGACCGTCATCGGCTTGAGCCGCTTGGTCACCACCGCCACCGCCTTGATGAAGCCGCGCTTGGAGGAGACCTTGACCCAGTCCCCCGCGGCCACGCCGATCTCCTCGGCCAGTTTCTCGCCGATCTCGACGAACTGCTGCGGCTGAACGATGGCGTTGAGCCGGGCGTGCTTGGTCCAGTAGTGGAAATGCTCGGTCAGGCGATAGGTCGTCGCCGCATGCGGGTACTCCTCCGGTGTGCCCAGAGCCGCGCGATCCTCGTCGAAGATGCGTGCCGCCGGGTTGTTGCGCACCTTGGGCTTGCCCGGATGCAGCAGGTTCTGCGGTACCGGCGACTCGAACGGCTCGTAGTGCTCGGGGAAGGGGCCATCGACCATGCTCTGCCCGGCGAACAGGTGTCCCACCCCTTCCGGCTGCATGATGAACGGCATCTGCCCTTCGGACGGCGCCGAGGTCGGCGGGAAGTCGGGCACGTCGGCACCGATCCAGCGCCCCTGCTCAGCGCTCCACCACACGAACGCCTTGTTGGCGCCCCACGGCCGCCCCTGCACGTCGGCACTGGCGCGGTTGTAGAGCACACGCCGGTTGGCCGGCCAGGCCCAGGCCCAGCCCAGGGTGTTGCCGGTACCATAGGGGTCGGCGTTGTCGCGCCGCGCCATCTGGTTGCCCGCTTCGGTCCAGCAGCCGGTGAAGATCCAGCAGCCGGCGGTGGTCTTGCCGTCGGCGGTCAGCTCACCGAAACCGGAGAGCTGCTCGCCGGCACGGCGCACCACCTGCCCCTGGGCGTCGGTCAGATCCTCCAGCGCATAGCCGTTGAACTCGCGCGCGAGTTCTTCCGACTTGGGCTCGTGGGGGATCTTGTAGTCCCAGGTCAGGTTGAGGATCGGCTCGGGGAAGACCCCGCCCTCCGTCTGGTAGAGCTGCTTCAGCCTGAGGAACAGCTCGCCCATGATGCGCGTGTCGGGGCGCGACTCGCCCGGCGGCGGCGCCGCGGCCCAGTGCCACTGCAGCCAGCGCGCGCTGTTGACGATCGAGCCGTCGTCCTCGGCGAAGCAGCAGGTCGGCAGCCGGAACACCTCGGTGTCGATCTGGCTGGGGTCGACGTCGTTGTACTCGCCGTAGGACTTCCAGAACTCGCTGGTCTCGGTGTTGAGCGGGTCCATCACCACCAGATACTTCAGCGACGACAGCGCGCGGGTGATCTTGGCCCGGTCGGGGAACGAGGCGAGCGGATTGAAACCCTGGCAGAAGTAGCCGGTCAGCTCGCCCTTGGACATGCGCTCGAAGGTATCGAGGATGTCGTAGAGCGGCCGTTCGAGCTTGGGCAACCAGTCGAAGCACCAGTCGTTGTCGGCGGTCGCGGCCTGGCCGTACCACGCCTTCATCAGGCTGACGTGGAACTTCTCGTAGTTCTTCCAGTAGGAGACCTGACCCGCCACCGTGGGCTGCTTGGTGCGCTTGTCGATATAGGCGCGGTACCCTTGCTCCTTGGCGTTGGCCAGGGTCATGTAGCCCGGAAGCAGCTGCGACAGCAGCCCCAGATCGGTCAGCCCCTGGATGTTGGAGTGCCCGCGCAGCGCGTTGACCCCGCCCCCCGGCATGCCCATGTTGCCCAGCAGCAGCTGGACCATGGCCGCGGCGCGGATGATCTGCGAGCCGATCGAGTGCTGCGTCCAGCCCAGCGCATAGAGGATGGTCATGGTCTTGTCGGGCACCGCCATCGCCGCGATCTTCTTCCAGATGCGCTGGATGTCGGCCACCGGGATGCCGCTGATGCTCGAGACCATGTCAGGGGTGTAGCGCGCATAGTGCCCGCGCAGCAGCTGGTAGACGCAGCGCGGATCGCTGAGCGAGTCATCCCGGCGCACGAAGCCGTCGGCGCCCTTCTCGTACATCCACGACTGCTTGTCGTAGCTGCGCGTGGCCTCGTCGTAGCCCGAGAACAGACCCTCCTCGAAGCCATAGCCGTCGCGCACGATCAGCGCCGCGTCGGTGTAGTTCAGCACGTACTCGCGCTGGATCTGATCGGTCTCGATCAGATAGCTGATCAGCCCGCCGAGGAAGGCGATATCGCTACCGGTGCGGATGAAGGCGCGATCCTGCGCCACCGCGCTGGTACGGGTAAAGCGCGGGTCGATCGTGATCAACTCGGCCTTGTTGTGCTCGATGGCCTCGGTGACCCAGCGGAAGCCCACGGGGTGTGCTTCGGCGGAGTTGCCGCCCATCGACAGAATCAGATTGGCATTGCGGATGTCGACCCAGTGATTGGTCATGGCACCGCGACCGAATGTTGGGGCAAGACCTGCCACCGTCGGTCCGTGTCAGACGCGTGCCTGGTTGTCGAACGCCACCATGCCCAGCGTACGCACCACCTTGTGGGTGATGTAGCCGGCTTCGTTGGAGGAGCCGGACGCCGCCAGGAAACCCGTCGTCGTCCAGTGGTTGACCGTCTGCCCCTGGGCGTTGCGCTGCACGAAGTTGGCGTCGCGATCATCCTTCATGTGCCGAGCGATGCGCCCGAGCGCCTCGTCCCAGCTGATCCGCTTCCACTCGTCGCTGCCGGCCTCGCGCACCTGCGGGTAGGCCAGACGGCCATCGCTGTGGACGAAGTCCAGCAGCCCTGCGCCCTTGGGGCACAGCGAGCCGCGGGAGACCGGGTGATCCGGGTCGCCCTCGATGTGGAAGACGTTCTGTTCGACGTTCTTCGCCCCATCGCCCTTGCTGTAGATCAGAATGCCGCAGCCCACCGAGCAGTAGGTGCAGGTGTTGCGGGTCTCCTTGGCGTGGGTCAGCTTGAACTGCCGGATCGAAGCTTCGGCGGGTTCCGGGGCGAACCCCATCACCGCCAGGCTCGACGTCGCCAGCCCCGCCCCGCCCAGTTTGAAAAACTGGCGCCGCGTGACGTTAATTGCCATGTGCCATCCTCATCGGATTGTGTCGTTACCACCGCCCTGGCGGTCCTTCCAGGGGAGCCTGCAGCGTCAGCCAGCACGCCCGGCGTTCAGGGGGTATACGGCGCTTTTGAGCAGCGCCTTAAGTCAACTTTATAGCAGGCTAGAAGCCAGGCGTCTCCCAGGTGCGACGAAAAGCCCAGACCAGACGCCGACGCCCGCGTGAGCGGGCGCCGGCGTGGCAAGCCCGTGCAGAGCAGGGGCAGAAAGGTATCGACGAAGCCTCGTCAGCCACCGCTCGGGGCAGGCTGCGCCGGCTTGGCCTTGGCCAGCAGGAACAGCACCACGGTGATCACCGCCCCCACGATGTCGCTGGCCAGCCCCGGGAAGATCAGCGCCAGCGCGCCGACTGCCGCCAGTATCCGCCAGAAGGGGTTGAGCGGCCGGCGCAGGTAGCCCTCCACCGCCACCGCCAGCAGCAGCACCCCGATCACCCCGGTGACGATCACCCACAGCGTGTTCCACAGGGTGGCGTCGATCATCAGCATGCTGTGCGCGAACACGAACATGTAGGGCACCACGAAACCGGCGATGGCGAGCTTCATCGCCTGGAAGCCGGTGGCATTGGGCGAGCCGCCGCTGATGCCGGCGCCGGCATAGGCGGCCAGCGCCACCGGCGGCGTCAGGTTGGCGAACAGACCGAAGTAGAACACGAACATGTGGGCGACGAAGATCGCGGTGTCGTTGCTCCCGGCCAGCTCGCGGAACAGCGGCAGGTTGAGCAGGATCGGCGCCGCCATGGTGCTGGTGATGATATAGGTGGGGATGCTCGGCAGCCCCATGCCGAGCACGATCGAGGCGACCATGGTCAGCACCAGGGTGACCAGCAGTTGAATCATCGGGATCGGAATCTGCTGGCCCAGCGTGACCACCGCGTCGGCGGCGTCCAGGGCGATGCCGGTCAGCGTGGCGATGCCCACGATGATCCCCACCGCACCACACGCCACGGCCACCGGAATGGCGTTGCGCACGCCATCGACCATGGCATCGCGGCAGTCGCCGACATCCATCTTCTCGGCCACCATGCCGAGCTTGGCACGCAGCGCATTGATCGCCACCGGCACCAGGATCACCAGGAACAGCGTCCAGCGGCTGGCCGGGAAGTTGGGCAGCGGGTTCCCGGCGAACAGCGCACGCAGCTGCGGCTCCAGGATCAGCAGCACCAGGATCAGGCCGAGCCCCACAGTGACCCGGCGGGTACCGCAGATCAGCACGGTGGCGGCGATCGACCAGAAGGCGGCGAAGAAAGGCGCGCGGCCGTCGAACAGCAGCCACAGCAGCACCGCCATCGGCACCAGCAGATGCCCGCGCTTGAGCATCACCGTCTTCAGCGGCGTCAGCTGGGAGCGCGGGATGCCCTCGAGACCGTTGCGCATGGCGCGCAGATGGACCTGGAACAGCACCCCGAGATAGTAGAGCAAGGCCGGAATGATGCCGGCCAGGATCACCTGGGTGTAGGGCACCGAGAGCACCTCGGCCATGATGAAGGCTGCCGCGCCCATGATCGGCGGCAGAATCTGACCGCCGACGCTGGCCGCCGCCTCCACCGCCCCGGCGAAGTTGGGCTTGTAGCCGGTCTTCTTCATCAGCGGGATGGTGAAGGCACCGGTGGTGACCACGTTGGCGATCGCCGAGCCGTTGATCGAGCCGAGAAAGCCGCTGGCGATCACCGCTACCTTGGCCGGGCCGCCGCGGGTATGCCCGGCGATCGCCAGCGCCAGATCGTTGAACAGCTGCCCCAACCCGGACTTGCCGAGAAAGGCGCCGAACAGGATGAACAGGATGATGTAGCTCGCCGAAACACCGATCGCAGTACCTAAGAGCCCCTCGGTGATGAACACCAGGTGCGAGACGATCTGGCGGCAGGTGGCGAGAATGATGTTCTCGTTGAGCGCCGGATAGAACGAGAGCTTGGCGTAGAAGCCATAGAGCAGAAACAGCGTGGCCAGAATGGTCAGTCCCCAGCCGGTAACCCGGCGAGTGGCGTCGAGCACCAGCAGGATCGCCACGAAGCCGACGATCATGTCGGTCTGATTGATACGCCCGGCAGAGGCGATCACCCGGTCCGACACCAGCAGCATGTAGACACCGATGGCGAACGCCGCCAGCGCCAGCAACGCATCGCCCCAGGGTACCCGGTCACGCGCGCCCTTGCGCGTCAGCGGGTAGAGGATGAAGGCCAGTCCCAGCAGCGTATACAGGTGGATGCTGCGCTGGGCCACGTCCACCAGCGGCCCCGAGAACGACGTATAGAGATGGAACAGCGCCAGCAGCACGCTGACCCCGGTGACGAACTGGAGCACCATTCGCGGCAGCCGGTCACGCACCAGGCTTTCACGATCGAACTTCTCCAGCGCCTCTTTGACCGAAGGGTCCTCGGGACCATCGGCGGACAGCACTACTTTTTGTTCTGACATACTCGATCCCCTAGGGCTGGTTGAGCCAGGGCAGCCACGGCCTCAGCAGCGCCGGGAGTACCTGCCACACAGGCGCTTTTACCATAGAAAAGGTCAGGATGGGGGGCGGATTGTGACGGGACAGCGGGATCACATGGCCGGCGAAGATCATCCGGTAGTGCTCCGCGACCGCCGCCTGGATCGCCAGCGGGTCGACCACCCGATCGATGCCGGTCATCACCACCCAGCCATCGGCGAGATGGGTCTCCTTGCCCGCATGGGCAGGCACGCCGGCACCAAAGGTCTTGAAGCGAGTGCCGGTGATCTCGATAGCGCCATCGGCAGTGATGCGGTACCACTCCTCCCAGTCTTCTTTCTCGACCGAGTGCATCCAGCGGATCTTGAAGGTGGTACCGGCCCAGCCCGGCAGCGCCAGACGCCACTCGGCGCCCTGCTTGACCGCCAGCCAGGGGAGCGGATACGCGACGGTGGCGATCCCGAGCAGGATCGCCACCGTCATCACTAGGCACCAGCACCAGCGCCGGCGGGTCATCCCCCGACCGCTGACGTCACGCCGCACGCGCTATCATCAGGACTGCGGTGCCTTGTCCTCGGCTTTGCCCTGGCCATCGTCGCTAGCCGAGGCTTCGCTGCCGGTGTTGTCGCTGCCCATGCCGTCGCTGGTCGACGCGTCGCTATCACTCTGCGACTTGGCGGCGTCACCGTTGTCGGCCAGGGTGGCGTAGTAGGCTTCGGCGCCCGGATGCAGCGGCACCACCAGGTTCTTGTTCATGCTGGCGGGGTCGAACTGCTTGAGCGCGCCGACGGAGACGTTGCCCGACTCGAGATAGTCGTGGAAGCGCTTGGTCAGATCCTCGGCGACATCGTTGCGCATGTCGCTGCCGACGATCATCACGTTGCGGATCGCCACGGTATCGACCGCACTGCCCAGGTCATAGCGCTCGGGAGCGCCGGCCGGAATCTCGTAGTTCTCGTAGTACGGGTACTTCTCCAGCAGCTTGCTGGCGACGTCGCCGCTCACCGGCACGAAGGTGATGTCGGTACTCTGCATCAGCCCGGTGATGCTGGAGTTGGGCACGCCGGAGGTGAAGAAGGCGGCATCGATGTTGCCGTTGCTCATGCCGGTGACGCTGTCGGCGTAACCGGTGTGGCTGACCTGGGCCAGATCGTCGTAGCTCAGACCGGCCGACTCGAGCACCTTGGACGCGCTTTGCTCGACCCCGGAGCCGACCTTGCCGACGCCGACACGCTTGCCCTTGAGATCGGCGATGCTGTGGATGCCGCTGTCCGCGGTCGCCACCACCTGCACCACGTTGGGGTACATGCCGGCCAGCGCCTTGATGTCGGCGGGGTTACCATCGAACTGGTTCTGGCCCTTGATCGCATCGTAGGCGACGTCGCTCATGACGATCGCGATCTGGTTGAGGCCGTCGGTGATGTTGTTGATGTTCTGCACCGAAGCGCCGGTGGAGACCACCTGAACGTTGTCGACCAGATCACTGGCTTCGAACACGCTCTTGAGTGCACCACCGATCGGATAGTAGCTGCCGCCGGTACCGCCGGTACCGAAGATCAGATTGACCGGCTGCGCCTGCTCCGCCGAGGCGGTGTCGCTGGAAGAGGACTGGCTGGTGCTGCCGTTCTCGCCCTGGGCGGGGGTCGACTCGCTCTGCTGCGAGGACGACGATGTCTGGCTCTCGCTGCTCGCCTTGTCGTCGGCATCATCGCCGCAGCCCGCCAGCAGCGCACCGGAAAGACCCAGTGCGGCAAACAGCATCCCTGTACGTAGCCTCATGGTATACCCCGTCTGTTGAGTGTGATCGCCTTGCATCCGCGCGTGATGCCGTCACTGGCCCACCCGCGGCGTTCATCCATGACCCGCGGGCCATGATTCATGCTTCGGACTCGGCAACCCCGGCCGTGAGCGACAGGCCCCAAGAGTAAGCAAGGCCCGCCCGCGATACCATGCCGGGCCCGGAGACTCCGACTAAAGTCTATATTCCCTACCGCTCCCCAGCCGCCAGTACCCGGCGCACCACCCGGCCGATGGTCAGCCCCTGTGAGACGATCGAGACCAGCACGATCAGGTAGGTGACGTTGAGCACCACGTCGCGCGCCTCACTGGGTGGCAGCGACAGCGCCAGTGCCACCGAGATGCCACCGCGCAGGCCGCCCCAGGCGAGCACCGGAATCGAGCCGCGCCGGAAATGGGTGTGCGCCAACGTCACCGGTACCGCCACCACCAGCCAGCGTACCGCCAGCAGCAGCAGGATCAACGGCACCGCGACCCACAGGTAGTCGACCCGGAACGGCAGCGCCAGCAGCTCGAGCCCGATGATCACGAACAGCAGCGCATTGAGAATCTCGTCGATCAGCTCCCAGAAATCGTTGAGATGCTGGCGCGTCTGCGGCGACATCGCATGGGTCCAGGCGTGGTTGCCCACCACCAGCCCGGCGACCACCATGGCGATGGGGCCGGAGACGTGCAGATGCGTGGCCAGGGTATAGCCCCCCAGCACCATCGCCAGCGACAGCAGCACCTCGACCTGATACTGGTCGACCCGCTTCATCAGCGCGTGCACGCCGTAACCGAGCAGCAGGCCGAACAGCGCGCCGCCGCCGGCCTCCTCGGCGAACAGCCAGATCGCGTGCCAGCCGAACAGCGACTCACCGCTCTCGGCCGCCGCCAGCAGCAGCGTGAACAGCACCACCGCGACGCCATCGTTGAACAGCGACTCGCCGACGATGCGCACCTCCATGTCCGCCGGCGCGCCGGCTCCGCGCATGATCCCCAGCACCGCCACCGGATCGGTGGGTGAGATCAGCGCGCCGAACACCAGGCACCAGGGCAGCGCCACCGGCGCCCCCAGGGCGGCCAGCAGCCAGTGCGAGGCAAAGCCGATCAGCAGCGTGCTGGCAAGCACCCCCAGGGTCGCCAGCACGCCGATCGAGACCCAGTAGTCGCGCAGCTTGGCGACATCGACGTGGAGCGCCCCGGCGAAGAGTAGAAACGACAGCATGCCGTTCATCAGCAGACTGTCGAAGTCGAGCGCTTCGACCCAGCCCCGTGCCAGCGATGCGGGGGCCTCCCAGCCCAGCGCTGCCAGCCCCTGCATCGCCAGCGACAGCAGTAGCGCGCTCAGCATCACGCCGATGGTGGCCGGCAGCCGGATGTAGCGTTCGTTGAACCAGGCGAGCCCGGCGGTCACGGTTAGAATGATCGCGGCGAGTTCGAGCACGAGGGTCTCCTAGTCATACGTAAATAGCCATGCGTGAATGGCCATACATGAATTGCCATGCGTGAAAAATGATAGCCGCGACGTAAACGGGCCCGCCGAAGCGGGCCCGTGGCTGCGTCACAAGAGTGAGTGTCTGACGCCCAAGGCTCAGAGCCCGGCGGCGGCGCGCAGCGCCTCGGCGCGGTCGGTCTTCTCCCACGGGAAGGCGGTGAAGGTCTCGGTCTGGCGCTCACCGTTGACGTCGGTCCAGGTATAGCTGGTCTCGAACGGCTCGCGCCCGAAGTGGCCATAGGCCGCGGTGAGGCGATACATCGGGTGCAGCAGGTCGAGCATGCGGGTGATCGCATAAGGGCGCAGATCGAAGTGCTCGCGCACCAGCTCGATGATCTTGGCCTCGGCGATCTTGCCGGTGCCGAAGGTGTTGATCGACACCGAGGTCGGCTCGGCCACGCCGATGGCGTAGGAGACCTGGATCTCGCACTTGTCGGCGAGCCCCGCGGCGACCACGTTCTTGGCCACATAGCGCCCGGCATAGGCGGCGCTGCGGTCGACCTTGGAGGGGTCCTTGCCGGAGAAGGCACCGCCACCGTGACGCGCCATGCCGCCATAGGTATCGACGATGATCTTGCGCCCGGTCAGGCCGCAGTCGCCCACCGGGCCACCGATCACGAACTTGCCGGTGGGGTTGATGTGAAAGCGGGTGCCGGCGTGGATCCAGGCTTCCGGGAGCACGTCGCGGATGATCAGCTCCTCCACCGCCTTGCGCAGCTCCTCCTGGGAGATCTCCGGGTCGTGCTGGGTCGAGAGCACCACCGCATCGACACCGTTGGGCTTGCCGTCGTCCCCATAGGTGAAGGTGATCTGGCTCTTGGCGTCCGGGCGCAGCCAGCCCAGGGTGCCGTTCTTGCGCAGCTCGGCCTGACGCTCCACCAGTCGGTGCGAATAGTGGATCGGCGCCGGCATGTAGGAGTCGGTCTCGTTGGTGGCGTAGCCGAACATCAGCCCCTGGTCGCCGGCGCCCTGGTCCTCCGGCTTGCTGCGGTCGACGCCCTGGGCGATGTCCACGCTCTGCTTGCCGATCAGGTTGATCACGCCGCAGGTCTCGCCGTCGAAGCCGACATCCGAGGAGGTGTAACCGATATCCAGAATCACCCGCCGCACCAGCTCTTCCAGGTCGACCCAGGCGGTGGTGGAGATCTCGCCGGCGACGATCGCCACGCCGGTCTTGACCAGCGTCTCACAGGCCACGCGCGCCTGCTTGTCACGGGCAATGATGGCATCGAGCACCGCGTCCGAGATCTGATCAGCGATCTTGTCGGGGTGGCCTTCGGAGACGGATTCGGAAGTAAATAGAGAGTATTCGCTCATGGCGTACAGTGATCCCTTCGTTCTCGGGTTGCGGCTCGCGGGCAAGGCCGCCTGACAACACAGCGGCGCCGTCGCTCGAATGAACGGATGGAAACGACGCACGGCATCCCCGCCCCGGCGCGCCGGGAGAGGGATCGAATGTTTGCACACAGAATAGCGACGCCCCGGGGATAAGCCAAGCGCGCGCCGCGGGGCGGTCATGACGCCGGCACTACGCCACCGCTACGCCTCCACTACGTTTCCACTACGCCGCCAGCGCTAGAGGGGTAAGACTCGATGGGTCAGGCCAGATGAGGCGGACTCGATGGGACGGATTAAATGTTCAGATCGTCCGCCGGCATCACGCGCCGCCATCACGGTCGTGGCCGGCGCCGTGCACCCGGGCCACCAGTGCGCGGATGCCACGCTCCGGGTCGTCGCGCTGCCAGGCGTTACGCCCGAAGATCACTCCGCGGGCACCACCCTCTAGCGCCTGGTCAGTGAAGCGCGCCAGCGCCGCGTCGTCGCCCATCGCCGCCCCGCCCAGGATCAGCACGGGTACCGGGCAGCTCGCCGCGAGCAGGCGCATGTCGGCGATCTCGCCGGTGAACTGCGCCTTGACCAGATCCGCCCCAAGCTCGGCGGCGATCCGCGCCACCCGCGCGATCCGCTGGGGGTCGAGACGGCCACCCTCGCGCTCGCCCCACACCACCGCCTCGACGATCAGCGGCAGCCCAAGCGCCTCGCAGCGGCGCGCGGTCTGCGCCACCCGGGCCAGATTGTCGGCCTCCCGCGCCGGATCGGCGTAGCCCGAGATCAGGCACATCACCACCGCATCGGCGCCCAGCGCCTGTGCCTCCTCGGGGGTCGCGAGCAGGCGCTGGTGCTCCTCGCCGGCGAGGGTGAAGTCGCCCACGCAGGGGTAGTCGATGCGCACCACCGCCGCCGGCGCCTCGCGGCAGGCGAACAGCGCCGCATTCTGCTTGAGCAGGCCCGGCGACAGCAGTACCGCATCGGGGCCGGCCGCCGTAATCGCCGCACATACGGCGTACGCATCCTGGGCGTGATCCACCGGCCCCGCCAGCAGGGTGCGATCGAAGGCGACCATGCAGCTGCGCCCGCTGGCGCGGCGGAACAGACGGCCACAGCGGAGCTGGGCCGCGCTCGACGTTGCGTTCATCGCGCTTCTCCTCTTTCAGACTCCGCTCCCGTTTCCACCTCCGACCCCGCCTGCGATACGCAAGCCGCAGACTCGGCGGCATCAGGCGAACCCAGACTCACGCCGTGGTGCTCCCAAGCGATGGCGTGGACCCGAGCGATCTCGGCCTCCCGCGCTGCCGCTGACCAGCCCAGCGCCGCGCCGCAGCGTGTCGCCACCTCCGCCACCACCGCGGCCGTCAACCGCGCCGACAGCGCGATGGGCAGGCGCCGGAACAGCACGTCGCCGAGCCGTTCGACACGCTCGAAGCGGCATACGAAGTCGATCTCTCCCGCCCGATAGTCGGGCAGCGAGGCCAGCGGCTGCTGACCCTCGGCGATGGCCTCGCAGTGCGCCGCCACCGCTTCGCCACGGCTGCCGTAGCGCTCGAGCAACGTGATCGCGCGGCGCCGGTCGCCGCCGCAGGCCGCCGCCACCCGGCCCAGCCACAGATCGCGGGCGGCCTCGTCCTGGGGATAGCCGTGGCCACCACCGATCGCCAGCTGCTCGGTGCTCAGGTCGCGCCGGCGTCCCAGCCGTGCCAGCACGTCGTCGGCCACCTCGGCGGCAAAGCCGCGGAAGGTGGTCCACTTGCCGCCCACCAGCGAGAGTAGCGGCACCTCGCCGAGGCGATCCTCGCGCACGGCGTGATCGCGGCTGATCTGGCCGGGGTCGTCGGCATCGCTGCGCGGCAGCGGGCGGACACCGCTGTAGCGGTAGCGCACCCGCTCGGGGCCGATATCCAGATCCGGAAACAGATAGCGCACCGCCTCCAGCATGTAGTCGCGCTCGTCGTCGTCGCACACCGCGTGGTCGGGGTCGTCGCAGCGGATATCGGTCGCTCCCACCAGCACGTGCTGCATGAACGGATAGATCAGGCAGATCCGCCCGTCGGGGGTGCCGAAGTAGATCATGCGGCCATCGAGCTGGCGCCGGATCTCGGGCACATCGACGATCAGATGGCCGCCCTTGGTGCCACCGATATAGGCCGTCTCGCGCCCCAGCAGCCGGTTGATCTCATCGATCCAGGCGCCGCCGGCGTTGATCACGATGCGCGGGCGCACCTCGAAGGCCTCACCCGCAGCATCGCTGAAGCGCAGGGTGGCACTCTCGGTACCGCCCTGCCCCACCTTCCCTGCCTGCTGGCCGGCCACGGGCTCGACGTTCTCGGAACTCAGGTTCACGGAGTCCAGGGTCGCGGAGTCCAGGGTCACGGAGTCCAGGGTCGTGTAGTTGAGCGCCAGCGCCCCGCGGTGGGCGCGGCAGCCGTCGTCGATCAGCTCGAAGCCGAGCCGCTCGGCCTGGGTGATCGCCGCGTCGTAATAGGTGTGCAGCGCCTTGACGTCGTTACGCACGTCCGGCAACGACTCGCGCACCCGCCGCCCGAAGAGCACCGAGTGGCGCGGCATGCTGCGAAAGTGCCGGCCGAAGAAATCATAGAGGGTGAGCCCCACCTCGCTGATCAGCACGCCGCGGTCGTCGATCTTGGCCGGACGCCGCAGGAAGCGCTTGAGCGACGGCCAGATGCCGCCGAACCAGCTGTGGGTCGGCATCGCCGTGCGCAGCGGGTGGACCACATGCGGGGCGTTGCGCAGCAGCAGGTTGCGCTCGCGGGTCGACTGCGCCACCAGCCGGAACTCACCGGTCTCCAGATACTTGAGCCCGCCGTGGATCAGCCGCGACGGCGCGGCGCTGGCACCGGCACAGAAGTCCTGCTTGTCGACGATCAGCACATCGACGCCCTGCAACGCCAGGTCGCGGAACAGCCCGGCACCGTTGATGCCGGCGCCGATGATCAGCACCTCGACGTTGGGGTCGTTCGCCAGGCGCTCCCGTGTGGCCTGGCGCGTATCAGCGTGATGGGATGTCATGGGTGCTCTCCCGGGGTGGGCGCAGAGGTAGCGGAAAGGGGGGCCGCGCCGTCCGGCGCGTCGGCACGCGTCGCGGCCTGGCTATCGAGCATGCCCCACAGCGGGCGCAGACACTCGACCAGACGCTGATAGCGCTCGAAACGCACCTGGCATGCCTGCTGGCGCTGCGGGTCGGGACGATAGCACTGCTGCGGCTCGCACAGCGCCGCCGCCGCGGCGATCGAGGGGAATACCCCGGCGCCGACACCGGCACAGATTGCCGCGCCCCAGGCGGCGGCCTCCTGGGTCCGCGCGGTCTCGATCTCGCGACCCAGGATGTCCGCGAACAGCTGCGCCAGACGCGGCGAATGGCTGCCGCCGCCGGTGATCCGCGTGCGTCGGATGGCAAAGCGCGAGGCCAGCGCATCCACGTGGACGCGATGGTTGCAGACCACGCCTTCGAGGATCGCGCGCAGCACATGGCCGCGCTGGTGCCAGCCCTGCAGCCCGAACAGCCCGGCGCTGGCCGGCTCCGCATACGGGGAGCCGTACAGGAAAGGGTGATAGACCAGCCGCGAGTCGCTGGCGAAGGCCTCTTCCAGGGCCTCCTCCATATCGGCCAGGAAGGCCGCGGTGCCGCCATCGCCGGGGCGCCCCCACTGGCGATGGAACCACTCGAGATTGCTCGACGACGCCGGCGAGATCGCCATGTTGAGCCACTGCCCCGGCCGCAGACCGTTGCGCGTGGCCCAGCGCGCATCGGGGCGCGGCACGTCGGAGAACACCTCGTTGATACTGAAGGTGCCGGCGGCGATGGTCAGGCTGTCGCTGTCGACGTTGCCCAGCCCCAGCGCGCTGGCGGTGACATCGTGCAGCCCGGCGGCCACCGGGGTGCCGGCGATAAGCCCGGTCTCGCGTGCCGCCGCCGCAGTGACCCGGCCGACGATCTCCTCCGGCATGCGAATCGGCGGCAGCGCCTCGGTGACCGGCTCGATGCCGAGCAGCGAAAGCCCCTCGCGGCTATAGCGCTGGGTGTGCACGTCGGTATAGCCGCTGCTCGCCTCGGTGAAATCGGTGGCGATCTCGCCGCACAGCTTGAACCGCAGCCAGTCCTTGCAGGTCAGCACGTGGCCGAGGGCGGCGAAACGCTCGGGCTGCTCGGCGCGCATCCACGCCAGCAGCGCCACCGGCGAGAACGCGAACGGCACCTGGCCGAGACGCGCCAGCGCCTGCTCGTGCACGCCTGCGTGGCACCAGCGCTCGACCACCCCGGCGGCGCGACTGTCGAGCGAGGTGATGCCCTTGCCCAGCGCCTCGCCGTGGCGGTCGACGGGGTAGAGCCCATCGCCGTGGGCGGTCACGCCGACAGCGAGAATCTCGCTGGCGCTCACCCCGGCCTGCGCCAGCGCGTCACGAATGGCCCCGGCCGCGCCGGCCCAGACCATCTCCATGTCGCGCTCGACCCAGTGCGCCTGGGGATGTTCCAGCGGTGAGGATTGCCGCCCCACGCCCACCACATCACCGGCAAGATCGAAGATCACCGCCTTGGTCGCGCTCGACCCGCCGTCGAGTCCCATCAGATAGCGTTGCGCCACGTCTGCCTCCTGCCCCGTAGAGACGCGTTGAGCACCGGCCGACGATCGACCGACTTCGGCATTTCTAACATCGAACTGTGAAGATAACGCCTTAGACAATGGTGTTAACGCCCGGAGGAAATAAAAATAATTTATTATTTTTCAAATACTTGAAAAAACACCCACTCCCCCTCTTCGAGTCTAGACCAAAGTCATGGCATCCAAAATCACGCCAAAATGTTATGAATGGACGTAGATTTTCAGGGTCGACTTCAAGGATCGACTTCAAGGAACGACCTCCAGGGTCCCTGCCCGTTCACTCATTCGGGAGAGCCGCATGCCAAGCCCCGCCTCCAGTACTGACGCCCGTCGCGCCGCCCCGCTGCCCGATACCATGCACGCCGTGGTCTGCCACGGCCCGGGGGACTACCGACTCGAGCAGGTGGCCACGCCGCGCCCGGGGCCACGGGAGCTGATCCTCAAGATTCATGCCTGCGGCATCTGCGGCAGCGATCTCAAGTGCCGCGACGGCGCCGCCATGTACTGGGGCGACGGCGAGCGTTTCGACGCTTTCGTCAAGCCGCCGATGATCGTCGGCCACGAATTCGCCGGCGAGATCGTGGCCCTCGGCGAGGGCGCCGCCGAACACTTCGGCGGCGTCACCCTGGGCCAGCGCGTGGTACCGGAGCAGATCATCCCCTGCCGCCAGTGCTTCTACTGCCAGCGCGGCCACTACTGGATGTGCGAGGTGCACCATATCTTCGGCTTTCAGGGCGGCGTCGCCGACGGCGGCATGGCCGAGTACCTGCGCGTACCCGAGCATGCCGTATTGCACCCGGTCGACCCGCGGCTGTCGGTGGAGGATGCCGCCTTTCTGGAACCCCTTGCCTGCGGCATCCATGCGGTGAACCGCGCCGAAATCCAGTTCGACGATACCGTGGTGATCGCCGGCGGCGGCCCGATCGGCCTGGCCATGGTCCAGCTCGCCCGGCTCAAGACGCCCAAGCGGCTGATCCTGGTCGACACCCACGACGACCGCCTCGAGCTGGCTCGGGAGTACGGCGCCGAACATCTCTTCAACCCGCATCGCGATGACATCGCCGGCGAGGTGCGTGCCCTCACCAACGGCTACGGCTGCGACGTCTATATCGACGCCACCGGCTCGCCCAGCGGCGTGATCCAGGGGCTGGAGGCGCTGCGCAAGCTGGGCCGCTTCGTCGAGTTCAGCGTGTTCAAGGAGCCGACCCAGGTCGACTGGTCGACCATCGGCGACCGCAAGGAGCTCGACATTCGCGGCTCGCACCTCTCGCCCCACACCTATCCGGTGGCGATCGACCTGCTCGCCCGCGGTCTGGTGACCACCCGCGGCATCGTCACCCATCGCGTGCCGCTCAGTGATTTCGAGCGCGGCTTCGAGATCGCCGCCCGGCGCGATTCGATCAAGGTGGTGCTGACCCAGGATGCCTGACACCCCCAAACGCCAACGGGACGCCACCGCGCGCCGCCAGGCACTGCTCGACTATGTGATCCAGACCGGCGCCGCACAGGTCGACGAGCTGGCCACCCGCTTCGGCGTCAGCCGCATGACGGTGCACCGCGATCTCGATGCCCTCGCTGCCCAGGGCATGGTCAACAAGCAGCACGGCGGCGTCACTACCCGCGCCTCCAGCGTGTTCGAGAGCAACTTCGCCCTGCGCACCCAGCTCGCCGCCGGCGAGAAGCGCGCCCTGGCCCGCGCCGCGCTGCAGGAGATCGCCGCCGGTGAGGCGCTGATCCTCGACGACTCCACCACCTGCGCCGCGCTCGCCACGCTGCTGCCGGAGCGCGCGCCGCTGACCGTGATCACCAACGGTCTGTCGAGCATCGAGCAGCTCAAGGCGACCAGTGACATCCGCCTGATCACCCTGGGCGGCGACTACCAGCCGCGCTTCAATGCCACCTTCGGCCTGCTCTGCGAGCAGACCCTGGCCAGCCTGCGCGCCAATGTGGCGGTACTCTCGGCGTCGGCGATCCTCGGCACCACCGCCTACGTGCAGGACCCGGCGGTGACCCAGGTCAAGCGCGCCCAGATGGCCGCCGCCGAGCGCCGCATCCTGCTGGTGCACAGCGCCAAGTTCGGCCACAGCGCGCTGCACCGGCTGGCCGATCTCAGCGAATTCGACCTGGTGCTGATCGACGCAGGTCTGGCAGCGCCACAGCGCGAGGCGCTGGACGAAGCGGGCATCCGCTATCGCTTGGTTCGACGCTAGCCCTCCCCCCAGCCTATCGAGTCGCAATCAGACATCCTTTCCCTAGTCAGCCTTTCACGCACCAACGCCAACGAACTCGCCGCGGGGGGATACCCGCGGCGAGAAGAGGTCACGACCGGCGGCCGGGCCGCCGGATAGTTACTGCTTGATGGTTACTGCTTGATAGTTACTGCTTGATAGTTACTGCTTGAGCACGAAGGGCGAGACGTACTTGTCGACGTTGTCCGGGGTGATCAGGATGCAGTCGAACAGGTGCTTTTCCCCTTTCAGGCCAGTGCTGCCGGTCTGGATGTACTTGTCGGCCATCTGCACCGCGGCCCGGGAGAAGATCGCCACCGGCTGCAGCACGGTATAGGCCAGCTCGCCGGACTTGATCGCATCCACCGCATCGGGGGAGCCGTCGAAACCGCCGACCACGACGTCCTTCAGCTTGCCCGCCTCCTTGAGTGCGGCGATCGCGCCGAGGGCCATCTCGTCGTTGCCGCTGATCACACCCTGAATGTCGGGGTGCGCCTGCAGCAGGCTCTGCATCTTGTTGTAGCCCTGGGTGCGATCCCAGTTGGCGACGTCTTCACCCACCTTCTGCAGGTCCGGATACTGGCTCAGCACGGTGCGGTAGCCGTTGGAGCGAGTCGCGGCGTTGTTGTCCGAGGGGGCACCCTTGAGCTCGACGTACTTGGCCGAATCGCCCACCGCCTGAACCCACTGCTGGGCGCCCACTGCCGCACCCTGGGCGTTGTTGGAGACCAGCTGCGCCTTGGCCAGACCCTGCTGGTTGATCTCGGCGTTGACCAGGAATACCGGGATGCCGGCGTCGACCGCCTTGCGCACCGCGCCCACCGAGCCATCGGCATTGGCCGGGTCGAGAATGATCGCCTTGGCCTTGTTGGTGATCGCGGTATCGATCTGGCGGCTCTCGGTGTTGGTATCGCCCTTGTGGGCACTGACGTTGGCCGAGTAGCCGAGCTCCTCGGCGGTCTGCTGAGCGATCTTGCCCTCGGTCAGCCAATAGGGGTTGGAGGGGTCGTTGACGATGATCGAGATCAGCCCCTTGTCCTGCGCCAGTGCGCTACCGGCGAGCAGCGGCGCACTCAGGGCGAGGGCTGCGATCAGCAGGCGTTTTCCTGTCTTGAGCATGATGGTCACCCTTCTTTTGCGGTTGTCTGTCGTTGTACGAGTCGTTGTCTGAGTCAGTGGCGTCGAGGGGTGCGGCCTGGCACCACCTCAATGCTGGGTTGCCGGCTTGGCGGCTGGGCTTTTCCCGTCGCCCGGGGCCTGCCCCGAAGACGCAGCGGGAGAAGAGGGCGTCGCGGACGTCTGCGCGGCTGTCTTGCGCCGTCCGCCGTACTGAATGCTGTTGAGCAGCACCGCCAGCACGATCACCGCGCCGGTGAACACGGTCTGCCAGTAGGAGGAGACCCCGATGATGACCAGGCCGTCGGACAGAAAGCCGATGACGAAGGCCCCCAGCAGCGTGCCGCGCACGCCGCCGCGACCGCCGGTCAGCGCCGCACCGCCGATCACCACCCCGGCGATCGCGGTCAGCTCGTAGGTGGTGCCCGCGGTGGGGCCAGCGGAGGTGAGCTGCGATGACAGCACCAGCCCGGCGATCGCCGCACAGATACCCGAGAGCACATAGACCGAGACCTGGACGCGCTTGACCGGCACCCCGGAGAGCTCCGCGGCGCGGGCGTTGCCGCCGGTGGAGTAGACCCAGCGTCCGAACGGCGTGCGCGCCAGCGCCAGCAGGGTGACCACCGCCACGATCGCCAGCACCCAGACCCCCACCGGCACGCCGAACAGGCGATTGAAACCGAGCCAGTCGAAGCCGGTGTTGCCGAGTGCCGGATCGCCGCCGAGGTTGTTGTAGGTCAGGCCGTCGGTCATCAGCAGGGCGACCCCGCGGGCGACGTAGAGCAGACCCAGGGTGGCGACGAACGCCGGCACCTTGAAGTAGGCGATCAGCACGCCGTTGATGGCGCCGATGAAGGCCCCTACCGCGCAGGTCAGAATCACCACCACCCACACCGGCGGATACAGCGTGACGCCGAACGCATCCAGCGTCACACCCTGCATCAGAAAGCCCGCGACCACGCCGCACAGGCCCAGGGTCGACCCCACCGAGAGGTCGATACCGCCGGTCAGGATCACCAGCAGCATGCCGATGGAGAGCAGCCCGAAGATCGCCACGTGGGACGACATGGTCAGGAAATTGCCGGTCGAGAAGTAGACCGGCGACAGCAGCGAGAAGATCACGATGATCGCGATCAGGGCGAAGAAGGCGCGCCCTTCGAGCAGCATGCGCCCCAGATCGAAGCCTCCGCCCTGACGCCGCGCTGTGTGACTGTGATTGGACATAAACGACTCCTTCATGAAATCCACAACGTCTGTCGGCGCGACCCGGCGCGTAACGCGCTCAGGCGGCCCTCGAGCGATCATCCGTTCAGGCGACCACCGACTCCCCGGAGGCGGCCATGATCTGCTCCTTGGAGACATCGGCGCCGAACTCGGCGGCGATGCGTCCCCGGCTCATCACCACGATGCGGTGGGCGATACTCAGGCACTCGCCGACTTCGGAAGTGGAGAAGATCACCGCCAGCCCCTGCCGGGCCGCGCCCTCGGCCAGCAGCTTGAACACCTCGGCCTTGGCCCCGATGTCGATGCCGCGGCTGGGCTCGTCGAGCAGCACCACCCTCGGGTGGGTCGCCAGCATCTTGCCGATCACCACCTTCTGCTGGTTGCCGCCGGAGAGTGAACCGATGTCGGCGCGCGGCCCATCGGTCTTGATGTGCACGCTGGCAATCGACTCGTCGATGACCCCGCGCTCGCGGCTGCCGGAGGTCAGAAGCCCCTTGGTGAACGCCTTGATGCTCGCCAGCGACAGGTTCTCGCCCACCGACATGGTCTGCACCAGGCCGTCGCGCTGGCGATCCTCGGGGACCAGCACCAGGCCGTTGTCGATGCGCTCGGCGATGCTCAGGCGGGAGACGTCGACGCCCTCCAGCAGCACCCGGCCGCCGCTCAGTGGCACGCGCCCGGCGATGCACTCCAGAAGCTCGGTGCGCCCCGCGCCCATCAGCCCGTAGATGCAGACGATCTCGCCGGCGCGCACCGTGAGAGACAGGCGGTCGACCACCGAGCGCTCGGGCACGTTGACGTCGGCCACGCTGACCTCCTCGATCGCCAGCGCCACCTCCCCGATGGTATGTCCGGTGGGCGGCGAGCCGAGGTCGAAGTTGTCGCCCACCATGTTGCGCACGATCCACTCAAGATCGATGTCGGCACGCTTGGCGTAGGCGGTCATCACCCCGTCGCGCAGCACCACGGCGTGATCGGTGATGGTCAGCGCCTCTTCCAGATGGTGGGAGATATAGACGATCGACACGCCGCGACTCTTGAGATCGCGAATGACCCGGAACAGCACCTCGACCTCGGAGGCCGAGAGCGCCGAGGTCGGCTCATCCATGATCAGAATGCGCGAGTTGACCGACAGCGCACGGGCAATCTCGACGATCTGCTGTTGGCCGAGACGCAGATCCTCCACTGGCGTGAGTGGATCGATCGGCTCGTCCAGCGCCTCCATCAGCGCCCGCGTCTGACGCGCCTCCTCGGCGAAGTCGATCCCCGTCGGGCCCTTGATCTCGCGGCCCATGAAGATGTTGTCGCGCACGCTCAAATTGGGCGCCAGGCTCAGCTCCTGGTGGATGATCGAGATGCCCAGCCGGGTGGCATCGGTGGTCGAGGCGAAGCGCACCGGCTCGCCGTCGAGCACGATCTCGCCGGAGGTCGGCTGGATCACCCCGGAGAGCACCTTCATCAGGGTCGACTTGCCCGCCCCGTTCTCGCCGAACAGGGTGGTCACCTGGCCGCGGAAGACATCGAAATTGACCGTCTTCAGCGCCTGCACGCTGCCGAAGGACTTGGCCACGTTGCGCGCCGAAAGCACCACTTCGTCGTCGCGCCGGGCGTCGCCGGCGGCAGCCGCGGGGGCCGGCGCGGTGCTGTCTAGGTGACTCATTCGACGTCCATCCTCACCGGCGTCACCAGCCAGTTCTTGGGATTGATCAGCTTGAACACGCCGGTCACCGTCACCGTCTTGCCACTCAGGTCGGCGGTGTCGATGTCCGCCAGCACGGCGGCCTTCATGGCATCGTTGATCGAGGCACCGGCGTTCTGGTACTCGATCTGGTTGGTGAACTCGCCGAAGCTGATCTCGCCGGTGGCATCGCGCAGGTCGGTGCCGTTGATCGCCGGGCCGGTCTGCACGCGAATGGTGATCGCCGCCGGCACACCCTCGACCGCCACCGTATAGATGCCCGAGCGCGCCTCGCCCACCACGCCGGTGAAGGTCACCGGCACCACCGGGCCGAAGCTGTCGCCGACGCCGTACTTCTGCCCGGCGGCGCTAGCATCCGCGAGCACCGCGGTGGCCAGCTCAGCGGCCGGCACCGCGCGCTGCTCCACGCTCTTCTGGATCGCCGGGAAATGCTCGCTGCCGTAGGTGGCGGCGGAGAAGCCGCCGGCCAGCTCCGCCTCGTGGCCGATCTCCACCACCGTGGTATCCCACGCCATGGCGGCGATGACCGCCACCACCACGGCCCCCAGGATCACCCGTCGGCGTGTCTTGCCGGGCCTGCGCGGCCGGGCTGCAACGGTTGCACTCATGACCAGAGCCCTCCTGTCAGGCGCTGTGCGCCGCCGCCCGCCGAGCCGGTGGGCGACGGTTCAGGTTCAAGGGATCAGCACGATCTTCAGCGACTTGGCCCCGCTCTTCATCAGCTCGAAGCCCTCTTCGTACTTCTCCAGCGGCAGCTTGTGAGTGACCACGCCTTCGGTGGGGAAGTCACCGTTGCGGATGCCCTCGATCACCAGCGGATAGCAGTAAGGGCCCAGGTGGGAGCCGAGCACATCGAGCTCCTTGCGGTCGGAGATGATGCTCCAGTCGACGCTGACGGGGTCCTTGAACACGCTGAACTCGACGAAGCGCCCCAGCTTGCGGATCATCGATAGCCCCTGCTCCACCGACTTGGGATGCCCGGTCGCCTCGATGTAGACGTCGCAGCCGTAGCCGCCGGTCATCTCCTTGATGATCGAGACCACGTCGTCGCGCTTGGGGTTGAGGGTGAGATCGGCACCGAAGCGCTTGGCCAGCTCCAGACGCTCGTCGAACAGATCGAGCACGATCAACTTCTCGGCACCGGCCTTCTTGGCCGCCCCGACCATGCCCAGCCCCAGGGTGCCGGCACCCGAGAGCACCACCACGTCGCCCAGCTCGATCCGGGCGCGCTGCACCGCATGCAGCGAGCAGGCGTAGGGCTCGATGAGAATCGCCTTCTCCAGCGGCAGCTCCTCGGGCACGTGGTAATTGATCGCTTCCTTGGTGAACTTCATGTACTCGGCCATGCCGCCGTTGACATTGTTCTGGAAGCCGTAGAGGTCGTGCTTCTCGCACATCCAGTACTGGCCGCGGTTGCAGAAGCGGCAGTTCCAGCACGGCACGATCTGCTCCGAGATCACCCGGTCGCCGGGCTGGTAGCCCTCGACCTGGGCACCGACCTTGACCACCCGGCCAATGAACTCGTGGCCCGGGATCATCGGCGCCTTGATGTAGGCGGGCTGGGTCTCGTCGCCCCAGAAGCTGGGCGCCCCGTCGTAGGACTTGATGTCACCGGCGCAGATACCGCACCCCTCGACCTTGACCAGAATCTCCTTGTCATCGATCTCGGGGACCGGCACCTCTTCATAGCGATAGTCGCCGGGGGCGTAGGCCACCACGGCTTTCATGGTCTTGGGAATCTCGCTGGCAGTCGCCTGCTGCGGGGAGGTGGTGGTGGATTCGGACATGATCGCCTCCGGGGCTTAAACACATGATCAATATTCGGTCATATGTTTTTAGCGCAATCGACGAAACCACATCAACGCGGAAGACCGCCATAGCGCCTAAGACTTTAGGCATACAATCATTAAGCTATTGTTATAAATGATATAAAAATAAGAATTCGACCGATGCATAGACCAAAGTTGCAGTTCCATGGCGTACTGCAGACACCCGCCTCAGTCCGTTTCCCAGCCGTACACAATGACCTATCACTGACCATATGTTCATCCGCAAACTTTGGACCATTGGCCCCGATATCGTCCCGTTATCTCAGATGGATAGCCATGGCCGCCGCCTCTCCGCAGACCGCCAGCGGGTTTTCGGTGAGCGCGAACGCAAGACAACAGGCAAGAAAAAGAGGCTGTCGGCATGCCGACAGCCTCTCTACCATGCGCCCCGAGGGCGCCATCCAAGCCTTACCCGATAGCACTGGATGCCTCTAGGTCACTTGGCGGTGTACCCCCCATCCACCAGCAGGTCGGCACCGTTGATCATCGCCGCAGCGTCGGTAGCCAGGAACAACGCCGCCGCCGCGACCTCTTCGGGTTCGGCGAAGCGCCCGCTAGGTATCTGTGCCTTCATGGCTTCCCCCTTCGGACCATCCCAGGCCTTGCGCCCCAGCTCGGTAAGGACGACGGTGGGCGAAATCGCGTTGACGGTAATGCCGTGCCGTCCCCACTCCAGAGCTAGCGTCTTGGTCATGCCGATGACACCGAACTTGGCAGCACAATAGGCCACATGCCCCTCGAGGGCGACCGATCCCGCCTGCGACGCGAGATTGATGATCCGCCCGCCGTGGCCGGACTCGATCATGCCTCGTCCGACCGCCTGAGCCATCAGAAAGCTGCCGGTCAGATTGACGTCGAGGGTCCGCGTCCAGGCATCTCTAGACAGCGCTTCAGCCGGCGCAAGATCGACGATACCCGCAGAGTTGACAAGAATGTCGACACTGCCGAAAGCCTCGATGGCAGCCTGCAGCGCAGTATCGATACTCGCCGGATCAGTCACGTCACACGCCAGAGCCAGCACCTCTGCACCCAAGGCGTGCGCCCGCTCCTTCGCGGCATCCAGGTTCATGTCGAGCAGCGCGACGCGCGCCCCCTGTGCCACATAGGCCGCAGCGATCGCCGCTCCGATGCCCGAAGCAGCGCCGGTAACGAGAGCGGTCTTGCCCGTCAGCGAAAACTCCCATAGCTTGCTCATCCTGCATCCTTCCCTTCAGGCACGTGAAGCCGCAGACTCGACGCCACCCGCGGGCCGCTCGCCCAGCGAGCGGCGTCGAGGCGCGACGCTACTGACGCTCGCTGAGCAGCGCATCGACGTTGTCCAAGGTTACCGGCGTCCAAGGCACGTCGTACTCCCGCTTGTCACCGTTGTCCCATGCCATGTCCGGGTACTTCTGCCAGACATTGGACATCGGCTGATAGCTCGGATCCACCGCCTTGATCGCAACATCGATGGCCCCCTGAGCCTGGGCCGCACCGTCCTGAAGGATAGTCGCCATCGAGCCCGCCTTGACCGCATGCAGCGCATCGGTGACACCATCCACGCCAGCAATGGCGAAATCGTCGACCTTCAGGCCGGCGGCCTTGATCGCCTCGATCGCACCCAACGCCATTTCGTCGTTCTGCGCGATCACCCCTTTGATGTCGGAACCGTGCGCGGTGAGCCAGTTCTCCATCAGGTTCTGGGCCTCGGCACGGGACCAGTTGGCGGTCTGCTTTTCGAGAACATCGACATCGGGGCACTCTGCCAGCGCCTTCTGGTTGCCCTCGCCCCGTTGCACCTGGGATGACTGACCGATCGGCCCCTCGATGATCACCACATCGCCCTGACAGCCCATCTTGTCGAGGACCGTCTTGGCTTCCATATAGCCCGCCTTGACGTCATCGGAGCCGACATAGGCAGTCAGCAGGTCGCTGTTCACGCGCGTATTGGAACCGACCACCGGGATACCGGCATCGTGCGCGAGCTGCACCGCGGTAGCCCCAGCATCGACATCGATCGGCACGAAGACGATGGCGTCGTAACCCTGAGTGATCATGGTCTCGAACTGATCCTGCTGAACCAGCGCGTCGTAGCGACCATCGAATACCGTGAGATCGACCTTGCCCGATGTCACCGCGGGATGCTTTTCGGCCGCATTGGCCCAGAGCTGCATGAATTCGGCGTTGAGACCGTAGACGGCTGCACCGATCTTGAGTTTGCCCTCTTGGGCATTGGCCGTGGGCACGGCCAATGCGCCGAAGGCGACGATACTGGCGACGGCTGTCAAAGTGCGAAGTCGCATGGCTCATTCCTCTCGTTGACTTGCTATTGGCTTGTTATTGGTATGTTGCTGAGTCGTGGTTGGTTTGCTGCTGGCTTAGCCACCTTCGGCCGTTCGATCCGACCGCCGGTAGAGAAAAGAGCGCGTCTCGAAACGCTAGGACTCGGTCTTGCGCGAGCGATCGAGCATGACGGCAGCCACGATCAGACCGCCCTTGATCACCTGCTGGTAGTAGGACTCGACGCCCAGCAGGTCGAGCCCGTTGTTCATCACGCCGATCAGCAACGCGCCAATGAGCGTGCCGCTTACCCGCCCCACGCCTCCCGCCAGACTGGTTCCGCCGATGACCACCGCGGCAATGGCATCCAGCTCGTAGGCAATGCCGGCCTGCGGCAGCGCGGAGCCGGTGCGCGCCGCCAGCACCATGCCGGCGACACCTGCCAACGCCCCGGAGATCATATAAACGTAGAGCCGTATCCGCCGAACCGAGAGACCCGACACCTTGGCGGCATGCGGATTTCCCCCCACGGCATAGACGTGACGACCAAAGCGAGTACGCGTGAGTACGAAGTGCGAGACGACGAACACCACGGCAAAGAGAATGACCGGCACTGGAATACCGGCGATGTCGCCGGTGCCGATCCAGCGATAGCCATCGGTGAGCGCCGGGATCGGGCGCCCACCGGAGTAGATCAGGGTCAGACCACGCGCCGCCGACAGCATACCGAGCGTAGCGACGAAAGCAGGAACGGCGTACCGCGCCACGGCCAGGCCAGAGAGCGACCCCACGGCAATGCCGGTGAGCAGGCCGACGGCGAGCGGCACCAGTGGCATATAAGGAGCGCCGGGAATGAACCCAGAGGCAGCGGTCGTGGCAAAACTCGCCGACACCACACCGGCCAATGCCACCACCGAGCCCACAGAGAGGTCGATCCCACGGGTCAGGATCACGAAAGTCATGCCGATCGCCAGAATGCCGTTGATGGACGTCTGGCGCAGCACGTTGATCACGTTGCGAGAACTGAGGAAATTATCGCTGACGATCGACAGCACGACACACAGCACGATCAGTGCGATCAAAATGCCGTAGCGCTGCGCCACCGGGCCCAGTCGGTCTGACAGCGTCTTCTTCTGCTCGGTGCCGGCACCGCCGGGCACGCGATCCTTGACTGACTGTTCCACGGCAGTGCTCCCCTTAGTTCGTCATGATAATGATCGATGTCACGAGCGCTCACCGATGACATCGGCGCCCGCTCGACTCCGCCTAGGCCGCCAGATGCAATAGCTTCTCCGCCGACATTTCGGCGCGCTCCAGCTCTCCCGCCAAGCGCCCGTCGCGCATGACCAGGGCGCGATCGGCCATTCCCAGAACCTCATCGGTTTCAGAAGAAATCATCACGATTGCGCCACCCTGCCGGGTGAAAGCTGCCATCACCTCGTAGATTTCGCGCTTGGCACCCACGTCGACACCACGCGTCGGCTCGTCGAGCAGCAGGACACGTGGCTGGGTCAGGAACCACTTGCCCAGCACCACCTTCTGTTGATTTCCGCCCGAGAGGTTGGAGACGCCGAGACGATCGGAGGCGGTTCTAATATTGAGACGGTCGATCATCTGCTCCGCCGCCCGACTTTCGGCCCGGACACTCATGACATTGGCGCGAGAAAGCTGTCCCAGCGTGGTGAGGCACAGGTTGTCGCGCACACTGGCGCTCAGCACCAACCCGGAACCCTTGCGATCCTCGGTCACGTAGGCGAGCCCAGCGGCGATTGCGTGCTTGGGATCACTGACATCCACCGACTCACCGAGGATCAAAATCTCCCCACCGCGCTCGTCGGAAAGGCCGAATAGACGATCCAGGATCTCCGTGCGCCCCGACCCCATCAGCCCATAGATCGCCAGGATCTCGCCTCGTCGCAGCGTGAAATCCACATCGCGCACGCCGCGATCGGCACACAGGCCACGCACCGTCAGCAGCGTTTCCTCCGCAATCTCCTGATCCTTGACCACGAACTCCTCGCCCAGCGGGCGACCTACGATCAGGTGGATCAGGCGCTCCTTGTCGATATCCGCCAAAGCGCCCGTCTCGACGAAGGCGCCATCCCGCAGCACCGTATAGCTATCGCAGATCGTGAATATCTCGGACAGGCGATGACTAACGTAGATCACCCCCTTACCCTGGCGTTTGAGCGTCTCCACCGCGGCGAACAGCTGGTCCGCCTCCGCCTCACCCAGCGCCGAGGTCGGCTCATCCATGATGATGATCTCGGAGTCGTAACTCAGCGCCTTGGCGATCTCGACCAGTTGGGTCTGTGCCACGCTGAGATCCATCATCAGCGTCTCGGCGCGAATACCGAAGTGGCAGCGGTCGAGCAGCGCCTGGGCACGAGCGTTGAGTGCTTTGAAGTCGATCCGTCCCAGCCAGCCGGTGGGCTCTCGCCCCAGATACATGTTCTCGGCCACTGTCATCGCCGGCACCGGACTGAGCTCCTGCTCGATGATGGCGATTCCGTTGGCCAACGCCGCCGAGGGGCTATCGAAGACCACCTCCTTGCCGTTGCGCTCGAGCACGCCGGCATCTCGCCGATGAATGCCCATCAGCAACTTGAGAAAAGTGGACTTACCGGCGCCATTACCCCCGCAAAGGGCGTGCACGGAACCCGCCGCGAGCGCAAAGCTGCCATCCGAAAGAGCAGGTACGCCGTTGAATGCCTTTTTGAACCCCTTGGCTTCCAGCAGTAGCGGACTTGCACTACCCGCTTCCCCACTCTCGCGAGAGACATCGGGAGCGACAGCTTGATCGGCAGTGAATTCACGCATCACGACCCCTCCATGCAACAGATGATCAACAACTGGTCACATGTTTTTATCCCAAGCTTCGCAAAGACTTCAACGGAAAGTAGCTGGGATACGCGTTCGACTTTAGCCAAAAAGGAATCAAACTATTGTATTTAATGACAATTAATAGAACACGGTGCGCGAGAACAAGACTAAAGTCGGCGAACTCGAGAGACCATCTCTGCCTTCAATGGCTCGCAGCATCACTGCATCCCGCCAAAAAGGCTGATCATATGAAATATAATGCGCACATTTGACCATCTGAAAGGCACGACGACAGGCGACCGCCTCAGCCGAGAACCTATCCATAGGAGAGACGGGACAGCGACTCCCGCTACCGAACCGCTCAGTCGCGTTTGAAATAGCGTCGAGAAATGGAGTCCAGCGAGATCGCGATCACCACGATGGCCCCGCTCACCATCGACTGCCAGTACGGGGAAATGCCCAGCAGCACGATCACGTTCTCGATCACGCCGATGATCGCCGCACCGAAGATCGCCCCCAAAGGCGTACCGATACCACCGGTGGTAGGCACCCCGCCAATCACCGAAGCGGCGATGGGCCCCAGTACCCACGAATCCCCGATGGAGGGCTGCGCCGAGCCCAGCCGGGCGACCATCAGCATGCCGGCCAGCGCAGCCAGAAAGCCCGCAAAGGCAAAGACACCCAAGCGGACACGATCGACGCGGATGCCCAACATCCTGGCGGCCGACAGATTACTGCCGACGGCATACATGTAGCGGCCGAACGGGGTCTTCAGCGTGATGAAACAGGCCACGACCAGAAACAGCAGCATGATCCAGAACGGCACCGGCAGGCCGGCCCACTTACCACTACCGAGAAACCCAATGTCGGCGGGAATACCGGTGATCGCCACCCCCTTGGTGATGACCAGGTTGAGTCCGCCGTAGACACCCGCCATGCCGATCGTCAGCACCAGCGAGGGGAGCCGGAGCAACGTCACCAGCAGACCATTGAGCAGCCCGAAAAGCGCCCCTATCACCAAGCAGAGCCCGAATGACAGCCACGGATTTAGCCCCAGCTTGACCATGAGGATACCCCCGATCACGCCACAGAAGCCGCCGATAGCGCCGAGCGACAGGTCCAACTCCCCCAGAATCATCAGCATCGACTGCGCGATGGTGATCATGCCGATAAAGGCCAGCGACCGGGCGATGATGACCAGGTTGTAGCTGTTCAGAAAGTTTTCCGACAGCAGCGACGCCACCACCACGATGAGTGCCAATACCCCTACAACGCCACTCAGGGGGTTGCTGACCATGAACCCCATTGCCTTACGCAGCATGCCCACTTCCCCCGTGACCGTGAATGGCTCCAACCAGCGCGTCTCCGCTGGCCTGGTCGATATGAAACGCTCCGCTGACTCGCCCTTCGTACAGCGTGATGATGCGATTGGCGCAGCGCCGCAACTCATCCATCTCCGAGGACACCAGGATGATTCCCACGCCACGCTCCGCCAGCGCCTTCATCAATCGATAGATTTCCATCTTGGTGCGGATGTCGATCCCTTTGGTTGGCTCGTCGAAAATCAGTACGCGAGGATTACAGGCCATGGCGCGCCCGATGATCGCTTTCTGTTGATTGCCCCCCGAAAGGAAAGTGATGTTCTTGTTGATGGTCGGGGTCTTGATGTCATAGTCGCGCACGATGTCGTCGATCCACGTCCGCTCCCGACGGTCATTGATCACCCCGCGGCAGGCCGTGGTGCCCAATAACGCCATACCGATATTGCGGCGCACGCTCTGACCAGGAAAGATGCCGTGATACTTGCGCTCTTCGGAGAGATAGAAGAGACCGTGGCGAATGGAATAGTGCGTATCCCCCAGCCGCCACACCTCCCCCTCTAGCTGGACCATCCCGGATCGGGCCGGCAAAAAGCCGAACAGCGTCTGCATCACCTCGGAGCGACCTGACCCGACCAGGCCGGCGAACCCCAATACCTCCCCACGCTGCAAGGTGAACGAGACATCCTCGAATCCTTTCCCGCTGAGCCCCTCGACTCGCAGCATCACTTCACCACTCCCGCCCTCCGGCTGCAGGCGGCTATCTGTCTTGACGTCCTGCCCCGACATCAGCGAGACCAGTTGACGGTCGTCCAACTGCGACACCGGCCGCGTCTCGATCTTGCGACCGTTACGCAAGACGCTGATGGTGTCGCTGATGGCGAACATCTCGTCGAACTTATGCGAAATGAAGACGACACCGCAGCCAGAGGCCACCACATCCCGCACCACGCGAAAGACGCGCTCGACCTCGGTCTCCGTCAGCGAAGAGGTCGGCTCGTCGAGGATCAGGATTTTCATCGACTCGTTGGTGCAGGCCCGTGCAATCTGCAGCAACTGCTGATCGGAAATCGAGATGTGGCGCACCTTGTCGCCAGGGCTGGCCGCGATCTTGAATCGATCGAGCCAGGTCTGTGCCGCACGCTCCAGCTCACGACGCCTGAACAGCCAGCCACCGCGCCGAGAGCGCGAGAACGGCATGAAAAGATTCTCGGCCACGGTCATGTTGCCGAATAAGTTGATCTCCTGGGGGACATAGGCAATGGTCTTGTGCAGGTGGTCGTGATTCGACGCATCCTGACCATCGATCATCACGCGCCCCTGGGATGGCTTCTCGGTCCCGGTCAAGATCTTGACCAGCGTCGACTTCCCCGCGCCATTTTCCCCCGCCAGCGTATGCACCCGGCCCATCTCGATCTCGAGCACGATGTCATCCAGCGCCTTGACGCCCGGGAAGCGCTTGCTGACATGGTCGACGTGCAAGTAAGCCATCCTCGCCTCCCGTGGACTCTCACGTGGAATCACCGCCACCGCCCCCGCCGGAGATATCGCTACCGACGGAGGCACTTGGGACCTCACTCCATGAAGGAGTCGACGTTATCGGGCGTGATCATGACGTTACCGGTGTCGATGTGATTGGGCGTGACCGCCCCGGTAGCCAGTTGCCACATGTTGATCACCGACCAGTACCCCTGCATGGTCGGGCGCGAAGCCGAAGAGGAGTCCGCCACGCCCTCTTTGATCAACACCAGCATCTGACTGAGATCATCAAGACCGACCAATTGGACCTTGCCGACCTTGTCGGCCTCCTTGATCGCTTGGCCGATACCGACCGGCCCGGCGGCGTCCGATGCCACCCAGCCATCGAGGTCGGGATTGGCCTGCATGATCGCGGAGGCCTGTTGCTGCGCGGTATTGATGTCATCGTTGTCGACGCCGGTCGCGACGACCTCGATACCCTTGTGCGCATCAAACACAGCCTGCGCACAGCGCGCCCGCTCGGCGTGATTGGGGGCCGTGGGCACCCCCATCATGATTGCCACCTTGCCCTTTCCATTCAGCAACTCGATCAGACGATTGGCCGCCATTTCGGCCTGCTCGCAGAAATCGCTGCCGACGGTGGTCAGGTTCATTCCCCCGGGGTTTATCGAATCGAACAGCGTGATCGGAATCCCCTGCTCCTGGGCCTCCTGCAGCACGGCACGGTTGCCGCTGGGATCGAGAAGATCGACGATGATCCCATCGGGACGCGTCGAAATGGCACGCTCGATGATCTCGTTCTGCTGGGCGACGTTGGCACTCTGAGGAGCCGAGTACTGGATCTCCACTTCGGAGCCGGTCTGCGCCTCGATCGCAGCAGCAGCCTGCTGAGCCCCCTGATTGACCTTGTCGAACCAGGGGTGGACGACCTTCGGCACCACCACGAAACGATAGCTATCGTGCTTCTCTGTCCCCGGACCATCGGCGGCGAGGGCCGATGCTGACATGCCCGTGGATGCCAGAATACCGAGCGCCATTATCAAACCAGCTTTGACGTTTTTCATGAACAACCCTCCGCAATGATCCAATCACCGTTCAGACCCAAACTGTCGCTCACATGAAACATATCGAGTCCATACGAACGTCTTTTATCAGCACCATTTATCGCTCTATCCGCTGGATAAACAAGACAGACTTTAGTGGTCATGGTGGACTTCAAACATCGTAAAACCCACCACCTTTATTCACTATCTTTTCGAGAAAAACGCATGAGACTGAGGCAATAATCGAAAAATCTCACCAAAGTTCCTCACACACCCCCTGCAACGACCTCTCGCCAACACCCGAGACATGTCGAGACCATTGGTCATCATGACCAGTCAATCGTTGAACGATGACTCTCGACGTCATGGAGCGGGCCATCCCACTCAGCGCCGCTCGCGCTCGTAGGCATCGATGCGGTCGATCTTGGGCTGTGAGCGCCCGCCCGGCTCGTACTCGCTGGAGAGAAAGGTCGTGGCGATCACCTTGGCCAACTCGACCCCGATCACCCGCGCCCCCATCGTCACGATCTGGGCGTCGTTGCTCTTGCGCGCACGCTCGGCCGAGTAGGTGTCATGGGCCTGGGCCGCGCGAATGCCCGCCACCTTGTTGGCCGAGATCGCCACGCCGATGCCGGTGCCACACATCAGCACGCCGCGATCGAAACGCCCCTCGGCGATTGCCTGGGCGATCTCGAAGGCGACATCCGGGTAGAGGATCGGCTTGCCGTCGTGGGTGCCGAAGTCCTCGACCTCGTGGCCGAGCCCACGCACGTGATCGATCATCGCCTGCTTCATCTCATAGGCGGCTTCGTCACAGCCCACCGCCACTCGCCACTGCTCTGCCATCGCTCACCTCCGGTTGCCGTCTTTGACGTCGGTTGTCTACGGCAACATCATAGACCGCACATGCTCATATGAACAAACAGTCTTCATATGATCGATTTGATTGGCCAAAAACGCCCCAAAAACCCCGCCTAGTCGAGCAAAATCAGTCCACTAGGCGTCTCGGGATTCTCCGAAGCGTCGCGCAAAGCCGTGCGGAGCCACCACCAAAGTCGCATATCCGCTGCCTTCATCGCCGCTATGATGAGGCTGAAACCGTGCGCAAAACCATATGCACAGTCAAAGAACAAAATATCACCCTTGATACCGCGGTCATGCCGGCCCGGCCAGCCGCAGCGTTATCCAGTCATCCAATTCGGGAGCGTCGGTCATGACACGCCTCTACAACGATCCAGTGAACTTCGTCGACGAAGCCACCGCGGGCTTCGTCGCCGCGCATGCGCAGCGGGTCTGTCAGGTACCCGGCGGGGTCATCCGCAGCACTCGCAGCGAGCCGGGCACCGTCGCCGTGGTCATTGGCGGCGGCTCCGGGCACTACCCGGCGTTCGCCGGCCTGGTGGGCCAGGGCTTGGCCCACGGTGCGGTGATGGGCAATCTGTTCGCCTCGCCCTCAGCGCAGCAGGTCTACAACGTGTGCAAGGCGGCCAACAACGGCGGCGGCGTGCTGCTGAGCTTCGGCAACTATGCCGGCGACGTGCTGCACTTCGGTCAGGCCCGCGAGCGGCTGATCCGTGAGGGCATCCCCTGCGAGATCGTCGCGGTGATCGACGACATCTCCAGTGCCAATCGCGAGGAGTTGCACAAACGCCGCGGCATCGCCGGCGACCTGACCGTATTCAAGGTGGCCGCTGCGGCGGCCGAGGCGGGCTACTCGCTGGAAGAGGTGGTGCGCATCTCGCGCAGCGCCAATCTGCGCACCCGCTCCATGGGCGTGGCGTTCGATGGCTGTACGCTGCCCGGCGCCGACGACGCGCTGTTCCACGTGCCTGCAGGCAAGATGGCGGTGGGCCTGGGCATCCACGGCGAACCGGGCATCAGCGAGCAGGACGTGCCCAGCGCGGACGCCCTGGCGGAGCTGCTGGTCTCGCACCTGCTCGAGGAGGTGCCCGACGGTGTCGAATCGGTGCGCGGCGCCCGTGCTGCGGTACTGCTCAACGGGCTCGGTTCGATCAAGTACGAAGAGCTGTTCGTGGTCTATCGCCGGGTCCACGCTCTGCTGGGGGAAGCCGGCATCGAGATCGTCGAGCCCGAGGTCGGCGAACTGGTCACCAGTCTCGACATGGCCGGCGCCTCGCTGACCCTGTTCTGGCTCGACGACGAGCTCGAACGGCTGTGGCGGGCGCCCGCCGATACTCCGGCCTATCGCAAGGGCAGCCTCAACCCGGCGCCGCCGATCGACACCGCGGCGCTCGACATCCCCGATGCCGATGAGATCCCCGCCGCCAGCCAGGCCTCACGGGATGCGGCGCGCTGCGTCGCACAGGCGCTGCGCGCCACCCGCGAAGTGATCGATGCCAACGTCGACAAGCTGGGCAAGCTGGACGCCATCGCCGGCGACGGCGACCACGGCATCGGCATGCAGCGCGGCGCGGTGGCCGCCGCCGAGGCGGCCGAACAGGCGCTGGCCCGCGGTGCCGGGGCCGGTACCCTGCTGCGGCTGGCCGCCGAGGCGTGGTCGGACCGCGCCGGCGGCACCTCCGGCGCGATCTGGGGCGTCATGCTCAACGCCCTGAGCCTGACCCTGGGCGACGACGCCGCGCCGCAGGCCGAGCACTACGCCCGCGGGGTGGCCAAGGCCAAGCAGGACGTGATGGAATTCGGCAAGGCCCAGCTCGGTGACAAGACGCTGGTCGATGCCCTGGTGCCGTTCAGCGACGCCTTGAACCAGCGCGTCGCCGCCGGTGACGACCTGGCCAGCGCCTGGGGTAGCGCAACCCAGGCCGCCCACACCGCCGCCGAGGAGACCCAGGCGTTGAAGCCCCGGCTCGGCCGCGCCCGGCCGCTGGCGGAGAAGAGTGTAGGTACGCCCGACCCAGGCGCCATTTCCCTGGCGATGATCCTCGATGCCGTACATCGGGTCATCGCCACCGCCGACTGAGAACGCCCCATGAGCGCACCTACGATCACCCTGGGCATCAGCTTCAAGATGTACTTCGGCTACGCCCAGACCCTCGCCTGGTGCCGACAGGTCGCGGCCTGCCTGCCACGCTACCCGGCCGTCGTCGACGGTCGGGTAGCGCTGTTCGTGCTGCCCAGCTTCCCGGCCATCGCCCCGGTGCTGGATATCTTCGCCGACACCCCGGTCAGCGTCGGCGGGCAAAACCTGTATCCAGCGCCAAACGGTGCTTATACTGGCGAAGTGAGCGGGGCCATGCTGGCCGAGATGGGCTGTCGCCATGTCGAGATCGGCCACGCCGAGCGCCAGCGCCTGTTCGGTGAGGATGCCGCGAGCATCGCTGCCAAGATGCAGGTGGCACTCGACCACGCGCTGACGCCGGTCTTGTGCATCGGTGAGGCCGAACGCGGCGCGCCGCAGGCCGCGGTCGAGGCGTGCCGTGCGCAGATCATGCAGGCGCTCGACCTGGCCACGCCGGAACAGCGCCAGCAGCCGCTGGTGATCGCCTATGAGCCACACTGGGCGATCGGTGCCGCCGAACCGGCGCCGCTTTCGCATATTGCAGCGGTGTGCCAGGGTCTGCGCGAGCAGCTCGCGACCCATCCGGCGGCCAGCGTGATCTATGGCGGCAGTGCCGGCCCGGACTTGCTGACGCGGCTCTCCGGGCGGGTCGATGGCCTCTTTCTGGGGCGCTTCGCCCACGACCCGGTCGCCTTCGAGGCCGTCGTCGGCGAAGCCTGCTCGCTGGTGGCGGCCCGCTGAATTCATCGCGCCACCATCCATTTACGATCTAGGGGATTCGATAGCCAATGCCATCTCGCCGTCAGCTAGCCAACGCCATCCGCGCGCTCTCCATGGACGCCGTGCAGCAGGCCAATTCCGGCCACCCCGGCATGCCGATGGGCATGGCCGACATCGCCGAAGTGCTGTGGAACGACCACCTGAAGCACAATCCCGCCAATCCCGACTGGGCCGACCGTGACCGCTTCATCCTCTCCAACGGCCACGGCTCCATGCTCCACTATTCTCTGCTTCACCTGACCGGCTACGACCTGCCGCTGGAAGAGCTCAAGAACTTCCGCCAGCTCGGCTCGAAGACGCCGGGCCACCCGGAGCACGGCCTCACCCCCGGCATCGAGACCACCACCGGGCCGCTGGGTCAGGGTCTGGCCAACGGTGTCGGCATGGCGATCGCCGAGCGCACCCTGGCAGCGCAGTTCAACCGCGACGGCCATGAGATCGTCAATCACCGGGTGTGGGTGTTCGCCGGCGACGGCTGTCTGATGGAGGGCATCAGCCACGAAGCGTGCTCGCTGGCCGGCACGCTGGGCCTGGGCAATCTCACCGTGTTCTATGACGACAACGGCATCTCCATCGATGGCGAAGTCAAAGGCTGGTTCACCGACGACACCGCCCAGCGCTTCGAGGCCTACGACTGGCACGTGGTGCGTGACGTCGACGGCCACGACGCCGAGCAGATCAACCGCGCCATCGAAGAGGCCAAGTCGGTCAGCGACAAGCCGACCCTGATCATCTGCAAGACCGTGATCGGCTTCGGCTCGCCCAACAAGGCGGGCAAGGAAGAGAGCCACGGCGCCGCGCTGGGCGAGGACGAAGTCGCACTGGCACGCAAGGAGCTGGGCTGGGAGTCGCCGGCGTTCGAGATCCCGGAAGAGTACTACCAGGCGTGGGATGCGCGTGAACGCGGCGCCAAGCTGGAGGCCGACTACGACGCCAAGCTGGCAGCCTACGAGCAGGCGCACCCGGCACTCGCCAAGGAGCTCAAGCGTCGCTACAGCGGTACGCTGCCCGAGGGCTTCGACGGCGATGCGCTGGTCAAGCGGGCCCAGGAGAAATCCGAGAAGCTCGCCTCGCGCAAGGCCTCGCTCGGCGTGCTCAACGAGCTCGGCCCGGACCTGCCGGAGCTGTTCGGCGGCAGTGCCGACCTCGCCCCGTCCAACCTGACGCTGTGGAAAGGCGCCAAGGCGATCAGCAAGGACGACTTCGACGGCGGCTACCTGCACTACGGCGTACGCGAGTTCGGCATGGGCGCGATCGCCAACGGCATCGCCACCCACGGCGGCTTCATCCCCTACGACGCCACCTTCCTGGTGTTCATGGAGTACATGCACAACGCCGTGCGCATGTCGGCGCTGTCGCACACGCGTGTCATCCATGTCTTCACCCACGACTCCATCGGGGTTGGCGAGGACGGCCCCACCCACCAGCCGATCGAGCAGTTGGCCGACCTGCGCAACCTGCCGGGCCTGGCCACCTGGCGCCCGTGCGACGCCACCGAGACGGCGGCGGCCTGGGTCGAGGGGCTCAAGCGCGAAAAAGGCCCCACCGCGCTGATCTTCTCGCGCCAGGACCTGCCGGCGCAGTCGCGTGACGACGCGCAGCTCAAGCAGATTCGCCGCGGCGGCTACGTGCTCAAGGAGGCCGAAGGCGGCCAGCCGGAGCTGATCCTGATCGCCACCGGCTCCGAAGTCGGCCTGGCGATGGACGCCGCTGCCGAACTCGAAGGCAAGGGCAAGCGCGTGCGCGTGGTGTCGATGCCCTGCACCACCGAGTTCGACGCCCAGGACGCCGCCTACCGTGAGTCGGTACTGCCGAGCGACGTGCGCAAGCGTCTGGCGATCGAGGCTGCCATCCCCTCCACCTGGTACAAGTACGTGGGCCTCGACGGCGACGTCATGGGCATGACCACCTACGGCGAATCCGGCAAGGGCGGGGATCTGTTCAAGCACTTCGGCTTCAGCGTCGATAACGTCGTCGCCCGCGCCGAGAAGCTGCTCGCCAACGCCTGAGCCCTCTGGCTCTCCCGTGCGGGGCGTCACCTCGCGCAAAGCGGGAAACGCCAGCGCAAACGCCCGGCCAAGGCCGGGCGTTTGCGTGTGTGGAAGGCCGAGATGAAAGCGGCATCAAGGCAGAGTTCGTCATTACCGGCAGGGATGATCAACCCTCATCGAAGGCCGCCACCACCTGCTGCGCCAGCACCTCGTCAACGTCGCCACCGTTGACGCGACGCACCAGCGCCACTTGATACTCGCCTAGCGGCGGCAGGTCGCGCTCGCCGATTCGCTGCAGCGGCGGGCGCACCAGACTGCGCGGAAACGGCAACACCGCCAGGTCCGCGACCGCGGCGGCCTGCTGTCCGGCGCATAGATCGCAGGAGTAGGCCACGCGATAGTCGATCCCGGCGCGGTCGAGCGCACTCAGCGCCATCGCCCGCCACGGGCAACCCTGCTGCGCCAGCGCCAGCGGCAACGGCGAGCGCTGCACGGCGAGCCCCCCTTCGCGCCCCGCCCATACCAACGCTTCGCGGTGAACGATCTCGCCCCGCGCCTCGGTGCCGGGATTGCCGGCCACGACCAGCACGATATCGAGGTCGCCCGCATCGAGGCGCCCCAGCAGCTCGACACTACGCGCAACCGACACCTCCACCTGCACGGCGGGGAACTCGCGCGCAAAGCGCGGCAGCACTCGGGAAAGGGTTCTTTCGAGCACATCATCGGTAACGCCGAGGCACACCCGCCCCTCGAGACCGGGCGACAGAAACTGGGTCACCGCCTCGGCGTTGAGCTTCAGCAGACGCCGCCCGTAGCCGAGCAGCAGCTCGCCCTCTGCGGTCAATCCGACATGCCGTGACTCGCGCACGAATAGCGTCTGCCCCAGCGTCTCCTCCAGACGTTTGATCTGCATGCTGAGGGCGGAAGGCGTGCGGAACAGCTGTCTGGCGGCGCGGGTGAAGCTTCCGCTCTCAGCGATGGTCACGAAGCTGCGTATCACTTCACTGTCGAGCAGGGGGAGCTTGTCCGGTAGCGCCGGAGCAGTGACCGCTTTCATCGCCGCGCACCTTTCAGAAAAAATGAAATCACAATGTAATTCTTTTCGATTTCCTGATCAAACCCTACCCGCCATACTGCGTTTCGAGGTCGCGACCCTCTCATCACATGCCGCCACCAACGGCGCCACAAGCCCGTCGGAAAGAGACCAAGACGAGCGCCCGCGGGTGCTCGCCGGGAGGAGTAGCGCGATGCAACCGCATGACTCGAGAAGTGCACGTCAGGCCATAGACGCCGCCAACCGTTTATCACCCCCTATCAAGCCGGTCCCCCCCAAGATCTATATGCCGGCGATGCCGCCGCTGGGGTGGATCCACGCCCTGGAGATGCAGTGGTGGCACTATCGCCGGCGCCGACTGTTCCAGCGCCACGTGCTGCCCATCGCGGCCTGCGACGATACCCTGCTGGCCGATCTCGGCTATCGTCGCGAGCAGATCTTGTGGGCCGCAGGGCTACCACTAAAGCGCGATGCGCTCAGCGAACTGGAACGTTTGCGCGCCGCCTCGCCAAGCAACGAATCCCAGCGCCGAGCCCAGCGCGCCAACGCTCGCGCTTGCTGCGCGGATTAGCGCTCGCCAACGACTGATCCTTAAGGCCCACCCCGCCCTGGGGTGGGCCTCTCCCGGCGGGCGGCCGCCATGCGACCGCCCGCTCGCCTTGCTTTCCCGCCTCGCTTTCGATCATTCTAAAACCGCTGCCGTCTCTGCCGATAAGCACATTGCCCTTAGCATCGGCACCGACACCTATACCAACAACAACACTCAACGTGGCAACCCTGGCCCCCTGCCAGATGCCACCCTAGCGAGAGCGATCGCATGACCTTTCACTATGGGCTCGATGACTTTCGTCACATCGTCACCGGCGCCGCGCTGATGGCCAGCGGAGGTGGCGGCAGTTACCACGACGCCATGCGGGTACTGGACCAACTCCAGGAAAGTGGCTGGTCCGGCAGTGTGGAGGTCAAGGACTACGACGGCGCCACCGAGGCCTGCGTGCTGGCCATGATGGGCTCACCCGACGCCGCCGAAGACCTCTCCCTCGCGGCGATCCAACGCTCGATGAACAACACCGTCGATGCCTTCCAGGCACTCTGCGGCACGCCACCGGTATGCGTGATTCCTGTCGAAATCGGGCCAATCAACTCGCTCGTGCCGCTGATCGCGGCCCTCGGCGACAACTCGGTCAAGTGGGTCATCAACGGCGATGGCAGCGGGCGGGCGGTGCCGGAACTGCCGCAAACGCTCTACAGCGGGGCAGCGAATCTCTCCGCCAGCCCTTGCATCCTGGCCGATAGTGCCGAGGATGCCGCGGCCACCCGCTCGGTGCGCCTGCAAGCCACCACGGCCGCCGATGTCGAGTCCCTGGCAGGCAGTGTCGTCGCCGCGTTCGGCAGCTACGCCGGCATCATGCTATGGCCTTCCACGGCGGCCAATGACTTCGCACTGGCTAATCACTATCTGCCCGGCACGCTCGAGCAGGTCAGACGGCTGGGTGACTATATGGATAGTGTCGACGGTCCGCGCACCACCGCCGAGGTCGCCGCCGAACTCGAGTCGCTCACCGGTCGAGACACCACGTGCGCCATCACCAACGGCTATATCACCGAGGTCACGCAGTCGACGAACGGCGCCTCTCTCGATGTCGGCATCATTCGCGTCGACGACACCCCCGATCCACGCAACAGCCGCCTCACGCACTATATCTACAACATGAATGAAAACCTGATCATGTACGCTGCCCAAGATGGCGCCCCCGTGATCATCGCCCCGGACTCCATCTGCTATTACTCGGAACACACCGGTCGCGGCTTTTCCAATGCCTTCGACGACCTGGCGCCTTACCATGATCGGCAAACCGGCAAGAGCACCGGCGTGCCGGTCAGCGTCATCGGTATCCGCGCCGCCAAGGCCTTCCGCGACGCCGCCGGCGTTCGCGACTCCTTCGCCGGTCTGCTGCGACGCATCGGTTACGCTGGCGGGTCAATCAACGGCCCAGAATGAGCGATCTTCCTGTGGACGAACAGGATCTCTACAAGAAACGCCTGCAATTGACGCTCGAGGCCAGCGGTCTCGACCTGTGGGAGAACAACCTCTCCACGGGAGAAGTCGTCTTCGGCCTGACCAAGATCTTCGCCGACCTCGGCTATGGCAAGGACGAGCAGGCCGGCGAGATCAGCGATATCTTCACACTCATGCATGCCGACGACGTGGCGATGGTCGAAAAGGCCATCGCCGATCACATCGAGGGGCGCACCGAGCGCTACTACAGCGAATTCCGTATCCGCGCCAAGTCCGGCCAGTGGGTGTGGTACGCCAATTACGGCAAGATCATCGACGATGCGGTCTTCGGTAGTCGCTTCATCGGGGTCAGCTTCAGTCTCGCCGACAAGAAGCGCCAGGAGGAGGAGCTGCTGGCGCTGAACACCCGCCTCTCAGAACAGAACGCCCAGCTCGAACGCCTCAACGCCGAGCTCCATACTCTGGCCACCCGCGACCCGCTGACCGGCATCTACAACCGCCGCCATCTACTGGAGGTCGGCGAGCGCGAATATCAGCGCTCGCGGCGCTTCGCGCATCCGCTGACGCTGCTGATCGTCGATATCGACTTCTTCAAGCGCATCAACGATACCTGGGGTCATGTCACCGGCGATCTGGTCATCCGCGCCGTCGCCGAGTGCTGCGTGAACGAGGCACGCGAAGCCATCGACACGGTGGGCCGGATCGGCGGTGAGGAGTTCGTCGTCTTACTGCCAGAGACCCCGCTAGCGGCGGGGCTGGCGTGCGCCGAGCGGCTACGTCAGTGCGTCGCCGAGATGCGCGTCACGACCCATGATGGCATTGACGAGGCAGCGGTCACCCTGAGTATCGGTGTCGCCGAGCTCACCGCCAACTGCCGCGACTTTCGCGACCTGGTGGCGCTCACCGATCACGCCCTGTACCGAGCCAAGCGCGGCGGACGCAACCGAATCCAAGGTCACGGCGTCTCATCCTCGGCGTCTTAGCGGGTCGCGACCTGGCGCCGGGTAGCGCGTAAGCGCGGGCGGCTGCGGTAAGGCTCAACCCTCGTCATCGACCCGTGTCGCCTCGTCCAGACGCAGGATGGTGTGGGCGTTGGTGACGCTGGTGGCCAGGGTGTCGATCACCCCGGTGCGCAGCGCGCCGAGGATACCGGCGGCCTTGGTGTTCTCGGCGGCGATGGCGATGACATCGGGAATCCGCGCCAGATCGGTGATGGTCAGGCCGATCACGCGGCCCTGCATCGGCGTCATCGACGGGCGTCCATAGATGTCGATGAAGTCGTAACCCATCATGTCGCCGACGGTACCCGAGAGGCGCGCCTCGGCGGTCTCCTGGGGCGAGAACCAGCCCATGCGCACCATGTTGCTGTTCTCGCTCAAGTCACCGATGCCGATCAGGGCGAAATCGGCACGTCGGGCGCGGTCGAGGGTCTGGCGGATGGTGGGGTTGTCGTACATGGCATCGCGCAGCTCGAGGTTCTGCACCAGCGCCGGGGCGTAGAGGGTTTCGCTGTCGCCGCCGAACTTCATCGCCAGGCGCCGGCAGATATGGTCCGGGTTCATGTACTCGCCGGCGCGCACCGAACCGCCGATGGCGCAGACGAAGGAGCAGTTGCGCTGGCCCTGCTCGAAGGCGTTGTCCGCCACCGCGCCGACGTTGCGCCCCATGCCCACGGCGACGATGGCACCTTCGCTCAAGCTGCGCGAGAGATGGTCGGCGACCAGGCTGGCGACATTGCCGCGCTGCACCTCGGGGTCGGCATGGTCGAGGGCGACCAGCGCGCGCTTGATGCCGAAGCGGCGGATCAGCGCCTGCTCGATCTCGGCGCTCACCGCCGGATGCTGGCGCACGCGCACGTCGACGATCCCCTCGCCCTGGGCGCGCTTGAGCAGGCGCCCGGCCTTGACCCGCGAGATGCCCAGGCGATTGGCAATCGCCTCCTGGGTCTCGCCCTCGATGTAATAGAGGGTAGCGATCTCGGTCATCAGCGCGATCTCGGCGGTGTCGTTGCGCTCGCTCATGCGGTCTCGGTCCGGGTGGCAGAAATAGGAAAAAGGGTCGGCTGGCCAGCGTCGCGTCGCGCACCGCCAAAGATCTAGCGCACGCGCGGTGGACGCCGCCACACGATACCACAGCAGCCCCCGGCGCCGGCCTTCCGTGCCCCGGGTGAAGGGCGTAGACTATGGGCGAATGTCGGCGGCTGTGTCTGCCGATATCGGTTCTCAGGGCGGGGTGGAAGTCCCCACCGGCGGTGATGGCGGCGCGCTGGCGCGCAGCCCAAGCCCGCGAGCGCCGAGCAGCGCCACACTGGCTGCCCGGGTCAGCAGATTCGGTGCGATTCCGAAGCCGACGGTCATAGTCCGGATGAAAGAGAACGGTGTCACTTGTCCATGTCGATTCGGTCCACCGACCGCCCCCGGCCAACCGGCCGAGTGCCGCGGTGCCTGCCGTCTTTCGCGTACGCCAAGCGCGCCGCAGCCCTGATTCTGGTTACCTCGACCATCACAGGAAACGACCATGAATCAGTCCACCTCCCCGCAGCTCTCCGCGCATACCCGCGCTCAGCGCATCGCCTTCATCCGTGCCGACTGGCATGGCGATATCGTCGGCAACTGCCATTCCGCCTTCGTCGAGCGCCTCAGTGAGCGCGGTTTCGACACCGCCCAGCTGGAGACCTTCAGCGTCCCCGGCGTGTTCGAGATTCCGCTGCAAGCCAAACTGCTGGCCAAGAGCGGCCGCTACGCGGCGATCGTCGCCTCGGGTTTCGTAGTCGACGGCGGCATCTATCGCCACGACTTCGTCTCCACCGCGGTCATCGACGCCCTGATGGCGCTGCAGATGGAACAGGAAGTTCCGGTGATCTCCGCGGTGCTGACCCCGCACCACTTCCATGAGCACGAAGCGCATACCAGCTTCTTCCGCGAGCACTTCCTGACCAAGGGCGCAGAGGCCGCCGAGGCGTGCCTGGCAACGCTTGAAAACCTCCATCAGGTGCGCAAGCTCTGCGTCGACTGAGCCCCGGCCGGCGACACGCGCCAGTGTCCCAGGCTCCGGCGCTTTGCCCCCCGGGCAAGCCACAAAAAAGCCCACGCCATCGGCGTGGGCTTTGTCGTTCGTGGGCTTTATCGTTCATGACTTTGTCGTCGTACGGCGGGGTAGTCGACCCGCTCACTCGACCAGACTGTTCGCCCCGCCGCGCCGGTTGCGCACGCGCAGATAGATCGCAAAGGCCACCGAGACCGCGATCAGCACCCACAGGAAAGCGGCGATCGGGCTCTTGGTGAAGAAGATCGTCAAGTTGCCGTAGGACTCGATGCTCTTGACGAAGTAGACCTCCGCCGACTTGCCGAGGATGAAGCCGATGATCAACGGTACCACCTCCAGCCCGATCTTCTGCGCCACGTAGCCGAACACGCCGAAGATCAGCAGCGTCCAGACATCGAACATGATGCCGTAGTTGATGGCATAGGCACCGACCACGCACATCATCACGATCAGCGGGTAGAGGATGTACTTGGGCACCTCGATCACCTTGGCGATATGGCGGATGGCGAAGTACATGATGCCGAACATCAGCACATTGGCCGCCACCAGGGCGATGATCATCAGATACCAGGTGTCCATGTTGTTGCCGATGAACAGCGGGCCGACCTGAATGCCCTGCAGGGTGAAGGCACCGATCAGGATCGCGGTGGTCGAGTCACCCGGAATCCCCAGCGACAAAAGCGGCACCAGGGCACCACCGGTGAGCGCATTGTTGGACGACTCCGAAGCGACGATGCCCTGGGGCGCGCCCTTGCCCATCTGTGACGAATCGCGGGAGAAGTTCTTCTCCTGGCTGTAGGCGAGCACCGAGGCGGCGCTGCCGCCGACCCCGGGGAGCATGCCGACGAAGGTGCCGATCCCGGAAGAGCGGATCAGATTGACCAGTTGCCCCTTGAAGATCGAGAACGAGAAACGCGCGCCGCCCTTGAGCTTGATCCGGCCCTGGCCGGGGGCGTCGGCGAAGCCGTTCTCGGCGTCGAGCAGGATGGTGCTCAGCCCGAAGATACCGATCAGCACCGGCAGCAGCGAGAAGCCGTCGATCAGGTAGTACTGCATGAAGTCGAACATCAGCCGCGGCTCGCCGTTGCCCCCCTCGGTGATCGAATAGGTACCGATCAGGCTCAGCCAGACACCGAGCACCCCGCTGAAGATACCCATCAGCATGTTCGAGCAGAGCGAGGCGATCACCGTCAGCGCCAGCAGGATGATCAGGAATTTCTCCACGTAGGAGAACTTGATCGCGAAATCCGCCAGCACCGGAGCGAAGAAGAACAGCACCGCGGCGCTGAACAGCCCGCCGAAGATCGATGCCACGATACCGGTCTTGAGCGCCCGCTCGCCCTCGCCGCGCTGGGCCATGGGGTAGCCGTCGAAGGTGGTGGTGATCGACGACGGCGTACCGGGAATATTGAGCAGTACCGCGGGCACCATGCCCCCCGAGATACCGCCGACATAGAGCCCGAGCAGCAGCGCGATGCCGTTGACCAGGCCGAAGGCGTAGGTCAGCGGTAGACATACCGCCACCGCCATGGTCGCGGTCATGCCGGGAATGGCGCCGAAGATGATGCCGATCAGCGTGCCAGCCGCGATCAGCGTGAAGAACATCGGTGTGAGGTGGGACAGAATGTCCATGGGTCGGATCTCCGGGTCAGGGCAGCGTGATACGGAACAGCTGCGCCAGCACGTACCAGGCGATGGCCGGGGCGATCAGCGCATTGAGCGTGATGATCAGCAGGATCCGGCGGGAGAGGCGCTCGGCGTAGAGCAGCGAGAGCGAGAACACAAACAGCACCGACATGATCAGAAAGCTGTAGCCGGTGTTGGGGAAGACGTCGCTCAGTACCCCCATGAGATAGAAGTAGAGCGTCACCAGCACCAGGGTGCCGAAGAAGCGCTTGCGGTCGAAGTTGCCCTCGCGCCCGCCTACCACGCGTCCGGCGTGCCGCAGCGCAGGCACGATGCGGCGATAGCGGGTCACCAGGATCATCACCAGCAGGATGCCCAGCAGCGTGGTCACGATACGCGGGAAGAAGAGATGGGATTGGCTGAAGTCGATGGTGACATCGAACAGCGATAGCCAGTGGCTGTCCATGGGAAGTGGCTCCTGGGCCGGGTTATGCGCCGGCGACATCCAGCGTGAGATCGACGTGAGATCGATAAGGGATCGAAGGCGCCGGCCGAGCCCGGCCGGCGCCGCAGAGCGAGCCTAACCCTTCAGGTCATCGATAATGGTCCGATACTCCTCGCTCTTCTTCTCGAGGTAAGTCGCCGCCTGCGCGGATGGCTTGAAGTCGGGAATGAAGAACGAACGCTTCTGCTGCTTCTGGATCTCGCCCTGGTCATAGATGTCGGCCAGCGCAGTATCGATGCACTTGACCGCGGCCGGGTCCATGTCCTTGTTGTAGAGGAAGAAGAACTCCTTATCGAAGGTGAAGTCCTGGCCGTCGCCCATCGGCACCTTGACGTTGGGCGTCACGTACTGGAGTAGCTGCTCGCGGGAGGTATCGCCCATGCCTGCGGCTTCGGTCTGGGCGATGGTGTCGTGGCGGGCAGTGATCCAGACGAAGCGCATCGCCTTCTGATCGTCCGCCGGCAGCTGAGTGTACTGCTCGTTGGCCTGCACCGATCCGTTGATCACGTCGGCGGCACCGTCGAACAGCAGCTGGTTCTTGTCCGCCTGGGAGCCGGTATTGACCGCGACGATGTTGCCTTCCTTGCCCGGATACTTCAGGCGCACCGCATTCTTGAGCGCCGAGAAGCCGATTTCGGAGACGCCGCCGGGCTGGATCGCCACCCGGATCTGCTTGCCGTTACCGGCCGCGGCCATGATGTCGTCGAGGGTCTGGTAGGGCGAATCCTTGGGCACCAGGTAGGCGTTGCCCGGGTTGATGGCGATGGTCGGCCCGATGATGTACTTGTCGAAGATGTCGCGGTAGCCGTTGACCCCGTAGAGATTCCCCAGATAGGCGCCATCGTGGAAGATCATGATGGTATTGCCGTGGCGGCTGCGTTCGAGCGCCTGAAAGGCCGGCATCACGCCGACGGCATCGACCTTGGCGTTGATGTCGAGCTTCTTGGCCAACTGGTCGACCACGATGCTCGAGTTCTGATAGGTATCACCCCCGGTCGAGGTCGAGCCGATCACCACACGCAGATTGCCCGGTAGCGGGCAGTCGTCGGCGGCTTGGGCCGAGGTCGTCAGGCCGATGGCGGCGCTGGCCAGCAGCGCCAGGCAGGCTTTGCTCCAGATCGGTGTCATGCTGCGTCTCCCCTTTCCCCGGCCGGCTCTCGCGGCGAAGCACCAGGCTGGGCGTCTCGCCAGCGGCGGGATATGAAAATGATAGCGTTATCATTCAACGCGACAGCCAAGGTAAAAGAGAGCGCCTTTGTCATACAATTCAACTTAGGTCGGCAGACCAAAGTCGATGAAAAGCCCCGAAAGACGGCGTTCAGAATGCAAAAAGCCCGGCCTGACGGGCCGGGCTAGTGCTTCTGACAGCGGCGTGAAGGCGCCCTGTCGGATCAGGCGATGCTGACATCCTTGGACAAATAGACGTCCTGGATGGCGTTGAGCAGCTCGATGCCCTCCTTGAGCGGCTTCTGGAACGCCTTGCGCCCGGAGATCAGGCCCATGCCGCCGGCACGCTTGTTGATGACCGCGGTGCGCACCGCTTCGCCCAGGTCGGACTGGCCCTTGGAGCCGCCGCCGGAGTTGATCAACCCGGCACGCCCCATGAAGGCGTTGGCGACCTGGAAGCGTGCCAGGTCGATCGGGTGATCGCTGGTCAGCTCGCTGTAGACTTTCTCATGGGTATGCCCGAAGCCGATCGCCTTGTAGCCGCCGTTGTTCTCGGGCAGCTTCTGCTTGACGATGTCGGCCTTGATGGTCGCCGCCAGGTGCACCGCCTGGCTGGTGAGGTCGGAAGCGACGTGGTAGTCGACCCCATCCTTCTTGAACGCCGGGTTGCGTAGGTAGGACCACAGCACGGTGACCATGCCCAGCTCGTGGGCGCGCTCGAACGCTTCGCTGATCTCCTGGATCTGGCGGCGGCAGTCCGGCGAGCCGAAGTAGACGGTCGCGCCGACCGCGATGCAGCCCATGTCATGAGCCTGCTCGACCTGGGCGAACAGGGTCTGGTCGTACATCGCCGGCAGGGTCAGGCTCTCGTTGTGGTTGAGCTTGAGCATCAGCGGGATCTTGTGCGCGTAGCGCCGCGCCACCGAGGAGAGCACGCCCAGGGTCGAACAGGCGCAGTTGCAGCCGCCCTGCAGCGCCAGCTCGAGGATGTTCTTGGGATCGAAGTAGGCCGGGTTGGGCGCGAAGGAGGCGCCGGCGGAGTGCTCGATACCCTGATCGACCGGGAGGATGCTGACGTAGCCGGTGCCGCCGAGACGGCCATGGTTGAACAGCGTCTGCAGGTTGCGCATCACGTGCGGGCTGCGGTCGCTGTCGGAGAAGACACGGTCGACGAAGTCCGGGCCGGGCAGGTACAGGTCCTCTTTCTTGAACCCGCTACAGGTGTAGCTCAGCAGGCTTTCGGCCTCGTCGCCCAGCAGCTTGGCAATATCGGTCATGATGCGTTTCCTCTGTCCTCAGATGGTACGTCGGGGAGTCTCGACGGGTACGGCTTCCCTGCCGCTGCCCCGGGGCAACGGCTCGCAAGACGATGCTGGCGACGCCGGGCTGCCGGGCCCCTCGCCCCGCCGGGTGCGTCCACCGCGCGGTCGAACGGGCCCCAGAATAAGCGACAACGCCGCTCAGTTCACGCCTTGCGCGCGAGTCTGTCGTGCCTTACTCACGAGTTGTCCCGGCTGTCGCCATTCGCTGACGCCCAGAAGGGGCTCGGCGGCCACGGCCACACAGCGTGTCACGAGTCGCACAGCGGCGCGGGCTGAAAATCGTCATGGGAAAGTGGGATCGCGACGCGATCTGCTACGCTAGCGGCTTTTCCGCCTTCTCGGAGACCTGCCATGTCCGTGCTGCGGGGCTTTCTATGGCTGCTCGCCTTCCTGCTGCTGGGCCAGGCCATCGTGCTGTGGCTACCCATCGCCCTGCCCGCGGGGGTGATCGGCATGCTGCTGCTGACGCTGTGGTTCTGCCAGCGCGGCGGCATGAACGCCGATGTGGTCGCCGTCAGCCAGCCGCTGATCGCCATGCTCGCGCTGCTGATCATGCCCGGGGTGGTCGAGATCTTCTTCGTCGCCGGGCGCTTCGCCGATCAGGCCGGGGCCATTCTCACCGCGCTGCTGCTGGGCACCCTGGCCAGCGTCGCCTCCAGCCTGTGGCTGATGCGCCGCTGCCTGCCGCCGGAGACCCCGCATGAGTGAGCTGGGCGCGACCCTGGCGGCCGTGCCGCAGACGTGGTTCGCCACCCCGATCGGCGCCATCGGGCTGACCCTGGCCGCCTACTTCCTCGGCGTGCGTCTGTTCAAGCTGATGCGCCACCCCAGCTGGTGCCCGCCGGTGATCATCGCCGCACTGCTGATCGCCGCGGTGATCGCGCTGCTGCCGATCGGCATCGATGATTACAACCGCGGCGCCGCCTGGCTGATGCTGCTGCTCGGGCCGGCCACGGTAGCGCTGGCGGTACCGCTCTACCAGCAACTGGGGCAGATCCGCGCGCTGTGGAAGCCGATCGTGCTGACGCTGCCGCTCTCGGCCACCCTGGCCGCCTGTTACGCGGTGCTGATCGCCTGGCTGCTCGGCGCCCCGCCCGAGGTGCTCGCCTCGCTGGCGCCGAAGTCGGTGACCTCACCGATCGCGCTGAGCCTGACTCAGGAACTGGGCGGCTCCACGGCGCTGCTGATGGGTGCGCTGATGACCACCGGGATCACCGCGATCTTCGGCGTCGAGTGGCTGAGCCGCTGGATGCGCATCCGCGACCCGCGCCTGATCGGCCTCGCCCTGGGCATCAACGGCCACGCCCTGGGCACCGTGCGCGCGTTCGAGATCAGCCACCAGGCCGGCGCCTTCGCCTCGCTGGGCATGAGCCTGACCGGCGCCTTTACCGCCATCGTGCTGCCGTTGGTATGGCATCTGTGGGCGTGAACCGACGCCGGCGCTGATACAGCGGCTAGTTGGAGATGACAGACGCCGTCGAGATGACGGGCGGTACTGGGGTGAGAGACTACGCCGAGGTGAGAGACTACGCCGAGGTGAGAGACTACGCTGGGGTGACACTCATGGCATGGAGGCCAGACGATGACACTCTCGAGCGATAGCGGGCAGGGGCGCCCGACCCTCGTGCTGATGCACTTCTTCGGCAGTTCCCACCGCGAGTGGCGCGAGGTGATCGGCCACCTCGACCCGTCGGCGCGCGTCGCCACCCTGGACATGCCGGGCTTCGGCGACGCCCGCGACCGCCCCGGCTATGACGTCGCCGCCATGACCCGCCACGTGATCACCGAGGTGGAGGCCGCAGGGCTCGACGAGGTGGTGCTGGTCGGCCACTCCTTCTCCGGGCGTATCGCGATGACCGTCGCCGCCGAGCGCCCGGCCTGGCTGCGCGCACTGGTGCTGATCGCGCCGTCGCCGCCTGGCACCCAGACGATCAGTGCCGAGGAGCACCGCTTCCAGCTCGATTTCGACTTCAGCGAGGCCCAGGCGCGGGCGTTCATCGACGGCGCCCGCGCGGTGGCGCTAGACCCGGCGACCTACCAGCGCGCGGTGGAGGATGCGATCAACGCCACCCCGGCGGCGTGGCGCGCCTGGCCCGAACACACCTACGCCGAGGACTGGCGCGAGCGCGTCGGGGTGCTCGACCTGCCCGCCTGGGTGTTGGTGGGTGATCGCGACCCCTCGCTGCCGCCGGCGGTGCAGCGCGAGTCGGTGATGCCGCACCTGAGCGCCGGCGAACTCGAAATTTTCCCCGGCTATGGCCACCTGCTGCCGATGGAGATGCCCGCCGCCCTGGCCGCGCGTCTCGATGCCATCGCTGCCGGTTGTCGCTGAGGCCGGGAGCAGGGCTCGGCCCCTGCGGCGGCGCAGTGGATGCGCTAACATGCCTGCCTTCGTGAATCTCTCGAACGGGCCCCGGCATGACGTATCGCATCGCCATCAACGGCTACGGGCGGATCGGCCAGAGCGTGCTGCGCGCCCTGGTGGAACGCCCCGAGCTGCCGTTCCAGGTGGTCGCCATCAACGAGCTTTCCGAGCTGGAAACGCTCGCCTATCTGACCCGCTACGACACCACCCACGGCCGCTTCCCCGGGCGCGTTGAGACGCGTGACGACGCGCTGGTGGTCAACGGCCAGGCGATCGCCATCCGCCGCGCCGCCGACCCCGAAGCGCTGGATTGGGGCGCCCTGGGGGTGGATCTGGTGCTCGAGTGCTCCGGCAGCTTCAAGGATCGCGCCACCGCCGAACGCCACCTTCAGGCCGGCGCCGCGCGGCTACTGTTCTCGCAGCCCGCCGAGGCGGACGTCGACGCCACCGTGGTCTACGGCGTCAACCAGTCGACGCTGACGGCGGATATGCGCGTGGTCTCCGCCGCCTCCTGTACCACCAACTGCCTGGTGCCGATCCTGCACGTGCTCGACCGCCACTTCGGGGTCGAGCACGGCGTCACCACCACCATCCACTCGGCGATGAACGACCAGCCGGTGATCGACGCCTACCACAACAGCGACCTGCGCCTGACGCGCTCGGCAATGCAGTCGATCGTGCCGGTGGACTCCGGCCTCGCCCGCGGCATCGGGCGTCTGATGCCGCACCTGGCGGAGCGCTTCGAGTGCCTGCACGTGCGCGTGCCGACGATCAACGTCTCGGCCATGGACATGGCGATCTCGCTCGCCCGCGAGACCGACGCCGCGGCGGTCAACGCCTGCCTGCGCGACGCCAGCCTCGGCTGCTATCAGGGCCTGCTCGGCTACACTGACGAGCCCATGGCCTCGGTCGACTTCAACCACGACCCGCGCTCGGGTATCGTGGACGCCACCCAGACCCGCGTCGCCGGGGGCCGCCTGCTCAAGGCGCTGTGCTGGTTTGACAACGAGTGGGGTTTCGCCAATCGCATGCTCGACGTTGCCCACCACTGGCTCGAGTGCCCATCCGCCGCTACCGCCTCTCCCCGCTAGGTTCTGTACGAAAAGTCGACGAGCGAAGGCAAGACAAGGCAAAAAGTGGCGAAAGAGCGGAGTTTATGGGCATAAATGAGCACCTTGAGCCAATTTTTAACGCGGTATTGCCGAGCGTAGGCAGTTTTCGTCCAAAACCTAAGGAAGGAACGCATGAACGTGCATAAGATGACTGAGCTGGATCTCTCGGGTAAGCGCGTCCTGATCCGCGAGGATCTCAACGTGCCGGTCAAGGACGGCAAGGTCACCAGCGACGCCCGCATCCGCGCCAGCCTGCCGACCATCCGCGCCGCCCTCGACGCCGGCGCCCGCGTGCTGCTGATGAGCCATCTGGGTCGCCCCACCGAAGGCGAGCCGGCCGACGAGTTCAGCCTCGCCCCGGTCGCCCGGCATCTCGGCGAGCTGCTGGGTCAGCCGGTGCGCCTGGAGAAGGACTATCTCGACGGTGAGGTCGAGATCGGCGACGGCGAAGTGGTCATGCTGGAGAACGTGCGCTACAACCCGGGCGAGAAAAAGGACGACGAGGCGCTGTCCAAGGCCTACGCCGCGCTCTGCGACGTCTACGTGATGGATGCCTTCGGCACCGCCCACCGCGCCCAGGCCTCGACCCACGGCGTCGCCCGTTTCGCCCCCCAGGCCTGCGCCGGCCCGCTGCTGGCGAGCGAGCTGGAAGCGCTGGAGCAGGCACTCAGCGCGCCCAAGCGGCCGATGGCGGCGATCGTCGGCGGCTCCAAGGTCTCGACCAAGCTCGAAGTGCTCTACGCCCTGGCCGAGAAGTGCGACCAGCTGATCGTCGGTGGCGGCATCGCCAACACCTTCATCGCCGCGGCCGGCCACAACGTCGGCAAGTCGCTCTACGAAGTCGACCTGATCGACAAGGCCAAGGCGCTGATGGCCAAGGTCGAGATCCCGCTGCCCAGCGACGTGGTGGTGGCCACCGAGTTCTCCGAATCCGCCACCGCCACGGTCAAGCCGGTGGATCAGGTCGGTGACGACGAGATGATCCTGGATATCGGCCCGGAGACCGCCGAGCGTCTGGCGGCGCTGCTTGGCAACGCCGGCACCATCCTCTGGAACGGCCCGGTGGGAGTGTTCGAGATCGACCAGTTCGGCAAGGGCACCGAGACCCTCTCCCACGCCATCGCCGACAGCCCGGCGTTCTCGATTGCCGGCGGCGGTGACACCCTGGCCGCCATCGACAAGTACGGCATCGCCGAGCGCGTCTCCTACATCTCCACCGGCGGCGGCGCCTTCCTCGAGTACGTCGAGGGCAAGACCCTGCCTGCCGTCGCCGCACTCGAAGCCGCCGCGCGCTAAGCGCGAATGGCTAGCCCGGAAACGTTCGCGCCGAACCCTGCGGCCGCCAGACGCACGCGTCTGGCGGCCGCAGGCATTCTATTCGCCGGCGCGCTGTGGGGGCTCTACTGGATTCCCATCCGCCGCCTCGAGGCGCTGGCCCTGGGCGGCGTCTGGGGCTCGCTGATCGTCGCCCTCGTCACCTGCTGCCTGCTCGCGCCCTGGGCCCTGGCCGGGCGCGCCCGGCTGCGCCGCTGTCATCCGCTGGGAATACTCGCGGTGCTGCTCGGCGGGGCGGCGTTCATGTGCTACTCGGTGGGCCTGGTCCAGGGCCAGGTCGCGGTGGTCATCCTGCTGTTCTATCTCACCCCGGTGTGGAGCTCGCTGATCGAGCGGCTGTGGTGGCGCTGGCCGCTCACCGGCCGGCGACTGGCCGTGATCGCGCTGGGGCTGGGTGGCCTGACGCTGGTGCTGGGCGCGGCCGGCTCGCCGCTGCCGCGCACCCTGGGCGACTGGCTGGGGCTGGTCTCCGGCGTGCTGTGGGCGGTCGCCTCCAGCGGCATGCGCGCGCGCAGCACCCTCGGCCCCGGCGAAGGCAGCTTCGTGTTCGCCCTGGGCGCCGTGCTCGGTGCGCTGGCACTGACACCGCTGCTCGGCCCCTGGCCCGGGCTGCCGCCGATGCCGGCGCTGGGTCAGGCCGTGGCCTGGATCGCCGTTTCCGCCACCCTGTGGTGGGCCATATCGCTGGCGATCGTGGTATGGGCGGCCAGCGTGCTGGCACCGGCGCGGCTGGGGATTCTGATGATGAGCGAAGTGCTGGTGGGCGTGCTCTCGGCGGCGCTGTTCGCCGGCGAGCCCCTCAGCGCGCTTCAGCTCGGCGGCGCGCTGCTGGTGATCGCCGCCGCGGTGCTGGAGGTGGCGCCGCTGCCCGGCCACCGTCTTTCGGGCACGGCCCGCTGAAGATGCTTCGATGGTGTAACTGAGAGGGTGTTTACAAATTAGGCGAGCGAAGGCAAGACAAGGCGAAAATGGCCGAAAAAGCGGAGTTTACAAGGGGTAAATGAGCATTTTGAGGTCAATTTCAACGCCGTATTGTCGAGCGCAGACATTTTGTAAACAGCCTCGGACGAGCGCCCACGAAAAAGCCGGCTACATAAGCCGGCTTTTTGCTGTTCGTGGCGGAGAGGGAGGGATTTGAACCCTCGATACCCGCGAAGGTATGCCGCATTTCGAGTGCGGTGCATTCGACCACTCTGCCACCTCTCCTGACGCAAAGGCCAACAACGCTCCAACAGCACACAGAGGGTGCCGCCCGACGTTCCCGGCGTTTCGCGGTGACGAAGCATAACAGAAAACACCCGCACCGTGTGAAGCCCCCGCGGCATTTTTCGGGGCAAAAACCGCCACCTGCGTGACCTACCCCCACTCAGGGGGCGACCTCCGCATCACCCTGCCCGCTCTCGCTCAGCGCACGCTGGACCATGCCCTCGTGCTTCATCCGCGCCAGGAACGCCTCGACGTAGTCGGCGACCTCGGCCTGGGCGCGGGGCAGCGCCATGCACTGCTCGATCGCGGTGAAGCGCCCCGGCAGCACCCGATAGCCGGCGTGGGCCTCGGCGTAGCGGGTCAGCGGCTGGCGCACCCCGGCGGCGGCGTCGAGCCCCTGCTCGACGAACAGCTCGATCGCCGCGGCCGAAGTGGGCGCGCGCACTAGCTCGGCGTGCTGGAGGTTGCGCGAGAGATAGAGGTCGTAGGCCGCGCCCTCGCCCACCGCGATGCGCACTCCGTCACGGTCGAGTTCCTCGACCTCGGCGAACGGCGCCGCCTCGGGCACCAGGTAGGTGCCTTCGATCAGCACATAGGGCGAGGTGAAGTGGATCGTCTCGGCGCGCTTGGGGTCGCGAGCCAGGAACGCCAGCCGCCAGTCGGCGTGTTCGAGATCGGCGACCACGGCCCCGGCGGCGTCATAGGTGACGAACCCCACCGCCACATCCAGCTCCGCCGCCAGCGCCCGGGCCAGCGCCGCGGAGACGCCGCCCGGCTCGCCATCCTCACGGCGCTGGGCCAGCACCGGATTGCCGTAGTTGATCGCCACCTTGAGCCGCCCTTCCGGCGCCAGCATGGCCCGCACCCGACACTTCGATGTCTGCATGATCACTCCCGGTGGCCGAGGCTCGGCGCGCTGTGGAAGATGGGCAGACAATAGCCCCCTCGCGGCATCAAGTCATCTTCGACATGAGTTCCACGAAAAAGCCCCGCCGAAGCGGGGCCAGAGGATCAGCGCAGTGGCGGCGCGCCGGCAAGTGCACCTCAAGCGGACCGGGCGGGCATGAACTTGGCCTTGAGCCTGCCCGCGAACAGCGGGATGAACGCCACCGCAGCAGCGGCGATCCATAGCCCGATCGAGAGCCCGGACTGCCACAGAATGGCGAGGTCGCCACCGCTGATCGACAGCGCCCGGCGCAGGTTCTCCTCCATCAGCCCGCCGAGCACGAAGCCCAGCACCACTGGCGCCAACGAGAAGCCGAACTTGCGCAGCAGATAGCCGAACACGCCGATGGCCAGCATCAGATAGATCGCCATCAGATCGGAGTGCAGCTGATAGACGCCGACGAAGGCGAGAATCGCCACGCTGGGCACCAGCAGCCAGCGCGGTACCTGCAGCACGCGGGCGAAGACCCCGGCCAGCGGCAGGTTGAGCAGCAGCAGCATGACGTTGCCGATGTAGAGCGAGGCGATCAGCCCGCCCACCACCATCGGCTGTTCGCGGAACATCATCGGCCCCGGGTTGATGTTGTAGAGCATCAGCGCGCCGAGCAGGATCGCGGTGGTACCGGAACCGGGGATGCCGAGGGTCAGCATGGGCACGAAAGAGCCCGCGGCAGAGGCGTTGTTGGCCGCTTCCGGCGCCGCCAGGCCACGCATGTTGCCGGTGCCGAAGCTGTTGTCGTGGTCACTGATGCGCTTCTCGGTGGTGTAGGCCACGGCGCTGGCGACGGAGGCGCCGGTGCCCGGCAGCACGCCGATGACGAAGCCGATCACGCTGGAACGCAGGATCGCCCACTTGCAGTAGAGCACCTCACTCATCTTGACCATGACACGGCCGATCGGCGCCATCTTGCCATCCTGGTCGTGACGGAAGGCGTGTTCGAGCATCAGCAGGATCTCGCTGACCGCGAACAGCCCAATGATCATGACCACGAAATCGATGCCGTCGTAGAGCTCGGGCATATCGAAGGTGAAACGCAGCACGCCGGTGCCGGAGTCGACCCCGACGGTGGAGATCAGCACGCCGAGCACGGCGCCGATCAGCGTCTTGAGCGGGTCCTTGCCCATCATCGCCGACATCGAGGCGAAGGCGAAGATCATCAGCGCGAAGAACTCGGCCGGGCCGAACTTGACCGCGACGATCGCCAGCAGCGGCGCGAACAGGGTCAGCCCCAGGATCGCTACCGTGGCGCCGATGAACGAGCTTACCGCGGAGAGCCCCAGCGCCGGGCCAGCGAGCCCCTTCTTGGCCAGCGGGTGGCCATCCAGCGTGGTCATCACCGCGCCGGCGTCGCCGGGCACGTTGAGCAGGATGCTCGACATGCGCCCGCCGTATTCGGAGCCGGTGTAGATACCCGCGAGCAGAATCAGCGACGACTCCGCCGGCAGGCCGAGGGTGTAGGCCAGCGGCATCAGGATGGCGATGCCGTTGATCGGGCCGATGCCCGGCAGCGCGCCGAACAGCGTGCCCAGCAGCGCGCCGAGGAAGGCGAGCCCGAGATTGAGCGGCGTCAGCGCGACGCCGAAGCCCTGGATCAGGAAATCGAACATCAGTTGGCTCCCAGCAGCGGTTCGATCCAGCTACCGGTGGGTAGCGAGATGCCCAACGCGTAGGTGAACAGCAGATAGCTGCCGAGGGCGAGTAGCACCCCGCCGACCAGGGCCTTGAGCGGCGAGGCGCCGAACAGCCAGGCGATCGCCACGCTGATCAACGCGGTGATCAGCAGGTAGCCGGCCTGGATGAACAGCGCGGCGTACACCACCAGCAGCCCCATTACCACCAGCAGGCGCAGCAGCAGCGCGCCGCTGGGCCATTCGCCACTGGGCCCCGGGCGCACGAACAGCACCACCGCGAGCAGCGCCAGCAGCCCCGCCAGCAGCAGCGGGAAGGCCTTCGGCCCCACCGGGTCATAGCTGAACGGCACCTCGAGATGCCAGGCCTGAACGGCGATGAACGCCGCCAGACCGAGCAACAGCAAACTCAGGATTCGGTCGGCGGCGTATCTCATCGGGTCAGACCCACTTCCTTGGCCAGGTCCGAGAAGCTGGCGACCTGCTGCTTGACGTACTGGTCGAAGTCATCGCCGAACTTGCTCATCGGGAACAGCCCACGACCTTCACGCAGCTTGGCGAAGCTCTCGGTCTGGCTCAGCTCGCGCAGACGCTCGACCCACGCCTGATAGGCTTCGTCGCTGACCTTCGGGCCCATGTAGTAGCCGCGCCAGATCGGCCACTCGACGTCGTAGCCCTGCTCCTTGGCGGTGGGGATATCGGCGTAGGGGCCGGCCTGGCGCTCTTCGGCGAGTGCCGCGAGGATGCGCACTTCACCGCTGTCGAGCTGCGGCTTGAGTTCGGCCAGATCGCCGGTGAACACCTGGATGTGCTCGCCCAGCAGTGCCGCCAGCGCCTCGCCGCCGCCCTCGAAGGAGACGTAGCGCAGCTTGCGCGGATCGATGTTGGCGGATTTCGCCATCAGCGCCGCCTTCATCCAGTCCTGGCTGCCGACCGTGCCGCCGGCGCCGATCACCACGCTGGAGGGATTCTTCTTCAGCGCCTGCATCAGCTCGTCGAGGTTCTGCCACGGGGCGTCGTTACGTACCACCACCGCACCGTAGTCGACCCCCAGCGCGCCCAGCCAGCGCACGTCGTCGACCGACTGCTTGGCACCGAACTTCTTCAGCGCCAGATTGAGCGCAGCACCGGTACTCGCGGCGACGATCAGGTTGGGGTCGTCGTTGCGCACGCCGGTGACGTGGTTATAGGCGACCGCGCCGATACCGCCAGGCATGTAGGTGACCAGCATCGGCTCGTCGATCAGCTTGGCTTCCTGCAGGCCGTTGGCGGCCAGGCGGCAGGTGAGATCGTAGCCACCGCCGGGCTTGGCCGGGGCGATACACTCGGGGGGCTTGGCCTGGGCCTGAACGGCACCGGCCAGCAGCGCGCCACCGGCCACGGCGGCGGCCAGCCAACGACGAAGGGAGGATGATTTCGGCATGCTCAGCGTCTCCTGGATTGTTATGCTCGCTATCCGCTCGGACTCTGATCGGGATCGGCCCGCAAGCGAGGGTTCATACAGCACCTGGGCGATGCTAGGCCGCCAACCTTTCATCAACCTGTCATCTAGACCTTTGGTCTAATTAAGACATTAGTCTTATACGGACTGATCGCACCGCCGAGTCGGCGCGCTCCGAGTGCGAACGGTCGGCCTCATGCGGTCGGTCTCATCCTGGCCATCTCACCCTGACGACACACTGGCGCGGAGAGCCGTCATGCATCTGCTGGTCATCGAAGACGATCCTCTGCTGTCGCGCTCGCTGGGCGAGGCGATGGCTCGTGCCGGCTATCGCATCGACGCGCTGAGCCGGGTCGATGACGCCTGGCAGGCGCTGCGCCAGCGCCGTTTCGATCTGATTCTGCTCGACCTGGGCCTGCCCGACGCCAGCGGGCTCGAGCTGCTGGCGCGCCTGCGCGACGCCGGCGACGCCACCCCGGTGATGATCCTCACCGCGCGTGACGGGCTCGAGGATCGCGTGCGCGGGCTCGACCTGGGCGCCGACGACTACCTGGCCAAACCGTTCTCGATCAGCGAGCTGGAAGCGCGGGTGCGTGCCCTGCTGCGACGCAGCCAGCAGCGTCTCGATGACCGCCTGCACTTCGCCGGCCTGACCCTGGACACCCACGCCGCCAGCGTTTGGCTGGCGGGCGAGCCGCTGGATCTGCCGCGGCGCGAGTTCCGCCTGCTCGAAGCGCTGATGCTCAACGCCGGGCGCATCGTGCCCCGGGAGACGCTGGAGGATCGCCTGTTCGGCTTCGAAGCGGTGGGCGCCAACGCCCTCGAGGTCTACGTCAGCCGGCTGCGCAAGCGGCTCCAGGACGCCCCGCTGGCGATCCGCACCCTGCGCGGGCTGGGCTATCGCCTGGAGGAGCGCCGCGAGTGAACGCCCGCCCGGTGTCGCTCAAGCGCCGTCTGGCGCTGTGGCTGACCGCGATCGTCGCCGGGCTCGGCACGCTGCTGCTGATCGAGGCCTACACCAGCGCCCACAAGGCCGCCGACCGCGCCCTCGACGGCCAGCTCGCCGCCGCCAGCCTGACCATGGCCGAATCGCTGCAGTGGCCCGACGGCCAGCCCACCCTGGAGATGCCCGCCTCGGCGCTGCAGATTCTCGCCACCCAGTGGCAGGAGCGGGTGTTCTACTGGCTCCAGGCCGATAACGGCCGTCTCATCACGCGCAACGCCGAACTGCCGATCAGCGCCGCCATGCGCGACGCCGCCAGCCACCACCCGGTGTTCTACGACGCCGACCTGGACGGCGTACCGATCCGCCTCCATGGCCGTGAGATCGACTCCGCCGGCTGGGACACCCAGGAGCCGGTACAGCTGTGGGTCGGCCACACCCGGCACGGGCGCGACCTGCTCGCCGGCGAGCTGTTCGAGAAGAGCGCCTCGCGATTCGCCGCCATGGTACTGATCACCGCAGCGCTGCTGATGATCGCCGTGCGCGCCCTGCTGGCACCGCTGGAGCGCCTGCGCCGGGCGCTGCGCGACCGCCACCCGGACGACGTCGAGCCGCTCGACCTCGAGGTGCCGCGGGAAATGCGCGAGTGGGTGGACACCCTGAACCGCCTGCTCGCCGACCAGCGCGACCGCCGCGCCGCCCTGCTGCGCTTCATCGCCGACGCCTCGCACCAGTTGAAGACCCCGCTGGCGGGACTGCAGAGCACCTCGGAGCTGGCCCTGGCCAGCCCCGATCCGGAAGCCTGGCGGCGCGCCCTGAACGAGGTCCACGACAGCGCCAGCCGCACCAGCCGGCTGGCCGGCCAGATGCTCAGCCTGACCCGGCTGCGTCATCTGGGCCCCGACCAGGAGCGCCAGCCGCTGGCGCTGGACACACTGCTGCGCGCGGTGGTGATGGAGTGGGCCGACCGCCAGGAGAGCCGCGATCACGATCTCGGCCTGGCGCTCGAATGCGCGCTGCCTGCCTGGGTCGCCGGCGAATCCTGGGCGCTGCACGAGCTGCTCAACAATCTGATCGACAACGCCTGCCGCTATACTCCGCACGGCAGCCAGATCACGGTGGCGCTGCGCGACCTGAGCCCGGACCGGCTGGAGCTGTCGATCGAGGATGACGGCCCCGGGGTGGAGGCGGCGGCGCGCGAGCGCCTGACGCGCCCCTTCGAGCGTGGCCAGCGTCAGGATACCGAGGGCTCGGGGCTGGGTCTGGCGATCGTCGACTCCATCGCCCGGCGTCACGGCAGCCCGCTGGAGCTGAGTGCGGTGAACCCGCATGGTCTGCGCCTGTCGCTGACGCTGGTGCGCCTGGCCCCGCCCGAAGCGGATTCCGATAGGCACACCCCAGATTCTGGAGAACGCGCATGAGCCGCCGATATCGCAAGCTCGCGGCCACACTTGCGCGAGTCTGTCTCTGCCTGGGAATGGGATTCGGGATGGGCCTGGGCGCCTCCACCGCCGTGGCCGAGCCGCTGATCGTCGAAGCCGCCCTGGATCGCCCGGTGTTCCAGCCGGTGCTCGACGCCTTCAGCGCCGAGTATCCGCAGATCACGCTGGACTACCGCGATAGCTCTTCGCTCAAGGTCGACCGCCGGGCACGCGACACCGAGGACCCGCCGGACGTGGTGATCAGCTCGGCGATGCCATGGCAACTGGCGCTGAGCAACGAAGGCCGGGCGCAGGCGCTCGACAGCGTCGAGGCGCGGCGCTGGCCGGCCTGGGCAAAATGGCGCAACGAGGTGTTCGGCTTCACTTTCGAGCCGGTGGTGATGGCCTATCGCCTGGAGCTGGCCTCGCACATGCCGCCACCGACCACTCACCGCGATCTGCTCGACCTGCTGACCGACTACCGCGACTGGCTGCGCGGGCGCGTGGTCACCTACTCACCGCGGGACAGCGGCGTCGGCTATACCCTGCTGCAACAGGATGCGCGCTATACGCCGCGTATCTGGGATCTGGTCGCGGCGATGGGCGCCGCCGACGTCGACCTGGCCCAGGATACCCAGGCGATGCTCGAGGGCCTGAGCGACGGCCGCTACTGGCTCGGCTACAACCTGCTCGGTTCCTACGCCATGGTCTGGGCGCAGAGCCACCCCGACATCATCGTGCAGGTGCCCAACGACTACTCGCTGGTGCTGATGCGCATGGCCTTCGTCCACCGCGACTCACCGCATCCGGAAGCCGCGCGGCGCTTCGTCGACTTCCTGCTCAGCCGGCGCGGCCAGCGCATCCTCGCCGGGCGCACACCGCTGTTCAGCGTCCGCGACGACGTCATCGGCCCCTACACCGCCCAGCGCCTGCGCGACCAGGTCGGCGACCACCTCTATCCGATTCCGATCAACGCCACCCTGCTCGCCTTCGTCGATCCGCTGCGGCGCCAGGCCTTTCTGCGCCGCTGGGACCGCGAGCTCAATATCTTGAGCGAATGAACCGCGCCCTAGGCACTGTCTGAAAAGTCGACAAGCTCAGGCGCGCGGCGGCGCGTCATCGTCGATCCGACACTGGCCGCTGTCACAGGGCGCGCAGCGCTGGCGCCCGGTCAGCCAGCCGGAAAGCAGGTAGCGGCGCGGTGCGAACCAGCGATAGACGCGATCCGCCAGCGGCTTGACCAGCGGCCAGCGCAGCGGCGCGGTGAGCCAGCCACGCCCCACCAGCGACCAGGCGCGATGGGTGACATCGAGCCCGCGCAGGCGCTCCCCACGGTAGTACCCGAGCAGGATCGCGCTCGCGTCCGCCGGGTCGACGTCGGGCCAGCGCTGGCTGAAATCGGCGGCGTGGATATCCTCGAAGCGAATGCGCCGGTGGCGGTCCAGCCGCCGCAGATGGGTGATCTCGTGGACACACAGGGGGCAGGCGCCATCATAGAACAGCGTCAGCTCGGCCATGGGGCTCTCCTTGTCGAAACGTTCTCGCTGCCGATCAGCGTAGCGGAAGCCGCGCGGCCTGACTCGCCTCCCACCGTCGCGACCCTCCACCAAGGTCGCATGCGTTCGCCCGACGCGAAGTCTCGCTTTGCCGAACGTCAATAGCCAGGGCGCGAGCGCGCTGGCTATAGTCCACGATCGACTTAGTCCACGGTCGAATTCGTCGTGCGCCGACGCACGCGCGCCATCGGGGGAACACATGAAAAAACGAATTACCGAACCGGTCAAAAAGCCCGCCGTCTGGATCGGCTTCGGCGTGCTCTTCACCCTGGTCACGCCCTGGTACTTCCCGGCCGGGTCCTGGTCGCCGCTGTTCTGGGGCATTCCCTACTGGGCGTTGATCATCATCGCAGTGTCGCTGGCGCTGTCGCTGTTCATCACCTGGGTCGTGCTCTATCAGTGGGATACCGGGGCCGACGAGACGGAGGATGAGCGATGAGCATGGATCTCGCGTTCGGCGGCTGGTCGGGGATTCTGGTCCTGGGGCTCTACGGCGGCCTGATGCTGGCGGTGGGGCTGTTCGCCTTTCTGCGCCACCGCGGCGTGCGCGAAAGCCTCGACGAGTACTACCTGGGCGGGCGCGGCCTCGGCGCCATGGTGCTGTTCTTCACCTTCTTCGCCACCCAGTACAGCGGCAACACCGTGGTCGGCTATCCGCCGACCGCCTACCGCCTGGGCTATCAATACCTGGTGTCGGTACCATTCTTCATCATGATCATCATGGTATATCTGTTCTTCGCCCCCCGGCTCTACTCGCTGGGCCGGCGCTTCAGTCTGCTCACGCCGGTGGACTGGATCGACCTGCGCTTCCGCTCCAAACGGGTCAGCGTGCTCGCCGCCATCCTTATGCTCTACGGTCTCGGCAACTATCTGCTGGAGCAGTTCGTGGCCATCGGCCAGGGGGTGTCGGGGCTCACCGGCGGCACCATTCCGTATCAGATCGGGGTGATCTTCTTCATCGTGATCATGGTCGCCTACAGCTGGCTCGGCGGCATGCGCTCGGTGGCCTATACCGACACCATCCAGGGGCTGGCGCTGCTGTTCGGGGTGTTCACGCTGCTGATCGGCTCGCTGATCTACATCGGCGGGCTGCCCAGCGCCGCCGAGACCATGGCCGCCAACGCGCCCCAGAAGCTGGGGGCACCCACGGGCAAGGCGTTGACCACCTGGTTCTGTCTTCTGGTGCTGGTGGGGATCGGCGCGGCGATCTATCCGCACGCCTTCCAGCGCATCTTCTCCGCGCGCAGCGAGCGCACCCTCAAGCGCTCGTTCATCCGCATGGCCTATATGCCGTTTCTGACCGCGGGCGTGGTGTTCATGGTCGGGATCATCGGCATCAGCGCCTTTCCCGATCTCACCACGGCGCAGTCGGAGCAGCTGGTGGGCATGCTCGCCAACGCCCTGGCCAACCAGAACACCTTCTTCTACTGGGCCATGGTGCTGCTGTTCGGCGGGGTGATCGCGGCGATCGTCTCCACCGCGGACTCGGTGCTGTTGACCTTCTCCTCGATCGTCTCACACGACCTCTACGGCCGCTATATCGCCCCCGACGCCAGCGAGTACCGCAAGATCCTGGTGGGCAAGCTGGTAGGGGTCGCCGCGGTGGTGGTACTGGTGCTGATCGCCTGGTACCCGCCGGGCACGCTCTATCAGATCTTCGTGCTCAAGTTCGAAGTGCTGATCCAAACCGCGCCGGCGCTGATTCTGGGCCTCTACTGGCGGCGTCTGAACGCCCAGGCGGTATTCGTGGGCATGCTCGCCGGCACCGTGCTGGCCGCCGCCTTCACCTTCGCCGGCTACCGCCCGCTGGGCGTGTTCAGCGGCCTCTGGGGGCTGTTGCTCAACCTGGTACTTTGCGTCGGCGGTTCGCTGCTGGTTGGCGCTTCCCCGGCCCAGCGCGAGCGCGCCGACGAGATCATCGCCTTCCCACCGCGGACTTCAGCAGTCCGCACGGGCTGAGCGCCAGGCGCGCTCCCTTCCGAGCGCCGCAACCGCTGCACACGCCTTCGCCAGTGGCGAAGGCGTGTGCATTTCTGCGCTATCTCATTCCAGCGACTCATAAGGCAGGCCGACGTAGTTCTCGGCGATCGTGGTCAGACCGGCCCGGGAGCCGAGGCTGTAGTCGAACTCGGCCTGGCGCACGCGCTCGTCGAAGTCGAGCGTCTGGCCGAAGTCGTGCAGATGGCGCGTCATCCACCAGGAGAAGCGTTCGGCCTTCCACACCCGGCGCAGGCAGGTGGGCGAGTAGCGTGGGATCAGATCGGTGCGCCCCTGGTGATAGATGGCGGCGAATAGTCGATGCAACACACCCACGTCGCCGGCGGCCAGATTGAGCCCCTTGGCACCCGTGGGCGGAACGATGTGTGCGGCATCGCCTGCCAGGAGCAGCCGCCCGTGCTGCATCGGCTCGGCGACGAAGCTGTGCAGTGGTGCGATGCTCTTCTCCAGCGACGGCCCGGTGACCAGATTCGCGGCCACCTCCCGCGGTATCCGGCGCGACAGCTCGTCCCAGAAGCGGTCGTCCGACCACGCCTCGACCCGCTCGCCGGCGGGCACCTGCAGGTAGTAGCGGCTGCGCTCGGCGGAGCGCATGCTGCACAGCGCAAAGCCGCGCTGGTGACGCGAATAGATCAGTTCGTGATGCACCGGCGGGGTATCGGCGAGCAGCCCCAGCCAGCCGAACGGATAGTCGCGCTCGAAGGTAGTGAGCGTGGTCGTGGGGATGGATTGACGCGAAACGCCGTGGAAACCGTCACAGCCGGCGATATAGTCGCAGTCGAGGCGCATCGACTCGCCGTTGTAACGGCATTCGAGATAGGGCGACTCGCTCTCGATGGCGTGCAGCGATACCTCTTCGGCTTGGTAGAGCGTGGTCAGTCCGGCCTCGCGTCGAGCCGCCATCAGATCGCGGGTGACCTCGGTCTGGCCGTAGACGGTGACCCGCTTGCCGCCGGTCAGCGCGGCCAGATCGACGCGTACCCGACGCTCGCCCAGGGCCATCTCGAAACCGTCGTGGGGAATGCCCTCGACGTCCACCCGCGCTCCGACCCCAGCCTCGTGCAGTAGATCGACCATCCCCTGTTCGAGCACCCCGGCGCGGATGCGCCCCAGAACGTAATCCGCCGAACGTCGCTCGACGATGACGTTATCGATGCCGTGGCGATGCAGCAGCTGCCCCAGCAGCAGGCCGGCGGGGCCGGCGCCGACGATCGCGACTTGCGTGCGCATGATGCCTCTCCTCCAATGGCGGGCCAGAGCCCGAAATGGCACTTTTCACCACCATTGTTCGCCATCGATTACCACTGGATAAGGCAAGATTCCTAGCCAAAATGATCATTTCCAAGGATAGGCACCTGACTTTAGTCTGATCCCAGCCCCCTACGACGCGAGAGCCATGCGCATGGTGACGCCCACGCCCGTTCCCACCTATCAGCTCTATGGCGAGACCCGCCACTGGCCCACCCCGGACCTGCTCCACTGCGAGACCATCGCCGAACGCAGCCGGCTCTACGCCTGGCATATCCGCCCACACCGCCATGCCGACCTGATGCACCTGCTGTTACTGCGCCAGGGCCAGGTCGAACTACGGCTGGGCGATCTGGAAACCGCCATCGACACACCGGCCATGATCTGCGTGCCGGCCACCGTGATTCATGGCTTTCGCTTCTCGCCCCAGACCCAAGGGCATATCGTCACCCTGGCGCAGCCGCTGGTGGCAGGTCTCCACGCGCGCCTGCCCCAGGCCGAAGTGCTCGACGCTGCCATGCACTATCCGCTGGCAGCGCAGCCGGAAGCCGCGCCGCTGACACAGCTGATCGCGCTGCTGGACAGCGAGTATCGGCGTGCGCCGGGCGGCGCGCAGGAGGATCGCGAGGCGATGTTGACGACCCTGATCGACGCGGTGACGCTACAGCTATGGCGCCGCGCGAGACGCCGCCAGCGCCAGCCCAGGTCGGGTCAGGCACGCGGCGAGCGCCATCTCGAGCGCTATCGGCAACTGATCGAGACCCGCTTCGCCGAGCAGCCCTCGATCCCCGACCTGGCGGCCGAGTTGGGTATCGGCGACGCCCATCTCAACGCGCTGTGCCGGCAGCTCACCGGTCACAGCGCCCTGCAGTTACTGCACGCGCGGCTGCTGCTGGAGGCCAAGCGTCAGCTCACCTATACCCAGCAGAGCATCGCCCAGGTCGGCGAGCGGCTGGGCTTCGCCGAACCCACCTACTTCACCCGCTTCTTCAAGCGCGGCACCGGCATGACGCCGCGCGCCTTTCGTCAGCGCGGCGCCGGGCTGAACGCTTAGTCTCGACCAGTGGCCCGCGTATCACCGTGCGCAGCGAGCCCTGCCCTCGAATGGCGCATGCACGAACCAGGATGGTGCATTAACCACAAGTGACACCCAACCCGACTAACCCCGCCGCGGGCCAATCCTGCAGATGGCATGCTTTCTCGACGCTCGAAAGCCGACAATAGTGCAGCGTCTTTTGGCATTCGGCGGAGAGTGGAACGCGCCTTGCTACAGGGTAGAGGTAGAGGGGAAATCCCCCGGTTCAGGCCAACGTCATGCGGAGAACGTCATGGAAACCTCGGATTACCCACTGAGCGAAGTGCCCGCCAGCGAACGCAAGGGGCTGCTCTCCACCTCGGCGGTCTTGCTCGGCTTCACCTTCTTCACCGCCACCATGTGGGCGGGCGGCTCCCTCGGCAGCGCCTTCTCGTTCGGCCAGCTGCTATGGGTGATCCTCATCGGCAACCTGCTGCTGGGCACCTACGCGGCGGCACTGGCCTATATCGCCTGCAAGAGCGGCCTCAACTCGGTGCTGATGGGGCGCTTCTGCTTCGGCGAGGTGGGCAGCAAGCTCTCCGACGCCCTCCTCGGCTTCACCCAAATCGGCTGGTACGCCTGGGGCACCGCCACCATCGCCGTGGTGCTGGTCAAGACGCTGGGCCTGTCGGCAGCGCTCGAGACGCCGCTGATGGTGCTGTTCGGCCTGGCCTTCTGCATCACCGCAATGATCGGCTTTCGCGGGCTCGACCTGCTGTCCCGGGTCGCCGTGCCAGCGATGCTGCTGTTCATCCTGATCAGCCTCTACACCGGCATGGTGGACGTGGGCGGGCTCTCCGGCCTGGCGGGCCAAACACCCAGCGAGCACATGAGCGTCGCCGCCGCCATCACCGTGGTGATCGGCACCTTCATCAGCGGCGGCACCCAGGCCACCAACTGGAGCCGTTTCGCGCGTACCCCCAGGATTGCAGTAATCGCGACGCTCGGCGCCTTCTTCGTCGGCAATGGCCTGATGGTGCTGACCGGAGCGCTGGGCGCGATGATCTACCAGCAGGCGGATATCGTCGATGTGCTGCTGGCACAGGGCTTCGTGACGCTGGCCGTGCTGATGCTGTTCCTCAACATCTGGACCACCCAGGACAACACCATCTACAACTTCGCCGTGGCCGGCTGCAACTTGCTGCGTACCGACAAGCGCCGGGTAGTCACCGTAGCCGGCGCCGCCATCGGCACCGTGCTGGCCGTGGGCGGCATGTACGATCTGCTGATTCCGTTTCTGGTGCTGCTCGGCACCTTCATCCCGCCGATCGGCGGCGTGATCATGGCGGACTTCTGGCTCCGGCATAAGGGCCGCTACCCGGCGCTGGCCGAGGTGCGCCTGCCCGCCTTCAACGGGACCGGGCTGGCCGCCTACGTGATCGCCTCGGCAACGGCCTACCTCTCCCCGGTACTGCCGCCGCTGGTGGGTGTCATCGTGGCGGCGGCGAGCTACGCCGTGCTGTTGAAACTGCCCCGCGTCGCCTCGCTGCCGGGCGCGGCCAGGGAGTAACCGGCGCTCACCCGCGCCGAGATACCGCATGGGGCCAGGCGTAAAACATGAGCGGGCGGCGATGATGCCGCTCGGGGCTCAGAAATCGAAGAACACCGTCTCACCTTCGCCCTGCAGGCGAATATCGAAGCGGTAGCAGGTACGTCCCTCGCGCGTCTCCCGGGTCGCGATCAGGGTCTGGCGCCGGGTCGGCGATTCGATCGCGTTGAGGATCGGGCAGGCGGCGTTGGCGTCCGTCTCGTCGTCGAAGTAGAGCCGGGTCTGGAGCTGGATGTTGATGCCGCGGGCGAAGATCGCCAGGTTGACGTGCGGTGCCATGCGCCGCCCGTCCGCCAGCGCCACCGCGCCGGGCTTGATGGTGGTGAATCGCCACTCGCCGTCGTTGTGCGCGGTGGCGGCACTGCGCCCGAAACTGTTGAAGGGTGCGGCGAGATCGAACTGGCACTGATATTCACCGTCGGCATCGGCCTGCCAGGCTTCGAGCAGCGCATCGCGCACGGTGTCACCATTACCGTCGATGACCCGGCCGACGAGCTCGATGGGCTCGCCCTGGGCGGCGTCGCCGGCGAGCTGCGGGCCGATCTCCTCATCACGCGGCGGCAGGCCGGCGAGTTCCAGGGCCAGGCCGATATGCACGTAGGGGCCAGCGGTCTGCGAGGCGGTCTCCTTGAGCAGCGTGTCGGCGAGCGGGCGCGAGTTGGGCTGATGCATGACGGTCTCCTTACCCCTGATTCTCGAAATAGGTCTGCACCGCGCCGCGCACCACCAGATCGAAGCGGTAGGCGAGGCAGTCCATGCTGCGGCTGCGCGCCATGTCGAGGCGCCCGGTCATGGTGGCGACCGCTTCCGGATCGCGCAGGGTGTTGACGATCGGACACCGCGGGATCAGCGGATCACCCTCGAAGTACACCTGCGTGATCAGCCGGGTAGAGATCGAGGGCCCCATCACCGAGACGTGGATATGCGCCGGGCGCCAGCTGTTGACGTCGTTGGGCCAGGGATAGGGGCCGGGCTTGATGGTGCGGAAACGGTACCAGCCGTCGGCGTCGGTCAGGCAGCGGCCGACACCGCCGAAGTTGGGGTCGAGCGGGGCCAGATAGCGATCCTTCTGATGGCGGTAGCGGCCGCCGGCATTGGCCTGCCACATCTCCACCAGGGTCTGCGGCACCGGCTTGCCGAACTGATCCACCACACGGCCGAACAGCAGGATACGCTCACCGATCGGCAAGCCGGCCGCGCCGCCCAGGGCGGGGTCTTCACGAAAGTTGAGCAGCAGATCGTTGTCGTGGGGGCCCAGGCGCAGGCGGGTGAAATCGGGGCCGGCGAGTTCCGAGCGAGTCGGCGCAACCAGGCTGACCAGCGCCTGGCGCGGCGAGCGTGCCACGCTGGTCTTGTATCCCGGCGCGTAGGCCGGGGGGTGCCACTCGCGGTCGCGGGGCACGAAGCGCGTGTCGTCGTTGTAGGGCATGGGGCCTCTCCAGCTCGTCGATGGCTCCATTCTCCCCCACCGCCGCCACCTGCCAAGTGAAAGCCTCGCGCCCGGGCATAACCGGGGGGCTATATCGGTCTAAGGTCGAAGATCGGTCAAAGCTCAAGGTTCGCTCAAAGATCGAAAGACACCTGTCCGTCGACGCTCACTCAAGCCTCGTCGACGTCAGCGCCGTTCACCTCGGCGGCGATCTCTCGCAGGCACGCCTGCAGCCGCTCGGCGCCGGCGCTCAACGGCAGCGACAGATTGGTACACAGCCCGAGCGCCCCGCCGTGAGCTTCCAGCGCCACCGGCAAGCGCATCAGCACGCCGCTGGCAAGATCCTCGCGCACCGCATCCAGCGGCGCCACCCACACGGCGTCGGTGGCCAGTACGTAGCGCCGGCTGAGTGACAGCGAGAGCGTCTCCAGCGCGATCGGCGGGCACCAGCCGCCCTGCTCGACCCAGAAGCGCTCGACCTGCTCGCGCAGCGTGGTGGCCGCGGGCGGAATCACCCAGGCGGCCGCGGCCAGCGCCGCGGCATCGGCATCCCCCGCCGCCAGCGCATGGCCGGCGCGGGCGACCAGCACCAGCGGCTCGTGGTAGAGCGGCTCGAAGTGCAGCCCGCGAATCTCGCGCGCCTCACTCATCCGCCCCACCACCATCTCCAGCTCGCCGAGCCCCAGCCGCGAGAGCAGATAGGCGCTGGAACCGGTGGTCACCTGCACCCGTACCCCGGGTAGCGTCTGGGCCAGCCGCACCAGCGCGCGCGGCAGCAGCCCCTGCTCGACGCTGGAAAGCGCACCGAGACGCACCACCGCCTGGGCGCTGGTCTGGTGCACCGCGCGAAAGCCGGCATCCAGGCTGCGCAGCGCCGGGCCGGCGTGGCGCAGCAGCGTCGCGCCCGCCGCGGTCAGCGTGACCCCCGAAGGGCTGCGCTCGAACAGCGTCGCGCCGACGATCTCCTCGAGTTCGCGGATGGTCTTCGACATCGCCGGCTGGGTGATCGAGAGGGTCTGCGCCGCCCGCGCCATGCTGTTGAGCCGGGCCACCTCCTGGAAGGCCATCAGATGGCGCAGCTTGACCCGGGCATTGAGCATCACGGCACTCCTAAGGCGAGTTTCACGCAGGCCACAGCGGGCCCGGATGGCGATCGCCCCCGATGAGAGCCCAGCCGCGCGGGGGCGTCAACCGTGCACGATGCGCGAGCGTTCAGACGCTCAGCAAGTAGGTGGACAGCACCGGGAACAGCAGCAACAGCGCCAGACGCACGAAGTCCGAGAGGATGAATGGCGCCACCCCACGAAAGATCTCACCCAACCCCACGTGGGGCGCCATCGCCTTGATGACGAAGACGTTCATGCCCACCGGCGGAGTGATCAGGCCGAGTTCGACGGTGAGCACGGTGATCACGCCGAACCACACCGGATCGATCCCCAGCGCCTGGACGATCGGAAAGACCACCGGCACGGTGATCACCAGCATGGCGATCGAATCCATGAACATTCCCAGCGCGAAGTAGAGCAGCAGGATGCACAGCACCACCGCCATCGGGGATAGCGCCAGACCCTGGATGACATCGCTGATCGAGAACGAGATACGCGATACCGAGATGAAGTAGCCCAGGGCCTCGGCCCCCACCAGCATGAAAAACACCACCGTCGACAGCGCCAGGGTCTCCTGCGTGGCAACCCACAGCGCTCGGCCGCGCAGCCCCTTGACCAGGGCATAGAGCAGCGTGACGAAGGCGCCGACACTGGCGCCTTCCGTAGGCGTGAACAGGCCGAAGTAGATCCCCAGCACGATCACCAGGAACACCGCGAAGAACGGCAGCAATCCGCCGAGCGAGGCGATTTTCTCACGCCACGAGGTCGGCTCGCCGGGTGCCGCTAGCGAGGGCTTGAGGTGGACCACGATGGTCACCGTCAGGGCGTAGAGCAACAGCCCCATCAGGCCGGGGACGAAGCCGGCGATGAACATGTCGCCCACCGACTGCTCGGTGAGGATGGCGTAGATCAGCAGGGCGATGCTCGGCGGGATCATGATCCCCAGGGTGCCGCCAGCGGCGAGCGCCCCGGTGGCCAGGCCGCGATGGTAGCCGAGACGCTCCATCTCCGGCAGGGCGACGCGGGTCATGGTGCTGGCGGTGGCCAGCGACGAGCCGGAGATCGCCGAGAACATGCCGCACGAGCCCACCGCAGCGATCGCCAGCCCGCCCTTCCAGCCCCCGCACAGGGTTCGTGTGGCATCGAACAGTTTGCCGGCCATACCGGAATGCGCGGCCAGTACCCCCATCAGAATGAACATCGGAATCGCGCTGAAGCTGTAGTTCGACAGCACCTCGACAGGCACCGACTTGACCATCGAGATCGCCGCGCTCCAGGAGATAACCTGCGCAAAACCGCCGACGCCGACGCACAGCATGCACAGCGCCACCGGCACACGCAGCACCATCATCACCAGCAGCAGGCCCAGGCCGACGGCACCGATCATCTCACTGCTCATTCGACGGCCTCCACGCGCTGGGCGAACACCGCGCCGAGCACGGCATGCAGCAGGCAGCGCACGCTGAGCAGCGCGCACAGCCCGGCGGCAAAGAAGTAGATGGGCGCCATGGGCAGGCGCAGGTCCTGGGTGGTCTCGCCATAGTCGGCGGCACTCGCCCCGGCATCCCATAGCCCCCAGCAGAGGACCGCCCCCAGCACGACGAAGCCCAGTAGATAGACGCCGGCGATACGCGCCTTGAGGACATCGCTCAGGCCATGACTGAATGCCTCGACCACCACCTGGGCCTTTTCGACACTGGCGGCCATGGCCGCCAGGATAGCGAACAGCATCAGGTAGCTGACCAGCTCGACGCTACCCACCACGCTCATCGACAGCGCACCGTCGCTCAAGCGGTAGAGATAACGCAGGGCCACATCGACCACCGTCACCCCGAGCATGGCCAGCAGCGCCACGCCGGCGATGACCCGGCCGACGAGGGCCAGCCAGCGGCTGATGCAAGACAAGGCGCGCATGGAGGTCACTCGGCGCAGGCGTGGCTGGCGTCCAGCGCCGCCTGATAGACATCGCGCGCCTGAGTCAGCCCACGCGCCTCGAGCGCGCCGAGATAGTCGTCGATCCCGTCGCGCAGCGGGGTCTGCCAGGCGGGATCGTCCAGCGGGTGATCGACGACGCGAATGGTATCGCCGGCCTGCTCGGCCTGCTGCTTGCCGGCCCGGTCCTGGGCGGCGAACACGGCGCCGGCCTTCTCGGCCCACTGCATGCCCGAGTTGTCGTCGATGACCTGCTTCTGCTCGGGGGTGAGCCGGTCGTAGGCACGCTGGTTCATCGTCGCGACGAAGATCAGCGTGTAGAACGGCACCTGGGTGTGGTAGTGGAGCTGCTCACCCAGTTGGAAGCTCTTGATGCCTTCCCAGGGGAAGCTCAGACCGTCGATCACGCCGCGCTGCAGCGAGGTGTAGATGTCCGGTGCCGGCATGCCCACCGGCTGCGCGCCCATGTTCTCGAGCATCTCGCCAGCCACCGCCGTCGGGCGCCGGATACGCAACCCCTCGAGATCGCTCGGCTTCTGCACGTCGGTGTCCTTGGTGTGGATATAGCCCGGTCCGGTGGTGAACAGGAACAGCACGTGCGAGTTGTCATACTCGCTGGCGATCTTGCCGTCGTCGTAGAGGGTCTGCAGCACGCAGGCCCCTTGCGGCGCGGACTCGGCCACACCCGGCAGTTCGACGATCTGGCTCAGCGGGAAGCGGCCGTTGGTATAGCCCTGGGCGGTGATGCCGATATCGGCGATGCCGTTGACCGTGGCGTCGTAGGTCTCGTCGGCCTGGCTCAATGTCTGTGAGGGAAAGTTCTGAATCTCGATCTCGCCGCCGGACTGCGCTTCGACCGCCTTGGCCCACTGCTCGAAGATCTGCTGATTGATGGCCGAGGCGCCCGGCCAGAAGTGCGACAGCCGCAGTGTGGTCGCGGCCTGGGCGGTAGCGCTGACACTCACGGCGAGTGTCGCGGTCAGGATGCCGGCGGTGAGGCGTCTATGCATGAGTCCCTCCGAGCGTTGCGTTGTCGTTATGGTTATCAGCGTCGCCGTGCTGACAGTGCGGCACCGGAGGTGCCTGCCAACAGCCATTCATCGGCAAAAAGTCCGTCATGCGAATAATCGTTCGCCATGAAGATCACGGTAGCGCAGCCGCGGTCGACGCGAAAAGCGACTTTAGTGGCGGGAACCGGGCTGCCGCCAGCGGCCCGGTGCCCACTCTCTGTCAGTCACCCCAGCCGTGCTGCTTGGCCAGGGCGAAGGCGTGGTTGGCCGCCGGCACTCCGGCGTAGACCGCCACGTGCATCAATACCTGGCGCAGTTCGGCTTCGCTCAGGCCGATCCGTCTGGCGGTCTTGAGATGCAGCGTCAGCTCCTCGCGCCCCAGCGCGGCGAGAATCGCGGTGGTGATCATGCTGCGCTCGCGATGGTCGAGATCCGGGTCGCTCCACAGCTCGCCCCAGGCCAGCCGGGTGATCATCTGCTGGAACGGCCGGTCCAGCGAGGACGCTTGCTGGGTGGCACGGGCAACATGGTCGGCGCCGAGCACCGCTCGGCGGGTTTCCATTCCGGTGGCAAGATCGACGCCCTGCTCCCTGGAGGCGGCCGGTGACAGCCGTGCCAGCAGCAGTTCCACCAGGCGTGCCGGGGCTTCCAGCGACGGCACGTGACCCACGCCCTCGAAAATCGTCGGTGCCTCGGCACCACACTCATCGGCCAGTGCGGCGAGGGTCGCCGGCGGCGTGGCGCCGTCTTCGCTGCCGCCGATCAGCGTGAGCGGCACCGCTTGCGTCGCCGCGCCGGCATTGGCGCCCAGCCGCCCGACGAAGGTGTGGCGGCCGAGCATCTCGCACAGCAGCGCGTAGGACTCATCCTCGTTGCGCGACATCGCCAGCCGCCAGCCGGCGGCCAGGGCGGGGTCGGCCTCGACGCTCGCCGGCGCGAACCAGCGCGGGACGATCTCCGCGCTCATGGCAGCCAGCCCCTCGCTGCGCACCCGGTCGGCACGGGTCTGCCACATCTCGGCACTGCCGATGACCGCGCCGGTATTGGTCAGGGTCGCCGAGTAGAGCCGCTCGGGATGCGCGCTCAGCAGTTGCTGGCCGATCACGCCGCCGATCGAGGTGCCGGCGAAATGGAAACGCTCGGCCCCGGCGAGATCGGCCAGGGCGAGGGCCTCGGCGGCCAGCGCCGCCGGGGTGATCTCGCCGCGCGCACGGTCCCAGCCGGCGCTGGCGCCGTGGCCCGGCAGGTCCCAGGTGAGCACGCGAAAGCGTCGAGTCAGTGGTGTGACGACGCTGTCCCACACCGCCTGGCTCATCCCCAGCGGATGGGCCAGCAGCAGCAGCGGCTGAGTGTCGCCGCCGAGCAGACGATAGGCGACGGTGCGGCCGTCGAGTGTGACGAAAGGCATGACCAGGCTCCTTGGTTCGAGTGCGCGACGCAGTTGGCGTAAAAGCCTAGGTGAAGGCTGCCAGGGCGACGAACGTCCCCGCAATGGCAACGCCCGAGATCACCAACCAGATCAGCAGATAGCCCATGATGTCGCGGGCCGACAGGCCGGCCACCCCGAGCAGCGGCAGCGCCCAAAACGGCTGAATCTGGTTGGTCCAGCCATCGCCCCAGGTGAACGCCATGATGGTGCGCGCAGGGTCGGCGCCGAGGGCGTAGGCCGCCTTCATCATGATCGGCCCCTGGATCGCCCACTGGCCACCCCCGGAGGGGATGAAGAAGTTGACCGCCCCGGCGGAGAGAAAGGTCCACAACGGGAAGGTCTCGCGGGAGGCCACCGAGATGATCGCTTCGGAGAACTGGGTGACCAGATCGGCGTGGGTCATCATCCCGGCGATGCCGGCGTAGAGCGGGAACTGCACGATGATCCCGCGGGCAGCACCCACCGCCTTCTCTACCGCGCCCAGATAGGCCGCCGCGCTGCGGTGCAACAGCAGGCCCAGGGTGAAGAAGATCAGGATGACCGTGTTGAGATTGATGCTGAAGTCACCCTTGGCCACTTCACCGAGCAGATAGGCGGCGGCGAGCAGCCCCAGGAACAGCGTCGGCAGCCGGCTGTGTTCGAGCCAGTCGGAGAAGCTGCCGTCGCCGCGCTGCGCCGGTGCGTCCGCCGCGGGGTCGTCGGCCGCCTCCAGGCGCACGATCTGCTCGGGCTGTTTCTGCAGCATGAAGAAGGCCACCAGCAGCGCCAGCAGGGCCAGGGTCAGGGCGATGTTCCAACTGGCGTAGAGGGTCTCGGAGACCGGTACGATGCCGATCGCATCCTCCATGAAGTGGCCCGGCGTGGCGATCACCAGCGGGATCGAGGTCGAGGGTCCGCGCACCAGCTCACCCCCGTAGGCGGCGGCCACGATCAGCGGAAAGTGCACCGCCACCCGGCGCCCCATCTCGCGCGCCAGGATCGCCCCGGCGACCATGCCGAAGCCCCAGTTGAGGTAGTAGCAGACGAAGCTGACCACGATGGTGATCGCCAGCGCCTGGCGCGGCGTCGAGGCCTGCCGGGTCAGTGCCCCGAGGAGCTGCTGCATCACCGGCGTCAGCGCCAGCACGTAGCCGGTCAGCAGCACCAGCACCATCTGCATGCCGAACTTGAACAGCGAGGAGAACCCCTCGCCCCAGTACTGCGCCATGTCCAGCGGCGTGCGCTCACCCAGCACGATGCCGAGGACGAAGACGATGGCGGTGAGAATCACCGCCAGCACGAAGGCGCTGGGCAGATAGCGCTGCACCAGCCGCACGGAGAATTGCGTCACCGCTTGCATCGAGGTTCCCTCTACCGAGTTATCGTTTGTCGTTGGGGTTGAAGTGGCCGCGGCTCACACCCGCTCGATCACCGTGGCGATGCCCTGGCCCACGCCGATGCACATGGTGCACAGCGCGAAGCGCTTGTGGCTGCGCGCCAGTTCGTAGGCCGCCGAGCTGATGATGCGCGCCCCCGACATGCCCAGCGGATGGCCCAGTGCGATGGCGCCGCCGTTGGGATTGAGCCGCGGGTCGTCGTCGGCTACGCCGAGTTCGCGCGCACACGCCAGCACCTGGGCGGCGAAGGCTTCGTTGAGCTCGAGCACGTCCATCTGATCGAGGCTCATGCCCAGCTTGTCGAGCAGCTTGCGCGTCGCCGGTACCGGGCCGACACCCATGATGCGCGGCTCGACCCCGGCGGTGGCCATGCCGTGAATGCGCGCGATGGGCTCGAGCCCGAAGCGCGTGAGCGCCGCCTCACTGGCCACCAGCATCGCCGCCGCGCCGTCGTTGACCCCGGAGGCGTTGCCGGCGGTGACGGTGCCATTCTCGCGGAACGGCGTGGGCAGCTTGGCCAGCGCCTCCAGCGTGGTCTCCGGGCGCGGATGCTCGTCGCGGTCGAAGATCAGCGGGGCCTGCTTGCGCCGCGCAATCTCGATCGGCACGACCCCCTCGCCCAGCCGACCGGCCTCCTGTGCCGCCTGGGTCAGCTGCTGCGAGCGATAGGCGTAGCGGTCCTGATCCTCGCGCGAGATCTTGAACTGCTCGGCGACGTTCTCGGCGGTCTCGGGCATCGAGTCGACCCCGTAGCGCTTCTCCATCAGCGGATTGACGAAGCGCCAGCCGATGGTGGTGTCCTCCATCTGCTGATTGCGCGCATAGGGCGAGCCGGCCTTGCCGATCACATAGGGCGCGCGCGACATCGACTCGACGCCGCCGGTCAGGATCAACTCGGCCTCGCCGGCACGGATCGCCCGCGCCGCGGTGCCGATGGCGTCCATGCTCGAGCCGCACAGACGGTTGATGGTGGAACCCGGCACGCTGCTGGGCAGCCCCGCCAGCAGCGCCGCCATGCGCGCCACGCTGCGGTTGTCCTCGCCGGCCTGGTTGGCACAGCCCATGATCACGTCGTCGATCGCCGCCGGGTCGAGCTGCGGGTGCTGCGCCAGCACCGCCTCGAACAGCCGCGCCGCCAGATCGTCGGGACGTACGCTGGCCAGCGCGCCACCGAAACGGCCCACCGCGGAGCGCAGCGGCCGGCACAGATAGACCTCGTTCATGCGTTCTCTCCCGTCTCGTTGCCGGCATGGTGGCGCGCGGTGCGCGCCTTGAGCTCGCGCAGCACCTCCAACTCCTTGGCGCCGGGTTCGGGGGTGGTCTCGAGCCGCTCGGCGAAGCGTATCTCCCAGCCGGTGGCCTCGCGCACTTGTTCGGCGGTCACCCCCGGATGCAGCGAGACCACCACCAGCTCCTTGGTCTCGGGGTCGGGCTTCATCACGCAAAGGTCGGTGATCACCCGGGTCGGGCCGCGGCCGATGTGGGGCACGCCGTCGCGGGCGGTGCCGTCACGGCCGAAGCCGACCGTAGTGACGAAGTCCACCGCCTCGACGAACGTGCGCTTGGAGTGCTTGACGGTGATGAACACCTCACCGGCATTGGTGGCGATCTCGGGCGCCCCGCCGCCGCCCGGCAGCCGCACCTTGGGCTCGCGGTAGTCACCGATCAGCGTGGTGTTGAGATTGCAGTAGCGGTCGATCTGCGCGGTGCCCAGAAAGCCGACGTCGACATGCCCGCCCTGCAGCCAATAGCGGAACATCTCCGGCACCGAGACGGTGGTCAGCGCGGTCTCGCACAGCTCGCCGTCGCCGATCGACAGCGGCAGCACATTGGGTTTGGTCTGCAGAGTGCCGGACTCGTAGATCAGCACCACGTCCGGGGCATGGGTCAGGCGTGCCAGGTTGGCCGCCTCGGAGGGCAGGCCGATCCCGACGAAACAGGTGGTGCCGTTCTCCAGCGCCCGGGCGGCGGTGACGGTCATCATTTCCGCAGCGGTGTAGTCGAGGCTCATCAGGCGGCTCCTCCAGCGTGGTAGACATGTTCCTCGAGCCAGGCGGCGAAGGCCTCGCGGTCGCGGGCGATCTCATCCCAGGCCTTGTAGAAGGCGTTGTCCCGCGGGTAGTAGCCGTGGGCGTAGGAGGGGTAGGCGCCCTGCTCGGCCACGGCGATGGCATCGATCGCCCAGCCAGGAATGACGCAGGCGTTGGGCCCCGCCTCGAGATCGTCGACCACCTCCTCGACGGTGACGATGCTGTGGCGCGCCGCCAGCACCACCTCCTTCTGCACGCCGATGATCCCCTCCACCAGCACGTTGCCGGCACGGTCCGCCTTCTGCGCGTGGACGATACCCACGTCAGGTCGCACCGCCGGCACCGCGGCCAGGCGCTCACCGGTGAACGGGCACTCGATGAACTTGATCTGCGGATTGACCTTGGGCAAGTCGCTGCCCACGTAGCCGCGCAGTACCGCCAGCGGCAGACCGGCGGCGCCGGCCTCGAAGGCGCAGGCCATGGCGGCGTGGCTGTGCTCGAAGATCTCCAGCGGCCGCGGATACCCCTTCTCCACGGCGTCGCGCAGGCGGTGCAGCGAGCCCACGCCGGGGTTGCCGCCCCAGGAGAAGATCAGGCGGCGGGCGCAGCCGGCGCCGATCATCTGATCGAATATCAGATCCGGGGTCATACGGATCAGGGTCAGCTCGCGCCGCCCCTGGCGAATGATCTCGTGCCCGGCGGCAAACGGAATGAGGTGGGTGAACCCTTCCATGGCGAGGGTTGCCCCATCCTCGACGTAACGCGCCACGGCGTCGTGGAGCGAGAGGAATTCGGCCATCGTGCGCGACTCCCTGTTAGGTGGTGGGCTATTGGGTGATGGGCTGTCATATGACGGGAAACCGGCGACCGCCAGCGCGGCCCTTGGTGGGTCTCGATCTTTCCGGTGCCATCACCATTTGTTCGCTTTGCGAACACTGGTTTGCATTACGAACACGCTATCGCCACCGTGGCCCGCGGTCAATCGCACAACGCGACGAGGCCTCCGTGGAGGCCTCGTCGAGATTGCTGCCGAATCGCTGGAGTGCGTCGGTGATGTCTTGTAGAACAGGATGTTAGGAGGGATCGAGACGCGCCAGCACGCGCGTGACCTGCGCCTCGCTACTACCAATGTATAAGTCGATCGCCAGCGCCGACCGTAGCGCCGCGGGGTCGATCGTCGCCGCCGCCACCGCCGCCGCCACCTCGGGCTGTGCCAGCACCACCTCGGCATAGTCGCGCTGCTCGCGGCGCGCCGTCTCGCCAGCCTCGCGGGCGATCCGCTGCGCCGCCGTGCTGGGTAGCGCTTCGGCCAGCAGGCGCGCCGCCGGTTCCGCCAGCACCGCCCCGCCGCTCAGGCGCAGGTTGCGCGCCATCGCCTCGACGTGGACCTCCAGCCCCGCCAGCAGCGGCGCCAGTGACCCCAGTGCGCCCTCCACCAGCAGCACGCCATCCAGCAGCGGCGCCCACTCCGCATGCCACTCGCCGAGCCCGCGCTCCAGCGGCTGGGCCCCGGCGTTGACCACGGTGGCGTGGGCCGCGTGCACCTGGCGTGCGGCGGCGCGGATGCGTGCGCAGACAACAGGATTGCGCTTGTGCGGCATCGATGACGAGCCGCCCACCCCTTCGGCGGCCGGCTCGCTGAGCTCGGCGACCTCGCTCTGGCACAGCAGGGCGATATCCAGCGCCACCTTCTCCGCCGCCACCGCGGCGGCGTCGAGCGCCCCCATCAGCGCCAGTAGCGGCTGGCGGTCGGTGTGCCACGGCAGCAACGGCGCCGCCAGCCCGAGCCGCGCGGCGAGCCCGGCCATGATCTCGAGCCCCTGGGCGTCGAGGCCCGAATGCACCCCCACCGCACCGCCGAACTGCACGGGGAGCCCACCATCTATCACCGCCGCCAGGCGCGCGTCGGCGCTCTCGAGCCCCCAGGCCCACTGCGCCACCTTGGCGCCGAAGGTGATCGGCAGCGCCTGCTGCATCAGCGTGCGCCCGATCATCGGCGTCGCGCGGTGGTCGCGCATCAGCGCACAGGCGGCACGCCGCGTGCGCGCCAGATGCTCGCGTAGGGCCACCAGCCGCGGGCGCAGCAGCAGCATCAGTGCGGAGTCGACGACATCCTGGCTGGTGGCGCCACGGTGGAAGTGGCGCCGCAGCGGCTCCGGCAGCCACGCCTTGGCCTGCTTGACGAAGGGAATGGCGGCGTTGCCGCCGTTCTCGACCTCGGCGGCCAGCGCCGCCAGGTCGAACGCCTCCAGCGGCAGCGCCGCGGTGAGCGCAGCCGCCGTGCCCGCCGGCAGCACGCCGCACGCCTCCTGCTCCGCCGCCAGCGCCAGCTCCACCTCGCGCATCGCCGCGACGACCTCACTGGCCTCGAGGGCGGCGAGACCGGCGGCACTCATGAAAGGGTGGCGAAACAGGGTGTCGTACATGGGGGGCGTTCTCCCGAAGCGCATCATATAGCGAACGAATGTTCGTGATACGCACCCATGCTAGGTCGACGCGCGTCGACAGGGCAAGCGCGGTGCCGCACTCACCCGCCGGCCCCACCCAGCAGCTGCTGATGATAGTGGCGATAGAGCGCCGACGTCTGGGCGTCGACCTCGGCCGCCCGTGCCGGTTCGCCCCAGAACAGCTTGAAGGCGTCGACGCCCTGGTACACGAACAGGCTGACCCCGCTGATCACCGCGGCGCCGGCGGCCTCGGCCTGGGCGATGAACTCGGTGAGCGCGGGCACGTAGACGGCATCGAAGATCCACTGGTCGGCGCGGATCAGCGCCCCGGACAGCGGGCAGCCGGGGCTCTTCTCGTGGCCGATCGGGGTGCAGTTGATCAGCCCGTCGCACTCGCCGGCCAACGCAGCTAGGGCCTCGGGCGCCACCGCGCGTGCCGCGACCCCGGCGGCTGTGAGCTGGTCCGCCAGGGTGTCGGCCTTGGCACGGTCGAGATCCAGCAGCAGAATCTCCTCGGCGCCGAGCTGCCCCAGGCCGAAGGCCACCGCCTTGCCCACGCCACCGCTGCCGAGCATCAGCACCCGCCCCGGTGCGCGCGCGCCCAGGGTGGCGCGATAGCCGGCCACGAAGCCGGTGAAGTCGGTATTCTCGGCGTGGACCCCGGTGGCGCCAAAGATCAGGGTGTTGGCGGCCCCCACCAGCCGGGCGCCGTCACCGGCGCTATCAGCCAGCGTCAGCGCCTGCTCCTTGTAGGGATAGGTGACATTGACCCCGCGCAGGCCCTGAGCACGCAGCTCGGCCACCTGTGCCGGGATCGAGACCGGCGGCGCGATCAACGCATCGAACAGCGTGTAGTCGACCGACATGCCGAGCAGCCGGCCGAGACGTCGGTGCAGGTCGGGCGCGCTGGAGTGTTGGATCGCCTGGCCGATCAAGCCTAACTGCATGTAAGAGTCTCCTTCGCCGAGAAGTGGTAGACGAAGGATCATGATAACCCGGCCACCCGAAAGCCGCGGCTTTCAGGCATAATCGCCCTCCGGTGGGTCCACCGAGCACCGCCACTCGCTTCGTACAACCCCTAACGAACCACCGTACGCTGACACACCCAAGACAATATCCAAAAGGCTTCTTGCATGCTCAAGCACACCCTCACGGCGCTGGCACTGGCCACTGGACTGACGGCAACCTCGCTGGCCGCGGCGGACTACCCCGAGCACAACATCCAGGGCATCATCCAGTGGGGCGCCGGCGGCGCCACGGACAACGTGGCCCGCAGCCTGACCCCGCACGTGGAAGAGGTGCTGGGCACCAAGATCATCCTCAACAACCGCCCCGGCGGTACCGGCGTGATCGGCATGAACGAGGTGATGCACAAACGCCCCGACGGCTACACCGTGCTCTACGGCGCCGAAAACCCGCAGCTCTATCCGATCATGGGCCTGGCCGACTTCACCTATGCCGACATGCAACCGATCAACGTCATCGCCCAGGGCCTGGTGGTGATCGCGGCTCCCGCTGACAGCCCGTTCGACAGTTTCCAGGACCTGCTCGACTACGCCCATCAGCATCCCGACGAGCTGCGCATGGGTGACACCGGAGCCGGCGGCCTGCCCAGCACGCTGCTGGCGATGATCAATGCGGTCGACAGCCTCGAGGTGCGCAGCGTCACCTTCGGCGGCGACGGCCCCGGCATCACCGCCATGCTCGGCGATCATATCGACTTCATGCCGCTGAGCCTCGCTGCGGCCAAGGAGCAGATCAAGGCCGGCCGGCTCAAGGGGCTGGCGGTGTTCACCCGCGAGCCGGTCGAGGGCCTGCCGAATACCCCGCCGATCACCCAGGCGCTGCCGAAGATCGCCGCCTACCTGCCGTGGGGGCCGTTCTGGGCCGTGGCGGTACGCAAGGATACCCCGCAGCCGATCGTCGATACCCTGAGCGACGCCTATGCCAAGGGCGTGGCCAACGAGCAGTTCCAGCGCTTCCTCTCCGACAACAGCGCCAAGTCGCTCAACCTGCGCGGTGAAAAGGCCGAGCAGTTCCTGAAACGCTGGCAGTCGGTGACCGCCTGGGCGCTGGAGAAGGCCGGCTCGGCCAAGGTCTCGCCGGAGAGCGTCGGCATTCCCAAGCCCTGATACGTGGCGTGAGCCACGCGAACCACGCGCGCCGCGCCGTCCGGTCCGCCACCGGCACGGCGCGGCCTCCCGCTGATCCCCGGCGGCGCCAGGCGCCGCCGATCTGGAGTGTCGCATGTCTCATCCTCCTTCACTGAAGGCCGGCGAGCGCGCCTTCAACCTGTTGCTGCTACTGCTCAGTGGCGGCGTGTTCTACGAGGCCTACCGCATCTCAGGCTTCGAGCTGCCCAACTCGGCGGGCGCCTTTCCGCTGCTGCTGGGGGCGATCATGATCGTCACCATGCTCTCGATCCTGCTCGGCCAGCGCCACCACCCGCGCCCCGCGGCCGGCGGTGCCCTCGGCGAGCTGCGTCAGTTCCTCGCCACCCACTTCCCGCTGCCGGTGGTGCTGTTTTCGCTGCTCGCCGTGGGCTATCTGCTGGCGCTGCCGGCGCTGGGTTTCATCGCCGCCACGGCGCTGTTCCTGCTCATCGCCCAGCTCTGCCTGCGGCGCGGCCACTGGATTAGCGCCGTGCTCGTCACCGTGCTGATCACCGCGGTGATCTATGCGCTGTTCACACTGCTATTCCAGGTCTATCTCCCCTGAGCCGCCAGCGTTTCGCCAACGAGGTTTCCCATGGGTGACACCCTCTCCTTCTTTCTGATGTCGTGGCTCGACCCGTCGCTGCTGATGCTGACCGCGGCGGGCACCCTGGCCGGTATCTACGTCGGCGCCATTCCCGGTCTCTCGGTCACCATGGCGACGTCGATTTTGATCTCCTTCACCTTCTCCTGGGACGTCAACGACGCCCTGGCGCTGATCGTCGGCATCTACACCGGCGGCGTCTACGGCGGTTCACGTACCGCGATCCTGCTCAACATTCCCGGCGCGCCCTCGTCGGTGGCCACCGCCTTCGACGGCTACCCACTGGCCCAGCAGGGCGAAGCCGGGCGCGCCATCGGCCTGAGTACGGTGATGTCGGTGATCGGCGGCCTGCTCGGCACCCTGGTGCTGGCCAGCGTCGCTCCCTATCTCTCCGACATGGCCCTCGAGTTCGCCCCGCGCGACTACTTCCTGATCGCCGCGCTGGGCCTGCTGCTGGTCGGCAGCCTGGCCGCCGAATCGCTCTCCCGCGGGATCTTCGCCGCCGCCCTGGGCGCGGTGATCGGCCTGGTCGGGCTCGATCCGGTGACCGCCGATCCGCGCTTCACCCTGGGCAGCATGCAACTGATGGGCGGTATTCACTACGTGGTGGTGATGATCGGCATGTTCGGGGTCGCCGAGGCGTTCTTCCAGCTGCACCAGCTCGACGCCACGCCGGTGCGCCAGAAGGTGGACAAAATCCTGCCGTCGCTGAGTCTGGTGCTGAAGTTTCTGCCGCTGTCGATACGCACCTCGCTGATCGGGGTGATCGTCGGCGCCCTGCCCGGCACCGGCGGCGATATCGCCTCGCTGTTCGCCTACGACCACGCCAAGCGTACGGTGAAGAAGCCGAGCAAGCCGTTCGGCGAAGGTGCCTACGAAGGTCTGGTGGCCCCGGAGACGGCCAACAATGCCGCCGTGGGTGGGGCCTATGTACCCATGCTGACGCTGGGCATGCCCGGCGACGCGGTGACCGCCATCATCATCGGGGCGCTGACCATCCACGGTCTCAACCCCGGCCCGATGCTGATGATCGAGACGCCTTACATCTTCTGGTTCACCGTGGGCAATCTGGTGCTGGCCAATCTGTTCCTGCTGCTGTTCGGGCTCACTGGCATCAAGCTCTTCGCCAAGGTGGTGGAGCTGCCCAAGGCGATCCTGATCCCGCTGATCCTGGTGCTCTGCGTGGTCGGCACCTACTCGCTCAACGGCAGCATGACCGAGGTCTACTGGATGCTCGGCTTTGGCCTGCTGGGCTACTTCATGAAGGTGTACCGCTTCCAGATGGGGCCGGTGATCCTGGGCGTGATCCTGGGCCCGCTGATGGACACCTCCTATCGCCAGGCGATGGCCTCGGTGGGCAACGACAGCGCCGCCTTCGTCAGCGGGCTGTTCACCCACCCGCTGTCACTGGTGCTGACCCTGGCGGTGCTCTTTCTGCTGCTCGGCCACTCGCCGCTCAAGCGTTTGCTGCGCCGAGAGAAGACCGCCTGACGAGACGCGACAGGTTAGAGGAGAAAGGTGTCAGCGTGCTGAACGGATGTTCGCCAGCCGAACCTTGCGTAAGATGGGGTCGTGGACACCGCCTCGCGAATAAAGGAAGAGATCGGCATGGACTCCAAGGACGAGACGCTCACCCCTGAGGATCGCGACTTCGTGACCGCCCTGGCCAGCGGGCTCGAGGTGATTCTCGCCTTCGACCAGCGCACCCCGCGCATGACGCTGAGCGAGGTCGCCGCCAAGACCGGCATGAACCGCGCCCGCGCACGGCGCTTTCTGCTCACGCTGCATGCGCTGGGCTATGTGCGCAAGCAGCAGCGCACCTTCGAGCTGGCGCCCAAGGCGCTGCAGCTGGGCTACGCCTTTCTCTCCTCCAACGGCTATCGCACGGTGATCCAGCAGCATCTGGAGGCGATCACCGAGGCCACCGGCGAGTCGTCGTCGATGGGCGTGCTCGATGGTGACGACGTGACCTACGTGGCACGCTCGGCGGCGCCGCACCGGCTGATGTCGATCTCACTGGCGGTGGGTACGCGGCTGCCGGCGGCCTACACCTCGATGGGGCGGGTGCTGCTGGCCCAGCTACCGGCGGCAGAGCGCGACGCCTTCCTGGCGCGGGTCGATCTCCAGCGCCATACCGAGCACAGCCTGATCGATAGCGCCGCGCTGCGCGATTGCCTGGCGCAGGTCCGCGAGCAGGGCTACTGCGTGGTCGACCAGGAGCTGGACTCCGGCCTGCGCTCGCTGGCGATCCCCGCCTTCGACGCCCACGGCGAGCTGATCGGCGCGCTCAACGTCAGCACCAACGCGGCGCGCGTCGAGCTATCCACGCTCACCGAGCGCTTTCTGCCGCTGCTGCGGGAGAAGGCGGCGCAGATCGCATCGCAGGTCAACTGACCCCGGCGCCGATCAGACTTGCCCCCGACGCCGCGCCGGATCATGATATTAGACTTAAGTCTAAAAACCGATCCTCTCCCCATTGTCGAGTCCTCGCCTTGAGCACCATCTTCGGCGCCATCGTACCCATCTTCATCCTGCTCGCGATCGGCTATCTGGCCGTGCTCAAGCGGGTCGTCGACAAGGCACACATCCAGGGCATGGGCCGCTACGTGATCAACATCGCGCTGCCCGCGCTGGTGATCCAGGCGCTGCTGCAGCGCCCGCTGGGCGAGGTCTTCAACGTTCCCTATCTGCTCGTCTACGGGCTGGGCTCGGGGCTCGCCTTTGCCCTCACCTTCGCTCTGGTGACACTGCGCGGCAACGCGCCGCTGGCGCGCCGGGCGATGTACGCGCTCGGCACCTCGGCCTCCAACAGCGGCTTCATCGGCTATCCGGTGGCGGTGCTGGTGGTCGGCCCCAGCGCGGGTATCGCCCTGGCGCTGAACATGCTGATCGAGAACCTGCTGGTGATTCCCACCGCGCTGGTGCTGGCGGAATTTGCGAGCCAGAATCGGGGCAGCCTGTGGGCGACCGTCCGCCCGGTGGCCCTGCGCGTTCTGCGCCATCCGCTGATTCTGGCCATCGCCGCCGGCAGCCTGCTCGCGGCGCTCGATCTGCATCCGCCGGCGCCGCTGGCGCGGGTGCTGGAGATGCTCGCGGCGTCATCGTCGCCGGTGGCGCTGTTCGTGATCGGCGGCACGCTCTGCGGGCTACGCGTACGCGGCATGGTCAAGCGGGTGACGCGCCTCGCCCTGGCCAAGCTGACCCTGCACCCGCTGTGCGTGGTGCTGATGGTGCTGCTGATACCGGGGCTCGATCCCGTGCTGGCCACCGCCGCGATCGTCTTCGCCTGCGCGCCGATGCTGTCGATGTATCCATTGCTGGGGCAGCGCTACGGCTTTGCCGAGATGGGCACCGCAGCGATGGTGATGGCCACGCTGCTCTCCGCCCTGACCCTGGCGCTGGGCATCTGGCTGTCGCATCAGTGGCTACTCGGCACGGCCTGAAACGTACCGCTCGCAATGTAACGATACCGACTGCACTCAGCCGGCTGCCTGCAGTGCGCGGTCGAGCCGCTCCCAGCCGGCCAGCGCGGTCATCCCGGTGGGCATCACCCCGAGCACGTCACTGAACACCTCCAGCGAGATCGGCCCGGCATAGCCGGTGCGCGCCAGCGCGGCGATGAAACGCTCCACCTCGAGCTCGCCCTCCCCGGGGAAGGCGCGCCGGTGGCGGCTCACCGTCTGCAGGTCCTCGCGCAGCGGCGCCGGCGCGTCGGCCAGCTGCACCAGCCCGATCCGCGATGCCGGCAGCCCGGCCAGGGTCTCCAGCGCCAGCCCCGGGGCCAGCACGTGGTAGCTGTCGAGCACCAGCGACAGCGCCGGATGATCGGCCAGTTTCACCACCTCCCACGCCTGGCGGTAGTCGTTGACATGTCGCCCCCAGCACAGCGCCTCGTAGGCGACGGTCATGCCGCGGGTGGCCGCCCGTTCGGCCAGCTCGCCCAGGCTATCGGCCGCCGCCATCAGCTCGGGGCGCGCCTCGGCCAGGGTGGTGCTGGCCGCCAGCAGCTGCGTGCCACCCAGGTCGGCAAGCGTGTCGAAGTGGCGCTCGGCGCGTTCGAGCATGCGTCGATGCGCCTCTCCGCTGAGCCCTTCGGCGTCGCGGAACGGCTGCAGGGCAACCACCGCGAGCCCGAGATCGCGGCAGTGTTCGCCGATCCGCCGCGCGCTGTGGGTGTCGCGCTGCAGATCGTCGACGAAGATCTCGACGCCGCCGAAACCCGCCCGAGCGATCGCCTCCAGCCGATTCATCAGTTCGCCGCTCAGGCACAGCGTGGCCATGGCGCGCATGCACTCTCCTCCCGTGACAGCTATTTCCAGTATTACGCAGGGCCTCCAACAGTGACACCGCCGGCACCCAGGCTATCAGCGTAGCCGCTAGCGCGGAGGTGGGCGCAAGAGTGGGCGCGGAGGTGGGCGCAGAGGCAAGCGCGGAGGTGGGCGCAAGAGTGGGCGCAGAGGCGAGCGTGGAGGTGAGCACGGTTCATACGCTGGGGGCTGATATACTGCCCGCCGCCTCGTGTCCGTACTGCCCAGGAGCCCCGCATGTCCCCTGCTCGTCCGTCGCTGGCGTGGCGTCACGCCGTCGCCGCACTCGCCGTTGTCGTCATCTTCGCGCTGCTGCTGGGCGCGGGGCTGGCGCCGCTGACCCGGGCGGCCATGGTGGTGGGCTTGGGGATCGGCCTGTGGGCCACCGGGTGGCTGCCGCAGTGGCTCACCGCGCTGGTGTTCTTCACCCTGTGCATGGCGGCCAAGGTCGCCCCCGCGGCGGTGGCCTTCTCCGGTTTCGAGTCGGCGGCGACCTGGCTGGTGTTCTCGGGCATGGTGATCGGCGCGGCGATCAATCACACCGGGCTGGGCGAGCGCGCGGCCCTGCGGCTCGGCCCCTATCTGGCTTCGGGCTATCCGCAGGCGGTGTTCGGTATCGGTCTCGCCGCACTGCTGGCGTCGTTCGTGATGCCCTCCTCGATGGGGCGCATCCTGCTGCTGACGCCGATCATGCTGACCCTGGTCGAGCGCCTGGGCTACGCGCCCGGTGATCCTGCACGCAGCGGCTTTCTACTCAGCGGTATCATGTCGAGCTTTCTGCCCGCCTTCGCCATCCTCCCGGCCAATGTGCCCAACAACGTGCTGATGGGCACCAGCGAGGCGGTTCTCGGCTTCTCGCCCAGCTACGGGCACTACTTCCTGCTCCACTTCCCGGTGCTGGGCCTGCTCAAGTGGCTACTGCTGATGGGATTGATCCTGCGCCTGTTCCCCGCCGCCGCACCGGACCCGCATCAGGCGTCATCGGCACCCGCGACAGCCCCCGAGGGGCGCCCCAATCTGATCATGATGGGGCTGCTGGCGTTCGCCGTGGTGATGTGGATGACCGACGCCTGGCACGGTATCTCGCCGGCCTGGATCGGCATGCTGGTAGCGCTGGTATGCCTCTACCCCGGTAGCGGCCTGCTGCCACCCAAGCCGCTGGCGCAGATGAACCTGGAACCGTTTCTGTATGTCGCCGGGATCGTCAGTCTCGGCGCCCTGGCCCACGCCAGCGGCGTCGGCGCCGCGCTCGCCGGCTACCTGCTGGACGTGCTGCCGCTGGCCCCCGGCGCGGATGCCGGCAACTTCGGCTGGCTTGCCGGTCTCACCACGCTGCTGGGGATGCTGGCGACGCTGCCGGGCATTCCCGCGGTGATGACCCCGCTGACACCGCAGCTGGCCGAGGTCACCGGCTGGTCGCCCCAGGCGGCGGTGATGATTCAGGTACTCGGCTTTTCGACCATCGTACTGCCGTATCAGTCGCCGCCGCTGATCGTCGGTCTGCTCGCCGCCCGGGTGAATCTGCGCCACGCCATCCGCGTCACGCTGCCGCTGGCGCTGATCACCGTCGTGCTGCTGTGGCCGCTGGACTATCTTTGGTGGCGGTGGCTGGGCGCTTTCTGACGGCGCTGACCCAACTGCACGCGGCTGCATCCAGGCGCCGCCAGCCTGCGTAAGCGCTTTCGAGGCTCGGCGAACGGCCGGCCAGCGCGAGTGATGCGCCAGAACAGGGAGAACCCGCGATGCTGATCAAGATTACCCGCCCCGGCGACCTGCGCGAGTCGGACGTCACCCCCGAGTCGGTCTACCTGTCGCGCCGGCGCTTTCTCGGCGGCCTGGCCGGGGTCGGCGCGGGCCTGGCGCTCTCCGGGCGCGCGCTGGCAGCGCCCGCGGACTACGCCGACGTGCCCGCCGGTGACCCGCCCGCCTGGCTCGCCGGCGAGATCGAGCGCGCCAAATGGGATGCAGTGGTGCCCCAGGACCCCAAGCTGGACAAGCTCACGCCCTACCAGGACGCCTCGACCTACAACAACTTCTACGAGTTCGGCACCGGCAAGGGCGACCCGTCGAAGCGCGCCGGCTCGCTCACCACCCAGCCGTGGAGCGTGGTGATCGACGGCGAGGTCGACAACGGCGGGCGCGTGGCGCTGGAGGACCTGATCACCCCGTCGCGGCTCGAAGAGCGCATCTATCGCCTGCGCTGCGTCGAGGCGTGGTCGATGGTGATCCCGTGGCTGGGGATTCCGCTGGGCGACGTGATCGCCCGCGCCAAGCCCACCGCCAAGGCCAAGTACGTGCGCTTCGAGACCCTGGTGCGGCCCCAGGAGATGCCGGGGCAGGACTCCGCCTTCGCGCTGATCGACTGGCCCTACACCGAGGGACTGCGTCTGGACGAGGCGATGCATCCGCTGACGCTGCTCGGTGTCGGCATGTACGGGCGCGAGCTGCCCAACCAGAACGGCGCCCCGCTGCGCCTGGTGGTGCCCTGGAAGTACGGCTTCAAGAGCATCAAGTCGATCGTGCGCATCTCGCTGGTGAGCGAGCAGCCGGTCAACTCGTGGCAGGCGATCGCCCCCGACGAGTACGGCTTCTATGCCAACGTCAATCCCCAGGTCGACCACCCGCGCTGGAGCCAGGCCACCGAACGGCGCCTGCCCAATAGCCTGTTCAACCCGAACATCATCGATACCCGGATGTTCAACGGCTACGCCGATCAGGTAGCGAGTCTGTATCGCGGCATGGACCTGAGGAAGCAGTTCTGATGGCCTCATCGCGCTCTACGCTGACGCTGTGGCGCGTCGCGGTCTTCTGCCTGGCCCTGGCGCCACTGCTCTACTGGAGCTATCAGGTCGCGCTCAATGCCGCCGGCCCGGAGCCCGGGCGCTACCTGCTGCTCAATATCGGCCAGGGCACACTGTGGATGCTGTTCGCCACCCTGAGCCTGACCCCGCTCGGCAAGCTCACCCGCTGGAAGGGCTTCACCCTGATCCGGCGCCAGCTGGGGCTGTGGACCCTGGCCTACGCGGTGGCTCACCTGCTCTGCTATGCGCTGTTCATTCTCGGCCTCGACCTCAGCCGGCTGGGCAGCGAGATCGTCCGCCGCCCCTATATCATCGTCGGCATGCTGGCGCTGCTGGGCCTGGTGGCGATGGGGGTGACCTCCAACCGCGCCTCGATGCGCAAGCTCGGCAAGCGCTGGAAGACACTGCACAAGGTCGTCTATCTGGTGCTGGCACTCGGCCTGCTGCACTTCTTCTGGGTGGTGCGTGCCGATCTTGGCGAGTGGAGCCTGTACGCCGCGATCGGCGCCGGCCTGATGCTGCTGCGCCTGCCGCCGGTGGCGCGCCAGCTGCCCAGGCTGCGCCAGCAGGTGAAGCGCGAGCACCGCCAGCCTGGCTGAGCCACCGTCCGCCGGCACGGCATTGCCCGGCGGCCGCGCTTGAGGCACGCTGCGTCCTGGCCGCTCGTCAGATCCCCGGACTCCCCATGCCCAGCGTCGATATCACGCTCTCTCTCAGCCTCGACCAGTGCCGAAGCTACTACGCCGGCGCGGTGGAGAGCATCCAGACCTACACCCTCGACGGGCGGCGGGTGCGCTTTCCTGCCCGCGCCCTGCATCGCCTGGTGAGCCACGACGGCGTGCACGGCCACTTTCGACTGTATTTCGATGGCCATGGGCGTTTCACCACCATCGTGCCGCTCTAATCGTACCGCTCTCGCACTGGCGGGCTCCGGTCGCCGAATGAAGCGCACAAAAAAGCCGGCCTGCCCTGAGGGCAAGCCGGCTTTTTCGCGTCGAGCGCGACGCGGGCGTGTGGGTTAGCCCACCCACACCCGCGCATTGCGGAACAGCCGCATCCAGGCGCCGTCCTGGGTCCACTCGGCGGGCCGCCAGGAGTTGGTGACCGCACGCGCGACCCGCTCCGGGTGGGGCATCATGATGGTGACGCGCCCGTCCGGCGTGGTCAGCCCGGTCACCCCGGAGGGCGAGCCGTTGGGGTTGGCCGGATAACGGGTGGTCACCTGGCCGTCGTTGTCGACGTAGCGCAGCGCGATCTGACCGCTGCCCTGCATGCCGCGCAGATGGCTGCTGTCGGCGAACAGCGCCCGGCCTTCGCCGTGGGCCACCGCCACCGGCAGGGTCGACCCGGCCATGCCGGCGAACAGGATCGAGGGGGTCTGCTCGACCTTGACCATCGACACCCGCGCCTCGAACTGCTCGGAGTGATTGCGCACGAAGCGCGGCCAGCGCTCAGCCCCGGGGATCAGCTCCTTGAGCTGCGAGAACATCTGGCAGCCGTTGCACACGCCGAGCCCAAAGGTGTCCTCGCGGGCGAAGAAGGCGGCGAACTGATCACGCGCCCGCGGGTTGTAGAGCGCCGACTTGGCCCAGCCGCCGCCGGCGCCGAGCACGTCGCCGTAGGAAAAGCCGCCACAGCCGACCAGCCCTTTCATCTCGTCGAGGGTAATGCGCCCGGCGAGGATGTCGCTCATGTGCACGTCGACCGCCTCGAAGCCGGCGCGGTCGAAGGCCGCCGCCATCTCGACGTGGCCGTTGACCCCCTGCTCGCGCAGGATGGCGACCCGCGGGCGCACGCCCTGGTTGATGAAGGGCGCGGCGACATCGTCGTCGACATCGAAGGTGGGGTTGGCGGAGAGCCCCGGATCGCGCAGATTGAGCAGGCCATCGAACTCGCTCTTGGCGCTCTCCGGGTTGTCGCGCAGCGCCTGCAGGCGGTAGCTGGTCTCCGCCCAGGTACGCTGGGCCATGGCCCGGGTGGTCTCGAGCAGCGGCTCCTCGAACAGCGTGATGCGCACCTGATCGTCGTAGCGCGGGCGCGCGATCACGCCGCAGGTGTCGATACCCGCAGCGGCGAACTGCGCCAGCACGAACTCGGTATCGCGGCGATTGACCTGGATCACCGCCCCCAGCTCCTCGGCGAACAGCGCATCCACCGCACCCACCGCGTCGTCGGTGAGCCAGTCGAGCTTGATCTCCAGCCCGCCGTGGCCGGCGAAGGCCATCTCCAGCAGGGTCACGATCAGCCCGCCGTCGCTGCGGTCGTGATAGGCCAGCAGCTTGCCGTCGGCGTTGAGGCCCTGGATGACGTTGAAGAACGCCACCAGATCCTCGGCCTCGTCGAGATCCGGGCAGACGTTGCCGACCTGGCCGTAGACCTGGGCCAGCGCCGAGCCGCCGAGGCGGTTCTGGCCACGGCCCAGATCGATCAGGATCAGATCGCTCTCGTCCTGATCGAGCCGCAGCTGCGGGGTCAGCGTCGCCAGCGCATCGGTGACCGGGGCGAAACCGGTGATATCCAGCGTCAGCGGCGCGGTGACGCTCTTGTCTTCGTCATCGGCCTGCCAGGCGGTGCGCATCGACATCGAGTCCTTGCCCACCGGCACGGCGATGCCGAGGGCCGGGCACAGCTCCATACCCACGGCATGCACGGCATCGTAGAGCGCCTGGTTCTCGCCGACATGGTCGGCGGCGCTCATCCAGTTGGCGGAGAGCTTGATATCGGAGAGCGCAGCGATCGGCGCCGCCGCCAGGTTGGTGATGGTCTCGGCCACCGCCAGACGGGCGCTCGCCGCCGGGTCGATCAGCGCCACCGGCGGGCGCTCGCCGGTGGCCATCGCCTCACCGGCGTGGGTGTCGAAGCTGGCGGTGGTGACCGCGCAGTCGGCCACCGGCACCTGCCACGGCCCGACCATCTGGTCGCGCGCCACCAGGCCGGTGATCGAGCGGTCGCCGATGGTGATCAGAAAGCTCTTCGAGGCCACCGTGGGCAGCCGCAGCACCCGGTCCAGCGCTTCGCGCAGGTCGAGATTGTCTAGCCCCAGGCCGGGCAGGTTGAGCGTGTGACGCTCGAAGCTGCGCTGCATCTTGGGCGGCTTGCCGAACAGCACGCTCATCGGCAGATCCACCGGGTCGGCCTCGAACTGGCCGTCGCGCACGCTCAGATGGTGCGCCTCGGTGGCCTCGCCGACCACCGCGTAGGGGCAGCGCTCACGCTGGCAGATGGCATCGAAAACCTCGAGCTGCTCCGGCGTCACCGCCAGCACATAGCGCTCCTGGGCTTCGTTGCACCAGATCTCCAGCGGGCTCATGCCGGGCTCGGCGTTGGGCACCGCGCGCAGATCGAACAGCCCGCCGCGGCCGCCATCCTTGACCAGCTCCGGCAGCGCATTGGAGAGCCCGCCGGCGCCGACGTCGTGGATGAAGGCGATGGGGTTGGCATCATCCAGCGCCCAGCAGCGGTCGATCACTTCCTGAGCACGGCGCTCGATCTCGGGGTTGTCGCGCTGCACCGAGGCGAAGTCGAGATCCTCGCTGGAGGACCCCGAGGCCATCGACGACGCCGCGCCGCCGCCGAGGCCGATCAGCATCGCCGGCCCGCCCATCACGATCAGCTTGGCACCGACAGGGATCTCGCCCTTGAGCACGTGGGCGTCACGCACGTTGCCGTAGCCGCCGGCCAGCATCACCGGCTTGTGGTAGCCGCGGCGTTCGATACCCGCCGCACCCACGGCGTCGAGCTCGAAGGTACGGAAGAAGCCGTTGAGGTTGGGGCGGCCGAACTCGTTGTTGAACGCCGCGCCGCCGATCGGCCCCTCGAGCATGATGTCGAGCGCCGACTGGATGCGCTCGGGCTTGCCGTAGTCGAAGGCTTCCCACGGCTGCACGAACTCAGGGATACGCAGGTTGGAGACGGTGAAGCCGGTCAGCCCCGCCTTGGGCTTGCCGCCGCGGCCGGTGGCGCCCTCGTCGCGGATCTCGCCGCCGGCACCGGTGGCCGCGCCCGGGTGCGGGGCGATCGCGGTGGGGTGATTGTGGGTCTCCACCTTCATCAGAATGTGAATCGGCTCCTGGGTCGCGGCGTAGACCTGGGTCTCGGGCGCGGGGAAGAAGCGCCCGGCGCGGCTGCCCTCGATGATGGCGGCATTGTCGCTGTAGGCCGAGAGCACCTTGTCGCTGGACTGCTCGAAGGTGTTCTTGATCATCTTGAACAGCGAGTGGCTCTGCGCCTCGCCGTCGATCACCCAGTCGGCATTGAAGATCTTGTGACGGCAGTGCTCGGAGTTGGCCTGAGCGAACATCATCAGTTCGACGTCGGTCGGGTTGCGCCCGAGCTCGCCGAAGGCCGTGACCAGATAGTCGATCTCATCGTCGGCCAGGGCCAGCCCCAGCTCGCCGTTGGCGGCGGCCAGCGCCGGGCGCCCGCCGCCGATCACGTCGACCGTGGCCAGCGGCACCGGTGCCTGCTGCGAGAACAGCTTGGCGGCATCGCTGGCATCCTGCAGCACGCTCTCGGTCATGCGGTCGTGCAGACACGCCACCAGCGCGGCAAAGGCCTCGGCCTGGGGCGCCTGGCGGAAGGTCACGCGATAGTCGATACCCCGCTCGAGACGGGCGACCTGGGTCAGACCGCAGTTGTGCGCGATATCGGTAGCCTTGGACGACCACGGCGAGATGGTGCCGATCCGCGGCACCACCAGGAAGCGATGGCCGTGGGCCGCGGCGTCGTTGCCCGCCGGCGTGGCGCGATCCGTCAGCGTGTCATGGCCATAGTCGAGCAGCCGCTCGAGGGTCTCGCGGGCGGCGGCGTCGAGATCGCCGCGATGGTCGACGAAGTGGACGTAGTGGGCTTCGAGGGTCTCGACTTCGGGCACCGCATCGCGCAGGTCGGCGAGCAGCTTGGCGTGACGGAATGCAGATAGCGCGGGAGCGCCTTGCAATTCGAGCATGGCGAGGAAAGCCTCCAGGACGGTCAGGGATCGCGTGGCTGTCTGAGCGCGGATCGATCGGGCGAATCGGGGCAGCGCGGCCGAATCAGGGCGCCATGATACTGGAAAGCGGCGCCGCTCGCTAAGCCCGCGCCGCGGGCGACGCCCAAAGCGCACACAGCGTGGCAAGCCTCTTGATTAGCGCCCGCCGAAGTCTCCGCCAGGAGATGACATCGACGCCGCAGGCGGCTATGGTGTGGCGTCACGCCGTGACCGATCCCTCCGCATGCTCCATCTCTCAAAGCGCCTGCTCTCAAAGCGCCCGCGCGCTGCGTTGACGGTACTGCTGGCACTGGCCACTCTCTTGTGTCCCGCCGAGCCGCTGCCACGCCTGGGTGACGGACTCGATCCGATCCGCCAGCGCGACTTCCTGCAGGTCGCCACCCGCAATGGGCCGATCACCTTCTATCAGGGCGGCCACGGCCCCACCGGCTTCGAGTACGAGCTGGTACGGCGCTTCGCCCATTCGCTGGGTGTCAGCCTGGCGGTCAAGAACGATAGCCGCATCAGTGATGTGCTCGACGATGTACGCCGGGGCGAGGCCGATCTCGGCGCAGCCGCGCTGACCCTCGATCAGCATCGCAGCGGGCTGCGTTACAGCCAGCCGATACTGACCCTGCAGCCACTGGTGGTCTATCGCCGCGGGCTGCCGCCGGTGCGCACCCTCGATGACCTGCTCGATCTGCGGATCGGGGTGATCGCCGGCTCCGGCAACGCCGCGGCGCTGCGCGCCCAGCAGCAGAATCTGCCCGGTCTGGGTTGGCGCGAGGCCGACGACCTGGCCATCGCCGATCTGCTGGAGATGGTCGAGCGCGACGACCTCGACGCCGCGGTGGTCTATACCCATCAGTTCAAGCTCAACCGGCTGTTCTTCCCCAACGTCGAGCGGGGCTTCGCCCTGGGCAAGCCGCTGACGCTGGCCTGGGCGTTCTCCGCCAGCCAACCCCTGGCGCTGCAGCAAGCGGCCAACCGCTTCATCGCCGCACAGCGCCGTAGCGGCGAGCTCGACGAGCTGATCGGACGCTACTTCGGCCACGACGACTATCTCGAATACGTCGGCGCACGCCTGTTCATTCGCCATGTCCGCAACCGCCTGCCGCGTTTCGTGCCCTATTTCAAGGAAGCCGCGCGGGATACCGGTTTCGACTGGCGCCTGCTCGCCGCACTCGGCTACCAGGAGTCGCACTGGCGGCCGGAAGCCACTTCGCCCACCGGGGTCCGTGGCCTGATGATGCTGACTCGCCCCACCGCCGACGAAATCGGCATCGACAACCGTCTCGACCCGCGTCAGAGCGTCGACGGCGGCGCGCGCTACCTTCGCCACGTGCGCGACCGGCTGGACGCGTCTATCCCCGAGCCCGACCGCACCTGGATGGCGCTGGCGGCCTACAACGTGGGGCTTGGCCACCTCTTCGATGCCCGTGACATCGCCGCCCAGCGCGGCGGCGATCCCGACCGCTGGATCGACGTACGCGAGGCACTGCCGCTGCTGCAACAGCGCGAGTGGTATTCGCAAGCCAACCATGGGTATGCTCGGGGCGGGGAGCCGGTGATCTACGTGCGTAACGTGCGCCGCTATTACGAGATATTGAAGTACGTCAATCGCAGTCAGCAGCAATTCGACCAGTTGGGTCAACGCACCCTGGACAGCGACACCATGACGCCGCTGGAGATCGTCGCGCCGCTGATGTAACGCTTGGCAGGACCGGTCACTCGCGCTGGCCGCGTCTCTAGGAGTCGTTGATCGCCTATGCCCTTGGTGTCCCGTCTGATGCTCTATCTGAGCCTACCGCTTATCGCCTGGGCACTCTGGTCGGGGGGCGATCCCGCCCAACACTGGATACTGGCACCGCTGCTGGGTCTACTGGCGCTGGGCCAGTGGCTCACTTGGCGCAGCGGGCTCGTGCTCAGCCGCTGGCTACTGATCCCCACTGCGCTGGTGACCCTCGGCATTATCGCCAGCTTCATGCTCAGCGAGAGCTGGATAGCCACCGCCACCTGGCAGAGCTGGCTCGACCGCCTGCCGGGGAACTGGACGCTCTATCAGATGCGCCCCTCGCCGCTGGCGCTGGCCGCGCTGTTCACGCTGATGCTCAACCTGCTGCTGCTCAGCCGGCTGGGGCTGGGTTCGCCGGCCCTGCTACTGCTCGTCGCCGGCTGCACGGCGCTGTTGAGCGCGCGTTCGCTGCTGCCCGCCCCGCCCCACGCGAGCGCGCTGATCGGGGCGCCGCCTGAACTGGTGGCAGCACTGTGGCTGCTCTGGGGCGGCCAGCTGGCGCGCCTGGTCGCACCGTTGCTGCGCTACTGGCAGCGTATCCTGCCACCGCTGGCGATCGCTGGCACGATCATGCTGGTCGTGCTGTTCGGCTGGCAGCAGCAGCGCCAGAACGACAATGACCGGCTGTTCGCCCAAGTCGCCAACGACGGTGATCGCATCGCCACCCTGCTGGCCACGGAAACCGAGGCCCACCTCAAGGCGATGCGCCGTTTCGCCAGCTTCTGGGACATGCTCGGGAAGATTCCCACAAGCGACGAGTGGGCGCGCCAGGCCAAGCTTTACTACGAGGATTTCGGTTACTTTCGCAACATCGCCTTCATCGATCGCGACGGCAAGGTGCTGCGCATCTATCCGCTGCGCGGCAATCTGTCGCTGATCGGGCTCAATCTTTACCGCCACCAGCTCGAGACCAATGCGGTACTCGACCGGCCGCTGGTCTACGGCATCGAGGGGCAGACCGGGATCATCGACTTCCTGCAGGGCGGGCGCGGTGTGATCAGCTATCTGCCGGTTCGCGATAGCGCCGATGGCGAGCTGCTGGGGGCGGTGGGTATGGTGGTCAGTGTCGACAACCTGCTCAGGTCGCTGCTGCGCCAGACCCACAGCCGCGACCGCGCGATCATGCTGCTCGACCACCAGCAGGTCTACTTCCATGGCGGCCCGCTGGCCAACCTCTCGGACTGGCGCTACCAGCGCCCGGTGCAGATAGGCGCCGACACCCTGACGCTCAGCGTACAGCCCGATCTCGATCTGCTGCTGCGCCAGCGCGATCGAGTGCCGGAGATCACCCTGGTGTTCGGCCTGGTGCTCGCCTATCTGGTCTACATGGTTCTCTACGTCTATCGCCGGCTGGCCCAGCAGCATCGCCTCGCCAGCCAGGCCAACGACTCGCTGCGCCACGAAATCGCCCAGCGCGAGCGACTGCAGGGCGAGATCGAATGGCTTGCACGCCACGACGAGCTGACCCAACTGCCCAACCGCCGCCAGTTGATGAACTGGCTGGAAGAGCACCAGCAGGCACTGCCGCTGGCGCTGATGATCTGCGACCTGGATCACTTCAAGCGTATCAACGATCATTTCGGCCACCTCACCGGGGACCGCTACCTGGCCACCCTGGCCGAGAGCTGCCGCGCAACGATCGAGGCCGCCGGGGGGATCTTCGCGCGCTACGGCGGCGAGGAGTTCGTCGCCTGCGTGCCCCACTGCGACCGCCAGCAGGCCAAGCGTCTGGCCGAGACTCTGCGTCAGGCGCTGGCCGCGAGTGAACTGGTGCAGCCCGACGGCCAGCCGGTGACCCTGAGCATCGGCGTCAGCGTGACGAGCGGCGGCCCGCTGCAGCGCGAGGCGCTGTTCCAGGCCGCCGACGAGTCGCTCTATCGGGCCAAGCAGAATGGCCGCGACCGGGTGGAGATGGACGGACTGGTACTCTGAATTGGTACTATGAGTCGCCCGCCCGACGGGCCTGGAAGAAGCCCTTGAGCAGGCGCCGCGAGGGCGCCGCCAGCACCCCGCCGCGCACCTCGATACGGTGGTTGAACCAGGGCTGGGCGAACAGGTTGGCGCGGGACTCGGCCATGCCGCCCTTGGGCTCGGCGGCGGCATAGACCAGACGCGCCAGGCGCGCATGAATCATCGCGCCGGTACACATCAGGCAAGGCTCCAGGGTGACGAACAGGCTGCAGCCGTCGAGGCGGTAGTTGCCCTGTGTGAGACTGGCGTCGCGCAGGGCCTGGACCTCGGCGTGGGCGGTGGGGTCGTGGCTGGCGATGGGGCGATTGTAGCCGCGCCCGATCACCTCGCCGGCGGCATCGACCACCACCGCGCCGATCGGCACCTCGCCCGCCGCCAGTGCCAGTTGCGCCTGCTCCAGCGCCCGATGCATGTAGAATTCGTCACTCTGGGTCATGCGCTGCCCGCTCGTTGGATCGTCCTGGCCGCGCGCCCGGGCGGGCACGTCAGCCGTCATTTACTGCACGCAAGGATACGCGAATGAGCCAAGCGTTGGATGATCTCGTCGCCCTGCTGGGTCTCGAGGCTCTCGAAGAGAATCTGTTCCGTGGCCAGAGCCAGGATCTGGGCCTGCCACAGCTGTTCGGTGGTCAGGCGCTGGGGCAGTCGGCCGCCGCCGCCACCCGCACCGTGCCCGAGGATCGTTACCTGCACTCGCTGCACGGCTACTTCCTGCGCCGCGGCGACGCCGCCTTGCCGGTGGTCTACTCGGTCGACCGCGTGCGTGACGGCGGCAGTTTCACCACCCGCCGCGTCACCGCGATCCAGAAAGGCCAGCCGATCTTCTTCTGCAGCGCCTCGTTCCAGGGGCGTGAGGAGGGCATCCACCATCAGCCGAGCGCCCCCGAGGTCGAGCATCCCGAGGCGCTGCTGGCGCGTGGCGAAGCGGTGCATCAGCGCTTTCGCAACCATCCGGTGGAGTTCATCACCGTCGAGGAGCGCCATGATTGCCCGCCGTCGCGGATGATCTGGTTCCGTCTCGCCGGTGGGCAACTGCCCGCCGACCCGGCCCTGCACCGCTATCTGCTCGCCTACGGCTCGGACTTCAATCTGCTGCTGACCAGCCTGCTGCCCCATGACGTGACCCTCGGCGACCCGCGGCTGCGCATCGCCAGCCTCGATCACGCGCTGTGGATCCACGAGGACCCCAAGCTCGACGACTGGCTGCTCTATGTGATGGAGAGCCCCTGGGCAGGCGGGGCACGCGGTTTTGCCCGCGGCAGTTTCTACGACACCCAGGGGCGTCTGATCGCCTCCACCGCGCAAGAGGGCATGGTGCGGGTCGGCGGAGACTGAAGCTCGGCTTGACTGAAACGCAAAAGCGCGCGACCCGAAGGCCGCGCGCTTGGCACGCTCACGCTATCCGAGTACGGGTCGCGTGGCGGCTCTGGCCTTAGGCCAGAGCCAGAACTAGAGCCAGGCGATCAGGCCGCCTCGGCATCCTTGAGCGAGGCCATGTCGATGACGAAGCGGTACTTGACGTCACCTTTCTGCATGCGCTCCCACGCCTCGTTGATCTGATCGATATTGATCATCTCGACGTCGCAGGTGATGCCGTGCTCGGCGCAGAAGTCGAGCACTTCCTGGGTTTCCGGCATGCCACCGATCAGCGAACCCGCGAGCACACGGCGACGGAACACTAGGTTGGCACCGGAGACCGCCGGGTCGATCGGCTCCAGCAGCCCCACCAGGATATGCGTGCCGTCCGGCTTGAGCGCTTCCAGGTAGGGGTTGATGTCGTGCTGTACCGGCACCGTGTCGAGCATGAAGTCGAAGGTCTCGGCGACCGCCTGCATCTCTTCTTCGCTGGTGGAGATGACCACGTGGTCGGCGCCCTGCTTCTTGGCCTCGAACTTCTTCGACTCGGAGCGGGTGAACAGGGTCACCTCGGCGCCCAGCGCCTTGGCCAGCTTGACACCCATGTGGCCCAGGCCACCCATGCCGATCACGCCGACCTTGTCACCCGGCTTGACGCCATAGTGCTTGAGCGGCGAGTAGGTGGTGATGCCGGCGCACAGGATCGGCGCCGCGGACTTCAGGTCGAGGCCTTCAGGCATGCGCACCACGAAACGCTCGCTGACCACCACCTTGTCCGAATAGCCGCCCTGGGTCAGGGTGCCGTCGTGCTTGTCGGGGCTGCCGTAGGTCATCACGAAACCTTCGGCGCAGTAGTTCTCCAGGCCGTCCTGGCACGCCTTGCACTCGCGGCAGGAGTCGACCATGCAGCCGACGCCGACCAGATCACCGACCTGGTACTGGCTGACATCGTCGCCGACGGCGGTGACGCGACCCACGATCTCGTGGCCCGGAATCACCGGATAGGAGGCCATGCCCCAGTCGTCGCGGGCGAAGTGCAGATCGCTGTGGCAGACGCCGCAGTAGAGGATCTCGATGGAGACATCGTCGGGACGCGGAGCGCGGCGCTCGAAGTTCCAAAGCTGCAGCGGCGCGCTGTCGGAGTGGGCGGCATAGCCTTTGGCCGGGGTCTTCTCGCTCATGGGAAAGCTCCTTTTCCGGGGTCGCTCTCGACCCGTGAATGACGGCGCAGAGTGTGGTCCATCGCGCGCCACGCTGCCATGCTCGATCCTGCCGAAGGTCTGCCGGATTCTGCTTAGGGAAAGTCGATTTCGGCACGTCATTCGTAACATTCGTGCACAATACCCTGAAAGCTAACTACACTTAACCTCCCGGACGACCATCATTCGGCCCGCCGGGCCAGCAGATACCGCAGCGCAGGGGACTTGCCGATGCTAGACACACGCTCACCACTGCTCGATCGCGCGCCCACCGCGCCGGCCGGCGCCAAGCCAAGCGCAGCGGTCTCCGCGCGCCGGCTGGCCGAAGCGATCACACCGCTGGTCAACGACGAGGGGTTCATCGACACCGCGGTGGAGGGAGTACGCCTGATCGCCTCACGCTGTAGCTATCCGCGTACGCCGCTGATCTACGAACCGGGCATTTTCGTCATCGCCCAGGGCGACAAGATCGGCTATCTGGGCGAACGCGTGATCCACTACGGGCCGGGCAACTATCTGGTCCAGGCGCTGCCGATGCCGTTCGAGTGCGAGACGCGCACCCCCGAGAACGCGCCGATGCTGGGGATCAATATCGCCTTCGATCCGCTCACCCTCAGCGAGCTGGTGCAGCAGCTTCCCGCCCCGGGGCGCGAACTCGGCGATCCGGCACCGATGGCCGCAGTGGCGCTGGATGCGACCATGGAGGCGTGCGTGCTGCGCCTGATCGACTGCCTCGGCGATGCCACCGAGAGCCGGGTGCTCGGCCCGGGGCGCGTCAGGGAGGTACTGTTCGCCGCGCTGCGCGGGCCCCAGGGCGCCTCGCTGCGTCAGCTGGTGCAGCGTCAGGGCCAGTACGCGCGGATCATCGATGCCCTGACCTATCTACACCGCCACTTCGCCAGCCCGCTGACGGTGGAAGCCCTGGCCGCCCAGGCCAACATGAGTGCCTCGCACTTTCATCACCACTTCAAGCGCACCACGCAGCAGTCGCCGCTGCAGTACCTCAAGCGCCTGCGTCTGCTCAAGGCACGGGCGCTGCTCGGCCAGCAGCGCATGAACGTGGCCCGCGCCGCCAGCGAGGTGGGCTATCGCAGCACCTCCCAGTTCAGCCGCGAGTACAAGCGCTACTTCGGCGTCAGCCCCTCCCGCGGATGAGTCGCGGGGCCGGGGTCAGAGGCCGGCCAGGCCACGCACCAGGTAGTAGCCGCCGACCACGGTGACGATCCAGCGCGTCCAGGTACGAAAGCCGCCGTCACTCAGGCGGTTGAGGATCAGATTGCCGCTGCGCGTGCCGAGAAAGGCAAGCGGCAGCCCCAGCAGCACCCAGCCCCACTCTTGTGCGCCCATGGCCGCCGCGGCCTGCCAGTAGAAGACGATCTTCAGCGAGTGCGCGATCACCTGGATCGACGCCTTGCTCGCGACCACCGTGCGGCGGTCGAGATGGGTACGGATGAAGCCGATATCGATGGTCGGCCCCGACACCCCCACGGCGATGGTCAGGCCACCGGAAACCACGCCGCAGAGCACCGCGTGCCCGGGGCGCGAGACATCCAGATGGAACCAGCGCTTGGGGATCCACACCAGCACCGGCATCAGTCCGAGCACGATCAGCACCACCGTCTCGCTGGGGTGATAGCGCACCAGCGCCAGTGCCACTGCGGCGATCACCACCCCGACGGCGATACCGCCGACGATGCGCCAGTCGATGAAGTGCCGCGACAGCCACGCCCGCGAGGCGTTGGCGGAGAGCTGGATCACCCCGTGTACGGCGATTGCCGTGGCCGCCGGCAGCCAGGCGAGCAGAAAGCCGAGCAGGATCAGCCCGCCGGCCATACCGAACACACCGGAGAGCACCGAAGTAGCGAAGACCACGCCCAGGAACAGCAGAGAAATGGGTAGGGTCATGAAGGGTCTATACTCCAAAAATAGTCCTGCCCCGGCCCGGCCTCGCGCGCCGGCAGTTGTTCACTGAACTGAAGGATGATCCGCATGCCCTGCCCCACCCGCTCGCAGCACCCACTTTGCCGATTCCCGCTGGCGTCGCTGGCCATCGCCGTGACGGCGTCGCTGGCCCTCACCTCACTCTCCGCCCAGGCCTCGAGCCCCGCGTCCTGGGAAGACCAGACCCGCGACGTAATCGCCCAGTGCACCGACGCCAGCCAGTTCTCGGACGCTGAGCCGGCGGGCGCGCCGGTGCTGTTCGACGACGAAGCAGGCACCACCGCCCTGCTGCTTAAGGGCCACTACCCGCAGCAGCACATGAACGGACGTGAGGGACAGGAGCTCTGCCTCTACCTGCGCGCCAGTCAGGAGGTCTTCATCGCTCCGGCCGACAAGCTCACTGCGGGCCCGGATGCTCTGCCCGACGCGCCGACGGACACCACTGACGACTCCGGCAAGAGCGGTGGCGCCGGGGGCAACGACACGGCAACCGACGATGCCGCGACCGCACCCACAGACAGCAATGAGAAGGCGCCCTGAGAGGCCCGCACAGAGTCGCTAAGCATCCCCCAGCAGGCGCTGGTAGAACGCCAGATCCAGCCAGCGCTCGAACTTGTAGCCGACCTCGCGCACGGTGCCGGTGTGGCTGAAGCCGAGGCGCTCGTGCAGCGCGATGCTGGCGACATTGGTGGCGTCGATGCCGCCGATCATGCTGTGGTAGCCCTGCGCCTCGGCGCGCGCGATCAGCGCCTCCATCAGGCAGCGCGCCACGCCGCGCCCGCGATAGTCGCGATCGACGTAGACCGAGTGCTCGACGCAGTAGCGGTAGGCGGCGTGGGGCCGGAACGGGCCGTAGCTGGCAAAGCCCATCAGCCGACCGCTGGCGTCGTCGCACACGCCAAGGATCGGCAAGTCACTTTCATGCTTGGTGCGGAACCACTGCTCGATGAAATCCAGCGTGCGCGGCTGATACTCGTAGAGCGCGGTGGTATTGAGAATGGCATCGTTGAAGATCGTCATCACGGCGTCGCCGTGGGCATCGAACTGACACTCGATCGGGGTCATGCGGACACTCGTTCCCATCATCGTTATTGGATAGACGCGCCACCGGCGTCAGTAGAGTGCCGTCGCCTGCAGCGTGGCCAGCGGGCGTTCGCGGCTATCTTCCAGCACCAGTCGATCACCACTGCGCGCCAGATGTCGGGTGCGCGAGAGCACATCGAGCCAGTCCTGCTGCTGCGCCTGCAGCGGGCCGCTACAGGCGCGCCGGGTGGTGCCCAGGGCCGAGAAGCTCAAAGCGTCGTCGGTGTGCTGATAACGCCCCATCAACCGATTGCAGCCGGTCGAGCCGCGCACGTGGCCGGCGGCGTTGAACACCAGATGCGCCTCGCGCTGCTGGTCACCCACCACCGCCGCCTCGCCGCCCAGGCTATCCAGACGCCAGTAGGTGCCCACCAGCGGCTCGCTGGGCGCCGGCGCGGTACGCCCGGCGCAAGCGCTGAGCAGACCGGTGAGCCCGACGACGGCGAATACCGCCAGGGTGAGACGCAGGGACTGGGGCAGCATGAACATGGCTAGAGACCTCCGGCGACGAAAGGGGCGGTGCGCCGCCTCGACGACGCACCGTTAGAACGGCCATCTTCGCCCGATTCGGCCAATGTCGACAACTCGCGCCCCGCACCGGGTCACCTCAGTGGCGCTCGATCATCGCGGTCAGGTCCTCGGCGATCAGCGGCAGGCTTTCGCGCCAGGAGAGATAGGGGGTGGAAGCAGTGCCGTTGATCAGCACCGCGAAGCTGCCCCAGCGCCCCTCGCGGGTGCGGAAGTAGCCAGCGACGGCGCGCACCGTGACCGGCTCGTTGAGGGTGCCGGTCTTGAGCATCACGTGATCCTGGAACACCTCACTGCCACGACGGATGAAGTGCATCGGCCCGTTGGTGGGCACCTGCATGCCAGCGACGAAGGTGGGGAACAGCGAGGCGTTGGCGTACATCGCCGCCAGCAGCGCATCAACGCTGCGCGCCGAGACGCGATTCTCCGGAGTCAGGCCGCTGCCGCTCTTCAGCGTCGCCGCACCGTGCCCGGGCAGGCCGGCGGCAAAGCGCTGGAGCATCGCCCCGGCGTCAGCCAGCTGCTGCTGAGAACCAACGGTGAGATCCATCGCCAGGGTGTCGGCCATGAAGTTGTTGGAATAGTTGAGCGTACGCAGCAACAGCTCCTGCAGCGGCTTGCCCTCGACCGCGGCGAGCTGAACGGCGGTCACCGGCGGCGGTTGCTGGCTCACCGCATAGCCACGGCTCACCGCCACCCCGGACTGCTGCAGCAGCGCCAGCAGCGTCTGGCCAGTCTGGTCGGCGGGGTCGGAGCTGGCCTTGTAGATCGCCTGGGGGAAGCTGCCGGCGGGAATCTGGCCACTGACCTTGAGCGTATCGCCCTGGCTGTCGGTGACCCGCGCGGCGGAGAGGCTCAGCGAGCCATTGGCAGCGACCGTACGCACCTGGTTGTCGACCCGCAGGATCGGCGTCACCGTATCGCAGCTGGTGATCCGCGCCGGCTGCCCCACCGCGCCCGGTGCCACCGTGGCGCACCAGCTGCCGTAGTTGATCGCCGCCGACGACAGCAGCGCGCTGTAGGCATTGGTGCCGCGGGTCTGCGTCTTGCAGCGGTCGGTGGTGGTGCAGCGCACCGGGCCGAAGCGCCACTGGCTGATCACCAGCTGGCCGTCGACCCGCTTGACGCCGCTCTCGCGCAGCTTCTGGATCAGCCGCCACAGCTCCTCGGAGGTGAGCGCCGGGTCGCCGCCGCCCTCGAGTACAAGATCGCCATGCAGGGTACCGCTGGGGTCGACGCTGCCGACCGAGACGAAACGCGTGGTGAAGCGGTGCTGCGGGCCCCAGCGGTCGAGCGCCGCCGCCGCGGTATAGAGTTTGGTCACCGACGCCGGCGACAGCGCGCGGTCGGGGTCGAGCGCCCCGAGCACCTCGCCGCTGCCCAGCAGACGTGCCTGGGCGCTGATCGCAAAGCCCTTGTCGGCGAGCTGGGCAACATGATCGAAACCCGCCGCCTGCGCGGCCATGGAGAGCGTGGAGAGTGACACCAGACATGACGCCAGAAAACCGCGATACAACGCTTGCCGCATGATGAGAACGTCCGCACTGAGTGAAAGAGAAAAGAGGTGAAGCATCAGTCAAAACCGATGCACCGAGACTAGTCGAGATCGACCGCGTAGCGCCACAGCGTCTGGCCACTCTCGGCGTACTTGCGCTCGAACGGGGTCAAAAACGTCTCCTCCGGTTGGAACGCCCCCCACTCACCGCGCCGGTCGCACAGCGCCTCTACCGCCAGCGCGAACTCCTCGACGTAGATCGCCCAGTTGGAGCGCAGCTCCAGGCACCCGCCCAGCGCGACCAGGGTGGGGAAGACCGGATGGCCGTGCCAGCGCTTCTTGAGCTGGGCGCTCTTGGGGTAGGGGTTCGGGTAGAGCAGATAGTGGCGCGCCGGGCGCCAGCCGGCCTCGTGGGCCAGACGCCAGAAGTCGACCAGGTCGGCGCGTACCAGCAGCGCATTGCCCGGCAGTTCGCCGTGATCGCGGGAGAGCCGCTGCTCGCTGCGGTCGACGCCGATCACCGCGTGATCGGGGTGGGCCAGCGCCAGGCGCCGGGTGGAGAGCCCCACGCCGCAGCCAGCGTCGAGAATCAGCGGCTTGTCAGTGGTGGCGAGCCAGGCGGCGGCGCGCTCGAAGGCGGCGCGGGTGTGCTGGGCCGGCGGGCGCTGCCAGACACTGGCACTGGCACGCGCGACGCGACGCGCGAGGTCGCGATGGGGGCCACTTTGATTACTGACGATGGCGCGCGAAGACGATTGCATGGCGGAAACACTGACGAGCGGAAAGACCCGCCAGTCTACCAGCCCTGAAGCCTGCGATCTCGCCACACCAACCCGCCACTCACCTTGGCCGCGGCATGACGCCACGCACGCGCGGGTGTATCATCCCAGCCCACATTCAGCCAATCTTGGCAATACGCCCTTCGAAGGCAGGCGCGGTTCACCACGTTTCGTCGATTCCCGCGATCGGCACGCGCCCTGTCGGGAGACGCCCTTTCTCGTCGCTGCGTCACTCCCTGCCTCGAAGAGCCCGATTGCCCCCAACGCTCACGAGGGACGTGGCTTGTCACATTTACCGGTGATCGTCGGCATGGGCGGCATCAATGCCGCGGGAAGGACCTCCGGGCACCACGCCTACCGCCGCACGATTCTCGAAGCCCTGCCGCAGACGGCACAGACCCAGACCCTGGTGGCCCTGGCAGCACTCATGCGCCTGGTCACCCGCAGCGCGGACGGCGGCTGGGAGAGCGCCGAGGGTGAAGCCCTCGACGTCTCCCAGATCGTCGCCCGCTATCGCGAGCACATCCTCGCCCACACCCTGATCCGGCGCATCGAGGACGACGCCTTCGGCGCCGCGGGCATTCCCGGCAACCGCGAGCTGGCGATGACCTTTGCCGAGCCGGTGCGTTTCACCACCTCGCGTCGGCAGCTACCGCAGCCGCTGCCGGCGGGCTGGGAAGTGCGCGAGATCGACCGTCACACGGTCGAGGTCGCGGTGCCCGCGGGGGCGCTGCAGGCGCTGCTGCCGGAGCGCCGCCAGGCCGCCGTGCGCGCCGCCGGCCAGCTGCCGCTGGGCTTTGCCCCGGACACCTTCTATCGCAGCGTGCACCATCCGCGCGGGCTGTCGATGGCGATCTTCGGCGTCAGCGACTGTCTCGGCCAGAGCGGGCTCGACTGGGAGCGCGTGCGCGGCCAGCTCGACCCCGATGCCATCGCGGTCTACGCCGGCAACTCCATCGGCCAGCTCGACGACGCCGGCTGGGGCGGCATGCTCAAGAGCTTCGTCACCGGCAGCCGCACCACCTCGAAGCAGATGCCGCTGGGCTACGGCCAGATGCCGGCCGACTTCCTCAACGCCTACGTGCTCGGCAGCGTGGGCGCCACCGGTGCGATCCAGGGCGCCTGCGCGACCTTCCTCTATAACCTGCGTCTCGGGGTCGAGGATATCCGCCAGGGCCGCCGCCGCATGGTGATGGTGGGCACCAGCGACGCCCCGGTGACGCCCGAGATCATCGAGGGCTTCCGCGCCATGAGCGCGCTGGCCGACGATCAGAGCCTGATGGCGCTGGATGCGCTGGAGCTGCTCACCGACGCCGACTACCAGCGCGCCTGTCGGCCGTTCGCGCGCAACTGCGGCTTCACCATCGCCGAGGCGTCGCAGTTCGTGCTGCTGATGGACGACTCGCTGGCGCTGGAGACCGGCGCTCAGATCCTCGGCGCGGTGCCGGACGTGCACGTCAACGCCGACGGCTGGAAGCGTTCGATCTCGGCCCCGGGCATCGGCAACTACATCACCCTGGGCAAGTCGGTCGCGCTGGCGCGTTCGATCCTCGGCGACGACAGCGTGCGCCAGCGCACCTATCTGCACGCCCACGGCACCAGCACGCCCAAGAACCGCACCACCGAGTCGCACATCTTCGATCAGGTGGCGCGCGCCAACGGTATCGAGAACTGGCCGGTGGCGGCGATCAAGGCGTTCATCGGCCACTCCCAGGGCAGCGCCGCGGGGGACCAGATCGCCAGTGCCCTAGGGACGTTCGCCCACGGCTACATCCCGGGCATCCCGACCCTGGATGCGGTGGCCGACGACGTCTTCGCCGAGCGCCTGCGCTTCTTCCGCGAGCCGCTGGCGTTCGAGGCCGATGCCAGCTTCATCAACGCCAAGGGTTTCGGCGGCAACAATGCCACCGGGCTGCTACTCTCGCCGGCAGTGACCGAGCGTCTGCTGGTCAAGCGTCACGGCCAGCGCGCGGTGGACGCCTGGCGCGGGCGCCGCGAGCAGGCGCTGGCCGCCTCGGAGCGGTATCGCGAGGCCGCCGACAGCGGCCGTTTCGAGGTGATCTATCGCTTCGGCGAGGGCGTGCTCGAAGGCCCCGAGCTGGAAGTGGGGGCCGAGGCCATCCGCATCCCCGGCTATGCCCAGCCGGTATCGCTCAAGGCCGACAACCCCTTCGGCTCGCTCGAATGACACTATCGAGTGACGCTATCGAGTGGCGCAGCCGAGCGATAAGGCGGCAACCGGCAGGAGAGTGAGTGCATGAACACCGTGGTCTATCCCGGCACCTTCGACCCCATCACCAACGGCCATCGCGATCTGATCCAGCGCGCCGCGCGGATCTTCGACAAGGTGGTGATCGCGGTCGCCGCCAGCCCGCGCAAGCAGCCGGCGCTGGCGTTGGCCGAACGCGAGGCGCTGGCGCGTGAGGTGGCCGCGGGCTGGCCCAATGTCGAGGTGGTGGGTTTCGACGGCCTGCTCACCGAGCTCCTGACCCGGCTCGACGCGCGCATTCTGCTACGCGGGGTGCGCGGCGCCACGGATTTCGAGTACGAGCTGCAGCTGGCCAACATGAACCGTGCCCAGTCGTCGGACGTGGAGACGCTGTTTCTGACCCCGGAGATCCAGAACTCCTATCTCTCCTCGACCCTGGTGCGCGAGATCGCGCGCCTCGGCGGGGACGTTTCCCAACACGTATCGCCGTGCGTGGTCGACGCACTTCGCCGGCGCTTCGCGACTGACGGCGCCTGAGCGCCGCGAGGAGAGCCACATGGCCCTGATGATCACCGACGAATGCATCAACTGTGACGTCTGCGAGCCGGAGTGTCCCAACGACGCCATCTCGCCCGGCGAGGAGATCTACGTCATCGACCCCGCGCGCTGCACCGAGTGCGTCGGCCACTTCGACGAGCCCCAGTGCCAACAGGTCTGCCCGGTCGACTGCATTCCGCTCGACCCCGAGCGCCCGGAGACGCGTGAGCAGTTGATGGAGAAGTACGAGATCATCACCGCCGCCTGAGCGGGTCGTGGTAGCCGCTGCGCCAGCGTTCTCATTTCCCTCGCCTGCAAGGATGCCCGTGGCCAGCCAGGACACTCCCCGCTACTCCACCCGCCACGTCTGGACGCTGGCGTGGCCGATCATTCTCTCCAATATCACCGTGCCCCTGCTGGGGCTGGTGGATACCGCGGTGGTCGGTCATCTGCCGGATTCGCGCTATCTCGCCGCGGTGACCCTGGGCGCCACGCTGTTCAGTTTCCTCTACTGGGGCTTCGGCTTCCTGCGCATGGGCACCACCGGCCTGACCTCGCAGGCGGTGGGCCGCGAAAACGACAGCGACGTACGCCTGCTGCTGGCCCAGTCGCTGGTGATGGCAACGGTGATCGGGGTGGCGCTGATTCTCTTCTCGCGTCCGCTGATCGCCGGCGGGCTGTGGCTACTCGACGGCAGCGAGGCGGCCATGCAGCTGGCCGCCGACTACGCCCATATCCGCATCTTCTCGGCCCCGGCGGTGCTCGCCAACTACGCCATCCTGGGCTGGTTCATCGGTCAGCAGAAGACCCGTATCACCCTGGCGATCCTGCTGCTGACCAACGGCGTCAACATCGTGCTCGACCTGCTGTTCGTGGTCGGCTTCGGACTGGCCAGCGATGGTGTCGCCTGGGCCTCACTACTCGCCGACTACGCCGCCCTGGCGTTCGGCCTGTGGCGGGTCGCGGTGCACTGCCGCCAGCTCGGCGGCTCGCTGTCGCGCCAGGCACTGCGGGTTTGGGCGCACTACGCCGCGCTGATCCGGGTCAACCAGCACCTCTTCGTGCGCACCCTGGGGCTGCTGTTCGCGCAGGCGTTCTTCACCGCTCAGGGGGCCAACTTCGGCGATACCACCCTGGCCGCTAACGCGGTGCTGTTGCAGTTCATTATGCTCACCTCCTTCGCCCTGGACGGCTTCGCCAACGCCGCCGAGGCACTCACCGGGCGCTCGGTGGGCCGGCGCGCCTGGGACGACTTCGGCGACGCGGTGCGCGCCGCGGGCAAGCTCTCGCTACTGGTGGCGGGGGCAGCGATGGCGCTGTTCGCCGTCGGCGGCGACTGGCTGGTCGCACAGCTCACCGACCTGCCGGAGGTACGCGCCACCGCCAGCGACTACCTGCCGTGGATGATCGCCATGCCGCTGCTGGCGGTGTGGAGCTATCTGCTCGATGGAGTCTTCATCGGCGCTACCGAGAGCCGGGCCATGCGCAACTCGGTATGGCTGGGGCTGGCCGTCTACCTGCCGACGTGGTGGCTGACCCAGGGCTTCGGCAACCATGGCCTGTGGTTTGCGTTCCTGGTGTTCACGCTGGTGCGCTCGGCCACCCTCGGCGCCTGCTACGTGCACTACCGGCGCACGCGCTGGTGCAGTGCCGCTACCCACACGCCCACAGGCGCTGAAAGCAGCGAAAGTGCCGAGGAATCAGTCAGCTAGTCGTCGACCAAGGTTGACTAATCGCGACAGGGGGAATGCGCTAGGCTGCGCTTAAAACAACAGCGAGCCTCGCCACCATGCTGCAGAAACTCTCCCGCCCCGCGGTCAAACTGGTCGAACGCTACCTGCCCGACCCCTATATCTTCGTACTGCTGCTGACGCTGGTCGCCGCGCTGGCGGCGATGCTGTTCGAGCAGCAGTCGCCGCTGGCAGTAATGCGCTACTGGGGCGACGGCTTCTGGGGTCTGCTGGCGTTCTCGATGCAGATGCTGCTAGTGCTGGTCACCGGCTTCATGCTGGCCAGTTCGCCACCGGTCAAGCGCCTGCTCGACGCCCTCGCCGGCCTGGCCCGCTCCCCGGGCGGTGCGATCGTGCTGGTGACCCTGGTGTCGCTCGCCGCGAGCTGGATCAACTGGGGCTTCGGGCTGGTGATCGGGGCGCTGTTCGCCAAGGCGCTGGCGCGCCGGATACGCGTCGACTACCGCCTGCTGATCGCCAGCGCCTACTCCGGCTTCGTCGTCTGGCACGGCGGCCTGGCGGGCTCGATTCCGCTCACCATCGCTACCCCGGGCCACTTCAGCGAGGCCCAGATCGGCATCATCCCCACCTCGCAGACGATCTTCTCACTCTACAACCTGCTGATCGTCGGGATCCTGTTCGTGGTCATGCCGTTGATCAACCGCTGGATGCTGCCGGACGCGCAAGAGAGCGTCTACGTCGAGCCGTCCCAGCTCGCCGAGCCCGACAGCGCGCGGCCAACGGACAACACGCGCCCCGCCGACCGGCTCGAGAACAGCACCCTGCTGTCATGGCTGGTGGGCATCCCGGGGCTCGTCTATCTCTTTCACTACTTCGTCTTCGCCGGCGGCGGGCTCAACCTCAACAGCGTCAATTTCCTGTTCCTGTCGCTGGCGATCGTGCTGCACCGCACCCCGCGCAGCCTGCTGGCGAGTCTCCAGGAGGCGATCAAGGGCGGTGCCGGCATCGTCATCCAGTTCCCCTTCTATGCCGGCATCATGGGCATCATGATGGGCTCGGGGCTGGCGCAGTCGCTCTCCGAGCTGTTCGTCGCCATCGCCAGCGCCGATACCCTGCCCTTCTGGTCGTTCATCAGCGCCGGCGTGGTCAACCTGTTCGTGCCCTCCGGTGGTGGCCAGTGGGCGGTGCAGGCGCCGGTGATGCTGCCCGCGGCCCAGGCGCTGGGCGCCGACGTCGCGCGGGTGGCGATGGGCGTGGCCTGGGGTGACGCCTGGACCAATCTGCTGCAGCCGTTCTGGGCTCTGCCGGTGCTCGCCATCGCCGGGCTCAACGCCAAGGACATCATGGGCTTCTGTCTGATCCAACTGGTGGTGACCGGGGTTATCATCGGGTTGGGTCTGACCTTCTTCTAGACCCCGTTCGAAAAGGACTACGCTCGGCAATACGGGCAGTCACGCCCGATCTGTGGTACATCTGGCCCACGACAATAGTGGGTCAGACAACGCCGAGGACACCGTGACGCCCGACGATTTTCCGCGACAGCACGAGCTGTCGATGACCGTGCTGATGACCCCCGACATGGCCAACTTCAGTGGCAAGGTGCATGGCGGGGCGATCCTCAAGAAGCTCGACGAAGTCGCCTACGCCTGCGCCAGCCGCTACTCAGGTAGCTATGTGGTGACACTGTCGGTGGATCAGGTGCTGTTCAAGCAGCCGATTCATGTCGGCGAGCTGGTCACCTTCCTCGCCATGGTCAACCATGTCGGACGCTCGTCGATGGAGATCGGCATCAAGGTGCTGGCCGAGTCGATCCAGGAGCATGTGATCCGCCACACCAACAGCTGCTACCTGACCATGGTGGCGGTGGACAGCGCCGGGCATCCGGTCGAGGTACCACCGCTGGCGTTGAAGACCCCGTTGCAGAAGCTACGCTTCGAGAAGGCCGCGATGCGCAAGAAGCTGCGCAAGCAGGAAGCCGAAGAAGAGCGCAACGCCATGACCGCCTACCGCCAGGGCCATCACGACGTGTGAGCCCGGCGGCGGCACCGACAAGGAAGTCCGATGCCCGCAAGCGCGCCCCACGCCGCCCCCACCAAGCGCCCGATCAGCCGCTTCAGCGAACGCCTGCTGCTGGTCTGGGACATCGCTGTGGTGCTGCTGGTGGCAATCAACCTGGCCCTGCTGCTGTTCGACAGCCTCTATCTGATCCCGCCGCTCAATGAGGCTTTCGAGGCGCTGGCGCCGGGGCTCCATCACGCCTATCAGGTCAATGTGCGCGAGCACTTCTTCCGTATCGATCTGTGCTTCGTGGCGATCTTCATCCTCGATGTGCTGCTGGGCTGGGCCATCGCCATCGCCCAGCGGCGCTACGCACGCTGGTTCTTCTACCCTTTCGTGCACTGGTACGACGTGCTCGGCTGTATCCCGCTCGCCGGTTTCCGCTTGCTGCGCGTGCTACGCGTGGTCTCGCTGCTGATCCGACTACAGCGGCTGGGGGTGGTCGACGTGACCCGCTGGCCGCTCTACCGCTTCTATCGCACCTACTACGGGGTGGTGATGGAGGAGCTCTCCGACCGCGTGGCGATCAAGCTGCTGGGGGATATCCAGCACGAGATCGCCCAGAGCGAACACCTCACCCGGCGCGTCTCCGAGGAGGTGATCCAGCCACGCAAGGCGGCCCTGGTGAGCGAGATCGCGGCGCGCCTGGAGCGCACCATCGACAAGAGCTACGCCGAGAACCATCGTCAGGTCCATCGCTACGTCTCGGCGCTGGTCGCGCGCACCCTGGAAGAGAACGCCGAGCTGCGCCGGCTCAAGCGTCTGCCCATGGGCGATGCCGTGGCCGAGGGTCTCGAGCGCAGCCTCGACGATATCGCCAACCGGGTGGTCCACGAGGCGATCGACGGCCTGCGCTCGCCGCACTTCCACTCGCTGCTGGCGGATCTGGTCGGCAGCGGTATCGATGCCTGGCTGCGCGTCGACAAGACCACCGATCAGGTCACCCAACAGGTGCTGATCGACGTGCTCGAGCTGCTCAAGCAGCAGGTCGCGGTGCAGCGCTGGAAACTCGAGATGGACCCGGAGCGCACCATCCGCGAGCGCGACGCCGCACGCAAGACTGCCGGCGAGCAGCGCTAGGCAGGCCGCCAGTCCAGGTCGGCGAGATCGGTACCACGGGAGAGGGGGCGGAGGGCCGCTGTCGAGGGTGCACGCGGCGCCCTGGACAGTGGAGGAGACAGTGAAGGAAGAGTCGGGCTATTGGCGGATGAGGCGGCTTATTGCGGGCCGCCGGGGCGCCCGACCATGCGCTTCAGGGTATCGTCGCGACGCCCGAAGTGGTGATGCATCGCCATCGCCACATGCCCCAGGATCATCAGCGTGATCAGCCAGGCGATCGGCTCGTGGACCACACCCAGCGCTGCTGCCCAGGGTACGTCGGCGCCCGGCGCCAGTACGCTTCCGAAGGCGTGTACGCCGTAACCGGAACCCCAGGTCATGAGCACGCCGGAGAGCGGCATCATGATCAACAGTGCATACATCAGCACATGCGCCCACACTGCCAGCCGCTGCAGGCTGCCTTCATGCACCGGGCGATGGCCGAGCTGGGACAGCGCCCACAGCGTGCGAATCGCCATCAGTGCGAGCACGCTGACCCCGATACTGGTGTGCCAGGGCAGGATCAGTCGACTGAAGGCATTGCCGTCCCACACTTCGTGCAGGAACACGCTGGTGAGCTGAACGATCACCAGTGCGGCCACGACCCAGTGCAGAAAGCGGGTCGCCGAGCCGTAAACCTGAGGAGAGTCCTGCAGCATGGCGAAGGTTCCTTATCGGGTTATCTCATCTTGTGAAGGCGCGGATCATACCTCTGAACGCACACGAACCGCCCTTCACACGTTGACGTCTCGGTGGGATACCGCCTCAACCGCAGGCGAGGGAGAGAATCCGGCGCTTATCGTCGACCCGGATATCCAACCGCCCGGGGCGATGATCCATGGTGACCTGCTCGTCCGGCTGGATCACGCGGATCTCGTCGGCCCGCGAGCGATCCTCGATCCAGCGCCGGGTAGTCTCGTCGAGAATCTGGCCGTTCATGCTGCCGACCGCCTGCGCCCCACAGCTGTCCGCGGGCAGCGGTTCCATCATCGGCGGCGGGGGCGGTGCCTCGTCCGGTGCCGGCGCGGTGCTACAGCCTGCCAGCAGCAGGCTGCCGAGCAGCAGGGTGGTGGCGGGGATCTTCATCGATAGCTCCTTGTAGGGGTAAGCATCCTTGATGAGCTTCAGATTAGCACCTGCGACGCGGGAGAACAGCGGTTGGTCGCTCGGCGGTCGGCCCGCTAGACTCTGCTGAGGCATGGCGCGGTGTGCACCGCGTCCATCGACAACGATATCGATGACGATCACGATATCGGCGACATCGACAACGACGACAACATCGGCGTGCCGCCACGGCCGCCCAGCCAGGGATGACATCATGCGCAAGCTACTCGCCATCGGCCTCGCCGCCGCCACCCTCACGGCCGCTACCGGCGTCGCCCAGGCCGCCGACGCGCCGATCCGCGTCGCCTCCAAGATCGATACCGAGGGCTCGCTGCTCGGCAACATGATCGTCGAGGTGCTCGAGAACGCCAACCTGCTGGTGGAGAGCCGTCTGCAGCTGGGGCCGACCAATATCGTGCGTCAGGCGCTGATCTCCGGCGATATCGACCTCTACCCCGAGTACACCGGCAACGGCGCTTTCTTCACCGATACCACCGACGATCCGGCGTGGAAGAACGCCGCCGATGGCTACGCCAAGATCCGCAAGATGGACCTCGAGCAGCACCAGCTGGCATGGCTGACCCCGGCCCCCGCCAACAACACCTGGGCGATCGCGGTGCGCCAGAACGTCGCCGATGCCAACGACCTCAGCAGCATGGCCGACTTCGGGCGCTGGGTGGACAACGGCGGCGAGGTCAAGCTCGCCGCCTCGGCGGAGTTCGTCGAGAGCGACGCGGCGCTACCCAGCTTCCAGCGCGCCTATGACTTCACCCTCGACGAAGATCAGCTGCTGGTGCTCTCCGGCGGCAATACCGCGGCGACCATCCGCGCCGCCGCCGAGGGCACCAGCGGCACCAATGCCGCCATGGTCTACGGCACCGATGGCGCGATCGACGCCGCCCAGCTCAAGGTGATGGACGACCCCAAGGGCGTGCAGATGGTCTACGCCCCGGCGCCGGTGGTGCGCGAAGCGGTGCTCGAGGCGCACCCACAGATCGCCGAGCTGCTCGAGCCGGTGTTCGAGTCCCTCGATCGCGAGACCCTGCAGCGCCTCAACGGCAAGATCCAGGTCGACGGGCTGCCGGCCAAGCAGGTGGCGCATGACTACCTGACTCAGCAGGGCCTGCTGGATTGACCACGGCATGCCGCATGAGCAAGCCCCGCGGGTGATCGGCAACCGGGTACTGCTGACCCTGTGGCTGGCCGCGGCCATTGGCGTGGCGCTGCTGCCGTTCGCCACGCTCTCGCCCAACCGGCTGGTCTCGGGCCAGCCGGTGATGCTATGGCAGGCGCTGCCCGGCTGGCAGCTCGGTGCACTGGGCCTGATCGCGGCCGGGCTGCTGCTGGCCGCGCTGGCGCGGGGGCTGGCGTCGCGTACCGCCTGCTGGTTGGGGCTGGCGCTGACGCTGCCGCTGCTGGGGCTGACTCTGTTCGCCCTCGGCGACTATGCCCAGCGCGCCCTGGCCGAAGCCTCCCCCGCCGCCCGAGTCTCCCAGGGCGGCGCCTTCTGGCTGCTGCTGTTGGCGGCAGCGCTGATCGCCGTGGATGCGCTGCAGCGCCTGCGTCTGGCGCTGTTGGCGCGGGCACTGTTTGCGCTGCTGGCGCTGGGCCTGATCGGCGCCTGCCTGGCGAGCGACCTGCTCGCACCGCTGTCGCTGATGCGCGAGTTCGCCAATCAGCGTGACATCTTCGTCGCCCAGGGCCTGCGCCATCTCGCCCTGGTCGGCGGCGCGCTGTTGCCGGCGCTGGCCCTGGGGCTGCCGCTGGGGCTCGTGGCGGCTCGCAGCCGGCGCTGGCGCGATGGCCTGTTCAGCGTGCTCAACGTGTTCCAGACGCTGCCCTCGATCGCCGTGTTCGGAATGCTGATCGCGCCCCTGGCGGCGCTGGCCCACGCGGTGCCGTGGCTGGGCGAGCTGGGAGTCAGCGGTATCGGGGTCGCACCGGCGATCATCGCCCTGGTGCTCTACTCGCTGCTGCCGGTGGTGCGCAACACCTACGCCGGCCTCGCCGGGGTGCCGGCAACGACGCTGGAGGCGGCCCGCGGCATGGGCATGACCTCGCGCCAGATCCTGTGGCGGGTGGAGCTGCCGCTGGCGCTGCCGGTGATCCTTTCTGGGCTGCGCATCGTCACCGTGCAGGCGATCGGGCTCACCGTGGTGGCGGCGCTGATCGGCGCCGGCGGCTTCGGGGCCTTCATCTTCCAGGGCCTGGGGCAGTACGCCATCGACCTGGTCCTGCTCGGCGCCATCCCCACCATCGTGCTGGCGGTGATCGCCGACTTCCTTCTGCAACTGCTGGTGGCCGCGAGCCGCCCGCCCGGCACCCGTTGACCCGGGGGAACCCCATGATCGAACTGCAAGGGCTGACCAAGACCTACGCCGGCAAGCGGGTGGTCGACGACGTCTCGCTGACGCTCGAGAGCGGCGAATTCGGCGTGCTGATCGGGCCTTCGGGCTGTGGCAAGTCGACCACGCTGAAGATGATCAACCGCCTGATTCCGCTGAGCGAGGGACGCATTCTGATCAACGGCGACGACGTCACCCAGCTGCCCGTGGAGCAGCTGCGGCGGCGGATCGGCTACGCCATCCAGTCCACCGGGCTGTTCCCGCACTGGAGCGTGGCGCGCAATGTGGCCACCGTGCCGCAGCTGCTCAAGTGGCCCAAGGCGCGCATCGATGACCGTGTCGACGAGCTGATGACGCTGTTTCAACTCGACCCGGCCGAATTCCGCGACAAGTACCCGCACCAGCTCTCCGGCGGCCAGGCACAGCGGGTCGGGGTGGCCCGGGCGCTCGCCGCCGACCCCGAAGTGCTGCTGATGGACGAGCCGTTCGGCGCGGTCGACCCGCTCACCCGCGAGACGCTGCAGGCGGAGATGAGGCGCGTCCACGCCCAGACCGGCAAGACCATCGTCTTCGTCACCCATGACATGGACGAGGCGCTGGCCCTGGCGACCCGCGTCGCCCTGCTCAACGGCGGCCGCCTGGTGCAGTACGACCGTCCGATCGAGATGCTGGTCGAGCCCGCCGACGACTTCGTGCGCGAATTCATCGGCCAGGCCGATCTGGGTCTCAAGCTGCTGTCGCGACGCTTTGTGCACCAGTACCAGCGCCGCGCCCGGCTGGCGCCGGAGACCGGGCTGGAGCGTCTCGACGAGCACGCCTGGCTGGTCGACGCCGGGGGCCGCCCGAGCGCCCTGGCCGGCGCGCGGCTGGATGACGCCGACGCCATCACCCGGGTCAAGCCCGAGTGGATCGCCACCCCGGAGATGAGCATGAAGGAGGCGCTGTCGCGCATGGTGTGGTACCGGGTGACCGCCCTGCCGGTGGTGGACCGCGACGGGCGTCTGATCGCCGAAGTGGGCATGCCCGGAGTGATGGGGATCGGGGGCGACAGCGCCGTCAGCGAGGCCGCATCATGAGCGTTGCCGCCGCGCGCTCGGGGCTGCGTCGCGCCGCCGCCGGCAACCTCACGCTGGTGCTGCTCACACTGCTGCTGGTGGGGCTGACGCTGGGCATGAGCCAGTTGGAACCGCTGTTCCGGGCGCTGTTTCCCGATCTCAGCCAGCCGCTCTACAGCCGCGACAGCTTTCTCAATCTGATGCTGGCGCACATCGGCCTGGTGCTGGTGTCGTCGCTGATCTCGGTAAGCGTCGGCGTGACCGCCGGGCTCTTCGTCACCCGCCCTGCCGGGCGCGAGTTCGAGCCCATGGTGTCGTCGCTGGCCGCCATCGGGCAGACCTTCCCCCCGGCGGCGGTGCTCGCCATCGCTGTGCCGCTGGCCGGGTTCGGCTTCACCCCGACGATCATCGCACTGTCGCTCTACGGCCTGCTGCCGGTGATCCAGAACACCATCGCCGGGCTCGGCACGGTCCCCGCGAGCACTCGGGAAGCGGCACGCGGCAACGGCATGAGCGCGTGGCAGATCCTGTGGCGGGTGGAGCTGCCGCTGGCGATGCGGGTGATCATCGCCGGGGTTCGGGTGTCGGTGATCATCAACATCGGCACCGCCACCATCGGCTCCACCGTCGGTGCCAAGAGCCTGGGCACGCCGCTGATCGCCGGGCTGGTGGGCAACAATCTGGCCTACGTGATCCAGGGTGCGCTGCTGGTAGGGCTACTGGCGATCGTCACCGACCTGGCGTTCGAGCGCCTGGAGCGGCGCTACACCTTCGGCTGAGGTTGAACCGCTGTCGCAGGCGCTGGGAGACTTTCTCATCGGGCTCGAGGCGAAAAGTCGGTGAACGCAAGTGGTGTCTATCAGGAAGCTAGCCGAAATACTGGGCGCCATTGATATCGACAATGCTTCCCGAGACGAAGGCGGCACCGTCACTGGCCAGCCACAGCGCGGCCGAGGCGACGTCTTCGGGCACCCCGGCGCGCCCGGCGGGAATGCCGGCAACGGTGTCGCGCTTGGACGCTTCGCTGGTGAAGGTGGCATGGAACGGGGTCGCCTCGATGAACCCCGGCGCCAGCGCGTTGACGGTGATGCCGCGTGCGGCGACCTCCTTGGCCAGCCCGCGGGTGAAGCCGAACAGCGCGGCCTTGGCGGTGGCGTAGGCGGTGGCGCCAGGGTGGCCTCCGTTGCGCCCGGCCAGCGACGACAGCGTGATGATGCGCCCGCCCTCGGCGCCGAATAGTGGCAGCAGATAGTGGGTCATCAGAAACACCGAGTCGACGTTGAGCGTCTGCACCTGGCGCCACAGGGTGTAGGGCATCTCCTCGATGCTCGAGCGCTGCACCAGACCGCCGGCGTTGTTGATCAGGATATCGACCCGACCGCATTCGGCCCGCAGCCAGTCGGCGAACTCGGCCACCGCGGCCTCGTCAGTGACGTCGAGCGCCCGTGCCAATGCCGGCTCGCCCCCGCTGGCACTGAGCGCCTTAAGCGCCGCGGCGTCGGGCTGGTGCGAGCGATAGGTGACGACCACGCGGGCGCCGGCCGCCGCCAGTGCTCGGGCAATGGCGTAGCCGATACCCACGCCGCCACCGGTGATGACAGCGATACGGCCCTGCAGCTGTGATTCAGACATCGGTTCCTCCGGATGAAGCGCGAGTGATGGGCGCCGATACGCTCGCGCGAGCGCATCGGCGCCATAAGCTCAGGATAGCGCCAGATGGGAGTTGCGACGTCAGAGCGTGCGGGGCGTTTGGGTGTCAGGCTTCGACGTCGGCGAGCAGTCGCAGCCCCAGTGCCGGGCTGGCGCCACCGCGGGCCTGGGTGGCGATCCAGCCGGCGGCTTCGAGCTCGGCGGCGGCGCGACGCACCAGGGCATGCTCGATGCCCAGGTGACGCGACAGCTGCGCGCTGGAGAGCGACGGCTCGGCGACGTCATGCAGCGCGGCCATTAGCAGCGCCGCCAGCGGGTCGAGTTCGGGGTGCGCCGCCTGGAGCGCCGTGAAGCGGCGCTCGAGGGCGACGACATCGAGCTCCGATGGCCCACGCTCAGGCAAGGCGGGCGCTCGCTGCCAGGCGCACGGCCACCGACTTCGATGCCGGGGTGTGGCTCTGCTCGCCCTTGTGGTCGAGCGGGATCAGCGGATTGGTTTCCGGGTAGTAGGCGGCGGCGCAGCCGGCGGGCGTATCGTAGGCGACGATCTTGAAGCCATCGGCACGGCGCGTCACGCCGTCGTCCGACTCGCCGATCAGGTCGACCCACTGCCCCACGGCAAACCCCAGCCGGTCGATATCCTCGGGGTTGAGGAAGATCACCCGACGGCCGTTCTCGATACCGCGATAACGGTCATCGTAGCCGTAGACCGTGGTGTTGTACTGGTCGTGCGAGCGCATCGTCTGCAGCGTGATCCAGCCCTCCCGGGCGGCGAGCCGCTGATGCATCACCTCGCCCGGCAGTGCGTCGTTGGAGAACTCCGCCTGGCCGCTGGCCGTCGGGAACTCACGGCGTGCCACCGGATTGGCCAGCCAGAAGCCCCGCGGCGCGCGCACCCGGGTGTTGAAGTCGTCGAAACCGGGGATCACCGCGGCGATGTGCTCGCGAATGCGGTCGTAATCCTCGCGCAGCGCCGCCCACTCAACGCTGTCGTCGTCACCGAACAGGCGCTCGGCGATACCGGTGAGGATCGCCACTTCCGAGCGCAGCGCCTTGTCCGCCGGGCGGTTGATGCCCGCCGAGCCGTGCACCATGCTCATCGAGTCCTCGACCGTGATCAGCTGCGCCTTGCCTGCCGCGTTGCGGTCGATCTCGCTGCGCCCCAGGCACGGCAGGATCAGCGCCTCGCGCCCGGTGATCAGATGGCTACGGTTGAGCTTGGTGCTGATGAAGGCGGTCAGCGCGCAGTTGGCCATCGCCTGCTCGGTGACACCGCTGTCGGAGATGGCGCGGGTGAAGTTGCCGGCCAGGCCGACGAACACCTTGCCCGGCTGGTCGCGCATCGCCTTGACCGCGGCCACCGAGTCGACCCCGTGATGGCGCGGCATGGGGCGCTGATAGTAGGCCTCCAGCGCGTCGAGCAGCGCATCCGCGGGCTTCTCGAAGATCCCCATGGTGCGGTCGCCCTGGACGTTGGAGTGGCCGCGCACCGGCGAGGTGCCGGCGCCGGGCTTGCCCAGGTTGCCGCCCAGCATCAGCAGATTGACGATCTCGCGTACGGTGGCCACCGAGTGCACGTGCTGGGTGATGCCCATGGCCCAGCAGGCGATGGTGGCACGCGAGCGGGCGTAGAGATCCGCGGCCTCGCGCATTTCACGCTCAGACAGCCCCGATTGGGCCTCGAGCTCGGCCCAATCGGTAGCCTCGACCCTCACCCGATAAGCCTCGAGATGCGCGGTGTGCGCGGCCAGGAAGGCGTGGTCGAGCACCGCCTCACCGGCGGCATCGCGCTCGAACAGCGCCTTGGCCATGCCGCGTACGGCGGCCATGTCACCGCCCAGCTTGGGGCGGAAATAGAAGGTGCTGATGCGATGGCTACCGTTGTGCAGCATCTCCAACGGCTTCTGCGGGTCGGCGAACTTCTCCAGTCCGCGCTCCTTGAGCGGGTTGAAGGAGACGATGGTGGCGCCGCGCTCGGCCGCTTCGCGCAGCACGCCGAGCATGCGCGGATGGTTGGTGCCGGGGTTCTGGCCGAACACGAAGATCGCCTCGGCGCGTTCGAAATCCTCCAGCCGCACACTGCCCTTGCCGGTACCCAGAGCCGCGTTGAGCGCCACACCGCTGGCCTCATGGCACATGTTGGAGCAGTCCGGCAGGTTGTTGGTGCCAAAGCGCCGCGCCAGCAGCTGGAACACGTAGGCCGACTCGTTACCGGCCTTGCCCGAGGTATAGAAGATGGCGTCGTCGGGGGTCGGCAGCGCCTTGAGTTCCTGGGCTACCAGTGCGATTGCGTCCTCCCACGCGATCGGCTCGTAGTGATCGGTCTCGGCGTTGTAGCGCATCGGCTCCACCAGCCGCCCCTGGTCCTCGAGCTGGTAGTCGTCCCAGGTCTTGAGTTCGCTGACGCTGTGGCGGGCGAAGAACTCCCGCGTGACGCGCTTGGCGGTGGCTTCCCAGGTCACCGCCTTGACCCCGTTCTCGCAGAACTCGAACGACGAGCCGTGCTCCGGGTCGCCCCAGGCGCAGCCGGGGCAGTCGAAACCGTCGGGCTGGTTGAGCTTGAACAGCGAGCGCGCGTTGAGCGCCGGCGAGCGGCTGTGCCACAGATGCTTGCCCACCGACTTGAGCGCGCCCCAGCCGCCGGCCGGGTTGCGGTAGGAGAAGACCTTGGGATCGCGGGCAAGGCCCGCCTGCGGCGGCTCGTGGGAGGCCGGAGACTCAGGGGCTTGGCGAGACTGGGACATGGGGTTCCTTGCTGCGTGAAGGCGTGCGCTCGGCCGGATCATCAGCGCTCGCGCGGGGCACGCGCTGACGGGAGATCGCCTCGATGGAAGGGGCGAGACCGGCTGGCAATCGGGCCACGCGGGCGGGCGGTGCGGGATCGCGCCGGCGCCCAGGCACCGATACATACCAAAGCCTAAGGTTAATACCAAAGTATAATACGAAAGCATAGTACGCCCGCTAACTAGTGGCTGTCGATACAGCCACCATTGAAGGCGTCAAGGCATGGCTTATCGGCCCCGCCGCGCCGAGCTTGAGCTCGTCGGCCCGGGGCTTATGGATCGACGTGGATGAACGGCGTAGAGAAACGGCGTAGAGAAACGGCGTGGAGCCAGCGGGTCAGACCAGCGGGTCGAACGGATCAGCGGTCGCCTCGGCTCAACAGTTCGAGCCGGCGTCCACGGTGGCAGTTGATCAGGGTGAGATTGCAGGCGCGCGCCACTTCCACCGCCAGCCGCGAGGGGTAGGAAAGCGTCGCCAGGGTCGCGATACCCGCGCGCACGCTCTTCTGCACCAGTTCCAGGCTGCAGCGGCTCGAGGTCATCGCCCAGGCGGCCTGACGGCCCTGGCGCAATCCCTCGCCGATCACCTTGTCGAGCGCATTGTGACGCCCGATATCACGTCCTGCGGCGATCAATTCGCCGTCGGCGGCGAAACTCAGGGCCAGGTGCATACCGCTCTCGGCGCGGTCTTGGAGCGCTGCAAGCCCGCTGCGCAGCGCCGCCGGCGCCGGTGGGTTGGCCGGTGCCAGTCGCGTCAGCCCGAACAGCAGCTGCGACTCTTCCTGCACGCCGCAGGCCCCGCAGCCGCTGGTGGTGGTAGTGGCCCGCGCCTGCCCCGCCGCGCGCCGCTCGATCCGCGCCGCCACGTTCAGGCGCACGCGATGGCCATGGCGGCTGCTCTCGCAGGCGAGCGACGCGATATCGGCATAGCGGTCGATCACCCCTTCGCTGAAGGCGAACCCCACGGCCAGCGCCTCGAGCTGATCCGGCGTCGCCAGCACGGTGGCGTAGGCGGTGTCGTTGAAGAGAATCGAGACCGGGCGCTCCTGCGGCCCTGGCAGTTCCCCGAGATCGGTCTCGCTGCTGTCGAGGTAAGCGTCGGTAGCGCCACTGCCCTCGGGCGATGGATCGGTATGGGGCGTGGCGTGAGGTGAATCTGGCGTCATCGGCTGTCGCAGCTCTCCACGGTAAACACGGATCGAACCGCGCAAAATTCGGTGGGTGATTGGGGGTGTGCGCAGAGATCGAGCGTAGCGGAGAAGTCGACCGGAGGGATAGCCCCAAGGCGCGCTGTACCCAGCGTATCCTCGGCACGGCAAGGAAGGCGACGACGCGCGCACAGCCAGAGCGTCCGGCGGCTCGCCGCCGGACGCCTCTCACCTCAGTTGGCGGCGTCCTGTACCGCTTCGCCACCCTCTTCGATGTCCTGGCCCGCACCGCTGACGGTGTTGCAGCCGGACAGGATACCGGCGCCCAGCAGGGCGAGCAGAGACAGCGCAATCAGTCGTTTCATCGTTGTCGTCCTCCATAACGTTTGTTGGCGAGTGGCCCGAGATGCCACCGAGGCCGGATTCTGGCCGACCCACTGTCAACATAGCAGAGGCGACCCCGCTGCGCGCTGTCTACCCGCCAACGCCCCGCCGTGGCCGCGACGCTCGGCGTCACGGCGCTCGACGTCGCGGCGTAGCCGCCCGTAGAGTAGGCGCTTTCTGCCGCCGATCCCCGGAGCCGACATGCCGACCTTCACCCTCGACCCGCGCCTCGAACAGGACAGCCTGCACGTCATCGACCTGACGCTGTGCCAACTGCGCCTGAGCCGCGACGCCCGCTACCCCTGGGCGATCCTGATTCCGCGCCGCTCCGAGGTGGTCGAGCTCTACCACCTCGATAGCGAGGCGCAGGCCCAGCTCTGGCACGAAGGCACGCGCCTGGGCGAGGCGATGATGGGCCACTACGGCGGTGACAAGCTCAATGTGGCGACGCTGGGTAACATGGTGCCGCAGCTGCATCTGCACGTGATCGTGCGCACCCGCGGAGACGACGCCTGGCCGGGGCCGGTGTGGGGCCAGGGCGAGCCGCGCGCCTATACCGAAGCCGCCCTAGAAAGCCGACGCAACGAGCTCGAACAGCTGGCTCTCGGAGCCGGCCTCCTCGATTGAACTCAGGAGGCGTCGCGCGCGCCCGGCAATAGAGGCGAACCCGCGGCCGCCCCCGGTGTGCCCAGGAAGGGCGCGCCGGGAGGCGTGCCCTGCTGCCACTGGGCCAGGGTGAGCGAGAGCCCCAGCGCCAGGATCACAGCGCCACCGGCAAAGCCGACCCAGGCGCCCCACGGCCGTCGCCCGGAGAGCGGCGCCAGCCGCCGTTGGGTCCACTCCCGCGCCAGCACGCTCGCCAGCGCCAGCGACGACACTGTCAGCGCCGTGCCCAGCGACATCGCCAGCACCGCCACCACACCCTTGCCGAACTGATCCAGCAGTGCCGAGGCGCCCAGCAGCAGCACCGCGCCGCTGCAGGGGCGAATGCCGATGGAGAGCACCGTCAGCGCCGCCGTGCCCCAGGCCTGGGCGCGCTGGGGTGAAACGTGATGGTCATGGCCACAGCCGCAGCCTGCACCGTGATCATGACCCGGTTCATGGGCGTCATGGGGGCCATGAGCATGAGCGGACGCCGCTCCAGGGGCGGCATGCCAGCGCCACAGCCGGCGCAGCGAGCGCCAGCACAGCCATAGCCCGACCAGCGCCACCATCACGAAGCTCGCCAGTTCCGCCTGATCGACGCTGGCCATCGCCTCGCGGGTCAGCCAGCCGAGCCCGAACACCAGCACCGCGACCAGGGCGATCGCCACCAGCCCCTGCAGCAGCGAGGCGAGCGCGGAGAGAGCGATAGCGCGCCGCCAGGCCCCACCCTGGGAGGCGAGATAGGTGCTCAGCACCACCTTGCCATGCCCCGGCCCGGCGGCGTGGAAGACGCCGTAGCCGAAGCTGACGCCGAGCAGCACGCTCCAGGTGGTAAACCCCGGAGCGCGGTCGATGGCGGTGATCGCCGCGGTCAGGGCGTGATAGAGATCGCGCTGCCACAGCACCACCTGCACCGCTGCCTGCTGCCACCAGCCGAGCCAATAGATCGTTCCGGCGGCGAGCAGCACGCCGCAAAGGGCCAGCGCCACGCTGCGCCAGGGGCTCAACCGGGGCATCGAATCTCTCCGGTTTCGGCGAAGAAGCGCCCCAGGTTGGGCTCGCCGGTGTCGGTCTTGTCGAGCATCGCCGCTTCCATCACCTTCTGCGGATCGGGTTTGGCCTTGACGATACGCGTGGTGCAACCGGGCGGTGCGCGATCCAGGGTGAGCGCCTCGGGTAAAGGCTGGGAACCGTCGGCGTTGGCCTCGTGGACCATCTCGATATAGTAGGTGGGGTCGAAGACCCGGTAGCGCAGCAGATGCCCGCCCAGCGCCACCGGCTGGGCCAGCGGCAGCACGAACTCGAACACCAGCCGCTCACCGTCGATCTCGGTGTTGGTGTCGACCACCTCGCCCTGGGCCAGCTCGCGGTTATCGAGATCGATCCAGGTCAGGTTGTGCTGGGTGGCGAGGTTGTTGCGGATCTCGCCACCCAGGGCATCCAGCCGCTCCGCCATGCTGCTGTCGTCATCGACGCTGGCCAGCTCCTCCATCACCACTTGGCTATAGAAGGGGTCCATGCGCCACTGCTGGCGCAGCGCCTCCAGTCGCCCTTGGGCATCGAACTCACCGCGCACGCTGATATCGACCCAGCCGTGAGGATGAGCCGAAGCCAGAGGCGCCCAGCCCAGCATGCTCAGCCCCAGGCCGATGCCCAGGCTCAGGCGCCAGCCCCGTTGCAGGCTCTGACCCAACAAACCCTGGCTCGACCCCAGTCGAGCCCGATGACGCTGATCTGCGTACGACTCGCGGTTCACGGCAGCAGCCCCAGGCGGCGCTGCACGTCGATGAACAGCGGATCGAGCGACACGGCGTCCAGCGGCTGGCCGCCGCGGCGACCGCTCAGGGTGAGATAGGTATCCCCGTTCTGCAGCACCAGCCCCGGCGGGCGCTGGCTGCCGCCGGTCACCTCGGCGTGTATCTCGTAGCCGCTGCGCGAGGCGAGCACCGCATCGATCTGGCGCAGGTCGCCGTCGGCCTGACGAATCACGAAGCCGCGCTCGGCGAGCATCGCCAGCGTCGCGCGCAGGGTGGCATCCTCGCTGGCGGTGACAGCGATACTGCGCGGCTGTGCCGGCGGGTTCACCGCGCAGCCGGCGAGCCCCAGCAGTAAAATCAGCGTCAGCGAAAGCCCACGGCGCGGGATACTAGGTAAGCGGGGACTCATGGGCTTGCTCCTGACGCGGCCGAGGCCGCCAGCTGGGACTCGATCGACTGGCGCAGCTGGGCGCAGAAGCCGGGCTGATTGTAGCTGCGGGCATCGATCAGATAGCCGTTGTGGTCGACCACCACCGAATCGCGGTCGACGTAGGTGGTCGCCTCGGGCGTGACCACCGAGACCCGCTCGATCTGCACCGGGTCGGTGTTGTAGCCACCGCCGAAACCCTGGAACAACCCCAGCGAGTAGCCGTGGCTACCGCCGAGGCCGAAGCCGCCCCAGAACCCGGTACGCCCGAAGGGGCTGTCGACCGCCCCCAGCCCGGGCTGGGCGGTACGCCGCTCGGCGCTGACCAGGCCCAGCTTGGCGTCGGTATCGAGCACTTGATAGCCCTGCTGCTCCAGCGCCTGACGGGTAGCGCGCAGACGCGCCAGGGTTTCCCCGGTGGCCGACCACTGACAGGCGGCGGGCAGTGAATCCGAGCGCGTGGCGGCGAGCGGCTCCGGCGCGGCCAGCGACTGACAGCCGCTGGTCAGCGCCACCACCGCGCCGACCACGAACCAGCCAGAGGGCCTGGGGCGCGTCGCGTGGGACAGCCGGTGACGCCAGGATGATGGTTTCATGGCACTCTCCTCGAGAGGCAACGGCGAACAGCGTGAGCATGACAGTTGGTCTGTCGTCGGTCCATGTCCATTAGGCTTTGCCTGAGAAAGTGTCCGCGCCCAGCCACCCACCGCGGGCGGGCCGTCGCCGCGGGCGGCGAACGGCGCTATGCTGGTCGCGCCGCCCTACCACGCCCAGGCCTGCACCCACGTCCGCACCCACGCCGTCAGCCATAGCCGAGGATTCGATGAAGATCGTCATTGCTCCCGACAGTTACAAGGACGCGCTCAGCGCCCGCGAGGCCGCTGCCGCCGTGGCCCGCGGCATTGCTCGCGAGTGGCCCGAAGCGAGCCTGCATGAGTGCCCCATGGGCGATGGCGGCGAAGGCACGCTGGATGCGCTGCTCGCGGCCACCGGCGCCGAGCGCCGCCGCACGCGGGTGCAGGATGCCCTGGGGCGCCCGGCAGAGGCGAGCTGGGGCTGGCTCGCCGAGTCGCGCACCGCCTTCATCGAACTGGCAGAAGCGAGCGGACTGCAGGCCCTGACCCGGGATGAACGCACCGCCCTGCACAGCACCACCCATGGGGTCGGCGAGCTGATCCTGGCCGCGCTGGACGCCGGCGCCCGTCACCTGGTACTGACCCTGGGCGGCAGCGCCACCAACGACGCCGGTGCCGGCATGCTGGTGGCCCTCGGCGCCCGCCTGCTGGACGAAGACGACCAGCCGCTGCCAGCGGGCGGCGCGGCCCTGGCGGCGCTGGCGACACTCGATCTCGCGGGCCTCGACCCGCGGCTGGCCTCGTTGACGGTTCAGACCGCCGTCGACGTCGATAACCCGCTGCTTGGCCCGCGCGGCGCCAGCGCCATCTTCGGCCCGCAGAAAGGCGCCAGCGACGCCGACGTCGAAAGCTTGGACGCCGCACTCGCCCACTTCGCCGACCACGCCGCCCGCGCCCTCGGCGAAGACCACCGCGAGCTGCCCGGTGCTGGCGCCGCCGGCGGCATGGGCTTCGCCGCCCGCGCCTTTCTGGGTGCGGAACTGCGCCCCGGGATCGAGCTGGTCATGGCGCAGGTGGGGTTCGACGCGCTGCTCGCCGACGCCGACTGGGTGATCACCGGCGAGGGCCAGCTCGACGGTCAGAGCCTCTCTGGCAAGACGCCGATCGGCATCGCCCGGCGCGCGCAGCAGCACGGGGTACCTAGCGTGGTGCTGGCAGGGCGTCTGGGCGAAGGCTGGCAGGCGGCCTTCGACCACGGCGTCACCGCCGCCTTCGCCCTCGCCGACGGGCCGCTCAGCCTCGAGGCCGCGCTGAACCGCTGCGCCGCCCTGCTGGAGGACAACGCCCGCAGCCTGGCACGCGTATGGCGCGCAAAAAGCGAGCGTCAGTGAAAGTGTTCGATTTTCCCCAGGCGATGTCTAAAAGTCAGATAGCCGCCGCCTATGCCGGCCATACTCAGGCTTGGCTGGGCAGCGACGACATGGCGACATACACTTTGGTCGCGCCCATCGCTTTTTAAGGAGGAATGTCATGTCGGATACCAATGCCATCGGTCTGCACGCATCCGCAGCCGAACAGCTCGCCGAGAAGCTCAACGCGCTGCTGGCCAACTACCAGATCTTCTATATGAACGTTCGCGGCTACCACTGGAACGTCAAGGGTGAGCAGTTCTTCGAGCTGCACGCCAAGTTCGAGGAGATCTACACCGACCTGCTGACCAAGGTCGACGAGGTCGCCGAGCGTATCCTGACCCTGGGCTATCAGCCGCTGCACGCCTACAGCGACTACTTCGCGGTATCGAAGATCCAGGAAGACACCAAGGTCTCCGACGGCAAGCAGTGCGTGCGCGGTCTGGTGACGGGTCTGCAGGTGCTGATCGAGCTTCAGCGAGACCTCCTCTCGCAGGCCAGCGACGCCGACGACGAGGGCACCGCCTCACTGGCCAGCGACTATATCCGCGAGCAGGAGAAGACGGTCTGGATGCTCAACGCCTATCTCGGCTGACGCGTTCAAGCTCTCTTGCGCTGCTGCCATCGATGCCGCCCTACGGGGCGGCATCGTCTTTTGGGCCCGGTTTATCTCGCCGATAGCCGAGTTTAATTAAACTTCGCCCTTGCCCCGCCGATGTTATGCGGTACCCACCATGAGCTTTGCCGAGCGGCAAGCTCGCGGCCCTCATCCCGCTCCGCGGAGGCACTGCATGTCCCTGGAAACTTCTGCTTCTGGCACCGACTCGATCACCGCACCGCCGCTGGAAGCGCTGTGGCAGGCGGTCAACCGCTCCCAGGCCGTGATCGAGTTCGATCTCGATGGCCACGTGCTCGACGCCAATGCGCGCTTTCTCGAGGCCATGGGCTATCGCCGCGACGAGGTCATCGGTCAGCACCACCGCCTGTTCTGCGACGAGCGCTACGCCCAGAGCCGCGCCTATCAGGAATTCTGGGGGCGCCTGGGGCGCGGCGAGTTCGTCAGCGGCGAGTTCAAGCGCCTCACCCGCCAGGGCGAAGAGATCTGGCTGCAGGCGACCTACAACCCGGTGCTCGATGGCGAGGGCAAGCCGCACAAGGTGATCAAGCTGGCCACGGACATCACCTTGCAGAAGCGCGCGGTCGCCGAGTACGAGGGCAAGGTCAAGGCGATCGATCGCGCCCAGGCGGTGATCGAGTTCGATCTCGACGGCCATGTGCTCACCGCCAACCAGCACTTCCTCGACACCGTGGGCTACACCCTGGAGGAGATCGAGGGTCGCCACCACGCGCTATTCTGCCAGCCGGACTACGCCAAGAGCGACGACTACCGCCAGTTCTGGGCGCGCCTGCGCCAGGGCGAGTTCTACAGCGGCGAGTTCCGCCGTCTCGACAAGCACGGCCGTGACATCTGGCTGCAGGCCACCTACAACCCGATCCTCGACGCCAGCGGACGCCCCTACAAGGTGGTCAAGTTCGCCCACGACGTCACCGCCGAGCGCCAGCGCAACGCCGAGTTCAAGGGCCGGATCAACGCCATCGACCGCGCCCAGGCGGTGATCGAGTTCGATCTCAAGGGCAATATTCTCGCCGCCAACCAGAACTTCCTCGACACGCTGGGCTATCACGCCGACGAGATCGAGGGCCAGCATCACCGCATGTTCTGTACACCCGACCATGTGGTCAGCCGCGAGTATCGCGACTTCTGGCTGGCGCTGAGTCGCGGTGAGCTGTTCGACGGCCGCTTCATGCGCCTGGGCAAGCATGGCCGCCGGGTCTGGATCCAGGCGACCTACAACCCGATCTTCGATGCCGACGGCAAGCCCTACAAGGTGATCAAGTTCGCCACCGACATCACCGCCGAGGTCGAGCTGGAAGAACACATCCAGGCCCAGACCGAGGCCATGAGCCAGTCGATCCATGCGCTCAACGCCTCCATCGCCTCGATCGCCGAGAACACCCAGTTGACCCGTTCGCTGGCCCGCGAGACCCAGCAGGAGGCCAATCGCGGCACCCAGTCGCTGAACGACTCGCGCGAGGCGATGGCGGCGATCCAGAAGTCTTCCGAGGATATCGATGCGATCGTCAAAGTGATCGGCGAGATTGCCTCCCAGACCAACCTGCTGGCGTTCAACGCCGCCATCGAGGCCGCCCGCGCCGGTGAGCACGGCCTGGGCTTCTCGGTGGTCGCCGACGAGGTGCGCAAGCTGGCCGAGAAGTCCGCCGACGCCACGCGCCAGATCAACCGTCTGCTGGGCGAGTCGCTCAAGCGCATCGACAGCGGCAACAGCGTGACCCAGCGCGCCACCGACTCCTTCGCACGCATCGTCGAGGGCGTGGCCCAGACCACCGACTCGATCGAGGAGATCGCCACCACCGCCAGCGCCCAGCTCGAGACCGCCAACCGGGTCGACGGCGCGATTCGTGAACTGGCGCGGGCGACCCGCGGCGAGGAGCGGGCCAGATTATGAGCGGGCAAATCTTCGGCATCCTGCGCGTCGGGGCCGCGGATGTCGCCCTCGATGCCCACGTGCTGCGCGAGGTGGTACGCCTGGAGCGGTTGCCGCCACCGCGCCCGCGAGCGCCGGCCTGGTCGCGGGGCACGCTGTCGCTGCGCGGCCAGCCGCTACCGCTGGTCGATCTGGCGCGGCTGCTGCAGCTCGATGATGATTCGCCTCTCGAGCCCCAGCGCGAGGGACGGCATGATCCCCAGGCCAGCTTCGTCGCCGTGGTGGCGCATCGCGGCGCGCGGTTCGGGCTGTGCGTGACTCAGATCGTCGACGTGATCGAGGTGGGGCCGCATCAGCAGCATGCGGTGAGCCAGGGCGACGGCTCCGCGCTGGCGCTGATGCCTTCGCTGATCGATCACCCGAGTCTGGCGCACCCGGCTTATCGGCTCGACCTGGATGCGCTGTTCGCGTTGGAAGAGATGGTCGCGGTGACACCGGCGGCGGCACGGACCGAGCACCAGTCGTCCGAGGCCTCGGGGTTGCCGACAGTCACCAGTGACGCCACGCCGACGCTGATCAACGCTCGGCGCTGGCTGATCGTGGAGAGCGGCGGCCAGGCACTGGCACTGGATACCGCGATCGTCGGCGAGGTCGCCAACTGCCCCGAGATCGAACCGCCGCCGATCGAGCTCGATGCCTACCTCGGCAACGTCACCCTGCGCGGTGCGCGGCTGCCGCTGTTCGACCCCGGCGAGTTGATCGGCCGCGCGCCCCAACGGGCGCGCCCCAGCTACATGGTAGTGCTCGATGGACCCGAGGGGCGTCTGGCACTGGCCCTGGAGCACGTCGCCGCGCTCAGCGCCGACGCCACCCTGTCACCGGCCGGACCAGGCCAGGCGGCGGCGGTGGCCGGGCTGGTCGTCGCGCCCTCGGGGCGCGATGCGCTGGCGCTCGATCACCGGGTGCTACTGTCGGCGCTCAATCTGAGTGCCCTGGCGCGCCTGCACGCGCGGCTCGACGGTGCCCAGGCAGGCAGCTCGGCCGCCGAGCATCGACCTCGGCAGCGCTTCGCGCTGGTGCGCTTCAACTGCGCGGGCGACTACACCACCCTGCTCGACCAGCTCGATGCCGTCGATACTGCCCCCACCGACTATCTCGCCAGCGGTGGCGACCCGCGCTTCGTTGGCGTGTGGCGCCGTCAGGGGCGCAGCGTAGCCCTGGTCGACCTGCGTCGTCTGCTGGGCCGCGACGCCTCGCGCCCGCCCCAGCACGTGCTGATCGCCGATAGCGGCCAGGGGCTGATCGGCTTTCTCACCGACGCGATGCAGCGCATCGATTACATCGAGGCAGCCGAGGAGAGCCTGGTGGTGCGCTGGCGCGGCGACATCGACCCCGAGGCCCCGGCGATCGAGCGCGCCAAGCGGCTGATCGCCCTCGGCAGCGGCGCGCACCACCAGGTGATGGCGATGATCTGTCTGCAGGGGCTGGCGATCGACCTGGCGGCGGGCAGCGCGGCGCCGACGAACGCCACCGAGTCCGTCTAGTCCGGCCCGCTTGCGTCCGAGCGGCCCGATATGCGGGCCGCGGCGGTGCTATCGGCGTCGCCGGTGCGCGTTGCGCCTGCGGCGTGATCGTTGGAATCGCCACCGATCACGCCATGCTCTCCTTCGCGGCTCGCGTCGGCGCCGGGCGCGGCGCGATCTAGCGCCGCCTCGTCGGCATCCGTCCCGGCCTCCCGGGTCAGGTGCTCGGGCAGCGCGCGCTTCATGCGTACGCCGAGCTTTTCCAGCGCCAGCGCCTGACCGACCAGGCTACCCTGGCCGGTGGCGAGCCGCCCCATGGCCTGATCGTAGCTGCCCCGGGCACGGCCCAGATGGCGCCCGACATCCTCGAGACTCGAGACGAAGCCCTGGAACTTGTCGAGCAGCTTGCCGGCACGCTCGGCGATATGGCGCGCGTTTTCGTTCTGGCGTTCCAGATTCCACAGGCTCGCCACGGTACGCAGACTGGCCAGCAGCGTGGTCGGGGTGACCACCACGATGTCGCGCGAGAAGGCGTCTTGGAACAGAGTGTCGTCGAACTGGAAAGCAACCGCGAAGGCCGGCTCGATGGGCATGAACAGGAACACGAAATCCGGCGAACGCAGCCCCGGCAGACGCGGGTAGTCGCGCCCCGCCAGGCCGTCGATATGCGCCCGGATCGCCTGCACGTGGGCGCGCAGCGCCTGCTCGCGCTCGGCATCGTCCTCGGCGTTGACGTAGCGCACGTAGGCGTTGAGTGAAACCTTGGCGTCGACGATCAGATGCTTGTCGTCGGGCAGGTAGATCACCGCGTCGGGGCGTTGACGGCCCTGATCGCCCTCGATCGAGACCTCGCGGCGATACTCGATGTCGCGGCGCAGCCCGGAGCGTTCGAGCACCGACTCCAGCATCACCTCGCCCCAGTTGCCCTGCATCTTCTTGTCGCCCTTGAGCGCCCGGGTCAGGTTGGCGGCCTCTTCGGTGATCTGACGGTTGAGAGTGGCGAGCTGGTCGATCTGCACCTTGAGCGTGGTGCGCTCGCGCACCTCCTCACCATGGATCTCCTCGAGCCGCTGGCGAAAGCCGCTGACCTGCTCGCGGAAGGGCTTGAGCAGCGCTTCGAGGCTGTCGCGGCTCTGGGCGCTGTAGGCGCGCTGACGCTCATCGAAGATCCGCCCCGCCAGCGCCTCGAACTCCTGCGCCAGGCGCGCCTTGGTCTGCTCCAGAAGCTCCAGGCGCTCGGCGTGCTGGCGCTGCTGCTGCTCGTTCAGGGTCTCGAGCCGACCATAGCGCTCGCGCAGATCGGCCAGACGCGCATTGAGGCTCTCCACCTGCTGGTCGCGCTGGGCCAACTGGCGCTTGAGCTCGGCCTCGCGCTCGCGCAGCTCGTCCTGCTGGGCATCGCTCTGGGCCAGCTCCTGTTCCAGGCGTTGGCACTGGCTCTCCGCCTCGCGCAGCCGTGCACCGAGCCCCTCTGCCCTCGCCCGCGTCTGGCGCCACTGCCATAGGGCGGCCCCGCCGGCCAGCGCCAGCACACCGGCCAGCCCCCAGGCGAGCGCCAGCGTATCCATGTTCATCGCGCGCTCCCTTTGCTCATGTGTTGCATGATTTTACCGCCGCCCGCCAGGGCCGGCTTGCACTCTCGCCCTCATGTTCCACACTGAGGGGTGGGCAACACGTGGACCGGGATGGCCCACGTGCCCACACACTCCATGACACATCACGACCAGGAGGTCACGATGGCTCAGCAACTCAACGGTAAACGCGTCGCCATTCTCGCCGCCGACGGCTTCGAGGAGTCCGAACTTGCCTCGCCCCGCGCCGCACTGCAAGGCCAGGGCGTGGAAACGCACGTCATCACCCCGGACGGCAAGGGCATTCGCGCGTGGGCCGAGACCGAGTGGGGTGACACCTACGAGGCCGACAAGGCACTCGATGCCGCCAACCCCAGCGACTATCACGCGCTGGTGCTGCCGGGCGGCCTGTTCAACCCGGACACCCTGCGCATCAACGACAAGGCGCTGGCCTTCGTCAAGGCGTTCTTCGAGGCCGGCAAGCCGGTCGCGGCGATCTGCCATGCGCCCTGGATCCTGATCAACGCCGGTGTGGTCGAGGGGCGCAAGCTCACCTCGGTGCCCTCGGTCGCGCAGGATCTGAAGAACGCCGGTGCCCACTGGGTGGACGAATCGGTGGTGGTCGACAGCGGCTTCGTCACCAGCCGCACACCGAAGGATCTCGACGCCTTCAACGCCAAGCTGCTCGAAGAGCTGGCCGAAGGCCGGCACAGCCAGCAGCACGCCTGAGCGTCATCCCGCACGAGACCGAACGCCCGCCGCCAGGCGGGCGTTTTCGTGTGCTTTGCGGGATCGCCCGAGGCTTCCCATACTCAAGGCACTCGATTCAGGAACCGCCAACCCGTGACTCACTCCACCTCTTCGCGCCGCCTGCCGCGCCTGTTCGTCAGCAAGCTGGCCCACTTCGCCAAGAAACTGGTACGCCTGTTCACGCGCCCTGTGCGCCGCGACAGCGGCCGCGGCGGGGTCGTGGTGCACCCGTTCCGCGGCTACGGCTCGCAGCGCGAAGCCTTCATCATGGGGCGCGTATTCCGCCAGCCCGGGCGCCTGCTGGCTTGGCAGGAGGGCGGCATGATGCAGGATCTGGTCGATATCGCCCGCCGCGTGGTGCGCCGCGGCATCGCCGAGGCGCAGGTCGACATCCGGCTCGGCGCCACCCACGCCTCGGTGACCACCGACCGTGACGGCTACTTCTACGCGCATATCGACATCACCCACAGCCTGCCCGGCGATGCGATCTGGCACACCGCCAAGCTGCAGGTACTCTCCGAAGCGGATGCGATCAGCACCGAGACCGAAGTCTATATCCCGCCGACCAGCACCGACCTGATCGTGATCAGCGACATCGACGACACCGTGATGTACACCGGGGTCGCCAACAAGCTCAAGATGCTCTATCGGCTGTTCGTCGAGAAGGCCGACCAGCGTACCGCCTTCCCCGGCGTCGCCGCGCTCTACCGCGCGCTCTACGGCGGTATCGAGGGCAATCGCAAGCGCCCCATGCTCTACGTCTCGCGCGGGCCCTGGAGCATCTACGAGATGCTCGAAGCGTTCTTCAACATGAACCGCATCCCGGTCGGGCCGATCCTGTTCCTGCGCGAGTGGGGCATGACCCTCAAGCGCCCGTGGCCGCGCAAGGCCGAGGAGCACAAGTCGAATGTGATCCGCAACATGCTGGCACTCTACGATGACCTGCCCTTCGTGCTGATCGGCGACAGCGGCCAGCACGACCCGGAGGTCTACACCGAGATCGTCAAGGCGCACCCGGAGCGGGTCCGCGCGATCTACATCCGCAAGGTGGACGACGACCCGGCGCGCGACGCCGCGATCGCAGCGCTGGCCGAGGAGCTGCGTCAGGCCGGCTGCGAGCTGGTGCTCGCCCGCGACAGCGTGGGCATGGCCGAACACGCCCACGCCAAGGGGCTGATTTCGGAGGAAGGATTGGATGCGGTACGCGCTGATACCCGCGCCCAGCAGCAGCGCGAGTGAGCCGCTGCGGCGGCGCGTTGACACCGCCGCCGAGTCGATTCGTCAGGCGTGGGGCGAACAGGCCGCCAGCGCCTCGATATCACCCGCGACGATGTGTTCCAGGTGTTGCGTGATCTTCTCGATGGGCCAGTCCCACCAGGCCAGCGCCTCGAGCCTGGCCACGTCTTCCGGCGCGAAGCGCTGCTTGATGGGTTTGGCCGGGTTGCCACCGACGATGGTGTAGGCCGGCACATCGGAGACCACCACGGCGCGCGAGGAGACGATGGCGCCATTGCCGATGGTGACCCCGGGCATGATCAGCGCGTCGTAACCGATCCAGACATCGTTGCCGATGACGGTATCACCCTTGAACGGCAGATCCCCCGCTTCGGGCATGACCTTTTCCCAGCCATTACCAAAGATCTGGAAGGGATATGTGGAGATGCCCGAAAGCTTGTGATTGGCCCCATTCATGATGAATGTCGCACCGCGCGCGATAGCGCAGAACTTGCCGATGACCAGCTTGTCGCCGATGAACGGGAAGTGATAGAGGACGTTGCGCTCGAAATCCTCCGGCGCCTCGGGATCGTCGTAATAGGTATAGTCGCCGACGACGATATTCGGATCCCGCACGGTATTCTTGATGAAGCAAACCTGCGGAAACCCCTTCATGGGGTGCTTGGTGTCTGGATTCGGACCGTTCAAGCTTTCTCCAACGAGTTTTTCCAGCGCGTTTCACCGAAGCGCTTCCCCAACGAGCTTCCCCAAAGCGCTTCCCCAAACCCTGGGGAGCAATCGCAGTCCGCCGCGGGGCGTCGAAGCGCGCTGTCGTAGTCAGGCCGGCGTCGCACCGCCGGCCCAAGGGCCCCTGCCCGGCAGCGGCTGATCAGGCCGCGCGGCCCGAGCCGATATCCGCCACCAGCGCCTTGAGCACCTGCCAGAACTCCTCGACCGAGGCGATTTCGGTGCGCTCGGTGGGTGAGTGGGCGCCGCGAATCACCGGGCCGAAGGAGATCATCTCCAGCTGCGGGTACTTGCTGCCGATGATGCCGCACTCGAGCCCGGCGTGGATCACCTTGACCGCCGGTTCCTGACCCAGCGTCTCCTGGTGCAGGCGCTTGAAGCGCGCCAGCAGCGCGCTGTCGGCACTCGGCGTCCAGCCAGGGTAGCCGTTCTCGACCCGGGTGCGCGCGCCGATCAGCCCGAACAGCGCGGTGAAGCGGTCGGCCAGATTTTGCGTGGCGCTATCGCGCAGCGAGCGCACCAGCGCGCAGAGGTGGAAACGCCCGTTCTCCAGCGTCACCACGCCGAGGTTGTTGGAGGTCTCGACCACGCCCGGTACTTCCACGCTCATGCGCTCGATGCCGTAGGGCGCAGCGTGCAGCGCCGCCACCAGCAGGTCGGTGGCGGTGTCGGTCAGCGCCTCGGCGTCGTCGCAGGAGAGCTCGCCCGGCGAGAGCGTCAGGCTGACGCCATCGTCGACGCCGGCCAGCTCATCGCGATAGAGCGCCTGCAGTTCGGCCAGGGTCGCTTCCAGTGCCGGCAGGTGGTTCTCGTTGACCACGATGGTGGCGAAGGCTTCCCGCGGCAGGGCGTTGCGCAGGGTGCCGCCATGGTAGTCGACCAGACGGATGTCATACGCCTCCAGCGCCCGCAGCGCGCGTACCAGCAGCCGGTTGGCGTTGCCGCGCTCCTTGTGGATATCGACCCCGGAGTGGCCGCCGACCAGGCCGGTGAGCGCCAGACGCCGCATCACCTCTTCCTCGTCGCAGCCGCGCATCGGCAGGTCGGCGTCGATCACCACGTCGGCGCCGCCGGCGCAGCCGATATAGACTTCGCCGCGATCCTCGGAGTCGAGGTTGAGCAGATAGCGCCCTTCGAGCCACCCCTCCTCGAGGCCCAGCGCGCCCTTCATGGACGTCTCTTCTTCCAGCGTGAACAGCGCCTCGATCGGACCGTGGGCGATGTCGTCGGTTTCCAGGATCGCCAGCGCAGCGGCCACGCCGAGACCATTGTCGGCGCCCAGGGTGGTGCCGCGGGCGTGCAGCCAGCCATCTTCGACGTAGGTGTCGAGCGGGTCGTTGAGAAAGTCATGCGGGCGGTCGGCGTTGGCCTGGGTGACCATGTCCAGATGCCCCTGGAGGATGATCCCCGGGACCGACTCGCAGCCGGGCGTGGCCGGCTTGCGGATGCGCAGGTTACCGCTGCTGTCGCGATCGTGAGCGAGCCCCTGGGCATCGGCCCACTGCTCCAGCGTTTCCACCAGCCGGGCTTCGTGCCCCGAGGGCCGCGGCGTGTTGCACAGGGTACGGAAATGCCGCCAGACGGGTTCGGGAGAGAGCGTTAACAGATGATCGTTCATGTCGATTCCGGCCTCGCCGACACCCGCAGGCGGCGGCAGGCTTGCAACGGTGATGGAAGAGAAAGGCCCGGCCCGCAGCGCGGCGGGCGGCCTGTTTCAGTGTGCCAACACCTTACTCGCCCGGCGCCGGCTTGACCATATCGCGGCCTTCACCGGCCGCCGCGAGCAGACCGCGGGCAAGCGCCCGGGCGCGCGCCTGGCGCCCGCGCCGGCCATCGTCCGAGAGACGGTCGTCATGGCCCTGGAACAGCGCCGCCACCGCGCTGGCAATGGCCGCCGGCGTGCCCAGCGCGGCGGCGACATCGCTGCCCTGCACGCTTTCCGCCGGGGTATCCGCCAGCGCCAACTCCGCACCCGGGGCAGGCTGGCGACGCCACCAGTCGAGCCAAGCCTGACGCAGCCAGGGCCGCACCAGGGCCAGCTCGCCCCCACCCTCCGCGAACCAGACCAGCCGCGCCCTGAGGGCGTTGGAGGCCGGCCCGGACTCGCCTTCCCAGAGCAGTGACGCCGCCACCTCGGGGTCGAGATCCCGTGCTGCCTGGCTGAGCAGATCCGGCAGCAGCAGACGGAAATCCGCCGCCATGGCGGCCAGCGTAGCTCGCGCCACAGGCGTCAGCCCCCGCCCCAGCATCAGCGCCGGCTCGCCGCTGGCCGCCTCGCGGGTCAACCCCAGGCGCAGGGTCACGAATCCGGCGTGGCGCCAGAAGGCGATCAGCCCCGGCTCGGCGCCGAAGCTCACACCGAGGCGCTCGATGCCTGCCGCCACGGCAGCTTCTTCCACCGCGGCGAGCAGCTGGCTGCCCACGCCACGGCGGCGCAGGGTGGGATGCACGGCGATGCGCATGAGCCGCCACCAGCGCGCGCACGCGGCGTCGAGATGGCCGCCATGAAAGGCCAGCGACTGCGCCATCAGGTGCCCCCGCGGGCGACGTCTGCCGTGGTGGATCTCCGCGGCCAGGGCGGCGTCGAAGCCCCCCTCCGGTTGGACCACGGCGATCGCCACCAGCGTCTCGCCCAGCATGACGGCCGGCAGCATGACCTCGGGGCCATCGAGCAGATGGCGCAGATCGCTGGGCGCGGTGCGGTAGTGGGCCTGTACCAGCAGCCCGAACGCCTGGGTCAGCAGCGTAGCATTCGCCGCCAGCGCCTCGCGGTCGAGCCAGACCACACGCACTGCGTGATGCTCGGCGCGGGCCGCCACCGTCTCGGCGCTCGCCGCCTCGGCATCGAGACACAGCAGATCCCGTGTCAGCGCCTCCAGCGGGTCGCCCTCGGCCCAGCGCACCGGTTCGCTCAGGCGCAGCCGCCGCCAGCCCGGCGTCAGCTGGTCGAGACGCTCGCGCAGGCGCACCTCGAAGCCGCGCCCGGTGCCTTCGTAGCCGTGCACCGTGGTGGCAAAGGCAAGCCGCGGAAAGCGTTCGAGCCAGCAGATCAGGCGGGCAGCGGGGATCGCCGCCGCTTCGTCCACCAGCAGGGTCGGCGGCGCGTGCGGGTCGATCTCTGCACCCTCGAGTGCGGGCAGCACCCGCTCCGGCGGCAGCCAGGTGACCTGCGCCGGCCGCCCCGCCAGGGTCAGAGTGAAGCCCGTCTCATCCACGCGGCCTTCTGGCAGCAGCGCCGCAAGGCGCGCGAACAGCGGCGCCACCGCCTCGCGGGTGGGCGCGCTCACCCAGAGTTGCCGCTCGCCCTGCTGCAGCCGGCGCGCCGCGGCGATCCCCAGGGCGGCGCTCTTGCCGCGTCCGCGGTCGGCGACCAGCACCAACGGCCGGCGCCGACGCAGCCGGGTCAGCCGCGCCACCGCCTCGGCCTGATCAGCGGTGAGACAGTCGGCGTCTCTGCTCGCCGGTGTCGGTGTCGGTGTCGATGTCTGCGCCTGTGCCGGTTTACCCGCCGATCGCGTCGGCGCGCCTGCCCGCGGTAGTAGCGCGTCGGGCTTCCACACCGCCATCGATTCCGCGGCCAGCAGCCCGCGCGCCACCCGGCGCAGATAGCGCGCCTTCAGTGTTTCCGCCGCGTGGGGCCACTGGGTCAGGCGGCGGTAGTCGGCGTCCCCCCGCCACGGCCCCGCCTCGGGCGTGAGCCAGTGTGCCGGGGTCAGCAGCACCAGCCAGCCGCCGGCGAGGACGGTGCCGCTGAGCGCGCCGAAGGCGTCGGGATCGAAACCGCCCTGGGGCGAAACGGCATCGATGACCACCAGGTCGTGCTCCTGGCCCAGCCGCGAGCGCGCCTTGGCCGCCGCGAGCCGGGGGATGCCGGGTGCGTTCTCGTTGACCGGGCCCAGCCACAGTGGCGTGCGCCAGTCGCCGGCGGCGATCCACTCGCTGGCTCGCGCCAGCGCCGTATCAGGGTCGGCGGCGATCCACAGCACCCCGCGCACCCGGCGGGCACGCAGCGCCTCACACTGCTCACGCAGCCACTCGGCCAGCGGGCTCACGTCTTTCTCCAAAGAGATCACCTATCCAAAGAGATCCCCTATCCAAAGAGATCGCCGAGGTCGGGTTTGAGCGTGGGGCAGAAGCGCGCCAGCACCAGCGCCAGGGCCACGCCGCCCAGGGTCAGCAGCACCGGCAGCCAACTGAAGGCCACGCCGGAGGAGACATAGAGGTAGAGAAAGAACAGCGACATCACGCCGCCGCCGAGCAGCCGCCCGGCACGGACGCCGGCCAGGTAGACGCTGACCAGCACGCCGAGACAGGGGATCAGCACGCTGCACAGGTTGATCACGAACTCGCGCCCGGACGCGGCGACACCGGGCAGCAGCAGGCGCGCGGCCAGCTCCCACACCACCAGATAGATCAATACCGGTGCGGCGAAGGCGCCGATCAGGCGCGACACGGTACGAACGGGCTCGTCGGCGCCCGGCTTGGGCGGTTGCGGGGTCTGCATCATCGGCTTCCAGAACGGGTTGGCAAAGGCGGCGCGGCCGTCGCGGTCACGCCACCGAGAGGTCTGGCGCTATTGAAGCATCCACGCCGCGCGCCTGCATCTCCCCCGCCCTGCTTCAGTGCTCGATGCGCTTGAGCAGCAGCACCAGCGGTACGCTGAGCAGGTAGAGACAGCCCATCCACAGGAAGATGTCGTTGTAGGCGAGCACCTGGGTCTGCACGCCGATCCGCTGGCCGAGCATCGCCACGGCGCTGTGGTAGGGGTCGGCGACATGGCCCATCAACAGCGACTGATAGTTGGCGATCTGCTGCTGGACCACGATCCGCCCCTGGTCGAGCGCCGGGATCAACTGGTTCCAGTGGTAGTCCTCACGCCAGTCGCGCACGGTATCGAGCATGGCGAGCCCGACCGCACCGCCCAGGTTGCGCATCACGCTAAAAAGCCCCGCGGCATTGCCCAGCTCCGCCGGCCCCAGGGTGCCCAGGGCGATACGCGAGGCGGGGATGATGCACATGATCATGCCGGTGCCGCGCACGATCTGCGGCCAGAAGAACTGCCAGAAGCCCGACTCGCTGGTGAGATTCGAGTTCATCGCGGTGCCGATGCCCACCAGCAGCAGGCCGAAGAAGAGCAGCACGCGCAGATCGACCGAGTTGGTCAGCCGCCCCACCACCGGGGCGGTGAAGAACATCGCCACCCCAGTGACGAACATCACCTCGCCGATCTGCAGGCTCGAATAGCCGCGCACACCGCCCAGAAACAGCGGCATCAGATAGACCAGCCCGTACATGGCGATACCGACGACGAACACCAGCCCGGTGCCGACCGAGAAGTTGAGGTTCTTGAACGCGCGCAGATCGACGATCGGATGCTCACAGGTGAGCACCCGCCAGAAAAAGCCGATGCAGGAGGCCACGCAGAGCAGTGTCATCCACACGATCAGCTCGCTCGAGAACCAGTCGTCGCCGGGGCCCTCTTCGAGCACGAACTCGAGGCTGCCGAGAAACAGCGCGATCAGAATCAAACCGGTGAAGTCGAGCCGCTTGGCGACGCTGGCGTCGCCTTCGTCGACGTCGAGAAAACGCCACACCGCCAGCGTCACGAAGATGCCGGGAATCACGTTGACCAGGAACAGCCAGTGCCAGCTGAAGATCTCGGTGAGATAGCCGCCCACGGTGGGGCCGATCGACGGCGCCAGCGTCACCACCATGCCGATGATGCCCTGCACCGTGCCCATCGCCCGGCGCGGGAACAGCGAAAAGCTGACCGCCTGGGTCAGCGGGATCATCGCCCCGCCCATGAAGCCCTGGATCGCACGCAGCACGATCAGCTGATCGATGCTGGTGGCCAGCGCGCAGCCGAGACTGGCCAGGGTGAAACCGGCGCACGAGATGACGAAGGCGACCCGGGTCGAGAGCCAGCGCATCAGCACCCCGGAGAGCGGGATCATGATGATCTCGGCGATCAGGTAGGAGGTCTGGATCCACGAGATCTCGTCGCTGGAGGCGGAGACGCCGGCCTGGATCTCGTTGAGCGAGCTGGCCACGATCTGGATGTCGAGGATCGCCATGAACATCCCGAACACCGCCGCGACGAAACCGAAGCGGTGGTGCCAGGAGGGCATCTCCTGCGGGCCGCCGTTGGCGGGCGGCGCGACCTCACTCATGCCGCGTCACTCCTCACGGGGTGCTGTCGTCGAGCGCGGGGCCCGGATCGAAGTAGATCGCCTGGCCGTCGACCTGGCGCGTATCCACCGAGGGCACCACCGAGAGCCCCGCCTGCAGCCGCCACAGCTGATCCTTGGGGCCGGTGATACGGATCTTGACCGGCACCCGCTGCACGATCTTGTTGAAGTTGCCGGTGGCGTTGTCCTGCGGCAGCAGACTGAACTGGGTGCCGGTGGCCGGCGCCACGCTGTCGACCTTGCCGGTGTAGGCGATATCCGGGTAGGCATCGACCTCCAGAGAGACCGGCTGGCCCACGCGCATGCGCTCGATATCGGTCTCCTTGAAATTGGCCACCACGTAAGCGCTGGAGACCGGCACCAGCTGCATCAGGGTCAGCGACGGCTGGGCCAGGTCGCCGGCCTCCACCGTGCGGTTGCCGACCACCCCGGTGCGCGGGGCGACGATGCGAGTCTTGGCGAGCTGGTTCTGGTAGTAGTCGATATCGGCCTGGGCGGCATCGCGCTGGGCCTGGGCGCTCTCCACCGCGGCCTGGTCGGCGCTCAGCCGGCGCTTGGCCGACTCGACGCTGGCCCGGCGCGCGGACAGGGTGGCCTGGGCCACGCGCAGCGAGGCGCGGTCGTCGTCGAGCTGCTGACGCGAGGCGTAGTTCTTCGACGCCAGCGACTGCGAGCGTTCGAGATGCTGGCGCGCCTGGGCGACGTCGGATTCCGCCGCGCTCACCTGCGCCTGGGCTTCATCGATACTGGCGCGGTCGAGTTCGATCTGGCGCTGGGCCTGGGTCACACCGGCGGCGTTGACCGCGAGCTGAGCCTGGGCCTGGGCCAGTTGGCTGCGGGTGTCGCGATCATCGAGCTGGACCAGCAGCTGGCCCGCCTCGACGCGCTGGTTGTCGGTCACCGCCACCCGCACCACCTTGGCCGTGAGTTCGGCGCGCACCGCCACGCTGTCGGTGTGTACGTAGGCGTTGTCGGTGCTGACGAAGAAGCGCCCGGTGTGCCACCAGTGCCACGCGAACACCAGCGCGACGACCGCCAGCACCAGGATCGCCGCCGCCGTATAGAGCTTTTTCTTGATCTTCATGCGTTGATCTTCATGCCTTTGACTGGGAGCCGGAGACACGGCTATTTGCCGGAGACACAGGCGCGACTAAAGTGTAGTGTATGCTACACTATCTTTCGTAAAACGCCACCGTGATCGCGTTACGGCTGGCAACTCACTCGATGCCTTCACCGCTCATCCAACGAGGCCTCCGCCAGCGCCATGCCGTCATCCGATGCTCCCCGCACGCTCACGCCCACCACCGAGCGCGGTCTCAAACGCCGCGACGCACTGATGGACGCAGCCCAGAAGCTGTTCCTCGAGCGCGGCTACGGTCAGGTCAGCGTCAACGACATCGTCGCCGAGGCGGGCGGTTCACTCTCGACCCTTTATCGCCACTTCGGCAGCAAGGAGGGGCTGTTCCAGGCGATGATCGAGCGCCGCTCCCACCACCTCTACGAAGCGCTCTCCGCCGAGGGTGTCGACGGGCTCGCGGTCGAGGAGGCGCTACAGCGCCTGGGCGTCACCCTGCTGACCAAGGTCACCGACTGCGAGACCCTGGGCATCTACCGTGAAGTGGTGGCGGAGAGCCCGCGGCAACCCGAGCTCGGCCAGCTGTTCTACGCCGCCGGGCCGGGCCGCGTGCGTCAGGCGCTGGCCGCCTATCTCGCACGTCAGATGCGCGCCGGACGCCTGCCCCAGAGCGACGCCGCCGAACTCGCCGGTATCTTCCTCGGCTCGGTGCTCGGCGAGCTGCATCTGACCCAACTGCTGCAACTGGAATCGCCGCCTTCGCAGGCGGCGATCGAGCAGCGCGTGGCGCGCTGCGTCTCCCTTTTCGTCGGCGGGTTGCGCTACCCCGAAGCGTGATCGGCAAGCAGCGCTTCGATGGTCACCGGCAGGTCGCGGTAACGCTTGCCAGTGGCATGATAGAGCGCGTTGGAGATCGCCGGCGCAATGCCGGTGAGACCGATCTCGCCCACCCCGCGGGCACCGAACTCGTTGAACTTGAAGTCCGGATAGTCGAGCAGCTCGACGTCGATCTCGGGGATGTCGGCGTGTACCGGCACGATATAGTCGGCCACGTTGGCGTTGATCAGCCGGGCGTCGCGCGGGTCGTAGTCGAGCTTCTCGAACAGCCCCATGCCGATCCCCATGACGATGCCCCCTTCGACCTGGTTGCGCGCCGTGGGCGGATTGATCGCGCGGCCGATATCCATGCTCGATACCACCCGTGCCACCCGCACCCGCGAGATGCCCGGGTCGACGCGCACCTCGACGAAGTGGGCACCGAAAGAGCGGAAGCTGTACTGCTTCTTCTCCTCCCCCGGGGCGCTGCTGCCCTGACCGTTGACGCTGGACAGACGCATGCCCTCGAGCACCTCGGCAAAGCGGTAGCTGCGTTGGCCGTCACTCAGCGCGCCCTCGGCCACCGTCAGGCTGTCGGCATCGACCCCGGCAAACACCCCACCGTGGCCGGTCGCCACCTCCTTGAGCGCGCTCAAGGCATCGCGGACCGCCGCCGCCACCGCCGGCAGCGTGGTTGCAGTGGCCATCGAGCCGCCGGAGAGCGGCCCTGTCGGCAGACTGGTCTCGCCCAGCTTGACCTCGATGTCAGCCACGGCGACGCCGGTCAGCTCGGCCACCGTCTGGGCCACGATGGTGTAGGTGCCGGTGCCGATGTCCTGGGTGCCACAGGCCGCGAACAGGGTGCCATCGGCGCGCAGCTCGACCCGCGCCTGACACGGCTGGCGCCCGGCGAACCAGGTGCACGCGGCCATGCCGTAGCCGATGATCTCGTCACCGTCGCGCATCGCCCCGATGCCCGGGTCGCGCTGGGCCCAGCCGAAGCGTTCGGCGGCGCTGTGCAGGCACTTGTCGAGCTGCTTGCTCGACCACGGCAGGCCGCTCTCCGGGTCTTCGTGGGCGTAGTTGCGCAGACGCAGCTCGACCGGGTCCATCGCTAGCGCCACCGCCAGCTCGTCCATCGCGGTCTCCAGCGCGAAGATACCGGAGACCTCGCCGGGCGCGCGCATCGGGCAGGGCGTGCCGTGGTTGAGCGCCAGGATGCGCTGGCTGACCGCCAGGTTGTCGCAGGCGTAGAAGCTCGGCGTGGCGCTGCCGCAGGCGTCGACGTAGCGGTCTACCAGCGAGGTCTCGGTGGTGGAGTCATGGATCACCGCGTTCAGGCGGCCGTCGCGATCCGCGCCCAGCCGCAGACGCTGGCGCGAGGCGGGGCGGTTGCCGCCGCCGGTCATGTCCTGGGCTCGTGGCAGCACCAGCTTGAGCGGGCGCCCGAGCTCGCGCGCGGCACCGGCAGCGGCCACCGCGTGGGGCCACATGAACAGCTTGTTGCCGAAGCCGGAGCCGATGTAGTGGGAGATGACCTCGATGTTCTCCTGCGCCAGATCGAAGATCCGGGCCATGGCGTTGCGCTGGTAGAACACCCCCTGACTCGACTCGTGCACCACCAGCCGGCTGCCGTCATCGCGCCACTCGGCCAGGGTGGCGTGCATCTCCATCTGCAGGTGGCTCTCGGCGGCGATGTGATAGACCGCATCGATCTTCACCGCGGCGCCGGCGAACGCGGCTTCCGGATCGCCGCGGGTGGTTCCTGAGTCTTCCAGCAGCTCGCCTTCGGTGTGGCTGTCGTGGGCACCATCGAGCAGGCTGGAGATCGCGCCGGCCTCCTGGCGGTAGCGGGCCACCACGCGCTGAGCGGCGGCGCGGGCCTGGGCGAAGCTCTCCGCCACCACCAGTGCGACGTACTGGCCGTGGTAGTAGATGCGCTCGTCCTCGAACGGCAGGCGCACCTCGCTCACCTGATCGCCGTGCCCCATGCTGTTGGGCGAGCGGTGCAGGCGCGGAAAGTTGGCGTGGTGGAAGATCTCGACCACCCCGGGCATCGCCAGCGCCTCATCGAGTTCGAGCCGTTCCAGGGTGCCGTGGGCGATGCTCGCGCCGACCGGATAGCCATAGAGCATGCCTTCGACGCTGAGTTCACCGGTATAGCCGGCGCGACCGGTGAGCTTGAACTCGCCGTCGATACGCGGCGTGCGCTGGCCGACGACCTTGGGCTGGGCGAGTGTCGACTGGGTCAGATCGTTCATGCCTGGCTCTCCTGGGTGTCGGTGCCGCCCTGGCGGGCGGCGCGGGTGGCATCGCGCAGGGCGCGTACGATCGCCTGCTTGGCCAGGTCGACCTTGAAGGCGTTGTGGGCGAGCGGCCGGGCGTCGCGCAGGGCGATCTCGGCGGCGCGTTCGAAGCTCGCCAATTCGGCCGGCTGACCGACCAGGGCCGCCTCGGCCTCGCTGGCTCGCCACGGTTTGGTGGCGACACCGCCCAGGGCGAGCCGTGCCTCGCTGATCCGCTCGCCGTCCAGCTTGAGCTGCGCCGCCGCCGAGGCCAACGCGAACTCGTAGGAGGCGCGGTCGCGCAGCTTGAGATAGTGCGATCCGACCGGCGCCAGCGGCGCATCGAGAGTCAGCGGCGCGTCGAGGGTGAGCGCGGTGATCAGCTCGTCCGCGGCCAGGTCGTGCTCGATGTGCGGCGTGTCGCCGGGCAGCCGATGGAAATCGGCGAACGCCACTTCGCGCTCGCCCGCCGGCCCTTCGAGGGTCAGGGTGGCGCCGATGGCGGCCAGCGCCACGCACATGTCCGAGGGGTGCACGGCGATACAGTCGGCACTGCCACCGAGCAGCGCGTGCATGCGGTTGATACCGTCACGAGCATCGCAGCCGCTGTCCGGCTGGCGCTTGTTGCAGGCGCTGCCGACATCGCGGAAGTAGGGGCAGCGAGTGCGCTGCATGAGGTTGCCGGCGGTGGTCGCCATGTTGCGCAGCTGGGTCGAGGCGCCCGCCAGCAGTGCCTGGGAGAGCAGCGGGTAGTCTCGCGTCACCTCCGGGTGATGGGCGAGATCGGTATTGGTCACCAGCGCGCCGACCTTGAGTCGGCCATCCGCCAGCCGCTCGACCGTCTTCAACGGCAGCGCGTTGATATCCACCACCGCCGCCGGGCGCATGACGTCGAGCTTGACCAGATCGAGCAGGGTGGTGCCGCCGGCGACGAAGGCGGTCTCGGCGTTGCCGTGCTGCGCGGCGTTGCTGACGCTCTCGGCGCGGGAGAAGTCGAAGGCTCTCATGGGGTCCCCTCCCCTGCCCGGCTCGTGGCGTCGTGGGCCAAGGTCGCGCGCGCCTGCTGGATCGCTGTCAGAATGTTCTTGTAGGCGCCGCAGCGGCAGATATTGCCGCTCATCGCCTCTTTCACCGCGGCGTCGTCGCTGCCGATGCGTGGATCATTGAGCAGCGCCGTCGCCGACATCATCTGCCCCGGGGTGCAGTAACCGCACTGGAAGGCATCACAGGCGAGGAAGCTCTGCTGCACCGGGTGCAGTTCGCCTTCCCGCGAAAGCCCCTCCACCGTGGTGACGTGCTGGCCTTCACACATGACCGCCAGCCGCAGGCAGGCGTTCATCGCCTGGCCGTCGACGTGCACGGTGCAGGCGCCGCACTGGCCGTGGTCGCAGCCCTTCTTGGTACCACCGAGGCCGAGCTGCTCGCGCAGCACGTCGAGCAGTACCGCGTTGGGGGCGACCTCTAGCGAGATCGGCTGCTGGTTGAGGGTGAAGTTGACGTTCAGGGTCGGCGCGGGGGGCCCGCGCCGGGTCGGGGAATGCACGGAATCGTCCATCTTGCCGGCTCCTCATCGGTGATCGAGGCGCGGCCCGGGGCGCGTCATTGCGCACGGCCACGCCCCGCGGTCTGGGGCGACTCGCGTGAGCACCATGGTTAGGGGCAGGCGGCACCGACGCCACGCTGGCGGGTGCCGGGCGCGCTGCGGCCGGGAACCAATGGGTGTCACGGGAATCCATGCAGGGCGGGGCGCTGTCAGGACGCCGTCGCCGTGTCGACTGATCAGCATAGACACCCGAGTGCCACCCCGCCCGGAGATGAGCGTAAATGTCTCCGCCGGCCTTCCCCGCGCTTTGACTTCGGTTAAGCTTGGCCGCTCGCGCCACCCGACCCACCCGGCAAGGAAGATCCACGACCACCATGAATACGCTGATCCTGGTCCTGATTCTGCTGCTGGTGGCTTCGGCCACCGGTGTCATCGCACGCTTCGTGCCAGCGCTGCCGACGCCGCTGGTGCAGATCATCCTGGGCGCCCTGCTGGCCTGGCCGGCGGCCGGTCTACATGTCGAGCTGGAGCCGGAGATCTTCCTGCTGCTGTTCATCGCCCCATTGCTGTTCGCCGATGCCCGACGCTTCCCACAGCGTGAGTTCATGAGCCTGCGCGGGCCCATTCTGGCCCTGGCGCTGGGGCTGGTGCTGTTCACCGTGGTCGGCGTGGGCTACTTCATCCACCTGCTGTTCCCGGCGCTGCCGCTGGCGGTGAGCTTCGCCCTAGCGGCGATCCTCTCGCCCACCGACGCAGTGGCGGTGTCATCGATCTCCGGTCGGCTACCGGTGCCGCCACGACTGATGCGCGTGCTCGAGGGCGAATCGCTGATGAACGATGCCTCCGGCCTGGTGGCGTTCAAGTTCGCCGTCGCCGCCGCGCTCACCGGCACCTTCTCGCTGGTCGATGCGACCTTCAGCTTCTTCATCATCGCGGTGGGTGGGCTGGTGGTGGGGGCACTGCTGGCCATGGGCTTCAACCTGCTGCGCACCCGCCTGATCGAACGCCACTTGGGCGAGGCGACCACGGTCCAGGTGATCCTGCTGGTGCTGCTGCTGCCGTTCGCCGCCTATCTGCTCGCCGAGCACCTGGGGCTCTCCGGCATTCTCTCCGCGGTGGCCGCCGGCATGGTGATGAACCGCGCCGACCTCAAGCGGGTCGGCCAGCTGAATGCGCGCATGCAGACCCAGAGCGTGTGGGAGATGCTGGAGTTCGTGCTCAACGCCCTGGTGTTCCTGCTGCTCGGCTTCCAGCTGCCGGCGATCATCAATGGCGCCCTCGACCACTCGCTGCACGACATCGGCGACTACGAGTTCCTGCGCCTGCTCGGCTACGTGGCGATCATCTCGCTGGCGCTGCTGCTGTCGCGCTTCCTGTGGATCTGGCTGGCCAGCGAGGTCGGGCTGGCGCTGACCCGGCTGCGCGGCCTGATCCATGGCCGCCCGCGGCTGCCGACGCCGGACGGCAATGGCCGCCTGTCCCTGCGCCTGATGCTGGCGGCGACTCTGGCGGGTATCCGCGGCACCATCACGCTGGCCGCAGCGCTGTCGCTGCCGCACCTGATGGAGAACGGCACCCCCTTCCCCAACCGTGAGCTGCTGATTTTCCTCGCCACTGGGGTGATCCTGTTCACCCTGATCACCGGCAGCATCGGCCTGCCACTGGTGCTGCGCAATCTGAAGCTGCCCCGCGATACTCGCGAGTTCGACGAGGAGCGCCGCGCGCGCATTGCCGGCGCCGAGGCGGCGATCTACCGTATCGAACGCTTCCACCACGACCGTACCGGCGAATTCGCGCGAGCCCAGACCAACGACGAAACGATCATCGCCTTCAACGACATCAGCTCACAGCTGATGGCCTACTATCGCGAGCGCATGGCGCTGCACTCCACCGAGACCGCCACCCCGCAGCTCGCCACCAGCCGTGAGCTTGAGCGCGAAACGCGGCTGGAAGCGCTGCGTGCCGAGCGCCGTGAGTACTACAAGCTTCGCCAGCGCCACCGAATCAACGACAATGTGCTCAGAAAGCTGGTGCGCGAGGTCGACCTCGCCGAGGCCGCGCTGACCAGCGACCAGGGCCAGCCGGCTCACTGAACCGCGACATGGGACCGCACCCGCCTTGCACGCCTGGGCGGCCGGCCCCAGATCGACTACCACCATGGCCAACTGTCGTTCACGCGCGTGAAGGCAGAGTGTTCGATACCGACAGGAGAGAGGGATGAGACGACCGATGTCACGCTGGATCACCGCCGCGAGCCTGGCGCTCGCGAGCCTTGCCACCGTCACCGCCGCCAGCGCCCAGGAGACGCAGGCAGCCGCGACGGTGCCGGGCTTGGTCGCCACCCCGGTCGAGGGCAGCGTGCACCAGGTGGCCGGCCGCTTCGCCGACAACGTGCGCACCAGCGGCATGACCATCTTCGCGCGCATCGATCATCGCCAGGGCGCAATGTCCCGCGACATGGCCATGCTGCCCAACGAAGTGATCGTGTTCGGCAACCCCAAGACCTCGACGCCCCTGATGCAGTGCGCAGCCACCGCCGGCATTGACCTGCCGATGAAGGCGCTGATCTGGCAGGACAGCGACGGCCAGACCTGGCTCGGCTACGACGACCCGCAGTGGATCGCCACCCGCCACGGCGTCGGCGACTGCCCCGCGGTCGCCCCGCTCAGCCGCGAAATGCAGGCGCTGGTCGAGGCGACCAAGTCGTGATGGCAGCGGGCGTCAGGCACGCAGCCCGGCGCTGCTGAAGCCACCGTCCACCGCGAGAACCTGGCCGGTCACGTAGGAGGCTTCGTCGGAGAGCAGGAAGGCGACCACGCTGGCGACCTCAGCGGGCTGGCCGTAGCGCCGGAGCGACACCCGCTCGTGCCACTGCGCGCGCACCTCGTCAGTATGAATGGCGCGCGCCAGCGGCGTATCGATCGGCCCGGGCGCCACCGCATTGACCCGGATCCCCTGAGCGCCCAGCTCGCAGGCCATGACCCGCGTCAGCGCATCCTGCCCCGCCTTGGAGGCGCCGTAGGCGCTGCGCCCCTTGTTGCCGCAGCTGCCGGAGATCGACGAGATATTGACCACACACCCCGGCAACCCGCGCTCGAGCCAGTAGCGCGCCAGCGTCCGCGAAACCACGAAGGAGCCGACCACGTTGACCTCGAGGATACGGCGAAACTCCGCCACCTCGGTGTCGATGGTGGCCTTGTCGATGCCGATCCCGGCACTGTTGACCAGCGCGGTAAGCCGATAATGCGCGGCCAGGGCGTCGACCGCCGCCGATACCGCGTCTTCGTCGGCCACGTCGCAGGCGCAGACGGCGTGGTCGGGCAGGTTGAGTTCGGCGCACGCCCTGGCCAGCCCCTCGGCCGAGCGATCCAGCAGGCAGACATCCCACCCGCGCGCCTTGAGCAGCGACGCGATCGCCAGGCCGATGCCCGATGCGCCACCGGTGATCACTGCCGCCCCGCCGGTCGCGGCCTGCGCTGGAGAGTTTACGGCACTCGTCGAGTTCATCTTACGCTCTTGGCTCATGCCGCTGTCTCCGCATCCGGTAACCACTCTTCCAGCGTCACCTCGAAGGTCACGCAGACCGGGTTCCAGCCCGCCAGAAAGGGGCCACCGTAGACATTGCCCTGCGTGTCGGCGACGATCCCTGCCAGCGCTGCTACCGGCGCGCCGTCCGGTCCCGAGCGGACCTCACCGGCAATACTCACCACCTCAACGGCGGGCCCGGAGACCTGCTGGTAACCACCGTCGCGTAGTCCGAGGCTGGCATCTATCAGACTCCCAAGGCCTCCGCGCACGAAGGCGTGGCGGAACCCCTCGGCGAGGCAGAGCTTCTCCACTCCCTGTACCAAATCCTCGTTGGGCGCGATGCGTGCGTAGGCGACCCGCCCCATGCGGCCGGTCTCGGTGGTCGCAACCCGTGTCGTATCTGCGTTGGCCATCTCAGGACTCCTTGAAGGGCTTCAACAGAGGGATATTGGTCTCGTCGTCGAGGGCCTGGCGCAGCTCGAAGCCCTCCAGCGCGGTCACCAGCACCGGAATCGGCTGTGCGCCGACGATCGAGGCCTGCGGCACGATGTGCCCACCCTTGACCTCGCCGCTCGCGACGCGCACCGACGCATGACAGTGCACCAGGGCCTTGCCCTGCATGTCTTTGCCCAGGGTGGCGTTGCCGAACACCAGATAGGCCGCTCCCGCGTCGATCGGCGGGGAGTAGGCGATGACCGCATGGCCGCTGGGATCAGGGGGTGCCACACAGTACTCGAGGCGCGCGAACTGGCCGCCGAGGATGGTGGTCGAGGCGCTGGTCACGCCGATATCCGCCAGCGGCCGCACCAAGGCGTCGTAGAGCGACAGCCCCGGCGTCAGCAGCAGCCGTATGTGGCGACCGCTCTGGTGATGCATGCTGTGAATGCGCACCGGGCTGAAACGCCCGACATGGCGCAGCATGCGCGGGCGGTGATAGCCGGCGTGACGCGACTGGGTCATGGGGTTGCCTCCCGGCGCTCTAACGCCTGCCGCACGAGCTGCTTGGTGATCTTGCCGTAACTGGACTTGGGCAGGCTGTCGAACAGGTGATAGCGCCGCGGCACCTTGTAACTCGCCACGTGCGCCTTGACCCAGCCTTCGAGCGCCGCGAGATCGAGCTCGGCCCCCTCCCGAGGGACCACCGCCGCCACGCCGATCTCGCCCCAGCGCGGGTCCGGCATGCCCACCACTGCGACCTCGCGGATATCCGGATGGGTGAGCATTTTCTCCTCGATCTCGCGCGGGTAGATATTGGAGCCGCCGGAGATGTACATGTCCGACGCCCGCCCGGTGATGTAGAGAAAGCCTTCGTCGTCGAGATGGCCCAGGTCCCCGGTCCGGAACCAGCCGTTGCGGAACGACTTGGCGTTGGCCTCCGGGTTGGCATAGTAGCCGGCGAAAACGCCGAGGCCGCAGACACAGATCTCGCCGCTCTCATGCGGCGGCAGTTCACGGCCGGTCTCGTCCTGGATAGAGACCTGCATCGCGGTACGGTCATAGCCACAGGTGCCCACCTTGAAGCAGGCGTCATCGGCGCTGTGCAGCTGCGGTGGCAGCACGGTGATATTGCCGGTTACTTCGCCCAGCCCGTAGTACTGCACCAGCACCGGCCCCAGGCGCGCCAGCGCACGCTGCTGATCGGCGCGGTACATCGGCGCACCAGCGTAGATCACGTAGCGCAGTGAAGCCGCCGAGTAACGCTCGGCCGCGGGGTCCTCCACCAGCAGCTTGACGATGGTGGGCACGGTGAACAGGTTGGTGATGCGATGGGCATCGATCAGCGCGAAGATCTCCTCGGCGTCGAACCCCGGCGCGCTCGGCAGTACGGTCTTCACGCCCCGCGCCAGCTGGGTCAGATAGTGGATCCCCGAGCCGTGGGAGAGCGGCGCCACCACCAGGCTGGCGTCACTCGCCTGATCGGTGCCCGGCATCAGATCGCACAGGTGGTTGGTGACGATGAAGCCCATCTGGCCGTGGGTGAGCACCGCCGCCTTGGACTTGCCGGTGGTGCCGGAGGTGAAGAAGAACCAGCACGGGTCGTCGTGCTCGACGTCGATGTTGGCGCAGGTCTGCCCCAGATGCGCCGCCACCAAGGCCTCGTAGTCGAGGTCGCCGCCCTCTGGCGCCTCGCCGAGACGGAGGGTCAGACGCAGCGCCGGGTCGGCTGCCGCCATGGCCTGCCGATGGGGCTCGAACTCTGGCCCCACCACCAGCATCTTCGCCTGGGTCAGTTCGGCGAGCCAGGCCGCCTCTTCCGGCGCGATACGGAAGTTGGCCGGCGCCCAGATCGCCCCCAGCCGAAAAGCGGCGAGCTGCGTCTCGATCATCTCGAAGCCGTTGCGGCTCTGCACCAGCAGGCGATCACCCTTTTCCAGCCCGTGTGCCCGCAGCCCCAGCGCCAAGGCGCTGACGCGTTGATCCAGCGCCCGCCAGGAGAGCGTCCTGTCACCCATCACCAGCGCCGGTGCCTCGGGGTAGCGCCGCGCCGCCTGGGTGAGAAAGTGCGCCAGATTCATCACCCGCCGGCTCACCGGCGCGAGACCGCCCAAGGGATGCTGCCGGGTATCGCTCATCGCACGCGCTCCAGGATGCTGACGTAGTTGGCCACCGCGGCGCCGCCCATGTTGAACACGCCGGCGAGGCCGGCCCCGGGAATCTGCATGTCAGCGGCCTCGTGCATCAGTTGCATGCAAGCCAGCACGTGCATCGACACGCCGGTCGCCCCTACCGGATGCCCCTTGGCCTTGAGCCCACCGGAAGGATTGACCGGCAGGCGCCCATCCTTGTGGGTCCAGCCCTCGCGGATCGCACGATACCCTTCGCCCCGCGGCGTCAGCCCCATGGCCTCGTACTCGATCAGCTCGGCGATGGTGAAGCAGTCGTGGGTCTCGACCAGATCGAGATCATTCAGGCCGAGTCCGGCCTGATCCAGCGCCCCCCGCCAGGCCCGCGCCGCCCCCTCGAAGGCGGTCGAATCGCGACGACTCAGCGCCAACACGTCGTTGGCCTGCACCCGAGCGCGAAAGCCGATCGCCCGGTGCAGCGCCTGCGCGGTCTGTGGATCCGCCAGCACCAGCGCGGCGGCGCCATCGGAGATCATCGAGCAGTCGGTACGCCGTAGCGGATCGGCCACCAGCGGATTGCCCTCATCGGCCCGGTTGCAACGTTCGAAGCCGAGATCGCGGCGCACATGGGCCAGCGGATTGGCGACGCCGTTGGCGTGATTCTTGGCCGCGATCATGGCCATCTCCTCGCGGCGGTCGCCGTAGCGTGCGAAGTAGTCGCTGGCGATGCGCGCGAAAACGCCGGGAAAGCCCCCCGGGGCCTGCTCCTCACGGCGGTAGCTGGCCCCCAGCAGGATCTCGCCTACCGCGGCCGAGGGCAGCGCCGTCATCTTTTCCGCACCGATCACCAGCGCGATCCTGCCACGGCCGGACTCGATAAAGTCCATGCCCGCATGAATCGCCGCGGAACCGGTGGCGCAGGCGTTCTCCAGCCGCGTGGCCGGGGTCGAGGCCAGTGCCGGCTCGCCCATGCCGACCAGCGCAGCCTGAAAATCCTGCGGCGAGAAGCCATTGTTCATGACGCCTACGAAGATGGCATCGACGGCCTCCGGGGTGATCCCGGCGTGCGCCAGGGCCTGGGGGGTAACCTGCGCCATCATGGCTTCGGTATCGGCCTCGGGGCGCTTGCCGAACGGCAGATGAGCCCAGCCGACAATCGTGGCTTGCGTTGACATGCTTTCTCCACGTTCCATAAAATGGAACAACAAATGGCGATATAAATTACGCTATTCGCTGATTAGAGGGCATTCAACCGAAAGATGGCCGTTATATACCAAATAATTAGGCCACATTATGGAACGATAGGAGCCAACCATGAACTCAGGCCATATCCAGGGTGCGCAGTCCACCTATCGCACCCTGCAGGTCCTGCGTGCCATTGCCGGAGAGCTGGGCAGCGGCGTGTCGCTGGCCTACATCACCCAGCGCACGGGACTCTCCAAGCCCACGGTTCACCGATTGCTACAGGCGCTCATGGCAGAGGGCATGGTCGAGAAGAGCGATGAAGAGGGTTATTTCCTGGGGCCGGAGTGTTACGCCCTGGGGGTGATCGCCAACCAGCGCTATGGCCTGAGGGAGATCGCGGCGACGCCGGTCGCGCGCATTGCCGCCGACACCGGCGATAGCGCCTTTTTCTGCCTGCGCAGCGAGTGGCACTCGCTCTGCCTCATCCGGGAAGATGGCAGCTACCCGATCAAGACCCACGTACTGCAGCCCGGCACGCGCCTGCCGCTGGGCGTGGGTGGTGCCGGCATCGCGATGCTGGCCGCGATGAGCGACGACGAGGTGGAGCAGTGTCTGGCCGCCAATGCCGAGGAGTGCGCGGCACACTTCCCCAACGACCAGCGCGCGGATCACCTGCCGCGTATCGCCGAGTGCCGCGCCCTGGGCTACGGCATCAATCGTGGCTCGGTGGTTGCGGGCTCCTGGGGCATCGGCGCCGCCGTGCGCGACCGCCACGGGCGTGTGCTCGGCGCGCTCTCGGTGGCGGCGATCGAGAGTCGCCTGCAGCCCCAGCGCCAGCGCGAGCTCGGCCCGCGCCTGATCGAGGCCGCCAGAACGCTGGAAGCCAAGATCCATCGCGCTCAGCGCATGCGCTGAGCGCTGACCTCACCCCCCCCCGAGAGCAGCGATCCGCTGGACCCGCAGCGACACATCCAGCCTGTGCCGACCCCTGTCGATAGCCACACCAAAATCCATAATATGGAATCAATAGGTAGACAGCCAATATCTAGCGATTACAAAGGCGACTCGAAATACGCCCATGAAAACCATTTATTATCTTTTAAAAACAATAGCTTTTTTAACATTCTCGGCATCTGAAAACACCTTTACAACCATCGTCCAATTCCCCACCACGGCCGGCTCGTCCACCCTGCCATCGACACGCAAAAATAATTCCATTCTACGGAACGCGAGAACCCCATGATCAAGCGCACGTTGATTCCGCTGGCCGTTGCCGCATGCACCATCCTGCTCTCGCTCTCGGCGCATGCCGAGACCTATCGCCTGACCCACAACACCTCCGACGCTACCTCCTGGCAGAAGGGCGCCGAGAAGTTCAACGAACTGCTCAAGCAGGCGTCCGACGGCGATATCGGCGTGCGTATCTTCCCCAATGCCGTACTCTCCGGCGGTGATCAGATGAAGCAGGCGGAGATGGTGGGCCGTGGCGATATCGACTTCGTGATCACCTCGGCGATCAACGTCACCCCGCTGATTCCCGAGATGGCGGTGTTCTCGCTGCCCTATCTGTTCTCCAACTATGCCCAGGTGGACAACGCCATTCAGGGCGCCCCGGGGGACGCGGTGAAGGAGATCGCCCGCGACAATGGCATCGAGATCCTCGCCTGGGGCGAGAACGGCTTTCGCGAGCTGACCAATAGCGTCAAGCCGGTCTCCTCGCCCGCAGACCTGCGTGGCATGAAGATCCGCGTGGCCGGTCCGATGTACATCGATGTGTTCGATGCCCTCGGTGCCAACCCGCAGCAGATCCAGTGGACCGAGACTTTCTCGGCACTACAGCAGGGCGTGGTCGATGGCCAGGAGAATCCGGTGGGCTCGATCATCGTGCCGCAGCGGCTCTATGAAGTGCAGAAGTATCTGACCGAGTGGCACTACTCCTACGACCCGATTTTCATCGGGGTCAGCGAGAAACGCTGGAACGGTTGGGACGCCAAGACTCAGGCGCTGGTGACCAAGGCCGCGCAGGAGGCCATGGCCTATCAGCGCGGCCTGGCGCGCGACCAGACCCGCAGCGGTGTCGAGACGCTCAAGCAGCACGGCATGACCATCACTACGCTCGACGCTGAACAACTGGCGGCATTCAAGCAGGCCACCAGCAAGGTTTATGACCAGTGGGCGGCACGTGTCGGCGAGGATCTGGTCACGCAGTTCGAACAAGCGGTCAACGATACCCCCAGCCAGTAACTCGACGATCAACACGGGAGCAAGACGCTGATGCGATCGGCCTGGCAGCATTTCGAGGAAGTGATCTGCGGCTGCGTGTTTCTCGGCATGACGCTGTTGGGCTTCGTCAATGTCGTGGTGCGCAATCTCACCAACTACTCGCTGGCGTCGACCCAGGAGCTGATCATCAACGGCATGGTGCTGCTGACGGTATTCGGCGCGGCGATCGCGGCCAAGCGCGGCCAGCATCTGGCGGTGACGGTGCTCTACGATATCGCCCCCGCCCGCTTCAAGCGCGTGCTGGTGGTGGTCTCGACCCTGCTGGTGCTGGTGACGCTGGTGCTGTGTACGCTCTTTACCGTGACCCTGCTCGATCACCAGTACACCAGCGGGGTGGTGTCCAGCGCCCTGCAGGTGCCGCAGTGGTACTACACGCTGATCCTACCGCTGGGCTTCGTCATGTTGATGATTCGCCAACTGGAGCTGGCGATCGCCGAGCTGCGCCGTCCGGGAGGTGTCGCATGCTAGACCTCTCCGCCGGTACCCAGATGATCATCCTGTTCTTCGTGCTGGTCCTGATCCGTGTGCCGGTGGCTTTCAGCCTGGCACTGTCAGCCATGGCGGCGATGTACGTCATGGGCTTCGGGCTCGACATGGTGGGCGACCTGATCGTTTCCGGCATCGCCAAGTACTCGCTGCTGGCGATTCCGTTCTTCATCCTCGCCGGCAACATCATGGGGATCACCGGTATCGCCGAGAAGATGATAAATTTCTTCCGCACCCTGGTCGGAGGGCTGCCCGGTGGCATGGGGTTGGTCGGCACCGTGGTGTGCCTGTTCTGGGGCGCGGTGAGCGGTTCGGGGCCGGCCTCGGTGGCGGCGATCGGGCCGCTGATCATCCGCGGCATGGTCGCCGACGGATACTCTCGCGCCTTTGCCGCAGGCCTGGTCTGCACCGGCGCGGCGCTGTCACTGATCATTCCGCCCTCGATCGGCCTGGTGATCTACGGCATCCTCGCCGGCACCTCGATCTCGGATCTGTTCCTGGCCGCGATCCTGCCGGGCCTGATGCTTGGGGTGCTGATGCTGTGCGCGCTGCCGTTCGCGCGGCTGAGCGCCACGCCGCCCTCGGCGAGCGAAAGCGCCAGCGCGGATGCCGCCTTTCTGCGCGCGGTAGGCGAAGGCAGCGGCCAGCCCTACGCCACGCGCTTGCTGCGCGCCTTCCGCGAGGCGTTCTGGGGTCTGCTGACGCCGGTGGTCATTCTGGGTGGCATCTATGGCGGTCTGTTCACCCCCACCGAAGCGGCGATCGTGGCCACCGTCTTCGCCATGTTCGTGGGCTTTTTCATCTATCGCACGCTCAGCCTGCGGGCGCTGTTCGCCTGCGTGGCGGCCTCGGCGGGGTCTTCCGCGGTGGTCATGCTGGTGGTGGCCTTCGCCAGTCTGTTCGGCTGGGTGGTGGTGGTCGATGGGCTGGTCGGCGACTACTCCGATGCGCTGCTGGGCATCAGCCAGAGCCCCTGGGTGATCGTGCTGATGATGCTGATCATTCTGCTGCTGGCGGGGATGTTCATGGATGCCATCACCATCATGTTCATCACCCTGCCGATCTTCATGCCTGTGGTGCAGCAGTTGGGGCTCGACCCGACCTGGTTCGGTGTGGCCTTGATGACGGCACTCTCCATCGGCCTGATCACCCCGCCTGTGGGCATCAACCTGTTCGTCGCCGCCAATATCACCGGCCTGCCGCTGGGCCAGATCGCGCGCGGCGTGGTGCCCTTCCTGATCGTGTCACTGATCGGGCTGCTGATCGTAGCTTATGTGCCGGCGATCTCGCTGATCGCACTCTAAGAGGGTGTCTACAAACTGCCTGCGCTCGGCAGCACGACTCCAGCGCACGGGCGTATCGACACCGACGACGACAAATACCAAGACAAAGACGCCGGCCCTATGGCCGGCGTCGATGCGTTCTGGATCTGACTCAGGCCGTACGCGCCTCGGGCACGTCATCCATCAGCTTGTCGAGGGTGATCGGCAGCTCGCGGATCCGCTTGCCGGTGGCGTGGTGAACCGCGTTGGCCACGGCGGCGGCAAGCCCGGTGATGCCGATCTCGCCGATGCCGCGGGCGCCGTATTCGTTGAAGCGGGTGTCGGGGTAGTCGAGCAGAATGACATCGACCTCGGGCTGGTCGGCGTGGACCGGCACCACGTACTCGGCATAGTCGTTGTTGACCGGACGGCCATTGCGGGCATCGTACTCGGTCGCCTCGAACAGCCCCATGCCGATACCCATGACGATCGCGCCTTCGACCTGATTGCGCGCAGTGGTTTCGTTGATCACCCGGCCGACATCGATGGCGCTGACCACGCGGGCCACGCGCAGATGCGAGATGCCCGGGTCCCAGCGCACCTCGACGAAGTGCGCGCCGAAGGAGCGGTAGGAGTACTGTGCATCAGCCCCCTCGGTGTGGGCTTCACCGTCGGCGCTGCCGTAGCGCGCGGCGCCAAGGATGTCGGCAAAGCTCACCTGTTTGCCAGCGGCGTTGCGCAGGCCGCCCTCGGCGACCTCGAGCTCGTCGCTGGCGACCCCGGCGAAGGCACCATTGGCGCCGGTGGCGTAGCGCTTGATCTCGTCCAGGGCGACCCGCGTGGCCTTGGCGATCGCCGGCAGCGTGGTCGCGGTGGCCCAGGAGCCACCGGAGACCGGGCCATCCGGGTAGGAGGAGTCCCCCAGTTCGACAGTGATCCGCTCCAGCGGCAGGCCGGTGAGATCGCTCACCGCCTGGGCAACGATGGTGTAGGTGCCGGTGCCGATGTCCTGGGTGGCGCAGGAGGCAAACGCTGTCCCGTCGGCACGCAGCGAGACCCGCGCGTCGCACGGGCGCTTGAGCGCCTCCCAGTTGCACGCCGCCATGCCGTAGCCGACGATCTCGCGACCCTGACGCATGCTGCCGATCTCGGGATTGCGCGCGGCCCAGCCGAAGCGCTCGGCGGCGCGCTGGGTCGCCTCGACGATATGGTTGCTGGAGAAGTCGAGGTCTTTGCTCTCGTCGCGCTCGGCGTAGTTGTCGAGGCGAAAATCGAGCGGGTCGACGCCGGCCGCGGCGGCCATCTCATCCACCGCCGACTCCAGCGCGAACAGCCCCGGCGCGGCACCTGGAGCGCGCATCGAGGTGGGCGTACCGCGATTCACCTGGGTCGTTGCATGACTGACCGTGAGATTGGGGCAGCTGTAGAGACTCTTGGTCACGCTGCCGCAGGTCTCGACGTACTGGTCGGTGAACGAGGTGGTGTTGATCGATTCGTGACGCAGCGAAACCAGCTTGCCGCTGCCATCGGTGGCCAGGCGCAGGCGCTGGCGCGTCTCCGGGCGGTGGCCGGTGGTGGTGAACATCTGCGCCCGCGGCACCATCAGCTGTACCGGGCGCCCCAGCTCACGCGCGGCGGCGGCGGTGGCCACGGCGTGGGGCCAGGTCCACAGCTTGCTGCCGAAACCGGAGCCGATATAGGGCGCGTGCACGGTGACCCGCTCCGGCGGGATGGCGAAAATCTTGGAGAGCGCGTTACGCGCCATCACCACGCCCTGGGAGGCATCGAAAATGGTGAGATGGTCGCGCTCCCACCACGCCGTGGAGGCGTGCATCTCCATCGGGTTGTGGGTCTCCACCGGGGTGCGGTAGGTCACGTCGATGTGCCGGGCAGCGCTGTCGAAGGCTGCCGCGGCATCGCCGCGCGAGTGATTGCCGCTGCCGCTTTGGGTGCCGTGGGCGGCGACGCCCTGTTCGAGATTGGCGAGTGCCGCGTCTTCGGCATAGCTGACGTCGACCTCACGCGCCGCCGCGCGGGCGTTCTCGAAGGTATCCGCCACCACCAGCGCCACGAACTGGCCGGCGTAGTAGATGCGCTCGTCCTCGAACGGCAGACGCGTCTCCTCGACCTTGTTGCCCTGGGCAAAGCTCGACGGCGAGCGGTAGAGCTTGGGGAAGTGCCCGTGGTGGAAGACCTCGATCACGCCGGGCATCCGACGCGCGCGTTCAACGCTCAGTTGGGTCACCTTGCCGCTGGCGATGGTGCTGAAAACCCCGTAGCCGTAGGTGAGACCGGCGGGCAGTTGATCGGCGGCGTAGTGGGCGCGCCCCGAGAGCTTGTCGGGGCCGTCGATACGCGGCACACCGGCACCGATGATCTTACTGAAGTGCGGGTCGCTGGGCTTGTCGTCACTCATCTGGATCTCTCCTCGCCGCGGCTCAGGCAGTGGTCAGGTCGGTCAGGTTGCGCACGATCGCCTGCTGGCCGAGGGGAATCTTGTAGGCGTTATGGGCATAGGCGGTGGCATGCGCGAAAGCGCGCTTGGCGGCATCGGCAAAGCGCTGCTCGCTCGCCGGCTGGCCCTTGAGCGCCGCCTCGACCTCCGGCACCCGCCACGGCTTGGTGCCGACGCCACCCAACGCCACCCGCGCTTCACCAATGGTGTCGCCGTCGAGCGTCACGATCACTGCGCTGGAGGCGAGCGCGAACTGATACGACTGGCGGTCGCGCAGCTTGAGATAAGCCGAGCGGCTGCCGGCGAGCGGCGCGTCGAGCACCACGTGGGTGATCAGCTCGCCGGGTGCCAGCGCATGTTCGCGCTGCGGCGTGTCGCCAGGCAGCAGATGGAAGTCGGCGAAGTCGATCTCGCGCCGGCCCTCCGGGCCCTCGACCTGCACCTTGGCGCCGATCGCCGCCATCGCCACGCACATGTCCGACGGATGCGCGGCGATGCAGCTGTCGCTGGTACCGAGCACCGCATGGACCGAGCGGTTGACGCCACCGATGGCGGCACAGCCGCTGCCCGGCTCGCGCTTGTTGCAGGCCGAGACGCCGTCGCGGAAATAGGGGCAGCGCACCCGCTGCATCAGGTTGCCGCCGGTGGTGGCCTTGTTGCGCAGCTGGGTCGAGGCGCCCGCCAGCAGCGCCTGAGACAGCACGGCGTAATCCGCGACGACACGCTGGTCGCGGGCCAGCGCGGTGTTGGTCACCATGGCGCCGATGCGCAGACGGCCGTCGTCCAGGCGCTCGATGCGGTCCAGCGCCACGCCGTTGATATCGACCAGCTTGCGCGGCTGCATCACGTCCAGCTTGACCAGATCGAGCAGCGTGGTGCCGCCGGCCAGAAAGGCCGCCTGGTCATCGCTGCCGTGTGCCGCGATCGCGGCCGCCGGGCTCTCCGCCCGGGCATAATCGAAGGCTCTCATGCCGGATCTCCTGCAAGCTTGCCACGCGCCGACTGGATCGCCGCGACGATGTTCTTGTAGGCGCCACAGCGGCAGATGTTGCCGCTCATCGCCTCGCGCACCTCGGCATCGCTGGTGCCGATCGCCGGGTCGTTGAGAATCGCCACCGCGCTCATCATCTGACCCGCGGTGCAGTAGCCACACTGGTAGGCATCGTGCTCGAGAAAGGCCTGCTGGATCGGGTGGCGCTGGCCGTTCTTCTCCAGCCCTTCGACCGTGGTGATCTCGTCGCCGTCGTGGCTGACCGCCAGGCTCAGGCAGGCGTTGATCGCGGTACCGTTGACCAGCAGCGTGCAGGCACCGCACTGGCCATGATCGCAGCCCTTCTTGGTGCCGGTGAGTCCCAGCCCGTGGCGCAGGGCGTCGAGCAGGATGACGTTGGGCGTCACGTCGAGCCGATGCGTCTGGCCGTTGACGCTCAGCGTGATGCGCTGCTTGCCCTCTGCAGGCGGGGCATCGGTCTGGGTCTGCGGCTGGTCCGGCGACCCGGCATAGCTGACCTGAGACAGCGCCGGTGCCGCCGCAATAGCGAGACCGGAGGCCCCCGCAGACTGCAGGAACCGCCGCCGCGCGGGAGAGCGAGGCTGGGTGTCGCCGCGGGGGTCGAAATGATCGACGCCCGGCGCGGTGCGCTCGTTGTCATCCATGTCTGAGATCCTCATCAAGGCTGTGCCGCTACCGGCATCTTTGTCTTTTCAGCGTGGCGTTCTGGATGGTCGTACCAACGTTTCTTGCCGCCACCGCCAGCCTGGCTTGACGCTGTCGGAGGCGACGGGGCTGCACCGGGCGTGTCAGGCACCGCAGCACAGCTGGTGTTGGTCGCATCGTCGGGAAAGCGGCAGGTAAAGGAGGCGTAGTGCTTCACTGAACTTAGGAAAAGTGCGGCAACAATGCCAAATCATTGGCGTAATTCGCGCGATTCGCGCAGAAATGGGCATCTTCCGCAGGCCCGCGACGCATCTGGCCTTTTGCTCGGGCCTGCCGTATGTTTTCGCCCAACTGCATCGTCACAGGGATCAGAGAGATGAGTGCTTCACTTCATGGTGTCCGTCTACTGGCGCTCGCCGTCGGCCTTTCCACCGCCGCCGCGGCCAACGCGGCCCAGCCGACCTGGGAAGGCAGCGTCGGCGCCGGGGCGATCTATGCCCCGGACTATCTGGGTAGCGACGACTACGAGTGGAACGCCTGGCCGTCGCTGGATGCGACCTACGGCGATACCTTCTTCGTCAGCGTGACCGACGGCATCGGCTGGAATCTGGTACGCGAGGGCAAGTGGCGGGTCGCGCCCTTCATCGGCTACACCTTCGGCCGCGACGACACCGGCGACATCCGCGCCCTGGATCAGGTCGACGGCGGCGCCACCGTCGGCCTGCGCGCCAGCTATCTCGACGACACCTGGCGCTACAGCGCCGCCGCCGAAACGCCGTTCACCGGTGACATCGACGGCTATCGGGTCAAGTTCGCGGCGACCCACGTCGCCCGCCTCGGCGAGCGCGCCGCCTTCATCGTCGGCCCGCGCTTCAGCTACACCAGCGCGGCCTGGACCGACGACCTGTTCGGCGTCTCGACGGGCGAAAGCGCGCGCTCGGGGATTCGTGCCTACGATCCGAACGATGGCTACTTCACCCTCGGCGCCGATGCCACTCTAAGCTACTACCTTACCCGCCAGTGGTCGATCACCGGCCTGGTCGGCGTGGCGCGCCTCACCGGCGACGCCGAGGACAGCCCGATCGTCGACGATCTCGGCGACGCCACCCAGTGGCGCGCGGGGGCTTTCATCAACTATCACTTCTAACGCCTAGCACGGGTGACAGAAAGTACTGGTGACAGAAAGCACGGGTGACACCGAGCACCGGTGACATCGCCAGGGGCGAGCCACGCCGCCCCATCGGCAAAAACGCCCGCCCCGGGGTAACCGGGGCGGGCGTTTTCGTCTTTCCAATGACAGCGCTGGGGTTAATGCCAAAAATCGGCGAGCGAAGTGCGTTCTCTTACCCAGCCTAACGGCGCTTCAACTCGGCACCGAACTCGAGCATCCGATTCAGCGGGATCAGCGCCTGGCGTGCGATCTCGGGGTCGACATGGATTTCCTGACCGCAGCCGTTGGCGTCTGCCAGCACCGCCAGGGTGTTCTCGAGACCGTTCATCGCCATCCACGGGCAGTTGGCGCAGCTTTTACAGGTGGCGCCATTACCCGCGGTGGGTGCGGCCATGAAGGTCTTGTCCGGCATCAGCTGCTGCATCTTGTAGAAGATGCCGCGATCGGTGGCAACGATGAAGCTGGGGTTGTCGAGCTTCTGAGCCGCGCTGATCAGCTGCGAGGTGGAGCCAACCACATCGGCGATCTCCACCACCGAGGCGGGTGATTCCGGGTGCACCAACACGGCGGCCTGCGGGTGCAGCGCCTTGAGATCGAGGATCCCCTTGGCCTTGAACTCATCATGGACGATGCACTCGCCCTCCCAGCAGAGCACGTCTGCCCCGGTTCGCTCGCGCACATAGTGGCCCAGATGACGATCCGGCGCCCACAGGATCTTTTCGCCCTGGCGGTCGAGGTGATCGATCAGCTCCACCGCGATCGACGAGGTCACTACCCAGTCGGCACGCGCCTTCACCGCCGCCGAAGTGTTGGCATAGACCACCACGGTGCGCTCCGGATGCTGATCGCAGAAGGCGGAGAAGGTATCCGCCGGACAGCCAATGTCCAGCGAGCAGGTCGCCTCCAGCGTAGGCATGAACACCCGCTTCTCGGGGCTCAGGATCTTGGCGGTCTCGCCCATGAAGCGCACCCCGGCAACGATTAGCGTGGTCGCCGGGTGATCCTTGCCGAAGCGCGCCATCTCCAGCGAGTCGGCGACGCAGCCACCGGTCGCTTCCGCCAGCGCCTGGATCTCGGGATCGGTGTAGTAGTGCGCGACCAGCACCGCGTTACGCGCCTTCAACTGCGCCGCGATACGCGCCCGATAGTGCGCCTTGGCCTCTTCGTCGAGCGCCGGCTGCGCCTGGCCCGCCAGATGCTCGCGAACGCGTTCCCGCTCCCGCTCCGCCATCGCTTCGTCTCCGTCAGTCCTGCAACCACTCGGTATGGAAGGTCCCTTCGCGATCGACACGCTTGTAGGTGTGAGCGCCGAAGAAGTCGCGCTGGGCCTGGATCAGATTGGCCGGCAGTTTCTCGCTGCGATAGCTGTCGTAGTAGGCGATCGCCGAGGAGAAGGTCGGCACCGGGATGCCATTCTGGACGGCATGAGCGATCACATCGCGCAGCGCCTGCTGGTAGTTGCCGGCGATTTCACCGAAGTACGGCGCCATCAGCAGGTTCTTGAGCTCGGGGTTCTCCTGATAGGCGTCGGTGATCTTCTGCAGGAAACGCGCGCGGATGATGCAGCCGGCGCGGAACAGCTTGGCCACCTCACCGTAGTTCAGGTCCCAGCCATGATCTTCGGAGGCGGCGCGCATCTGAGCGAAGCCCTGGGCGTAGGAGGCGATCTTGCTGAAGAAGAGCGCCTTTCGCACCTTCTCGATGAACTCGGCCTTGTCACCCTCGAAGGTCTTCTGCGCCGGGCCCTTGAGCACCTTGGACGCTGCGACACGCTCGTCCTTCAGCGCCGAGATGAAGCGCGCGAAGACCGACTCGGTGATCAGCGGCAGCGGCACGCCGAGATCCAGCGCGCTCTTGCTGGTCCACTTGCCGGTGCCCTTCTGCCCCGCCGAGTCGAGGATGATATCGACCACGTCGTGATCGCTCTGGTCATCCTGCTTGGTGAAGATCTTGGCGGTGATATCGATCAGGTAGCTGTCGAGTTCGCCTTCGTTCCACTCACTGAACACGTCGGCCAGCTCGGCATTGGAGAGCCCCAGCGAGCCCTTGAGGATCGCGTAGGCCTCGGCGATCAGCTGCATGTCGCCATATTCGATGCCGTTGTGAACCATCTTGACGTAGTGGCCGGCACCGTCCGGGCCGACATAGGCCACGCAGGGCTCGCCGTCGTCGGCACGCGCGGCGATCTTCTCGAGGATCGGCGCCACCATGTCGTAGGCTTCCTTCTGCCCCCCCGGCATGATCGACGGCCCTTTCAGCGCGCCCTCCTCGCCACCGGAGACGCCGGTGCCGATGAAGTTGAAGCCCGCTTCGGAAAGCTCCTTGTTGCGGCGGATGGTGTCCTCGAACGGGGTATTGCCGCCGTCGATCAGGATGTCACCCTGGTCGAGATGCGGCTTGAGCGACTCGATCGTCTTGTCGGTGGCATCGCCGGCCTTGACCATCAGCAGAATGCGCCGCGGGGTCTCCAGCGACGCCACGAACTCCTCGACGCTGTAGAACGGCTTGAGCTTGCTGTCGCCGTTCTCGGCCATCACCTCGTCGGTCTTCTCCGCCGAGCGATTGTAGATCGACACCGTATAGCCGCGACTCTCGATGTTGAGCGCCAGATTGCGCCCCATGACGGCCATGCCGACCACGCCGATTTGCTGTTTGGCCATGGAATTGATGCTCCTTGCAAAAATGAAGCCGCCACGCGGCGATGAACGTCACCCGCTGACGGATGCTCCCTATTGTAAGGCAGAGCGGGCGTTCCGCCGAATCGCCCGCTGCCCCGCCCGGCACCGCCGGCTGGAGACTAACCCGCCGGGGCTCAGTGCGCCTCGTCCCAGTTGGCGCCGCTATTGGCGTCGACGATCAGCGGCACCTTGAGTTCGGCGGCGCACTGCATACGCTGGCGCACCGCAGCGATGAAGTCGTCGCTCTGCGCCTCGGCGACCTCGAAGACCAGTTCGTCGTGCACCTGCATCACCATCCAGGCGTCGAATTCGGCCTGGCCCTTGGCCGGGTTGAGCCAGTGGTGCACGTCGATCATGGCGAGCTTGATGATGTCCGCCGCGGTGCCCTGCATCGGCGCGTTGATCGCGGTGCGTTCGGCGGCCTGGCGCCGGGCGTGATTCTGCGCCTTGATCTCCGGCAGGTAGAGCCGGCGCCCGAACACCGTCTCCACGAAGCCATCTTCCGCCGCCTGGGCGCGAATCCTGTCCATGAAGGTGGCGACGTTGGGGTAGCGATCGAAGTAGCGGTCGATATAGGTCTGCGCCTGACCGCGCTCGATGTGCAGCTGCTTGCCCAGGCCCCAGGCGCTCATGCCATAGATCAGCCCGAAGTTGATCGCCTTGGCACTGCGTCGCTGATCCACGGTGACCTTCTCCAGCGCCACGCCGAAGACCTCGGCGGCAGTGGCGGCGTGGATGTCCTGATCGTTGGCGAAGGCATCGAGCAGGCCCTTGTCATCGGAGAGGTGCGCCATGATGCGCAGCTCGATCTGCGAGTAGTCGGCGGCGACGATGCGGTAGCCGTCGCGGGCGACGAACGCCTGGCGGATCTTGCGCCCCTCTTCGGTGCGGATGGGGATGTTCTGCAGATTGGGGTCGGACGACGACAGACGCCCGGTGGCGGTGACCGCCTGGTGATAGCTGGTGTGCAGCCGCCCGGTAGCCGGGTTGACCAGCCGCGGCAGTTTGTCGGTGTAGGTCGACTTGAGCTTGGTCATGCCGCGGTGGGCCATGATCAGCTTGGGCAGCGGGTAGTCCAGTGCCAGTTCCTCGAGCACCGCTTCGGCGGTACTCGGTGCGCCCTTGGGCGTCTTCTTGATCACCGGGATCTTCTGTTCGTCGAACAGGATCTCGGCGAGCTGCTTGGGCGAGCCGAGGTTGAACTCCCGGCCCGCCAGTTCAAAGGCTTCGCTCTCGAGCTCGCGAATGCGGGTTTCCAGCGCCTGGCTCTGAGCATGCAGGCGCGCCGGGTCGAGGGCCACGCCGCCGCGCTCCATATGCGACAGCACCGGAATCAGCGGCCGCTCGATGCGATCGAGCACCTCGGCCAGGCGCCCTTCCGCTTCGAGCTTGGGCCGCAGCTCACGATGCAGGCGCAGGGTGATATCGACGTCCTCGCAGGCGTAGGGCACCGCCTCCTCGAGACCGATCTGATCGAAGGTGAGCTGCTTGGCACCCTTGCCGGCGATCTCTTCGAAGCTGATCGTCTTCTCTCCGAGGTACTTGAGCGCCAGCGAATCCATGTCGTGTCGCGTCGCGGTGGAGTTCAAGACGTAGGACTCGAGCATGGTGTCGATCAGCTCGCCGGCGACCCGGATGTCGTAGCGCGCCAGTACCGAGATGTCGTACTTGAGGTTCTGCCCGATCTTGGCAATGTCGGGGTTTTCGAGCAGCGGCTTGAGCGCCGCCAGCACTGCCTCGCGGTCGAGCTGGTCGGGGGCATCCAGATAGGTGTGGGCCACCGGAATGTAGGCCGCCTCGTGCGGCTCGAGCGCCAGCCCGATGCCGACGATGTCGGCCTCCATGTAGTTGAGGCTGGTGGTCTCGAGATCGAAGCAGAACGCCTCGCTTGCCGCCAGGCGCTCGACCCAGGCGTCGAACTCCGCCTGGGTGAGCAGGGTGTGATCCTCGCGCGAGGGGCTAGTTAGCGCCGGATCCTCGTCGACGCTGTCGCTCGCCACCGCACTGCCCGAGGCGACGTCGTCCACGCCCTCGTCCTTGCCGTCGAGCAGCTCGCCCAGCCAGTTCTTGAACTCGAGCCGGGTATACAGCGCCTTCAGGGCCTCGCGGTCGGGCTCGGCCAGGTGCAGCTCGTCGAGCCCCACCGGCAGCTCACAGTCGGTCTTGATCGTGGCCAGGCGATAGGAGAGAAAAGCCTGCTCGCGGTTGGCTTCGAGCTTCTTGGGCAGCGTCTTGGCACCGCGGAAATCGAGCGTGGTGACGCGCTCGAGATCGGCGTAGATGGTGTCGAGGCCGCCGCCCATGCCCTGGAGCAGGCCGAGCGCGGTCTTCTCGCCGACCCCGGGGACGCCGGGGATGTTGTCGACCTTGTCACCCATCAGCGCCAGATAGTCGATGATCAGTTCGGGCGGTATGCCGAACTTCGCCTCCACCCCGGCCACGTCGAGGGTTTCGTCCTTCATCGTGTTGACCAGGGTGATATGGGCGTTGACCAGTTGGGCCATGTCCTTATCGCCGGTGGAAATCACCGCATCGCGCCCGGATTCGGTAGCAAGCCGGGCCAGCGTGCCGATAACGTCGTCCGCCTCGACCCCCTCGATGCACAAAAGCGGCAGACCGAGCGCTCTGACACAGTCGTGCAGCGGCTCGACCTGGGGCCGCAGATCGTCCGGCATCGGCGGCCGGTGGGCCTTGTACTCGGCGTAGATCTCGTCGCGAAAGGTCTTGCCCTTGGCGTCGAACACCACCGCCATCGGGCTCAGCGGATACTGCTTGATCAGGCTCTTGAGCATCGCCAGCACCCCACGCACTGCACCGGTCGGCTGACCGTCGGAGGTCGACAGCGGCGGCAGGGCGTGAAAGGCGCGATAGAGATAGGAGGAACCGTCGACGAGGACGATGGGGGCATCTGCCATGAGCTGGGGCATCCGTGACTGGCTTTCGATGGTCTCATGATACGCAAGGCGCCGCTCGGCGTCAGGGCGCACCGCCGGCAATCGGGAATCCCCACCCGTGCCGGTGGTCGAAGCAGATGCGAAGAGCCGCGATCCAGCGCTAGACTGGGCCGCGCAGGCACCCGCTGCCGCCGGGAAGCACTTTCGCCGCCCGTGGTAGCCGCGCTATCGGAGGTCATTGCCATGCCCAAGACGACATTGCACACGCTGCTTCAGGCGCTGCGCCACCCGCTGCCGGGCGTGCTGCTGGCCGCTATGCTGGTCGCGACCACACTGGCTACGACCGCGCTGACACCCATGGCGCTGGCGCAGAACACGCCGACGCCCCAGGTCACCACCCACAGTGATGCCCAGCAGACGGTCTCGGAGTATCGGCTCAACGGCAAGCTCTACGCCATTCGTGTGGCACCCAAATCGGGGCAGGCCTACTTCCTCTACGACGCCGACGGCGACGGCAACTACCAGCGTCGCGATACCGATACCGTACCGGTGCCCGAGTGGGTGCAGCGCGAGTGAGGCTCGTAAGGCGTAGCGGCGACGCGCGCGTGGGCCGCCAACTGAATGAAGGCTACGATGCAAACGGTCGCAGCGACGCACGCGAGGTAGGAGCGCGCCGCCGCAACCGCTACAATGCGCGGTTTCCGCTCCCAGATCCGATATTGCCATGGCCGTATTCACTCCCCTCGACGATGCCCAGGTCGCTGACTTCCTCACGCGCTACACCGTCGGCGACTTTGTCGCGCTGAAAGGCGTCCCCCAGGGCACCGAGAACAGCACTTTCTTCGTGACCACCGACCAGGGTGAGTGGGTGCTGACGCTGTTCGAACAGGGCGAGTTTGAGGATCTGCCGTTCTTCGTCGATCTGCTCGACTATCTGGACGCCCAGGGCCTGCCGGTGCCGGGGCCGGTCCACGACCGCCAAGGGGTCGCCCTGCAGCGCCTCGCCGGCCGCCCGGCGCTGCTGTTTCCGCGTATGCCCGGCAGCCACCCCAGCGCCCCCAACCTGGCCCAGTGTGCCGCGCTCGGCGATGCGTTGGGGCGCATGCATCAGGTGTCGCAGCGCTTCACCGGCCAGCGCGACAATCCGCGCAACCTGGCCTGGCTGGAGCGCCGCCATCGCGAAGTGCTGCCCCATCTCGATAGCCGCGACCAAGCGCTGATGCGCGAAGAGATCACCGCCTACGCTGCGGCCTTCACCGATGCCGAGCTGCCGCGCGGCGCCATCCATGGCGACCTGTTCCGCGACAACACCCTCTACGACGGTGACCGCCTCGGCGGCATCATCGACTTCTACAACGGCTGCACCGGCGAGCTACTGTTCGATCTGGCGATTGTGATCAACGACTGGACCAGCGATGCCGCGGGCGAGATCGACCGCGCGCGTTACGACGCCATCCTCGGCGCCTATCTGGCTCACCGCCCGCTGAGCGCTGCCGAACGCGCGCTGTGGCCGCTGATGCTGCGCATGACCGCGCTGCGCTACTGGCTGTCGCGCCTGCTGGTGATCCACGTCGACCCGCCGGCGCACGACATCACCCCCCACGATCCGGCGCGCTTCCGCACCCTGCTGATGCGGCGGCTCGAGGGCGTAGTCCCGCCGCTGCCGGCGTGAGCGCCGGACGCGTTTTCGACTAGGCTAGTGTGGCGCCGTAACCGCGGCTCAGGCTGTGACGCGGCGCCGAATCCGCGCGGCCGCGCCGTGGCTTTTTTCCTGAAATTCATGGTTCCCGACACAGTGCAACGGCATAATGCGCGCCATCGTCGCCCGGCGCGCTAGCTGTCTTGTCGCCGGGATTTCACCGCCGGTCCACCGGAGAGCGTCATGCCGAATCCTTCTCCCGCCGCACAGGCCCGCCGCACCTACAATATCGATCAGTGGGGCAGTGGCTATTTCGACGTCGACGACCAGGGCCGCACGCTGGTCAGGCCGCTGGGCAGCGAAGTGCCCGGCCCCAGCATGGTGCTCGATACTCTGGTCGACAAGCTGCGCGACGCCGGCCTGCGCCTGCCAGTGCTGGTGCGCTTCATCGACATCCTGCACGACCGGGTCGAGCAGCTGTGCATGGCCTTCGATCAGGCGATGCAGGAAGAGCGCTACCAGGGCGGCTATACCGCGGTCTATCCGATCAAGGTCAACCAGCAGCGCCGCGTGGTCGAGGAGATCCTGGCCACCCAGGAGCGCGGTCACGGTCGAGTCGGTCTGGAAGCCGGCAGCAAGCCGGAGCTGATGGCGGTGCTGGCACTCTCCGGCGACGGCCCTTCGGTGATCATCTGCAACGGCTACAAGGATCGCGAATACATCCGCCTGGCGCTGATGGGCGAGAAGCTCGGCCACAAGGTCTACCTGGTGGTGGAGAAGTACTCCGAGCTGAGCCTGATCCTGGAGGAGGCGGAGAAGCTCCAGGTGCGGCCGCGTATCGGCGTGCGCGCGCGCCTCTCCTCGGTGGGCAAGGGCAAGTGGCAGGACACCGGCGGCGAGAAGTCGAAATTCGGTCTCACCGCGACCCAGATCCTGACCATCACCGAGCGCCTGCGCGACGCCGGTGCCCTCGCTAGCCTGCAACTGGTGCACTTCCACCTGGGCTCGCAGATCGCCAATATCCGCGACATCCAGCGCGGCCTGCGCGAGTGCGCGCGCTTCTATCACAGCCTGCGCGAACTCGGCGCGCCGATCGATACCGTCGACGTCGGCGGTGGGCTGGGCGTGGATTACGAAGGCACGCGTTCGCGCAGTTTCTGCTCGATCAACTACTCCATGCGCGAGTACGCCAGCAACGTGGTGTGGGCCTTCAGCCAGATCTGCAACACCCACGAGCTGCCGCATCCGCAGATCATCTCCGAGTCCGGACGCGCCCTGACCGCTCACCATGCGGTGCTGGTGACCAATGTCATCGGCGAAGAGCGCATGGGCCACATCGAACCGGAGCGCCGGGTCGGAGAGGACCCGCACGTCGACGAGCTGTGGCGGGTCTATGACCGGCTCGAAGGCATGCGCGAGCCGCGCGACCTAGTCGAGGCCTACCACGACGTGGTGCAGGCAGTGGGCGAGCTGCAGGATCGCTTCGTCATGGGGCTGGCCGATATCCAGGCCCGCGCCGAGGGCGAGTCGGTCTACTTCGCGGCCTGCCAGCGCCTGCGCGACCGGCTCGACGGCCGCAACCGCGCCCATCGCGACATCGCCGACGAGCTGGCCGAGAAGCTCGCCGACAAGCTGTTCGTCAACTTCTCGCTGTTCCAGTCGCTGCCGGACGTCTGGGGTATCGACCAGGTCTTCCCGGTGCTGCCGCTGACCGGACTCGACCACACGCCGACCCGGCGCGGCGTGATCCAGGACATCACCTGCGACTCCGACGGGCGGATAGATCTCTACGTCGACGGCCAGGGGCTCGAGAGCACGCTGCCGCTACCCGAATGGGACGATGACGACGACAAGCTGCTGGGGCTGTTCCTGGTCGGCGCCTATCAGGAGATCCTGGGCGATCTGCACAATCTGTTCGGCGATACCGACTCGGTCGACGTGGCGCTGGATGACAACGGCGAGTGGCGCCTCTCCCACGTGCAGCAGGGCGATACCGTGGCCGCGGTGCTGGGCTACGTCAACTTCGACGCCGAGGCGCTCAAGCAGCAGCTCACCGAGCAGTTGATCGCCAGCCCGCTGAGCGTCGAGGAACGCGAGCAGTTCGTCGAAGAACTCTCCGCCGGCCTGAGCGGCTACACCTATCTGGAGTGAGACGCCGACCCAGTCTCATGACAGATGCAAAAAACCGCGACGAGATCGCGGTTTTTTGTGCCCGGCAGTCTGCCGTGCCCGGCGGCTCTTGCGTCTGGCGTCAGTGCCCCGGCACCGGCAGACGCCTCAGCGGGTACGCGTGCCGATATCCAGCCCCAGCGACAGCGACAGGCCGAGCACCGCTTCCCGCGGCAGCTTGCCGACGCCGGCCGGGGTGCCGGTCAGCACCACATCGCCGGGTTCGAGGGTGAAGGTGCGGGTCATCTCTTCGAGCAGCGCGGGGACCGTGAACAGCATGTCGCTAAGCTTGCCGCTCTGCTGGCGCTGGCCGTTGATATCCAGATGGAAAGAGACACTGGCCCAATCGGTATCGGCATCCACCGGCACGAAGCGCGACAGCGGACAGGCACCATCGAACGCCTTGGCGCGCTCCCACGGGTGGCCTTTCTCCTTGAGCGCCGACTGCACGTCGCGCAGGGTGAGGTCCAGCGCCAGGCCGGCCCCGGCGATGCCGGCGAGCGCTTCCGCCGCACTCGCCGCGCTCAGACGCTCGCCGATCAGCAGCGCCAGTTCGGTCTCGAAGTGCACCTCACCATGGGTGAACTGCTGGGCGATCGGCGATTCGAGTTCCACCGCGCTGGTCGCCGGCTTCATGAACAGCAGCGGTGAACTGGGAACCGGGTTGTTGAGCTCGGCGGCGTGCTCGGCGTAATTGCGCCCCACGCACAGAATCTTGCCCAGTGGATACCCAGTTTCGCTGCCGTCGACGAAGCGCGTGGTGAAAGCCATGCTCTACTCCCCTGCCAGTGGTGGAACCGCAAGAAGTGCGCCGAAGGCAATACGAAAAACCGCCGTCGACGCAGACTCGACGAGTCTAGCCTCAACGGCGGTCGATGGCATCACGCCTGGCGGCGAGCCTGGCTCTCTATACTATCTATCGAAAAGCAGAACCGGGCAGCGGCGCACTATCGAAGAGCAGAGCCAGGCCGCGGCGCGTCGTCAGTGGGTCACGCCCTGGGGTGTCCACACCTCATCCGGCGCATGGGCCAGAAACGCCGGACGCGGCTGCTTGGCCCCGAACGGGCGCACGCAGGCGTTGTCGCGACGGTTGAAGACGAAGAAGGCGTTGCTGCGCGGGTCCGGCGACATATTGGCGTTGGAGCCATGCAGGGTGTTGCAGTCGAACAGCAGCAGCCCGCCGGCAGCGCCGGTCGGCGCCTGAATGCCATTGGCTTCGATCAGCTCGCGCAGGGCGTTCTGGCTCGGCACGCCGAACTCCTGCTGCTTGAGCGAGCGCTTGTGGTTGTCGTCCGGCGTCTCACCCAGGCAGTGCACGAACACCTTGTGCGAGCCCGGCACCAGCATCAACGGGCCGTTGAAGTGATGATTGTCGGTGAGCACGATCGAGGCGCTGACGGCGTGCATCTCGGGCATGCCGTCCTCGGCGTGCCAGGTCTCGAAGTCCGAGTGCCAGTTGAAGCCCTTGCCGTGAAAGCCAGGCTTGTAGTTGATCCGCGACTGATGCACGTAGACGTCGCCGCCCACGATCTGACGTGCTCGCCCGGTCAGGCGCGGGTCCGCCGCCAGCTGCGCGAAGCGCTGCGACAGAAAATGCACAGCGAACAGTGAGCGGATCTCCTGGCTGTCCGGCTCGGTAATGGCAAAGTCGCGGTCGCGAAAATCATCCCGCGCCAGCAGCGCGGCGAGCTCCTCGCACAGCGCAGCGACTTCGTCGTGGCCCAGGAAGTTGGGCTCGAACAGGAAGCCATCGCGCTCGAAGGCGTCCAGTTGGGTGGCGTCGAGTGGCCCGTCCAGATGGCGGCCCTTGATGACTGCTTCCTGACGCTCACGCCAGAGCGCTTCCTGCGACCGGCGCAAACGTGTCGGATAGCGATCCTGCTTCGTCCACGTGTCCTGCTTACGGGGGGATGCGGTCTGTACTGACATCCAATCACCTCCAAGTTTGTGATCAGGTTTCAGATCCAGTCCTCGGCAGTCGTGCCGATAGGTGGGTCGAGTGGAATTTCCTCATCTGACATCAAAAGGAACTCAAGCCTAGAAAAGTCGGCCAGAATTGCAACCGCCTGCCCGGGTCAGCCCCGGGCCGCTATCGGCGCTGCGCTTCTGCGACCGTTCCGGCCAGGCCACCGTGGCAGGCCCGCCCTGGGCCCGCGATAACGTAAAGCAAGAAAATGTCAGCTGGGTGCCCCGCGATCTGACGCAGGAACCGATAGATGGGGGCGGGGTCGTGCTCGACGTCATCAAGCTTTCATCCGGGGCAGCCACACTCCGCCCTGCCGTTTTCCGGGGGAGGTCAGCCATGATCTGCGTCACACTCGATATGCAGTGCTCGCTGTGCGGCAGCGACCGTTTCCACCTGCCGACGCAGCCCGGGGAGAGCCCCCATGTGCGCTGCGCCAACTGTACCGCCGTGAAGTGCCAGACGCTGGCGCTGGAGTCGACCTTGATGGCGTCTCGCCGCGAACAGACGCCGCCGCGTCATCGCGCAGCATGACAAATCTTTCAGCGTGCCAATGAGCCGACTATCAGCACACGCCCGCGGCACGACTGACGACCTGGCTGCCCACGGCGCCAGCGAGTTGTTACGGCACCGAATCACTCGACGACGGCGCCGCTTCGCGCTCGGGTGACTTCCCCCTCTCCCCGACGGGGCTGCCGTGCCCGGAAGCGCTCTCCCTTGACATCTCCCCAGCCCCGAGATCGCGATAGGGTCGCATCGGCCGCGGCGTAGGCTGGCCATAGAAGACATGAAAGGGCTCCGCGATCAGCGTTTCGGGAGGACGCGGCACGTCTCCAAAGCGGCAGCGGAATTCGGCACAATCACCGGCCAGCGCGGCTGCACTCTGTCCCACACAGCCGAGCACCAAGAGAACGGCAAGCGTCTTCATCCCACCTCCTGATTCGCGTTCATCGCCCACCTAGACGCGAGCGAGTATAGGCTCGTCGGCTCCCTCACGAAGGACGATAAACCTGCGACTCGGCGGCCGATCTCCCTCCCATACCGCCCCGCCACGAGCGGATTTTTCGCCTAGAAGCGGCAAGACCTACTGATTACAAGACAACGCCACTATTGATAGAAAACAAAGGCTTATCTTCTCCCCGACTACGCATGTCCCGTCGCTGCCGCGCGCTGGCGCGAAGAGTATGGGGGAAGTGTTCATCATCTTTCCCGCCCGCCTGGCGCGCTGTTCCCGTGCTCTGGTTCCCGCTCGTGATCGCGCTCCGCCCACCGCGTGGCACGCTGCTTTCGCTTGACTGGGTTGTCGCCGGGCGGTGGACGTTCGCGCTGGATTGAGGCCGGCGGGCGGGCGTCGCACTCTCGGGGGATCGTGAGGTGCCGGGGTGCCCGCGCCGCTCATCGGCACGGGCCCCGGGCGAGTCGAGTGCCAAGCCGGGAGTACGCATGCCGCGAACCGTGTCGAGTCTTCAGGGCGATACCGTCGATCGCCTGTGTCAGCGCCATTATGGGCGTACCGATCTGGTGGTGCAGGTGCTGACGCACAACCCCGGGCTGTGCGCGCTGGGCCCGCGGCTGCCGAGCGCCACGCCGGTGGTGCTGCCGGATATCGCTTCGCCGTCACCCACGCCGCGGGTGATCGAGCTGTGGCGCTGAGCCCGGCCCGATCAGCGCTTCTTTCATCCCGTCGCGGGCCGGTGTGAGCGTCATACCGGCCCGCGTCGACGCAGGAATCGGCATGGCCCATCAGTCGAATATCACCACCGAGGCAATCAAGACCACGCCGCCTGCGCTCGTCTCGCTGCTGCATGCCGGCGGCATGACGCCGTCGGATTGGGTCACGGTGCTGACCCTGGCCTATCTGGCGCTGCAGATCGGGCTGATCGTGCCCAAGTATCTCGGCAATCTGCGCGAGTGGTGGGCGCGTATCCGGCGGAGGCGTTCATGAACCACTGGAAACGCTGGCTCGGCGGCGCGGGCATCGGCGGCGCCTGCGGCCTGGCACTGTCGCTCTCGATCAATGTGGTCAAGCACTACGAAGGCACCGAGCTGCAGGCGTATCCCGACCCTGTCGGCATCCCGACGATCTGCACCGGCCACACCGGGCCGACGGTCGCGCTGAACCAGACCCGAACCACCCAGGAGTGCGAGGCGCTGCTGGCCGGCGACCTGGGCGCGGCGTTCGCGGCCATCGACCGCAACGTCGCCCCGGCGATCAACGCCACGCTGCCGCCAACCCGCCGGGCGGCGCTGGCCTCGTTCATCTTCAACGTCGGCGAGGGGGCGTTTCGCGACTCGACCCTGCTGGCCAGGCTGAACGCAGGCGACACGCGCGCCGCCTGCGATCAGCTTGCGCGCTGGGTCTATGCCGGTGGCCGCAAGCTGCCGGGGCTGGTCGAGCGCCGTGCGGCGGAGCGCGAGCTGTGCCTGGCGGGGCTGGAGTGACGGCGCGCACGCTCGTCATGCTCACCGTCCTGGCGATCGCCGCAGGCACAGGCTGGTTCAGCCGCGGCTGGTTCGAGGATGCCCAGCGTCTCACCGCCCTTGAAGCCGCCCAGGCGGCGACCGATCGGGCGCTGTCGCGGGAGTCCGTCATCGCCGGGGTGGTGGAAGCGCGGCTCTCGACCCTGGACGCCAATCAACGGGTCATCGACCGCGGAGTGATTCGTGAAATTCAGAAACCGATTTACCGCCGCGTCTGCCTTGAGCCTGACGCTGTGCGCCTGCTCAACGACGCCGCCGCCGGCCGCGCTCCCGATCCAGCAGACGCTGCTGACCCGCTGCCCGACGACGCTGCCGCCGTTGAGTGACGGCAGCGGCGCCAGCGTGGTGCTGACGCTGCGCGACTGGGCGGCGCAGTACCACGCCTGCGCGATTCGACATAACGGACTGGTGACCACCCTGGAGGAGACCCGACATGCAACTGCTGAACGCCCTGATTGAACATCTGCGGCGCACCGTGCCGGCGCTGCAGGAGATGCCGAACCGGCTCTCGGCGCAGGTGGACGAGGGGCGCATCCGGTTCGCCCCGGGGGCCTCGCTCTCCCACGGCTATGCGGTGACCGCTGAGCTGACGCTGCACGCCTATGACGATACCCTGGACGCGGTGATGCTGCCGCTGCTGGCGTGGCTGTCGCGCTATCAGCCCGAGCTAGGGCCGGAACCGGGCCTGCGCTTTGCCTGGGCCTTCGCCGGCGAGACGCCCGCCGACCTGCGCCTGTGGGTGCCGCTCGAGGAGCGCGTGGTGGCGCGCCACGACTGCGCCAGCGGCGAGATCATCCTCGACCATCGCCAACCCGCCTTCGCGCAAGAGACCTGCCCCGCCGAGCACTGGCAGCTGCTGCTGCGCGACGACAGCGCGGGTGACGAGGGGTATCGGTTGGTGGCCGAGTGGGATGGCCCACTGGCCTAGGCAATGTCTGACGCCCAGCCCCGTGGGCGATAAAAAGCCTAACGCCCGGCTCCGGGGGCGATAAAAAGCCTAACGCCCGGCTCCGGGGGCGATAAAAAGCCTGACGCTCGGATTCGGGGGCGATAGACAGCCCCCACGTCGAACCCCCGCCGACAACGCCCGCGGCTCGCCAGCCCGCCCCGCGCCGCGGACCATGAGCGCATGCCGTCTCCCGCCACCGGTGCGCCATGAACTCCGTCGAACTTGCCCGTCTGCTCCACAATCTGATCCGTGTCGGCCGTGTCGCCGCGATCGACCACGCCGCGGTGCGCGTGCGCGTCCAGAGCGGTGCGCTGCTCACCGACTGGCTGCCGTGGCTGACCGCCCGCGCCGGCCACACCCGAACCTGGAACCCACCGACCCTGGGCGAGCAGGTGCTGCTGCTGGCCCCCGGCGGCGAGCTGCGCGGCGCCCTGGTGCTCTCGGCGCTGAACTCGGACGCGGTGCCGGCGCCGAGCCATGATGCCAATCTAACCCTGATCGAACTGCCCGACGGCGCGCGGCTCCGCTACGACCACGCTGCCAGCCACCTGAGCGCCACCCTACCCGGCTCGGCCAGCCTCGACGCCCAGGGCGCGGTGAGCGTCACCACCGCCGCGACGCTCACCGCCACCGCCGCCGGCGGCGCCACCCTCAACGCCGACACCGTGATCAACGGCAATCTCACGCTCAACGGCAACTTTAGCCAGCCCAGCGGCCAGACCGCGACGATGGCCGGCGATACCCACTTCACCGGCGCGGTGACCAGCAACGGCCGCGACATCAGCTCGAGCCACACCCACGGCGGCGTGCAGCGCGGCGGCGCCCAGACGGATGGGGTGAACTGATGGCCGGCATGGATCGCACCAGCGGCGCGGCGCTGGCGGGCATCGCGCATATTCGCCAGTCCGTCACCGACATTCTCACCACGCCCATCGGCTCACGGGTGATGCGCCGCGACTACGGCTCGCTGCTGCCGGAGCTGATCGACCAGCCGCTGGATGGCGCCACCGCCCTGCGCGCCTACTCGGCCACGGTGGTGGCACTGATGCGCTGGGAGCCACGGATTCGCGTCAAGCAGATCACGCGCCACGTCTCTACCACGCGCCCCGGGCGGCTGACGCTCAGCGTGCACGCCGAACGGGTCGACGACGGCGCCGACCTCACCTTCGATATCCCCCTCGGACAGGAGACCTAAACCATGGCCGGAGGCTTCACCGCCGTCGATCTCTCGCGGCTGCCCGCGCCGGATATCGTCGAGCCGCTCGACTTCGAGACGATCTTCGCCGCCCTGCTCGCCGACCTGCGCGCGCGGGCCCCGGCATTCGATGTCAGCGTCGAGTCCGACCCCGCCTACAAGATCCTGCAGGCCGCCGCCTACCGCGAACTGCTGCTGCGCCAGCGGATCAACGAAGCCGCCCAGGGGGTGATGCTCGCCTACGCCCGCGGCGCCGATCTCGACCACCTCGGCGCGCTCTTCGGCGTCGCCCGCCAGACCCTGGATGCCGGCGACCCGGCAGCGGTGCCGCCGGTGCCGGCCACCTACGAGACGGACGCCGACTTTCGCCGGCGCATTCAGCTCTCGCTGGAGGGCTTCTCCACCGCCGGCCCCGAGGGCGCCTACGTCTTCCACGCGCTCTCCGCCGACGGCCAGGTGCTGGATGCCAGCGCCACCAGCCCGGCGCCAGGCGAGGTGGTAGTCACCGTGCTCGCCCGCGACGGCGACGGCAGCGCCCCGGCCGAGCTGCTCGCGCGCGTCGACGCCACGCTGTCTGCCGAGGATGTGCGCCCGCTCACCGATCACGTCAGCGTGCGCAGCGCCGAGATCGTCGACTACCGTATCGCCGCCACCCTCTACTTCTACGCCGGCCCCGACCGCGAAGTGGTGATGCGCGAAGCGCGCGCCGCCGCCGCCGTCTATGCCGAGCAGCAGCACCGTCTGGGCCTCGATGTCACCCTCTCCGGGCTCTACGCCGCGCTGCACCAGCCCGGCGTGCAGCGGGTCGAACTCACCGACCCCGCGGCGAGCCTGGTGATCGACCGCACCCAGGCGACCCACTGCAGCGAGATCGCGCTGCGCGACGGAGGTCTCGATGAGTGAGCCGCGCCCCCGCGCCAGCCTGCTGCCGCCCAATGCCAGCCCCCTGGAGCACGCCCTGGAGACCACCGCCGCCGGTGCCAGCGAGCTGCCGGTGCCGCTGCGCGCGCTGTGGAACCCGGACACCTGCCCCGCCGAGCTGCTGCCGTGGCTCGCCTGGGCGCTCTCGCTGGATGCCTGGCAGCCCTACTGGCCGGAGCGCATCAAGCGCCAGCGCCTGCGCAACGCGATCGAAATCCAGCGTCGCAAGGGCACCGCCAAGAGCGTGCGCGACGTGGTCCGCTCGTTCGGCTCCAGTCTGGCGCTGCGCGAGTGGTGGCAGAAAGCCGAGCCGGGCGCACCGCACACCTTCGACGTGGTGCTGACCCTGGGCGCGGAGGTGCCCAACAGCGCCGCCTTCCAGCAGGACATCGTCGACGAGATCACCCGCACCAAGCCGGTCCGCTCGCACTTCACCTTCACCGCCGGGCTCAGCGCCACGGGCGGTGTCGGCGTCGCCGGCGGCGCCCGAGCCTACGTCTACCGCCGCCTGGCGGCCACCGCCCACTAGAGGACCCCCGATGGCCATCGTCTTCACCATCACCGATGCCGGCCGCGCCGCGCTGATCGACGCCGACCACGACGGCACCACGGCCCTGACCCTCAGCGAGATCGGCTTCGGCCGCGGCCGCTACACCCCCAGCGCCGACCAGACCGCCCTGCGCGAACCGATCAAGCGCTTGGCCAGCATGGCCGGCCAGGCGGTCGCCGCCGACACCCTGCACGTCAGCGTGCAGGACGAGAGCAGCGACACCTACGCCGTCGGCGAGATCGGCCTGTTCACCGATGCCGGCGTACTCTTCGCGGTCTACTCGCAGAGCGAGTGGATCATCGAGAAGGCCGCCCCCTCGACCCTGCTGCTGGCCACCGACCTGGTGGTCGAGTCCCTCGACGTCTCCTCGATCACCTTCGGCGACGCCGCCTTTCTCAACCCGCCGGCCACCACCGAAGTCGCCGGGGTGCTCGAGCTCGCCACCCAGGCCGAGGTCGACGCCGGCAGCGACGCCCGCCGCGGGGTCGTCCCGCGCACACTCAAGGCGTTCATCGACAAGGTGCTCGCCGCCTACGCCACGCTGAAGCAGCTCAACGACCACGCCGCCAGTCGCAACCACCCCGCGGCCACCACCAACGCCCAGGGCATGGTCGAGCTGGCCACCTACGCCGAGACCAAGGAGGGCAGCGACAACGCCCGCGCGGTGACGCCGGCGGGCCTCAATGCGCGCACCGCGACGACGACCACCGCCGGCCTGGTGGAGAAAGCCACCGACGCCGAGGCCAAGGCGGGTACGGCTGGTGTCTACCCCGATGCGGCGGGGGTAGTAGCTGCCTTTCGGCAGTACGGCCTCGGTGTCACCACGCTGCCGAGCTGGCCCAACTCGAGCTTCAACGATGACCCGCTGAACGTACCGTCCGGGATGTATCGACTGACATCGACCACCGACGGCACGCCGCTCGGCTCCGGCTGTGTTCTGTGGATGCGCTACAACGACAACCAGTACGGCACGGCCCTTTTCATGCCCTACTCGGGGGTCGATATCTATACCCGCAGCTATCGCTGGGATACCCAGTGGTCGCCGTGGGTGAAAGGGTTCAACGAACAGAATCACCGCCCGGCAACGCGCAGCGAAGCCATCGCGGGCACCAGCGACACCGTCTGGGCGACACCGCGGGCGATGGCCGAACACGTTCACGCCATCGGCTGGGGTGGCAGCGCTCCCGACTGCAACGACCTGATGGGCAGCGACTTCGATATCTGGCTCACCCAGGATTTCGTCGGTACCACCTCGGGTAAGTGGCTGAATGGGCCCTATGGCGATGCCATCCATACCGGCTTGCTGATCAATCTGGCCCGCACCTACAACAATGGGGTGATTCAGACCTACTGGGACTCGACGACCGGCGAGCAGTTTCACCGGGTCAACGTAGACTCCGACTTCAGGGCCTGGGAAAAACAGCTGACGGACCGGCTGCTGAAACCCTCGACCCAATCACAGGTCGAAGCCGGGACCGATACCGCCTCATTTCTTAGTCCCCGTGGCGGTCACCAGCTGCTGAATCTGTTTGGTCTCGGCGCCCAGACCTGCCCCACCTGGCCGCTCGACGACCTGGACACCACGCCTACCGACGTGCCGTCAGGGCTCTATCGCATCACCTCGAACTTCAATCGCCCTGGCGGCTCCGCCACCGTGCTCTGGACCCGCTATAACAGCGGAAGTGGCTCTATGCTGCTGCTCGAGCATGACAAGCCCAGCGTCAGACTCCGTGGCTATGGCGGATCTGGCTGGTCAGGGTGGTTTACGTTCTGGAACGATCAAAACCAGGGCGCGGGTTCCGGGCTCGATGCCGATACTGTCGACGGCCTCCAAGCCGGTCAGTTTCTGCGCAGCGATGTCGGCAACTATCGCGTTCCCCTTGGGTCGACGAGCTCGACCAACTGGGACGGCCTGGTATACGACGACAGCACCGACACGCTGGCCTTCTTCGCCGATCAGGACCCCACCGCTCATACCCCGCGCGTGCTGCTCGGCCCCGGCTGGGTGGAAGCCGGTGGCGACCGATTACTGAAAGAGAAAGACTACGACAAGTCCGCTATCCACGGCAGCGGCGGCGCTCGGGTGTCCGTCTCCAGCGGTGGCAATCTCGATATGCACGATGGCGACGGCTACATCTTTCGGGTCAACGCCAGCGGGCGCCTGGATCGCGCGACCGGCGGCATCGACGCCTCGCTGCTGGATGGTCAGGCGGCGATCGATATCTCCGGCAGTGCCGATAAGGTCGACGGCAAGCACGCGAGCGACTTCATCTGGAATCGCGGTCAAGCGTCACAGCAGATCGTTGGCAGGCTGGAGTTGTGGGGCTCGGGCCACGCGCTGAACAATTCGTCAGAGGCCTATGGCATCACGCTCAACGCTTTCGCACCCGGCGTGGTATTCGAGGACCGCAGCACCGATGCCGGCAGTGGCGCACTGTGGTTCGATTTTGATCGCCTAACTTACAGCTACAGCGCCAGCGGCGGCGAAAACCCGGTGACCAATGCCGACGCAGAAGAGATGCTGCTGATTAGCCCTCGGGACCTGCGCTACAAGCAACAACGCATCTGGCACGACGGCGAAGCCGCCGCGAGCATCCGGACCAACGGCTATGCACGGCTACCCAACGGTTTATTGATTCAATGGGGCAGGGGCACCTCACGGCAGCACACCAACTTCCCGATCCAGTTCAATAATATCTATTCCGTGCAGGTCAATGGCAATAGATATACCGGGGACGGCGCCTGGTCGGTCGATGAATTCACGACGTCTTACTTTGTAGCAGGCGGCGAAGATATCGGTACCGGCCCTGTCTTATTTATTGCGATAGGAAACTAATATGGCCCTCTTTTTCAGCGCATCGGTTCTATCCTTTTTCGACTCGGCAATTCATCGCGAGATACCCGAGGATGCCGTCGAAGTCAGTCACGACGAACATCAGGCCATGCTCGAGGGGCAGACCAGCGGTCAACGATGGGCCGCCGACGACACCGGCCGCCCGATGCTGGTCGACCCGCCTCAACCGACCATGGCCGAACTCGCCAACCGCCAGCGCTTGGCGATCGAGACAGCCCTGGCCACCGCGCTGCGTGCCGGCATGCCCTACACACTGCCGGACGGTAGCGAGGATGTGATCCAGACCCGGCCGGACGAAGACGAAGCCAACTTGCTCGGCCTTGCCATCGAGGCCCGCGACCGCCGCGCCGCCGGCGACACCGACGCCAGCATGGCGCTGCGGGCACAGTCGAACACGGTCTATTCGCTCACACCCGAGCAGATGATCGCGCTGACCGACGCCGCCAAGGCGTTCAAGCAGGGGTTGCTGGCCAAGTCATGGCGGCTCAAGGACGCCATCACCGCCGCCGAGGCGGCCGGCGACCGCGAGGCGATAGAGGCGGTGAGATGGGAGCCCGCCGATAACACCGAGGCCGATACGGCCACGTGATGAACGGTTCCTCCATCGCCAAGCGCTGCGCGCCTCGGCTGGAGCTGTAGCGTTAAGGATTGGCGGAACGAGAAAGCCCGCCGGGTGGCGGGCTTACCAATTAATCAATAACAAGACATCCAACCTTCACTTGATCTCAAATCCTTCATTACTTAAATCTGGCAGAACCAACCCGTACTGTTCAAAACCCTTGAGTGCTACGGGATTGATTTGACCATTCACCGTTGCCTTGTGGAACAGACTAGCCAATTTGTCATCTGTGGCATCAAAATTAATAAAATAATTAACATACTTTTGATGACCACCCACAACAAAGGCCGCTGTTTCCCCTAGCCCCTCGGCGTCCTCGTGCGCAACTCTTGCCACCTCAAGAAGCGGTATATTTTGAGGAGCACGCGATTTGATGTTCTCAAAAGCATGCTTCCTAAGCTCCTCACCCCAAACCATTATTTCCCCATCGACTATAGTTTCCCAAATGGGGGCTCTATCGGCGTAAGGCTTACCACTCCAATAATTTTTAGCTATATCAGTTGCATCCCATCTCTGCTCGACCAGCTTTTCATAATAATGGAACCAATTGGAATCAACTCGGACTTCACTGATCGCGCTCACACCAACATCAGTTATAAAATCTTCGCAGAAGTGACACCCCCAAGGATCTTCATCCAAAATTCTTACAGCGCTTCCCATATCCTCAATTACAAAAAAACCGCGCATCCTAGACGGCGCGCCAGGGCGCTCCGCTTGTCTGACACGTTCAAACAACGACTCAATTTCAAACCGACGTCTATCTTTTAGCAAGAATGCCAACCAGCTAGACACAGCCAACCTCGTTGGCTTAGTCAGCCCCGCATCGGCCGAATGTATACAGCCAATATAGGTGTTCCACGCACATGCAAAGTTATCGATATTCAGAAATACGAAACCTTCGAAATTACGCATAGTTGCCGCCCCCACATAATCTGAACGATCTAAGATTGTCATCCGCCATCCTACACCGCCCCCCGCTCGCTCCAGACTACCATCCCCCACACCATGAGCCCCTGACAGCCCCGTTACCCTGATCAGGAACCCCTCATGGCACTCGACCAATACCATCACGGCGTGCGCGTCTCGGAAGTCAACGACGGCACCCGCACCCTGCGCACGATCTCCACCGCGGTGATCGGCATCGTCGCCACCGCCGCCGACGCCGATGCGACCGCCTTCCCCCTCGACCGCCCGGCGCTGGTCACCGATATCACCACCGCCATCGGCCAGGCCGGCAGCAGCGGCACCCTGAAAGGCGCCCTCAGCGCCATCGCCGAGCAGGCGCGCCCGATCGTGGTCGTGGTGCGCGTCGCCGAGGGTGCGGACGCCAGCGAAACCAGCGCCAACGTGATCGGCACCACCACCGACAGCGGCCAGCGCACCGGCCTGCAGGCGCTGATGAGCGCCAAGCAGAAGCTCGGCGTGACCCCGCGCCTGATCGGCTGCCCGGCACTCGATACCCCGGAAGTGACCACCGCCCTGGTGCCGCTGCTGCAGTCGCTGCGCGCCTTCGGCTACGCCTACGCCCACGGCTGCGAGACGCTGGCCGACGCCACCGCCTACCGCGACCAGTTCGGCGCCCGCGAGCTGATGCTGATCTGGCCGCAGTTCGAAGCCTTCGATGCCGCCACCGCCACCACCGCCCCGCGTAGCCCGGTGGCCGTGGCGCTGGGCCTGCGGGCCAAGCTCGACCAGGAGATCGGCTGGCACAAGACGCTCTCCAACGTGGTCGTCAACGGCGTCACCGGGATCGACCGCGACGTCTTCTGGGACCTGCAATCCGCCGCCACCGACGCCGGCCTGCTCAACGCCGCCGACGTCACCACCCTGGTCAACCAGGGCGGCTTCCGCTTCTGGGGCTCGCGCACCTGCGCCGGGCCGCAGTCGCTGTTCCCGTTCGAGAACTACACCCGCACCGCTCAGATCCTCGCCGACACCATCGCCGAGGCCCACCTGTGGGCGGTGGACAAGCCGCTGCACGCCTCGCTGGCCCGCGACATCATCGAAGGCATCAACGCCAAGTTCGCCGAGCTCAAGGCGCTGGGCCTGATCATCGACGGCCGCGCCTGGCTCAACGAGTCGCTCAACACCCGCGAGAGCCTCAAGGCCGGCAAGCTGCGCATCGACTACGACTACACCCCGGTGCCGCCGCTCGAGGACCTCGGCTTCCAGCAGCGCATCACCGACACCTATCTCGCCGACTTCGCCACCCGTGTCGCCGCGAGCGCCTGAGCGCCGGCTCGGCCCCGAGACCCTTTAGGAGCATTGATCGATGGCACTTCCCAAGAAACTCAAAGCGCTGAACCTGTTCGGCAACGGCGACAGCTACCAGGGCCAGATCCAGTCGGTCACCCTGCCCACCCTCACGCGCAAGATCGAGGAGTGGCGCGGCGGCGGCATGGACGGCAGCGTCGGCATCGACATGGGCATGGACGGCCTGATGACCTGCCAGTGGACCGTGGGCGGGCTGGTCGAGTCGATCTTCGACAACTTCGGCGCCTCGCGCCTCGACGCCGACCTGCTGCGCATGACCGGCAGCTACGAGCGTGACGACACCGATGAGGTGGTCGCGGTCGAGGTGGTGATGCGCGGCCGCCACACCGAGATCGACTTCGGCGACGCCCAGGACGGCGAGAACACCGAGCACAAGATCACCAGCACCCTGAGCTACTACAAGCTGGTGATCGGTGGCGTGACCAAGATCGAGATCGACCTGCCCAACTACGTGTTCAAGGTCAACGGCGACGACCGGCTGGCGCGCCGCCGCCAGGCGCTGGGTATCTAAGCCGCGCCCCGTCAGCGGTGGCCTCCCCACCGCTGACGCCGCCCGATGCGCCCCCTCATCCCACGACCACCCACGACCACCCACGATCACCAGCGAGAGACACCCATGAGCCAAGCCCAGAAAGCGACTACCGCCGCTGAAAAGACCGCTGATATCGATGCTGACAAGACCGTCGCCGACGGCACCCGCGCCACCATCGCCCTCGACACGCCGATCGTGCGCGGCGAGCAGCGTATCGACGAGATCGTGCTGCGCAAGCCGAGCGCCGGCGAGCTGCGCGGGGTCAACCTGGCCGACGTGCTGCAGATGCAGACCGACGCCCTGATCAAGCTGATCCCGCGGCTCTCCCAGCCCAGCCTGACCGAGCATGAAGCGCGCCAGATGGACCCGGCCGACCTGGTCCAGTGCGGCAGCGACATCGCCGGTTTTTTGCTCTCGAAGCGGGCGCGGGGCGAGACCGCCTGACGCCCCGCGGCGCGGCCGAGATCGCGCTGCCGGCCCAGGTGGAAGATGCGATGGCCGACCTGGCCATCGTCTTCCACTGGACCCCCACGGACTGCGCGGACTTCAGCCTGCGCGAACTGATGGAGTGGCGCGAGCGCGCCCGCCAACGCTCAATGAACGAGGCCCCCCATGGCGCGCAACCTCCCCCTCCCGGCGCTGCTCGCCGGCGTCGCTAAGCTCACCGCCCCGCTGACGCGTCTGTGTCGCGAATCGCCGGGTTTTGTCCGTCCGACGGCACCCGCCGGCGTGCCGTCGGACGCTACCGCCGTCGCTGGCCGCACCTGGCGGGATAGCGCCCGCCTGCGCGACGCCCTCGATCAGCTGCGCCAGACGATGGTGCGCCAGCAGCGTCTGCTGCCCGCCCCCGCCGCCGCCCCGGCCCTGCCACCGCCGGCAGCCCGGGCCGCCCAGGCCAGACGCGCGCTACCGCCGCCGGCGCCCACGGCAAGATCCGCGCCGTCTCTCGAGGCGACGACCGCGGCACGGGCTCGCCCGCGACCGCAGCCCGTCGAACTCCCCAGCGGCGGGCTGGGGTTCGGCAGTCTGATCCAGGGCGCCAAGACCCTGCTCGGCCCCGCGCTGGCGTTCCAGCGCGAGCAGCGCCACGTCCGCCGCGCCGGCGGCTTCACCCGCGACGACCCGCGCGCCCAGGCGCTGGCCCAGCAGGCCCGCGAACTCGGCACCCAATCCGGCTTCGGCGCCACCCAGATCGCCGCGGCCCAGGCCGCCCTGCTCCAACGCCAGGTCAGCCCGGCGGCGATCCAGGCCTCCCTCGGCGACATGGTACTGCTCGCCCAGGCCAACGGTGACGAGCTGGTCGCGAGCGTCTCCCGCACCAGCGCGCTGGCCCGCAACGCCGGGGTCGACCTCGCCGCCGACGGCGCCATGGCCCGCTTCGCCGATACCCTCACCGCCGAGCGGCTCAGCGCCGCCCGTCAGGCCAGCGCCTCGGCGCGCGCCGCCGGGCTCCCCGCCGCGAGCGAGCCGCGCCCGGCCCCGGCAGCCATCATCAACTCAGCAGCCATCACCAACCCGACGGCCAACGCCGCTCCGGCCGCCGCCGTGCCCGATCTCAGCGGCACCAACCTGCGCGCCGCCCGCCGCGAGGTGGACGACCTGAGCGGCGACCTCGACGCCCTGCAGGCGGCCTGGGAAGAGACCAGCATCGCCTTCGCTGCGGCCAACGACGGCGCCCTGCGCGATCTGATCAAGGGCATCGCCGAGATCACCCGCGGCATCGCCGGCTGGATCGACGACAACCCCGAGCTGACCACCCTGCTGGGCCAGTTCCTCGGCGTGCTCGGCGGCATCCTCGCCACCGTGGGCCTGCTCGCCAGCGGCATCGGCGCCGTGCTCGCCCCGCTCACCGCGCTCAGTGGCGTGCTCACGCTGCTCGGGTTCAACCCGGCCACGCTGACGATCCTCGCCATCGTCGCCGCGGTCGCCGCCCTCGGCGTCGCCGCCTACCAGATCTACCGCCACTGGGGCGAGATCAGCCAGTGGTTCAGCCAGCGCTGGCAGCAGGTCAAGGACGCCTTCGCCGGCGGCATCGGCAGCGTCATGCAGCTGCTCGCCAACTGGTCACCGCTGGGGCTGATCTACCAGGGCATCGTCGCCACCCTCGACAAGCTCGGCATCGAGGTGCCGGCCAGCATGAGCACCCTCTCGGACGCCATCGTCAACGGCCTCAAGAGCGCCTGGAAAGGCATCACCGAGCTCTGGAACTGGTTCGAGACGGCCCCCGGCCGCGCCATCGACGCGGTCGTCAAACTGGTCACCGACTGGGACCTGATGGGTCAGCTCAAGGAGAAGTGGGGCGCCGCCATCGGCTATCTCAAGTCGCTGCCCGGCAACCTCTGGGGCAGCGGCCAAGAGATGGCGGGCAAGGCCGCCGATCGCGTCACGTCGCTGGCCAGCGACGCCGGTGATGGCCTCAAATCGCTCAAGGATAAAGCGAGCGAAGGCGCCCGCGCCGTCGGCGATCGGCTGGTAGCGGGCAAGAACTACGTGGTCGAAGGCGCCAGCAGCCTGGCCCAGAGCGCCCTTACGAGCTTCAGCGACATCCTGGGTATCCAGTCGCCCTCCCGCGAGTTCGCCAAGCTCGGCGGGTATACCGTGGACGGCCTGACGCTGGGGATCGAGCGCCAGCGCGACGAGCCCATCCAGCGCATGATCGCGATCGCCCGCGATATCGTCCGCGCCGGTGCCGGGCTCACCCTGGCCGCCGCCGCCGTGCCCGCCAGCGCGCAGCCGCCGTTCGCCGCCGACTTCGCCCTGCCCGGCATGACCCCGATCACCCTGGATACCCGCGCCCCGCTCACCGCCGGCGGCACAGCCGCGGCCAGCGACAACCGCGTCCAGATCGGCGATATCCATATCCACGCCGCCCCCGGCATGGACGAAAACGCCCTGGCGCGCCAGGTCGCCCAGGAAGTGCAGCGCGCCCTCGAGCAGGCGCAGCGCGAGCGGGCCGCCTATCAACGTTCGTCGATGTGGGATCGAGACTAAGCCCCCACCGGATTAAAGGAGAGCACCATGCTCATGGCCCTCGGTATGTTCGTATTCGAAACGCGCTCGGTGCCCTACCAGCAGCTCCAGCGCACCAGCGCCTGGCGCCACGCCGCCCAGTCCCGGGTCGGCGCGCGCCCGGCCTATCAATATCTCGGCCCGGGCAGCGACACCTTGACCCTCAGCGGCACCCTGCTGCCCGAGTTCACCGGCGGCCGCCTCGAGCTCGACGCCCTGCGCCAGATGGCCAGCCAGGGCGACGCCTGGCCGCTGATCGAAGGCACCGGGCGCCAGTACGGGCTGTGGGTGATCACCCAGGTCGACGAGACCGCCAGCCAGTTCCACCGCGACGGCGCCGCCGGCAAGCTCGACTTCAGCCTCAGCCTGGAACGGGTCGACGACACCCGCCTCGACCTGCTCGGCAGCCTCACCGCCGAGAGCCTCTCGCGCCTCAACGGAGCCTACGCATGAGCGCCACGGTCAGCGGCGCCGCGCGCCCCGACTACCGCCTCAGCCTGGGTGGCGAAGACATCACCCCGCGGATCAATGGCCGGCTGATCACCCTTAACCTCACCCGCCAGCGCGGCGGCGAAGCGGATCAGCTCACCCTCACCCTCGCCGACCACGACGGCCGCCTGGCGCTGCCGCCGCATGGCGCCACCCTCGAACTCGCCCTCGGCTGGCACGACAGCGGCCTGGCCAGCCGCGGCACCTTCATCGTCGACGAAGTCGAACACAGCGGCGCGCCGGACCGCCTCCAGCTGCGCGCCCGCGCCGCCAACCTGCGCCAGCAGCTCCCCGGCAAGCGCTCGCAATCCTGGCACGATCTCACCCTGGCCCAGCTGATCGAGACCCTCGCCGCGCGCCACGACCTCACCCCGGTGGTCGGCGACACCCTCGCCGGCATCCGCCTCGAACACATCGACCAGACCGACGAATCCGACCTCAACTTCCTCACCCGGCTCGGCCAGCGCTTCGACGCCATCGCCACGATCAAGGCCGGCCACCTGCTCTTCACCCGCGCCGGCGAAGGGCTCAGCGCCAGCGGCCTGGCCCTCCCCGGCGTGGTGCTCACCCGCCGCGACGGCGATCGCCACCGCTTCACCCAGAGCGACCGCGACGACCACACCGGGGTGATCGCGCACTGGAACGACACCGCCGGCGCCGAGCGTCAGGCGGTCCAGGTCGGCGACGACACCAAGCCAAAGACCCTGCGCGACACCTACGCCAGCGCCGCCGACGCCCGCCACGCCGCCGAAGCCGAATGGCGCCGCCTGCAGCGCGGCCAGGCCAGCCTCGACCTCACCCTGGCCCACGGCCGCGCCGACATCAATCCCGAGACCCCGCTCACCCTGCGCGGCTTCAAGGCCGGGATCGACGAACGCGCCTGGCTGGTCACCCAGACCACCGAAAGCCTCGACGACAACGGCTACCTCACCCAGCTCAGCTGCGAACTGCGCGGGGGGTGAGGAGGCAAGCGGGTAACACAGGATGACGCCACCGCTTTTTCGGAGTTACTATAACCCCAAGCCCAATGATCAGGGGTGCTGAGTGTGGATAGCAGGGCCCTCATTCGGGAGCTTGAGCGTGATGGCTGGGCGCTAGTCAGAGTCAACGGCAGCCACCACCACTTCAGGCACCCTATCAAGCCCGGCACGGTCACGGTGCCCCACCCCAAGAAGAATCTGAAAACGGGGCTGGTCAAAGGCATCAGGAAAAGCGCAGGCCTCGACTGAGGCCCGTGAGGAGAGACGCCATGTTGTTTCCCATTGCCATCGAGCGCGGCGACGCACAGCACGCCTACGGTGTCGCCGTTCCCGACCTGCCTGGCTGCTTCTCGGCGGGTGACACCCTCGAGGAAGCCCTGGCCAACGTGCATAAAGCCATCGCCGGGTGGCTCGAGACGGCGGTCGACGTCGGCGACCCGATTCCGCAGGCGACGAGTCTCGAGCACCACCTCGACAACCCGGACTTCGCCGGCTGGATCTGGGCCGTGGTCGATATCGACGTGACGCCCTACCTGGGCAAGAGCCACAAGATCAACGTCACCCTGCCCGACCTGCTGGTCAAGCGCATCGACGAATTCGTCGCCACCCACGATGGCGACAAGACGCGTTCCGGCTTCCTCGCCCGCATCGCCCTACAGGAACTGACCAGAGCCCGTAAGGACGTCTGAACGCGTGAGGCCGATCCCCGAGAGAGGCGCCACAAAACGCGAGATGACACCGCCAACTAGACGTTCTCCCTGTCGGCTTCATCCAGTAACGCCCCTGCCGCCGTTCTCGGCATCGCGGTTTATGCCCTTCGCGCCGAGCGCCGCTGCAGCGCCAGCCCCACCAGCTCCGCCTGAAAGGCATAGCGCGTCGCCAGCCAGCGCTGCGCCATGGCGCCGAGGGAGAGCCCCAGCAGCAGGCAGACGGCGACCAGCGCGGCGAGCTGGAGCGCCCCCGCGCGGGTCCACGCGATGCCGGCCGGTGAGAGCGCCGAGAGCACGCCGACGCCGCCCAGCGCCTCGATGGCGCTGGAGGCCAGCAGAAACAGCGAGACGCCCGCCGTGGGCGAGCCGAAGAACAGCGTCACCCGGCGGTCCAGCCGCCGCACCTTGATCTCCAGCCACGGCTGCACCTCGGCCAGCGCCGCGGTGGAGAAGCCGGCGAGCCGATCGACCGCCGCCCGGTCGTGGCGAAACTCGCGAATCAGATCCTCCCGCGCGATCCGCCGCCAGCACACCAGCAGCCGCCCGGCGAGCAGGATCGGCACACACAGCGGCACCAGCGACACCAGCTGCGCCAGCAGCCCCAGCCCGAGCGCCACCCAGCGGAACGCCGCGGGCAGCGGGCCGAGGGTCAGATGCACGAGCACCAGCCCCCCGAGCAGCGCGAGCAGCACGCCCCCGGCCACCAGCGCCCAGGTCGCCCCACGATTCACGCGGCGCTCGAACGGCGCCTGATGCCCCGCCGGCCGATACTGCGCCAGCCGGTCCAACACCGTGAGCAGCTTGACTGCCTCCGCCATGCCACCTCCGTCGTCGTCTCGAGCCTATCCCCGCCCCCGCATGCATCGCCGCGGCTGGGCCTCTACAATGCGCGCCTTCTAAATAAAAGGATTCTAATCAAGCATGCGCGCTGTTTCCGCACTCTGTCTGTCGCCCGCACTCTGTCTTTTACCCAAGCTCCGCCTTTCACGCCGACGCGGCCTCTCCCTCGCCCTGATCGCGCTCTGCCTCCTGACCGCACTGGCCACGCCGGCGCAGGCCGCGCCGCCCAGCTCCTTCTCCGCCGCCAAGCGCCTGGCGGAAAGCGAGGTCTATGTCGATCAGGACCGCACCTTCTACTGCGACTGCGCCTTCGACTTCGACAAAGGCCCGGATCTCGCCAGCTGCGGCTACCAGGTACGCAAGCAGCCCAAGCGCGCCGCGCGCATCGAGTGGGAGCACGTCATGCCCGCCTACGACTTCGGCCGGCAGCGCCAGTGCTGGCAGGAAGGCGGCCGGCGCCACTGCCGCGCCAGCGACCCGGTGTTCCGCCAGGCCGAGGCCGATCTGGTCAACCTGGTGCCCTCGGTGGGCGAAGTGAACGGCGACCGCTCCAACATGCGCTACGGCATGGCCACCAGCGCCGGCGCCTACCAGTACGGCCAGTGCCCGGCCAAGGTCGACTTTCCCGAGCGCACCTTCGAACCGCCGGCGGCGGTGCGCGGCGATATCGCCCGCACCTACTGGTACATGCGCGACACTTACGGCATCCAGATCGGGCGGCAACAGCAGCAGCTCTTCCAGGCCTGGGCCAAGGCCGACCCGGTGAGCGCCTGGGAGCGCGAGCGCAACCGCCGCATAGCCAGGATTCAGGGCCACGGCAACCCCTATGTCGAGGGCGATACCTCAAACGGGAAGCGCGAGGGAAAGACGGAAGAGAAGACCGTGGAGAAGGGCGTAGAGAAGGGCGTAGAGAAGGGCGAAGGGAAGACCGAAGCGAAGACAGCAGAACGCAGCAGCGCCGAGGCGCCAGCCTGGACGAAGGGCCGGGATTCGCACCCGCTCGACCCCGAACGCGCAGCGGCCGCCGCCTTCAGCTGCACCCCACGCAAGACCTGCGGCAAGATGCGCTCCTGCGAAGAAGCGCGCTACCACCTGACCCAGTGCGGCAACGCCCGCCTGGATGGCGACGGCGACGGCACGCCCTGCGAAGCGCTCTGCAGATGAAAGCGCATTGACCCGGCGCAAAAAGTTGCGCAAAAATACACAACATGAAAAGCGCGGACGTGATCAAACGGTTAGAAGCCGAAGGCTGGCATCACGTCGGCGGCAAAGGCGATCATATGAAATTCAAACACCCTGACAAGCCGGGTCACGTCGTTGTCCCGCACCCGCGCAAGGATCTCGCCACCGGCACGCTGCGCAACATCTATCGTCAAGCCGGCTGGATCTGGAGGTAACGGATGCTCTACCCCGCCTACATTCACAAGGATCGCGACAGCGCCTACGGCGTGACCTTTCCCGACTTCCCCGGCTGCTTCTCGGCCGCGGACGAACTCTCAGAGCTACCGCGTCTGGCTCAAGAAGCGGTCGAGGTCTACTTCGACGGCGAAGACATGGCCATCCCGCCCCCGTCGACGCCGGAAACCTGGGCGGACCATGCGGATTTTCAGGATGGCTACTGGATGCTGATCGATATCGATCTGTCCAAGCTCAGTCACCGCGCCGTGCGCGTCAATATCAGCCTGCCCGAGTCGCTGGTGGCCAAGATCGATCACGCAGCCAAAGCGCGCCACCTCAGCCGCTCCGCCTTTCTGGCCATGGCGGCTCAGCATGAGATGAGCGAGCCGCGCTGAACACGCCCGCTCAACACACATAGCGCCGCGCCTGGCTGATCACCACCCCGCGCAGGACCTCACCGCTCACGAACAGCGACTCATGGCCCTGCAGCGGGATCAGCCGCACCCGGCCGCCGATCCGCCACACCCGGCCCAGCAAGTGCTCCCCCTCCAGCTTGGCCACGATCAGATCCTCATGGGTCGGCAGGCGATCCTCATCGACGATCAGCACGTCCCCCTCGATCAGCGGCCCCTCGCAGCCCGCCGCCGGGCCCAGCTCCACCGCATAGCAGCTCGGCGGAAAGCTATTGAGGTCATACCCTGTCAGCGCCGGATGGCCCAGCCCCAGCATCAGCGGCCCCAGATATTGCACCTGCATCGCGTCATCCACCTCGACCCAGTCATCGTTGTGCCATCGCACTCGCCACGCACCCGCCCGGCGGCCGACCGCTTGTCGTTTCGAATACTGTATACGCATACAGCACACCATGGAAAGCCGCACGCGACGCAACGGCGCGAAAAGGCATGCCCAAGCGCCAGCCGGCGAGTCCGCACAGACAACGCCCCTGCCGGGCCAGCAACCGACCGCCCATTCGCGGGAATCCCCCCGGTCAGCCATACTGCAGCGGTACCCCCCAAGACGACACGCACACCCCCTACCGCCACGCGCACGGCCGGCAGACCGTCAGCGACGCCAGACCGCAATGCCCCGTGGCGACCGACGCACCACACCGGCCGCCTCCCTGCCTGATCGACCCGCTCGTTCGGAGGCCCTACCGTGAGAATCCAGCTCGGCTGTGAAATGATCTTCCAATTCAACGGCCCCACGCCGATGATTGCGCTGCTCAATGTCCACCACTCGCGCTTTTCGCATCTCGAAGGGCCCGACCACCTGACCACCTCCCCCAGCGTGCCCATCGCCAGCTACCGCGACGGCTTCGGCAACTGGTGCAGCCGCCTGGTCGCCCCCGCCGGCACCTTCACCCTCGGCACCAACGCCGTGCTCCACGACGACGGCCAGCCCGACCCGATCGACACCAGCGCCACCCAGCACCCGGTGGAAACGCTGCCGGCGGACGTGCTGCCCTACCTGCTCGGCAGCCGCTACTGCGAGACCGACCTGCTCAGCAACATCGCCTGGGAACGCTTCCAGCACACCCCCGCCGGCTGGCAGCGGGTGCAAGCGATCTGCGACTTCGTGCACCAGCACCTCACCTTCGGCTACGAACACTCCCGGCCCACCCGCACCGCCGCCGAAGCCTACCGCGAGCAGCTCGGCGTCTGCCGCGACTACACCCACCTGGCGATCACCCTGTGCCGCTGCATGAACATCCCCGCGCGCTACTGCACCGGCTACGTCAGCGACATCGGCAAGCCGCCGCCCTACGCCAACATGGACTTCGCCGCCTGGATGGAGGTCTACCTCAGCGGCCGCTGGTGGACCTTCGACCCGCGCAACAACGCCCCCTGCCTCGGCCGCGTGCTGATCGCCCAGGGCCGCGACGCCACCGATGTCCCGCTCACCCACACCTTCGGCCCCAACGCCCTGGGCGGCTTCAGCGTCTGGATCTACGAACTGCCCGCCGCCTCCTGACCCGGCAGCGGCCGGCCGGCGTGAAGCCATGACAAACGCCCACGGGCCAACGACACGACGCGGGTGACGCGCGTGGCAGCCATCGGAGAAGCTAAGAAGAGCGGGGGAAAGAGATAGAAGAAAAGAGAGAGGGGTAGAGCGAGCGGCGCGACAAGCAGGCAATAAAAGAGGGCCGCCACGCAAGCGCAAGGGCCCCCAGTCAGTACGGCCTAAAGGTACTGGCTTCCGCGGCCCTTACGTTCCGCGCATCCGTGGCATCGGACACTCCATTTCCGGGTTCCTGTTCACATCCAATCCTTGGATGCCTGCAGCATAGACCCTAATCATGATTAGCGAAACTGATGTATGGAGATCCATAAAAGGGATTTGTTACAAAGAGTAACTGCCGACTGTTGCCAGTCGGCACATCCACGGCGAGCGTCATAAGTATCCCTACTTATCGTCCCGACTGCTCGCCACCTGTGGACACAGCTACATCCCTGAAGCGGTGGCGATTTTAGGGCTTGCGCCGGCAGTTTCCAGTATTAAATTCGCTTATTAGGAAATTCAATAACGGGCGCAAAAGTGGTAGTTAAGCGTGATGCTGCGTAACCCCGCCCCGGCAGCCCGACCCTGACCGCGAAGCCGCCACGCCCCGGCGCCACCCCAAACTGCAGACGAAAAAAAGCCCGCAGGGACGTGCGGGCACAAGAATCCAATCCAGGACGCCAACAAGCCAGCGGGACGCGCTTGAAGACTGTCTCAAACTATAATTCGCACCTCGGCATAACGCCACATACCGTAGCGGATTTTTGTCAGCGTTTTGCAACCCTCGGTTAAGGCATGGTGTGTGGGTTGCGCGGGGTGAGGCGGGCCCACCCTGGCGCCCGGCTGTGGGATCAAGCTGCCGCCTCCGCTGCCGATGATGACAAGGTTCATGATCCACAGGAAAAACGATGAGCAGCATCAACGGCATCGCGCTATCGTCGAAGAAATCGCCCCTCACCCACTGGGTCGTCGTCTGCGAGGAGTGGCGCGCCCTGGTCGACCGCTACTCCCGCGTACTGGGCGGCGAAGAGAACATCTTCAGAGCCGGCCCGCTTCCACCTGAGCATTGATTGGCGTCGGCGCCGTCTCTCCCGCCCACTTTGGCTGGTAGCCCCACCACACGCTATCGAAGGCCAGCTGCGGATCAGCGGCCCGGCGGCGAACGGCACCCACCCACATCCCCGGCGCCACGTTGTAGCGCGGGGTTCGCGGGTCATCGATGCGAAGCTCACCGACGCGATGAGCGAATTACGGGTAGGTGCTGTAAAGTGAGAAACGGCTGAAAATTCAGCAGTCCTCAGTTATCTTGGCCAAGAACTCATATCATTGTGAAGCAGTCATAAAATGGATAGCAAAGAAAACAAAGAGACTATGAAATTATCGCTATCAAAAACGCGACAGATCCACATCCAAGAACACACAGCAATAAAAAGCGTGTTAATAGTTGCGGCATCCGCAAATGTGACAGCTTATATCTATGCATTCATTTACTGGCACACACTAGGCATTGAACTACCTAGATTCGGAAGTATTACCCAAGCATTTGACATAGCAGGCGGCAACATAGTATTTTATGTTTTTCTCAATGGCCTATTTTTCTTGTCAGCAATTGCATCAAAAATAGAAGGGCTTTGGCCAAGACTGGAAGGAAAAATTGAAAAAAAGCAGGCAATAGTGTCGAGAATACTGGTGTACTCCCCATTTTTTGCTGCACCGCTGTTTTATATAACACAATTAAAAATTGACAACCCTACGTTGAGCTCAACTATAGCACATCCCTTTGCAGCCTCTTTAATAATGACTTGTCCTGCGATATATCTAAAGCTGGAAGAAAAAATTGACATTAAAGACAAAGCCACGCTATTTGTCGGGGTCACGGCGTTAGTGACAGGCTTTTATTTTTGCTTAGCCTTTCCAGTTGGAGAGGCAAAGAAAGATCTACGAGAGCCAAAAGGGACGTTGCAAACAATAGACGGGAGGAACTACTACCTCATCAACAGGGTTCAAGACTACAACATGGTACTAGCGAAGCCTGGGGACGATAAAATCATCGTAATTCCATCTCCGCAGGTAGCCCGGATAATCTATGACGTTAACAGATTCAAACAGGATTAGGCACGGGATGACTCCAACACCCGGGGCTGTCACTGTGAAAAAAATCAATTTCCACATCTAGAGAAACCCGCTGCCTTATTACGCGACTAATGCGCTCACAGTAATCTTCATCATTATTATAAACTGATACTGCGACACGATTAGGAGCCGCTTTCTTCAAGGCTTTCAAGATATGCAAGTCTTGGGAACCAAAGTCCCACCCATAGACCGTAAGCGAATCACATGGCTGAGTTAGAGCCTCGAAATATACTGTGGACAAATACTGACTTGAACGAATTGACTCCAACTTCTCTTCAGAGCGCCCTTCACTCACAAACACTGGGATCAAGCCAGCATCATTCCAACGATTTGTAATCTCATCCAACAGATTCAACTCATTGCGGACAGAAATTTTTATATCTAATCCCGAGTTTCCTTTTACAAGGGAAAGGCACCCATGAGGATAAAAAACTAGTGTCACATGGTTGTTGGCATCCCTATATGGAGCACGGTATTCTTCCCAATCGGAGTCAAATCTATTACCTTCGGCGGAACGAACTGTAAAGCAGTCTTTGACCTCATAGCCATCACGCAAATCTCTTCCATACATGACAGCCCAATAAACAATAAGGTCATAATTCAATGCCGCGACGGTTTTAAACTGTCGTATGAAGTTGTATACATTCCGTATCGTGTTTTGTTGATCAACTACGGCGTATTCGGGATGTACAGCTCTAACAGACCTAACTAACGCATCGCGTATCTGAGTATATGCATCTTGCACTCTGTGATGTTCTACTTCAAAAACCTCATTTACCAACGATGTTTGCCATAACTTTCTCAAAACGTACTCAAAATCCGCTGTTTCAAATCGATCGAATAAATCCTGATGCCCTCCATCGAAGATACCAATTTCAGCGGCTCGCTCTTTCAAATTGTTATACGCAAATCCGTTATTGATGGCCCTGCTTGCCCCATTCCCAAGAAGAAGCAAGTCGGAATATCGGCATTTGATCTCGTTCCACTGATAGATCATTATCACCCCCTCATTTATCCGCCCCCTTGCCCGCTAACAATTTATTCTCTTATTGCTTCGCCGCAAAGCCATAAAACTGTCCTTATATAAATGTAGACCACCAGGTTAGAAAATCCGCCCCACCTTGCGCCAGCACTGAGCGATGATCTCCACCGAGACGAGGCCGTCGGGCTTTATCAGCTTCCGCTCATACGCGGGTTATCGCTACGCCGATCATACGCAGCACGGGCCTCCCCCCTAACCACCAGTCCCTTATACAGCAACTGCTAACGCCACCACACCCACACCCCACCCGCTTTGGTCGTAGGCGATCACCCCAGCGGCCGGGCGGCCACCGGGGCGTGGGGCATCACTCGAAGTTGAACGACTGGCGGTTGTTCGCCGCGTTCGTCTCCATCTGCACACAGCCGTAAAGGGTGCTGTAGCTGCCACTTGGGGTGCCGACGTTGGCGATGTCGTTGCAACCCTGGCGCATGCTGGCCGGGAGCTTCGTCCACACGGGCTTGAGGTTGTTATAAGCGGACTGCTCCATCCGAATGCAGCCGTTATACGTCAGGTTGCTGAAGCTGCCGCCAACTTGCGCCACCTGGTTGCAGTAGGCTTCGACGTCATAGCGCGGCAGCTTGTCGGCATGGGCGGTGCCAGCCATCAGCGAGGCCAGCAGCAGGCCGCCCAGAGCAAGGCGTTTCATGGCACTTCCTTCTCTCAGCTCAGGGTCTGCACAGCGCTCTGGACGTAGCTCGGGGTGAGCTGGCCGTACTCGAACGAGGCCTTGGCGCTGTCGTCGTGGAAAGCGGCGCCGAGGATGCCCAGGCCGATGAAGTAGATCACCGGGGAGACGATCAAGCTGACGATGAGCTGGGTGATGCCCATGCCGGTGCGCCCGCGGGTGATCACCACGATGGCGACGATGAAGGCGACGAGGTTGAGCGGCCAGCCGACGAAGACGCCGAGGCCGGGGAGCGGCACCAGAAAGCAGAGCCAGGTGACGATCAGCAGCGCCCAGACAGCTTTGACAGGCGCGGATTTGCTGCCAGCGGCAGCGGGGGTGGTGGTGTCGGTCATGTAGTCGATTCCCTTGCGGTATGGCGCAGCTCTAGCGGCCGCTTGTTGCCGGTGTGCGGGCTTGATGCCCGTCGCTTCCGGTAGATCCTTGGTACAACTGTCGCGCTCATGTCCCAACCCTCGGGCGATGGGCGCGCGGAGAAGCCCACGTCGCCTACCGGCTATCCGTGGGCCACCCCTTCGGACGGCACCTCATGCCGTCAGAATACCCGCCCCACCTTCCTCCAGCACTGCCCGATGATCTCCACCGAGGCGAGGTCGTCGGGCTTGATCAGTTCGCGCTCGTAGGCCGGGTTGTCGCTGATCAGTATCCAGGCGCCGCCGGCGACGCGCTGCACCCGCTTGAGGCGTAGCTCGTCATCCATGCGCAGCAGGAAGACGCCATCCGGCGTGCGCTGGGCGCGGTTGACCAGCACCTGCTCGCGGTCGCGGATGGTGTCGCCCATGGAGTCGCCGCGGGCGGTGACGCCGACCACCTGGGCGGGGTCGACGCCGTCGGCCTCGAACAGCGCGGCGGGCAGGTAGAAGGTCGCTTCGATGCGCTCGGCGTCGAAGATGCGCCCCGCGCCGGCGGCGGCTTCGATGTCGTACATCGGCACCGGCAGCGTGCCGTTGGGGTGAAGATCAGCGCCGCTCGAAGCGCGGTCGCCGCTCAGATAATGAATCCCCGCCTCGCGCACGCCCTCGGGTGCCGCGGGGGGATTAGCCGCCCAGGCGGCATCCCCCGCCGCGCTCTGGCCCTGGCTCTGACCCGCCAAGACGATACCCGTCAAGACAAAGTGCACATCCACGCCGGCGCCGGCGGCGGCTTCGAGGTACTCCGCTCGCGGGCTGCGCTCGCCACTCTCGTAGCTCGCCTGGGCGCGCTTGGAGACGCCGCACAGCCGCGCCAGCTCTTCCTGCGACAGGGAAAGCCGGTGTCTCTCCTGCTTGAGGCGGTCAGAAACGTGCACTTTTCTCCCTCTCACCCTTTGACAATTGCACGTTCGCGCAATAGCCTCTCCTATTAGATGCACAAACGTGCACTCAGCACCGCCCCGGACCTCCCGGCGCCGACGTGCTCAAGATTCCACAAGGGAGAATATCACATGACGTCTCAGTCGCCCGTTAACCGCTCGCCCAACGGCTGCCGCTGCCAGGTGATGACCCAGCTCACCCCGGCGGAGCGCGACCGCTTCAAGGCGCTCGCCGCCGAGGAGGGGCGTTCGCTCTCGGCCACCGTGCGCCTGCTCGCGCTGCGCGGTCTGGCCCAGCAGGAAGCGGCACCGCTGGCCGCCCCCGGTGCCCGCCACGCCGACACCGCCGGTGCGTCCTAGGGCACAGGTCGAATGCATGAACGTGCCGGTGGGTGAACGTACCGACGCATGAACGTGCCTGTGCCGGTCGATCTCCCGGTGTCGCTTGTCTTCTCTCTTCTTCTCTCTTGGTGAGGTGAGCGCCGATGCGCAATCTCTGGACCTGCCCTGAATGCGGCGCGCCGAGCCGGCTGCGCCACTCCCGGCATCTGCCGGGCGGGCCCGATACGAGCTACCAACAGTGCACCGAGCCGGCCTGCGGCTGGTGCGGCCAGGCGCAGCACAGCGTGCGCAAGACCACCACGCCCTCGGCGCTCACCCCGGCGGCCCAGCTGGCCCGCCAGCAGGTGGTGGCGGCCACGGATACCGATGAGACCCGCCCGCAGTGGCGCTGCCCGGCGTGCCACTCGCGCTGCCGGGTGCGCTCTTCCAAGCAGCTGCTGCCGGACTACCGGATGGCCTATCTGCACTGCACCTTCGGCCCCTGCGGCTGGATCGGCCAGGGCGATTACGTGGTGCTGGAGACGGTGAGCCCCAGCGGCATTCCCAACCCGGGCTATGCCCGCCGTCTGGCGGCGCATCTGCCCTACCGCCCGGCCCCGGCCGCCGCGCCGCTGCCGACCCGTGAGGCTGAGGTCGTCGAGCCCGCCACCGAGACCGACGCCGCCACGCCCACACGCGCCACGCCCCGGCATCCGTGAGGTCCGCCATGCGCGCTCCCCAACGCCTCTCGTCTCCCGTTCAGCCGCCAGCCGACGTCCAGCCGGATGGCCGCGCCGGCTTCGGTGCCCTGCGCGCCGAGCTGCACGCGCGCTGTGCCGATGAGGATCTGGCCGCGCTGTGGGCCGGGCTGAAGCTGGGCGAGCGCAAGGCGATCGCCGCCAGCGCCGGGCTGCATCCGCGGGATGCCGAGGCCGCCATTGCCGCGCTGAGCCAGGTGGAGCGCGATGCGATCCGCGCTGCCATCGGCCGCATGAGCCGCTATGCCCAGGCGCTGCACGCCTGCCTGGGTAGCCAGCCGAACGCCCGCCAGCCGCACCCCAGCCGGGCGCTGGCCGCCAACGCCCGCCGCGCGCTGGATCGCGGCGATACCCCCGGCGCCCGCCACTGGCTGGGGCTGATCGAACGAGGGGAGCCGTGAGCGCAATCGAGACGTCTCATACCTTCGGCACCCCCGAGTGCCGGCAGTGGCGTCAGGGCTTCTTCGAGCGCCTGCCGTCGCTGGCCGAGGCACTGGCCGCCGGCTTCGTCGCGGTGGCCACTCGCCACGGCAACACTGCCGGCAACCGCTGGCTGGCACGTCGGGCCGCTGGGCTGATCGAGCCGGAGCGGGTGTGCCGGCGCTTTCCGCCCCTGGCCGCCGACCTGCGCCGCGCCTTCGCGGAGCTGCGCTGCCAGGCCGAGACGCCGCTGGACGGTATCGCCGCCGGCTGTGCCTGGCTGGAGACGGTCGAGCGCCGCCTGACCCTGGGCGCCTTCAACGCCAGCCACGACGATGACGCCCTGATCGACTACGCCCGCGCCCAGGCCCGGGGCGTGGAGGACGTGCACCATCAGCTCGTCGCCAATATCGCCAACCACAACCGCCGCCAGCGCCTGGGCCTGCTGCCGCCACCGCGCCGCCTGCCGCGGCTGCCGGGGTCGAGCCTCTCCGCCCAGGCCCGGGCTCGCGCCGGGCTGATCGCCAGTGGCCCCAACCCGCTGACCCCGCCGCACCCCGGCGTGCCGCTGCTGTCTCTCTTTACCTGGCAGCGCGCGCCGCTGATGACCCTGGCCGTGGCCGACAGCCTGGCGCTGGAACGCGCCCGGACCCGCGCCCGCCACCACGGCATCGCCCCGCCCAGCCTGCGCTTGAAGCCGGCGGCCCAGCTCGCCCGCTTGAGCTGTGAGCGCTGGTGGCAGCGCCAGTTGCGGCGTCTCGCCGGGCGGCGCCTGGAGCAGGTGCTGCGCGAAGCGCGCCGAGTGCACAAACGTGCAGGCATTTACTGCAGCGAGCTGACGCTCACTCGCCGCCGCGCCCAGAAGGTGCGCAACCGTGCGCTGCTGGAGACGCTGGAGGCGATCAACCAGGCGGGCCAGACCTACACCCTGGCCGAGCTGGCCGAGCTGGGGCTGGCCAACCCGGACCACCGCCGCGCCGAGCTGATGCTGCGCATCCGAGATACCGAGGTCGAAGCGCGGCGCCTGGGCCATGTCGGGCTCTTCTTCACCCTGACCGCGCCCAGCCGCTTCCACCCGGTGCTCGCCGCCAGCACCCAGCGCAACCCGAAGTACGACGGCAGCACCCCGCGCGAGGCGCAGCAGCATCTGCAGGCGCTGTGGGCCAAGGCGCGCGCCTCGCTGGCCCGGGAGGGCCTGGGCATCTACGGCATCCGCGTGGTCGAGCCGCACCACGACGGCACCCCCCACTGGCACCTGCTGGTGTGGGCCAAGCCCGAACACGCCGCGGCGGTGACGGCGACACTGCGCGGCTACGCCGAGGCGGAATCGCCGGAAGAGCTCTACGACCGCACCGGCAATAAGACGGATGCGCGCTTCAAGGCCGAGACCATCGACCCCGCCCGCGGCACCGCCGCCGGCTACGTGGCCAAGTACATCTCCAAGAACCTCAACGGCGAGCAGTTCGCCCGTGCCGGGGTCGAAGGCGACCACCTCGACCGCTACGGCCAGGCGCTGACCGACGCCGCCCCGCGCATCGAGGCGTGGGCGGCGACCTGGGGCATCCGCCAGTTCCAGTTCCTGGGCCTGCCCAGCGTCACCGTGTGGCGCGAAGTCAGAAGACTGACCGAGCGCCAGACGGAGGCTCTGGACCAGTGGGAAGCCGCCACCCGCCCGCGCCCCAGCATCGCCCGAGTGCTGCGCCGGGTGCGCGCCGCCGCCCTGGCCGGCCAGTGGGACCGCTATCTGCGTCTGATGGGCGGGCCCAACGCGCCGCGCAAGTGCCAGCCGATCAAGCCGTGGTCGATCCCCGCCTTCCGCCGGTCCCAGACGGGCGAAGACGCCTTCAGCCACGCCAGCGGCGAGGTCGACCCGGGGCGGATCGAACGCGGCCGCTACGGCGACGAGATCCGCGTGCCCAAGGGGCTGGTGGTCAGCGACCGCCGGGGCCACACGGCCGAGTACCTCACCCGCCTCTACCGCTGGGAGGTGCGCCCCAAGCGCGGCCTGGCCATGGGCGGGGTGGGTGGATTTTCGGGAGGCGGCGCAGCCGCCGACCCTTGGACTTGTGTCACTAACTGTACGGCCCCCGAAGCCGGTCCGAGCTGTACGGACCCCGCTTCTTATACGACCAAGACGCGTCCGGTCTGTACGGACCCCGCTTCCCAAACCAACACGCCGCCGAGCCCGGTGCCGCGCCATCTGCTCACTCCGCGCGAGCCGAGCCCAGAAGCGCTGGCCGAGCAGCTCGCCCGTTACCACGCCTGGCGCGCCAGCGAAGCCGCCCGCGCCGAGGTGGAAAACGCCGACCACGAGCAGCGCCTGATCCGTGCCCTCGCTCGGCGCCACACATCACGCCCACCGGCGCCCACCGCCGGCCGCTTCGCCGGGCCGAGCGCCGGTGACGGCATGCCCGCGACCCGCTGACCCGGAGAGCCCCATGACCCCGACGACGAATACGACCCTGAACCCGAACAGGAGCCAAAACATGACCTTGACCCAGACCCACCCCGCCAGCGGCGCCGAGAAGATCGCCCGCGGCACCCTGCAGGAAGCCGGCGAGCTGGCCGTGCTCAGCGACATGAGCGGCGCCACCCGCCACCGCTACGCCCTGGTGATCGCCTTCGACAGTGAAGAAGCGCTGCGCCAGGCCGTGACCCACCACCGCTGCGCCTACCGCGATGGCCAGCACGTTCAGGAGCTGACCCATGGCTGATCTGGCCGACAACGCCGGCGCTGTGATCGAGCGCCATCTCGCCCAGTCGCTGGCCCGCCACCGGCTGCCCGAGGCCCAGACCGGCGCCCCCGAGTGCGCCGATTGCGGCGAGGAGATTCCCGCCGCCCGGCGCGCCGCCGCGCCCTGGACCGACACCTGCATCGACTGCCAGTCGCTGCGCGAACGGAGGCTTCGCCATGTGCGCTGATCGAGCCTTGAGGGATACCGACACCAGCCCGCATTCCGGCGTGCTCGGCTGCGAGGCGCTACGCCAGATCACCGGCTACCAGCGCCCGGCGGATATCGCCCGCTGCCTGCGCGAGCAGGGCGTGCGGGTGTTCCACGGCCGCCGCGGGCCCTGGACCACCCTCGACCTGATCAATCAGGCCGGCGGGCTCGGCGGCCACGCCGCCAACGACACCCTCGACCCGCGCCAGGTGCTGTGACCTGGCGCGTCACGCGACCCGAACCAGACCCAAGCCAGACCTGAACCAGAACAAGGAAGCCACCATGCCCGCTGCTCTCTATACCGCCCGAAGCTGCGGTGAAGCGCGCCATACCGCCCGACCCCGCGGTGAAGCTGATAACGCCGCGCGATCGTCAGCCGCCCAGCCCCGCGGCGAGAGCGGTGAGAGCGGCCGCCGGCGCTATCACCCGGCGATCCCCGCGCATATCGACCAGACACGGCTGCCGCCGGGGATCTACTTCGATGCCCGGGGGCGCGGGCGCTGGTACCTGCAGTACCGCGACGAGGCCAACCGCCTGCGCCGGCGCAACGTCGCCGACGCCCAGGCGACCCTGGACGAGCTGCGCCAGATCGCCACCGAGCGCGACGGGCTCGCGCGCGACTCGCTGGCCTATCTCGCCGCCGCCTTCCACGCCGCCGAGCAGTTCCAGCAGCTCGCCCCGCGCACCCAGCAGGACTACGCCTGGTGCCGCAAGCTGCTGATCGAGATGCCGACCAAGCTGGGCAAGCCCCTGGGCGAGCTGCCCACGCGCCAGTTCCAGCCGGCGCTGGTGCAGCGTCTGGTCGACCGCATCGCCAGCGACGGCACCCCGGCCAAGGCCAACCACCTGCTGCGCTACCTGCGCCGGCTGTTCCGCTGGGGCATCAACCGCGGCTACTGCGACACCAACCCGGCGCGCGGCGTCGAAGCCGCCCGTGAGCGCCGCCGCCGCCGGCTGCCCGAGCTGGAGACCATCGAAGCGCTGACCGCCTTCGCCCGCGAACGCGGCCAGCGCCGCCGGGGCGAGGCCGGCGCCTGCGCCCCCTATCTCTGGATCGTGATGGAGCTGGCCTATATCTGCCGCCTGCGCGGGATCGAAGTGGTCACCCTCACCGATGCCCACCACACCCCGGCGGGCGTGCACACCAACCGCCGCAAGGGCAGCCGCGACAGCGTGATCCGCTGGTACCCGCGCCTGCGCCACGCCTGGGACGCCGCCACCCGCCACCGCGACGCCCTGTGGCGCGCCCGCGCCCTGCCGGTACCCAAGGAGGCCGCCGCGCGCCCGCTGATCGTCGCCGCCGACGGCGCCGCGCTGCAGAAATCGAGCCTCGACAGCGCCTGGCAGCGCTTCATCCGGCTCGCCATCGCCGAGCGTGTGATCCGCCCCGAGCAGCGCTTCGGCCTGCACGACCTCAAGCGCCGCGGCATCACCGACACCGCCGGCACCCGCCACGACAAGCTCGAAGCCAGCGGCCACCGCTCGGCGGCGATGATGGACGTCTACGACCTGAGCGTCCCCCTCGTCCCCTGGCCCGGCTATCGCGCCGAGGCTGTCTGAGACGTGGTGAACAGAGGCGCGGTGACCCGAGGTGCGGAGACAAGAGACGACACCCGCCGACGCGACAACCCCCGATCGAACACCCCGGCGCCGGGCCCAGCCCGCGCGCTGTCACGACGACACGGGCTCAACAAGCGGCCGGAAACTCATGGGTATCGAGATCGATCAAGCACACGTCCTGACCTTCGACGGGTAACCCGGGAAGCGGGCCAAGCGCATCATCCAATCGCCACTCACCTTCCGAGTGATCGGGGAATAAGGACAGGGTGGCGCTGTGGGATAATCGCCTCGTCCATCACCCTGCGGTCAACGACTATCATGGCGCGCTACGGGTCATGGACCGGATCACCGTCAACGACCGGGAGCTCGAGGCATGACCGTCTTCACCTTTCTGAGCGAACACCTGCTGATCACGCTGTTCGTGGTCGCCATCTTCGCCGGCTTCATCGACGCCATCAGCGGCGGCGGCGGGCTCATCTCCCTGCCCGCCATGCTGCTGCTGGGCATTCCACCCTCGCTCGCGCTGGGGACCAACCGGCTGCAGGCCAGCATCGGCGAAGCGACCTCCTTCGCCACCTACCTGCGCCACGGTCAGCTCGACCGGGAGCTGGTGATCGGCGGCATGCTGTTCACCGCGCTCGGCGCCCTGGCCGGCACCGGCGTCGCGCTGATCGCCTCCCACGCGCTGCTCGATACCCTGATCCCGTTCCTGATGCTGGCGATCCTGCTCTACACCCTGTTCTCGAAGCAGCTACGCCAGGACCTGCCGGCCAGGAAAGTCATGCCGACCCCGGTCTACCTGGTCGCGTTCGGCCTGCTCATCGGCTTCTACAACGGCTTCTTCGGCCCCGGCACCGGCGCCCTGTGGGTCTTCTCGCTGCTCATCCTGCAGGGCATGAGCATCAAGCACGCCTCGATGACCTCGAAACCGCTCAACCTGACCGGCAACGTCGTCTCGCTGGCCTTCTTCATGGCCGCGGGCAGCGTCAACTACGCCATCGGGCTCGCCATGGGCGCCGGGCAGATCCTCGGCGCCTACCTCGGCAGCCACCTGGTCATGCGCAACGGCTCGTCGATCGTCAGGCCGCTGTTCATCGTCGTCACCGGCATCATGACGGCGCGGATGTTCTACCAGAACCTGTGACCGCGTGCCGGCTCGGCTCAGACACGCACACTCGCCCGATCGGCGCGGCCGCTTTCAAAGACCGGGTCGGGTCGGGTCGGGTCGGGTCGGGTCGGGTCGGGTCGGGTCGGGTCGGGTCGGGTCGGGTCGGGTCGGGTCGGCAATACGGTGGGACGTCTGCTACGCGGGGCTGATACGCAGACACAAAAAAACCGCCATTTAGGCGGTTATCTTCAAGGCTAAAAAGCCTTGTCAATCAATCTCTAAGCTCTGGTGCCGACACCAGGAGTCGAACCCGGGACCTACTGATTACAAGTCAGTTGCTCTACCAACTGAGCTATGTCGGCGAGCATAGAGATGTTGGCAAATGGCTGGGGTACCAGGATTCGAACCTGGGAATGCCGATACCAAAAACCGGTGCCTTACCACTTGGCGATACCCCAGCAGCGTGGTGGCCAGAGACGGAATCGAACCGCCGACACGGGGATTTTCAATCCCCTGCTCTACCAACTGAGCTATCTGGCCCTTGCCAACGGGGACGAATTAAACCAGTAAGACTTTCACGGGTCAAGCCTTTTATTTCAAAAAGATGGAATCGCTTTCGCCCGCGCTGAAATCACTGGCTCGGCGGCACGTAGCCTTCGGCGTGATCGGTCTCCTGGTTGTCGAAGAAGCGCTCCATCTGCGCCATCAGGTAGGCGCGCGCTTCAGGGTCGAGCATGTTGAGATGCTTCTCGTTGATCAGCCGGGTCTGCTGGGCCTGCCACTCTTCCCAGGCGCGCTTGGAGACGTTCTGTTGAATCTCCTGGCCCTTGGCGCCGGGCAGCGGTGGAAACGGCAGGGCTTCGAGCTCCTGCTGGTACTTGCGGCAGAATACGGTACGAGCCATGGGTCACTCCTGTGTCAGTCGGTGGTCGTGGGTGTCTGGGCCAGCTTGTCGAGCAGGGTCTTCACCGGCGCGGCCAGGCCGATATCGCCGGGGTCCGCAGGATCCACCCAGCGCTCGTCGGCGCCTTCGGCGATGCGGGTCGCCAGCGTGGCATCGCTGGCCGTGGCTGGGCAAGGCGTGATATCGAGGCGGAAGTGAGTGAAGACGTGGGTAAACGGTTGCCAGGCGCGAGCCAGATGCACGCCGGTGTAACGCGCCAGCCAATCGCGCAGCGCCTCACCATCGTCGAACTGGGGAAAGCACCAGAGACCGCCCCATAGCCCCGTCGGCGGGCGCTGACGCAGCAGAACCCGGCCGCTGGAGTCCTGCAGCATGAGCATCTGGGTGCTGCGCGTGGGGATCTCACGCTTGGGCTTGGACCCCGGATAGTCGCGCTCACGCCCCTGCGCATGCGCTACGCAGACGTCTTCGAACGGGCACAGCAGGCAGCTGGGTTTCCCCCGGGTACAGATCATCGCTCCCAGATCCATCATCGCCTGGGTGTAGTCAGGCAGTCGCTCGTGGGGCGTATAGCGCTCGGCCAGCGTCCACAGCCGTGCCAGCACGTCGCTGCGCCCGGGCCAGCCCTCCACCGCATGCAGCCGCGCGAGGACACGCTTGACGTTACCGTCGAGAATCGCCGCGCGCCGACCGCTGGTAATACTGATGATCGCACCGGCGGTGGAGCGGCCGATCCCGGGCAACGCGGTCATCGCATCAAGGTCATGGGTCGGAAATTCGCCAGCGTAGTCCTCGACCACCTGCCGCGCGGCCTTGTGCAGGTTACGCGCACGGGCGTAGTAGCCAAGCCCAGTCCACAGATGCAGTACGTCGTCCTGCGGCGCCTCGGCGAGCGTCTGAACGTTGGGGAAGCGCGCCATGAAGCGCTCAAAGTAAGGTACTACAGTAGCGACCTGGGTCTGCTGCAGCATGATCTCGGAGACCCAGACACGGTAGGCGGTCTTGTTCTGCTGCCACGGCAGCGTCTTACGCCCATGCAGATCGAACCAGTCGAACACGCGGCGCTGGAACGCCTCGGTCGATAACGCAAACTCAGCCAAACGGCACCTCGGATCAGCGGATGGCGACAGGGGATGATCGCAAAGCGCCGACGAGACGTCGGCGCAGGAATTGGTCAGCAGTGGCGGTCACTTGAACAGGCCACGGATCTTGTCGCCGAGTTCCTGGGAGGCGCCATCGCCCAGGGCGTCGTCGATCTTGCGCCGGGTCTTGTCATCGAGCTTGTCATCGAGCACTTCATCGACTCGCTTGCCGGCCTTGCGCTTGGCTTCGTCCTCGGCGAGCGCCCCCAGCGAACGCTGGAACGCCTCGCGGTCGAAGCTGCACCAGCTGGCCGGCGCGTCTGTCAGGCTGCCCTGGCAGCGGATCGGGAAGTCGATTCGCGCCAGGCGCGGGTTGACGCTGCAGGCGGCCTGATCGGCGGTATCCTGCAGGCGGGCCGCGGCGCGATAGTCGAGCCGGTCGGTGACCAGATTGACCTCACCTTTGCCACTCAGGCTCACCCCGGGGATAGCGATATCGAGATCGTCGTTGTGCGCCACGCCATCTTTCACCACTACGGTGGCTTGTAGCCGATCGAAGGCGGTGTCCGGGCTCCACTCGCGCTCGGACTGCTTGCCCTCCAGCGTGGCAACGGCCGTACACAGCTGCTTCGGCACGTTGACGTCGAGCATGGCGCCGTCATCGATGCGCAGTGCCGCCTGGCCATTGAGGTTCTGCTGGATCCCAGCAATGGTGTTGGTGCGCGAGTCGAAATCGCCCTGCAGGCTGAGCGTGCCGCGCAGCGGCGAGGCCTTGCCACTCACATCCTGGTACAGCGGCGCCAGTTGAACACCCTGCAGACGCTCGGTGAAGGAGAGTTGAATGGGCGACTGACGCAGATCGAGCGCGCTGGAGGCCTTGACGCTACCGTCGTAGAGGTTGGCACTCAGCGAATCGATCCGCTGGCGCCCATCGCTGCCGCTGGTGGCCAATGCAACGTCGCTGAGCTTGGCGCCCTTGAACGTGAGCGCGTCGAGCGTCAGATGCCCTTCCTGTTTCAGATGGGCGAGCCAGTCCACGGGCAGCAGCCCAGCCTCTTCGCCGGCCGCCAGCGCCGGCGCGATGCCGAGGCTACCGAGCCAAGCAGTGGCCTTGTCAGAGGCCTTCGCGTCATTCTGCCCCGGTGCGCCGCTGCTCGCCGCCGCCGCCGGCGGCAGGTAGGCATCGAGATCGAGTTTGTCGCCCTCGAGATCGAAGTTCAGCGCGCTGCCGTCATAGGCCGCGCCGAGCGAGCCGCGCAGTTGGGTCTGATCGAGCGTGAGCTGGAGATCGGAGAGGTCGATGCGCCGCGCATCACCGGAGAAGGGGCCACTCAGCGAGAACGAGGTCAGAGCCTTGTCATCGGCGCTGCGCACGTCGACACCAAAGCGGGTGAGCCAGTCGCGCAGCGAGAGCGGCGCCAGATTCAGCCGCCCCTGATAGTGCGGGTCGCTATCCAGTGCGGTGATCTTGGCATTACCGCTGAGGTCGAGATTGTCGTCCCCGGTCAGTGCCACATTGCTCAGCTCGGCAGTGGCGGCATTAAGGTCGGCACTGGCGTCGAGCTTGAGATCGAGCGACAGCGGCGACTTCTGCAGCGCCGGTGAGGAGATTGCCGCCCCCAGCTGGACACCTTCGGCGCGGTACTGACGCTGACGCGTATCGGCCACCAGGCTGGCGATTTTCAGGTTGCCACTCTGGGCCTGTTCGGCGATATCGGGCAGCTGCGCCTTGCCGTTGAGCGTGACCTTGTCGAAGGTGTAACGCCCGGCGCTCAGATCCATACGCATCTGGCTCTTCAACTGCACGTTGCCGTTCATCCTGGGCTGCTCGCCCGAGAGATCGAAAGAGAGTTGCAGCGGGAACGAAGATTGCGGACTGACGTTACTGCTGGTCAGCGACAGATTGGAGAGCGTGACATCCAGCGGGCGCCGCGGGTCGACGTAATGCACCCGGCTGTTGGAGACCTGGACGTTGGCGATATCGAACGCCACCGGCTGGCTGTCGCCACCGGCCTGACCACCGCTATCACTCTTAGCACTGCTCTCAGCCTGACCACCGTTCGTGGACTCGGCGCTACCGGCATTTTTGCCCGTGGCGTCGGCGGCAGCGTCACGCTGGGCAAGACGGTCGAGCAGCGTCTGCCAGTTGCCCCGGCCCTGGGCGTCGCGCACCAGGTTGAGACGCATACCATCGAGAATCAGGCCATCCACCGAGACATCGCCGCTCAGCAGCGGCGCGAAGGCGACACTCACCTCGGCCTGGTCGAAGGCGACGAAGGGCTCGTCGTCGTGGGACTGACGCGGAAGCCAGGCCTCGGCGTCGGCCACGCTGACCCCGATGCGCGGGTAGAAGCTCCATGACAGCGGACCATCCAGGCGCAGCTCGAGCCCACTCTGATCGCGTACCGCCTCGATCAGCCGCGGCTTGAGATCGTTGGGATCGAAGAAGGTGGTGATATAGACCACCGCAGCCACCACCACGATGCCCAGCACGCCGACGGCCGCGAGCAGCGCTCTAATCAATCCTTTCATGCGCGCCGGACCTCCTTGACAGCGTAGCCCGCTCGCGGGGCCAGGAATGGTGGGCGGGTATCTCGACGACACCCCACTAGGGTATCGCTGGTTCGCGCGGCTTCCGGCATGCCTCCTGTCTCTCCCTGTCAACGCGGCGGCCCGGCCGAGGCCGCTCTGTGATCCCCGCATTGTAGCGGATGCCCGGGGCGATTCTCTATAATGGCCGATTCTCGCCACACCTACCGGGAGACTCCCCACGCATGTCCCAGCGCATCGCCACGGTGTCACGCCAGACTCAAGAGACCCAGATCACGGTCACCGTGAATCTCGACGGCAGTGGCCGTCTCGAGAGCCGGACCGGGGTCCCCTTCCTCGACCACATGCTCGATCAGGTCGCCCGCCACGGCATGCTCGACCTCACCATCGAGGCCGACGGCGATCTCGAGATCGACGACCACCATACCGTCGAGGATCTGGGCATCACCTTGGGTCAGGCATTCGCCCGGGCGATCGGCGACAAGCGCGGGATTCGCCGCTACGGCCACGCCTACGTCCCGCTGGACGAAGCGCTGTCGCGGGTGGTGATCGACTTCTCCGGCCGTTCGGGCCTGTTCATGGACGTCGAGTTCACGCGCGCCAGCATCGGCCGCTTCGATACCCAGCTGTGCTGGGAGTTCTTCCAGGGCTTCGTCAACCACGCCCAGGTGACCCTGCATATCGACAACCTCAAGGGTTTCAACGCCCACCACCAGGCGGAGACCATCTTCAAGGCCTTTGGCCGCGCGGTCCGCGCCGCGGTGGAAGAGGACCCGCGCATGGCCGGCCAGCTGCCGTCGACCAAGGGCAGCCTGTGAGGGCGCCCGCCGCCCGTCCGGCGGCTGTCACCGATTACAAGAGGAGCGCACGATGACGATTGCGGTAATCGACTACGGCATGGGCAACCTGCACTCCGTGGCCAAGGCGCTCGAGCACGTCACCCACGAGAACGTGGTGGTGACCAGCGACCCGCGCGCGATTCGCGGCGCCTCGCGGCTGGTGCTGCCGGGCCAGGGCGCGATCCGCGACTGCATGGGCGAACTCGAACGCAGCGAGCTGCGCGGGCTGGTCGGCGAGCTGCTCGACGCCCAGCAGAAGCCACTCCTGGGGATCTGCGTCGGCCAGCAGATGCTGTTCGAACACAGCGACGAGAATGGCGGCATCGACTGTCTCGGCTTTCTGCCCGGGCGCGTGCGCCACTTCGGCCAGCAGTTGAAGGGACCGGACGGCGAGCGCTTGAAAGTACCGCACATGGGCTGGAACCGAGTCGTCCAGCACCACGCCCACCCGCTGTGGCAGGGCATCGACGATGGCGCGCGCTTCTACTTCGTGCACAGCTACTATGTCGATGCCGCCAACTCGGACGACGTCTTCGGCGCGACCCACTACGCCGGTGTCGAAGCCCACGTGGCCACCGGTCGTGGCTGCGTCTTCGCGGTGCAGTTCCACCCCGAGAAGAGCGCCCGCGACGGCCTGCAGCTGCTGGAAAACTTCGTCAACTGGGCGCCCTGAGCGCGCCGCGCCCGGGACGCCGCCTGCGCGCGCCGTCCCACCGATCATGTGCCAGCCGCGCTCGCGCTGGCCGACACGCAGAGGATTCGACGACATGCTGGTGATTCCCGCCATCGATCTCAAGGACGGCCAATGCGTGCGTCTCAAGCAGGGCCGCATGGACGACGCCACCGCCTACGGTGACGATCCGGTGGCCATGGCCGCACGCTGGGTGGAAGCCGGCGCCCGCCGCCTGCACCTGGTCGACCTCAACGGCGCCTTCGAAGGCAAGCCGGTCAACGGCGAAGCGGTCACCGCCATCGCCCGCGCCTATCCGGACCTGCCGATCCAGATCGGCGGTGGTATCCGCAGTGCCGAGACCATCGAACACTACCTCGCCGCCGGGGTGAGCTACGTCATCATCGGCACCAAGGCGGTGAAGGAGCCGGACTTCGTCGGCGAGATGTGCCGGCAGTTCCCCGGCCACGTGATCGTTGGGCTCGATGCCCACGACGGTTTCGTCGCCACCGACGGCTGGGCCGAAGTCTCCACGCTCAAGGCGGTCGATCTGGCCAAGCGTTTCGCCGACGACGGCGTGACCTCGATCGTCTACACCGACATCGCCCGCGACGGCATGATGCAGGGCGTCAACGTCGAGGCGACCGCCCAGCTTGCCCGCGACGGCGGCCTGCCGGTGATCGCCTCCGGCGGCGTCACCGACCTGGCGGATATCCGCGCCCTGGCCGAGGTCGCCGACGACGGCATCATCGGCGCCATCACCGGCCGCGCCATCTATGAAGGCTCGCTCGACGTGGCCCAGGCCCAGACGCTGAGCGACGAGATCCGTGGCGCTGCCCGGGGAGGCCGCGCGTGACCCTCGCCAAGCGCATCATCCCATGTCTCGACGTCGATGCCGGCCGCGTGGTCAAGGGCGTCAACTTCGTCGGCATCCGCGACGCCGGTGATCCGGTGGAGATCGCCAAGCGCTACAACCAGCAGGGCGCCGACGAGATCACTTTCCTCGACATTACCGCCAGCCACGAAGATCGCGGCACCACGGTGGAGATGGTCGAGCGCATCGCCGGTGAGGTGTTCATCCCGCTCACCGTGGGCGGCGGTATCCGCCGCTGCGAAGACATTCGCACCATGCTCAACGCCGGCGCCGACAAGATCTCGATCAATACCGCCGCAGTGACCCACCCGGACTTCGTGCGCGAGGCCGCCGAGCGCTTCGGCAGCCAGTGCATCGTGGTGGCGATCGATGCCAAGCGGGTCAGCGCCGAGGGCGAACCGCCGCGCTGGGAGATCTTCACCCACGGCGGGCGCCGACCCACCGGCCTGGATGCGGTCGAGTGGGCGCGCAAGATGGTCGACTACGGCGCCGGCGAACTGCTGCTGACCAGCATGGATCGCGATGGCACCAAGGTCGGTTTCGATCTCGGCGTCACCCGGGCGATCAGCGATGCGGTGGAGGTGCCGGTGATCGCCTCCGGCGGTGTCGGCAACCTCGACCACCTGGTGGCCGGGGTGAAGGAAGGCGGCGCCGATGCGGTGCTGGCCGCCAGCATCTTCCACTTCGGTGAGTACACCATCCCCGATGCCAAACGCTACATGGCCGAGCACGGTATCGAAATGCGCCTCTGAGCGCGCCAAGATCTGCGCCGAAGCCGCAAGTGCGTAGTCACTAACAGCGAAGTGAAGCACAGCGCCGCGACCCGATCGGGTCGCGGCGCTTGCGTTGATGGGGTGTGCTTGAGCGCGGTGTGCTTGAGCGCGGTGTGCTTCAGTGCGGGCGCAAAGCTCAGGGCAGATAGCGCGGGCGCAGAATGCCCTCGAGGTCGGCGTAGGGGATGGTCAGCACTGGCTGGCCCACGGCGTAGGGCGCCAGGTCGTAGACCTGATACTTGACCGCCAGGGCGTCCTTCAGCGGCGCCACGTTCTCGGAGATGACGAACGGCCACTGCTCGGCGGAGAGCCCCTGAGCCTGATCCGTCTGCAGCCAGCGCTGATGGGCGCGCGCCAGCGCCGCGTCATAGGCTGCGCGCTGGCCAGGTTTCAGCATCTCGGCCAGCGAAACCGGCTCGCGGGTATCGCGGTCGATGACCAGATACTGGGTCAGCGGCAGACCGTGGGCGCCGCCGCTGTAAAGATAGCCGTCCAGCTCGATGACCAGCAGGTCGTCGTGGTCCGCGATCACCTTGGCGTCGAGATCGGCGGCGTAGCCCGGCAGCTCCGGCACCTTGCGGCGCGCCTCCTTGGCGGCGGCGAAGACCTGACCGGCGAAGTCGTCGAACGACGTGGCGCGGCCTATCGCGCTACCGTTGGGATCGTCGCTGAGACCGCTGGCCAGCGCGAAAAGCCGCTTCTGCAGCAGCGCCGACAGCTCGGGCGACTCAGGGAAGCGCAGGTAGTCGGCTTCGACCACGGCGCAGGCGTCGCCCTCGCAGCCCGGCTCGTGAGCCGCCTTCGTGACCGCTTCGGTGCGCAGCGGGTCCTGGTGCCAGCCCGAAAGGCTCTGACAGCCGCTCAGCACCAGGGTCGCCAGCATGAGGGCGCCGAGCGCCACACGATGAGACATGCAGTTCCTCCTTGAACGTCTGGCCGTGCACGGCCGTCGTTGTCGCTTGTCGCTTGTCGCGGGCACGCTCCGCACCCGAATCGCCTGTTAGCTCCTAATGTAGCGCCTTTTCAAACGCGTTTCGCGCCAATGCCTGCCCGGCGTCAGTCCAGGCTCAGTCCCAGGTTGCTGACCCCCTGATTACGCCCCAGCGTGCGCAGCTCGCGAAGTGCCTCGATATTCGGATCGGCTTCCACCGCTTCCAGCACCGCATCCTGGTAGTCGCGCTCGTCCTGCATCAACTCGTGCTCGCGGAACAGCGCGTTGAGCCGCTCCGAGTCCTCGCTGCCATCGACCATCTCGATATAGGCGCGCACGCCATTGCGCGACACCTGGCTCACCTCCAGCACCGCCTCCGGCGCCTCGCTGCGCAGCGCGTCCAGCAGCGTGGTCAAGGCCATGATGCTCTCGGTGGCACGCCGCGCACCGAAGCTGTCGTCCGCTTCCGGGGGCTCTACCGCCGCCAGCTTCTCGGCCTGCTTGTCGAAGTCGATCTTGGCGCTCTTGACCTGTAGCTGCTCCCACACCAGATCGAGCACGTTGTAGAGCACGTTGGGATCGCCCATGCGACTCATGCCGGCATAGAGGGTGTAGTTGGGCGTGAGACGCTCGCACAGCGCCGCCATGAAGGCGATACGCTGACGCGGATTGAGCGCGCGCAGGCGCTGGTTGAAACTGGCAGCGGGTTGGGACATCGGAACTCCAGAATGACAGCGCGACGCAACGTGCGCCAAGTATGGGAAACAAGAGACAGGAACCTGGCCGAGTGAGCGCCGACGAAGAGACGTAGCCGAGTGAACGTGAAGGCCGGCCGCGCGCTCGCCGGGCGCGGCTAGTCCGGCCACAGCAGCCGCGCCGGCACGCGACCGGCGGCATCGAACACCACGCCTTCATCACGCAGCAGGCGCTGCTGCTCACTGGCGCCGCCGTGATCAGCGACCCGCCGGGTGGCGTTGATCACCCGATGCCAGGGCAGCCCGTGACCGGCGGGAAGCTTGCGCATGGCGGTACCCACCAGACGCGCGGTGGCGCCCTCGGTCATCCCGGCAATGCGTCCATAGGTGGTCACGCGGCCGGCCGGGACCTGCGCCACCACGGTATATATCTGCTCCAGCAGCGAAGCGCGTATCGCCATGATCGATCGATCTTTTTCCGCTTGTGAAGGGCGCCTCGCGCCCGCATCATGACCTTATCATGCATATCTACTTTCTCCAGCACAGCTCGCTTTTCGCCCCCGGCCGCCTGGCCGACTGGCTTCAGGGCATGGGCCACAGCCACAACCGCTGCCGGCTCGACGAAGGCGAACTGCCGCCGCCCTGGGACCATTTCGACGGCCTGATCCTGCTGGATGCGCTCGGCCCGCTCGATCCTCAGCTGCTCAAGCGCGAGCGCAAGCTGCTGGATCGCGCGCTGAAGAGCGGCAAGCCAGTACTGGGTATCGGCTTTGGCGCCGCCCTGATCGCCGAGGCGCTGGGCTCCATCGTCTCACCGGCGGTCGAGCCCGAGCGCGGCTGGCGCACACTGACCCTGGACCCGGCCAGCCCGCTGGACCTTCCCGAGACCTTCGAGACACTGCTGTGGCATGGCGACATCTTCGGCCTGCCCGACGATGCCCTGCCGCTGGGCCGCACCGCCGCCGGGCCGGTACAGGGCTTCGTCTGGGACCGCGGCCGCGTGATCGCCATGCAGTGCCACCTGGAGCTGACCGCCAACGACGCCCAGGCGCTCTGCGCCCAGGAAGGAACGACGGCAGACTGCGGCGATCTACTCGCCGACCCCAGACGCTTCGACCGTCAGGCGGCGCTGTTGGATCGCCTCATGAGCCAATGGCTCGACTAGCCCCGGCGCCGCGCCTCAGCCCCGGTGTTCCGCGCTCCAGGCGCGGGCCGCTTGCAGACACTCGTCCCAACTGCCGACGAACAGGGTGTGGCGCTGCTGGCTTTCGAGCTGCTGGCGATACATGGGGTCGTAATACTCCTGCAGCAGCGGGGCCAGCCAGGCGTCGTGGGCCTGGGGCTCACCGGCGGCCCCGAAGGCACGCTGCTGGGCCTCGAGCAGGCGCCCCAGGCGCTCGCTGCCGAGCCGCTTGCCGAGTCGCTTGAGCGCGCCGGAGAGCTGCTTGCGAAACAGCGCCTCGCCCAGCAGCGGTCCGTAGTCGCGGTGGTAGAGCGCGCTCAAGTCTTCGATATAGTCCTTGCGAATCTGCTCCAGGCGCCAGTCGAGGGGCATCTCCACGCGCACACAGGGGGCGTCTTTCATCGTCTGCCAGAAGGTCGCTGGAATCGCCAGCCGCCCGATCCGCTGGGATTCGTCCTCCACCACCCGCGCCTGCGGCCGGCGCCACAGGTCGAGCGCCAGGCCATGTTCGAAATCGATCTGCGAGGGGCCGACCCGCGGATGCTGGCCAAAAGCCGATCCCTTGTGGCGCGCCAATCCTTCGAGGTCGATCCCACTGTCGAGCGACCCCACCAGCGCGGTCTTGGCGCATCCGGTGAGCCCGGCCACCAGCAGCAGCGGGCCGCTGCTCTGCTGCTCCAGCAGGCCGAGCAGGGCGTTACGCATCGCCTTCCAGCCGCCGCGAATCCGCGGTACCGGGCGCCCCCGCTGGTGCAGCCACTGCTGGCTGATCTTGGAGCGCATGCCGCCCCGGAAGCAGTAGATGATGCTCTCGGGCGCCGCGTCGAGCGCCGCCTCCCAGGCGGCCAGCCGCCGCTCGCGCAGATCGCCGGTCACCAGTTCGTTGCCCAGCGCCACCGCGGCTTCCTGCCCCGAGAGCTTGTAGCGAATGCCGACCTCGCGGCGCTCGTCGTCATCCATCAGCGGCAGGTTGAGAGCCCCGGGCAGCGCGCCGGCGGCGAACTCGATGGGGGCGCGGACATCGATCAGCGGCCGCTCGAGCAGCGCTAGATCGGCCTCGACGAATTCGCTGCCGCTCACCCCCGCACCTCGATCAGCCGAGCACCACCAGCGGGACTGACGCACTCGCCGAAAGCCTCCAGCGCCAGCCGATGCTCACGCCCGATGCGCTCGACGTCGTCGGCCCAGGCGGGATCGACCGCCAGCAGCAGGCCACCCGAGGTCTGCGGGTCACATAGCCACTGCCAGTGCGCCTCGTCCATCTCGCCCAGGGCCGTGCCGATCGCTTCGCGGTTGCGTCGCGTACCGCCGGGTACCGCGCCCTGGCGCCGATACGCCTCGGCCTCGGCCAGACGCGGCAGCTTGGCGAAGTCGATACGCGCCTCGACCCTGCTCGCCGCACACACTTCACTCAGATGCCCGGCCAGGCCGAAGCCGGTGACGTCGGTCATGGCGTGCACACCCTCGACGCGGGCCAGCGCCGTGCCGATGGCGTTGGCGGCGAGCATCGTCTCCCGCGCCAGCCCCTGGTGCCCCGGCTGTAACAGGCCCTGCTTTTCCGCCGTGGTCAGCATGCCCACTCCCAGCGGCTTGGTCAGATAGAGCAGATCACCGGGCTTGGCACCACTGTTGAGCTTGAGATGGGCGAGGTCGACCAGGCCGTTGACCGCCAGCCCGAAGATCGGCTCAGGGGCATCGATCGAGTGACCGCCGGCCAGCGCCATACCCAGCTCGCGACAGACCGCCTGGGCGCCGGCCACGACATCACCGGCCACCTCGCCGGGCAGCTTGTCCAGCGGCCAGCCGAGAATGCCCAGCGCCATGATCGGCGAGCCGCCCATGGCGAAGACATCGCTGATGGCATTGGTCGCGGCGATACGCCCGAAATCGAAGGGATCGTCGACGATCGGCATGAAGAAATCGGTGGTGGAGATCAACCCGCGCCCATCGCCGAGGTCGTAGACCGCCGCGTCTTCGCGCCCCTGGTTGCCCACGATCAGTTTGTCACTGCTGGCCCCCGGCCCCGCCTTGGCGAGAATCCGATCGAGCACGTCGGGCGCGATCTTGCAGCCGCAGCCGGCGCCGTGGCTGTACTGGGTCAGACGGATGGCACTCATGGTCGCACTCCTCACGCGGTCCCGATGGTTGTTCAAGGTGCAGTGTAACCGACGGCGGCGGTGAACGATGCCCTCGCCGCGCCCGTGGGCAGCGCCGCCGGCGCGGGATCAGAGCGCTTCCAGCGCCTCCGAGAGCTTGTCCACTGCCACCACCTGCATGCCGGCAGGCGCCTGCCGCGGGGCATTGCCACGCGGCACGATGGCGCGGGTGAAACCGTGCTTGGCGGCCTCGACGATGCGCTCCTGGCCGCTCGGCACCGGGCGAATCTCACCGGAGAGCCCGACCTCGCCGAACACCACCAGCTCGCGCGGCAGCGGTCGGTTCTGCAGGCTGGAGACCACCGCCAGCAGCACCGCCAGATCGGCGCTGGTCTCCAGCACCTTGACCCCGCCGACGACGTTGAGAAAGACATCCTGATCGCCGGTGAACAGACCGCCGTGCTTGTGCAGCACGGCGAGCAGCATCGCCAGACGGTTATGGTCGAGCCCCACCGCCACTCGGCGCGGGTTACCCAGCGCCGACTCGTCGAGCAGCGCCTGCACCTCGACCAGGATCGGCCGAGTGCCCTCCCACACCACCATCACCAGGCTGCCGGAAGCCTGCTCTTCACTGCGCGAGAGAAAGATCGCGCTGGGATTCTTGACCTCCTTGAGGCCCAGCTCGACCATCGCGAACACGCCCAGCTCGTTGACCGCGCCGAAGCGGTTCTTCTGCCCGCGCAGGGTGCGAAAGCGCGAGTCGCTTCCGCCCTCGAGCAGCAGCGAGGCATCGATCATATGCTCGAGCACCTTGGGCCCGGCCAGGGTGCCATCCTTGGTCACGTGGCCCACCAGCAGCAGCACGGTGTTGCTCTGTTTGGCAAAGCGTGTCAGCGCCGCCGCGGATTCACGCACCTGCGCCACCCCGCCCGGCGCCGAGCCGATGTCTTCCAGGTGCATGGTCTGGATGGAGTCGATGATCAGCACTTCGGGGCGTTCACGCTCGACCACGGCGAGCAGCGTCTCGACGCTGGTCTCGGCGAGCATCTTGAGCCCCTGGGTGGGCAGCTGCAGCCGGTGGGCGCGCATCGCTACCTGCGACAGCGACTCTTCGCCGGTCACATAGAGCACCCGCTTGCTCTGAGCCAGGCGGCAGGCGGTCTGCAGCAGCAGCGTCGACTTGCCGGCGCCGGGATGGCCCCCGAGCAGCACCGCCGAGCCGGGCACCAGGCCGCCGCCGAGCACGCGGTCGAACTCTTCGAAGGTGGAGCTGAAACGTGGCACCTCGGTGAGATCGACGCCGGAGAGATCGACCACCTCCTTGGTCAACGCGCCGGCATAGCCGCCGCGCCCGGCGCTACCCGAAGCCGCCGCGGCGCCGGGGCGCGCGCTGGTCAGCCGGATCTCGCTCAAGGTGTTCCATTCGCGGCAGTTGCTGCACTGCCCCTGCCACTTGCTGTACTCCGCACCGCACTCGGTACAGACAAAGGCACTCTTCGCTTTGGCCACGCGCGGGAATCTCCGTCATCGGGATGAAAATCGTCGCACCCATGGTGCCACAGCGGTCCGGGATCGCAGAGCCGAGGCGCTCTGCTCTGGCCCGCTTTGCTCTAAACAGTCACAGGCGCGGTGTCAGTCACTGAGGGAGCGAGCGGACACAAAAAAGGCGGCCCGCAGGCCGCCTTGGCGATCGGCGCGGGGCGCTCACTGCTTGGTCAGGCGCAGCATCTGGCCGTTTTCGAACTGACGGCGCTGCGGGTCGATCAGCTCGAGAGTGTTGGGATCGATCTTCTGGAAGTAGTAGATCTGCCCCTCACCATTCGGCGTCAGCTCGTAGACCGTGGCCTTGGGATCGGTGGCGGTCCCGGTCATCACGTCCCACTGACCCTGATACTGCTCCGGGCCCGGGTTCTGCGGATGGTTGATGTAGTCGGCCTCGAGCGTGAAGGTGCGCTCCGGCGCCGGCGACGACTCACTGCCGCTGAGGTTGACGGTCAGGTCGATACCGTCGCAGCTACGGCAGGGCAGCGTGCCTTCGTAGGTCGTGGTGGTGGCGGAAGCGCCGGTGTCGGCCGTGCCAGACTGGGTCTGCGAGCCACCGCTGGCGCAACCTGCCAGCAAGGCTACCGTGGCGGCGCTGGCCAGCAACGTCCTGATCTGCATTTGGGTTCTCCTTACACTTCTGGGCCAAGCGGACCGCAGGGGCGGCCGCGTCACTACAGCGTGGTTGCTCTAACGTCGTCGCTACACCATAGCGGCTAGACGGCGATCACTAAAGCGTAGCGGCCACCGCGTCGCCGCTATCGGCGTATCGCCTAAGAATAGCGGCAAGCGCGCCGTGTGGCATCCCATCGGCACCACACGGCCCCGCGTCAGTCGAGCGTGGAATAATCGGTATAGCCCTCGGCACCGCCCCCATAGAAGGTATTCGGGTCGGGCTCGTTGAGCGCGGCATCGCGCTGGAAGCGCTCGACCAGATCCGGGTTGGCGATATAGGGCCGCCCATAGGCCGCGGCATCACCCAGACCAGCGTCGATCAGCGCCTCGGCACGCTCGGCGGTGTAGTGGCCGCAGTAGATCAGGGTGCCGCTGAAGCGCTCGCGCAGGTCGCGGCGGAAAGCGTCACTCAACTGAGGGCCTTCGCCGGTCCAGTCCGGCTCGTTGATATGCAGATAGGCAATGCGACGCCGGCCCAGCTCGTCGGCGAGGTAACGCATCATCGCCTCCGGCTCGTCGTCGGAGAGCCCGAAGATCTCGATGAACGGCGACAGCCGCACGCCGACACGCCCGGCGCCCAGCTCTGCGCTCACCGCGTCGACCACTTCGAGCAGCAGTCGTGCGCGGTTGACCACATTGCCGCCGTAGCGGTCGCTGCGCTGATTGCTGCCGGTGGCGAGGAACTGCTGCAGCAGATAGGCATTGGCGGCATGCACTTCGACCATGTCGAAACCGGCACGTTTGGCGCGCTTGGCGGCCTGGCGATAATCCTCGATCAGCCCAGGGATCTCGCCTGTCTCCAAGGCCCGGGGGGTACTGGTCGGATGCTGGCCGGAGCTGCCGTCGGCGAACTCGACGAAGCAGTTGGCGCCCTCGGCACGCAGTGCGCTCGGCGCCACCGGCTGCTGGCCTTCCGGCTGCACCATCTCGTGGGAGACGCGCCCCACGTGCCACAGCTGCAGGGCCATCTTGCCGCCTGCGCTGTGCACGGCATCGACCACCTGGCGCCAGCCCGCTTCCTGGGCGTCGGTCCAGATGCCCGGGGTGTAGACATAGCCACGCGCAGTGGGCGAGATATTGGTCGCTTCGCTGATGATCAAACCGGCGCCGGCGCGCTGGGCGTAGTACTCCGCCTGCAGGCGGCCGGGAATGCTGTCCGGGGTGCGGGCGCGTGTCAGCGGTGCCATCAGCACCCGATTGGCGAGTTCGATATCTCCGATCTGGAGCGGAGAGAGCAGTTTTTCGTAGGGCATGTTGATCCTTATCACTCGATGCGAGTTCTCTGAGGAGATGAGGTCATTAGAGGACTAATCAACCCCTCGTGACGCTGCTGCCCCAGACTTGCGCCGTCCTGCGACAGCGGTCACTATGACAGGCGCCGCAGCGCCGAGTGCGCCAATGCCGGGCGCCCCGGAACCGCTCCACCCCCCTATCGCCAACCACTTCCCGACACCGCCCAGACCCATCGCGAGAGATCATGAGCCAACTCTGGAGTCCTGCCGTCCGCGCCCTGACCCCCTACGTACCCGGCGAGCAGCCGCGGGAGAAACTGGTCAAGCTCAATACCAACGAGAACCCCTATCCGCCGTCGCCTGCGGTGGCCCAGGTGCTGCGCGATATCGACACCGAGCAGCTGCGCCGCTATCCCGACCCCGACTCCCGCGCACTGCGCGAAGCGCTGGCCGAAATCCATGGTGTGGCGCCGGAGCAGGTGTTCGTCGGCAACGGTTCGGACGAAGTGCTCGCGTTCGCCTTCCAGGCTTTCTTCTGCCAGCCCCAGCCGCTGCTGATGCCGGCTATCAGCTACAGCTTCTATCCGGTCTACTGCAAGCTCTACGACATCGCCTATCGCACCGTGGCGCTGGATGACCGCTGGGAGATCGCCCTCGACGCCTTCGACGGCGACAACGGCGGCGTGGTCTTCGCCAACCCCAACGCCCCCACGGGGCATGGCCATCCGCGTGCCGAGATCGCCCGGCTGCTATCGCGCATTCAGGACAGCGTGGTGCTGGTCGATGAAGCCTACGTCGACTTCGGCGGCGAGAGCGCGGTGCCGCTGGTCGCGGATCACCCCAACCTGCTGGTCACCGGCACGCTCTCCAAGTCACGCAGCCTGGCGGGGCTGCGGCTGGGCTATGCGATCGGCTCACGCGAACTGATCGAGGGGCTGGAGCGGGTGAAGAACTCATTCAACTCCTATCCGGTCGATATGCTCGCCAGTGCGGTAGCGATCGCGGCGCTCAACGACCGCGAACACTTCAAGCGTTGCTGCCAGCAGGTGATGGGCACCCGCGAAGAGACACGTCGCTCGCTGGTCGAACTCGGCTTCGAGGTGCTGCCGTCGCAGACCAACTTCCTGTTCACCCGGCACCCGCGCTTCAATGGCGAGACGCTGTTCACCGGACTACGCGAGCGCGGAATTCTAGTACGTCACTTCAATCGCGATGGCCTCAGCGATTTCCTGCGCATCTCCATCGGCACCGATGAAGAGATGCGAGGGCTGATCGGCGCGCTCGAAGCGCTGATCTAGGGAAACGCTTTCACCACGGCACAGGCTTACCCGCCCAATCCCAAAAGGTGCCGCTCTCCTCGGGGCGGCGCTCACTGATCACCGTCAGCAGGCGCTCGGCGACGTACTCGGGGCTGAACAGCTTGCCCTCGGGCACGCGCCGCTGGAACGGTTGGGAGAGCGCGGTATCCGTCGTGCCCGGATGCAGGCAGAGCACGATCGCCCGCTTGTTGTAGCGCGCCAGCTCGATGGCCGCCGTCCGCAGTAGCATGTTGTGTGCCGCCTTGCTCGCCCGATAGCCATACCAGCCGCCGAAGCCGTTGTCCTCGATCGAACCGACCCGTGCCGACAGACTCGCCACCAGCGTCGGATGCTGCCCCTTCAGTGACCCCAGTACCGCCTTGAGCAGCAGCGCCGGGGTGATCGCATTGACATGGAACAGCGTCGCCAGGGTATCGGCATCGAGCTCCTCGAGACGCTTCTCGGGGGCAATGTCGCGCGCTGAGTCGTGCAGCATGCCCAGCGTATTGAACAGCAGATGCAGCGGCGCCCCGGCGAGTCGCTCGCCCAGACGCGCCAGGCCCGCTTCCTGAGTGAGATCGGCTTCCAATGTCTCGACCCGGTCATCGCCGAAGGCTAGCGCCTGACGAGACACTGCCACGATGCGCCCCACCCGCGATGTCTCCAAGAGACAGCGCACGACGGCCTGACCAATCCCACCACTGGCCCCGGTCACCACAGCAGTAAAATCGTCGGGTAATCGCTCCAGCATACCGCCGCCTCCCCTTATGATCGCAGGCTCGGCACTCAAGCCTTCCCGTCTCGACAGACTAGTTCAGCGACAGGCCTGGCGCTCTCTACACCCACACACAAAAAGCCCCGGCGCGGGGGCGGGCCGGGGAAGTGGAGGTGTAGGGCATGGCGCTCGCGTCTGTGGGTATTTTGCGAGAAGCGCCTCTTGAGAGAGGCGTCTTCTGTCCGTGGCGCCTTGTTTGCGAGATGTCCTTCGAGCAAGGCACGAGCGCGACTCGTGCCGGGGCTCAGCGGTTCTCAGTCGAGGCTGGCGAAGCTCACCTCGACGTCGCCTTGGTGGCCAGCGTTGACGTTCTGCAGCGCCTGGGCGGCAGCGACGCTCTGACCCTGGCCGACCAGGTCGGCGTCACCGGCACGCAGGTGGGTACCGCGCTGGGTCTGCTCGGCGACCTGCACCAGAGCCTGATTGGCCGCGGTGCTGTGGCCACCGCTGACCGTGTCGACGCTGTAGCGGGTCGGCAGCGCCTGATAGTCGCTGACCACCTGGGTGTTCAGCGGCTGTTGCAGCGAGGCGAAGGCAGCTTTCTCAGCGGCGCTGTTGGCCTGAGCCACGGCCGGCAGAGCGACGATCAGGGCGATGGCGGTAAGAAGACGGGTTTTCATGGTGAACCTCCAGTGACTGTCGGGTCTATCGATTCGGGGGTTGGGTCTTGGCCTCAACCGTTGATGACAGTATGGGGGCGCCACTGTTAGCGGGCTAATCGAATACGCTGAAGGCGACTATCGAGCGCATCGATGCGAGAACCAAGCCCGTAAAACGGCAACTATCCACAGGCGGTCGCCGCTCAAAAACACCAAGGGGGAGGGATAAGTCGAGTGCGGTGGCATTAGTGACGCGCAAGGCTCGATAAGCCGGGAGGGAAAGCCTGGAAAGAATGTCGGGCCCAGAAACGAGTGAACCCCAGTCTCTGTCGAGACTGGGGTTCGGTATAGGTGCCTGACGATGACCTACTCTCACAT
>NZ_JAFLEN020000053.1:0-532 GCF_017306975.2 Salinicola sp. DM10
TGACATTCGTGTCCTAGTTGTTGGAAACCCAGCGAACACCAACGCGTTGATTGCTTCAGCTGCGGCCCCAGATGTTCCAGCATCCCGCTTCAACGCAATGATGCGCCTTGATCACAACCGTGCGATCTCCCAGCTGGCCACCAAGCTTGGCCGTGGATCTGCGGAATTTAACAACATTGTGGTCTGGGGAAATCACTCCGCAACCCAGTTCCCAGACATCACCTACGCAACCGTTGGTGGAGAAAAGGTCACTGACCTGGTTGATCACGATTGGTATGTGGAGGAGTTCATTCCTCGCGTGGCTAACCGTGGCGCTGAAATCATTGAGGTCCGTGGAAAGTCTTCTGCAGCTTCTGCAGCATCCTCTGCGATTGATCACATGCGCGATTGGGTACAGGGCACCGAGGCGTGGTCCTCTGCGGCAATTCCTTCCACCGGTGCATACGGCATTCCTGAGGGCATTTTTGTCGGTCTGCCAACCGTATCCCGCAACGGTGAGTGGGAAATCGTTGAAGGCCTGGAGATTTCCGAT
>NZ_JAFLEN020000054.1:0-524 GCF_017306975.2 Salinicola sp. DM10
GGTCTTGGCGAGATCCGTCTCCCAGACCTGCAGCCAGGTTCCTCCATCATGCCAGGCAAGGTCAACCCAGTTCTCTGTGAGACCGCTACCCAGGTTTCCGCTCAGGTTATCGGCAATGACGCAGCTGTTGCGTTCTCCGGCACCCAGGGCCAGTTCGAGCTCAACGTGTTCATCCCAGTGATGGCTCGCAACGTGCTTGAGTCCGCTCGCCTGCTGGCTAACACTTCCCGCGTGTTCGCAACCCGTCTCGTTGATGGCATTGAGCCAAACGAGGCACACATGAAGGAGCTCGCTGAGTCTTCACCTTCCATCGTTACCCCACTGAACTCTGCAATCGGCTACGAAGCTGCTGCAAAGGTGGCTAAGACTGCTTTGGCTGAGGGCAAGACCATCCGCCAGACTGTCATCGATTTGGGCTTGGTTGATGGCGAGAAGCTCACCGAGGAAGAGCTGGACAAGCGCCTCGACGTTCTTGCTATGGCTCACACCGAGCGCGAGAACAAGTTCTAAAACTAGAACCCGAT
>NZ_JAFLEN020000055.1:0-518 GCF_017306975.2 Salinicola sp. DM10
TCGCTCCAGGAGATCAGACCCATCATCCATGCAAGCTCAAGGGCGCCTGCTGCCGTGAGGTCAACGGAGCCGTCGCGCTGGATGCCGTACTCAGCTTCGAAGCGGGTACGTCCGGAGCCCCATGAGGAGACTTCGCCAACGCCAACCATGACAACCATGTCTTCGAGATCGGTCTTGACCTCTCCAACTTGCGTGCCCACTGGCTGCTCTGGGTGCTTAGGTGATGGAAGCGCCTTGATGGTGTCTTCTGCTGCAGAGGTGGTCTCTACTGCGTCGGACTCGAGGGATGCTGCCAGTGCTGCGATGGATACGCCACCGGAAAGTCCACCGGTCAGGTCGTAATCGATCGGTGCTTCCAGAGCCTTTTCGCGGGATTCTGCGGATGCAAGACCCAGCAGTTCGGAAGAGATCTCTTCAGGGGTGTAGACGTGGATGCCCAGCTTTTCAGCGGCAGGGATGAGCACGTCGTTGCGACCCATGAGGCCGGTGCCTGCGACCCAGCCGATGCGTGCCTGTGC
>NZ_JAFLEN020000056.1:0-516 GCF_017306975.2 Salinicola sp. DM10
GGTGTAGGAGCCGTCGCTATTGAAGCTCAGCGAGCCATTGCCCTGGCCCACGCCGGTCGCCAGCTGATAGCTCTCGACGGTGCCATCGACATCCGTCGCCGCTGGAACCTGAGCGTTCAGGGTGGCGTTTTCGCCGGTGGTCTGGGTATCCGCCTTGGCCACCGGCAGGTCATTGGTGCCAGTAACCGTCACAGTCAGCGTGGCGGTATCGCTGCCACCCTGGCCATCGCTGACGGTGTAGCTGATCTGAGTGGTGTCGCTCTGACCCACGGCGAGGCGATCGAACGCCGTGCCCGGGTTGAAGCTGTAGGAGCCATCCGCGTTCAGCGTGAAGGTACCGCCGTTGGAGCCGGTGATCGCCTGACCGACGTTGGCGTCGGTGCCGTTCACTGCGCTGACGCTCAGGGTGCCGCCATCGACATCGCTGTCGTTGGCCAGCACGCCCTGGGCGGCAGACACATTGAGGGTGGCGTTCTCACCGGTGCTGCCAGTATCGGCAACGGCCACCGGCGCATC
>NZ_JAFLEN020000057.1:0-513 GCF_017306975.2 Salinicola sp. DM10
ACGACGCTCTTCCGATCTCGACGTCAAGGTTTACCTCGGCCGCGACACTGCAGCAATTGCGGAGTCCCACACCGATGCAACCGGTGAGCACTGGTCAACCACTGGTGTTTCCCGCCTGGTTCGTATGCGCCCAGAAGATCTGGCAGCAGCATCCATGGAAACTGTCTTCCCACTTCCAGCTGAAATGGTGAACGACGGTGCTGAATACGATCCTGCGAAGGACGTCTACGAGCACCAAATGCACTCGGTGCACGGCCCACGCAACGCAGTTATGTTGATCCGTCTCCGTACCGCTGACGCTGAAAAGGTTATCGAACGCGAAGGCCAGGAGTCCTTCCACTACGGTGACTACTACGCTTACTCCAAGATTTGTACACACATTGGTTGCCCAACCTCACTGTACGAGGCTCAGACCAATCGTATTCTGTGCCCATGTCACCAGTCGCAGTTTGACGCATTGCACTACGGAAAGCCAGTCTTTGGACCTGCTGCCCGTGCACTGCCACAGCTGCC
>NZ_JAFLEN020000058.1:0-506 GCF_017306975.2 Salinicola sp. DM10
ACGACGCTCTTCCGATCTATCTTGAAAAGCCCATGGGCCATCCGAATTCCCAGGATCGGCCCGCTCACTCCAAGGGGGTCAGGCAATGGGTCGCGGTCGCGCGAAGGCAAAACAGACCAAAGTTGCTCGCCAGTTGAAGTACAGCTCTCCAGACATGGATCTCGATTCGCTGCAGCGGGAGCTGGCTAACCAGTCTCCTAGGCGTTCCTACTCCGATACCCCTGATGATGAGGACCAGTACGCAGAGTATGCGGACTGGGATGAGGACGACACCGACAATCGTGCCTACGGCACAAACTGATTTCGTGTGTCCTTAACTCTTCCGAGTTGAGAACCTCAAACCCATCAATTAGGTGGCTTTGCGACCGTTTCAAGGTGTCACATTCACCTCCAACGGTCCTTATCCCGTTCAACCACTACCGTAGAAGACGGCGCAAGGTTTGACGCGGACAAGTCCCAGGAGTACTTTCCCTCTGTGTTCCCGCACTCCCAGGATTTCAGCCCGG
>NZ_JAFLEN020000059.1:0-501 GCF_017306975.2 Salinicola sp. DM10
GGTGATGGAAATCACGTTGGTAGGAATGAAGGCGGAAACGTCATTAGCCTTGGTCTCAATGATTGGCAGTGCTGTAATAGAACCTGCGCCTAGTTCATCGGACAGCTTCGCAGCGCGCTCCAGCAGACGGGAGTGCAGGTAGAAGACGTCACCTGGGTATGCTTCGCGGCCCGGTGGGCGACGCAGCAGCAGGGAGATAGCACGGTATGCCTCAGCCTGCTTGGTCAGATCATCGTAGATGACCAGGACGTGGTTGCCCTGGTACATCCAGTGCTGGGCGAGAGCAGCGCCAGCGAATGGTGCAAGCCACTTGAAGCCTGCAGCATCGGAAGCGGGTGCAGCCACGATGGTGGTGTACTCGAGAGCGCCCTGCTCCTCGAGGGTCTTACGCAGGGCTGCAATGGTGGAGCCCTTCTGACCGATTGCGACGTAGATGCAGCGAACCTGCTTGGTCTTGTCGCCGGTCTCCCAGTTGGCCTTCTGGTTAAGGATGGTATCGAC
>NZ_JAFLEN020000060.1:0-500 GCF_017306975.2 Salinicola sp. DM10
GCGCGCTTCCGATCTATTTAGTCAGGTACCGACTTAAATCAGACGCTTTTAGCGGCTGGAGTCAGATGCAAGGGCTGGGGCGGTACCCAATTCTGGAGCATTAATATCATCGTGATGTCCAGTGTGTGCCTCTGCGCGCATGCGTTCAATCATGTGCGGGTAGTGCAGCTCGAACGCAGGGCGCTCGGAGCGGATACGAGGCAAGGATGCGAAGTTGTGGCGAGGAGGAGGGCAGGAGGTTGCCCACTCCAGGGAGTTGCCGTAACCCCAAGGATCATCAACGGTAACGAGCTCACCGTAGCGCCAGGACTTGAAGACGTTCCAGATGAATGGAATGACAGACAGGCCAAGCAGGAAGGAGAAGACGGTGGAGATCTGGTTGTAGATGGTGAAACCATCAGAATCCAGGTAGTCAGCGTAACGCCGTGGCATACCCATGTTGCCCACCCAGTGCTGGATGAGGAAGGTTCCGTGGAAACCGACGAAGGTCAACCAGAAGT
>NZ_JAFLEN020000006.1:0-176353 GCF_017306975.2 Salinicola sp. DM10
GAGATCAACGCCGCCAACGGCATCCTGCTGAACAGTGGTGGCGGTTATATCCGCATCGAAGGCGGCAATATCGACGTTCATGGCCCCGGCAAGATCGATATCAAGGGTGCCCAGCATGTCTTCGGTGGCCCCGCGAGCCTGGACGCGGCCATGCCCGAGTTGCCGGAGGGGTCAGACTGCGCGACGAAGCACCAGGGCGCCGCGAACCGTGGTTCATCGCTGGTGGATGGCTGAGGTGCTGTGATGACGGCTTGGTTGCTGCACGATCACTTGAACGGTCCACTGGCGCTCGGTGACGACTGCGAGCCTATCGGTGCCTTGTTGCCACGGCGCAGGCCGGACCTGCATGGGCTGACGCCGCATCTTTATCGCATCGGCAAGGCCTCGTTGGAGACGCTCAGAGCGCAGGCGCAAAACGTCTCGCGGCGTGGCATGCCGCCGACAGTCTGCGCGCTGCTATGGGCCGACGTCGAAGCGGACGTGCTCAGAGACCAGTTGAGCCGGTACTGCCTTGCGGCTACGCCCGCATCGCGCTGGATGTATTGCCGCTACTTCGACCCGCGCGTCATGACGCATCTCCGCTGGATTCTTGCTCAGGATCAGCTGCACTCCCTGTTGGGCAGAATCTCACGTTGGGCGTTTCTGGATGCGTCGTCGCAGTGGGTCGAGATCGACAATGAGCCGCAAGCGCCTCACTGGCTGCGGCTGACACTCGACGACACCCAGACGCGCCGCTTGAACGAGCTGCCCACCCTACGCGCCTGCCTGCAGCAGTGGCGCGCTCACGACCCCCAGGCACCACGCGACGACCGCGACGCCGGTAAATGGGTTGCCGCCTGCCTGGACCATGGGCAAGCGCTAGGGCTGCGTGATCTGCAAGATCGCGTTGCGCTGGCGCTGCATGAATTGTTGATCCACCCCGACATCGCCCGGCACCCCGATATCGCAAACGCCATTGCCTTGGCGAACGGTGACACAACCTATCGACACGTGACCGGCAATTGGCCTCAGGCCCGCTGGGAAACCATCCAGGAACAATTGACCAACCGGGAAACGACGTAGCATGAGTGCGATTCCAGACATCAACGAAGCGGTTGCGACGGCGGTCGCCAATACGTCCGGTGGGAACACCGATGCCTCTGCCGAGACCGGCGGTTGCAGCGACTGCCAGATGTGCCAGAAGTCCCCAGGTCTGGTGATTCTGCCGGTGCGTTATTCGGCGATCGCAGAGAGCCATGCCCATAGCATCAGCGGCCTCGCACCCATCACCAGTGGCGGCAATTTCGGCGAGGGCGTTCTGGATAAAGCCATGCAGCGTGCGACCTATATTGTACGCAGCATGCGCGCTGGCTATTTCTATATGCACTTCCCCAGTGGCGATGCCGATGGCGTGATATGGCGCAAATATCGCGTCACCAGCGATAGCAACTTCATGCCGATACCGCTCGACGGCCATCTGACGCCCAATATGGAAGCCAATAAGGCGTGCCGACGTTCCAGCGACTGGCAGATGGCGCGCTGCGTGACCATCAGCCAGCCAGAAAAGGTCACCCAGGCCTGGTTGGCATTTTCGGATACCGACTGGGACGCAACCGTGCGCGATCGCATCGCCCGTGACCCCGCGACCCGCATGCAGCCGCTCAACCCGTCTCTGTGTATCTCCCCCGCCGCTGGCCAGCCACACACCGCGCCGCTGTCGGCGGTGAGTGACTGGGTGAGCGAATATCGGCACAACGCTTGGCAGAGCTTTCATAGCACCGTGGCCGATGAGGATGATCCGCACAACACCGCTAAGTTCGAATCTGTCTATCCGTTCCACTGGCGCGCCATCGAGGCCGACGACCTGGTCGAGACAGCCGAGCGTAAATCGCAGGGCCGTGCCATTCTCTTCGCAACCCACGACCCGCGGGGTATCACCTTCGAGCTCAACGCCGAGCAGATTCAGGCGGTGTCAGCGTCGTTGCAGCGTTTCAGTTGGCGGCTATCATCCTGGGCGGGGATACAAACCATACGCGAGTCAGTGGGAAACCAAGCCGAAAAGCGTCAACGGCAATCCGTGCTGCTGCGTGATCCAGAAATGCTGGAATACAATGAGCTACAGTTGCAGCAAATCAACGCGCGGATCGAAATGGTAGGCCCGAGTGAGCATCAGCTGCGATTCAGAGATGAATTACAAGAAGAAAACGACATTATTGCAGCCAGGATAGCGCACAAGGAGGCCACCTCTGAGCGACTGACCGATGAGAGTATCAAGGAGGTCCGGGAGGCTGCCTGGGAGGAAACCCGGGAAGGGCAGAAGTTCCTGGCGCGGACTGACAAGCAAATCGAAGACGACTATCAAAGTGTCAAGGAAACTCTCAAAGCCGATTCCGAGTCGATAGACATACCGCTCTCTCAAGATCACGCGACCTGGCTGGACTCTCCCGATCTGAAAAGGATCTTCTCGTCGGATTATCGGACGGACGAACTCGATTCCGGGGTGAATTACGTCAACCACTTCGTCGACTGCATCGACGATGCCGCTGATCGGGAGGAGTGTGCCGAAATACTGAGGACCTGGGCGAGTGCGGGTAACCCCACCGACCCTGAAAACCCGTTGCTACGAAGCCTCGGGCACAACCAGGATGACCACCTGGCGGAGATCGACAGCGCGCCGCCCCTGACCGTACAAAGCGCTGTAACGATTCTCGACAAATTCAACGCCGCATGGCAGAAAAGCGCCAAAGCGATGCTGAACCCGGAAACGAGCGAAACCGCGGGGCGCAACGCCTTCACCAGGCTGATCTATCATTCCGGGGCGCCGGTTGCCAAGTTACTCTCCCAGGGTGTCGAGGGCACTGCGAAGAACCTCTATCTGATGGCATCGATGTTCTCCACCGATCAATGGATTGTGGAGCGCCCCTTGAGGGGCACGCCTACGCAGTTCGTCAATCTTCTGGCCGAGGAAATGCGTCTGGCCATCCCGGCGAACAAACGGCCCAGCCGACTTCAGATGCAGCGTGCGCTGCGAGAGATGCTAAAAAGAACAGGCCAATACGACCAGATCGGCTCTCAGCACTTCGTGTTCGTGGATCGCGCACGCCTGGCGGCAATCGGTGACGGCCAGGGGGCCGGGCGCGCGACAGCGGAGAGAATCTTGCGCTCTCGTGAGCCTATCGTTCTGACCCCGCGTAACATTCGCGAAGGCATCATGCCGGGCTTCCAGAAAGCCATGAGTGGCGAAGTCAGAATGAATGCGGTCTCCTTGTTCTTTTCGGGCATCTCCTGGTACTACGCGGGTAAGGCGCTGGATAATGCCAATTCATTCAGCCGCCGCGAGCTGTCGGTCAAGTTCTGGGCCTCGCTGGCCGGTGTCGTCGGTGGCCTGTGCGAGACAGTAGAAGCAGGTGTGAAAGGGCTCGTAGCGGCTGGTCAGCAATTCTCAGATGGCACCAAAAGCCTTTTCAAGACTGTGGGCAAGATTGGCCGTTTTCTAGGTGCGGGTGTGGCGTTTGTTTTTGCTGTATACGATGTGATGCATGCAGTTGAAGAGGTGGTCAAAGGTAACTATGGGTTGTCGGCGCTCTATCTGGCTTCGGCTGCAGGTGGTTTCGCTCTTGGCTATATCGCGATAGCCGCTGGTGTTTTTTCATTGCTTGGTATGGCTTTGGTTTTAGCCATGCTAGGTATTGGGTTTCTGATAGGAATTTTGACGGATTCTAAAACTCAGCAGTGGCTAAGTCATTGTTTTTACGGATTTGCTGATAGATTTCCGAACATTGAAGAATCCCAACAGGAACTTAATGATATTTTTAGGGGGTGAGGGTGAATAAGCGAGATCGGATTTTTAAGGCTTTGGGTATGATCCCTAAGCATCAATTTGAACTTCCTTCTAACGGTAAAGAGAAACGTTTCTCTATTGAAAGCCCTTCTGCCGACGAGGCTTGTCCGTCCCAGGTTATGCTTTTCTACAGCGATGATGTATTGCAGGTTGCTGACTCTGAGTTTCAGCGGCGAGGAATTTATCTGAGCTGGGGAGTTGCAATTGGAGTTCCCTTGATTGTGTTGTTTTGTTATATGTCGTCACTGCCCTTTTTCTATCCTCTTGCTCCATTTTGGATGATTCCTGTGTTTGCTTTGATCATTTTGCCTCTTGCGGTGGGGGTTTTGTGGATGGCTTGGCAGGAGGTTAAGCGTTACGCAATATCGCCAGTTGTTTTTAATCGCCATACGGGGAATGTTCATTTCTTTAGCATTCATGATGGCCAGCCGGTTACCTACCCTTGGCGCCGTTGCACATACTGCATAGTGCCAAAACGGGCAGGTGGGCCCGAGGGGCGCGACTATGAGGTGCGCGGTTATGTGCTGAATGAGTACGATGTTGTGCTGGACAGCTTCTCTATCGGTGAAGAAATGATTAATTTAGGTCATGTTACTGGAAGCATGACGGAGCGCTGGTTGAGCTGTCAATTTGAGTACGTTCGTCAATTCATGACGCTACAGGATGTCAGCAGCTTGAAAGCACCTGGAGAAGATAATTACGTCTCTCTCAAGCCTAGCTTTAGGCAGTCGATGGAAGTTGTTGACCCTAAGGTGAGGTCAAAATCGCTAGTCATTAAGCTGTTGTCTGTTTTGATGAGTGTGGTCACCTTTATTCCCAAGGTGGTTGGTGGTGCGGGGCATTACTTCTGTTGCAAGTACTGCACAGTGCCGCAGTGGTCTCAAGAGATTGTCGATGAATGTGGTCCGGAGATAGTCCTCTCTAATCGCTAGAGGCCTCGTTTTTAAGGCGGGCTAGTATGAGTGATATAGGATGTCGGTCCGCCGCGCTTGTTTTTTAAAATCCTGGTGCTGCTGCATGTACAATATGCATGGGTGGCCATGCTCTGCTTGTTTGGATGCCCGAGAAGTCAGTCGACGCTATGGTGAGGCATATGAAAAGGCGAATTCAGGTTTTAAAAAGCCTGGGCATGATGCCTAAGTATCAATTCGAGCTCCCTGCTGACGGCAAGGAGCGGCGCTTTTCCTTGGATGAACCGGCTGCTGACGATGCTCGGCCTACGTGCCTCACGCTATTATATAGTAATGAAGTACTTGCAGTCGCCGATTCTGAGTTTGAGCGGAGGGGTATTTATCTGGGTTGGGGAACGGTGGGTGTGCTTTTTTCGGCTATTTCTTTTGCGTTTATAGCAAGTGTTCCTTTTTATAGTCCGCTTGCCTCTTTCTGGGCAATTCCTGGCTTTGTCTTAATTTTTTTATCTCCTGCAGCAGGGTTTTTATGGCTGGCTAGGCAAGAAGTGAAGCGTTACGCTATCTATCCCGTTGTCTTTAATCGCCGCATGGGGAATGTTCACTTTTTTAGTATTCATGATGGCCAACCTGTCACCTATCCTTGGCGTCGCTGTACCTTTTGTATCGTGCCAAAACGGGCAGGTGGGCCCGAGGGGCGCGACTATGAGGTGCGCGGTTATGTGTTGAATGAGTACGATGGTGTGCTGGATAGCTTTTCTATTGGCGAAGAAATGATTAATTTAGGTCATGTTACTGGGAGCATGACGGAGCGTTGGTTGAGCTGCCAATTCGAGTATGTTCGTCAGTTTATGACCTTGCAGGATATTAGTGGCTTGGATGCACCTAAAGAAGACGACTATGTTTCCCTTAAGCCTAGTTTTAGGCAGGCGATGGAAGTCGTCGATCCTAAGGTAAACTCAAAGTCGCTAGTCATTAAGCTGTTGTCTGTTTTGATGAGTGTGGTCACCTTTATTCCCAAGGTGGTTGGTGGTGCGGGGCATTACTTCTGTTGCAAGTATTGCAAAGTACCGCAGTGGTCTCAAGAGATTATCGATGAGTGTGGCCCGGAAATAGTGCTTTCTAATCGTTGAGGATCGTTTTCGAGTATGGTTTGAAAGTATTAGACGCTTTTGAATGGTGGTCTTCGTCATAGAGCTGCCTCCGGGTGTGGAAGTTTGAAAAAGTTATAAGCAGGCATGGCGTCGCGCTTCAAATATTGCTGGGTTGCTTCTTGAGAAGCATCAAAGCGTTTCTTGCATGTGGTTTTTTGGTTTTTGTCGGGCTGCGAAGGGATCAGTCTGAGACAGTGGAAGCCGTCGTAAGTGTTCTCGAGTGCGAAACTGGCAGCATTTTTTGCAAGTCGGATGATGCAAAGGCTGTTCTCTGCGTGCCTTGTATCTTAAATAAACTTTTGGTTGCGGGTCAGTGCAGGGCTGATAATATTTGCCGCTCGCCAGGGTGTGTCAGTCTTTTATTTGATGGAGAGCGCTATGAAAACGGTCTTTCTGGGGTTGGGGATTACCTTTCTTTGGTGGTTGGGTTTGATCAATGGTCTCTATATGGAGCCCGGTGAGTCTGTGCCGGATGTCTTGATCTACCTGACCGGGGCCTCTTGGCTAGTGGCTCTGTTGGGTGCGCTGATGCTGTGGAGCGGCAAGCACAAACCAGGATTCATCCTCGTGATCATTGGCTCTATCTGCTTCGTCCCGCTGGGGCTGATAACCGTCTACGGGGCTCGTCGTGCCAGCAGCCGGAATGATGATGCCTCGCTCGACAAGCGCCGCGCACTGGCTGAAGAAAACTCACGCTGAAACGCATTCGGATATCGAGGGAAATAACGTGTCGACGATTTCACAAGGGCAGGAATTTTACGCCAAAACACAAGCGCGCCTGATGCTGGGTGTCGGTGGTGTTGCCCTGGCGCTTGGTTTGTTCATGGCGGTGAGCTTTACCACCGCTCCCGTTGCGCCCATAGGAATGGGCGGGCTTATGGTGGGCATGGGGTGCTGGTTTCACTTCTCTCCCGTTGCTCGTATCGGAGCCGACTATCTTGTCTTCCAGCCGGCCCCTTTGGCGCGTACTCACACGATTCTCGACAGCGAAGTGGAGCGTATCGAACGCAAGAAGAAGGTGCTCTTGGTGCATTATCGTCGCAACGACGACAAGCCAGATAAGTCGCTCAGGAAGTTGGCGTTTGCCATGAACATGTTGACGGCCGATGATCGAGAGGCGTTATTGGGCACGGTGGCGACCCGCTTTGAGATCGTCCCGATCGCTAAGTGATATTCGTGGAAAGCACTAGCATTAATATTCGGTTCCTTTAGCGCATCATCTTCTTGCTGGCTTCGGCTCTGATTTGGCGAATCGACATCATGTATCAAGTTCTGGATGTTCTCAATGTGGAAGGTTTCATGGTGTCTTCGCTTGGTCGGAGCCGGATTCTGAGAGGCGTGAGACCCGCATGGCGCAAAGTGGTGTGCCTACTGGCCATGGCGCTCATGGGTGCCTGCGCCTCCTTGAATGCGTATGCGGTAGAGAGAATCACCCGTTTCTCGAGCGATATCGTCGTTCAGCCTTCGGGGAACATGATTGTTACAGAGATGCTCGATGTGCTGTCTCATGGTTACCATATTCGTCATGGTCTCTATCGAGACTTTCCCGTGATCAACCGTATAAGCGGTGTCGTTCATCGCGTAGGTTTCGATGTCATCTCTGCGAGACTGGATGGTGAACCGGTGCAGACCAGGCAGATTCGAAAAGGCGACTATGTACGTCTCTATATGGGGACTCCGAATGTCGATATTGCTCCTGGGCCCCATCGTTTCGTTCTGCGTTATCGCACCAATCGCCAAATCCGTTTCTTTAAAATGCACGATGAACTCTACTGGAACGTGACAGGCAATCGCTGGAAATTCCCCATTGAGCAGGCAGTTTCTACCGTTCATTTACCCGATGGTGCCGGCGTGGAGGGAGTCAAGACCTATACCGGCTCCTATGGTCAGCGCGGGCATGCGGCTGACTCCGTGGTCAGTGATGATGGGACGCGTGTGGTAACCCACACGAACGCGCCATTGCAGCCCGGAGAGGGCGTGACGATTGCGGTAGCCTTCCGTAAAGGGGTGGTCAGCAAGCCGACCACGATCGATCAACTGATTTGGTATGTAACCGAGCGCCCGAGCAATACGGTGGCTTTCTTGGGCTTGCTGTTAGTATTGGCCAGTTACTGGGTGATGCTTCGTCGCGTAGGGTCGCATGAGGAGCCGGTGCTGCCATCAGCGCCGTATTCTGGATCGCTGGGTAATCTATCTCCCGCGTTGGCGCATTTGATCGTTCACAATGGCGAGATACGTAATAAAGCACTCGTGAGTTCGATACTCAATCTCGGTGAGAAGGGCTATGTGACGGTGGTGCAGTCTAGCGCAGAGTGGGTGCTGAAGCGCACGGTTAAACCTGCCCAAAATCTGCCCGTAGAAGAAGCAGCGATCTTGGAGCACTTGGAAGCCAGGGACAATACCATCGAGGTGTCCAAGAAAAACCGCAAGGACTTGCAGAGGCTGCGGACAGCCTTCAAAAGAGCGATGCGCAACGAACATGGCGAAGCGTTTTATCAGTCTCATGGTGGGCTGATGCTGTTAGGTGTCATTGTTGCCTATCTCGCTGTGTTCGTGCCCAATGTCATGACCACTGACCCCATGGATCCCACATCGCTTTGGGTCGGTCTCATTCCGCTGGGTGGGCTGATATTTGTTAGCGTCGTGGCGGGTGATATCGAGGTTCCCTATAGCACGAACCGCTACATGGCCAAGAGCCTCGGCGTCGCACTGCCGATATCTTGCGGGTGGTGGTTGATCTGGGGCTATGCCATGCACACGCTCGATCTTTTCCCGTTCATGGCGATGCTTTTCCTGCCCGTGGCTTTTTGGGCGTTTGTGAGAAAGCTGGGAAGAACCACACGACTCGGTAGAGAGCGTAAAGCAGAGATAGAGGGGCTCAAAGCTTACATGCTTAGCCATGTGGGAGAGGAGGCACCCCGCTTGGAGGCGTCGGAACTAAAGGCGTTATGGCCCTATGCCGTTGCACTGGATATGGAAAGCGAATTCCAGGCTGCGCAGGTGAAGATACCCGAGCTCTCCGATCATGACGCAGCCTCATCCAGTCAACTGATCTTTCCCTGGTGGATTTACCACTCCTCAGCAGCGGGCAGCACGGGCTCGGTCTTCGATGCCTGCAGTTCCATGAACTCTACGTTCACCGCCTGTAGTGCCGTCAATTCTTCTGGTTCCGGCTTCTCAGGTGGTGGTGGGTTCTCTGGAGGTGGCGGTGGTGGCGGTGGCGGCGGCGGCTGGTAAGTGCTCACCGATGCCAATGCGCATGCCATCGCAGGGGGGACCTGCTACTGTCTGGAGACCCTGAATGACCTCGGTATCTGTTCATTCACCAGGCCCGTTGTGACGCGACGTGCATATGACATGGCCGGTTCAGTGCCTGCCGCTTGAGGAGTCTCATCGATGGATTACCACTCGACTCACTCGTCGTATCGGGAGCGTCTGATCGAGCATCTATTCATTGGCAAATTGCTCAAACACGCTTGGCTAGTGAGAGGTCGTCAGCTCGAAATTGCGAGACCGGAGGTGGATAACAGCGGCTACGATCTGATCGCCGAGGAGCGGACCCTCGTGCGCCATCTGCAACTCAAGGCGTCGAAGCTGGACGCGCGCACCGCCAGGCAGAGCGTGCATACCGCATTGGGTAGCAAACCTTCGGGTGCAGTGGTCTGGATTTTGTTCGACGCCGATACGCTCGCGCTTGGGCCGTTTCTCTTCTTCGGAGGTCTACCGGGCGAACCGCTACCCGATATCTCGGCGTTCAGTATTGCGCGACATACCAAGGGCAATGCCGCGGGCGTCAAGGCAGAGCGCCCCGCCATCCGCAGTGTCCCCAAAGGTCAGTTCACTCGCTACGACAGCGCCACCGAGGTTTACGAGGCGCTGTTCGGGCCATCCTGAACGCCGATATCCCCCCATCCCCGTTTTACACGCCAACCCGGCTCCCCGCGTTACGTGTTTGGCTGTTCCGCCAGCAAGGCATCGATCTCGCTGCCCGCTGGGGCGGTAGCCGGGCCATGCCGGCTGACGGCGATCGCCGCGGCCGCATTGGCGCGGCGTGCCGCCTGTTCGGGCGTCTGGCCGCGGCTCAGTGCCGCCAGCAGCACGCCGGTATGGGCGTCGCCGGCACCGTTGGTATCGACGGCGCGGGTGTCGAAGCCGGCCACATGATGTTGCTGGCCATCCGCCAGCAGACGACAGCCGCGCGGCCCATCGCGAACCACGATCAGCGGCGCCTGAGTCCGTGCGGGCAGCGCGCTCAGTGCGGCCGCTAGCGAGTCGGTGGCGGTCAGCGCCTGGGCCTCCTCGGCGTTGCAGCTGAGCAGGGTGGTGCGCCGCAGGATCTCGTCCAGCCGCTGCGGGCAGAGGTCTGCGATCATCGGTCCGGGGTCGAACGCCACCGAGAGCGATGCCGGTTGCCGGCTCAGCCAGTCGATCAGCGTCGCGGCCGCAGTCTCATGCAGCAGCGTATAGCCACTCACCAGAACGTGATCCTGGGGCGTCGGGTCGAGCCGGTGCAGTACGTCGCGGCCGCCGATCTCCGCGCCGAGATGGGTGATGAAGGTGCGCTCCGCGGCTTGGTCCACCAGCGCCACGCAGAAGCCGGTATCGCGGGTCTCATCCACCGGAGCGAGCCATGCGATGCGCTCACGACGCATCGCCTCACGCGCCATGTCACCGAAGCGCCCTTGGCCATGGCCGCCGGCGTAGACGACGGTCATGCCGTCCCGGCTCGCGGCGGCCATGACGTTGAAACCGCCGCCGACCTCGAAGGTGGCATCCATGGCCAGGGTGTCGCCGCCGGGGGGCGGTAGCCGCTCGATCGGCATCACCAGGTCGACGATCACCTGGCCGGTATGGATCAGGCGGGCGGCGCTCATCGTGCCACCGCCAGCGCCGTATGGCGGGCGCCGCCCATCAGCAGATAGCTGCCGGCGGCGACCACGAAGGTGGCGATCCAGCCCAGCCCGTTGTGCCCCAGCCAGCTGTCGGCGAGCACGCCGGTGAACCAGACATGCCCGCTGATGCCGATGCTGGTGAAGCAGAAGCCGATCACGATCGCCAGCGCCCAGCTGGTGAAGGCGCGCCACTCGACACCGCCGTGATACCAGTAGACGCTGGTCGGGCTGACATCCAGCAGGTCCGGCCCCGAGAAGTGGTGGCGATGGATGAGATCGACCAGGAAGACGCCGACCCAGGCAGTGATGGGCACGGCCAGCAGACTGATGAAGGAGATGAACGGGCCGTAGAAGTCGCCGGCGATCAGCATGAAGTAGATGGAGCCGGCGAAGATCGCCACGATATCCACCACCACGGCGTAGACCCGCTTCACGCGCAGCCCCAGGGTGAGGGTGGTGAGCCCGGCGGAATAAACCGAGAGGTTGTTGGAGAGCAGCAGCCCGCCGAAGGCCGCCAGCAGATAGGGTACCGCCATCCAGTCGGGCAGCATGGCGCGGATCGCCGCGATGGGGTCGTTGGCCGAGGCCAGGTGACCGTCGCCGGCGGAGATCAGCCCGCCCAGGGTGATCAGCAGCACCAGCGGGATACCCGCACCGGCGGCCGCGGAGAGCACCAGCGACCAGCCCTTTACCCGGCCATGCTGATAGCGCGACATATCGGCGCCAGCGTTGGCCCAGCCGATGCCGGTGCCGGCGGCGATGGTGCCGATGCCGATCAGCACGGCGCTGAGCGGAGCCGCCGGGGTCGCGGCAACGGCCTGCCAGTCGATGGTCGCCATCAGAAACAGTGCGACCACTATGTTCAGCGCGCCGAAGCCCCAGGTCGCCCACTTCTGGATGACCAGGAGTGTGGCGTGGCCCAGCCCCGAGACCAGCAGGGTGCAGATCACGAACAGAGCGATGAACACCAGCGTCAGCAGGGGTACCGCGCCCGCGGTGGGCGCGGTGCCGAAGACGATCGCCGAGAGTGACAGCAGCGCATAGGCCGCGGTGGTGGTGTTGACCGTCTCCCAGCCCAGGCGCGACATCAGCGAGACCAGCGTGGGGCCGACATTGCCCCGGACTCCGAAGATCGCGCGGGAGAGCGTCAGGCTGGGTGCGCGGCCACGGCGGCCGGCGATCGAGATCAGCCCGACCACGGCAAACGACCCCCCGGCACCGATCACCGCGACGATGAACGCCTGCCAGATCGCCAGCTGTTGATAGACGACCAGGGTCGCGCCCAGCGGCAGGCCGAGAATGCTGATATTGGCGGCGAACCAGACCCAGAACAGTTGCAGCGGATGGCCGTGACACTCCGCTTCCGGCGCCGGTTCGATCCCGCGTGTTTCCAGTTGTCCCGCTTTTGCGGCCGACGCATCGAGAGAGGCCATGGCGTTTATCCTGTTGGTGCTGGGGGATTAGTGGTCCTGGAGCTCAGTGGTGCTGGGTATGGCGCCGGCGCAGCGCCAGCAGCTGATCGACGAGCGGTTCCGGAGCGAAATGACTGACGCGCGCGACCTGCGCTACCAGCGCACCGGGCAGGCCCTCGGGGCCGTGGCAGGCGCCGAGGATGGCGCCCAGCATGGCGGCGATGGTGTCGGTGTCGCCGCCGATGCCGGCGGCCAGGGTGAGCGCTGTCAGCGGCTCGTCGCCGGCGAGTTCGGCAAGGGCGAAGGTGGCGACCACCGACTCCTGAGAGGCGACCGAGGTGCCGATCAGGTCATGGATCAGCGCGACGCCCGTCTCGTGGTCGCAGCCCCGGACCAGCTGGCGCGCCCAGGCGATGCGCGCCGAGATCAGGCCGCCGGCGCTCCAGTGGCCCCGCCGTTCGCCCAGCGTGGCCAGCTCGTGACCGACACTCAGCGCCTGCTCCAGCGGCGCACCCTCCAGGCCTGCCGAGATGGCCCCGGCGACGGCCGCGGCGCTGGCCAGGCCCAGCGAGGTGTTGTGGGTCACCTGGCTGGCCTCGATCACCGCCTCGAGCAGCGTCTCGCGGGGGGCCGACGGCGTGGCGATGGCCACCGGTGTGATACGCATGGCGGCGCCGTTGGTGGTGCCGAAGCGCCCGCTCTGATCGGGGCCGATGCCCTCGGCGATCATCGCCAGGGCGCGGTTGGTGGAAGGCCCCAGCAGATCCTGCGAACCCCGCGCCTTCATGTCGGCCTCCCACGCGGAGAGTGCGCGGGCGAAGGCCAGCGGCTCGATATGGCCGTGACCGCTGATCAGCAGTTCGGCCACTAGCACGGCCTGCTCGGTATCGTCGGTGATCGAGCCGGCGGGCATGTGGGGGGCGATAGGTTGATCCGCCGGCCCGTCGTGCAGGATGTCGAGGGTGCCGAAGCGCTGGCGAATCTCGGCGCGGCTGAAGGATTGGGTCGGCATGCCCAGCGCATCGCCCAGGGCCAGGCCGTAGAAAGCGCCCAGCGCGCGACGGCGCAGGTCGGGCGCGGCAGAAGAGTCGGTCATGAATCGAAAGCCAGATGGAAGTGGAAGTGAGCCGGATCGAGCAGGCTGGTCACGTGCTCGACGAAGCGATCGTGGGTATCCAGGGTCAGCCGGGTCGACTGCATGAACAGAGTGCCGGCCGGCCGCTCCAGCCGCTTGGCCTGCTGCGCGTCGAGGGCAGCCAGGCTCAGCCACTGCTCGCCGCGTGCCGCCACCAGCTCGTGGGCGGCCAGGGTGTCGGTGATGGAGTCGTTGATCAGCCCGCGCTCGGGGAGCTGGGCCAGCTGGCCGCGGGCCGGTATCAGCGAGCGCTCCAGCGAGACGATCTCGCCCTCGGCCAGACGCCGGCGGCGCACGATCTCGACGAAGCGGGTGCCGTCGACGCGCTCGGCCAGGGCCGCGTCCTCCACGCACTGGAGGCTCAACAGCTCGGTGACGATACGCACCCCGGAGCGCGCCAGCGCGCGCGCCCAGCCCTGTTGCTGGTCGAGGGCGATGCCGTCGAAGGTGACGAAGGAGCCCACGCCGCTCTGGGTCGCGATGTACTGCTGACGCTGAAGCTCCAGCAGAGCCTGGCGCAGCGTGCCGCGGCTGACGTTGAATTCATTCGCCAACTGGTGCTCGCCGGGCAGCTGGTGGCCGGAGGACCATTCACCGCTGCGGATGCGGCGTCCCAGCTCATCGACGACGCGCTGCTTTTTATCGAATCGGACAGGTTTGCTCATGTACAGACTTGTACATTTTGTGCGCATGCTTGGCACTTAGACCTTCGTCGGGCGCCCGCTATTGGGGTGGGCCGGTACCAGCGGCTATCTCGGCTTGCTCACCGCAAGCATGACCCTTCACTTCTCTGCGGCTCACTCGTCGATCAGCCCGCCCGCCTCGTGGAACGGGTAGGGCCCGGCGTAGTCGCCGATTACGGCATGGTGAGTGGTCAGCACCTCGTCGCGCCACAGGTGCAGGTGATAGCCCGGCGGCTCCAGTACGAAGGCGGAATCGCCGTCATCGCGCAGGTCCAGCGCCACCTGGTGCGCGGTGCTGGGGCAGCAACTGGCGAGGGTGCCGGCGAAGCGCTGGAAGAGGGTGCGGTGGACATGGCCGCAGACGATGCGCTCCACGTTGGGATAGGTGCGCACCAGCGCGGCCAGCGCCTCGCGGCCGCTGAGGCCGATGGCATCCATGTGGCCGATGCCGGTGTCGAATGGTGGGTGGTGCATGAAGATCAGCGTGGGGCGTTCGGGCTGCTCGGCGAGCCGATCGGCGAGCCAGTCGAGCCGCTCGGTGCAGAGCTCGCCGCGGCTCTCGCCGGGAACCAGGGTATCGAGCCCGATCAGGCGCAGTGGGAAGCGCTCGACGACGTACTGGATGAACGCCTGATTCGGGCCACCCAGGTAGGCATGGGTCGGGAAGGCCGCGCGCAGGGCCTGGCGATCGTCGTGGTTGCCGGGGATCAGATACCAGGGTATCGCCAGCGGCGCCAGCTGCTCGGCCAGGGTGGCGTACTCCTCGGGGCGGCCGAAGTCGGTGAGATCGCCGCTGATCAGGACCACGTCCGGCCGCGGCTCGAGGGCATTGAGCGCAGCCACCGCCGGGGCGAGATAGCGGTCGGTCTCGACCACCCGGTACGCCTTCTGACCGGGGCGGCGTAGATGCAGGTCGGTGATCTGGGCGATCAGCATGGCAATGGCTCCTGGGCCGATGAAGAAGAGACGAGACTGATACCGACGCGCTCACCCCGCTGCCAGCCGGCGCTGGCCGCTGCCAGGGCGGTGAAGCGCTGACCGTCGTCGAGGGTCAATTCGAAGCGCACGTGGCTGCCGAGGAAGAAGCGCGCCTCGATCCGCGCCTCGAGCCCGCTGCCGGGGGTGTGGAGACGGATCTCGTGGGGGCGGAAGGTGAGCGTGTCGACGCCGTGGTGGCGGCGCACTGCCTCGCCCTCTAGCCGGCACAGGGTGCCCAGAAAGTCGGCGACGAACGGCGAGGCCGGCTGGCGGTAGAGCATCTCCGGGGGGCCGAGCTGTTCCAGCCGGCCGGCGGACATCACCGCCACGCGGTCACCCAGCATCATCGCCTCCTCCTGATCGTGGGTGACGATCACGCAGGTGATACCCAGCCGACGCAGCAGCGCCGCGAGATCGACCCGCAGCTGCTGGCGCAGGCGCGCGTCCAGCGCGGTGAGCGGCTCGTCGAGCAGCAGCACCCGGGGTTGGATGGCGATCGCCCGGGCCAGCGCCACGCGCTGGCGCTGGCCGCCGGAGAGCTGGTCGATCCGGCGTTCCGCCAGCGCTTCCAGCTCGACCAGCGCCAGCATCTCGCTGACCCGGCGTTTGCGGGTGGCGGCATCCACGCCGCGGATCTTCAGGCCGTAACCGACGTTGCCCGCCACGCTCATGTTGGGGAACAGCGCATAGCCCTGGAAGACCACGCCGACCCCGCGCGCCTCCGGCGCCACCCCGGTGACATCCATATCGCCGAAGTCGATCCGGCCACCGTCGTCGGCCTGTTCCAGCCCGCAGATCAGGCGCAGCAGGGTGGTCTTGCCACAGCCGGAGGGGCCGAGCAGCGCCAGAGTCTCCCCGGCCTGCACCTCCAGGTCGAGCGGTTCGAGCGCGCGGGTGCCGTCCGGCCAGGTCTTGGCGCAGCGGGTCAGGCGAATCGCCAGCGCCTTGGCGGTCGGCGTCTTGGCGGTGCTGGGGTGGGGCGGCGCGCCGGTCGTGCCGGTCGCCACCGAGCGGGCAGGTGTTGCGATGTTCATGTCGAGGCTCCGAGGGCCAGGCCGCCGCTGCGGGTCGAACGCGCGGCGAACCACTGCAGGCCGATCATCAGCGGCAGCAGCATCAGCAGGAAAACGAGGGTGTAGGCGGAGGCGACTTCGAGCCGCATCGAGGCGTAGCTGTCGGCCAGCCCCACCGGCAGGGTCTTGGTCAGCGGCGTGTGCAGCAGCCAGGTCAGGTTGAATTCGCCAATGGAGAGCGTCACCACGGTCAATGCTCCGGTGACGATGCCGCTCTTGGCGGCCGGTACCACGATATCGAAAAAGCGCTGGCGGCGGCTGGCACCGAGGGTGGCCGCGGCCTCGTCCAGGGTGCGCAGATCGGCCCCCTGCATGCCGGCCCGCGCCGCTCGCACCATGAACGGCAGGGTGAACAGCACATGGCCGATGACGATGAAGGCCACGCTGCTGCGCAGCCAGCCGACGCTGCCCCAGGAGACGATCAGCGCCAGCGCCGTGGCCAGCCCCGGCACCGCCACCGGCAGGGTCAGCAGCTCCTCCAGCAGGCGCGCCAGGCGGCCAGGGTAGAGTGTCAGCACCCAGGCCGCGGGCACGCCGAGCGCCAGGGTCACGCCGAGGGTGATCAGCGCCACGGCGTAGGAGCGCCAGATCGTGTCGGCGTAGAGATCCCAGACCTGGGCGACCCACTTGAGGGTCAGGCCGCTGTCGAGCCCGACGAAATAATTGCGGGTCAGCCCCGCGCTGACCGAGAGCAGTACCGGGCCGATCAGAAAGGCGGTGACGGCGAGCGTCACGGCCAGGCCCAGCCGGGTATCGAAACGCGAATGCGTCATGGGTGAACTCCTGCGGCCATCTCAGCCTCCCCGCGCCGCGCGGCCGGCAACCGCATTGGCGGCGTAGAGCACCGCCCAGGTCGCCAGCCCCAGCACCACGGAGAGCGCCGCGGCGACCGGGATGTTGGCGTAGTTGGTGAACTCGTCGTAGATGGTGATCGGCAGTACGTCGATCCGGGTGCCGAGGGTGAAGACCGTGCCGAAGGCGCCCATGGCGGTGGCGAAGCACATCGCCCCGGCGGCGGTGAGTGCACTGGCGAGTGCCGGCAGCTCGATATCGACGAACCGCCGCCACGGCCGTGCCCCCAGCGTCTGCGCCGCTTCCAGCCACTGCCTGTCGATACCCTCCACCGCCGCCGTCAGCACGCCGATGGTGCGCGGCAGCAGAAAATAGAGATAACCGATGAACAGCCCCGCCATGCCATAGGCGAGTACTGTCGGCTCGCCGGTGAGCCCCCGTGAGAGCGTGTTGAGTAGGCCCTGGCGGCCCGTGGTCAGGATCACCAGAAAGCCCACCACCACGCCGGGGAAGGCGAGCGGAAACAGCAGCAGTGCCATCAGTGCCCGCCGCCCGGGGAAGTGTGGATGCCGGGCCAGAAAGCGGCTGACCGGCAGCGCGATGGCCAGGGTGGCGAGGGTCGCCCCCAGTGACAGCACCACCGTATTGGCCAGGCTCTGCCAGTAGCGCGGCTGGGTCACCACCAGCCAGTAGGCCGAGCTCTCCATGCCCTGGGGCGTTGCCGCCCCCAGCCCTGCCAGCTTGGCCATCGGCAGCAGCCAGAAGGCGATGAACAGCGTGGTGGCGGGTAGGGCGATAGGCAGCCAGGCGCGGCGCCCCACCAGCTTTGCCCGGTGACCGCCCCGCGTGGCGAGCGGGGCGGCCCGCTGAGAGGCCGCTGCCATCACTCCACCTCGTTGGTGTAGCGCTGGGAGAAGGCGCGCTGCGCCGCCGCCATTCGGGCGTAGTCCACGGTACCGGCGCGGGCGTAGTCGCTGGCCGGGAGGAACTTGCTCTGGGCTTGCTGCGAGATCGCCTCCGCGCGTACCGGGCGCAGGTAGGCATCGGCCCAGATCGCCTGACCCTTGTCGGAGAGCACGTAGTCGAGCACCTTCCTGGCCGCCGCGGGGTTCGGGTCATTGGCCACCATGCTCATCACGTAGGGCACGCTGATGGTGCCCTCCTGCGGGATCACGAAGCTCACGTTGACGTGGTCCTGGTAGCGCGCACGATAGGCGTTGAAGTCGTAGTCCAGCAGGATCGGAATCTCGCCGGAGAGTACCCGGGCGTAGGCGGTCTGCTTGGGCACGATGGGGTTATTGGCCTGCAGCTTCTGGAACCACTCGATGGCCGGAGTGAAGTCGTCGAGGGTACCGCCCAGGGCGCGGTTGACGGCGACCGCGCCGACATAGCCGACGAACGCCGAGCTGGGGTCGAGATAGCCGACCATGCCGCGGTACTCGGGTTTGAGCAGGTCGCTCCACGACTGCGGCACCGGCAAGCCGTTCAGCGCGTCGACGTTGACCATGAAGCCCAGGGTGCCGGAGTGGATCGCGAACCACTTGCCGTCCGGGTCCTTGAGATCGGCGGGGATCGCGTCCCAGTGCGCCGGCTTGTAGGGCTGCACCAGACCCTGCTCGGCGGCCTGGATGCCGAAGGTGACGCCGTAGTAGACCACGTCCGCTACCGGGTTGTTCTTCTCGGCGACTAGCGAGGCCAGCGACTGGCCGGAGTTCTTGTTGTCCTGAGGTACGTGAACGCCGGTATCGGCCGCGATGGCCTGCAACTGGGTGCCCCAGTCGGCCCACTCCGGCGGGCAGTTGTAGCAGATCGCGGTATCGTCGGCGGCGTACACCGATAGCGAAGCCAGCATCACGGTGGTCATGCCCAGCGCCAGACAGGCAGCGCGCAGCGTCTTGTTCAGCATCTCATCGTCCTCGAATGCCGCCGGGGCGGCGTGGTTGGAATTTCATGGCGAAAGTGAAATCTCATGACGAAAGTGAAATTTCATGGCGAAAGTGAGTCTCACGGCGGAACGGGTGCGGTGACGGTGCCGCCGTCGAGCAGCCGGTGGGGGAGGCGCTGCGAATGGCTGGGTCGCCCGGCGAGCGCTGCCAGCAGCTCGCGACAGGCGTGGCTGCCGATCTCTCGACTGGGCTGATGCACGCTGGCCAGTGACGGCACCATCAGCGCGCCGAAGTCCATGCCGTCGAAGCCGCATACCGAAAGGTCGTCGGGTACGCGCCGGCCGAGGGTGGCCAACTCGGCGATCACCGCGGCGGCGAGCAGGTCGTTGGAGCAGAACAGCGCACTCGGTGGCTGCGGCGCGGCGAGCAGCTCCTTGAGTCGGCAGCGGTCGGCGGCGGTATGGCGTGACATCGACACATGAATCGGCGCGGGCAGACCCAGCGTCTCGGCGCGCGCCATCGCCCCGGTCAGGCGGCGTGCCGCGCGATCGGAGGCGGCCAGCGGGCCGCTGATCAGGGCCAGCTGGCGATGCCCCTGTGCGGCCAGGTGAGAGACCATGTCGCCGGCGGCAGCGTGGTTGTCGACGCTGACGCAGGGGTGGTCGTCGGACTCGTTGTAAGCCAGCACGAAGGGCACCCCGCTGCTGCCGAGCTCGTTCAGCGTGGCGCTGTCCGCGGGGTCGGCCACGGTCAGGATCAACCCCTCGACACGGTGATCGAGCAGGCTGCGCGCCGCCAGGCGCTCGCGCTCGCTGTCGTAGCCGGTGGTCGCCAGCATCACGCTATAACCGGCATCCAGAGCGGCCGCCTCCGCCCCCTCGAAGCAGGCGGCGAACACCGGATTGGCCAGGGTCGGCAGCAGCAGGCCCAGCGTGCGCGTACTCCCCGAGCGCAGGCTGCGCCCGACCTTGTTGGGGCGGAAGCCGAGCCGCTTGGCGGTGCTCAGAATGCGCTCGCGGGTCGCAGCATTGAGCAGCTCCGGGCGGTTGAACGCCCGCGACACCGTGGCCGGCGAGACGCCGACCTGCTCGGCGACCTGGATCAGCGAAGGGCGCGAGGCCATGCGCCACCCCCCGACGAAGCTGTCTGCAGGATATTCCTGAGAGGGGGCGCGGCGATCCGGCCCAAACCACAGCGTGACGACATCGATCCATCTGCCCACGGCAATGAAAACGATTGCAGCATGGGGCGACTGCATGACGCTGAGGTGACGCGGGTATGTCAGTTAGGTGAAGCGCGTGGTCGGGTGACGCGGCGTCACGTCTCCAGATGGCTACCCGGCAGACGCTCGGCGAGAAAGTCCATGAAGGCGCGGGCGCGTCGGGTCAGCGCGCTCTGCTGATAGTAAACCGCGCTGACCCGCTGGGTCTGGCGTTCGGTCGCCGCGGCCAGCACCTCCACCAGCTCGCCGCGCTGACGCGGTTGCAGGGTCATGTAGTCGGCCAGGCAGACGATGCCTTCGCCGACCAGCGCCAGGTTGAGCAGGGTACTGCCGCTGGAGGCGCTGAGCGTGGGGGTGATGAGCAGCGGCTCGCCGTGGGCATCGCGCAATGGCCAGCGGTTGAGATGGTCGAGCTGGTTGAAGCCGAGCAGGTCGTGGTCCGCCAGGGACGCCACCTGCTGCGGGGTACCGCGGCGTGCGAGATAGGTCGGGCTGGCGAGCAGCCGCAGCGGGCTGTGCCCCAGGGTACGCGCGTGCAGCGAGGAGTCTTCCAAATCACCGATACGAATCGCCAGATCGACTCGCTGCTCGAGCAGATCGACGAAACGGTCGTGGGTATCCAGCGCCAGCGTGATACCCGGGTAGCGGCGGCGGAACTCGCCGATCAGCGGCACGATCACCAGTTGCATGAAACTCGGGGCGGCGTTGACCCGTAGCCGACCCTGGGGTTGGTCCTGGTGGCCGAGAACCGACTCCTCGGCGGCCTCTACGGCATTGAGGATACGTCGGCAGTGGTCGAGAAAGGTCTCGCCCTCCTGGGTCAGTTCCAGGCGCCGCGTTGTGCGCCGCATCAGGGTGGTGTCGAGCTTGCGTTCGAGGCGGTTGAGCGCGCGGCTGACCCCCGAGACGGTGATGCCGAGCCGTTCGGCGGCGGCGGTGATCGAGCCGCAGTCGACCACGGCGATAAAGGCCTGCTGTTCTTCGAGAGTACTTTTCATGATCCGTAAGCCGTCGGTAGCGGGAGGCGCGTCGGCGCGGGTTGTTGATTCTAAAGCAAGGATGACTTTCCGGGGCACGGGTTTTTCCCGCGTGCGGTTACCCCACAATAGGGCGCATCGAAGGGTGACGGCGAACGGCGCGCAGCGCCCCAGGCGCGGTCACCACCAGCTATCGGGAGAGACATCGACATGAAGATACTACTGATCAACGGCGGCAAGGCCTTCGCGCATTCCCGCGGTGAACTCAACAATACCCTGCATGCGGCCGCCGTGGAGACCCTCGGTCAGCTCGGCCACGAGATCCGCGAGACGGTGATCGAGCAGGGCTATGACAGCGCGGCGGAGGTCGACAAGATTGTGTGGGCCGACGCCATCGTCTATCAGATGCCCGGCTGGTGGATGGGCGCCCCCTGGAGCGTGAAGCGCTATATCGACGAGGTGTTCACCGCCGGCCACGGCTCGCTCTATGCCAGCGATGGCCGCTCGCGCCAGGACCCCAGCCGCCAGTACGGCAGCGGTGGGCTGCTCCAGGGGCGGCGCTATCTGCTCTCGCTGACCTGGAACGCCCCCCGCGAAGCGTTCGATTCATCCGGCGACTTCTTCGAGGGGCGGGGCGTCGACGGGGTCTACTTCCCGTTCCACAAGTCGCAGCAGTTCGTGGGGCTGGCGGCGCTGCCCACCTTTATCGCCAACGATGTGATCAAGGCGCCCGACGTCGAGCGCGACGTCGCCGCCTACCGTGCCCACCTGCACGAGGTGTTCGGCATGGCGACGGGCCAGGCCGCGCCGGAGCGCGCTGCCGCGCAGACGCCGGCCTAGTCTGTGCCGACGCCGGTCTCGTCCGCGTCGGCGCTGCGAGTCTCGCCCACCCCGAACCAATAGACCAATGGCGCCAGCGCGCCAAAGGCGGCGAGGAACACGAAGCCGCCGACGTAGCCGCTGGCATCCACCACATAGCCGGCGGCCAGGTTGGAGGCCGCCGCGCCGAGCGCGAACAGCGTGCCGAGCACCCCGACGATGGCGTTGTAACGCCCGCTGCCGCGGGTCAGGTCGGCGGCCACGATCAGCCACAGCACCCCGAAGATGCCCGCCCCGATGCCATCCAGCGCCTGCACCAGCAGCAGCCAAACCGGATCGTTGCTGACCCCGTAGAGCAGCCCGCGCAGCGGGAGTGCGAGCAGGCCGAGCATGAACACCGGCCGCCGCCCCCAGCGCTGAGCCCGGCGCCCCGCCCACCAGGCCACCGGGATCATCACCAGCTGCGCGATCACGATGCAGGCCGACATGTAGAGCGAGGCGGCGTCCTGATCGCCGATCGTCAGGTACTGGCCCACCAGCGGCAGCATCGCGGCGTTGGCGAAGTGAAACAGCGTCAGTGCCGCGCCCAGCATCAGCAGCCGACGGTCGCGCAGGAGCTGCAGCACGCCGCTGGTCTGGGGCGCTGAGCCCTTCGTTTCCTGTGCCTCCGCGCCGCGGGCGGCGACATGGTCGATATCCGTCTCGCGGATCATCAGCGCGCTGATCAGGCTGCCGCAGGCGAACAGCAGCAGCGAGTAGAACAGCCACTCGACGCTCAGAAAGTGCGCCAGCAGCCCCGCCAGCAGGGCCGAGACCACGTTGCCGGCGTGGTTGAACACCTCGTTGCGGCCCTGGCGTTCGGGAAAGCGCCGGCGCCCGACCATGCCCAGGGTGATCGCCGCCACCGCCGGCAGCAGCAGCGCCGCACTGACTCCCATCAGCGCCTGCAGCAGCAGGATCGCGGGCAGATTGACGAAGGCCGGCAGCGTCATCAGCACGCTGCAGACCGCCACCACCAGGGTGGCCAGCGCGGTGAGCAGGCGCTTGCGGCGGGTGATGTCCAACAGCACCCCGGCGGGGCTCTGGGAGAGCATGGTGGCGAAGGTCATCGCCGACATTGCCAGCCCGATCTGCCCCGCGCTCCAGTCGAAGCGGGTCAGCAGGTAGATCCCCAGGAAGGGCCCCACGCCATCGCGCACGTCAGCGAGGAAGAAGTTCAAACCATCCAGGCCGCGCTGGCTGCGCCGCGAAGGCGTATGGGCAGGCGCGTGTGATTCGGAAGGATGGCTATCGCTGGACTGTGGCGCTGGCGGCATGTGGCTCTCTCGGGCATCCACCGCGGGCTGCGGCGAGAGCCAGTGTAGCCGGGTTGCCGTGACAAGGCCCCGCTTTGGCGGGGCCGTGATCGAGTGGGCTCAGCCGCGCGCGTTGGCGGGGGTATTGCCCAGGGTGCGGTGGGCGCGTTCGAGATCTTCCGGCGCCAGTTCCCACGCCTGCGGGTCCAGATCGAGTTCCGGGTGGTCCTTGGCGTTGAAGATCGGGCGCTCGATGCCCTGGCGGCGCTGGGCGTCGAAGTCCTTGAGGATGCGCAGCCCCGACTTGAACAGCAGGATCAGCGCGACCAGGTTGGCGACCGCCAGCAGGCCCATGGTGACGTCGGCGAAGCCGAAGACCGTGCCCAGATCGGTGGTCGCACCCCAGCACACCAGCAGCACGATGGCCACGCGGAAGGCGTTGAACAGGGTCTGGTTGCCGCGGCTGAAGTAGTTGAGGCTGTTCTCGCCCAGGTAGTAGTTGTAGAGAATGGTGCTGAAGGCGAACAGCAGCAGCGCCAGGCTGACGAAGGTGCGACCCCACTCGCCGACATGGTCTGCCATCGACGCCTGGGTCAGCGCAATCCCCGCCACGTCGCTGGTCGAGGCCGGGTCGTAGACGCCGCTGAGCAGGATCATGAACGCGGTGGCCGAGCAGATGATGACGGTGTCGATGAACACCGAGAACGCCTGCACGATGCCCTGGTTGGCCGGGTGCGGCACATAGGCCACGGCGGCCACGTTGGGGGCGCTGCCCAGGCCCGCTTCGTTGGAGAACAGGCCGCGCTTGACGCCCATCATGATCGCCGCGCCGATGCCGCCGCCGATCGCCGGTTCGAGGCCGAAAGCGCTCTTCACGATCAGCACGATCACGTCGGGGATCTTCTCGATGTTGAGGCCCAGCACCAGCAGCGCGATCAGCAGATAGCCGCCGGCCATGAACGGCACCAGCACCTCGGAGATACGCGCGATGCGCTTGATGCCGCCGAAGATGATCAGGCCCACGATCAGCGCCAGCCCCAGGCCGCTATAGAGCACCGGCACGCCGAAAGCATCGCCGAACGACGTCGCCACGGCGTAGGACTGCAGCGCGGTGAAGGCGAAGCCGAAGGTCACCAGCAGCAGCACCGAGTAGACCAGCGCCAGCCAGCGCCAGCGCCGCCCCAGCCCGCGTGAGATGTAGTAGGCCGGGCCGCCGCGGTAGGTGCCGTCGGCCTCGGCTTCCTTGTAGGTCTGGGCCAGGGTGCACTCCAGAAAGCTGGTGGCCATGCCCATCAGGCCGACCACCCACATCCAGAATATCGCCCCCGGCCCGCCGAGGGTGATCGCTACCGCCACGCCGGCGATGTTGCCACCGCCGACCCGCCCGGCCACCGACAGCACCAGCGCCTGGAAAGAGCTCAGATGGCCGTGCTTGTCGCGGCGGAAGGCCTGGCTGGCGCCGAGGATGCGAAACATCTGGCCGAAGTAGCGAAACTGCACGAAGCGCGAGGCGAGGGTGAAGCCGACGCCCACGGCGATCAGCAGCACCAGCAGGACCTTGCCCCACAGCAGGTCGTTGAGGAAATCCAGCATGCGTTGTCTCCGCTCTTATGTTGTTGTGGATCCGGCTGTTGTGAATCCGGTTTTGGTGAATTCAGCCGTTGTGAATCCGGTTGTTATGCAACGAGTTGTCTTGGAACGCGTGGTCGCGGACGAGCCGTCGTCGAGCGTCTCCTCCTGAACCGCGTCGTAGACTGCGTTGTGGACGGCGTCGTGGCGCCGCCACGCATTTAATCACTCGCCGAGCGGCGGGGAATTTGACGTCCTGTTGCAGCCTGGCGCACTCTTTTGCGCAGCCAGTGCACCAGAGTGCACCAGTCTCCAGTGAGCTCTTCTCATGCAGGACGATTTCGCCGCCAATCTGCGGCTGCTGTGCAGTTACTACCGCTCGATCGCCGAGGTGTGTCGGCGCCTCGAGATCAATCGCGCCCAGTTCAACCGCTACCTCAGCGGCCGCTACCGGCCTGCCGGCCACACCATGCGCCGGGTCTGCGATTTCTTCGGAGTCGAACTTCACGAGATCGTGCTGCCCCACGCCGAGTTCCAGACGCTGGTGCGCCTGCGCCCCGGCACGCCGGGGCAGGGCGACGCCGAGGGCGCTGCTGCCGGCCTGGGGTTACCGGCGGCGCTGCTGGAGACGGGCCGCCAGGGCATGTCGCGCTATCTGGGCTACTACCACGAGTACTACCTGGCGATGTCGCGGCCGGGGCACGTGCTGTGCACCCTGGTGTGCCTCGAGCGCCGCGGCGACGATGTGGTCTACCAGCGCACCGAGCGCATGCCGGCCGTCGGCGGTGGGCAGCTGTGCCACAACCGCTACCGAGGGGTGGCGATGCTGCTGAGCGACCGTCTGTTCCTGGTCGACCACGAGTCGCTCAACGGCCACGAGATCACCCAGACGATCCTGTTTCCCAGCTTCAAGAGCCAGGTCTACCGGCTTTCCGGTCTCAAGCTCGGGGTGGCGGATAGCAGCGAGCGCATGCCCTGCAGCGTGCGGGTGGTCTACGAACGTCTCTCGGGGGCACTGAACGTGCGCCGGGCGCTGGCGGGTTGCGGCCTGTATGCGCTGGACGATCCGCGCCTCGACCCGGCGCTGGTGGCGGCGATCCGTAACGAGGTGGGGCCGGGGGAGTGGCAGTTTCGGGCGCGCTACGTCTAAGAGCCCATTTAAGAGTCCATTTCCAAACCCTTCTGACGATGGGCGCCGGGGGCAGGGCTGCCACGCCGGCGCTGTGTGCCAGGTGCTGTCTGAAAAGTCGGCGAGCTCAGGCGCGATTTTCGGGCGTCAGCACCTGCGTATGCAGGGCGGTGCCGTCACTATCCTTCAGCGTCACCGTGAGTGTTTCGCTCGCGCCGTCGAGGTCGACCTGGCCGAAGAACTGATAGCCCGCCGAGGGCGGCAGGTTCTTCTGACCCGCCGGCGGCGCCTTCTGGAATACCACCTTGGGGCCGAAGGTGGCGTCCAAGTCATTGGGGCCGAAGGTGCCGGCGTGCAGCGGGCCGCTGATGAACTCCCAGAACGGCTTGAACTGCTTGAAGGCCGCGCGCTCGGGCGCATAGTGGTGGGCGGCGGTGTAGTGCACGTCGGCGGTGAACCACACCACGTTGGCGATATCGTCGTCGCGGATCGCCTTGAGCAGGCGGGCGAGCTCCAGCTCGCGCCCCAGCGGCTGGCCGGGGTCGGCGTTGGCGATCGCCTCGAAGTCGTCGCCATCCGGCACCACCAGGCCGATCGGCATGTCGGCGGCGATGATCTTCCAGGTCGCGGTGGAGCGCCTGAGCGCCTGGTGCAGCCAGCGGAACTGATCCTCACCGATGAAGGCGGTGGCCGGCGAGTCCTCGGCCTGAAGGTTGGCGCTGTTGGGGCCGCGGTAGCTGCGCATGTCGAGCATGAACACTTCCATACCCGGGCCGTAGGCGAAGCGGCGGTAGATACGCTGCGGCGCCGCTGACGACAGCCGCAGCGGCATGTAGTCGAGAAATGCCCGACGCGAGCGGGCCGCGAGCAGGGCCACGCGCTTCTCGGTATAGCGGTCGTCGTCGAGAATCTCCTGCGGGTACCAGTTGTTGATCGTCTCGTGGTCGTCCCACTGGGCCAGCATCGGCACCTCGGCGGCAAAGCGGCGGAAGTTGGCGTCGAGATGGTTGTAGGCGTGCTGGCCGCGATACTCCTCGAGGGTCTCGGCCACCTTCTGCTTGGCCGGGGTGACCATGTTGCGCCAGGTGCTGCCATCGGGCAGCGCGACCTGCGATTCGAGCGGGCCATCGGCGTAGACGCTGTCGCCGGAGTGGATGAAGAAGTCCGGGCGCACCTGGCGCATCGCCTCCCAGGTGCGCATGCCGCCGCGGGACTCATCGATCCCCCAGCCCTGGCCGACCACGTCGCCGGACCACACGAAGCGCAGATCCCGCGGTGCGCTCGGTGGCAGGCGCAGGCGGCCGGCCACCGGCTCGCTAACCGCCCGGGCGTCATCCAGAGCCGCGAAACGCACCCGATAGTGGACCTCCGGCATGCCGCCGAGCCCGGTGGCATCGAGCTTGCCGATCAGCCCGCTCTCGGGCAGCACATCGATCCAGGGAAGCTGGCGGGCGGCGCGAAAATCGAGGTTGTCGGCGACCTCGATCAGCATCCGCGCCGGGCGGTCGGCGCGGGCCCACAGCATGGCGCGGTCGGCCAGCACATCGCCGCTCATGACCCCGCCCTCCACCGCGGGGCGGCGACCTTCGGCGAGCACGATGGCCGGCGCGCCGAGCAGGCCGGCAGTGGCAAGGCCGAGCTGGCCGCCGCGAACCAGCAGTTCGCGACGGGTGATGGGGGGCTTGGGGGCTTTCACGGGGCATCTCCTCGGGCGGTCACGGGCGTTACGCGAGAAGCCTAGAGCGGGGAGATGACGGCGACGTGAAGCATCGCCGCACGCGCTCGGCGAGCGCAGGGGTTTTTCGCCCAAGAGCTCATATAGGGCCTACGCCAGGCCGCTCGGCTGCCGATAATCAGCAGAATGGTCGATCAATCTATTTATGGGTCAACGGTTGGTCAATTCGCCTTAGGCACTGTCTGAAAAGTACTGCGCTCGCCCACGCGGCGTTAAAAATCGGCTCAAAATGCTCATTTACACCCCGTAAACTCCGCGTTTTCGCCGATTTTTGCCTTGCTTGGCCTTCGCTCGTCGACTTTTCAGGCAGCACCTAGGGTCAATACGAAAAGTCGATGGGCAGAAAGTTTGCGTACGAGTCCGAGAGTCAAATAAGGAGAGTCGGCATGAGTCAGGCATTACCCCAACGCGTGGCGGATATCATGATCCGCGACGTGCTTACCTTGCGTCTCGATCAGTCGCTGCACGATGGCAACGAAGCGATGCGCGAGCACAAGATTCGGCATCTGCCGGTGCTCGACGCCCAGGATCGGCTGGTGGGAATGCTCAATCAGAAGGTGGTGCTGCGTGAGGCGCTGCAGATCACCAACGTCTATGGTTCGAAGCGTCTGAGCCATCACCTGGCCCTGATCCCGGTCGAAGAGGTGCTTTCCGGTGAGGTGCTGACGCTGACGCCGGAGACACCCCTGGCCGAGGCCGGGCGCACCCTGCTCGACAACCGCCACGGCGCGATGCCGGTGGTCGATGGCGACGGGCGTCTGGTGGGGATCGTCTCGTCGGTGGACTTCGTGCATCTGGCGGTGCGCCTGCTCGAGGCCGACGCCGTCTGAGCGTCGATGCTTGCGCTGCGCCACCCACACTGGCTAGGGTCGAGCGGAGACGACCAATACGACACCAGCAGTGAGGGCCAACGGATGCGCCAGATCGGCTATGCGGAGACGCGCGGCGCGCTGGACTGGGCGGGTGCGGTCGAGGCCCTGCGTCAAAGCCATCTGGGCGCGCCGCCCCAGATCGACGACAGCTTTCTCGGCCCGGCCGAGGGCACGCTGCTCAACCGCTCCTGTTTCATTCCCGGGCTCGGTTACGGCGCCAAGGCGGTGACCGTGTTCGAGGCCAACGCCGCGCGCGGGCTGCCCACGGTGCAGGGGGCGATGCTCTACTTCGACCCCGAGGATGGCAGGCTGCAGGCGGTGCTCGACAGCCGCCTGGTCACCGAGATCAAGACCGCCAGCGACTCGGTACTGGGGGCGCTGTGCCTGGCGCGGCCAGACAGCCGCGAGCTGCTGATCTGTGGCGCCGGGGCGGTGGCGGCGAGCCTGATCGAAGCCTATAGCGCGCTGTTCCCTTCACTCGAATGCATCCGTCTGTGGAACCGGACCCCGGCTCGCGCGACGGCGCTGGCCGAACGCTATGCCGACCACCGCGTGCCCGTGGTGGCGGTGAGCGAACTGGCCGAGGCCGCCGGGCAGGCGGATATCATCGCCACTGCCACGCTGGCGCGTGAGCCGTTTCTGCGCGGCGAGTGGGTGCGCCCCGGCACCCATGTCGACCTGATCGGCGCCTTCAAGGCCGACATGCGTGAGGCCGACGATACCCTGCTGACCCGCGCGCGGCTGTTCGTCGACAGCCGCGACAGCACCCTGGGCCATATCGGCGAGCTGGCCATCCCGCTGGCCGCCGGCACCATCGCGGCGAGCGATGTGCTGGCCGACCTGCGTGAGCTGCTCGGCGGCGCGCCCGGGCGCCGGGACGACAGCGATATCACGCTCTACAAGAACGGCGGTGGCGCGCATCTCGACCTGATGATCGCGCGCTACATCGTCGAGACCAGCGGCTGAATCGTCGAGACCAGCGGCTGAATCGTCGAAGCCTGCGGCTGAGTCCCCTGCGGCTGAGTCCCCTGTGGCGGCGTGCTCTGGCGCGCGCCTATCGCGCCGAGCCTCCCTCCGCGGGGGCGTCGATAGCAGCGTCAATAGTGGCTTCGGCCTCGGCGTAGCTGGGATAGTCGATATAGCCGACGTCGGTGCCGCCGTACATCGTCGCCGGGTCGACGTCGTTCAGCGGCCAGCCGTGGTAGAGCCGTTGGGGCAGGTCGGGGTTGGCGATGAAAGGACGCCCGAAGGCGAACAGGTCGCCGTAGCCCCGCTCGCGCATCCAGAGGGCTTTCTCAGGGGTGTAGCGCCCCGCGTAGAGCAGGCAGCCGGAGAAGGTCTCGCGCACGGCCTGGTAGAAGGTCTCCGGCAGATCCGGGGCGTTGTCCCAGTCCGCTTCGGCGAGCGACACGTAGGCGACGCCGGCCTGTTCCAGGCGCTCGATGGCGGTGAGGTAGGTGGTGTGCGGGTCGCTCTCGACCAGCCCCAGATAGACGCGATCCTCATCGGTGCTCTCGAACAGCGGCGAGAAGCGCACGCCGACGCGCTCCGCACCGAAGACGCCGGCCACCGCGTCGACGATCTCCTCGAGAAAGCGCAGGCGGTTGTCGAGGCTACCGCCGTAACGGTCGGTACGGGTGTTGGTGTGCTCAGACAGGAACTGGTTGACCAGATAGCCGTTGGCACAGTGCAGTTCGACCCCGTCGAAGCCCGCCGCCAGGGCATTGCGGGCTGCCTGGGCGTAGCGTTCGACCAGGTCTTCGACGCCGGCCGTGGTCAGTGCCTCGGGTTCGCTCGGCGCGGTCAGCATGCCTTCACCCGGTGCGGTCTCGACGAAGACGCTGACCGCGTCGGCGCGGATCGCCGACGGCGCGATCGGCGCCTTGCCGCCCGGCTGCAGCGAGCGGTGCGAGACTCGCCCGACGTGCCATAGCTGGGAGAAGATCACGCCACCGCGGGCATGAACGGCTGCGGTGACTGCCCGCCAGCCCGCGATCTGCGCCTGTGAATGGATACCCGGCGTCCAGGCGTAGCCCTGGCCCCGCGGCTCGATCTGCGTGCCTTCGGTGACCATGAAGCCGGCACCCGCACGCTGGCTGTAGTACTCGACCATCCAGTCGTTGGGGACGTTACCCGGCTGGCTGCTGCGCGAGCGCGTCAGCGGCGGCATCACGATACGGTTTTTCAGGGTATACGGCCCCAGTCTGACCGATTCGAACAGTGCTGCGTTATTCACTCTCTTCCCTCTCCTGGCGGCGAAGCCTGTCCGCCGCGTCTCGGTCGAATTCGATGCGGAGAGAGTAGAGAGTCCACGCTACCATTAGAAACAAGGTTTCTTTGTAAAGGTCACCAATATGAGTGGTGATGGTTTGGACAATGAGCGTGGGCCAGGCGACAGCGTCAGGTTACCGGGGGGGACAGCGCGTATACGCCGCGCCGGGCGGCTCAACCGGCTCGATCTGAAGCAGCTGCGGGTGCTCCAGGCGCTGCTGCGCGAACGCAATCTCTCCCGCGTTGCCGCTGGCATGGGGCTGACCCAGCAGGCGATCAGCGAACAGCTGCGCAAGCTGCGCGAGCTCTTCGACGACCGGCTCTTTCTGCGTCAGGGCAACGGCATGACCGCCACGCCGCTGGCGCTCGAACTCGGCGAGCGGGTCGAGCGGATTCTTCATGAGATCGAGGCGCTGCTGTCGCCGGCCGAGTTCACCCCGGCCACCTATGAGGGCGTGGTGACGCTCAGCGCGACCGACTATGCGATGCAGGCGATCTTGCCGGCGTTCCTGCGCGAGGTGCGTCAGCAGGCGCCGTTGCTCAAGCTGATCATGCAGCCCTTCGAGAGCGACCAGGTCGAGCGCAAGCTGATCTCGGGCGAGCTCGATCTGGCACTCTCGTTCCCGGATTTTCTGCCCGCATCGCTGCCCTATCTCACCCTCTTCGACGATCGCCACGTCTGCGTTGCCAGCCCCTGTTCGCCGCTGCACGGCCGGACGCTGTCGATCGGGGAGATCGCCGCGCTGCCGCAACTGGTGGTCTCGCCGTCACGTGCGGCGCTCAAGGGCTCCCACGATCAGTGGTTCGCCGAGCAGGGGTTGGAGCGCCATATCGTCATCTCCGTGCCGACGTTCAAGGCGGCGCCAGACGTGCTCTACACCACCGACCTGATCGCTTTCTATCCCGCGCGGCTGTTGCCCAACCCCAAGGTGGCGCCGCTCACCATCGACTTCTCCACGCCGACGTTCGAGGTCGCCGTTGCCTGGCATCCGCGCACCCAGGAGAGTGCGATTCACCGTTGGATGATCGAGAAGCTGGCGCGCGGCGTGAGTTGATGAGACAGAGGCATACGAAAACCCCGGAACCGACTCGATAGGTGGTCCCGGGGTGTGCTGGCGGCGTGCCGGGCGCGCTCAGCCCCGGTGCGTCGCGCGCCAGGCGTGCAGCTTGTGATAGCTCTCGAGCAGGCGCTGGTGGCGCTCGATGCCTTCGAGCGCGAGGCTGGTCGGCGTCAGCCCGGGGAAGCGCACCGAACCTTCCACCGCGCCGATGGCGTCTGCCATCTTCGCCTCGCCGAACATGCGGGTCAGGTTGTGGCGGTAGTCGTCGAGGTCGAGATCGTCGTCCAGGGCGATCTCGAGCACCGCGGTGAGTGCCTGATAGAAGAGCCCGCGGTCGACGGTGTTGTCGTTGAACTGCAGGAACATCTGCGCGCCGTCCAGGGCGTCTTCCAAGCGCCCCAGCGCCAGCTGGATCAGCAGCTTCAGCTCGGCGATGGTCAGCTCCGACCACACGGTGTTGTCGTCGAACTCGATCCCGATCAGGGTGACGATCTTCATCTGCTCGTCGAGCTCGCTCTCCTCCAGGCGTTCGAGCAGGTCGGTCAGCTGCGCCTCATCGAGGCGGTGCAGGTCGAGGATATCCTCGCGGAAGGCCAGCGCCATGTTGGTGTTGTCCCACACCAGATCCTCGACCGGGTAGACCTCGGAGTAGCCGGGCACCAGGATGCGGCACACCGGGGCGCCGAGATCCTCGAAGGTGGCGACATAGGCTTCCAGCCCCTCGTCGTCGAGAATCGCGAACAGGCGCTCGGCCTCCTCGTCGTTGGTGCCGGAGAAGTCCCACTCGACGAAGTCGACGTCCGCCGTGGCGCTGAAGAAGCGCCACGACACCACGCCGGACGAGTCGATGAAGTGCTCGACGAAGTTGTTGGGTTCACTCACCGCCTGGGCGTTGAAGGTGGGCGGCGGCAGATCGTTCATGCCCTCGAAGCTGCGCCCCTGCAGCAGCTCGGTGAGGCTGCGTTCGATGGCGACCGACAGGCTGGGATGCGCGCCGAAGGAGGCGAACACGCCGCCGGTGCGCGGGTTCATCAGCGTCACGCACGCCACCGGGAAGCGCCCGCCGAGGGAGGCATCCTTGACCAGCACCGGGAAGCCCTGGGCCTCTAGCGCCTGCACGCCTTCGACAATCGTCGGGTACTGCGCCAGCACCGCCTCGGGGACGTCCGGTAGCGCGATCTCCTGCTCGATGATCTGACGCTTCACCGCCCGCTCGAAGATCTCGGAGAGACACTGCACCTGCGCTTCGGCGAGGGTGTTGCCGGCGCTCATGCCGTTGCTGAGATAGAGGTTCTCGATCAGGTTGGAGGGGAACCATACCGTCTCGCCGTCCGAGTGGCGCTTGAACGGCAGCGAGACGATACCGCGGTCGGTGCGCCCGGAATTGGTGTCATACAGATGCGAGCCTCGGAGCTCGCCGTCCGGGTCGAAGATCGCGCGGCAGTGGTCGTCGAGAATCTCGCTGGGCAGCGCGTCGTCCGGCCCCGGCTGGAACCAGCGTTCGTTCGGGTAGTGGACGAACTCGCTGGCGGCGATCTCGTTGCCGAAGAACTGATCGTTGTAGAAGAAGTTGCACGACAGGCGCTCGATGAACTCGCCCAGCGCCGAGCACAGCGCGGCTTCCTTGGTCGCGCCCTTGCCGTTGGTGAAGCACATCGGCGAGGCGGCATCGCGAATGTGCAGCGACCAGACGTGGGGCACGATATTGCGCCAGGAGGCGATCTCGATCTTCATGCCGAGACGCTCGAGGATGCCCGTCATGTTGGCGATGGTCTGCTCCAGCGGCAGGTCCTTGCCTTCGATCCAGGTCTCCTGGCTCTCGCCGTCCTTGTCGAGCGAGCCGCCCATCAGCAGCGCCTGGGCGTTCTCGTCGATGTTCTCCACCGCCTCGATCTGGAACTCGGGGTTGTTCTGGATCACCCGCTTGACCGAGCAGCGCTCGATCGAGCGCAGAATGCCGGTGCGGTCCTTGTCGGAGATGTCCGCCGGTAGTTCGATCTGGATACGGAAGATCTGGTTGTAGCGGTTCTCCGGGTCGACGATGTTGTTCTGCGACAGCCGGATGTTCTCGGTGGGGATCTCGCGGGCGTTGCAGTAGACCCGCACGAAATAGGCCGCGCAGAGCACCGTGGAGGCGAGGAAGTAGTCGAACGGCCCCGGCGCCGAGCCGTCGCCCTTGTAGCGAATCGGCTGGTCGGTGATCACCGTGAAGTCGTCGAACTTGGCTTCCTGGCGCAGGTTGTCGAGATAGTTGACCTTGATTTCCATGGAGAGAGACCGCGTTGGTAAGTGGCTGACCTCCGTGGCTGACAGGAGGTGGATGGCGGCCATTATCCGGATTCGAGGGCGCTTCGTCTTGGGGGCTGGGAAGCGGGGGGCTGGGAAGCTGGCGTATCGGGAAGCGTGCGGGGCTGGGAACGTGTGTGGCCGAGACGACAAGGCCCGAGTCCCCGGATCGGGGAACTCGGGCCTTGTCTTTGGCGAAACGACCTGGCCAAGCCGTCTCGCTGGGCGCGCGAGCGCCTAAGAGGCGACCTGGAACGCCATGGTCGCCTGCACCGCCCGCTTCCAGCCGTCGTAGAGCGCATCGCGGCGATCCTGGCGCATGCCCGGTTCGAAGCGGCGTTCGATCGCCCACTGCTCGGAGATCTGCTCGCGGGACTCCCAGAAGCCGAGGGCCAGCCCGGCGAGATAGGCCGCGCCGAGTGCGGTGGTCTCGCTGATCTCGCTGCGCAGCACGTCGACCCCCAGGATATCGGCCTGGAACTGGGCCAGGAAGTTGTTGGCGATGGCGCCGCCGTCGGCGCGCAGCTCGGTCAGATCGATGCCTGCGTCGGCCTGCATCGCCGTGAGCACGTCGGCGGTCTGGTAGGCCATCGATTCGAGCGCGGCGCGAATGAACTGCTCCTTGCTGGTACCGCGCGACAGCCCGAACATGGCGCCACGCACATTGGAGTTCCAGTAGGGCGCGCCGAGGCCGGTGAAGGCGGGCACCAGGTAGACGCCCTCACTGTCGCCGGCACGTTCGGCGTAGGCTTCGGAGTCGGAGGCCTTGCCCAGCATGCGCAGCCCGTCGCGCAGCCACTGCACCACCGAACCGGCGACGAAGATGGCACCCTCCAGCGCGTACTCGACCTCGCCGTCGATCTCCCAGGCGATGGTGGTGAGCAGGCCGTTGTCCGAGATCGTCGCCTCGCTGCCGGTATTCATCAGCGTGAAGCAGCCGGTGCCGTAGGTGTTCTTGGCCATGCCGGGCTTGAAGCACGCCTGACCGAACAGCGCCGCCTGCTGGTCGCCGGCGATGCCCGCGATCGGCAGTTTGGTGCCGAACAGGAACTTGGGCAGCATGTAGCCGTAGATCTCGCTGGAGGACTTGACCTCGGGCAGCATCGATTCCGGCACGCCGAGCATCTCCAGCAGTTCCGGGTCCCAGCGGCGCTCGCGGATATTGAACATCAGCGTGCGCGAGGCGTTGGTCACGTCGGTGACATGCTCGGCACCGCCGGTCAGGTTCCAGATCAGCCAGGAGTCCATGGTGCCGAACAGCAGGTCGCCTTTCTCGGCTTTCTCCCGGACGCCGTCGACGTTATCCAGAATCCACTTGATCTTGGTGCCCGAGAAGTAGGCATCGATCACCAGGCCGGTCTTGTCGCGGACCATGTCGGCATGCCCCGCTTCGCGCAGCTCGTCGCAGATCTCGGCCGAGTGACGCGACTGCCAGACGATTGCGTTGTAGACCGGCTGGCCGGTGTGCTTGTCCCAGATCACCGTGGTCTCGCGCTGGTTGGTGATGCCGATGCCGGCGATCTCCTCGACATTGACCTGGGAGTTGTTGATCACCTCGGTCAGGGTGGTCAGCACGCTGGTCATGATGTCGCGCGGGTTGTGCTCGACCCAGCCCGGCCGCGGGAAAATCTGCTCGAACTCGCGCTGGGCCATGCCGGCGATCTTGCCCTGATGATCGAACAGCATGGCGCGCGAGCTGGTGGTGCCCTGGTCGATGGCGAGGATGTATTTCTTCTTGTCACTCATGGGAGAACGCTCCTTCTGAATGGTGTGTCTCTGAAGAGCCGAATGCAGCTCAATAGACCGTTGCGACGAGGGCAGCCAGGCTGCTGCCGATGATCGGGCCGACGAAGGGCACCCACGCGTAGCCCCAGTCGTTGGCTCCCTTGTGCTGAATGGGCAGCATGGCGTGCGCCAGCCGCGGCCCCATATCGCGGGCGGGGTTGATCGCATAGCCCGTGGGTCCGCCCAGCGAGGCGCCGATCGCGACCACCAGCAGTGCCACCGCCAAGGGGCCGAGCCCGTTGGGCGTATGGCCGAACATGATGACGACGAACACCAGCACGAAGGTGCCGATGGCTTCGGTCACGCAGTTCCAGAAGCGCGAGCGAATCGTGGGGATGGTCGAAAAGGTGGCCAGAATGGTGGTGGCATCCTCGGTGTCGTCGTACTGCTTCTTGTAGCAGAGGTAACAGAGCACCGCACCCAGCCAGGCGCCCGCGAACTCGCCGATGAAATAGGCCAGCGTATTGTCCAGGGTGATGGGGATGCCCTTGGCGTACTCGGTGGCCGGGCCCAGCCACAGCGCGAGGGTGATCGCCGGGTTGAGATGGGCGCCGGTATCGAACGCGATCCACACGCCGCAATAGACCGCGAGTCCCCAGCCGAAAAAGATCAAGAGTGGGCCACCGTTGTGACCACCGGTCTTCTTGAGCAGCACGTTGGCGACCACGCCGCAGCCGAGCAGCGTCATGCAGGCCGTACCGGCAATCTCGTGCAGCACTATCTTCTCTATGACTCCCATGGTGTTCCTTACTGTGGGTGATGTTCCGGCCGGCATGGCCCTGGTGGGCTGCGGCGCGCCGCGGCTCGATCGGCTATCGAGGCGTGGCGCGGGTGTCGGCTATGTCTGCTACTCCAGCGTTTTCTCTTCCATCGCGGCTGGTGACGGGCAGCTCAGGTAGTCGGCGAGTCGGCGCTGCTCGCGGTCATCGAGACGCAGGACGAGCTTGGTGCGGCGCCAGAGGATGTCTTCCGCGGTTCGCGCCCATTCGTGTGCGCGCAGATAGTCGACCTCGGCGGCGTAGAGATCGGCACCGAAGTGTTCGCCGAGATCGGCCAGCCCCTCGGCCTGGCCCAGGATCGTCAGCGCCCGGGTGCCGTAGTTGAACACCAGGCGCGTGGCCATCGGCGATGGCACGAAGGGGTAGCGGCGCTGCAGCGATGCCACCTGCTGCTGCGGATCGGCGTCATCGCCGCCGGGCAGCGTATGGCCGCTATGAGTCCAGGCCTTCTCGCGGTTGCCGAGCGCCGGCGCCAGCTGGTCGACGGCGTCTTCGGCCAGGCGCCGATAGGTCGTCAGCTTGCCGCCGAAGATATTGAGCAGCGGTGCGCCGCCGCGAGTATCCAGCTGGATGCGGTAGTCGCGGGTGATCTCGCTGGCGTTGTCTTCGTGATCGTCGAGCAGCGGGCGCACGCCGGAGTAGCTCCAGACCACGTCGTCAGGGCCGATCGGGCGCTCGAAATAGCGGTTGATGGCCTCGCAGAGATAGGCGATTTCGTCGGCGTCGATCGCCACCTTGCCCGGCGCGCCCCGATGTTCGACATCGGTGGTGCCGATCAGGGTGAAGTCGCGCTCGTAGGGGATGGCGAAGACGATGCGGCCATCCGGCTGCTGGAAGATATAGGCGTAGTCGTGCGCGAACAGGCGCTCGACCACGATATGGCTGCCCTTGATCAGGCGCAGCGCATAGGAGTGGTTCTGTGAGGCGATATCGTCCAGAAAGCGCACCGCCCAGGGCCCCGCCGCGTTGACCAGCCCGCGTGCGCGAACCTCGCTGGTTTCGCCCTCGGCGGTCTTGAGTGTCACCTGCCAGCCATCGGCGCTGCGTGTCGCCGTCTCGGCCCGGGTGCGGGTCATGATGCGTGCGCCGCGGTCGGCTGCATCCATGCAGTTGAGGACGACCAGGCGGGCATCCTGAACCCAGGCATCGGAGTAGACGAAGCCTTTGGTGAACTCCGCTTTCAACGGTGCGCCGGCCGGATGGCTGGAGAACTTGACCCCGTGGGAGTTCGCCAGGGTCTGTTTGCCGCCGAGGTGGTCATACAGGAACAGGCCGGTGCGGATCATCCACGCCGGGCGCAGATGCTTCTGGTGGGGGAGCACGAAGCGCATCGGCCAGATGATATGGGGCGCCATCTTGAGCAGCACTTCTCGCTCGGAGAGCGCCTTGGCCACGAGCTTGAACTCGTACTGCTCCAGATAGCGCAGGCCACCATGGATCAGCTTGGTGGAAGCCGAGGAGGTATGGCTGGCGAGATCGTCGGCCTCGACCAGCAGCACCGACAGCCCTCGGCCCACCGCATCGCGGGCAATGCCGGCGCCATTGATGCCGCCGCCGATGACAATCAGGTCGTAAGTATCGCCGCTCATGTTCGAGTTCGCTCTCTGATGTTTCGCTTTGAGTCATTATTGCGCGAAAACGAACATCATGGATGTGCGACAAAGGTCGTAGGTTTATGCGCTAGGATAGCTGTGGATTATGTATATTAATGAAATGAGCGGGTAAATAGGGTTTCTGCAAAGTGCGCGGGCGATTTCGATTGTGAAAACATCTTGCTGCAGGGATATGGGGTCTTTCGTATCACAACATCCGCTTGCCCGTGTCTCGGTCACGGGGCTGGCGCAGCGGACACGGGTGGTATCGTGCCGTCAGCGTCCGCCGCTACCGAGCGCGCTCAGCGCCGCCAGCGGTGTCACCCTAGGCGGTTCGTCCGCCGGCCACTCGACGTGGGCGTGGATGGCGTAGACCTCGCGCAGCCGGGCTTCGGTGAGCACCTCCCGCGGTGAGCCGGTGGCGCACACCCGGCCGCCGGCCCCCAGCATCCATAGCTGGTCGGCGAAGCGCGCGGCGAGGCTGAGGTCGTGGATGGCGATGATCACCCCGATACCCTGTTCGCGGGCGGTGGCCTGCAGCCATGCCAGCACCTGCAACTGGTGGTGCAGGTCGAGAGCGCTGGTCGGCTCGTCGAGCATCAGCACCTGCGGCTCGCGCACGATCGCCTGGGCAATCGCCACGCGCTGGCGCTGGCCGCCGGAGAGCTGGCCCAGATCGCGCTCGGCCAGCGGCGTCAGCGCCAGGGTGTGCAACAGGCGCTCGACCCGCGCCAGGTCGTCGCGGCCGCGCGCCGGATGGGTGGTGCGCCGCGCCAGCAGCACCGCCTCGAACACGCTCAGCGCAGCCCGGGTGGTGCTCTCCTGGGGCAGATAGTAGACCCGGCGCGCGCGCTCGGCGTGGGCGAGCCCGGCCAGATCCTGCGCCGCGAGATGCACCTGGCCGTGGTAGCGCACCAGTCCGGCGATCGCCTTGAGCAGGGTCGACTTGCCGGCGCCGTTGGGGCCGATCAGCGCGGTCACCTCGCCCGGGGCGGCGCGCAGCCCGGTGACCCCCTGCAGCACCGGCGTGCGCCCCAGCGTCACCGACAGCGCCTCTACCGTCAGCGTCATCCCCACACCTCGCGCCGGCTCTTGATGATCAGCGAGACGAAGAACGGCAGCCCGATCAGCGCGGTGAGAATGCCGATCGGCAGCAGTACCCCGGGGATCAGGGTCTTGGAGGCGATCGAAGTCAGCGACATCAGAAGCGCCCCCACCAGCGCCGAAAGCGGCAGGAAGACGCGCTGATCCTCACCGACCAGTAGCCGCGCGATATGCGGCCCGACCAGCCCGATGAAGCCGATGGTGCCGACGAAGGCGACCGCGGTGGCGGCAAGCAGCGAACAGCACAGCAGCATCAGCAGCCGCAGCCGGGCGACATCGATGCCCATGGCGCGGGCCTGCAGCTCGCCCATGCGCAGCGCGGTCAGGCGCCAGCCGGCGATGAAGAAGACCGGCAGCGTGAGCGCCAGCGCGGCGGCAATGACGCCCACCTTGGGCCAACTGGTGCGCGACAGCGAGCCCAGCGACCAGAACACCAGCTGCTGCAGCGACTGCGCCGAGGCGACGTACTGCAGGATGCCGAGCAGGGCGTTGAAGAAGAACATCAGCGCAATGCCCATCAGCACCATGGTCTGCACGCTGACCCCGCGCAGCCGGCTGACCAGCCAGATCAGCAGTGATGCGAACATCGCCATGACGAAGGCGTTGAGCGTGGTCAGCAGCGCCTCGCCGCCGGGCAGCACGCCGACGCCGAGCACGATCGCCAGCGCCGCGCCGAAGCTGGCGGCGGCGGATATCCCGAGGGTGAAAGGGTCGGCCAGGGGGTTGTCGAGGATGGTCTGCATCTCGGCCCCGGCGCTGGCCAGGGCCAGGCCTACCACCACGGCCATCAGCGCCACCGGCAGGCGGATCTCCCACACCACGATGGCCAGCGTGGTCGGCGCGCTGTCGGGGGAGACGATCGCCGCCACCACCGCCGGCAGCGGATAGTGCCCGGGGCCGATGGCGACATCGGCGAGCAGCGACAGACAGGTGAGCACGGCGGTCACCGCGATCAGCACATAGTGGCGCCGGCGCCGGGCAAGGTAGCGATCGGCGCTGCTGGAAGAGGCGACAGCGGCGGCGGTCATGACGGGTAGCGGCAGGGCATGGAGGGAGAATCCGCGGGCGAACAAAAATGATTCTCGATCATAACACCGCCCGTCATCCTTTACAGGCGCTTCCTGCTGGATTGAATTGACATGCCAACCGGGAACGCAGATGAAGAACACGCTGACAGGGGGGCTGGCCGCGGTGCAGGCGGCGCGCTGAGACGGCTTGTCGAGACGGGGCGCTTAGCGCGTGGGGCTATAACCATATTGCGCCGTTAGCGCAAGCGCCGCGTCTCACGCTATCGGACAATTGATTAAACGCTAATCAACGAACTAATCTCAGGCGACTGCCCGCTGGGCCGAGCCGTCAGCGGGCAAGGCGACAACGATAAACGGCCACAAGCCGACAAAGACAATGACAGCGACCGCTGTGCAGGAGAATCTCCAATGAAAAAGACGCTGCTGGCCGCCGGTGTGGCGGCCATGATGATGGGCGCGACCCCGGTCATGGCCAAGACGCTGGTATTCTGCTCCGAAGGCTCGCCGGAGGGCTTTGACCCCGCGATCTACACCACCAGTACCACCTTCGATGCGACCAGCGAGACGGTGTTCAACATGCTGGTGCAGTTCAAGCCGGGCACCACCGAGCTGGAGCCGGCCATCGCCAAGAGCTGGGAAGTCTCCGACGATGGCCTGAGCGTGACCTTCCACCTGCGTGACGACGTCAAGTTCCAGACCACCGACTTCTTCACCCCCAGCCGGCCGCTCAATGCCGACGACGTCATCTGGAGCTTCGAGCGCCAGATGGACAAGGAAAACCCCTACTACAAGCTCGCCAACGGCAACTTCGAGTACTTCAACGCGATGTCGATGGGTGAGCTGATCAAGTCGATCGAGAAGGTCGACGAGCACACCGTCAAGTTCGTGCTGACCGAGCCCAATGCGCCGTTCCTGGCCAACCTGGCGATGCCTTTCGCCGCGATTCACTCCCAGGAGTACGAACAGCAGCTGATCGACGAGGGCAAGCCGCAGCAGGCCAATCAGAAGCCGATCGGCACCGGGCCGTTCCAGTTCGTCGCCTATCGTGAAGACGCGGCGATCCGCTACCAGGCCAACCCGGACTACTTCCGCGGCAAGCAGCCGATCGACAATCTGGTCTTCGCCATCACCCCGGATGCCCAGGTGCGCTACCAGAAGCTGCAGGCGGGCGAGTGCCAGGTGATGCCGTTCCCCAACCCGGCTGACGTCAAGGCGATGAAGCAGAACGACGAGATCCAGGTGCTGCAGGAGCCGGGACTCAACGTGGCGTATCTGGCCTACAACACCCAGGAGAAGCCGTTCGACCAGCCGGAAGTGCGCCGCGCGCTCAACATGGCGATCAACAAGCAGGCGATCATCGACGCGGTGTTCCAGGGCGCGGGGGAAGTGGCCAAGAACCCGATTCCGCCGACCATGTGGAGCTACAACGACGCCGTCAAGGATGACCCCTACGACCCCGAGAAGGCCAAGCAGATGCTCGCCGACGCCGGGGTCAAGAATCTGAAGATGGACATCTGGGCGATGCCGGTCCAGCGCCCCTACATGCCCAACGCGCGGCGCACCGCCGAGCTGATGCAGGCGGATCTGGCCAAGGTCGGGGTCGACGTCAATATCGTCACCTACGAGTGGGGCGAGTACCTCAAGCGCGCCTCCGCGGTCGACCGCAAGGGCGCGGTGATCCTGGGCTGGACCGGTGACAACGGCGACCCGGACAACTTCATGGGGACTCTGTTGAGCTGTGCCGGCGTCGGCGGTGCCAACCGTTCGCAGTGGTGCTACAAGCCGTTCGACGACCTGATCCAGCAGGCGCGTACGGCGAGCGACCAGGCCGAGCGCGCCAAGCTCTACGAGAAGGCGCAGGTGATCTTCAAGCAGCAGGCGCCGTGGGACACCCTGGCCCACTCGACGGTGTTCATGCCGATCCGCAAGGAGGTCACCGGCTACGTGATCAATCCGCTGGGTCTGCATAGCTTCGAAGGCGTCGATATCCAAGAGTAACTCCCTCCCTTCGTGGTGCACGGGGCAGCCTGGCGGCTGCTCCGTGCCCGCGCATGACTAGTCAGACCCTCACTATGTTCAAGTTCATTCTGGTCAAGCTGGCGCAGCTGGTGCCGACCTTCATCGGCGTCACCATCGTGGCGTTCGCCTTCATTCGTCTGCTGCCGGGCGATCCGATCCTGCTGATGGCGGGCGAGCGCGGCATTTCCGCCGAGCGCTACGCCCAGCTACAGGCGCAGTTCGGCTTCGACCGGCCGCTGCCGGTGCAGTACTGGGAGTTCCTCAAGGGGCTCTTGCACGGTGACCTGGGCAACTCTCTGGTCACCCACTCGCCGGTGGTCGGCGAGTTCTTCAGCCGCTTCCCGGCGACCATGGAGCTGTCGCTGTTCGCGCTCGCCTTCGCCGTGATCATCGGCCTGCCGGCCGGGGTGCTGGCAGCGATCCGCCGCGGCAAGGCGCTCGACCACACCGTGGTCGGCATCAGCCTGACCGGCTATTCGATGCCGATATTCTGGTGGGGCCTTTTGCTGATCATGTTCTTCTCCGGCACCCTCGGCTGGACCCCGGTCTCCGGGCGTATCTCCTTCATGTACTTCATCGAGCCGGTCACCGGTTTCATGACCATCGACACCCTGCTCGCCGGCGACTGGGGCGCCTTTCTCTCGGCGCTGCACCATCTGATCCTGCCCGCCATCGTGCTCGGCACCATTCCGCTGGCGGTGATCGCGCGCCAGACCCGCTCCTCGATGCTCGAGGTGCTGGGCGAGGACTACGTGCGCACGGCGCGCGCCAAGGGGCTCTCCAGCTATCGCGTGATCATGGTGCACACCCTGCGCAATGCGCTGATCTCGGTGGTCACGGTGATCGGGCTCCAAGTGGGGCTGCTGCTGGCCGGGGCGATCCTGACCGAGACGATCTTCTCGTGGCCGGGCATCGGCAAGTGGATGATCGATGCGATCTCGCGGCGCGACTACCCCTCGGTGCAGGGTGGTCTGGTGCTGATCGCGTTCATCGTGATGATCGTCAATCTGCTGGTGGATGTGGCCTATGGGGTCATCAATCCGCGCATCCGTCATTGAGGGCCCAAAAATGGCTGCAATTTCTACCCCTGCCGCGCCCGGGACGTTTCGCCATCAGTTGGGCGGCTTCTGGAAGGATTTCAGCGCCAGCCGTGGCGCCCTGGTCGGGCTGATCTTCATCGCGCTGATCTTTCTGGTGGCGCTGCTGGCGCCCTGGGTGGCGCCCCACGACCCGGCACTGCAGGACCGCTCGGCACTGCTGGTGCCGCCGGTGTGGCACGCCGAAGGCAGCTGGCGCTACATCCTGGGCACCGATGCGGTAGGCCGCGACATTCTCTCGCGGCTGATCTATGGCGCCCGCTACTCGCTCTCGATCAGCGCCATGGTGGTGCTGATCTCGATGTGCGGCGGCATCTTCCTGGGGCTGCTGGCGGGCTACTTCCGCGGCTGGGTCGAGACCGTGATCACCCGCGTGATGGACGTGGTGCTGGCCTTCCCCAGCCTGCTGCTGGCGCTGGGCCTGGTGGCGATTCTGAGCCCGGGGCTGACCAGCGCGATGATCGCCATCGCCCTGGTACAGCTGCCCTACTTCGTGCGCCTGACGCGCGCGGCGGTGATCGGCGAGAAGAGCCGCGAGTACGTCACCGCCAGCCGCCTGGCCGGGGCCGGCCATATGCGTCTGATGTTCAACACCCTGCTGCCCAACTGCATGGCGCCGCTGATCGTGCAGGCGACGCTGTCGTTCTCCACCGCGATCCTGGATATCGCCGCGCTGGGCTTTCTGGGCATGGGCGTGCAACCGCCGACCCCCGAGTGGGGCGCGATGCTGGCCAATGCGCGCGAGTTCATGGGGAGCGCCTACTGGGCGGTCACCTTCCCGGGGCTGGTCATTCTGCTGACCGTGCTGATGATCAACCTGATGGGCGACGGGCTGCGCGATGCGCTGGACCCGAAGATGAAACGATCGTGAGCGCGAGGTTCGCCCCCGGCGCTGGAAGCCGGGGTGGGCGTGGCGACGCGATGAGGAGTTCACATGGCATTACTTGATATCGCAGGCCTGAGCGTGCGATTCCAGACCAACAGCGGCCTGTTCACGGCGGTCGAGAACGTCGATATCCAGGTCGATCACGGCGACGTGCTGTCGATCGTCGGCGAGTCCGGCTCGGGCAAGTCGGTCTCGATGCTGGCGACCATGGGGCTGCTGCCGTGGACCGCCCAGGTCAGCGCCGAGCGCATGGCCTTCGACGGCCAGGATCTGCAGCGTCTGAGTTCGCGTCAGCGCCGGCGTATCGTCGGCGGCGAGATGTCGATGATCTTTCAGGAGCCGATGAGCAGCCTGAATCCGTGCTTCACCGTGGGCACCCAGATCGACGAGATGATCAAGCAGCACAAGGGCGGCTCGCGTCGCGAGCGCCACGAGCGGGCGCTGGAGCTGCTCGCTCAGGTGGGGATTCCCGACCCGGCGCGGCGGATCAAGGCGTATCCGCATCAGCTCTCCGGCGGCATGAGCCAGCGCGTGATGATCGCCATGGCGATCTCCTGCGACCCGCGGCTGCTGATCGCCGACGAGCCGACCACGGCGCTGGATGTCACCATCCAGGCCCAGATCCTCGAACTGCTGCTCAAGCTGCAGGAGGAGAAGGGCATGGCGCTGATCCTGATCACCCACGATATGGGCGTGGTCGCCGAGACCGCCAAGCAGGTGATCGTGCAGTATGCCGGGCGCCAGGTGGAGCAGCAGGAGGTGAAGTCGCTGTTCGCCCACCCGCGCCACCCGTATACCGAGGCGCTGCTCTCGGCGCTGCCCGAGCGCGCCGCGGGGCAGTCGCGGCTGCCGACCATCCCCGGGGTGGTGCCGGGCCAGCACGACCGCCCTACGGGCTGTCTGTTCAATCCGCGCTGTCGTTACGCCACCGAGCACTGCCGCGAGGTGGAGCCGGTGGCCGCACCCGACGACCCGGCGCGCACGCTGTGCCACTACCCGCTCGGGCGGCCGGATGCCGAGCCATCAGCCGAACCTTCCCCCGGCGTCTCGCCCGAGACGTCTTCCCCGTCGCGACCGGAGGTGCGTCCATGAGCCGTGAAGCGGTACTGCGCGCGCGTCACCTGACGCGCTACTACGAGATCAAGGGCGGGCCCTTTTCCAGGCCGGCCACGGTCAAGGCGCTCAACGAGGCCTCGTTCGAGCTGTTCGCCGGGCAGACGCTGGCGGTGGTCGGCGAGTCGGGCTGCGGCAAGTCGACGCTCGCCCGGGTGTTGACGATGATCGAGCCGCCCACCAGCGGCGAGCTGACCATCAACGGCCAGGCGGTGGCGCTCAAGCCGGGCCAGCGCCCGCCGGCGGCGCTGCGCCGCGAGGTGCAGATCATCTTCCAGAACCCTTATGGCTCGCTCAACCCGCGCAAGACCGTGGCGACCATGCTGGAGGAGCCGCTCAAGCTCAACCGTCGCGAGATGAGCGCCAGCCAGCGCCGCGCCGCCGCGCTGGAGATGATCGAGAAGGTGGGCCTGCGCCCCGAGCACGCCGACCGCTACCCGCACATGTTCTCCGGCGGCCAGCGTCAGCGTATCGCGATCGCCCGGGCGTTGATGCTCAACCCCAAGATCCTGGTGCTCGACGAGCCGGTCTCGGCGCTGGATCTGTCGATCCAGGCCCAGGTGCTCAATCTGCTCGCGGATCTACAGGAGGAGTTCGGGCTGGCCTACGTGTTCATCTCCCACGATCTCTCGGTGGTGCGGCGCATCGCCGACGACGTCATCGTGATGTACTTCGGCCAGCCGGTGGAGACGGGGCCGGCGGAGACGGTGTTCAGCCAGCCTCGCCACCCCTATACCCAGGCGCTGTTCTCGGCCACGCCGGTGGCCGACCCCAACCGGCGCCGCGAGCGGGTGCGGCTCAAGGGCGAGCCGCCGTCACCGCTGGCGCCGCCGCCGGGCTGTCCGTTCGCCCCGCGCTGCCATCGCGCCACCGAGGCCTGCACCCGCACCGACCCGCCGCTGGAGCCGGTGGACGATACGGTCAGCGTGGCCTGTATCCACGTCGAGACCCGGGGTGCGCAGGCGGCGTCCTGATCTCGGTGGAGCGATGCGGTCTCACGCGATGCTCGATGTCGCCGTCAATGTCTCGGCGACAAGACGCGCCCGCCGTGCCAGACGCCGTTCTTCGGCGTCGAACAGGTGCAGCGGGCCGTCGACGCCGAGGCGGATCTCGCTGCCTTCACGCAGCGCCGCGGCCTCCAGCGTAGCCAGCGGCAGCCGTGCGGTGAGGGGTGCGTCGAGCCCCGGCAGGCGGCAGTAGGCCAGCGCATCCACCCCCAGGCGTTCGATCATCTCCAGGGTGACCGCGAACTCGCCCTGCGGGTCGAGGCGCAGATGCTCCGGGCGTACGCCCAGGGTAGCGGCACGTGCGGGCGCCTTGGCCTCCGCGTTCGCTGAGGGGTCTTCCGCGGGCTCTGTTCCAAGGGCATCTGTTTCGAGGATCAGGCCGCCGGGCAGCCGTGCGCGGCCGTCGCTGTGGCTCACCGGCAGCAGGTTCATCGCCGGCGAGCCGATGAAGCGCGCCACGAAGCAGCTGGCGGGCGTCTCGAACAGGCTCATCGGGGTGCCGATCTGCTCGATGCGGCCGTCGCGCATGACGACCAGACGGTCGGCCAGGGTCATCGCCTCGACCTGGTCGTGGGTGACATAGAGCATGCTCGCGCCCAGGCGCTGCTGCAGGCGCCGAATCTCCAGACGCATCTGCACGCGCAGCGCGGCGTCGAGGTTGGAGAGCGGCTCGTCGAACAGGAACACGCGCGGTTCGCGCACGATCGCCCGGCCCATCGCCACGCGCTGGCGCTGGCCGCCGGAGAGCTGGCGCGGGCGGCGTTCGAGCAGCGTCTCGATGCCCAGCAGGGCCGCGGCCTCGCGCACCCGGCGGGTGATCTCCTCGCGCGGGCGCTTCTGCAGCTTGAGCGCATAGGCCATGTTGTCGAACACGCTCATGTGCGGGTAGAGGGCGTAGTTCTGGAATACCATCGCCACCCCGCGCTGGGCCGGCTCCAGGCGGTTGGCGAGCCGCCCGCCGATCTCGAGCTCGCCATCGCTGATCGTCTCGAGCCCCGCCACCATGCGCAGGAAGGTCGACTTTCCGCAGCCCGAGGGGCCCACGACGACCATCAGCTCCCCGCTTTCCAGGGTCAGATCGATACCGTCGACGGCGCGTTGGCCGCCCTTGTAGGTCTTGCCGAGCTGGCGGCAGGTCAGCGTGGCCATGGGATGAGTCTCTTGGCGTTGAAGGTCACTTTTCGGCATCGGTCAGCCCACGCACGAAAAAGCGCTGCATTGCGACGATCACCACCACCGGCGGCAGCACCGTGAGCAGCGTCATCGCGGTGGCCAGTTGCCACGGTGGCAGGGTGTCGGTGGACTGCACCAGGTTCTTCAGGCTGATCACGGCGGTGGCGTGATCCGGCGAGTTGGCCGCCAGCAGCGGCCACAGGTACTGGTTCCAGCCGTAGATGAACATGATCACGAACAGCGCCGCGAGGTTGGTCCGCGACAGCGGCAGCACGAAATCCTTGAGAAAGCGCAGCGGCCCGGCGCCATCCAGCCGCGCCGCCTCGAACAGCTCCGAGGGCAGGCTCAGAAAGCACTGGCGCAGCAGGAAGGTGGCGGTGGCCGAGGCGATCAGCGGCAGGATCATCCCGGCGTAGGTATCGATCAGCCCGAAGCGCGCCACCACGCCGTAGGTCGGCACGATGCGCACCTCCACCGGCAGCATCAGGGTGACGAAGATCAGCCAGAAGCAGAGCGTGCGGCAGGGAAAGCGGAAGAACACGATGGCGTAGGCGGCCAGCAGCGAGATCGCGATCTTGCCCAGGGCGATACCCAGCGCCATCACCAGCGAGTTGCCGAGCAGGCGCAGGGCGCTGACGCCGAGCCCGGGCATCGGCTGCGACAGTAGCTGCCAGTAGTTGGCCAGCCCCTGGTCGCCGAACCACAGCGGGGCGATGCCGTTCTGCAGGTCGGCGGCACTGTGGGTGGAGGCGGTGAGCGCCAGCCACAGCGGTAGCCCGAAGATCACCACGCCAATGATCAGCAGCAGATGGGTGAGGCCGTCGAGGCCGGGGCGACGATAGCGCATCAGTAGGCGACCTTGCGTTCGAGATAGCGGAACTGGATGAAGGTGAGCACTCCGACCAGCACCATCAGCAGCACCGACTGGGCGCTGGAACCGCCCAGATCGCGGCCCACGAAGCCATCCTCGTAGAGCTTGTAGACCAGGGTGCGGGTGGCGCCGCCGGGGCCGCCAAGGGTGGTGTTGTCGATGGTGGCGAAGGTCTCGAACAGCACGTAGACGCTGTTCATCACCAGCAGGAAGAAGGCGGTCGGCGACAGCAGCGGCAGGGTGATGCCGAAGAAGCGCCGAAACGGCCCGGCGCCGTCGATGGCGGCGGCCTCGAGCAGCGAGGCGGGGATCATCTGCAGCCCGGCAAGAAAGAACACGAAGTTGTAGCTCATCTGCTGCCAGATCGAGGCGATCACCACCAGCGCCAGCGCCTGGCCGGGGTCGAGCTGGGCATCCCAGTGCACGCCGAAGACGGCCAGGGCGTGGGTCAGCACGCCGAGCACCGGGTCGAACATGAACAGCCACAAAAGCCCTGCCACCGCCGGCGCCACCGCATAGGGCCAGGTGAGCAGCACGCGGTAGAGCTTGGCGCCGTGGAGCACGCGGTCGGCGAGGACCGCCAGCAGCAGGGCCAGGCCCATGGCGCCCGCCGCCACCAGCAGGCTGAACAGCGCGGTGACGCCGAAGGCGTGCCAGTAGCCCGGAGAGGCGAGCACATGCTGAAAGTTGGCGAGCCCGACGAAGCGCTCACCGAGGCCGAAGGCATCCTGTACGTAGAACGCCTGACGCACCGACTCGGCGGCGGGCCAGAAGAAGAAGATGGCAACCACCGCGAGCTGGGGCGCCAGCAGCAGCCAGGGAGTGACGGAGTGACGTTCGAAAGTGGTCATCTTGATCGGCACAGCGGGCGGCTTGCGCCGCCCGCTTTCAGGGACTCGACAGGAGAGAGAGGCATATCAGGCGCTTAGGGAAGCGCTGCAGAAATCGGCGAGCGAGATGAAGCGCAAGGCGCATGGAACACAGAACACGAGACATAACATGGGGTTAGGCGAGTGTTCGACCGGGCTGGCGCCCCAGTACCACGCAACGCAGCGATTCGTTGGGGACGCCGAGTCCGCGCAGACATTTATGCAGTGGTTCCCTAGTTCGAGACGCTGCGCTCGAATTGCTCGAGCTCCGCATTGCCACGCTTGGCCGCCTCGGTCAGCGCCTGGGCGGCGGGCTCGCTGCCGTTGAACGCTTTCTCCAGCTGTTCGGCGATGATGTTACGGATCTGCGGCATGTTGCCCAGACGCAGGCCGCGGCCGTTGTCATCCGGCGTGCCCCGGGTCAGCTGGTCGATCGCCACGCTGGCGCCCGGCGTCTTGGTGTAGAAGCCCTCATCTTTCAACTGCTGATAGGCGGCAGTGGTGATCGGCACATAGCCGGTGAAGCTGGCCCAGTCGGCCTGTACCGCCGGCGAGGAGAGGAAGTTGAGGAACTCGGCCACGCCTTTGTAGACCTTGTCCGACTGGCCCTGCATGACCCACAGCGAGGCGCCGCCGATGATCGAGTTGCGGGGCTGGCTCACCGCTTCGGCGTCATAGGGCAGCGGGGCGATGCCGAAGGTGAACTTGCCCTTGGCGGCTTCCTGGATACCCGCACGCGAGGCGGAGGAGGTAGTCAGCATGGCGCAGCGGCCCGACTGGAAGCGCTTGGTGCCGTTGTCGGCACGGCCGCCATACTCGAAGGCGTGGCTCTTCTGCCACTCGGCCAGATCCTGGATATGCCCCACCGTGGCCGGCTGCTTGTCGAACACCAGGCGGGCGTCGGTGCCATTGAAACCGTTGGCCTGGGTGGCGAAGGGCACATCGTTGATCGCGCTGAAGTTCTCCAGCTGGGTCCAGCTCGGCCAGGCGGTGGTCAGGCCGCACTCGGCGGCGCCGCTCTCGACCAGCTTGTGGGCGTCCTTGCCGACCTCGGCCCAGGTCTTGGGCGGCGTCTCGATGCCGGCCTTGGCGAAGGCGTCCTTGTTGTAATAGAGCACCGGGGTGGAGGAGTTGAACGGCATCGACAGCATGTGGCCGTCGCGCGAGGTGTAGTAGCTCTTCACCGCCGGCAGGAAGGCGTCGGGATCGAACGCCGTGCCGGTGTCCTGCATCAGCTGGTAGACCGGGTAGATCGCGCCCTTGGCGTTCATCATCGTCGCCGTGCCGACCTCGAACACTTGGGTGATCGCCGGTGCCTGACCGGCGCGGAAGGCGGCGATGGTTGCGGTCAGGTTATCGCTGTAGCTGCCCTTGTAGACGGGCTTGACCACATAGTCGCTCTGGGAGGCGTTGAACTCCTCGGCGATGGCGTTGACCTTTTCGCCGAGTACGCCCTCCATGGCGTGCCACCAGGTGATGGTGGTGGCCGCCTGGGCCGAGGTGGAGAGAGAGAGCGCGGTGACAGCGACGAATGGCAGTAGAGAGGTGAGGCGCACGATGACATCTCCTGACAGGGCGTTACAGGGTGTGGTGCGTACCCTAGGACGACACGATGTCAGGAGCGTGGCATTCGGATGTCACTTGAATGACAGCGCTTTGACCAAGCGATGACGTGGCGATGACGGCAGGGCGCTGCGCACGCCCTGGCGTCATTACTTAGGTTGGGGACTCGATAGCCTCCGGCGTGCGTTCGATCACCCGCTCGAAGGTGCGCAGGCGTTTGACGATCGACAGCAGCTCGATGATGGTCGACCAGGCGTTGACCAGATACTGGAAGGAGTCGCGCACCTGGCCGAAGACGTTGAGGATCTGCTGCAGCAGGCCCAGGGTCAGCTTGCCGGCGACGATCGAGGGCGCCAGCACGATGAAGGCGAAGACCACGTCCGCCTGCAGGTAGAAGATGCGCGCGATATTGAAGTAGGCGTAGTGCCAGTAGAGCCGGAAGTAGTTGCGCCGCACCGCCTGAAAAAGCTCCGCCACCGTGGCCGGGCGGGCGCGCTCGGCGGCGTCTTCGCCGTAGACCAGCTCCTTGCGGTAGGCCGCCTCCACGCGCTGGTTGCGAAACTCCAGCCCCGGCAGCTTGACCCCTGCCAGTGCCAGGAACAGGGTGCCGAACAGCGACCAGGCGACCGCCGACCACACCAGCGCGTTGGAGACGTGCCCCACCAGCGGCAACTCGGTGATGTGCTGGGACATCGTCACCAGCAGCGGCAGGAAGGCGATCAGCGTCAGCACCGACTTGAGCAGACTCACCCCCAGCCCCTCCAGCGTGGTGGAGAAACGCATGGTGTCCTCCTGCACGCGCTGGGCGGCCCCCTCCACATGGCGCAGGCGCGGCCAGTGGTGCATGTAGTAGTCGTTCATCGCCCAGCGCCAGCGGAAGATGTAGTGGCTGACGAAGAACAGGTTGAACACCCCCACCGTGACCGCGACGAAGGCGATACCGGCGAAGGCGAGCATTTCACGGTAGAGATCCGCCGCGCTCACCGCGCCGTCACCGCCCAGCGCCCGCTGCACCATGTCCCAGAACGGCCCGTACCAGGCATTGACCGCGACGCTGGTCTGGACCGAGAAGTAGGTCAGAAAGACGATCAGCGCGCTGCCGAGAATCGACCAGCGCTGCCAGCGGTGCGGGCTTAAGCGGAACCAGGCGGCGGCGAAGAGCGCCGTGCACAGGGCGTAGTAGAGGTAGAACCAGAGAAAAGACGGCGCCCAGAAGCGCGAGACGTCGATCGGCAGCTCGGCGCCGGGGGCGAGCGGGGGCAGGCCGATGACGGCACCCCAGGCGTTGGCGGTGGTGTCCCAAAGAACCAGGCACAGCAGGGACCAGACGAGTGCGCTGAGCGAGAGCAGCGCGGGTCGAGGAAAGAAGGATCGAAACACGGTGACATCCTGAGCGGCGAAGATCGGGCCCGGGATCGCGGCCCCTTTCCATCGACCCTGCTCTACGCGTTACGTTCCCTTACACCGGTATGCTTCTGGTGCGAGGCACCGTACGAAACGTCGGCACACGGCGGTCGTTTGCGTACAGCGCCTCGGCGTTTGCGGCGACACGCGCCAGCGAAAACGCGTCTCAGGTGATGTCGACCTGGTAGCGGAAAGTCTCGGCATTGCCCAGCGTGCGGCGAAACTCCAGCGGGGTGCCGTCGTAACCCAGCGCCAGGCGTTCGATGTTCACCACCGGTGCGCCCTGGGCGATCTCCAGCGCCTTGGCGGTAGGGGCATCGGCCGTCTCCACGGTGAGCGTCTCACGCGCCGAGGCCACCAACTGACCGCACTGGCTCTCATAGAAGGGGTAGAGCAGGTTCTCGAATGCTTCCGGGTCCACCGACATCAGCCCGGCGAAGCGCGCCGCCGGCAGCCAGATCTCCTCCCGCGAGACGTTGCTGCCGCCGATCTGGCGCAACCGTTCGAGCTTGATCACCTCGCTGCCCGGGGGGAGCTCCAGGGCGAGGGCCACGCTTTCCGAGGCCTGGGTACGCGTTCGGCTCAGAATCCGGCTGGTGGGCACCTGACGCTCACCGAGCGCATCCACCTGACGGAAGAAGCGAAACAGGGAGCCCTGGAAGTTGGGGCGCCGGATGAAGGTGCCGCGCCCCTGACTGCGCTCCATCAGGCCGTCCTGGACCAGGGTGTCCACGGCCTTGCGCAAGGTGCCCACTGCGACGCCGTACTGCTTGGTCAGCTCCGCTTCGGTGGGGATGGCGATGCCGGGGGCCCACTCCCCGGAGGCGATGCGCGAGAGCATATCGTCGCGCAGGCGTTGATAGAGCGGCAGACGTTCGTCGGTCTGCAGGCTCGACGTTCTCATCACGATAGGTTCCCTGCCTGTTATTGATTTCAATGTATCACCTTTAGTCGTAGGTAAAGAAAACTGCGACTAAAAGCGTGTATGCTGCCGATTGCTCTATTCATATAGATGAATAGATGAGTCGAAGCGGTCAGGCTATGGCCGATTGCACAGGCTTATATCATGTGATTCAAGGATTCTATGATGCATTCTACTGCTAAAGTCGTAACGGGCGTGGATACCCACGCTCACATCTTCCAGCGCGATCTGCCGCTGGTGGAGGGCCGGCGCTACAGCCCGGACTACGACGCCAAGGTGGAAACGTATCTGGCACATCTGGACCGCTGTGGCCTCTCCCACGGGGTGCTGGTGCAGCCGAGCTTCCTCGGTACCGACAACGACTATCTGGTGGCGGCGCTGCGCCGCTATCCCGAGCGGCTGCGCGGCACCGCCGTGGTCGAACCGACGATCTCTGCGGCGGCACTGGATGCGCTCGACGCCGCCGGGGTGGTCAGCGTGCGTCTCAACCTGATCGGCAAAGCGCTGGACGACTACGCCGCGGCGCCGTGGCAGCGCTTCTTCACCGAGCTGGCGCGACGCCGCTGGTCGGTGGAGATCCAGCGTGGAATGGAAGATCTCGATGACGTGGTGGCGCCGATCCTGGGCGCTGGCTGCGACGTGGTGATCGACCACTTCGGCCTGCCGGGCGGCGAGATCGATCCGGTGAATCCGGCGCATCGCGCACTGCTGTCACGGCTGGCGCACCAGCCGCTGTGGGTCAAGCTCTCGGCCACCTACCGTAGCCGGTCGAGCCTAGATCAGGCGAGCCGCTCGATCGAGCGGCTGCGCGACGCCTACGGCCACAGCGAGAACCTGCTGTGGGGCAGCGACTGGCCGCACACCCGCTTCGAGGCGGACACCGACTACGACGCCCAGTTCGCGCTGCTGGAAAAGCTGCTGCCCGACCCGCAAGAGCGCCGCCAGGTGCTGGTCGACAACCCGGCGCGGCTGTTTCGGATCGCGCTGGGGGGCGACGCCTGAGCGCGCCGGCGCATGAACGACAACGACACCAAACCGAGTACCGGATACGCCGATACCGGGATCACGCACGAGGGGAACTGACATGATGAGTCTGCTGGTGGTGGGGGCGATCGTCGTCTCCATCGTTCTCGGCTATCGCTTCAAGCTCAATATCGGGCTGTTCGCGATCGCCTTCGCCTACCTGATCGGCTGCTTCGGTATGGGCATGAGCCCCAAGGAGGTGATCGCCACCTGGCCGCTGAAGATCTTCTTCATCATCTTTTCGGTCTGCCTGTTCTACAGCTTCGCCATCGTCAACGGCACCCTGGAGAAGCTCGCCGAGCATCTGATGTACCGCTGCCGCAACGTGCCCAGCCTGATGCCGTTCGCGATCTTCCTCGCTGCCACGGTGATCTCCGGGCTCGGCGCCGGCTACTACACCGTGCTGGCGTTCATGGCGCCGATCACCCTGCTGCTGTGCAACCGCACGGGGCTCAGCCTGATCGTCGGCGGCATGGCGGTGAATTACGGCGCGCTGGCCGGGGCCAACTTCGTCTCCAGCCAGAGCGGGATCATCTTCCGCACCCTGATGACCAGCTCCGGTGTCTCCGACAACCAGGCCTTCATCAATGCCCTGGGGATCTTCGCCAGCACCCTGATCGTGCCGGTGGTGATGCTCGCCGGGCTGATCGTGGTCGGGCGCCGGCGCGGCAGCGCGGTGGCCTCGCTGGAGCACATCGAGCGCCCCGCGCCGCTCGACCGCGAGCAGAAGACCACCCTGACGCTGACCCTGATCATGATGGCCACGGTGCTGCTGCCGCCGATCGCCAGCCTGCTGCTGCCCGGCAATGCCGCGATCGCCTTCGTCAACGCCAAGGTCGACATCGGCCTGATCGCCAGCGTGTTCTCGGTCATCGCGCTGCTGCTCAAGCTGGGCGACGAGCGTCAGGCGATCGCCTCGCTGCCGTGGGGCACCATCATCATGATCTGCGGGGTCGGCATGCTGATCTCGGTGGCGATCAAGGCCGGCACCATCGATCTGCTGGGGTCGTGGATCGGCACCAATATCCCGCCGGTACTGATTCCGGTCGCCTTCGGCGTGGCGGCGGCGCTGATGTCGCTGTTCGCCAGCACCCTGGGCGTGGTCACCCCGGCACTGTTCCCGCTGGTGCTGCCGATCGCCAACACCCTGGCCATCGACCCGATGATCATCTTCATCGCTATCGTGGTCGGCGCCCAGGCCACCTCGATCTCGCCGTTCTCCTCCGGCGGCAGCCTGATACTCGGCTCCTGCCCCGATGACCGCGCGCGCGCCGGGCTGCTGCCCAAGCTGCTGTTCCGCGCCGCGCCGCTGGGCTTCGTCGCGGCGATGGTGTTTAACCTGTTGTTGACCTTCGTATTCTAGGGGGATCGACGAGCGCGCTACACCAAGGGCGGCATCCTCGATGCCGCCCTTGTCGTTTCTTTGTCTCTTTGTCTCTTTGTCTCTGTGTTTCCGGAGCGCCGTATCCATGCTCGCGGCGAGCGCATCGATGTCGGGTGCCAGGATAGACGCCGAGCAGCGCCCGATGCGCGCTACACTGCGCTATCGCATCGCGCTGGCCGGCGGGCGTGCATGGCCGGCCCTCAGTATGCCATCAGCCATCAGGAGCCCGCCTTGAGCCCGTCAGCTGTTTCTGCCACAGACACCTTCATTACCGACGCGTCTTTTACTGGCGCCTCTGCCACTGACCTGTTTTCCCGGACCTATGCCGCTACGCTGGCGACACTCGCCGCCGAGTTCGCCGGTGAGCGCCTGGAGACCTGGACCTTCGACGATCGGGCGACACGGCGCCAGGCCGAGGCGGCGCTGGCCGAGCGCGGTATCGCGGCGCGCTGCCGCTCGGCCTACAAGCCGCTGCTGTGCGCCTTTCGCGAAGAGATCGAGACCCGCGACCTGGTCGCTTGCGAGGTCATCTATCCGCGCCATCCCCAGGCCAGCGAGCAGCGCTTTCGCCTGGAGAGCTATCCCCTGGCCGCCTGCTATCCGCAGGTGGCGTTTCGTTTCGTCGCTGGTGCGTGCCTGGCGGCGCTACCGGTCTACCGGCTGCATCTGCGCTATGCCGATGGGCGTGAGCGCGAGTGCGAGGTGCTGGCCCCCAACCGCGTGCATGCCGACTTCACCGGCGAACTGGCGCTCTCGCCCTGCGGCTGGTACCGCGAGGGCGGGGCAGTGGGGAAGGCGATAGAGGCAACGACAGCCGAGCGGCTGAGCGAGGGCCGGGCGCTGTGGACCGCCTTCGAGGCGCTCTATCACGATAGCGTGAGCGCGATCCGCGACGCCGACTGGTGCGAGGAGCCCTATTTCTCCCGTCTCGAGATCGCGGTGACGCTGCCGGTGGACGACGAGCCGCTGGCCTACGACGACGAGGTGCTGTCGCTGCGCGAGGCGCTCCACGAGGAGCTCTACTTCTCGCTGCTGGAGGTCTTCCAGCGCCGCAGCGGCCGCCCGCCGGGGGACCGCCACCTGCGCCCGGGCCAGATCGTGCCCCAGGTGCGTCGTGGTGCAACGCTGAGCGTGCAGGTAAGGGTCGTGACGCACGCGGCATCGGCGCAGCCATCTCCTCAGGATGGTCTGCCTGCGGGCCATTGGCGGGCCCTGCTCGAGAGCCCGCCGGGGCCGCTGGCGCCGGCGGTGATCGCGGCCGCGCTGGCGGCGCTGCCCGGCAGCCGTTTCCAGGCGCGCTCGGTCGCCGGGCGCACGCTGAGCGGGTGCCATATCGCCGGTCGTGACCGTGCGGTGATGATCTCCGCCGGCCAGCACGCCAACGAGACCTCGTCGCCGGCCGGCTCGCTGCAGGCGGCGTTCACGCTGGCGCGTCGGCCCGGGGCGCACTTCACGCTGTGCCCGTTGGAGAACCCGGACGGCTATGCGCTGCACCAGCAGTTGATCGCCGACAATCCCCGGCACATGCACCACGCCGCCCGCTACACCGCGCTGGGCGACGATCTGGAGTACCGCGCATCGGCACGCTTCGAGAGCACCATCCGCACCCAGGCCGAGCAGCTCAGCGGTGCCCAGTTGCACCTCAATCTGCACGGCTACCCGGCGCACGAGTGGACCCGGCCGCTCTCCGGCTATGTACCGCGGGGCTTCGAGATGTGGACGATCCCCAAGGGCTTCTTCCTGATCCTGCGCTATCGCCCGGGCTGGGAGGCGGCCGCGCGCTGGCTGCTGGAGGCGGTCACCCGGGCGCTGGCGGAGGAGGTGGCGCTGAAAGCGCTCAATCGGCGCCAGCTGGCGCAGTTCAACGCCCACGCCGGCGACGATGGCTTCGAGCGGATCAACGGCTTTCCGTGCTGGCTCTCGGTCGATGAGCGCCACCGGGTGCCGCTGACACTGATCACCGAGTACCCCGACGAGACCGTCTACGCCGACGCCTTCCAGGCCGCCGCTGCGGCCCAGCGGGCCACGGTGCTGGCGGCCTACGAGGCGTTTCAGCGTCTGCCGGCGGGGCTCCTCGCACCGGGCCCGGCGTGAGTGGTCGGGGCGCCCCCCTGGCCGGCCTGGCGCGGTGCGGATCGCCCGATGGAGTGCCTCAACCGCTCAGCGCGGCGGGCATGGGGGCCAGCTCGCCGCTGATGCGCTCATAGACACGTGCCAGTTGCAGCAGGCCCCAGTCGTCGCGCGGGGCGCCGATCAGTTGCAGCCCCATCGGCAGGCCCCGGGCATCGACGCCGGCGGGCACGCTGATTGCGGGCAGACCCGCCAGCGAGGCGGGTACCACTACCTCCATCCAGCGGTGGTAGGTGTCCATGCTGCGGCCGTCGATGGTCTCGGGCCAGGGCGTGTCGAGGGCGAACGGGAACACCTGGGCGCTGGGCATGGCGACGTAGTCGACCCGTTCGAAGAGCGCGCACCAGGCGCGATAGAGCTCGCTGCGGCGCACATTGGCGTCGTGGATGTCCTGGGCCGAGAGCGCGAGCCCGCGGGCGACTTCCCACTGCGCCTCGGGCTTGAGCTGGCGGCGGCTGTCGGGGTCGGCGTAGTAGCCGCCGAGACTGCCGCACACTGCCCAGTGGCGCAGGGTGGTCCAGCTCTGCCACTGGGCCTCGGCCGAGTAGGGCAGGGCCGCCGGTTCGATCCGGCAGCCGCCCGCTTCCAGCCGCTGCAGCGCGCTCTCGCACAGCGCGAGCACCCCCGGCTCCAGCGCTAGATGCCCCGACCAGTCCCCCAGCCAGGCGATACGCAGGCCATCGCCGTCGCGCTCGAGCGCCGCGGCCAGCTCCTGCCCGGCGGGCAGCAGCGCTTCGCCCAGCGATAGCGGCGCGCGGCGCTCGTAGCCCGCCTGCACGGCGAGCAGGCGGGCCACGTCCTCGACGCTGCGGCCCATGGGGCCATTGGTGGCGAGCTGCTGGCCGAATGCCTCCGGCGCCAGACCCGGGACGCGCCCGAACGAGGGGCGCAGGCCGATCACCTGATTGAAGGCGGCGGGGTTGCGCAGCGAGCCCATCATGTCGCTGCCGTCGGCCACCGGCAGCAGGCGCATGGCCAGCGCGGCGGCGGCACCGCCGCTGGAGCCGCCGGCGGTGCGGGTCGGTGCGTGGGCGTTGCGGGTAGCGCCGAACACCGGGTTGTAGGTGTGCGAGCCGAGCCCGAATTCCGGGGTGTTGGTCTTGCCGATCATGATGGCCCCGGCGGCGCGCATGCGCGCGACCATCAGGCTGTCGGCGTCGGCGCGATGATCGCGGCACAGCGGCGAGCCCTGTACGGTGGGCAGCCCCTGCACGTCGGAGAGATCCTTGATCGCCTGGGGGATGCCGTGTAGCCAGCCGCGCGAGCGCCCTGCCGCGAGCTCGCGGTCGGCCGCCTCCGCCTCCGCCAGCAGTGTCGCCGACGGGCGCCGGGAGACGAGCGCATTGAGCGAGGGGTTGGCGGCATCGATATGCGCCAGATAGGCCGCCATCACCTCGCGGCACGACACCTCGCGGGCGTGTATTCGTCGGGAGAGCGCGGTGGCGCTCCAGGTGACGATCTCATCGAGCGCGTGCGCGATGGTGGGGCCGGCGTTGGCGTGGGGCATGCGCGTCTCCTCGCTGGTTGGATGACGGAAAACTGCCAGCATACCCCAGGCCGATGGCCCTCAGCCGGCGTGGAACAGCTCGCTGTAGGCGCTGAGCGCCGGGGCGCCGCCGAGGTGGGCGTAGAGCACCCGGGAGCCGGCGGGAAATTCGCCGCGGCGCACCTTGTCGATCATGCCGTGCATCGACTTGCCCTCGTAGACCGGGTCGGTGAGCACGCCTTCGAGCCGGCCGCAGAGGCGGATGGCCTCCAGGGTGCCGTCGTTGGGCAGGCCGTACTCGGGATGGCCGAAGCGGGTGTCGAGGATCACGTCGTCGGCCTCGATCGGTTGGCCGAGGTCGACCAGCTCGGCGGTATTCTGGGCGATGCGCAGGATCTGGGCGTGGGTGCGCTCCGGCTTGGCCGAGGCGTCGATGCCGATGACTCGACGCGCCCGGCCATCGGCGGCGAAGCCCACCACCATGCCGGCTTGGGTGCTGCCGGTCACCGAGCAGACCACGATGTAGTCGAAGGTGAAGCCCAGCTCGCGCTCCTGCTGGCGCACCTCTTCGGCGAAGCCGACGAAGCCGAGACCGCCATAGGGGTGTTCGGAGCAGCCGGCGGGGATCGGGTAAGGCTTGCCGCCGCGGGCGCGGACGTCTTCCAGCGCGCGCTCCCAGCTGGCGCGGATGCCGATATCGAAGCCCGCCGGGTCGAGGCGCACGTCGGCACCCATGATGCGCGACAGCTCGATGTTGCCGACCTTGTCGTAATGGCTGTCGTCATAGTTGACCCAGTTCTCCTGCACCAGCACGCACTCGAGGCCGAGATGCGCGGCCACTGCGGCGACCTGGCGGGTCTGATTGGACTGGATGCCGCCGATCGAGACCAGCGTGTCGTAGCCGCCCTCGAGCACTTCCGGGATCAGGTATTCGAGCTTGCGCGTCTTGTTGCCGCCGAAGGCGAGCCCGCTGTTGCAGTCTTCGCGCTTGGCGTAGAGCTCGACCTCGCCACCGAGATGCTCGCTCAGGCGCTTGAGCGGGGTGATCGGAGAAGGGCCGAAGGTAAGGGGGTAGCGGGGAAAACGATCGAGTCTCATGGGGTCACCGGATTGTCGTTGTGATAGCAGCGGCAAGACCGCTGGTCGCAGGAATGCAATGCTTGGGTGCTAGTGCCTAAAACGCTATCAGGAAAGCTGGCGGGGTACGTTGCAAGTTGCGATCGTTTTCCGGGCTGATATTAGTAATAAGTGGATTATTGTCGTCGATGGTTGTGCTACAAATTGGTTTTGCGCAACAAAATGAAGCGAGGCTTTGCCATGACTCTCTCGGATGCCGCTGAGGCGCCGCCGCTGGACCGTATCGACCGTCAGATCCTCGACGTGCTCCAGCACGACGCCTCGCTCTCCAACGTGGCGCTGGCGGAGCGGGTCAATCTCAGCCCGCCGGCGTGTCTGCGCCGGGTCGAACGACTCAAGCGCAGCGGCCTGATCAAGGAGGTGGTGGCGCTACTCGACGCCGAGCGCCTGAACGCCGGCATGGTGGTGGTGATCGGCGTGGTACTGGATCGCTCCACGCCGCAGTCGTTCGCCGACTTCGAGGCCGCGGCGCGGCATATCTCCGGCTGCATGGCGTGCCATCTGGTCACCGGCGAGTTCGACTACTTCCTAATGATCCGCACCCGCGACAGCCAGAGCTTCAACCGCCTGCACGCCGAGCAGCTCATCTATCTGCCCGGGGTACGCCAGATCCGCTCCTTCATGGGGCTGCGTGAGGTGCTCTCTAGTACCCGGATTCCGCTGGGACGCTAAGAGGGTGTTTACAAAATGCCTGCGCTCGACGATACGGCGTTGAAATCGACCTCAAAGTACTCATTTACACCCCGTAAACTCCGTCTTTTCGGCCGATTTCGCCTTAGCTACGCGCCCCGGTCTTGCCTTCGCTCGTCGAATTTGTAAACACCCTCTAAGGGGCTCGCTGGCGGGCAGGGCATCGACGTCTGCACGTCATAGCTCGCCACGCTGAGGCGCGCCCCAGCCGCGCGCCAGGCTGGTCCGTGTGTTCCTAGGCTTTGGGCTAAGGTATAACGGTACTATAGTATGATGTATGACAACATCACTGGCATAGAGCCTGCCGCTGATGTGTCGGCAGGTGGGTGATGTCGACAGGGCGCTGCCGACGTCATTCATGCCAGTTCTTGTGCCCGTGCCAGCCCTTAGCGAGGAATCCAGGTGAATTTTTCCAGAGACGCGCTCAAAGCCTCCATTACCGACGGTCTGCTCTCCTTTCCGGTGACCGACTTCGATGCCCACGGCCAGTTCGACGCCGAAAGTTACCGCCGGCGGCTCGCCTGGCTCAAGGACTACGACGTCTCGGCGCTGTTCGTCGCCGGGGGCACCGGAGAGTTCTTCAACCTGACGCTGGATGAGTACCGCGAGATCGTCACCATCGCGGTGGAGGTACTGGGTGGCCACGTGCCGATCATCGCCAGCGCCGGGCAGAGCGCCGAGCTGGCCAAGGCGCATGCCAAGGCGGCGCAGGACGCGGGGGCCGACGGCATCCTGCTGATGCCGCCCTATCTCACCGAGTGCCCGCAGGCGGGCATCGTCGAGTATGCCGCCAGCGTGTGCGAATCCACCGAGCTGGGGGTGATCTACTACAACCGCGCCAACGGCGTGCTCGATGTCAACGGCGTCAAGGCGCTGGCCGAGCGCTGCCCCAACCTGGTCGGCCTCAAGGATGGCAAGGGCGACATGCAGTCGCTCAACATCACCATCAAGACGCTGGGCGAGCGCCTGGCCTACGTCGGTGGCGTGCCCACCGCCGAGATCATCGCCGAGGCGTATCTGGCGATCGGCGTCAGCACCTACTCGTCGGCGGTGTTCAACTTCGTGCCGGCGCTGGCGGTGAAGTTCTATCAGGCGCTGCGCGAGGGCGACCACGACTTCGTGCGCCGCGTCACCCAGGAGTTCTTCATTCCCTTCGTCACCCTGCGCGACACCACCAAGGGCTATGCGGTGAGCCTGATCAAGGCCGGCGCCGGGCTGGTCGGCTACCCCGCGGGCGATGTGCGCGCGCCGCTGGTGATGCCCAGTGCCCAGGAGCTGGAGACGCTGAAACGGCTGATCGAGCACGCCGAGCGTCTGTGAACCGGGCGGCCGCCCATCGCCGGCGGCCGCTGTCGCTATCCTTGCGCGGCCCGCTCGGCGGCGGGCCGCACCGATCTCACTGCGAGAGTCGCCATGCCCAGCCACGCACGGACCCGTCACGCCACGCCCAGCCATGCCACACCGACCATCACCGCCATGCGGGTGATTCCGGTCGCTGCCCGCGACAGCATGCTGCTCAATATCGGCGGGGCCCACGCGCCCTGGTTCACCCGCAATCTGGTGATCCTCGAAGATAGTGCCGGCCATGTCGGGGTCGGTGAGGCGCCGGGGGGCGAGACCATCCAGCGCTCGCTGGAGCAGGCCCGCGAGCGCGTACTCGGGCAGTCGCTGGGCCAGCTGCGCGGGGTGGTGGCGTCACTCCACGCGCGCGGGCGCAGCGCCGACTTCGAGGACTTCGGCCGCGGCTCCTGGACCTTCGAGTTGCGTATCAACGCAGTGGCGGCGCTGGAGGCCGCGCTGCTCGATCTGCTGGGCCAGTTCCTCGGGGTGCCGGTGGTGGATCTGCTGGGAGACGGGCGCCAGCGCGAGCAGGTCGAGGTGCTCGGCTATCTGTTCTTCATCGGCGACGGCCACGCCACGCCGCTCGACTACCGGAGCGGCAGCACGCATTCCGGCGGCGGCCCGGGGCACGATTGGTATCGCCTGCGCGACCAAGCCGCGATGACGCCGCAGGCGATCGTCGAGCAGGCCCAGGCCGCGCACGATCGCTACGGCTTTCGTGACTTCAAGCTCAAGGGCGGCGTGCTGCCCGGGGCGCAGGAGATCGAGGCGGTCAGCGCGCTGCACGCGGCCTTCCCAGAGGCGCGCACCACGCTCGACCCCAACGGCGCCTGGTCCCTCGACGAGGCGATCCGGCTGTGCCGCGATTTGCACGGCGTGCTCGCCTATGCAGAAGACCCCTGCGGTGCCGAACAGGGCTTTTCCGGGCGCGAGATCCTGGCCGAGTTCCGCCACGCCACCGGGCTGCCGGTGGCCACCAACATGGTCGCCACCAACTGGCGCGAGATGGCCCACGCGCTGATGCTGCGCGCGGTGGACATCCCGCTCGCCGATCCGCACTTCTGGACGCTCTCCGGCGCCGTGCGCGTCTCCCAGCTGTGTCAGGATCACGGCATGACCTGGGGCTCGCACTCCAACAATCATTTCGATGTCTCGCTGGCGATGTTCGCCCATGTCGGCGCCGCCGCGGTGGGGCGGGTCACGGCGCTCGATACCCACTGGATCTGGCAGGAGGGCGATGCGCGCCTGACCCGCGAGCCGCCGAGCATCGTCGACGGCCGGGTGACGGTCACCGACGCACCGGGCCTGGGCATCGAGCTCGATATGGACGCGGTGGAGCGCGCCCACGCCGACTACCGGCGCTTGCCCGCCGGGGGCCGCGACGACGCCATGGCGATGCAGTATCTGATCGACGGCTGGCGCTTCGATCCCAAGCGCCCGGCGCTGGTGCGCTGAGGAGAGGCCTCGCCGTCGATTTCTAGATTTTAGGCTTTGTACGAAAACTACCTGCGCTCGGCAATACGGCGTTAAAAATCGGCTCAAAATGCTCATTTACACCCCGTAAACTCCGCGTTTTCGCCGATTTTTGCCTTGTCTTGCCTTCGCTCGCTGACTTTTCGTACAAACCCTAGTCTTTAACCTTTAGCTCTTGAAAATTAGTTCTTGACCGTTAGTTCTTAGCCTTTAGTCCTTAACCCTTAGTCGTATGCGGCACTCTCTCGGCGGCCAGGCTGCTAGGCTCTCGAAGTTCCGTTGCGATCCTCGACGCCAGGGCGCGTACGAAAAAGCCGTCACCAGGACGGTTTTCGTAGGCGGCCTGGCGCGGCTGATCCGGCTGTGGCCGGCAGCCAATGCACGACCATCCCCACTTCAGGAGGCAAGATGAATCTGACAGGTGACATGCTGATCGGCCAGCAGGCCGTCACAGGCAGCCGCGATGCCATCCACGCGATCAACCCGGCCACCAACGAGCGTCTCGAGCCGGCCTACGCGGGTGGCACCCAGGCGGAAGTCGAGCGCGCCTGCGAGCTGGCCTGGACGGCCTTCGACCTCTATCGCGAGACCTCGCTGGAGACTCGCGCCAAGTTTCTGGAAACCATCGCCGAACAGATCGAGGCGCTGGGCGACACCCTGATCGAGCGTGCGGTGGCCGAGTCCGGCCTGCCCCAGGCGCGTATCCAGGGCGAGCGCGGGCGCACCTGCGGCCAGCTGCGCCTGTTCGCCCGCGTGGTGCGCGACGGTGAGTGGCTCGACGTGCGCGTCGACCCGGCGCTGCCCGAGCGCCAGCCGCTGCCGCGGGTCGACCTGCGCCAGCGTCAGATCGGGCTCGGCCCGGTGGTGGTGTTCGGGGCCAGCAACTTCCCGCTCGCCTTCTCGGTGGCGGGCGGCGATACCGCCTCTGCACTGGCCGCCGGCTGCCCGGTGATCGTCAAGGCACACTCCGCCCACCCCGGCACCAGCGAACTGGTCGGCCGTGCGATCCAGGCTGCGGTGAAGCAGTGCGGGCTGCCGGAGGGCGTGTTCTCGCTGCTGTTCGGTTCCGGGCGCGAAGTGGGGCAGGCGCTGGTCACCGACCCGCGGGTCAAGGCTGCCGGCTTCACCGGCTCGCGCAGCGGCGGTCTGTCGCTGTGGAAGGCGGCGCAGTCGCGCCCCGAGCCGATTCCGTTCTATGCCGAGATGAGCTCGATCAACCCGGTGTTCCCGCTGCCGGCGGCACTGGCGGCGCGCGGCAAGGAGATGGGCGAAGCGTTCGTCGCCTCGCTCAACATGGGCGCGGGGCAGTTCTGCACCAATCCCGGGCTGGTGATCGCGGTCAAGGGTCCGGCGCTCGACGCCTTCGTCGCCGCGGCCGGTGAGGCGGTCAAGGCCAGCGGTAGCCAGACCATGCTGACCCCGGGCATCTTCGAAGCCTACGAAAGCGGCGTCAAAGGTATCGCCGACAGCGGCAAGGCGCGGGAGATCGCGCGCGGCAGCAAGGGCGACGGCCCCAACCAGTGCCAGACCGGCCTGTTCGTGACCGCGGCCCAGGACTTCCTCGACGACGAGGCGCTGCAGGCCGAGGTGTTCGGCTCCACCTCGCTGGTGGTCGAGTGCGCCGACGCCGCCGAGCTCAAAAAGGTCACCGAGCATCTGGAAGGCCAGCTGACGATCACCCTGCAGATGGATGACGCCGACCTCGACGCCGCGCGCGAACTGCTGCCGACGCTCGAGCGCAAGGCGGGGCGCATTCTGGTCAACGGCTGGCCCACCGGGGTCGAGGTGTGTGACGCCATGGTCCACGGCGGCCCCTTCCCGGCGACCTCGGACGCGCGCACCACCTCGGTGGGCACGGCGGCCATTCACCGCTTCCTGCGCCCGGTCTGCTATCAGAACCTGCCCGACGCGCTGCTGCCGGAGGCGCTCAAGCAGGACAACCCGCTGGCGCTCAAGCGTCTGGTCGACGGCAAGCGCGAAAGCTGAGCGCCGGCCCCGACGCCAACCGGGTCATGACCGATCGAGCCGCCTCCTCTCCGGGGGCGGCTTTTTCGTGGCTGCTTCGTGGCTGCACGGGTCGCCCACGGGCGGCGAGCGGTCGCTTGCCGCGGGCGATGCCTCAGCGTACGCGTGGCAGACTGCTGACTGAGTACCGCATTCCCCTACGCGTACCTGGCCCTGTCGCGGCGACGCGTGTAGGCATTTTTCAGACAAAGCGTATCGTCGAGGAGTACCGCATGAACCCAGAATCCCGCCCCCCATTGCCCCCGTTCGATCGCGACAGCGCGATACGCAAGGTGCGTCTGGCCGAAGATGGCTGGAACAGCCGTGACCCGGACAAGGTGGCGCTGGCCTATACCGCCGATACGCGCTGGCGCAACCGCGCCGAGTTCATCCGTGGGCGGGACGAGGCGCGCGCCTTTCTCGCGCGCAAGTGGGCGCGTGAGCTCGACTACCGCCTGATCAAGGAGCTATGGGCCTTCGATGGCGAGCGCATCGCGGTGCGCTACGCCTATGAGTGGCACGATGACTCCGGCAACTGGTTCCGCTCCTACGGCAACGAGAACTGGCGCTTCGACGCCAACGGGCTGATGGCCGAGCGCCACGCCAGTCTCAACGACCTGCCGATCCGCGCCGACGAGCGGCTGTTCCACTGGCCGCTGGGGCGACGGCCCGACGACCACCCGGGGCTGTCCGCATTGGGGCTGTGAGAGATCCAGGGTTTGCACGCAAAGTCAGCGAGCGCCGGTAGTTTTCGTATGAAGCCTAGCCCCAGCCTGGCTGGGGCTGAGACACCGAATCCATCGTTTGTGCCGAGGCGCTGCCGCCGCGCATGCTGGAACTCCCCTGCCGTCGCAGGGGCGACGACCACGCAACGCTGCCGGGTGACCCATGACACGACCCAATATTCTGGTGCTGATGGCGGATCAGCTGAACGGTACCCTGTTCGAGAGCGGGCCGGCCGACTTTCTGCATGCGCCCAACCTCAAGGCGCTCGCCAAGCGCGCGGTCAACTTCAACCGCGCCTACACCCCCAGCTATCTGTGCGCGCCGGGGCGTGCCGCCTTCATGTCCGGCCAGCTGCCGTCGCGCACCGGGGTCTACGACAACGCCGCGGAGTTTCGCTCTGCCGTGCCGACCTGGGCCCACCATCTGCGCCGGGCCGGCTACTCCACCTGTCTCTCGGGCAAGATGCACTTCGTCGGCCCGGATCAGCTCCACGGCTTCGAGACGCGCCTGACCACCGACGTCTATCCGGCGGATTTCGGCTGGACGCCGGACTACCGCAAGCCGGGCGAGCGCATCGACTGGTGGTATCACAATCTGGGCTCGGTGACCGGCGCCGGGGTGGCGGAAATCTCCAACCAGATGGAGTACGACGACGAGGTCGCCTTCCACGCCGAGCAGAAACTGTTCGATCTCTCGCGGGGCCAGGATTCGCGGCCCTGGGCGCTGTGCGTGAGCTTCACCCACCCCCACGACCCTTACGTGGCGCGGCGCCAGTACTGGGATCTGTACGCGGACTGCGAACAGCTCGAACCCGCCGAGGGCGCGCTGGCGTTCGAGGATCTCGACCCGCACTCCCAGCGCATCTTCATCGCCAACGATTACGAGCAGTTCGACATCCAGCCCGAGCACGTGCGCCGGGCGCGGCGTGGCTACTTCGCCAATATCTCCTATATCGACGACAAGATCGGCGGCATTCTCGACGTGCTCGAGCGCACCCGCATGGCCGAGAACACCATCATCGTGGTCTGCTCCGATCACGGCGACATGCTGGGTGAGAAGGGGCTGTGGTTCAAAATGAGCCCGTTCGACGGCTCCTCGCGGGTACCGCTGATGATCGCCGCGCCGGGGCTGGCACCGGCCAGCGTCGACACCCCGGTCTCGACCATCGATATCAACGCCACCCTGGCCGATCTGGTCGGCATCGATCTCTCCGAGGTGGCCCCCTGGACCGATGGCCAGTCGCTGCTGCCGCTGGCCCGAGGTGGCACGCGCGAGGCGCCGGTCTACATGGAATACGCCGCCGAGGGCAGCTATGCGCCGCTGGTGACGATCCGCCAGGGGCGCTGGAAGTTCAACCACTGCGAGCTTGATCCGCCGCAGCTGTTCGATCTCGAGGCGGACCCTCGCGAGCGCCACAACCTGGCCACGGACCCGGCCCATGCCGAGACGCTGGCGGCGTTTCAGGCCCAGATGCGCGCGCGCTGGGACATGCCGCGCTTCGATGCCGAAGTGCGCGAGAGCCAGGCTCAGCGGCTGGTGGTCTACGAAGCGCTGCGCAACGGCCACTACTACCCCTGGGATCATCAGCCGCTGCAGGACGCCTCGCAGCGCTACATGCGCAACCACATGGATCTCAACGTTCTCGAGGAGTCACAGCGCTTCCCGCGGGGGGAGTGAGCGCAGGCGCCTGAGCGGGTGGCACGCTGGCGCGGCGTGATCGGGCGCGCCTCGTGTCATCGGCTGATGGTGGATCGCCGCGGCGGCGGGCGCGTACAATGCGCCCGCGCCGGCCACATCCGCCCGGACGCTTCATTCACGCCGTCCCCCGCGAGTACCTACCTTTGCTCTCTACCGCCAATATCACCATGCAGTTCGGCCCCAAGCCGCTGTTCGAAAACGTCTCGGTCAAGTTCGGCCAGGGCAATCGCTACGGCCTGATCGGCGCCAACGGCTGCGGCAAGTCGACCTTCATGAAGATCCTCGGCGGCGACCTGGAGCCGAGTGCCGGGCAGGTCATGAAAGACGCCACGACGCGGCTGGGCAAGCTGCGCCAGGATCAGTTCGCGTTCGAGAACGAGCGGGTGATCGACACCGTGATCATGGGCAACCAGGAGCTGTGGCAGGTCAGCGCCGAGCGTGAGCGGATCTACGCGCAGGCCGAAATGTCCGAAGAGGACGGCATGCAGGTAGCCGATCTCGAGGTGCGCTTCGCCGAGCTCGACGGCTACACCGCCGAGGCGCGTGCCGGCGAGCTGCTGCTGGGGCTGGGCATTCCGCTGGAACAGCACACCCAGCCGATGAGCGTGGTCGCTCCGGGCTGGAAACTGCGCGTGCTGCTGGCCCAGGCGCTGTTCTCCGATCCTGACGTGCTGCTGCTCGACGAGCCCACCAACCACCTGGACATCAACACCATCCGCTGGCTCGAGGGCATGCTGCGCGCGCGCAGCTCGACCATGATCATCATCTCCCACGACCGCCACTTCCTGAACAGCGTCTGCACCCATATGGCAGACCTGGACTACGGCGAGCTGCGGCTGTTCCCCGGCAACTACGACGAGTACATGACCGCGGCGACCCAGGCGCGCGAGCGTCTGCACGCCGAGAACGCCAAGAAGAAGGCCGAGATCGCCGAGCTGCAGCAGTTCGTCAGCCGCTTCTCGGCCAATGCGTCCAAGGCCAAGCAGGCGACCTCGCGTCAGCGCAAGATCGACAAGATCCAGCTCGAAGAGGTCAAGCCCTCCTCGCGGGTCAGCCCGTTCATTCGCTTCGATCAGAACAAGAAGATCCACCGCCACGCGCTCAATGTCGAAAAGCTGACCAAGGCGTGGGGCGACAACGTGCTGTTCGAGCGCTTCGGGCTGCAGGTCGAGGCCGGCGAGCGTATCGCCATCATCGGTCCCAACGGTATCGGCAAGACCACCCTGCTCAACTGCCTGGTGGGGGCGATGACCCCGGACGCCGGCGAAGTGAAGTGGACCGATGCGGCGGAGGTCGGCTACTTCGCCCAGGATCACGCCGCCGACTTCGAGGGCGGTGAGACGCTGTTCGAGTGGATGCGCCAGTGGACCACCGAAGGCGAGCAGACCGTGCGCGGCGCGCTGGGTCGCATGCTGTTCTCCAACGATGACATCGGCAAGTCGGTGAAGGTGATCTCCGGCGGTGAGCAGGGGCGCATGCTGTTCGGCAAGCTGACGCTGTTAAAGCCCAACGTGCTGGTGATGGACGAGCCCACCAACCACCTCGACATGGAGTCGATCGAGGCGCTCAACCTGGCGCTGGAGAACTACCCCGGCACGCTGATCTTCGTCAGCCACGACCGCGAGTTCGTCGGCTCGCTGGCGACCCGCATCATCGAGATGAAGGACGATGGCATCGTCGATTTCAGCGGCAGCTATGACGACTATCTGCGCAGTCAGGGGGTCTACGGCTAGACACCACCGCTCCGTGGCCGGGGATGGACTACGCTGAACCCTAGCGAGTCCATTCCCGTGAAGGAGCGTCCCGCCATGACCGCCAACGCCAACCAGACGATCGACCCGTTCAAGACCGCCCTGGTACTGATCGAATTCCAGAACGACTTCACCACGCCCGGTGGCGTACTTCACGAGGCCGTCAAAGCCGTCATGGCGCGCGAGGACATGCTTGCCAAGACCCAGCGTCTCGTTGCCACGGCACGCGCGGAGGGGGTCAGTGTGATGCACGCGCCGATCCACTTCGCGCCCGGTTATGGCGAGATCACCGCCCAGCCCTACGGCATCCTCGCGGGTGTCGTCGACGGCAACGCCTTCGTCAAGGGCGAGTGGGGCGCGGAGATCTGCGACACGCTGACGCCGCAGGCCGGTGACATCGTCATCGAGGGCAAGCGCGGGCTGGATACCTTTGCCTCGACCAATCTCGATTTCATCCTGCGCAGCAAGGGAATCGAGACCCTCGTCCTGGCCGGATTCCTGACCAATTGCTGCGTCGAATCCACGATGCGCTCGGGCTACGAGAAGGGCTACGAGGTGCTGACACTGACCGACGGTGTCGCCGCGACCAGTGAGGCCGAGCACGATGCCGCGATCCGCTACGACTACCCGATGTTCTCCAAGCCGATGACGATCGCCGAGTTCACCGCACGGCTGCCGGCAACCGCCTAGGCATTAAACGCTTCCGTACGGGGATAAAAATGGCGTCGCACGGGTCTATCTGAAAGCCGGCGATGGCGTATCGCTGCCATCACCGGCCAGACAGCGAACGCCGGTCGTGTCATGCCGGCCAGGCCCGTAAAGGGCGAGACTCGACGAAGGAGCGACGAGCGATGGTGTCACGGAGCACAGCCGTAGCGGCAGTGATGGGGGCCTGGCTGACGGCCTCGGCGACCACGGCGCTGGCCTTGCCCAGCAGCTTTCCCACCGGCACGACCTACTACGATCCCAAACGCGCCTACAACGGCTTCGTGCTGTTTCCCGGCGGCGACCGCCAGACCCACCTGATCGACATGAACGGCAACGAAGTGCACCGCTGGGACTACGAGAGCTTCCCGCCGGTGCCGCTCTCCGCTGCGCAGGCCGGCGGCGAGAAGGGGCATCTGCTGGTGCAGCTGGCGCGGGTCGACAAGCTCCCCGAGCACGCCAGCCCCGGCAACGGTCTCACCAACGCCGCGGTGGCCGAGGTGAATTGGGACGGCGATGTTGAGTGGCGGTGGGGCAGCCAGCAGCATCCGGCCTATCAGCATCACGACATGCGCCGGCTGCCCAACGGCAACAATCTGGTGATGATCGCCGGGATGCGTGAACTCAACGGCTTCGATTACCCGATCATCGACAACGCCGTCGAGGAGGTCGATCCCGCCGGCCGGGTGGTCTGGACGTGGAAGGCCGGCGATCATCTCGACCAGATGGGCTTTTCCGATGCCGGCCTGCGTGCGCTCAAGGATTCCGAGGACCCCGACTTCCTGCATCTGAACACGGCGGTACCGCTGGGCCCCAATCGCTGGTACGACGCCGGCGATGAGCGTTTCGCGCCGGACAATATCCTGATCAACTCGCGCAACGCCAACGTCATGTTCATCGTCGACCGGCAGAGCGGCGAGATCGTCTGGCGTATCGGCCCCGACCTGCCGGCGCTCAAGCTCAATGGCAAGCTCGGCCGCCCGGTGGACCAGACCGTGGGGGCCCACGACGTCCATCTCATCCCCGAGGGTCTGCCGGGGGCCGGCAACCTGTTGATCTTCGACAACCAGGGCAATGCCGGCTTCCCGCCGTCGAAGCAGGGGTTTTTCTCCTCCTCCCGGGTGATCGAGGTCAATCCGAGCAGCGGCAAAATCGTATGGCAGTACACCGGCAGTATGTCGGGCGTTTCGCCCTATACCTTCTACAGCTCGTTCATCTCCAGCGCGCGGCGGCTGCCCAACGGCAATACGCTGATCGACGAGGGTCAGGACGGCCGGCTGTTCCAGGTCACACCGTCAGGCGAGATCGTGTGGGAGTACGTGAGCCCGTTCTTCGGCAAGTCGATGCCGGGCGACGACTACGTCACCAACCAGGTCTACCGGGCGCAGCTGGTGGATTATGACTGGGCGCCGCAGGGTACGCCGCACCAGGAGCGCGCGGTGATGCCGGACTGCGACATTTATGTGGCGGCGCCCGGCTGTCATCCGGGCACGCCAGACAAGTAAACCGTGAGCGTCACTAGCGGTCGGCGTGGCGGCAAGACGCCGCACGCCGGCCGGATGCGGGGCGCGCGCTGACTGCGTAAACTTCACAGAACACTCTCCTGCGCGAGCTCCCATGACCAGCCATGCTCCAGATGCTCCGGCCGACACGCCGGCCGACCGCCATGACGCGCCTGCCGATACCCTGATCGTCGGCGCCGGGGCCACCGGCCTCGCCGCCGCCTGGGCCCTGGCCAAGCAGGGTAAACAGGTGACGCTGCTCGAAGCCGCGGCGCGCGTCGGCGGCAATATCGCCAGCGAGCGCGACGGCGAGTGGCAGATCGAACATGGCCCCAACACGGTGATCATGAAGCCGCCGCTCTATGCGCTGCTCGATGAGCTCGATCTCTTGGGTGAGGCGCAGCCGGCCAACCGTATTGCCAACAAGCGCTATGTGGTGCTCGACGGCAAGCCGGTGGCGCTGCCGATGACCCCGGCCGAGGCGCTGACCAGCCCGATCATCGGCTGGCGCGGTTGGGCCCGGCTGCTGCGCGAGCCGCTGCTACCGCGTGGGCATCAGGCGGAGGAGTCGCTGGCGGCGTTCGTCGAGCGGCGTCTCGGCCGGCGCGTGCTCCAGCGCATGGTCGACCCCTTCGTCTCCGGGGTCTACGCCGGGGACCCGGCCAGGCTCTCGGTACAGGCGGCGATGCCGCGCCTGGCGGCGATCGAGCGCGAACACCGTTCGCTGATCCTCGGCGGTCTCAAACGCCTGCGCCAGAGCCGGCGCGAGCCCTCGCCGATACCCGCTGCCTGGCGCGGCCAGCTGGTCAGTTTCCCCGCGGGGCTTGCGCGGCTGGCAGAGCGTCTGGCCGAGTGCATCACGGCGCAGCCGAGTGCCGCCATCGAGACCGGCTGCGAGATCGTCGGCGTGCGCCGCGATGGCCAGGAATGGGTGGCGCGCGGGCGTGACGGCCGCGAATGGCGCGGGCGGCAACTGCTGCTGGCGGTGCCGGCGCCGCTGGCGGCGAGCTGGCTCGACGCGCTCGATCCGGCCCTGGCCCAACCGCTGGCGGAGATCGTCTATCCGCCGGTCAATGCCGTGGCGCTGGGCTTTCGCGATGCCGACATCGATCACCCGCTGGATGGCTTCGGTGTGCTCATCCCGCGGGCCGAAGGGCGGCCGACGCTGGGCGCGCTGTTCCCCTCCACGCTCTTTCCCGGCCGTGCCCCCAGCGGCCACAAACTGCTCAACGTCTTCATCGGCGGCCGCCAATCCCCCGCGGCCGCTGCGGGCGACGACGACACCCTCAGTCAGCGCGTGCAGGCGGACCTGGGCGATATCCTGGGTGTTCGCGGTGAGCCGGTATGGCGGCGGGTGGTGCGCTGGCCGCAGGCGATTCCACAGTACGAACTCGGCCACGACGAGCGGCTGGCACGCCTCGACGCCGTGCTAACGCGTCACCCCGGCCTGCACCTGGGCGGCAACTGGCGCGGCGGTATCGCCGTGGGTGACTGTCTGGAGAATGGCAGGCTGTTGGGCGAGGCGCTCGCTCTTTAGAACGCCTTTCTTGGAACGCCTTTCACAACCGCGAGACGACGTGGGCTTATCCGGCGGCAGGACGTCGCGAGGGCGCTGTGAACCCCTCCCTGGGCGCTACCTTTGCCATCCCTGGCAAAGGACCCTCGCTTTGTCCTGCCCCCGGCGCCCATCGTCAGAGGGGAGATGGGTTTTGGGGCGATCGGTGCGGTTGGGGTATGGAGTGTCTCGAACGCTACTTGTCCACCAGCTCGGCCACCGAGGAGAGGATCTCCTTGGGCCGGAACGGGTAGCGCTCGATCTCCGATTTGTCGGCGATGCCGCTGAGCACCAGCACGGTATGCATGCCCGCTTCGATGCCGGCGACGATATCGGTGTCCATGCGGTCGCCGATCATGCCGGTGCCGTCCGAGTGCACCCCGAGCTTGTTGAGCGCCGAGCGGAACATCATTGGATTGGGCTTGCCGACGATGTACGGCTTGCGGCCGGTCGCCTCGGTGATCAACGCGGCCACGGCGCCGGTGGCCGGCAGCACGCCCTCGGCGCTGGGGCCGGTGGCGTCCGGGTTGGTGCAGATGAAGCGCGCGCCATCCTTGATCAGGCGGATCGCCTTGGTGATCGCCTCGAAGGAGTAGGAGCGGGTCTCGCCGAGCACCACGTAGTCGGGCTTGGTGTCGGTCATGATGAAGCCGGCTTCGTGGATCGCGGTGAGCAGACCCGCCTCGCCGACCACGAAGGCCGAGCTGCCCGGGGCCTGGTCGCGCAGGAAGGCGGCGGTGGCCAGCGCCGAGGTCCAGATGCTCTCTTCCGGCACCTCAATGCCGCTGTGCTGCAGCCGGGCGCTGAGATCGCGCGGGGTGTAGATGGAGTTGTTGGTCAGCACCAGAAAGGGAATCTCACGCTCGCGCCACTGATTGATCAGCTCGGCGGCGCCGGGAATCGCCTTGTTCTCATGGACCAGAACGCCATCCATGTCCGTCAGCCAGGATTTGATGTTGCGCCGGCTGGCGGTGTTGTCGCCCTTGCCAGTGCCTGACTTCCCGGACGTGCCCTTGGCGGACGATGCTGTGTCGGAGTTGCGGTTCTCGGCCATGAAACCCCTCGGCGTGCGGCTGTGGATAACGTATCAGTGATGGTCTTGTGCACAGGTAGTTTAGCAACTCGGACGGCAAAGCTCTGCCGTTCAGTAGCCGCGCGCGGCATCGGCGAGATCGGCGACCTCGCCGTGGGCCTCGAACTCTCGGATATTGGCGGCGACGATACGGCTGCCGCTCTCCGGGTCGATCAGTGAGGCGACATGCGGCGTCACGGTGATCTGCGGATGGCGCCAGAACGGGTGCGCCTCGGGTAGCGGCTCCTGACGGAAGACATCGAGCGTGGCGTGACTCAATTGGCCGCTGGCGAGCGCGGCGAGCAGATCATCCTCGACCAGGTGGGGGCCGCGCCCGGCGTTGATCAGGCTGGCGCCGCGGGGCAGCCTGGCGAACAGCGCGGCGTCGAGGAGATTCTCGGTGGCCGGCGTCAGCGGCAGCAGACAGACCAGTATCTCGCAGCGCTGGAGGAAGGCCGCGAATTCGGCCTCACCGGCGTAGGTGACGACCCCTTCGATCGCGCGCTGGGTGCGTGCCCAGCCGAGCGTCTCGAAGCCGAGCGCGGCGAGCGTGCGCGCCGCGGCACCGCCGAGGTTGCCGAGCCCCATCACCCCGACCCGGCGCCGGGTGGCCGGCGGCACCACCTGCTGCGCCCAGCGCTGTTGGCGCTGATTGGCGGCAATCATAGGCATCCCACGATGATGGCGCAGCACGTGCAGCGCCACGTACTCGCGCATGCGCTGGGTCAGGTCCGTGCCCACCGTGCGGATGATAGGCACCCCCGGCGGCAGCTCGCGGTCGGCCAGGACGTGATCGATGCCCGCCCCCAGCGAGACGATCGCCTTGAGGTTGGAAAAGAGCGTGAAGGTGCCGTCGGCGGGGCGCCAGACCACCGCATAGTGGACCGCCTTCGGGTCGCCGGGGGCATCCACCGGGCGTAGCGTCCACTCGGGCAGCAGCGGCGCGAGCTGAGCGATCCACCACTCGATCTTGGCCGCATCGGGGATCGAAACGACGATCGTGGCACGCGCCTGGGCAGCATTCATGGGCGCACCTCCGGCGCGGTGTCGCTGAGCGGGCCGAGCTGGAACGGTGCCGGCGTGGCGCCGCCGCCGATCGGCTGGGTGGGGTCTCCAAGGCCGACGCATTCACCCGACGCGGGGTCGCGCGCCACCCCCGAGACACAGGCGTAGAGCTTGGGGAAGACCAGCGACTGGGCGATCTCCAGAGGAAAGCGCGATTCCAGCGCGGCCAGCGTCGCCGCATCGAAGCGCGGGTCGACGCGTATCGAGCCGCGATGGCTGGCGTCGAGACGCGGATGATGCATGGCTTCTTCCAGGCTCATGCCGAAGTCCATCATCAGCGCCGCGACCTGGGTCACTGCCGGCATGATCAGATTGCCGCCGGAGGCGCCCACCGAGAAGCGCGCCTCGCCGTCCTTCACCGCCACCGTGGGGCACATGTTCGACGAGTTGATGCGCTTGCCGCCGGCCATGGTCGTGGGGTAGCCGGGGCGCGGGTCGAAGTAGCTGACGCTGTCGTTCATCAGCATGCCGGTGGTGGGCAACGTGACCCCGGAACCGAAGCGATTGAGCAGGGTGTAGGTGAGCGCGACCATGTTGCCGTCGGCGTCCACCGCGGACATCGACGAGGTGCAGGCGCCGTGCTCGCCGTCGACGCTCTCTCCGTTTACGTACCCTCCGTTTGCGTTCCCTCCGTTCACATCCTCGCCGGCACTTGGCGGCAGCACGCCGGTGCGAATCTTGTGCTGGCGCCAGCACGCTTCCAGCGCCTCGGCGTAGGCCACCCAGGTCGCCGGGGTCGGCCGCGCGGGTGGCGTCGGCATCGCGGCTTCGGCGTGGGCCAGCATCTCGCGCTGACGCAGCCCGCCCGAGGCCTCCCCGGGGGTGTAGAGCGTATAGCCGCGGTGCGTGGCCAGCATCGGCGCGTATTCGTGCACCGCGTAGCCTGCCAGGTCCTCGTGTGTCAGGCGTGAACCGCCGGCCTGGAGATCGGCGACGATCTGCTTCGCCAGCTTGCCGCGATAGAAGGTTTCGGCGCCGCCGGCGGCGATCTCGCGGAGCGTGTCGGCCAGCTGCGGTATGCGCAGGCGGCTCTCCGGCGTGGCTGGATGCCCGCCGGGCAGGTAGATCGCCGCTGAGGTGGGGTCGCGGGCCAGGGTATCGGCACATAGCGCGATCTGCAGCGTGGTGAACCAGTCGACGTGGAGGCCGCGTTCGGCAAGCGTGATGGCCGGCGCCATGACCTCGGCGCGGGGGCGCGAGCCGAAGCGTGTCAGGGCATGATCGAGCCCGGCCACCGCGCCGGGCACGGTGATCGAGCGATAGCCTGCGATGTTGGCGTCGTCGACCACGCCGGGAAAGCCCATCGGGGTCTTGGGCCGCTCGGGGTCGATCGGGTAGTCGTCCAGGCGGATGGCGCCCGGCAGTGTGCCCTGGAAGTCGAGCGCCACGGCGCGCTGTTCCCGGGCCAGCCAGATCACCATGAAGCCCGAGCCGCCCAGCCCGCACATCCACGGCTCGACGGCGTTGAGGGCGTAGGCGGTGGCGACGATGGCATCGACGGCATTGCCGCCGGCATCGAGCTGGGCCGCCCCGGCGCGGGCGGCGAGCCGGTGCTGGGCGGCGACCGCACCCCGCGGCGAGCGCACCGGCGCAGTGGTCAGGGTCCAGTTGTCGCTATCGGCATGGGGGCTGGGGAGAATCATGGCCGGGTGGCCTCGCGCTGTCGGGTCTCCCTGCGATCATACGGCCTGTGGCGCAAAGATCATCCCGCGCCAGCGATATCGGCGCGCGCTGGCAGTTTCTTTCCCAGCCTCAGGCGGCGCCCGCGGCCAGGCGCCAGGTGCCCAGATAGAAGCTCAGATAGCGCAGCGCCACATAGCCGACGATCACGCTGGCGACGACGATCTCCAGCGTGGCCAGGCCATGGACGATGGCGATGTCGTGATGGTGGAAGCCGACCTGCTGCATCCAGGCGGCGGTCTTCACCAGCGCCGTGGCGCCGATCACCATGGGGAAGGTGAAGGCGGCGTAGCCGGGGCTGTAGGGCAGGCGCAGCAGCCGAATGAAGGCCAGGTAGATGATCAGCGTCATCAGCACCGCGATGCCGCCGAGCAGGGCCACCAGTAGCGGCGAGGGGCTGGCGACCACGCTCAGGTAGCCGGCCAGCGAGAGGCTGGCGGGGGCCGCCATGATCGCGATGGTGGGCTTGGCCGGGTCGGGGATCTCGGCGGCGAAGATCAGCCGGTAGATCATCACCGGCAGCAGCACCGCGTAGAGACCCATGCCCAGCCAGAGCAGGCCCAGGGCGAGCGGATGCAGCGCGGCCGTGCCGGGGAAGGCGACGTCGGCGACGATGATGCCCACCGGCGGCACGAACCACGCCGGCACCATGTGGTGCAGCTCGAAGCCGCGCACCCGATGCACCACGAAGGCGACCAGGAACAGCAGGTGCAGGGCCACCGCGACCAGCCACAGGGTCACGCCCAGGGTTGGTGCGAGCCAGGTGCCCGCGGCCTTCGACACCACCATGGTCGCCATGGCGAAGGTGGGGACCACGCTGCCCACCACCGGGTGGGCCAGATCCGCCCACAGCAGCCGCGGATGGAGCACGAACTTGGCCGTCAGCAGCGCCAGCAGCACGCTGGCGACCAGCGCGCCGCAGATCTGCGCCACACCGCCCAGCGGGGCGAAGCTCTCCCACGCCCAGCCCAGACTCGAGATGCCCAGGGCCAGGCCGGCCATGGGTGTGGGGGCGTGCTGCAGGCGCTGGTGCAGGGTCATCATGCGCGTAGCCATGGGTGCCTCGACGGTGACGATGAGCGAATGCCACCCATGTTATGGCTTTTCGTTCTATCGATATATTTTAACTTTTTTCACTTGGCGTTTTATTCTATTTAACGAGGCCGCTTGAGCGGCCCGCGCTACGGCCTACCTGACCGTCTAGACGTGGCGTTCCGGATACCACCCGCGACGAGAGGCAACCCATGGCCATTACCCTGCGTCAGCTCCAGGTCTTCGTCAGCGTGACCCGCGAGCGCACCCTGACCGCCGCCGCCGAACGGCTGGCGCTGAGCAAGCCGGCGCTGAGCATCGCCCTGGCCGAGCTGGAGAAGCAGTGCGGGCGAACCCTGTTCGACCGCCACCGCAATCGGCTCTATCTCAACGATCAGGGGCGCCGGCTACTGCCGCTGGCGGACGAGCTGCTGGCGCGCAGCGCGACCCTCGAGCAGCTGTTCGATGACGCCACCACGCTGGGGGGCCAGCTGCACATCGGTGCCAGCTACACCATCGGTCATCAGTTGCTGCCACATCTGCTGCGCGACTTCCGCGATGCCACCGGCCATCGGCAGCAGCAGCTCACCATCGCCAACAGCGCCGCGATCTGTAGCGCACTGGAGGCGTTCGAACTGGATATCGGCATGATCGAGGGGCGCGTCGCCGATGCGCGCTTCGACGTCACCCCCTGGCGCCAGGACCGGCTGGTGGTGACCGCCGCCGCCGAGCATCCGCTGGCCGCGGCAGGGCCGCTCGAGATCGAGGCGCTGGCGGCGGAGGCGTGGCTGCTGCGCGAGCCGGGCTCGGGCACCCGCGAGCAGTTCATGCGCTATATCGCGCCGCGGTTGCCGGCGTGGCGTCTGGGGCTGGAGATCAATTCCGCCGAGGCGATCATCAATGCCACCGCGGCGGGGTTGGGGCTGACCTGTCTGTCACGGCTGGAGGCGCGCCATGCGCTGCGCGACGGGCGGCTGGTCGAACTCGACGTGGGCCTGGAGATGAACCGCGAGTTCAGCCTGGTGCTGCATCGCGACAAGTATCGCAGCCCGCTGCTCGAGCGTTTCGTGGCGTTCTGTCGGGCAGCGGGGAACCCCGAGGGCGATGACTTGGTCTAGTCTGATGAGAGAGCCGGATAGGGACGCCGGTCACGGGTATCGCCAAAGGAGAGGTCATGATCATCACTGTGGGTGAATTCAAACGTCTGCTCGACGCCTACGACGACAGTCTGGAGCTGAGTTTCAGCGGGCTCGAGTACCACCGTCTCAAGCAGAAGGGCGACGCTCACCTCGAGGTCGAGTTCGAGGAGAAGGTGTTCAAGGACAAGCAGGGCCATACCCGGGTTCATGACGACAAGTACTGACGCTCGCCGTGCGGCGCGGCGCCGGGTGCGCGCATCGGCCGCGCCCGTGCCGCCGGCCGCGGGATTACCCGCGGCGCGTTTTTGGTTATCTTGACGCCCCATCACGGTAGGGAGCGGCAGAGATGGAAGGTTCCACCCCCACAACGCGGGTCGACGTCGCGATCGTCGGCGCCGGCCCGATCGGTTTGTGCTTCGCCAACGCGCTGTCGCGGCGCGGCGTCAGCGCGCTGCTGATCGATCGCCAGCCGCGCGCCAGTCTCGAAGCGCCGGAAAGCGACGGCCGCGAGATCGCGCTGACCCGCGCCTCGCAGCAGACTCTCGATGCGCTCGACGTGTGGCCGCGGATTCCCGCGGAGGAGCGCGCGGCGATGCGTGTCGCCAAGGTCTTCAACGGTGAGTCGCTGTTCGCGATGCAGATCGCCCCCCGCACGGGGCAGGACGCCGAACTCGGCTGCCTGGTGCCCAATCGGGTGATCCGCACCGCCGCCCATGCCGCGCTCGCCGACCCGACCCAGGGTCGGGCCGAGGTGCTGTGGCGCTGCGAGAGCGAGATCGAGACCTTTGCCCCCAGCGCCGACGATAGCGGGGTCGAGATTCGTCTGGCCGGCGGCGAGACCGTCGGGGCCGCGCTGCTGGTGGCGGCGGACAGCCGCTTCTCGACCACGCGCCGGGCGATGGGCATCCCCGCGCACACCTATCAGCACGGCCAGCACATGCTGGTGTGTCGCATGCACCACGAACAGGCGCATGATTTCAGCGCCTGGGAGTGGTTCGGCCATGGCCAGACGCTGGCGCTGCTGCCGGTGGATACTCACTGCTCGTCGGTGGTGCTGACCCTGCCGCCGGCGCAGATGGATGCGCTGATGGCGCTGCCCCAGGCCGACTTCGACGCCGAGATCACCCGTCGCTTCGAGGGCCGCCTGGGGGCGATGACGCGAGCCGCCGAGCCGCGCCGCTATCCGCTGGTGAGTGTCTATGCCGAGCGTTTCGTGGGGCCGCGCCAGGCGCTGCTCGGCGATGCCGCGGTGGGCATGCATCCGGTCACCGCGCATGGCTTCAATCTCGGCCTCGAAGGCGTACGCCGGCTGGCCGGGTTGGTCGGTGACGCCCGCGCGGCTGGGCAGGATATCGGCGCGCCGCGGCTGCTGGCGCGCTACCAGCGCCAGCAGCGTCTGGCCACCGGGCCGCTGTTCGCCGCCACCCTGGCGATCGTCGGCCTCTACACCGACGAGCGCCCGCCGGCGCAGCTGCTGCGCCAGGCGGTGCTGCGCGCCGGCGACGCCGCCTGGCCGGTGCGGCGGCTGATCGCCAGCCACCTGATGCGCTCTGCAGGCTAGGTAGGCTGATGGCTGCCACCGGCAGGAGGATTTTCCGCTAGGCTCTGAAACATCTCATCGTCGTGCCCCAGTGCATGGATATCGATAGGTCGGTGGCGCGGCTCGAACCCTCGAAAAAGGATGTCACATGGAACTCGCAATGGTGGGGCTGGGGCGCATGGGCGCCAATATGGCCGAGCGGCTGGTACGCGGTGGGCACCGGGTGGTCGGCTCCGATCCGAGCGCGGAGGCTCGCGCCAAGGCGGCGGACAAGGGCATCGAGCCGGCCGAATCGCTGGCGGCGGCGGTGGCCGCGCTGCCGTCGCCGCGGATCGTGTGGCTGATGGTGCCGGCAGGGGATCTCGTCGATCAGCTGCTCGCCGACCTCGAGCCGCTGCTGGCGGCGGACGATGTGGTCATCGATGGCGGCAACTCTCTCTACAAGGACAGCCTGCGCCGGGCCGAGCGCGCCAGCGAGAAAGGGCTGCACTTCGTCGATGTGGGCACCAGCGGTGGGGTCTGGGGGCTCGCCGAGGGTTACAGCATGATGGTCGGCGGCGAGACCGCGGTGGTCGAGACGCTCACGCCGCTGTTCGAGGCCCTGGCGCCGGCGCCGGACAAGGGCTGGGGGCATGTCGGCCCCGCTGGTGCCGGCCATTTCACCAAGATGGTTCACAACGGGATCGAGTACGGGCTGATGCAGGCCTACGCCGAAGGCTTCGCGATCATGGGCAAGAAAGCGGAGTTCGGTGTCGATCTGCACCAGGTCGCCGAGATCTGGCGCCACGGCAGCGTGGTGCGCTCGTGGCTGCTCGACCTGACCGCCGATGCGCTGGACAAGAACCCCAGCCTCGAGGGTATCGCGCCCTACGTGTCCGACTCCGGCGAAGGGCGCTGGACCGTGGCCGAAGCGCTCGAGCTTGACGTCAGCGCGCCAGTCATTACCCTCTCCCTGCTCGAACGCCTGCGCTCGCGCGAGGCGGACTCTTTCGGTGACAAGCTGCTCGCTGCGATGCGCAACGAGTTTGGCGGTCACGCCATCAAGTCGGATTAGGCCCTGACGAGAGGGCGCTCGTCACACCTCGGGCCCTACCCGATATCGCCCCTACCAGATGTAGTATGCCGAGCGCGCCGTTCGCTACCAGTCGAACGGCGCGCTCGACGGTTTTGGGGCCCTTGGCTGCCGTTGTCGAGGGCCTTTTCCTCCCCCGAGGAAGAAATTTTCGCCCCTTGACAGGGCGTGAGGCGCACAACGGTGGGCCCTCGCGAAGGGGGCGAAAATATCCACAGGGAATGCACAGAAAAAAACCACATCTATGCTTGGAAAAACGCCAGGCTACCATATATAGTGTTTTTCCAGAGGCGGTCGACACCACGCAATGGGTGTCCAGATGCCGCCAAGGCCCGCGCCATCGGCCAGCGATGGGCGTTATTTCCTATCACGGATGGTAATGATTATCATGAGCATCACGATCTATAGCAAACCCGCTTGCGTCCAGTGCAACGCCACCTATCGCGCGCTGGACAAACAGGGGATCGACTATACCGTGGTCGACCTGACCCAGGACGCCGCTGCCATGCAGCGTGTACAGGACCTCGGCTACCGTCAGGTGCCGGTCGTGGTGGCAGGTGATGATCATTGGGCCGGTTTCCGCCCGGACAAGATCAGCACGCTGGTCGCCTGATTCGTTGTATCCGGGGCGCCCGCCCCGGCTGACGCGGACCGCGCCCGGCGCGCCGGTCCGGTCTGGAGAGCGCGGCAGAGCGGCCGCTCGCTGCATCGTTCCGCGCTCGCAGAGAGTCTCCAGGCCGCGGTCCCATTCGACACGACCTGAATCGCGCAGAGGCGCAAGGAAGTCGTCATGGCTGAGCTGGTCTATTTCTCGACCAAATCAGGCAACACGCGACGCTTCGTGGAAAAGCTCGGCCTGCCGGCCAGCCGGATCCCGCTGAACCGTGACGATCCGCCACTGCGCGTCGCAGCACCTTATATTCTCATCGTACCCACCTACGGCGATGGTGAACCGCGTACGGCGGTGCCACCGCAGGTGATCCGCTTTCTCAACGATGAGCACAACCGGTCGCTGATCCGTGGGGTCATCGCCGGTGGCAACGCCAACTTCGGCGCGGCATTCGGCCAGGCTGGCCGGGTGATCGCACAGAAGTGCCAGGTACCGTATCTCTACCGTTTCGAGCTGATGGGCACCGATGAGGATGTCCGTCGCGTCCTTGCAGGGGTGAATGAATTTTGGAAACGCTCAGCCTAGAAAAAGAGACGGCAGCACGATCGCCCGCCGATCACAATGCCAAGACGCTCGACTACCACGCGCTCAACGCCATGTTGAACCTGTACGATGCCGAAGGGCGTCTGCAGCTCGACAAGGATCGCGAAGCCGCGCGTCAATATTTCCTCCAGCACGTGAACCAGAACACCGTGTTCTTCCACTCGCTGAAGGAGAAGCTCGACTATCTGGTGGAAGAGGGCTACTACGAGCAGGAAGTGCTCGATCAGTACGACTTCGCCTTCGTCACGGCGCTGTTCGATCAGGCCTATGCGGTCAAGTTCCGCTTCCAGAGCTTCCTGGGCGCTTTCAAGTACTACACCAGCTACACGCTCAAGACCTTCGACGGCAAGCGCTACCTCGAGCGCTTCGAGGATCGCGTGTGCATGGTCGCGCTGTCGCTGGCGCGCGGTGACGAGACCCTGGCGCGCCAGCTGGTCGAAGAGATCATCCATGGGCGTTTCCAGCCGGCCACCCCGACCTTCCTCAACTGCGGCAAGCGTCAGCGCGGCGAGCTGGTCTCATGCTTCCTGCTGCGCATCGAGGACAACATGGAGTCCATCGGGCGCTCCATCAACTCGGCACTGCAGCTCTCCAAGCGCGGCGGCGGTGTGGCGTTCTCGCTCTCCAACATCCGCGAGGCGGGAGCGCCGATCAAGCGCATCGAGAACCAGTCCTCCGGCATCATTCCGATCATGAAGATGCTCGAAGACGCCTTCTCCTACGCCAATCAGCTGGGCGCGCGTCAGGGCGCCGGGGCGGTTTATCTCAACGCTCACCACCCGGATATCCTGCGTTTCCTCGATACCAAGCGCGAGAACGCCGACGAGAAGATCCGCATCAAGACGCTCTCGCTGGGCATCGTGATGCCGGACATCACCTTCGAGCTGGCCAAGCGCAACGAGGACATGTACCTGTTCTCGCCCTACGACGTGGAGCGCATCTACGGCGTGCCTTTCGGTGATATCAGCATCACCGAGAAGTACGACGAGATGGTCGACGACGGCCGTATCCACAAGAAGAAGATCAACGCCCGCGAGCTGTTCCAGACCATCGCCGAGCTGCAGTTCGAATCCGGCTACCCGTATCTGATGTTCGAGGACACGGTCAATCGCGCCAATCCGATCCACGGCCGGATCAACATGTCCAACCTGTGCTCGGAGATCCTGCAGGTCAACACGCCGACCGAGTACGACGACGACCTCGGTTATCGTCAGATCGGCGAGGATATCTCCTGCAACCTGGGCTCGCTCAACATCGCCAAGACCATGGATTCGCCAGACTTCGGCGCCACCGTCGAGACCGCGATCCGCGGCCTGACGGCGGTCTCCGAGATGAGCCATATCTCCTCGGTGCCGTCGATCGCCGAAGGCAACGCCAAGTCGCATGCGATCGGCCTGGGGCAGATGAACCTGCACGGCTACCTGGCCCGCGAGCGTATCTTCTACGGTAGCGAAGAGGGGTTGGATTTCACCAACATCTACTTCTACACCGTGGCGTTCCACGCCATCCGTGCCTCCAACCGCATCGCCATCGAGCGTGGCAAGCGCTTTGCCGGTTTCGAGCAGTCGACCTATGCCAGCGGCGAGTATTTCGACAAGTACACCGAGCAGGCGTGGGCGCCCAAGACCGAGAAGGTGCGCGGGCTGTTCGAGAAGAGCGGTATCCACGTCCCGACCCAGGACGACTGGCGCGAGCTGAAGGCGTCGGTGATGGCCCATGGGCTGTTCAACCGCAACCTGCAGGCGATCCCGCCCACCGGCTCGATCTCCTACATCAACAACTCGACGTCGAGCATCCACCCGGTCACGGCCAAGGTCGAGATCCGCAAGGAGGGCAAGCTGGGCCGCGTCTACTACCCGGCGCCCTACCTGACCGACGACAACCAGGCCTACTACCAGGACGCCTACGAGCTCGGCCCGGAGAAGATCATCGACACCTACGCCGAGGCGACCCAGCACGTCGACCAGGGCCTGTCGCTGACGCTCTTCTTCCGCGACACCGCGACCACGCGTGACGTCAACAAGGCGCAGATCTACGCCTGGCGCAAAGGCATCAAGACGATCTACTACATTCGTCTGCGCCAGGCCGCGCTGGAAGGCACGGAAGTCGAAGGTTGCGTCTCCTGCACGCTGTAAGCCCGACTGTCTGAATTGTTGGAACGCGCCGGCGTGAGCGCCGGCGTCAACCGAACGAGAACATGCTCATGGATATGCCCGCGACCTCTGCAGCCCGCCATCTGAGCCGGGTCGATGCGATCAACTGGAACCGCCTCCAGGACGACAAGGACCTGGAGGTCTGGAACCGCCTGACCGGCAACTTCTGGCTGCCGGAGAAGATTCCGCTCTCCAACGACATCCCGTCGTGGAACACCCTGACCGAGCACGAGCAGCAGCTGACCATCCGTGTCTTCACCGGTCTCACCCTGCTCGACACCATCCAGGGCACGGTCGGCGCGCCGACGCTGATCGAGGACGCGGTGACCCCCCACGAAGAGGCGGTGATCACCAATATCAGCTTCATGGAGTCGGTCCACGCGCGCTCCTACAGCTCGATCTTCTCGACGCTGTGCGCCACCCGCGACGTCGACGACGCCTACCGCTGGAGCGAGGAGAACCCCTTCCTGCAGAAGAAGGCGGAGCTGATCCTCGAGCGCTACCGCGCCGAAGACCCGCTGATGCGCAAGGTCGCCAGCACCTTCCTCGAGTCGTTTTTGTTCTACTCCGGCTTCTACCTGCCGATGTACTGGTCCAGCCGCGCCAAGCTGACCAACACCGCCGACCTGATCCGCCTGATCATTCGTGACGAGGCGATCCACGGCTACTACATCGGCTACAAGTTCCAGCGTCAGCTCGCCCAGCTGCCGGCGGAGCGCCAGGAAGAGATCAAGATCTACGCCTATGAGCTGCTCCACGAGCTCTACGACAACGAGGTGAGATACACAGAAGCCCTCTACGACGACGTCGGCCTGACCGAAGACGTCAAGAAGTTCCTCCACTACAACGCCAACAAGGCGTTGATGAACCTGGGCTTCGAGGCTCTGTTCCCGGCCAGCGTCACCGACGTCAGCCCGGCGATCCTCGCCGCGCTCTCGCCCGGCTCCGACGAGAACCACGACTTCTTCTCCGGCTCCGGCTCCTCCTACGTGATCGGCAAGACGGTCAGCACGGAAGACGAGGACTGGGCGTTCTGAGGCTGACTCGGAAGCCTTTCTGATCGATGCCTGTCGAACCGCCCCATGTGGGCGGTTTTGCACGTCTGGGGCCGAGCTTCCATGCTCGCTGCACACTGCGTGCATGAAACGCGGCGATAGTGGGGGTGCACCGCGTCCCGGTGCGCCACAGGAGTCGTGTCATCATGCAAGCAAGGTCCAAGTCACTCTTCGCGCTCGCCGTTACCCTCACCGCACTGTCACCGCTGGCCATGGCGGCGCCGGCCGAGCGTGCGCAGCCACCGGCGCCGCACAGCGCCAAGCACGCCCACGCCGATGCGCTCAAGGACGCCGTGGTCGCCAGCTGGCAGCTCGATCAGCGCCAGCAGGCCGCGCTGGCCCAGGCGGATACCGAATTCCGTGACGGGCTGCGCCAGCTACGCGGCGATGGCCCCAAGGCGGCCCCTGAGGCGCGTCGTGGTGCGCTCGATGCGCTGCTCGAGCGTCAGCGCCAGCAGCTCGCCGATGTGCTGGAGCCGGCCCAGCTGCGCGCTTACCTGATGCTTGAGCGTCAGGCGGCGATGCCGCGCCATCCTGGCCCGCGCCACGAGCACGATCCGGCGGCGCTGGAGGCCGACCTGCAGGCGCGCTTCACGCCGCTGTTCGCGACCTGGCAGCTCGATCAGCAGCAGAGCGCGGAGGTGCTCAACGCCCAGCGCACCTTCTTCGATGGTCTACACCAGCTCAAGCGGCCCGGCGCGGCACCCGACGCCCAGGTCGACGACCCGCGTGGCGAACGCTTCAAACGCCTGATCGAACAGCGCCACAGCGCCTTGGCCCAGGTGCTGAACCCGGAGCAGGTCGCCGCCTTCGAGGCGCTGACCCAGCCGCCGCGCGCCGGTCAGGCTCCGGCGCCCGATGCGCCGCCGGCGCCCGATGCGCCGCCGGCGCCCCCGGCACCCGGCACGCCCCCGGCGCCCGATGCTCCTCCGGCACCGAACGCCCCGCCGGCGCCCTGAGTCGTCCTATCAAGCCCCTCTTCGGAGGGGCTTTTTTGTGCGTGCCACAGGTGCACTTGTTAGTCTGGCGCCTTCACCCGCAGCAGGATGGACCCCATGGAAGATCAATGGCTGAGCTGGGCCAAGCGTATCTCTGCGCTCGCCGATACCGGGCTGCACTACTGCCGCGACACCTTCGACCGCGAACGCTACGAGGAGATATCCGCGCTCTCGCGCGAGATGATGGCGGCGCTGGGCGACGCCACCCCCGAGCGTATCGTCACGGCGCTGGGCCCGCGGGAGGGGCATGTCACGCCCAAGATCGACGTGCGCGCGGCGATCATCGAGCAGGGGCGTATTCTGCTGGTGCAGGAGCGCTCGGATGGCCGCTGGACCCTGCCCGGCGGCTATGCCGAGGTGGGTGTGTCGGCGGCCGACAATACCTGCAAGGAGGTGTGGGAGGAGGCCGGTATCCGGGTGCGCATCGCGCGGCTCTATGCCATCCGCCACAAGGCGCGCCACGCCTATCCGGCGGACGTGCTCGACTTCTACAAGCTGTTCTTCCTCTGCGAGCGGCTCGACGACGCCCCGCTGAACCCCGGCCACGAGGTGCTGGATGCGGCCTACTTCGCGCCCGACGCGCTGCCGCCGCTCTCGACGCCGCGGGCGATTGCCCGCGACATCGAGGATGCCTTCCTGTTTCATGCCCAGCCGCAGCGGCCTGCCCTCATCGACTAGCGAACTCAGCCGACGGCGTGTCTAGGTGCTGTCTGAAAAGTCGACCAGCGCGGTACTTCTCAGAAAGTGGCTAGAACGCTTCCCACTCGGCGGTCTCCGCCTCGCGGCGCGGGGCCGGTTGGGCGTCTGCAAGTTTGGCGCTCGCCGCCGGCAGCGGCGCGGCCTGCGGGCGCCGCGGGCTGGCCGCCGCGCTGGCGTCGAGGCGGAACACCGCGACCACCGACTGCAGCTCGTTGGCTTCCTCTTCCAGCGCCCGCGCGGCGTTGGCGGCCTGCTGCACCAGCGCGGCGTTCTGCTGGGTGACCTGGTCCATCTGAGTCACCGCCTGGTTGACCTGGGTAATGCCGTGGTTCTGCTCCTCCGAGGCCGCGGCGATCTCGTGCATGATCTCGCTGACCCGGGTGATCGAGGTGACGATGTCCTGCATCGTGGTGCCGGCCTTGTCGGCCAGGGCGGCGCCGCTCTCGACCCGCTCGGCGGAGCGCTGGATCAGGTCGCGGATCGCCTTGGCCGCATCGGCCGAGCGCTTGGCCAGCGTCTGCACCTCGTTGGCGACCACGGCGAAGCCGCGGCCCTGTTCGCCGGCGCGGGCCGCTTCCACCGAGGCGTTGAGGGCGAGGATATTGGTCTGGAACGCTACCGAGTCGATGGCATCGAGCAGCGTCACCGCCTGGCGCGAGTTCTCGCTGATCGCGTGCATCGTGCTGACCACGCCGCCGACCACCTCGCCGCCGCGATTGGCCACATCGGTGGCTTCGCTCGCCAGCTGGCTCGCCTGGACCGCGTTGTCGGCGTTCTGGCGCACGGTCGAGGTCAGCTGCTCCATGCTGGCAGCGGTCTCTTCCAGCGAGGCGGCCTGCTGTTCGGTACGCGAGGAGAGATCGGTATTGCCCTGGGCGATGCCGCTGGCGCCGTCGAGCACGTTGCCGCAGGCATCACGTACGTTGCCGACGGTGTGCGAGAGATGGCTCTGGGTCTGCGCCATGGCCGCGAACAACCGGCCGATCTCGTTATTGCCGCGGCGCTCCACCGGCACCGACAGATCGCCGGTAGCGAGCTTCTCGCAGTGTTCCACCAGGCGCTCCAGCGGACGAATCACGTTGACCGTCACCCCCCACAGCACGATCGTCACCAGCACCAGGGTCGCCACCACCGCGACGACAATGCCGGCGTTGATCAGCCCCGGCGAGACGTCGGTGTTGACGGCGTAGGCGGCCAGCCCCGCGACCCCCAGCACCAGGAGTGTGAATGCCACCAGTACCAGCAGCCAGCTGGTCTTCACGGTCATGTCTGCGAGACGTTTCATGCTTGGTTCACCTGCCTTCCCTTAGTATCGAAGAGCCGGGCGTCACCTGCGGGTGGCGGCCGGGACGGCACCGATCCGCGTGGGTGCCGAGTACGCTCTATCGGCCCTCGCGGCAGCGCCTTGAGTGCCCGGTGCTGCGGCAAACTGGCACACCGGGGCGATGCCGTGGCCCGGTGGCCGATGCTGGCGGCGCCACTTCTTTTCGACAGGCAGCGGAGTACAGCAGATGAACGCACAACGGATCCTTTCCCAGCTCATGCAGCAGGCGGGTGGCGGTCAACGCCAGAAGGCCGGCAGCGGCGGCTTCGACGTCAAGTCGCTACTCGGCGGTGGCGCGCTGGGCATGCTGATCGGCAGCAAGCGCGGGCGCAGCCTGGGCGGCAAGGCGATCAAGTACGGCGCGCTGGCGGGGCTCGGGGCGCTGGCGTGGAAGGCGTGGCAGTCGCATCAGGCGCAGCAGTCGGCACCGGCCGAGGCGACGAGCGCAACGGACCAGCCGCTGGAGCAGCTCTCCGGCGAGCGCCAGGAGACGCGCAGCCGCGGCATTCTCAAGGCGATGATCGCGGCGGCGCGCGCCGATGGGCATATCGATGCCGCCGAGCGTGCCGCCCTGGCCGAGCAGATCGACGCCTTGGGCGCGGATGACGAGCTGCACGCCTGGGTCGAGCGCGAGATGTCGGCGCCGCTGGATGCCGAGGCGATCGCGCGCGATGCCGACTCGCCTCAGGCCGCCCGCGAGATCTATCTCGCCAGCGTGGCGATCATCGACGATCAGAACCCGATGGAGAAAGCCTGGCTCGACCAGCTGGCACAGGCGCTGTCACTGGATGGCGAGATGCGCCAGGCGCTCGAGCGCGAGGTGCACGCGGGCTGAAGCACAGCCCGTGTCACCGCGTCAGACGAGGCGTGGGGAGCATCCGGCGTCCCCGCGCGGTGCGGCCAGAGCCGCGATCAGCGCGGTCAGCGAGAGCAGGGCGACCAGCGTGCCGTAGGCGTAGGTCGTCGGCAGCAGGCCGAGATGCTGGGTCGCCACGCCAGCGGCCAGTGACAGCAGGCTGGCCGAGAGATAGCAGATGGTATAGAAGGCTGCCATCAGCGCCGAGCGCTGGGTCGGCGGCGCCAGGGGCATGACCGTGCGCATGGCGCCCATGAAAGCCGCGCCGAATCCGATACCCGCCACGGCCGTTCCCGCCAGCAGCACCGCCACCGAGTCGCTGCTTACCCCCGCCAGTAGACCACCCATGCCCAGCATCAGACAGGCCGTGCCGATCATCACCGCCGAGCGCGGCGGCCTGGCGCGCAGCGTCAGCACGCTGATCCCGCCGATGAACGGCAGCAGAAAGGTGATCAGACAGCCCACCATCGGATTATGGATGCCGCTCACGCGCTCGATCAGGGTCGGGCCGAGGGAGAGGGAAAATCCACCCAGCGCCCAAGACGAGACGACCGCCGGCACCACCCGCAGCAGCGGACCGCGCACGGCCGGTGGAATGCCGATGCGCGGGCGCAGGGCACCCAACGCCCCCGCACGCCGCGCCGCGGTCTCGGGAATGCGCATGAGCCACACCCCCTGTACGCAGAGAATCACCAGCAGCAGCCAATAGATCAGGTGCATCGGCGCGGGGGCGTAGGTCACCAGCGCGCCGGCGATCAGCGCGCCGAAACCCATGCCGTAGAGCGGGGCGATACTCGCGACTACCGGGCCGCGCTGATGGTCGCTGTCGAGCATGGCGGCGGCGAGTGCGCTGGTCACCACACCGGTCGCCACGCCCTGCAGCATGCGCGCCGCCAGCAGCCAGGCGAGATCGTCCGCGGCCAGGAACACCAGCATGGCGGCGATCTCGCCGATGATCGCCAACGCCACGACCGGACGGCGGCCGAGATAGTCCGACAGCGAGCCGGAGACCAGCAGTGTCAGCAGCAGGGCGAACACATAGCTGGCGAAGACCAGCGTCAGCCAAGTGGTCGAGAAGCCCCAGGCGAGCTGATAAGGGCGATAGAGCGGGGTGGGCGCGCTGGAGGCGGCGAGAAAGGTCACCATCAGCAGCGCATAGTAGGTCAACGTGCCGAGCCGCGGCGCCGGATAGGCCGCGGGAGCGACGGATGGCGGTGACATGACGGGCTCCATTAATGCTAAAATTTTGCGTTAACGGAAGTCTGAGCGTGCTCAAAGCAAAAAGCAAATATTTTGCGTTTAGGCCAGTGGGTGAGCCGAATGATGGATCGAGCGGGACGCGAGTAGTAAGCGAGTAGTAAGCGAGTCGGGAGAGAGGCATGGCGAGTACGACGAACAAGGAAGCCGCGCGGCCGGGCGGGCGCAGCGCCCGGGTTCAGCAGGCGGTACATGAAGCGGTCAGAACGCTACAGCAGGAGGGCCGGCGCGATGCGCTGAGCGTGCCGCAGATTGCCGAGCTGGCGGGCGTCACCCCGTCGACGATCTACCGGCGCTGGGGCAACCTCGCCGAGCTGTTGGCCGATGTCTCGCTCGAGCGTCTGCATCTCGATACCGCGCCGGCGGATACCGGCAGCCTGGCCGGCGATCTGCAGGCGTGGTGCGAGCAGTATCTCGAGGAGATGACCTCGGTGCCCGGCCGACGTGGGCTCGACGACATCATGGCCAGCGCCGACGATGAGCGTCGGCAGCGCTGTCGGGAGTGCAGCGAGGCGATCATGCAGACCCTGCGCGAGCGTGCCCTGGCGCGCGGAGAAGTAGCACCTTCGGTCGCGGTGCTGATGGATACGCTCATCGCGCCGCTGACCTACCACCTGCTGTATGCGCGTGGCGAGATTTCTCCGGACCGCCTGCGCGGCTGGATCACCACGGCACTGACGGCTTGCCACGCAGCGCACCCGCCAACCCCGGGATCGAAGTTCAACCCCGGTGAACTTGATTAACGCTGACGACATGAATTAACCGGGGTGTATTTTTTCCTTTGAATTCAATCATTTATTGAAAGTCTGGGGCGCGGCGACTATAGTCTGAATCTCTTTGGGGAGTAGCCGGTCGCTGGTGTGTCTGTTGTCGCCCAGCGGCGTGCGTGTCAACACACTCGGCCCTGGCCGTGGCACGCACACCGATGTCGGTTGGCGAGACCATTGACACCCGCGACGCAGAGTCGGGCCTGGCGGGTGTCGTGGTGCAACCACCGGCTGGACGACGCCATGAATCCCGCATCTCTATTCTTGCTTGCCTTCGCCATGTCGACCGATGCCTTTGCCGCGTCGATCGGCAAGGGCGCCGCCCTCAAGCGCACGCGGTTTCCCGAGGCGCTGCGCATCGGCATGATCTTCGGCACCATCGAGGCGATCACGCCGGTGATCGGCTGGGCCATCGGCCTGGCGGCAACGCATTTCGTGTCCGAGTGGGATCATTGGATCGCCTTCGTACTGCTCGCCGGGCTCGGGTCGCACATGATCTGGGCCGGTCTCAAGCCGGATGGCCCGCGCGATGCGGGCGAGGCACAAGCCCCGGCGCGACGCTCGTTCTGGCTGGTGGCGGCCACCGCTCTGGCGACCAGCATCGATGCCATGGCGGTCGGCGTCACCCTGGCCTTTGCCAACGTCAATATCCTGGTCGCGGCGGCGGCGATCGGCCTGGCCACCACGCTGATGGTCACCATCGGCATCATGCTCGGCCGCGCCATCGGTTCGCTGATCGGCAAGCGCGCCGAGATCGGCGGTGGCCTGGTGCTGATCGTGATCGGCTGCATGGTGCTCTACGAGCACCTCGCCGCTGCCTGAGCGATAGCGGGAACGGCAAGACAGACGCCAACGGCCACCCCCCGGTGGCCGTTTGCAGTTGGCGCCTGCCGCTGGCGCGCTTCCCAGGAGGTCGGGTTCATGCAGGCTTGAAGCGTCACGTTTCATCCTCCATCTTGGCCACTCATCCTGATCCACCATTCTGAACGTCAAGGAGCTTCCATGGCACGTCAGCCGATCCGCGACAACGCGCTCAAGGCCGCGTTGCGCACACCGCAGTTTCGTCAGCAGCAGCAGACGCCCAAGAAGGGCAAGGGCAGCTATTCACGCAAGGGCCGTGGTGCCCATGGGGGGCGCCATCGCCAAGCGGCCTGAAGCCGGCCGTTTCGCCATGGCGCTTTCCTGTCATCCCTCACGCTGCTCGTCCTCTCCTTATTTTCCCGCCAGCTACTCTCTCAGCCTGGCATCAGCACGCTCCACCACGCCACCAGCAGCAGCACCAGCGCCAGCGCGCGGTTGAATAGCCGCCACTGCGCTGGAGAGCGCAGCAGGCGCGCGGCGCCGTCTCCCATCGCCCCCCAGGCGGCCAGGCAGGGCATCGCCAGGGTGGCGAAGATCGCCGCCAGCCCGCCGATCGCGACCGGGGTGGCGTGCTGCGGGGCGAACACGCCCACCACCGCCAGGGCCATCAGCCAGGTCTTGGGATTGATCAGTTGCAGGATTGCTGCCTGCCGCGCACCGAAGTTCGGCGCTAGCGTGCCCTCGGTGCGCTCAGTGGATGGCGCCGGTGCGTGATAGAGCCGCCACGCCAGCCAGCTCAGCCAGACCACACCCAGCCAGCTCAGCGCCAGACTCGCGTAGGGCCGGCTGGTCAGCAGCTGGCCCAGGCCCAGCCCCACCAGCAGCACGAGCGCGGCAGCGGCCAGGCTGGCACCGATCACCGCCGGCAGGGTACGCCGGAAGCCGTGATGTAGCCCCTGATGCAGAATCAGCAGATTGGTCGGCCCCGGCGTGATCGAGGCGACGATGGCGAACAGCGCGAAAGGTATCCAGCTCGGCATGGGGTGGCTCCATCGGACAACATGAGCCCCGACTATCGCCTGGCGCGGCTGACGCGTCTGGAAGATCTGAGCAGGAGGGATAGGCCACCGAGAGCTGACCGATGGCCTCGGCGCGAAAGGGGAAGGCGAAGGGATCAGGTCGGCAAGGGGCTACAGAGATGGATCGAGGCAAGGTAGCTCAGCCGCGGCGGCGGTAGTCCGCGGGCGTGAGGCCATAGGCGCGTCGGAACCAGCGCCCCAGATGGCTCTGGTCGGCGAAGCCGAAACGCGCCGCGACCTCGGCCGGGGCATCGCCCACGGCCAGACAGCGGCGTGCACGGGCGAGCCGCAGCTGGACCAGATAGGCGTGCGGCGCCAGGCCGAAGGCGGCCTTGAAGGCGCGGCTGAGACGGAAGCGGTCGACGCCGCAGTGGGCGGCGAGGGTCTCCAGGCCGATATCCTGCTCGCAGTGGGCGTGCAGATAGTCGCGGGCCAGACGCGCGGTGCGCGGCAGCCGCGGGTCGCCCAGAGCGCGCTCCTGCCAGCCCAGGTGGGGCAGCATGCCGCGCAGCACGGCGTCGAGATGTGTCTCCCGGGCCAGCCGCCACCCGGGCGTGCGCAGTGCAGTGAAGGCCGCGGCCACCTGGCGCGCCAGCTCGGGGTCGTCGGCCAGCGTGCGCCGGAAGCCGGGTTCGCCGCTGGTGACCGGCGCTGCGCCGAACTGGCGCAGTTCACGCTGCAGCCAGGCCGGATCGAGGTAGAGCATGGCATAGGTGAACCCGCCCGCGGTGGGCGCGCGGCCATCATGGAGCTCCCCGGGCTCGACGAAGAACAGCCGGCCCGGGGTGCTGTCGTGACGCTGACGCCGGCAGTGGAACTGCTGCACACCCTGCTCGGTGAAGCCGACCAGATAGCTGTCGTGCCAGTGCGGGTCGTAGGCGTGGCCCTCGAAGTGGGCGCGCAGGGTCTCGATACCGCTGCCGTGGCGCTGCAGATCGATCCACCCGGTCGACGACATGCTCTCCTCCTGGGCTGCGTGGAAGCCGCTTCAGTCTGCCATGCCCAGCGTGGCGCGTCTGGAAGATTCGTGCACGCCGGCAGCGCGCCCCGGGCGGTACCGCGCTCAGTCGGGTAGCGGCGCCTCGAACGGCTCCTGGGCGCGGGCGGTGAGCGTGGTGCCGATCGAGGCGACGATCACCAGCGCGATCGCCAGCCACTGCAGCACGCTCAACTGCTGGCTCAGGAACAGCAGGCCGGAGAGCGCGCCCACCGCCGGCTCCAGGCTCATCAGGGTACCGAAGGTCTGGGTCGGCAGGCGCGGCAGCGCGATCATCTCCAGGGTGTAGGGGAGCGCGGTGGAGAGCACCGCCACCGCCAGCGCGAACGGCAGGATCTCGGGGGCGAAGATCGCCGGGCCGACCTCGATCAGCCCGATCGGGGCGATCACCACCGCGGCGATGGTGATGCCAAGGGTGGCACTCTGGGCGCCGTTGATCGCCCCGGCCTTCTGCCCGAACAGGATATACAGCGCCCAGCACACCCCGGCACCCAGGGCGAAGGCCGCGCCGACCGGATCGACCGGGCCGCTGTGGTCGTCACCCAGCAGCAGCAGCAGGATCAGGCCGCTGACCGCGAACGCCACCCACACCAGGTCCAGCCAGCGGCGCGAGGAGAGCATCGCCACCGCCAGCGGGCCGGTGAACTCCAGCGCCACCGCGATCCCCAGCGGAATGCGCGCCAGCGCCTGATAGAACATCAGGTTCATGATGCCCAGCGAAACGCCGTAGATCAGCGTCGACTTCCACGCCCGGCGGCTGATGCGTCGCCGCCAGGGGCGCATCACCAGCAGTAGCAGGCCGGCGGCCAGGATCAGGCGAATCGAGGTGGTGCCGGTGGCGCCGATCTGGGGAAACAGCGTCTTGGCCACCGCTGCACCGCTCTGGATCGAACACATCGCCACCACCAGCATGGCGACCGGCCAGGTGCGCTGGACGAGGGGATGGTTGGCGACGGACATGACACCTCCAGAGGGCTCGGGCATGATGGCTCGCCAAACCTGACCGCGCAGCGCCTCGGCGGTGGGCGGCGGGGACGAGAGTCGCGATTGTACGGATGGGCAATATATTGCACAACACTAACGAGCGCCCCGACGTCCTGGTGCACGTGGCCGCCAATGTCCGGCGCCTGCGCCAGGCGGCCTCTCTGAGCCAGCAGGCGCTGGCCGAACGCGCCGGGCTCAGCCGGCGCATGCTGGTCAATATCGAGAAGGGCGATGTCAACGTCAGCCTGAACACGCTGGACCGCCTGGCCGAAGCGCTGGGAGTGCTGTTCTACGCGCTGGTTCAGCCACCGGACAGTGAAGACTCCGCGCGCATCGACGAGGTCGCCTGGGTCGGCCGCTCGCCGCAGAGCCGGGCACGGCTGCTGGCGAGCAAGCCGGCCCGCCAGGAGGTCGAGCTGTGGTCCTGGTCGCTCGCCCCGGGTGAGGTCTACGAATCGGCGGCCGACGACAACGGCTGGCACGAGATGCTGGTGGTGATCGAAGGCACGCTGACGCTGACGCTGGCGCTTGCCACGGGTGACATCGTCATCGCCGCTGGCGACTTCCATGTCTATCCGAGTGACCAGCCCTATCGCTATCGCAACGATGGAGCTGGCACGCTGCGCTTCATTCGCAACGTGGTGCATTGACCCCGCTGTGCACTCGGTGCCACACGCTCTAACGCGTGATCACAGTCCCGCCTTGTCCAGTCCGAAGGCCTTGTCGGCGGAACCAGGAACGACCTGGAAGGCAATGCTGAGACGATTCCAGCCGTTGATGGCCACGATCAGGAAGGTCAGGTCCGAGAGCTCCGCTTCGGAAAAGTGGCTGCGCACGTCATCATAGGTATTGTCATCGACCCCATGCTCGGGCAGCCGGGTCAAGGTTTCCGTCCAGGCCAGGGCAGCCCGTTCGCGGGGGGTGAACAGCGTCGATTCCCGCCACAGCGCAACGTGGTGCAGGCGCAATTCGCGCTCGCCGTCGATCTTCGCCTCCTTGACGTGCATGTCGACGCAGAAGGCGCAGCCGTTGAGCTGGGAAGCGCGCAGTGTCACCAGATGCTTGATCTCCTTGATCACGTCGTTTTGCGACAGCGCCATGCTGAAATCGAGGTACTGCTGCGCGGCCTGGGGAGAGGTCTGGTAGTAATTCACGCGGGCTTTCATGTCGTTCACCTGTCTGGGGAGTGGATTGTGGGAAGGAGTGAATCGGATACCGGGACAGGATGAGAGGCAGGCGTGAGGTCGCACAGAGCCAAGATCTGCGACGATTTCTAGGCCATGGCAAAAAGCGCCGGGCCGCGTCATGTCATGAGCGCGGCCAGCCGGGCGGCCAGTTCGTCGGCGTGGGCGGCATCGGTGACGTTGGTGAAGCTCAGCAACAGGCCGGACTCTTTTGCCGAACTCAGGTACCAAGAGGACAGTGCATGTCCACCCAGCCCGGCGCTGACAGCCCGGTTCGCGAGGGCCACATCGTCGGCGTCGTCGGGAAGACGGGCCAGCAGGTGCATCCCGCCGGCCTGTAGATCGAGCTGAACCCGGTCGCCCAGATGATGCTCGAGCGCCTGACTAAGATGTTCACGGCGCACCTGATAGAGCGCCCGCATACGCTTGAGATGGCGGGCGAAATGGCCTTCTTCGATGAAATCCGTTGCCACCGCCTGACTCAACGTCGGGGCGCCATGCCCTAGCCCCTGCATCGTGCGCTGGAAGGTCGCGACCTGAGCATGGGGAACCACCAGGTAGGCCAGCTTGATGGCGGGAAACAGGACCTTGCTGAAGGTGCCGGTGTAGAGCACGCGCTCGTCACCATCGAGACTCTTCAGTGCCGGTTCGGGCTGGCCGCGATAGCGGTACTCACTATCGTAGTCATCCTCGATGATCCAGGCCTCCTCCCGCTTCGCCCATGCCAGCAATGCCCGCCGGCGGGCGAGCGGCATCGTCACCCCGGTGGGGCTCTGATGCGTGGGCGTGACGACGGCGAAGCGGGCCTGGGTGGTGCGTGAACATCCCTCTTCGACATTCAACCCATCGGCGTCGACGCTCACCGGGTTCAAGAGCATCCCCGCGCCCAGCAGTCGTTCCCGCGCCATCACATAGCCCGGCTCTTCGAACCAGCCACTGTCGCCGGGTGCCAGCAGGGCCCGGCAGATCAGCCCAAGCGTGTCCCGGTAGCTGTCGGTGATGAAGATCTGTTCGGGCTGGCAGGCGATACCGCGCGACACCCCGAGGTAGCTCACCAGGGCGCGCTTCAGCGCCGGGTGGCCCGTCGGCGGCGGATAGTTGAGTTCGGCGCTGGACTGGGCCCTGAGTCGGCGCTGGGTCAGACGCGCCCACAGCTTGTGGGGGAAGGCGTCCAGCGCCGGCAGCCCCAATTGGAAGGGTAGCGGCGGTTCTAGATCAGGCTCCGGCGCTTGATCGGCCATCGTATCCGGTGCCGGGGTCGGCCCCATGGAGTCGGGCAGGTGGGGTGACACGATCGTGCCCGCCGGGCCTCGCGGCAACAGATACCCTTCGCTGACGAGCAGCTGATAGGCCAGCTCTACCGTACCGCGCGACAGGTTCAGCTCGCTGGCGAGGCTGCGTACCGAGGGCACCCGTTTGCCGGGGGGCAGGCGCCCGTCTGTCATCGCCTCGCGCAGGCGCTGATAGAGCTGCCGATAGATCGGCACGCTCTGCGTACGGTCGAGCCGAAGTTGGGTATTGGACATGGCGATGTCCCAGAAGATCGAAGACGTCTTGGCGCTGCCAAGCGGATCTGCCCGATTCTAACCTGACGCCTCTTCACAAGGAGGATGTCCGATGACCACCGTCCGACTATTACCGGTGACCACGGAGCAGGCGTGTCTGCGCTGCTTCGATGTCATGCGCGAGCTTCGCCCGCATCTCGCGGGATCGCGGAACTCCGTCAGTCGGATCATGTGGCAGAGGGCGCCGACCGCGGCCCGGCTCTGCGGCAAACATAGGTCGGCCAGGCGCTTGACGAACGGTTACGCGGTGCCTGTGTTGCTCGTCATGCCTTTGCGCGCATGATAGCGGCAGCTGGCGCCAGGGCGGTTGCCCGTCGCCGGTGCGGGACTACGAGCCAAGGAGAGCAGGATGAAAGCATGGTGGTTGGGGGTGGCGCTGGTGCTGGGTACGCAGGCGGCCGTGGCCCAGGAGACGGGCGAGGCCGAGACCCGCCGGGTAGTCGACCCGCTGATCGAGACGCTGATGCAGCAGGAGCGGATCGCCGGCATGGCGGTCGCTATCGTGCGCCGCGACGGGGTCCAGGTGCTCGACTACGGCGTCGCCGACCGGGAAAAACGCCAGCCGGTGGATGCCGATACCCTGTTCGAGATCGGCTCGCTGAGCAAGCCCTTCACCGCCACGCTGGCTACTCTCGCTGCGGTGCGCGGCAAGCTCGATCTGGATGCGCCGGTGAGCCAGTACCTGCCGGTGCTCGAGGGCAGCGTCTTCGACGACGTCGATGCGATCAATCTGGGTACCCACACCGCCGGCGGCTTGCCGCTGTTCGTGCCCGAGACGGTCAACGATCAGGATGCGCTGATGGCCTGGTATCGCCAGTTTCAGCCGAGCGCGCCGGTGGGTGAGAGCCGACTCTACTCCAACCTGAGCATCGGCCTGCTGGGGCTGGAAGCTGCCGCCAGCCTCGGCAGCGACTTCGTGCCGGCGATGCGCGAGCAACTGCTCGAACCGCTGGGGCTAAACCACACCTGGTACGACGTGCCCACCACCGAGCAGGGGCACTATGCCATGGGCGAGAACAAGTCGGGCGAACCCACGCGGGTCTCGCCCGGGGTGCTCGAGGACGAAGCCTACGGTATCAAGACCACCGCCACCGACCTGGCGCGGCTGGTCCAGGCCAATCTGGGGCTACTCACGCTCGACGATGAGTTGCAGCAGGCGATCGATGCCACCCAGCGGCCCTACTACCAGGTCGGCGACATGACCCAGGATCTGATCTGGGAGCAGTATCCCCGCCCGGTCAGCCTCGACACCCTGGTGGCGGGTAATGGCTATGGCATGATTCTCGAGCCGCAGACGGCCAAGCCGATCGCCCCGCCGGGTGATGACGTCGCACGGCCGGCCAAGGTGTGGATCAACAAGACCGGCTCGACCAACGGCTTCGGCGGTTACGTGGTAATGTTGCCCGACCGCCAGGTGGGGCTGGTGATGCTGGCCAATCGCAACTACCCCAATGCGGCGCGGGTGGAGACGGCCTACCGCATTCTTTCGGGGCTGGGGGCGATCGAGCCGGACGCCGCGACCCCCTGAGGGGAATGACAGGCGTCGTGGGCGGCCAGAAACGCCAAGCGCCCGCCGGATTCCGGCGGGCGCTTGGCAATGGCGACGAGAAGTGTGTCCTGGTGCTGAGTGCTGACGTCTAGTGCTGACGCGGCGAGGGGGCGTCGATGGCCGCCTGCCCCAGATCGGGCTCGTCGAGTTCGAGCAGCTCCCGCGACATCGCACGGACCTCGCTCAGCAGCGTCGGATTGGACGCCAGCACCTGTCCGTAGGAGGGCACCAGCTCGCGCAGCCTGGCCTGCCACGCCTCGCTCTTGACCTGCTCGGGGAACACCTCCTCGATCAGGCGCAGCATGATCGACGGCGCCGTCGACGCCCCCGGGGAGGCGCCCAGCAGGGCGGCGATGGTGCCGTCGGCGCCGCTCACCAGCTCGGTACCGAACTGCAGCGTGCCGCCCTTGCCCTCGACGTCCTTGATCGTCTGCACCCGTTGACCGGCGGTCCACAGCTTCCAGTCCGCGCGCTTGGCCTCGGGGTAGTAGCCTTTGAGTTCTTCGAACTGGTCCTCTTCGGACATGCGCAGCTGGCTGATCAGGTAACGCACCAGATCCAGGTTATCCAGCCCGACCTTGGTCATCGGCCACAGGTTGCTCGGGGTGATCGAGCGCATCAGGTCGGTCCACGAGCCGTTCTTGAGGAACTTGCTCGAGAAGGTGGCGAAGGGGCCGAACATGATCGCCGGGGTGCCATCGAGAATACGCTTGTCGATGTGCGGCACCGACATCGGCGGCGAGCCGGCCGGCGCCAGGCCGTAGACCTTGGCGTCGTGCTTGGCGACCACTTCCTGGTTGGTGGTGTAGAGGAACTGCCCGCCCACCGGGAAGCCGCCGTACTGCTTGGCCTCGGGGATACCCGATTTCTGCAGCAGCGGCAGCGCCGCGCCGCCGGCGCCGATGAACACGAAGCGCGCGTTGACGCTGCGCTCGTTGCCGCCGTCGCTGGTATTGGCGACCGTCACCTTCCAACTGCCGTCGGCGTTGCGCTTGAGATCGCGCACCTGGGTGTTGAGCGACAGCTCGAAATTGTCGCGCTTGGCCAGCGAGTCCATCATCTGGCGGGTGAGCTCGCCATAGTTGACCTCGGTGCCGATCGGCATGCGCGTGGCCGCCACCGGGTCATCGCCTTCGCGCCCGCTCATCACCAGCGGGATCCACTCGGCGATCTTGGCCGGGTCCTCGGCGTACTCCATGCCGGCGTAGAGCGGGTTGCGGTGCATCGCCTCGAAGCGCGCATTCAGGAAGGAGACGCGATCCTGGCCCCACACGAAGCTCAGGTGCGGCACGGTATTGATGAACGAGCGCGGCTCGGAGAGCACGCCGTCGCGCACCTGGCTGGCCCAGTACTGACGCGAGACCTCGAACTGCTCGGTGATGCCGATGGCGCGCTGAATGTCGACACTGCCGTCGGGCTGGGGCGAGGTGTAGTTCATCTCGGCGAAGGCCGAGTGACCGGTACCGGCGTTGTTCCAGACGTTGGAACTCTCTTCGGCGGCGCGATCCAGCCGCTCGAACAGCTGGATCGACCAGTCGGGTTGCAGCGACTGCAGCAAGGTTCCCAGGGTAGCACTCATGGTGCCGCCCCCGATGAGAACCACGTCGACGTTGGGGGTATCGCCGGATGCCGCTCCTGCCTGGGTGGTCGGCAGGGAACAGAGCGTGATGCCGTGACGCAATTTCATGAAGGTTCTCTGTCTGATGGATACGGACAGGCGCGAACGCGAATGCGTCACTAGTTTAATGAGCTAGCCCCCTCAGTGCCATGATAGATGTCGACAAAGGCGAGAAATCATCGCCATCCGCGGCATTAGCCGGTGGGGCCGGCCGCAATGGACTTGACGGCTGACGCATTGTTTAGCATGCTAACTAGAGGCTGCGGCGAAACGCCGCAGCCGTCTTACCGCCAGTGACAAGCGTCAAGGAGTGGTCATGAACGTATTCAATCGTCTCTTTTCGATGCTGGCCGCCGTCATCGTCTCGGCGCTGCTGCCGTTCTCGATGAGTGCCGAGAGCGAGACCAGCCCGCAGCACAATCTTTATGGCGCCAGTAACGTGAGCGCCTCGGTGAGCGATGACCGGGGGCAGGACGACCTCGCCTGAGCTCGCGCGGCGCGCCCGCCCCGGCGCTGGAATGAGCGACCTGGGCGGCTAGTGACCTAGGCGGCTAAAGTCGCCTGGCGCAGGCAGTAGTGACGAGAGACCATCAGCGTTTTCGCGTCGTCTCTGGAGTCCGCCATGCCGCTATACGCCTATTGCGAACACCGCCCCCAGCTCCCCGCCAGCGGGCGCTACTGGATCGCTCCCGGGGCGCATGTGATCGGACGCGTCGAGCTGGGTGACGATGTGGGCATCTGGTTCAACGCGGTGCTCCGCGGTGACAACGAGCGCATCGTCGTCGGGGCCGGCAGCAATATCCAGGAGGGCTGCATGCTGCACACCGATCCGGGGTTCGTGCTGCGCGTCGGCGCCGGCTGCACGGTGGGTCACCACGCCATCCTCCACGGCTGCGAGCTGGGCGACCATACCCTGATCGGCATGGGCGCCACGGTGCTCAACGGCGCCAGGATCGGCAAGCACTGCCTGGTCGGTGCGGGGGCCCTGGTCACCGAGGGCAAGGAGTTCCCCGATGGCTCGCTGATCGTCGGCTCGCCGGCCAAGGCCATACGTACCCTGGACGCCGAGGCCCGCGCTGCGCTGGAAGCGTCCGCCGAGCACTACGTCAAGCGCTGGCAGGCGTTCGCCGACGACCTCCAGCTTCTCGACGAGGAGTGAGGCCATGCTGCCCATCGATTACGCGCCCCAGGCCCCCGAACTCGACGCGCTGCGCGAGATGCGCGGCCCGGCGGTGATCGAGTTCGGCGTCTCCTGGTGCCCTTGGTGCCAGGCGGCGCAGCCACTGATCGCCGAAGCCTTCGCCGGCTTCGAGGCGCCCTATTTCAAGCTCGAGGATGGCAAGGGCCGCCCGCTGGGGCGCGCCTTCAGGGTCAAGCTGTGGCCCACCCTGATCTTTCTTTACGACGGTAAAGAGATCGCGCGGCGGGTGCGGCCGGCCTCTGCCGAGAGGCTGCAGGAAGCGTTGGCGCAGCTCGCGGATATCTGACTACCCCGGCGGACCGTCACCGTGCTTGCCCCGTTGTCGCCCCTGGGGTGCGGCGTAGGTGCTGTCTGCTGTTTTGGCTTGCAGCAGATAAGATGCTCATCCATCTTTCGTCCCGTCCCGCGCGCTCAGTCGCTTGCGTGAGCCATTTCCAAGGCATTCAGCTCGCGCTCCAGGGCAAACACGTGGGCGTCGTCCCAGCCCAGCTCGCGCAGGGCCTGGGCGAGATTGAGCAGATAGTCGCGGTTGGGCCCGCTGGGGCCGTGTGAGGCAGCGATCTGACGCGCGATCTCGGCCTCCGAGGCCGGGCCCAGATAGGCGGCATTGTCGGCCCCGGCGAGATAGACCACCCCCTCCGCCGTGGCCGGCGTGGCGCTGTCCATGAAGTCCATGCGCGTGACCACGCGCAGATAGCCGTTCTTCTCGCGGATATCCAGCGGCTCGAAGACCCGCGGGGCGATGCGGTAGGCCATGCCGTGGCAGACCGCGTCCGGCTGCTCGGTCAGGGTCAATACGCGCCCGGGGGCCTCGGGTGTCCCGCGGTGGTCGTGGGAACCCTGCCAGAAGCGCCGGGTCCAGCCGCGGATCGCGGCCGGGCGGCGTTCCAGATAGTCGAAGTCTGCCTTCCAGATCAGCGAGCCATAGCCAAACAGCCAAACCGAGTCGTGGCCGTCGAAGTGGGTCATCTGGCGGTTGTGCGCGGTAGTATCGAAGGACATGGCGCCGTCTCGTTGGGTGAATGGGAAGTGGTCTCGCCGTCATAGCCAGGGGCATCGCCGTCATAGCGGCAGCCTCGATATACATATCGAAAATCGAGATTGTCGCGCTGCACGAGACCTCCGTTATATTGATCGCGTTTCTTATACCATTTCAAGTATAAGCGTGTGGCCGGAGCGGCTCCGCCACGGCTTGCACGCAGCGACTTTCCGGGAGAGCGGCATGCAGCGTCTGATCATCTTCGGTATCGCCGGTTTTATCGCCCAACTGGTGGATGGGGCGATCGGCATGGGGTACGGGCTGACTTCTTCATCGATGCTGCTGGCGCTCGGGGTCACCCCGGCGATCGCCTCGGCCTCGATCCACATGGCCGAGGTGGCGACCACGGCAGCATCGGGGACCGCCCACTGGCGCTTCGGCAACGTCGACCGCCGTCTGGTCAAGACCATGATGCTGCCGGGCGGTGTCGGTGCCTTCGTCGGCGCCTGCTTTCTCAGCAACGTGCCCGGCGATGCGATCAAGCCGGTGATCTCGCTCGGGCTGCTGCTGCTGGGGCTCTATATCATCGCCCGCTATCTGTTCGATCTGGCGTCGCGGCAGCCGAGTCGTGACGTCTCCCGCGCCAAGCTGATCCCGCTGTCGCTGGTCGCCGGCTTCTTCGACAGCGTCGGTGGCGGCGGCTGGGGGCCGATCTCCACCCCGGTGCTGCTGGCCCACCGCGGCATCGAGGCGCGCAAGGTGGTGGGCTCGGTGGATACCAGTGAGTTCTTCGTCACCGTGGCCGGCACGCTCGGCTTCGTGCTGGCGCTGGGGCTCGACGACATCAACTGGCAGTGGGTGGCGGTGTTCGCGCTGAGCGGTCTCGCTGCGGCGCCGCTGGCAGCGTGGATCGTGCGCCTGCTGCCGGCGCGGCTGCTGGCGGTGATCGTCGGCGGCGCCATCGTGGTGGTCAACGCACGCACGCTGCTCGGCGCGCTGGGCGTACACGGCGAACCCGCCACCCTGACGCTGGCCCTGCTGGTACTGGGCTGGGGCGCGCTGGTGGCGATGGCGGTGCGGCGTCATCGGGCCAGCGTGGCGGCGCTCTCCTGAGAGTCAGCGCTGGTGAGCCTGCGCCTGACAGGCTGCCTCAGGACGATGATCGGCCCGGCAGCACCAGGTTGAGCACGATCGAGACGATTGCCCCGGGGATCAGGCCGGAATCGATCAGCACGCCGATCTGCTCCGGCGCCGCGGCATACAGCCCTTTCTGTGCCGGCAGCCCGATCGCCACCGCCAGCGAGACCCCGACGATCAGCATGTTGCGCTTGTCGAAGGTGGCGTGGGAGAGCATCTTGACCCCGGCGCTGGCGATCATGCCGAACATGATCACCACCGCGCCACCCAGCACCGCGGCGGGGATCGCCGAGACCGTCGCGCCGAGCTTGGGGACCAGCCCGGCGACGATCAGAAAGGCGCCGCCGATCGCCACCACGAAACGGCTGGCGACGCCGGTGAAAGCGACCAGCCCCACGTTCTGGCTGAAGCTGATCTGCGGGAAGCCACCGAACAGCGAGGCGAAGGTGCTGGCCAGGCCGTCTGCCATCACCCCACCGGAGAGTTCACGCGGGGTGGCCTCGCGCTCGGCGCCGCCGATCGCTGTCCCCGAGATGTCGCCGATCGACTCGGCGCAGGTCACCACCGCCATCAGCGCGATCGCCAGCATCGCCGTAGGGTCGAAGGTGATCCCCATCTGCAGCGGGATCGGTAGCTGGAACCAGGCCGCCTCGCCTACCCCCGAAAAGTCGAGCAGGCCAAGCGGCGCCGCCGCCACGCAGCCGACCAGGATGCCGATCAGCACCGCCGCCTCGGACAGAAAACCGCGCCCGAACTGATGGAAAGCGACGGTGACCACGAACACCAGCGCTGCCAGCAGCAGATGGTGGGGTGCGCCGAAGTCCGCCGCACCGAAGCCACCGCCGACGTAGGAGAAGCCCACCGGCAGCAGCAGCAGGCCGATCAGCAGCACGAAGGTGCCGGACACCACCGGTGGAAAGAACACGCTCAAGCGGCGATAGAACAGCCCCACCGAGGCCATCGCCAGCCCGCCCACCAGCGCGCCGCCGAACACCGCGGGCAGCCCCTGGGTGGTGGCGATGGGGATCATCACCGGCACGAAGCCGAAGCTGGTGCCCATGACGATCGGCAGGCGCGCGCCCACCGGCCCCAGCCCCAGCGTCTGCACCAGGGTGGCGACCCCGGCGACGAACATCGCCATCTGCACCAGGAACACCGTGTCCGCCCCCGAGAGGCCGGCGGCGCCCGCGATCACCAGCGGCACGGTGGCGTTGGCGACGAACATGGCGAGCACGTGCTGGATACCCAGCGGGATCGCCTTGCGCAGCGGTGGCAGGTAGTCGACATCGCGCAGGCGCTCGGCGCCGCGTGTCTGCGGATGGGTGGCGTTGGGGGAGCTGGGCGCGGGGGCGGCGCTGTCCTGGGGCATCGTTGTCTCCGACGGCATTGTTGTTGGTGCTGACCTGATGGGGGCGGCAGCGCGCGATCGCGATGCCCGGCTCCAATCTAGCGGTTTTGCCGGTCGATGTAGACTTTCGATTTAGAGCGCCTTTCACAGCCGCTAGGCGACGTGGGCTTCTCCGGCGGCAGGGCGTCGCGAGGGCGCTGTGAACCCCTCCCTGGGCGCTACCTTTGCCATCCATGGCAAAGGACCCTCGCTTGGCTCTGCCCCCGGCGCCCACTATCAGAGGGTTTGGAAGTTAGCTCTTAGGCTCTCGATTTGGGCTTTTGCGCTGACAATCCGGCCATCTCGGCGCTGATCGATGGCCGTTACGGCGAATCGCACGGTCGAGGCGACTCACGCCGGCAGACGACGCGGAGAGGATCGAGTCGTTCGGGGAGACGAGTAGCGGGACGAGAGAAGGCCGGGTATTGCCCGGTAGCCGGCCCTCAGCCTGGCGGTGACTCGGACGACGCCGGCCACCAGCGCGCCAGCACCGCTGCCGCCTGGCGCTCGACCTCTTCGTCGATATAGATCGAGACCGCGACCAGCGCCGCCGCCAGCACGCTGGCGTCGTCGGTGAAGCCGACGCCGGCGATGACATCGGGGATCGCGTCCAGCGGCGAGATGAAGTAGCCCAGCGCGCCGATGATGGTCGACTTGGCCCAGATCGGCACGTCGGGGCGCTTGAGCACGAAGTAGAGCTGCAGCGACTTGAGTGCCACGCCGCGCCCCGCGCGGCTGCCGAAGCGTGCCAGCTTGCGCCAGAAGCGCGCATCGCTGTAGACCTCGGCATGCTCGATGACCACCGCCTCTGGGTCAGTCACGGGCGTTGGCGTGTCGTGGGGCTCCGGCGTGGCGGGTGCGGCTGCCGGCGGCGTACGGCTGAAGCGGGGCAGGCGGGGCATGGCTGGTTTCCTCGTCGCGGACGCTGAGAGGGTGTCTACAAAATGTCTGCGCTCGCCGAATTTGTAAACGCCCTCGGAGACCGGGGCTGTGATTCTAGCCAGGCGCCCCCGCCCGCGCCTAGCCCCGCGCTGGCGGGCGCTGCCTCAACCCTTGACGCCGCCGGCGAAGTCCAGCGACAGCCGGATCGGGGTATCCAGCGGCAGCTTGACCACCGCCAGGGCGTGCTCGGTCATGCGCCGGATCAGTTGCTCGTAGGCTTCACCGCCTTCGTCCTTGATCGCCTTGACCTGATTCTCCGAGAGGTTGTCGCTACCCAGCTGGTTCTTGGCGGCGTGGCGCAGCGTCTCGCCGGTTTCGCCGGCGGCGAGCTGATGGAATTCGTCGCGATCCATACCATCGTTGTGCAGTGTGATCTCCATGGCGCTCTCTCCCTTTGCTGAGGCCTGACTTCCGTGTGTGGCTTGTGCCGTCGTGTCTAGCGGCGTCGCGACGCCGCCCACGCTTCACAACGTAGAAGCCGGGCGGGCAGGGCACAACTCGCATATCGCCGGCGCTGATCTGGCGGCGCGTGTCGGTCCCCGTAGCGCTAGCGGCAGAGAAGTCCGAAAATGTCCGCCATTCGGGCGCCGACGACCTGGTGACCGGCGCGGACGCGTCGCTGTGCCTTTATCGCCCACCCCGCTAGAGGAGCCCTCGATGCTCGCTGATACCCCCGAACCGCCGTACTACGCGGTCATCTTCACCTCGCTGATGGGCGACGACAGCTCAGGTTACGCCGCCATGGCGGATCGGATGCTGACGCTGGCCCGTGCCCAGCCCGGCTTTCTGGGCGTCGAATCGGCGCGGGAGGGCATCGGCATCACCGTCTCCTACTGGTCCGATCTCGACGCGATCCGTGCCTGGAAGCGTGACATCGACCACCGCGAGGCCCAGCGCCTGGGGCGGGAGCGCTGGTACGCGGCCTATCGCACGCGTATCGCCCGGGTCGAGCGTGACTATTCTTTCGAAGATCAGGGGGATTAAAGAGCAAGGGGGTTGACGAGCGGGTGGTGAAAAGCAGGGGGTGAAAGCAGGGGAGAAGCAGAAACGAGCCGAAAGTGGGCGAGGCGACTGAGCGCCGTGGATCGATTCTCGGAGTTTTGATCAAGCATCGTGGATTTTCGTCGATAGTGGGGGCTCGCCTAATACTTTAGTCTTGCCGGCATGCTCGGGCGCTGGCGCGCTTCTCGCCACGCTCTTCAGTCCCCTTTTCGAAGGATGCCGTCATGTCGACTCCCTTGCCCTCCGCCCAGCCGGCGCCATCCTCGCGCTGGTTCGCGGTACTCGCCCTGACCCTGGGCGTGTTCAGCCTGGTGATGGCCGAGTTTCTGCCCGCTAGCCTGCTCACCCCGATGGCCGGCTCGCTGGCGATCAGCGAAGGCCAGGCCGGCCAGGCCGTCACCGCTACGGCCGTGGTGGCGCTGCTCTCGGGTCTGCTGGTGACCGCGGTGACCCAGCGTCTCGATCGTCGCCACGTGCTGCTGGCGTTCTCGCTGCTAATGATCGCCGCCAACCTGATCGTGGCCTTTGCCCCCAGCCTTGCCTGGCTGCTGCTCGGGCGGGTGCTGCTGGGCATCGCCCTGGGCGGATTCTGGGCGCTCTCCACCGCCACCGTGATGCGGCTGGTCGCCGAGGCGGACGTGCCGCGGGCGCTCTCGATTCTCTTCACCGGCGTGCCGATCGCCACCATCGCCGCGGCCGCGCTGGGCAGCTATCTCGGCGATCTGTTCGGCTGGCGGGCGGTGTTTCTACTGGCGACGGCGCTGTCGGTGGCCACGCTGGGCGTGCAGGCGCTCACCCTGCCGAGCATGGCGCCACAGCGGCCGACTCCGCTGGGTACGCTGGTCAGCGTGCTCAAGCGTCCCGGCATGGCGCTGGGCATCGTCGCCGTGGTGCTGGTGTTCTGCGGCCACTTCGCGTTCTTCACCTATGTGCGCCCGTTTCTCGAAACGGTCGCTGGCATGGGCATCAATGCGCTCTCCTCGACGCTGATGGCGTTCGGAGTGGCCAACTTCGTCGGCACCCTGTGCGCCGGCTGGCTGCTCCAGCGCAGCCTGCGCCTGACGCTGGTGCTGATGCCGCTGGCGATGGGCGTGATGGGCTGGCTGTTGGCCTCGCTGGGCGGTCTGATCATGGGCGTGGACGCGCTCATGGTGGCGCTGTGGGGCTTCGCCTTCGGCGCGGTGCCGGTGGCCTGGTCGACCTGGATCACGCGGGTGGTGCCGGACGAAGCCGAGAGTGGCGGCGGCCTGATCGTGGCCTCGATCCAGCTGGCGATCGCCCTGGGGGCGGCCGTCGGTGGGGTGATGTTCGACCTCAGCGGCGTGCTTGGCGTATGCGCCACCGCCGGCACGCTACTGCTGGCCGGCGCGGCGCTGGTGCTGGCGGGGGTGAAGACGCGGCCGGTGGCCACCGCCGCGACCTGCAGCGCGCAGGGCTCGGCCTGCGGCTGAGCGCGGCGCGCAAGACGGGCGGTCGCTGGGTCTGCGCGGGCCCGTCAGTCGGCGTCGGTGTCCGGCGCCGTGCGCGGCGCTCGCTTTTCGGCATACATGGCTTGATCGGCCCGGCGCAGCAAGTCCTCGGCGCTGTTGCCGTCTTGCCGCGAGATCGCGACACCGATGCTCACGCCCACCTGCAGACGCTGGCCCGACACGTCGAACGGCTGACGCAGCGCGTGGCGCAGTGCTGCCGCCACGCGCTCGGCCTCGGCCGGCGCGCGTAGGTTCTCGAGCAGCACGGCGAACTCGTCCCCTCCCAGACGCGCCACCAGGCTGGCGTCGCGCACGCCGTGGCGCAGGCGCCGACCGGCGAGCTCGAGCAAGGTATCGCCCAGCGCGTGGCCGTAGGTGTCGTTGATGTGCTTGAAGCCATCCAGGTCGAGATAGAGCACCGCCAGCCGCTTCGGCGGCGTGCCGGGGGGCGCCAGCGCTGCACGCAGCCGTTCGTGGAAGGCTTCACGGTTGGCCAGGCCAGTGAGCCCGTCGTAGCGCGCCATGTACTCCAGACGCTGGAACAGGCGCTTGCGCACGATCGCCTGCGCCACCTGGATCGAGACGAACTGCAGCAGGTCGCGATCCTCTTCGTCGTAGGACTGGCTGTCGTCGTAGCTTTTCACCACCAGCGCGCCGATGGTGCGGTCGGCGCTCTTGAGCGGCACGCCCAGCCAGGAGTGCGCGCCATTCCCGTCCGGCGCTTCACTCGCTGTGCCGGGCGCCGGCGACTCGTTGCGGGCCGGCAGCAACAGCTCACGGCCGTGGCGGATGACCTGGCCACACAGGGTATCGGCGCTCATGGGCGGCGGCGTCCCCGGGGCGGCGCGCTCATCGACATCGCGCTCATCGACATGGTAGAGATAGCTCAGCTCGTCGCGGTCGACGTCATGCAGCGCGACCGCGAAATTCTCCGCCGGCATGAGCGTGCTGATGATGGTGTGGATACGCGCCGCCAGGTCCGTCAGGTCGGCCGAGAGATGCGCCGCTTCCGAGATCGCATAGACTGCCGCCTGGCGCTGCTGGGCCTGCTTGAGCGCGGTCACGTCGCGGGCCACGCCGATGCGTACTCCGTCGGCTTGTGACCAGCGTGCCGTCCACATGATATGCGCGATCCCGCCATCCTTGCGGCGGTAGCGGTTCTCGAAATGGGTTTCGATGCCGCCGCGCATCACCCGCTCGGCGGCGGCGCGAGTCCGCTCGCGATCCTCCTCGTGGACCAGATCGAGCATGCGCATGCCGACCATCTCCTCCGGCGCGTAGCCAAAGATCCGCTCACATGCTGCGCTCACCGACACGAAGCGCCCCTCCGCGCTGACGACGCAGATCGCGTCCAGCAGCAAATCGGCATAAACCATGCAGCCCCTCGCAAAATCTGGCATGCCCATGGCCCGAATGGCACCGGGCCCGCCCGCGACGTGACATCCGGTTCCCGGGGACGACTCACCTGCGATGCGCGCGAGCCGAACGGAAGCACAATTTCCCCTCGTCGGGGTAGGTAGGCAGTGTAGAGGAGTTGCCGGGGCCGCGGGGAGTCTTGCTTGTCGGCTGGCGACAGTGGTCTGCTATAGGGAATCTGGCCGGCACGTGCGTGTCAGACCCTATCCCAGGCCATCGAAAGGAACCGACGATGAGTATCGACCCCCACGCAGGACGCTTGCCGGACCCGCACAGCCTCGCCAACCTGCCGCGGCTGGTCTCGCGCTACTATAGCGAGCGCCCCGACGCCCACGACCCGGCCCAGCAGGTCGCCTTCGGTACCTCCGGGCACCGCGGCTCGTCGCTCAAGCTGAGCTTCAACGAGTGGCACATCCTGGCCACCACCCAGGCGATCTGCGAATACCGCGAGGCCCAGGGTATCGATGGGCCGCTGTTCATCGGCATGGATACCCACGCGCTCTCCGAGCCGGCGTTCGTCTCCGCGCTCGAGGTGCTCGCCGCCAATCGCGTGGCGGTGCGGATCGACGCCGGCTGCGAGGCGACCGGCTTCGAGCCCGGCTACACCCCGACCCCGGCGATCTCCAACGCCATCCTCTTCTATAACCAGGGCCGCCACCACGGCCTGGCCGACGGCATCGTCATCACCCCGTCGCACAACCCGCCGGTGGATGGCGGTTTCAAGTACAACCCCACCAACGGCGGTCCGGCCGATACCGGGGTCACTAAGTGGATCCAGGAGCGTGCCAACGAGCATCTCGCCGAGGGCCTGCGCCAGGTCCAGCGGGTGAGCTACGCCGAGGCGCTGGCGGCACCGACCACCCAGCGTTTCGACTATATCGAGAGCTATGTCGGCGGCCTCGACAAGGTCATCGACATGGCCGCGATCCGCGATTCCGGGCTCACCTTCGGGGTCGATCCGCTGGGCGGTGCCGGGGTGCACTACTGGCCGCGTATCGCCGAGAAGTACGACCTGCCGCTGGAGGTGATGTCGACCACGGTCGATCCCACTTTCCGCTTCATGCGCGTGGACTGGGACGGCAAGATCCGCATGGACTGCTCCTCGCCCCACGCCATGGCCGGGCTGATCGAGAACAAGGACCGCTTCGACGTCTCCTTCGCCTGCGATACCGACCATGATCGCCACGGTATCGTCGCCCGCTCCACCGGGCTTTTGAATCCCAACCACTATCTCGCCGTGGCCATCGAATACCTGTTCACCCACCGTCCGCACTGGGGTGACAAGGCAGCCATCGGCAAGACCCTGGTGTCGTCGTCGATGATCGATCGCGTCGCCGAGGGCCTGGGGCGCGAGGTCAACGAAGTGCCGGTGGGCTTCAAGTGGTTCGTCGATGGCCTGATCGAGGGCAGTCTCGGCTTCGGTGGCGAGGAGTCCGCAGGGGCCTCCTTCCTGACCCTGGAGGGCCAGCCCTGGTCGACCGACAAGGATGGCATCATCCTCGGCCTGCTCGCCGCCGAGATCACCGCGGTCACCGGGCAGGACCCGGGCGAGCGCTACCGGGCGCTGACCGAACGCTACGGCGCGCCGGTCTACCAGCGTGTCGATGCCCCGGCCACGCGTGAACAGAAGGCCCGGCTGGGCAAGCTGTCGCCGGAGCAGGTCACCGCCGAGACGCTGGCTGGCCACCCGATCATGCGCAAGCTGACCGAAGCGCCGGGCAACGGTGCTGCCATCGGCGGACTCAAGGTGGTCACCGAGGCGGGCTGGTTCGCCGCGCGCCCCTCGGGTACCGAGGACGTCTACAAGATCTACGCCGAAAGCTTCGAAGGCGAGGCGCATCTTGCGCGTATCCAGCAAGAGGCCAAGGCGCTGGTCGACGCCGTGCTGGCGGGCTGAGCCAGCGTGCAACGTCGGCGGCCACGCCGCCGCCGTTGCCGTTGCCGCCCCCTCGATGTGTGGCCTGCGACGATATTTGGCCTGAAACGATGCGTGGTCTGAGACGATAAGTAGCCTGCGACGCCGGGTGATCCGGCGGCGACGTCGCTGTACCCCTGCCTAAAGTTGCCTCTGACCCGGGCGATATCCCCCCTGAATCGATTCGTTGCCGCTCGTCGAGCGGCGCCTCTCGCTGCCGGGGAACCCCTCATGCATTTCAAGTCCATACGTACGCTGGTCACGCTACTGGTGGGGGCGTGCATCGTCTTCGTGGTCGCAGCCATGGTGGCTTACACCGTCTATGCCAACGCGCGCTCCCAGGCGCTGGTGGACGCGCGCACCGACGCGCTGCTGACCACAGGAATCCGCGAGCGCCTGAAGACCGTGGCCGGGCGCGAGGCCGAGCGTATCGAGGCACCGCTCGAGCACGCCCTGACCCTGGCGCGCTCGCTCGCCAATACCAATGCACTCATGGGGGCGGTCGATGATCAGGGCCGTCGGCGGCTGTCGCTGAGCCGTGACGAGCTTTCCAACCTGGTGCGCCAGACGGTGGTCGACAACCCCGACCTGCTCGACGCCTTCATCGGCTGGGAGCCCAACGCCTTCGGCAACGATACCTATTACCAGGGCCGCGAAGACGCCGGCTTCGGCAAGGATGGGCGCTTCATGCCGTGGTGGTATCGCACCGCCGACGGCAAGATCGCGGTGCTGCCGCTGGGTGACACCCTGGAGAGCACCCAGGTGCTGCCGAGCGGGATCCGTGAGGGCGAGTACTACCTCTGCCCCAAGGAGACCCTGAAGCCTTGCATCATCGACCCGGCGCCTTACGACTACAACGGCAAGACGTTGATGGTGACCTCGTTCAACGTACCGATCCTGGTCGATGGTGAGTTCCGCGGCAGCGCCGGGGTCGATCTCTCGGTCGACTTCATCCAGGGCCTGCTGAAAGACGCCAGCAGCGCGCTCTATGACGGCGCCGGCGACTGGACGCTGGTCGCCCCGCGCGGCGGAGTCACCGCCTATACCGATGATCCCCAGGCGGTGGGCAAGAACGCCGCCGAGGTGTTCGATGCCAGCATCAATGCGTTGCTCGATCAGGCGCGCCAGGGCCAGCCGGCGCTGCGCGAAGAGCGCGGCCAGATCGAGATGGCGTGGCCGTTCCATGTCGGCCCGGCCGACGGCAAGCCCTGGGTTCTAATGATCCGCCTGCCCGAGAGCGTGGCCATGGCCGGGCTCACCGACCTGCAGCAACAGCTCGCCGCCCAGCGCCATCACGACACCCTGGCGATGATCGCGGTGGGCGCCGGGCTGGCCGCGCTGGGGCTGCTCGTGAGCTGGCTGCTCGGCGGTAGCCTGTCGCGGCCGCTCAGGCTGCTGGCGCAGCGCATGCGCGAGATCGCTTCCGGCGACGGCGACCTGACCCAGCGGCTGCCGGTACGCGGGCGCAACGAGAGCGCCGAGCTGGCAGTCCAGTTCAACGCCTTCGCCGAGAAGATGCAGCAGGTGCTGATCGAGGTGCGCGACAGCAGCGACTCGGTCAAGAGTGCTTCGCTGGAGATCGCCAGCGGCAGTGATGATCTGTCGCGGCGCACCGACTCGATGGCGGCGAGCCTGCAGCAGACCTCGGCTTCGATCGAGCAGATCACCGGCACCGTGGAGCACACCGCGCACTCGGCGCGCGAGGTCGACAAGCTGGCGGTCTCGGCCACCGAGGCGGCCCAGCGCGGTGGTGAGGTGGTCTCCAGCGTGGTCCAGACCATGGACGAGATCGAAACCTCGTCGCGTCAGATCGCCGAGATCGTCAGCACCATGGATAGCATCTCCTTCCAGACCAACCTGCTGGCGCTCAACGCCTCGGTCGAGGCAGCACGTGCCGGCGAGAATGGCCGCGGCTTTGCGGTGGTGGCGCAGGAAGTGCGCAATCTCGCCAGCCGCAGCGCGAACGCGGCGCAGCAGATCAAGACGCTGATCGATGCCTCCGCCGAGCGCACGCAACTAGGCGCGCAGCGGGTGCGCGATGCCGGTGCGGCGATGGACGAGATCGTCGCCAGCATCGCCCGGGTCAACGGCGTGCTGGGTGAGATCACCGCAGCCACCGGCGAGCAGAGCCAGGGCATCGGCCAGGTCAATCTGGCGGTCGCCGAGCTCGACAGCGTGACCCAGCAGAACGCCGCCATGGTGCAGCAGACCGCTGCCGCCGCCGCCGCGCTGCAGCAGGAGTCGCAGCGTCTGGCCGAGACGGTGGGGGCGTTCACCCTGGATGACACCGGCGGTGTCAGGCGGCCGGCGTTGAGCTGATCTGGCCGTTGAACGGGCAGGCCGTTAATCGACACGGCCAGCACTGAAAATCGAAAGCTCTGAACAGTGAAAAGGGCGAGATGGCCGGGGCGGGTGCCCCGGTCGTAGCGGTATGTCGTTGTCGCCCTCCGTTTACTCAAGCGGCGTCTAAAGTTTCCTTCGGCCACGGCGATATCCCTGAATACGTCGCCGTGTTGGTGCTCCGAGAGGTGATTCGGGGGCCAGTCCGCGCGGTGCCAGGCAATCTCAAAAGAACAAGCTGATTCGAGCGGCGTGAGCCGATCGACCGTAGCGCCACGGGCTACTGCCTTTCCGGGGGGACTCTCTTATGCACTTCAAATCCATACGTACGCTGGTCACGCTGCTGGTAGGAGCGTGCATCGTCTTCGTGGTCGCGGCCATGGTGACTTACACCGTCTACGCCAACGCGCGTTCGCAGGCACTGATGGATGCGCGCACCGATGAACTCTTGACCGCGAGTATTCGTCAGCGCCTGGGTGCGGTGGCCGGGCGCGAAGCCGAGCGTATCGAGGCGCGTCTCGAGCACGCCCTGACCCTGGCGCACTCGCTCGCCAATACCAATGCGCTGATGGGCGCGGTAGACGACCAGGGCCGGCGCCGGCTCTCGCTGAGCCGCGACGAGCTCTCCAACTTGGTGCGTCAGACGGTGATCGACAACCCCGACCTGCTCGACGCCTTCATCGGTTGGGAGCCCAACGCCTTCGGCAACGATGCCTATTATCAGGGCCGCGAAGATGCCGGCTACGGCAAGGATGGGCGCTTCATGCCGTGGTGGTACCGCACTGCCGACGGCAACATCGCGGTGCTTGGACTCGGCAGCTCGATGGAGAGTGAAAAGCCGATCCCGGGCGGCATCCGTGAGGGCGAGTACTATCTGTGTCCCAAAGAGACTCTGAAACCCTGTGTGGTCGATCCCCACCCGTTTGACTATAACGGCAAGACGCTGATGGTGACCTCGTTCAACGTGCCGATTCTGGTCGACGGTGAGTTCCGCGGTACCGCCGGCGTCGACTTCTCGGTCGACTTCATCCAGGGCCTGCTGAAAGATGCCAGCCGCTCACTCTATGACGGCGCCGGCGACTGGACACTGATCGCTCCGCGCGGTGGAGTCACCGCCAACACCACCGATCCCAAGGCGGTGGGCAAGCCGGCCGCCGAGGTGTTCGATGAAAGCGTCAATGCGCTGCTCGATCAGGCGCGCCAGGGCCAGCCGGCGCTGCGTGAAGAGGGCGGCCAGATCGAGATGGCATGGCCGTTCCATGTCGGACCGGCCGACGGCAAGCCCTGGATCGTGATGATCCGCCTGCCCGAAAGCGTGGCCATGGCCGGGCTCACCGACCTGCAGCAACAGCTCGCCGCCCAGCGCCATCACGACACCCTGGCGATGATCGCGGTGGGCGCCGGGCTGGCCGCGCTGGGGCTGCTCGTGAGCTGGCTGCTCGGCGGCAGCCTGTCTCGGCCGCTCAGGCTGCTGGCGCAGCGCATGCGCGAGATCGCCTCCGGCGACGGCGACCTGACCCAGCGGCTGCCGGTGCGCGGGCGCAACGAGAGCGCCGAGCTGGCAGTCCAGTTCAACGCCTTCGCCGAGAAAATGCAGCAGGTGCTGATCGAGGTGCGCGACAGTAGTGACTCGGTCAAGCACGCCTCGCAGGAGATCGCCAGCGGCAGCGAGGATCTGTCGCGGCGTACCGACTCGATGGCGGCGAGCCTGCAGCAGACCTCGGCCTCGATCGAGCAGATCACCGGCACCGTGGAGCACACCGCGCACTCGGCGCGCGAGGTCGACAAGCTGGCCGTCTCGGCCACTGAGGCGGCCCAGCGCGGCGGCGAGGTGGTCTCCAGCGTGGTTCAGACCATGGACGAGATCGAGACCTCGTCGCGTCAGATCGCCGAGATTGTCACCACCATGGACAGCATCGCCTTCCAGACCAACCTGCTGGCGCTCAACGCCTCGGTCGAGGCGGCGCGTGCCGGCGAGAACGGTCGCGGCTTCGCGGTAGTGGCGCAGGAAGTGCGCAATCTCGCCAGCCGCAGCGCGAACGCGGCGCAGCAGATCAAGACGCTGATCGACGCCTCCGCCGAGCGCACGCAACTAGGCGCGCAGCGGGTGCGCGATGCCGGTGCGGCGATGGACGAGATCGTCGCCAGTATCGCCCGGGTCAACGGCGTGCTGGGCGAGATCACCGCGGCCACTAGCGAACAGAGCCAGGGCATCGGCCAGGTCAATCTGGCGGTCGCCGAGCTCGACAGCGTGACCCAGCAGAACGCCGCCATGGTGCAGCAGACCGCCACCGCCGCCGTCGCGCTGCAGCAGGAGTCGCAGCGCCTGGCCGAGACGGTGGGCGCCTTCACCCTGGATGACAGTGGTGGTGCCAGGCGGCCGGCCCTGGCCCTGGATCACTAGACCTGGGGCGCGGGATTGCTGGCCCGGCGCTGCCGGGCCAGCTCGCAGAAGAATTCGACATATTCGGTATGGCCGCCGGAAAAGATCACATCGAGGCGGAGCGGGTCGTCGGGGTCGCTGATGCCGGCCAGCGCCGGCCACGGTGAGACGCTGGGGTCGCTGGCGTGACGCGCCAGCCGTTCGGCGTCGACCCGGGCGCGCGCCACCTCGCCTCCGCTGCTGTCGACGAACAGCACCCGGTTGGGGCGCGTGAAGGCGTGCCCCAACTGCTGTACCAGGGTCAGGAAACCACGATCGCTGCCGCCCCGCTGTGGGGGCTCGCCCTCTCCGGCGCTGACCGAGGTGAGCGTGTCGCCGACCCCGACGATCGTCGGCATCAGTGCCGGGTCGAAGTGCTCACGCGCCAGCGCCAGTAGCGCCTGCGGCTCGCGCGGCGCCTGGCGCGCATCGAACGTCTCCCCCAGCGGCGCCACTCCGGTACGTGCCTGGTAGTAGCGATTGAGGATCGCCAGCACGCCGCTCTCCTTGACCGCGCCGCGCAGCATCAACTGGAAGTCGGTAGTGCCTTCCGCCGTGCCTAGACGCGGGCGCTCCTGGCCTGAGTCGTCGCGTCCGGCGTTGGGCGCATAGTGGATGAAGAAGGCGTCCTCGAGCCCTGCCGCTGCGGCCGCGGCCAGACGCGCCTGCATGAAGTCCACCACCGCCTCCTGCAGGCGCCAGTAGGGCTCGGGCGTTGCCTGCCAGTGACGGCGGAAGACATTGAGGTTGAGTGTCGGTGAGGCGAGGTTGTCGAGCACCGCAGCGGCGATCAACGGGGCTCGCGTCGTGGCGTCCAGGGCGAAGGGCGGACGAGCCAGACAGTGATCGAGAAACGCCTCGGCCGCAGCCGCAAAGCTGGCCAGGAAGTCGAGCTCGGCGGCGCTGACGCCGGGGTGCGACACGCAGCCGAAACGGTCTTGCCACTGGACCCCGCCGGCGGCCAGCCCGGGTAGGTAGCAACCGCGACGGCGCGCCTCGGCGGGGTCTTCGAACTGCGCCTCCACCAGCGCATTGACGCCACGAGTGCCGACGTGTTCACCGTTGGTGAGCACGAAGAAATGCCCCGCCAGCTCGCCGGCGGCTTCCACATAGCGGCGTGGCAGCTGCCGGGTCAGCGGGTCGTCCACCAGCCCCATGCAGACGCCGTCGAGATCCTGGATGATCAGTAGATCGGCACTCCCCGCCAGAGCCCGGCCCAGCTCGGCGTGGTCGAGCGCGAAGTGGCGGGGGGTGAGAGACAGCGCGGCGCTGGGAGTCTGCGGGTCGGTCATGGCGTGGGTGGGCTCCGAGGTCGATGCGTGGCCTGATCGCGAGCGCCAGGCACGGTGCGGCAAACACGATGGTTCGAGTATAGCCCCCACCGCGCTGGGGCTCAGCCCGGGGGTACGGCGGACTTTGCTTAGCCGGCGCCGCGCAACTAGGCTCAAGGAGCCGCCGAACCTTCGGCGGCCACGCCTGGATGGCGTGTTGTCCGGTTCGCTTGCGGACCCCCACGGTGACAGGAGGCAAGGATGTCCAGCCCCGAACACAAGCAGAAGATCTGGCAGCTGATCGACGATATCAAGGTCGGCATGCTGGTGACCCTCGATGACGGCACCCCCCGCGCCCGCCCCATGCATCTGGTCCAGGATGCCTACGACGGTACGCTCTGGTTCTACACCCGGCGTAGCGCCGAGAAGGCGTTCGAGGCGCAGAGCGACCGCGACGTCTGCATCACCTTCTCCGATCAGAAGCACGGGGTCTACGTGTCGATGTCGGGCAAGGCGCGTCTGCGCGACGATGCCGAGCTGATCGACAAGTACTGGAACCCGTTCGTGGCGGCCTGGTTCGAGGGCGGTCGCGAGGATGGCGATATCGCCATGCTGGAGATCGACATCGACTTCGGCGAGCACTGGCAGTCGCGCGAGAGCAAGGCCTTCCAGCTCTACGAGATCGCCAAGGCCAACGTGAAGAAGGACCACAAGCCCGATATGGGCGAGAACGAGAAATTCGGCCACTGAGCGTGGCCTGGGGCCGCCGCCGTGCGCTCGGCGGCGGCGACATCCTGCCGCCTTGACACGCTCCGCCCAAGTCCCGATAAAGAGCGCTCACTGGTCACATAGCGAACCCCCATGCTCCTGCTGACGGCTTTCGTCGTTCTCTCCATCGGCTTCTCGTTTCTGTGCTCGATTCTCGAGGCCGCGCTGCTGTCGCTGACGCCCAGCTATATCGCGCAGCTCCAGGACACGCGGCCCAAGCTGCACGACTCGCTCAATGCGCTCAAGTCCAATATCGACCGCCCGCTGGCGGCGATCCTGACGCTCAATACCATCGCCCATACGGTCGGTGCGACCGGGGTCGGTGCCCAGGTGGCGGTGGTGTTCGGCGATGCCCACGTGGCCATCGCCTCGGCGCTGATGACTCTGGGCATCCTGGTGTTTTCCGAGATCATCCCCAAGACCATCGGCGCCACCTACTGGCGCGCGCTGGCGCCGATGCTGCCGCGGATACTCAAGTTCATGGTGTGGCTGCTGCTGCCGTTCATCTGGCTGTCGGAGATGATCACCAACCGCATCGCCAAGAACGAGGGCGATGTCGACATGCGCGGGGAGATCAAGGCGCTGGCCAGGATCGGTCTCGAAGGCAAGGCGCTGGACGCCGACGAGACGCGCACCATCACCAATATTCTCAACCTCCACGAGATTCCGCTGAAGCGGGTGATGACCCCGCGCACCGTGTGCATGACGGTGGCGCCGGACATGAGCGTGGCGGAGTTCGACCGCGACTACGGCAAGACCCAGTTCACCCGCTTCCCGGTGATGGATGGTGCCGAGCATGCGCTGGGCTACGTGCACAAGGCCGACACCTACCACGCCGAGGACGATCAGCGGCTCAAGGCGCTGATGCACCCGATCGCGATGGTCGACGAGAACGACAGTGTCGAGCATGTCTTCGCCGCCATGCTCAAGGATCACAACCACCTGCGCGTGGTCTACGACGATCACGGTAGCTGGGTCGGGTTGATCACCATGGAAGACGTGATCGAGACGATTCTGGGCCAGGACATCGTCGATGAGACCGATAACGTGCATAACCTGCGCAAGTACGCCAAGCAGCGCTGGCTGAAACGAATCAAGCGCGGCGAATCCGCCCAGCCGCCGGGCTGAAGCCGGCGGTGGATGGCGCTGTCAGCGTCAGCGTCAGCGCAAGCGCGAGAAGAGAGGGGCGTCCTGGACGCCCCTTTTTTCGGCCCCGTGACAGGCGCCCCGGCCAGGCCACACATGACGCTATCTCTTCGGTGTGACGCGCGGTGGCGCGCGACTATCGGCTTTACGCTTGGCCGGTGAATTGTTATGTTATAACATAAATGGCATCGCGCGGGCCGACAGCGGTCTGCCGCCAAGCCTGGAGAGGGTCATGGCGCTATTACCGATCGAAGACGAGGCGCAGCTACTGGCGATGCCGGCAGCGGACTACATGAACGAGGCCCAGCTGGCGTTCTTCCAGCGCCGGCTCGAACGCGAGCGTGAGACGCTGGCCACCGCTCTGGCGGAGACCCGCGCGATCATCGTCGACAGCCGCGGTGACGGCGACGACGCCGATCTCGCCGCCAATGAAGAGACGCTGAGCCTGCTGCTGCGTCAGGCCGATCGTGAAACCCGGCTGCTGCGCAAGATCGCGGCGGCGCTCAAGCGTATCGAGTCCGGCGACTACGGCTTCTGTGACGAGACCGGCCAGCCCATCGGGCTGAAGCGCCTGCTGCTGCGGCCCACCGCCACACTCTGCCTGGAGGCCAAGGAGCGCCAGGAGCAGCGCGAACACCACTATGCCAAGCGTCGCAGTGCCTGACCCTGTATCGCCGTACCCTGGCAATGACCGATGCCGTGAGGAAACGACCATGAATGACATCATACCGGCCGGCTCTCGCCCCATGGCGAAGCCGCTTCCCGTTACCGTACTGTCCGGCTTTCTCGGCGCCGGCAAGACCACGCTGCTCAACCATCTGCTCAACAACCGTGACGGCCGCCGTATCGCGGTGATCGTCAACGACATGAGCGAGATCAATATCGATGCCGCTCTGGTCGAGCGTGAAGTCGATCTCAACCGCGCCGAAGAGAAGCTGGTCGAGATGAGCAATGGCTGCATCTGCTGCACCCTGCGCGAAGATCTGCTGATCGAGGTGAACCGCCTCGCCGAGGAGGGGCGCTTCGACTATCTGGTGATCGAATCCACCGGCATTTCCGAGCCGCTGCCGGTGGCCGAGACCTTCACCTTCGAGGATGAGCAGGGCCGCAGCCTGTCGCAGGTGGCGCGCCTGGATACCCTGGTCACGGTGGTCGACGGCGCCAACTTCCTGACCCAGTACTACGAGGCCAAATCGCTGGCCGAGGCTGGTGAAAGCCTGGGCGAAGAGGATGAGCGTAACGTCGCCGATCTGCTGGTCGACCAGATCGAGTTCTGCGACGTGCTGCTGATCTCCAAGAGCGACCTGATCGACGCCGCCCAGCTCGCCGAGGTCGAGGCGGTACTCAGAACCCTCAACCCGGATGCCGAGATCCATGCCATCAGCCACGGCCAGATCGCCCTGGATCGGGTGCTCGATACCGGCCGCTTCAGCTTCGAGAAGGCCCAGCTCGCCCCCGGCTGGCTAAAGGAGCTGCGCGGCGAGCATGTCCCCGAGACCGAGGAGTACGGCATCAGCAGCTTCAGCTTCGAAGCGCGCCGCCCGTTCCACCCGCAGCGCTTCTTCGAACTGCTGCACGGTGACTGGGGTGACGGCCGCCTGCTGCGCTCCAAGGGCTTCTTCTGGCTGGCGAGCCGCCCCGAGTTCGCCGGCCAGTGGAGCCAGGCCGGCGGCATAGCCCACCACGGCTTCGCCGGTCTGTTCTGGCGGGCGGTGCCCGAGTCGCGCTGGCCCCAGGACCCGGAATATCTCGCCTCGATCCGGGAAAAATGGGAAGAGCCGTTCGGCGACATGCGCCAGGAATTGGTGTTCATCGGCCAGGGGCTCGACGTGGCGGGCATCCGCCGCCGCCTGGAAGCCTGCCTGCTCGACGACGACGAACTGGCCCGCGGCAAGGCGTACTGGAAAAGCCTGCCCGACCCCTTTCCCGATTGGGGTGTCGCCGCCTGAGCGATGCGCCCAGCCCCTCTCTGTGGTCTGGTCTCCACCAGAGTCTTCCCCGGCCCGACGGCCGGGGTTTTTTGTGTCGCCCAGTGGCCGATGGCATGCGCTCTCTATAGGTGGGGGATGCTGTGTCTCTCTTGATGGCCGTCATAGGACCAGACATTGCTACGGCTGGAAGGATCACATAGGCTCGAACCGTGTCCTGGTAACAGCTTGCGCAAGGAAAGACGATGGGAGCCAGCATTACTGCAGAGAACTGAGCCGCAACAACGTCTGTAGTTGTTGCGGCACTCTGCGAGATCGATCCCGCCTGATGGATGACGAGCAGATGCCGCCCGATATTCTCGATCGAGCGGTGATTCGTCATGACTCAACCTCCCTCTGCGTGGCGGCATACGCTACCGGCAGCCCTGCTGCTGATGGCGCCTTTCGACATTCTCGCTTCTCTGGCGATGGATATTTATCTTCCGGTGGTCCCGGCCATGCCCGGTCTGCTGGATACGACGCCTGATGTGATCCAACTGACACTGAGCCTCTACATGGCGCTGCTCGGTGTGGGTCAAATGATTTTCGGGCCGATATCGGATCGTCTCGGGCGGCGGCCGGTCCTGCTGGCCGGTGGCGCCATCTTCGCCATGGCGTCTCTGGGTGCTGCGTTTTCTGACACGGCGACTCCCTTTGTCACCTTCCGTCTGTTGCAGGCATTCGGCGCCTCGGCAATGTTGGTAGCGACATTCGCGACGATTCGCGATGTGTACGCGAGGCGACCAGAAGGTACCGTCATCTACGGGCTATTGAGTGCAGCGCTTGCCTTCGTCCCTACGCTTGGCCCCATCGTTGGTGCCGTTGTCGGTCGGTATCTGGGGTGGCGGATGATATTCGTGCTGCTGGCCGTGCTGGCACTGGTGGCTCTGATGCATGCCTGCATGCGATGGCACGAGACACGCCCGGAGCCCAGAGCCGAGGCATCCCGGTCCCTGTCCTCGATCCTCGAGAGTCTCGATTTCTGGGTTTACACGCTTGGTTTCAGCGCTGGGATGGGGAGCTTCTTCGTCTTCTTCTCAACGGCCCCGCGTATGCTCATGGACCGCGCTGGTTATTCGGGGATCGAATTCAGTCTGACTTTTTCGAGCGTTGCGCTCGTCATGGTCTTGACCACGCGATGCATCCGGTCCTTCGTCACCCAATGGGGAAATGTGGGTTGCGTATTACGCGGAATGGCTCTGCTGATAGGTGGTGCGCTGCTGCTGAGCGTGGGGGAGCTCTGTTGGGAACCCTCGTTCTTCACGCTCATCGTGCCTATGTGGGTGATGGCGATCGGGATCGTCTGCACGGTATCCGTTACCGCCAACGGCGCACTCGGGGCGTTTGACGATATCGCGGGAACGGCAGTCGCTCTCTACTTCTGTATCCAGAGTCTGATCGTCAGTTTCGCGGGCACGCTGTCAATCATCCTGCTGAACGGAGATACGGCATGGCCGTTGATCTGTTATGCCACGACGATGGCGCTGTTGGTGTCGGCGGGGTTGGTGCTGCTCCGACTGCGTGACGCCGTCGCTAAGGGATCTACACCTGACTGACAACTCTCGGTCGATGGGCCATTGCTCGACCGGCGTGGCGCATACCGCATCAGGTAATGCGAGGCATCGCACGGAAAGCATCTGCGGTGGCGACATTGCACTGCAATTATTAGCCAGCTACATTTTGTGCCACTCCCTTTCGCAACAGGAGCCGCGACCCGATGGCATCTCCGCAACTCTTTTCCCCGCTGGCAATCGGCGGGCTGACCCTGCCCAACCGTATCGTGATCTCGCCGATGTGCCAGTACTCGGCCGACGGCGAGGGGAGCATGACCGATTGGCATACCATTCACCTGGGCCAGCTGGCGCTCTCCGGCGCCGGCCTCTTGATCATCGAAGCCTCGGCGGTGGCCGCGGCAGGGCGTATCACCCCGGGGGATGTGGGGCTCTACTCCGACGCCAACGAGCAGGCGATGGCGCGTACGCTCGCCTCGGTACGCGCTCACTCGCCGATGCCCATCGGCATTCAGCTCGGCCACGCCGGGCGCAAGGCCTCCTGCCAGGCCCCCTGGGAGGGCGGCAAGCAGTTGGGGCTCGAAGATGGTGGCTGGGAGACCCTGGCCCCCTCTGCCACGCCCTATCAGGACGATCAGCGCCCGCCGCAGGCGATGACGCTCGACGATATCGACACGCTCAAGGCGGATTTCGTCGCCGCGGCGCAGCGTGCTGCGCGCCTGGGCTTCGATCTGATCGAGCTGCACGCGGCCCACGGCTATCTGCTGCACCAGTTCCTGTCGCCGCTCTCCAACCAGCGCGATGACGCCTACGGCGGCAGCCTGGAGAACCGCATGCGCCTGATACTCGAGATCTTCGAGGCGGTGCGTGAGGTGTTCCCGGCAGACAAGCCCGTGGGCATTCGGATTTCCGGCAGCGATTGGGTCGAAGGCGGCTGGGACCTGGCGCAGAGCGTGGCTCTTGCTCAGGCGCTGGACGCCCGCGGCTGCAGCTTCATCGACTGCTCCGGCGGCGGGCTAGACCCGCGCCAGACGCTCGATGTCGGCCCCAGCTACCAGGTGCCGTTCGCCCGGCGCATGAAGCAGGAAGTCGCCATGCCGGTGATCGCGGTCGGTCTGATCACCGAACCGGAGCAGGCCGAGGGAATCGTCTTCAGCGGTGACGCCGACGCCGTGGCGCTGGCCCGCGGGATGCTCTTCGATCCGCGCTGGCCGTGGCACGCCGCGGCCAAGCTGGGGGCCAGCGTGCACGCGCCCAAGCAGTATCTGCGCAGCCAGCCGCATACCCTCAAGGGGCTATTTGGCTAGGACTGTTCGGCCAGGGCTATTTGACCAGGGCTATTGGGCCAGGGCTTTTGGCGATAGTGCAGGTCACGCCGGGCGGTGCAAATCACGGGGCGGGCGCACCGAGCTAGATGCTTGGTGGCGCCCGTTCAGCGGTTGTCGTCCGCCTCCTTGGGTGCCTCCTCACGCAGGCTGGCGATTGCCTCGCGGGCATCCTCCAGGCTGGTCGGGTCGTCGATGGTGGCGGGCACGTCGAAGCGCTCGCCATCGGCGATCTGGCGCAGCGCGCGGCGCAGGATCTTGCCCGAGCGGGTCTTGGGCAGGCGTGCCACCACCCGCACCTGCTTGAAGCTCGCCACCGGGCCGATCCGTTCGCGCACCAGCGCGATCAGCTCCTCGGCTAGTCGCATCTCATCGCCGTCGAAGCCATCCTTGGGGATCACCAGCCCCACCGGCCGCTGACCCTTGAGCGCGTCCTGGGCGCCGATCACCGCGCATTCGGCCACCGCGGGATGAGACCCCAGCACCTCCTCCATCTCGCCGGTGGAGAGCCTATGACCGGCGACGTTGATCACGTCGTCGGTGCGTCCCATCACGAACAGGTAGCCCTCGTCGTCGATATAGCCGCCGTCGCCGGTCAGGTAGTAGCCCGGGTAGGTGGCCAGATAGGCGCTGTGCAGGCGCTCGGGATCGCCCCAGATACCGGCCAGGCAGCCCGGCGGCAGCGGCTGCTTGATCACCACGCTACCTTCGGTCAGTGCACCCACTTCCTCGCCGTGGCGGTCGAGGATGCGCACGTCGTAGCCCGGAACCGGGAAGGTCGCGGAGCCGGCGCGGGTGGGCACGGGGTCGAGCCCTAGCGGATCGGCGGCGATCGCCCAGCCGGTTTCGGTCTGCCACCAGTGGTCGACGACGGGCACGTCGAGATGCGCCTTGAGCCAGTGGTAGGTGGGCGGGTCGAGACGTTCTCCGGCCAGGAACAGCGAGCGCAGGCTGGAGAGATCGTAACCCTCCTTCAGCCGCGCCTCGGGGTCCTCCTTCTTGATCGCACGGAAGGCGGTCGGGGCGGTGAAGAAGCTCTTCACCCGGTACGCCTCGATCACCCGCCAGAAGGCGCCGGCGTCCGGGGTGCGCACCGGCTTGCCTTCGTAGACCACCGTGCTGGCGCCGCGCAGCAGCGGTCCGTAGACGATGTAGGAGTGACCCACCACCCAGCCCACATCGGAGGCGGAGAAGAACACCTCCCCCGGGGCGATGTCGTAGATCGCCTCCATCGAGTAGTGCAGCGCCACGGCGTAGCCGCCGGTATCGCGTACCACGCCCTTGGGGCGGCCGGTGGTGCCGGAGGTGTAGAGGATATAGAGCGGATCGGTGGCCTTGACCGCAACGCAGGCGGCGGGCTCGGCCGCGGCCATGAGCGTCTCCCAATCGCTCTCGCCGGGGCCGAACTCGGCGCGGCACGCGTCGCGCTGCAGATAGACGCAGTGGGCCACCGCATGCGCGCTGCGCGACAGCGCCTCGCGCACGATCGGCTGATAGGGCACCACGCGGCCGGGTTCGAGCCCACACGAGGCGGCCACCACCACCTTGGGTTTGGCGTCCTCGATCCGTGTTGCCAGCTCGCGCGCGGCGAAGCCGCCGAACACCACCGAGTGGATGGCGCCGAGACGCGCGCAGGCGAGCATCGCGATCAGCGCCTCCGGCACCATCGGCATGTAGATCACCACGCGCTCACCCGGCGCCACACCCAGCCCGCGCAGGGCGCCGGCGCAGCGGGCGGTGGCGTCGCGCAGCTCGCGGTAGGTGTAGCGGCGCTGCTGGCCGCTGAGTGGTGAGTCCCAGTAGAGCGCGATGCGCTCGCCGTGGCCCTGCTCGATATGATGGTCGAGGGCAGCATGGCACAGGTTGAGCTCGCCATCGCCGAACCAGCGCGCATGGCCGGTGGCATCTAGCTCGAGGGCCCGGGGCGGCGGGGTGAACCAGGGGATGCGCCGGGCCTGGCGCATCCAGAAGGCTTCCGGGTCATCGAGAGAGGCCCGGTACTCGTCCTGATAACGACTCATGGTTTACCCCGCTGCGTGTGCCCTTTCACCCGCCCCATGGCGCGGGTCGGAGGCAGCGTCTGCGTGAACAGGCTGTCTGATCACACTCTATGGGGGGAGCGACGCGGCGGCCGTCAGACCATCGGCTAGCTTCGACGAATGGACGCGGGCGAGGGTCGAGTAGGGCACGCCGGCGGCGCCTCTCAGCGCACCGCGAAGTCGCGTTCGGCCCGGGCTACGGCGTCGTGGGCGTGCAGGCTCTCGGCGTGGGTGATGTCGATACGGTAGCCGGCGACGCCGGCTTGCGCCTCGCACGCCGCCGCCAGCCGCCGCGCGGCGTCCTCGCAGAACATCAGATTGGCCCCGTTGCGTTCGGCGAAGGCCTGTTCGTCGAGTCGCTTGACCAGTGTCTGCACCGGCGTCTGCAGGGTCTGTTCGAAGGCGTCGATGCGCGTCGCCGGGTCGTAGGCGGCATCCGCCTTCAGACGCAGCGCGATCACCGCCCGGCTGCGCTGACTATGGGGCGTGGGGAAGCTGCCGCCGTGCTCGATCCACTCGGCCACTGCCTCGGCGTCGAGGTTCGCGGTGTTCTGCTCGTCGGCCCAGTGGCGCCAGTCGCGGGCCATGGCGTGGCGGGCCAGCGCGGTCGAGCAGGGGCAGGTGGATGAGTAGTCGAGTTCGAGGGTCAGGGTCTGGGTCAGGCCCTCGCGGCTGCCCTCGAGGGCCAGCGTGAGCGGATAGTGGCGCCAGCCGCTGGCGTCGCTGAGCAAGGCGCGGCGGCGCAGCGGCAGGGCGAAGCGCAGGGTCAGATAGAGGCGCTGGCTGGTGTCGTCCTGGCTATCCAGCAGGGCGTGGCCGAGGGCATTGAGCCGCGCCGGTGTCACCGGCGATTCGTCCAGACGGTCGAGCAGGCGATAGAGGCGCGACATATGGATGCCGCGCTGACCGGCGGCCAGATCGACGCTGACGTCGGCCGTCGCCGCCAGCCGCTCGCCGTCGGCCCAGTGCAGGCGGGTGGCGATGCCCCGCATGCCGACCCGTTGCAGGGCGCGGGGGCCTTGGCCCTGCTCGGCGGCGATGTCGGGGAGAGGAGATAGCGTTGTCATGGTGTCTCGATGCTCTATCCAAAAGGTTACTTTATAACATATCATTTTTTGGGCGAGAGCAGACACTGCCGCCGAACACCGCTCGACGGCCGTCGATCATGGCGGGCGCGGGGCTCGAGATCGCGTATGCTGGCGGCTTCGCTGTCCCGGCTGGAGCCCGCCATGCGCATGTCCCCCCTGCCGCCGCTCAACTCGCTGGTCGCCTTCGAGTCGGCGGTGCGCCACATGAGCTTTACCCGCGCTGCGGGCGAGCTCAATCTGTCGCAGAGCGCGGTGAGCCGCCAGGTGGTCCATCTCGAGCAGTTTCTGGGGCGCAAGCTGTTCGTGCGCGAGCAGCGGCGGTTGACCTTGACCCGGGCCGGCGAGGCCTATGCGCTTCAGGTGCGGGCGATTCTCGACGACTGCGTCCAGGCCACCGCCGAGGTGATGAAGAGCACCGGCGAGAACGAGCTGACGCTCGCCTGCACTGCCGGCGTGGCGCAGTTCTGGATGGCGCCGCGGCTGAGTCTGTTCCGGCGCGCCCACCCCGACATCAAGCTGCGCCTGATCGTGCGCGACGGTGTCACTTCGCTCTCTTCGTTCGAGTTCGATATCGGGCTCTACTACCTGAAGAACCCTGCGCTGCCGGGGTTCGACACCACCTTCGTGATTCCCGAGCAGGTCTATACCGCCTGCGCGCCGGGCTATCTCGCCACGTGCCGCGAGCGCCACGGGCTGGGCGAGGGCGAACGCCTGAGCCCGGCGCAGCTGCAGCACGAGACGCTACTGATGCTCGAGGATGCCCAGAGCCTGTGGATATCCTGGCACGACTGGTTTCGCTACCACCGCCTGGCCAGTCCGGCGCTGGCCAACACTCTGGTGTGCAACCACTATCCGACGCTGGTGGAGATGGCGAGTCTGGAGCAGGGCATCGTGCTCGGCTGGCGGCATGTGATCGACAGCCAGATTCGCCGCGGGCGCCTGGTATGGGCCTCCGACCACTGGGCCAGCCACGGCGGCGGCTATTTCCTGATCACCCCGGAGGAGCGCCGCGAGAACTACGCCACTCGCTGCTTCAAGCGCTGGCTGCTGGAGATGGCGCCCAACGAACCGCTGGCCGCGGGCCCGGCGGGCGGTCGCGGCGCGGGCTGAACGATGCGCTGGCCGCATGCTGACATGCGTTTTTGTCGCTTTTCAGGCTCTTCCCGCGCTGATTAGGCTCGAGACGTTCCCGTCCCCACAAGAGCCCAATCATGACCGAACGCACGCCCCCCACCCGCCTGCTCAAGAACTTCCGCCTGGTCGACGGCAGCGCCGCCGAACCGCGCGACGGCCTCCAGGTGCTGATCGAGGGTGACCGCATCGTCCAGGTCGCCGAGACAGCGATCGAGGCCCCCCACGCCGAGGTGATCGATCTCGGCGGGCGCACCCTGATGCCGGGGCTGATCGACTGCCATGTGCACGTGATCGCCACTACCGCCGATCTCGGCGCCAACGCGCTGCTGCCCGATGCGCTGGTCGCGGCGCGCGCCACGCCGATCCTGAAAGGCATGCTCGAGCGCGGTTTCACCACGGTGCGCGACGTCGGCGGCGCCGACCGCGCCATCCAGCAGGCGGTGGCGGAGGGCTACTTCGTCGGCCCCAGACTGGTGATCTGCGGCAAGGCGCTGTCGCAGACCGGTGGCCACAACGACTACCGCGGCTTTTTCGATGAGCGCGACGATCAGTACCAGACCCGCCGGCTGGGCTCGATGGGGCGTATCTGCGACGGCGTCGAGGCGGTGCGTCGCGCGGTGCGTCAGGAGATCAAGGGCGGCGCCCAGTTCATCAAGGTGATGGCCAACGGTGGTGTCTCGTCGCCCAGCGACCCGATCGATTTTCTCAGCTTCTCGCGCGCCGAGCTCGAGACCATCGTCGAGGAGGCGAGCAACGCCCAGACCTACGTCAGTGCCCATCTCTACACCGACGAGGCGATCCGGCGCGCGGTCGAAGCGGGGGTGCGCTCGCTCGAGCACTGCAATCTGATCACCGCGGAGACCGCGCGCTTTGCCGCCGAGCGCGGGGCGATGGCGTGTCCCACCCTGGTGACCTACGAACGGCTCAAGCTCGAGGGTGCCGAGTACGGGCTCAAGCCGGAGTCGGTGGCCAAGATCGACGACGTACGCCTGGCCGGGCTGGAGAGTCTGGTGACCATGCGCGAGGCGGGCCTGGAGATGGCCTACGGCACCGACCTGCTCGGCGAGATGCATCCGCACCAGTCCGACGAGTTCGTGATCCGCGCCCAGGTGCTGCCGCCCCACGAGGTGATCCGCAGCGCCACCGCCACCGCGGCCAAGCTGCTGCGCATGGAGGGCGAGGTCGGCTGTATCGCGCCGGGGGCCTATGCCGACCTGATCGTGGTCGACGGCAATCCGCTGGAGGATATGCGGCTGCTGACCGGCCAGGGCGATCATCTGGCGCTGATCATGCAGGGCGGGCGTGTGATCAAGGAGCGCCTGAGCCGTTGAGCCCGGCGCGGCCATGGGCGCCACCCACGGCCGCGACCGGCACTCGCTGGACAACCACCACCGTCGATAACAACCGCGATCCATAACAACCACGATTCATAACAACCACAATCGGAGGCCTGCACCATGCATGCACTCTTCGTCATTGCCTATCTGCTGCTGATGGTCGTCGTGGGGCTCTACTTCTCACGGCGCAAGGTCCACGACGATACCGACTTCATCGTCGCCGGACGCTCGCTCTCGACCCTGGTACTCACCGCGACGCTGCTGGCGACCTTCGTCGGTTCCGGCTCGATCGTCGGCGGCGCCAGCTTCGTGTTCCAGCACGGCCCGGGGGCGGCGATCTTCTTCTTCGCCGGCACGCCGATCGCCGCGCTGGTGGTTTACTTCCTGCTGGCACGCAAGATGCGCCGCTCACGCGCCACCACCATCCCGGCGCTGATCGAGGCGCGCTTCGGCCCGGTGGCGCGCTCGATCGCCTCGCTGATCATCCTGCTCGCTTATGTCGGCATCGTGTCGTATCAGTTCACCGGTGCGGGGCAGGCGCTCAATCTCGTCTTCGGCCTGCCGGTGTGGCAGGGCGTGGTGATCGCGGCGCTGGTGATGATCGGTCTGGCGACCATGGGCGGGCTGGTCTCGGTGGCTTACACCGACTATCTGAGCGCGGTGATCATCTTCGGTAGCATGCTGATCGCGCTGCCGCTGGTGCTGACCCGGCTGGGCGGCCTCGACGGCATGATGGAGGCGCTGCCGGCGACCCACCAGACGCTGCTCGGCGGGCTCTCGCCGTGGCAGGCGCTGGGCTACTTCCTGCCGCTGTTCCTGCTCATCCTGGGCGATCAGAACCTGTTCCAGCGCTTCGCCGCGGCGCGCGACCCGCAGACCGCCAAGAAGGCCGCGCTGGGTCTGGTCCTGGCTTCCATCGTCTGCACGTCGCTGATCACGCTGCTGGTATGCGCCACGCGGGTGATGTATCCCGATATCACCCCGTCGACGGCGATGATGACGCTGGCCCAGCAGGGTGTCCCCAGTGTGATCGGCGGCCTGCTGCTGGCCTCGATCGTGGCGCTGCTGCTGACCACCGGCAACTCGTATCTGCTCTCGGCCTCGGCCAGCCTGACCCAGGATATCGTCGGTGGGCTGTTCAAGATCCAGGTGCCGGCGGGCAAGGCGCTGCTGCTCAACCGCCTGGCGGTGGTGCTGCTCGGCCTGCTGGCCTGGGTGCTGGGCGCCTTCTTCCCCAGCGTGCTGGCGATGCAGATGTACTCCTACGGCATGTACGGCGCGGCGATCACGCCGGTGTTCCTGGCCGCGCTGCTGTGGCCGCGGGCGACCCCGGCCGGGGCGCTGGCGGCGATGCTCGTGGGTGGCGGGATGACGCTGGTGTGGGAGATCGCGCTGGGCAAGCCGATGGGCTGGAACAGCGTGCTGGTGGCGATGCCGCTGGCGGCATTGACGCTGATTGCGGTGAGTCTCGCCGGGCGACGCCCGGCGGCGGTCTCTAGCGCCGCCTGAGGGACCGGGACGCGTATCCAGACGCCCGTTCTCGGCTAGCGAGAGCGGGCGTCCTACGTTCCGTGGATGGCAAGAGACGTTGGGCGATCGAGGCGACGTGGCGGTGAACTCGATTCGGCGGGATCGGCGCCATGGGACATAATGGGATGGCAACAGGAATCCCCTGTCATTCGCCGCTAGTCCACGTGGAGTCCGCTTTCCTTGCAACAGAAAATCATCGATACGATGGCGGCATTGAGCGTCGCCTGCCGCGCGCGTCTCAGTGAACTCGCCCAGCGCGATGGTCTGACGCATCCCCCTTTTCAACTACGAGTGCTCTCGGTGGTCGGTCGTTATCCCGAGCAGCATCAGCAGTCGCTCATGCAAAAGCAGGGCTGGGACAAAGGGCAAGTGGCGAGAGCGTTCAAGGCGCTCGAGCGTGAAGGTCTGATTCGACGCTGCGGTGACTCGACGCCGCGTCGAATCACCCAGGTTGCCCTGACGGCGGAAGGCCAGGTCATCTTCGAGCGGTTGGAGCGCATTCGCGAAGAGCTGACGGCAACGACCCTGGCGGAATTCTCGACGGCCGAAAGGCGAACCTTCGAGCAGTTGATGAAGCGGGCCATGAATAACATCGTCGAGGCGCCTCCCATCGAGTGAGATCGCTGGCGTGTTTGGCTCGTGCTCGGCCTGAAATGCTGGATTCAGGGCAAGATCGGCCTGTCGTTTAAAGTTGACAAAGTCAACTTGCGGCGATAGTTTCCCTGCGCGACACCCGTGTCGCTCGTCGCCTATTCCCACTCGCCGTGATCCAGGGTTTTGCCATGTCCTCGCGTTTGATCGTCGGAATGATCGGCATGCTGCTCGCCTGCATTGCCGCCGATATCAATCAGGAGGCGGCCTCGCTGGCGCTGGCCGATATTCGCGGCGCCTACGGCTTCAGCGTCGATCAGGGCAGCTGGTTCACCACGCTCTACGCGACCGGTGTGGCGATGGGCATGCTGGTCGCACCGTGGCTCGCGGTGACCTATTCCATGCGTCGCTTCGCGGCGCTGGCGGCGGTGTCATTGGCGCTGCTGGGGCTCTGCTGCACGGTGACCGAGTCCCGCTCTCTATTGCTGGCGCTACGCTGGGTCCAGGGACTCAGCAACGGATTTCTGATTCCGCTGCTGATGGCGGTGGCCCTGCGCTTCCTGACACCTTCCACCAAGCTTTTCGGCCTCGCCGCCTACGGGTTGACCGCGACATTCGCGCCTAACATCGCCAGCCCGGTGGTTATCTGGGCCAACCATGGGCTGGGCATCGATTTCGTTTTCTGGGCGGCGGTGCCGCTGTGCCTGGTGGCAGCGTCGATGATGCTCTACGGGCTCCCGCAGGATCCTCGACCGACGGGGCGCTGGCGGCAGTTCGACTGGCTGGGGCTGCTCTTGGGTTGGGGGTTATGCGCCAGCGTGGTGATCCTGTTTACCCAGGGAGAGCGACTCGACTGGTTCCACGCTTCGCTGGTGCGCTGGTTGGCGCTGGCGGCGGTGACGCTGCTGCCGCTGTTCGTCCTGCGCTGCTGGGTCGCGCCGGTGCCATTCGTGCGGCCACAGCTGGTCAAACGGATCAACTTCGGCTTCGGTATCTTCATGCTGGTCGGCGTCATTGCGCTCGGCGCCTCGGCGGCCTCCCTGCCGGGTGAGTTCCTCGCCGAGGTGCAGGGCTATCGCCCGCTGCAGAGCCTGCCAGTCGCGCTGGCGCTGGCGCTGCCCCCACTACTGATGCTGCCGCTGAGCGCGCTCGTGCTGAACGTCGAGCGCGTCGACTGTCGCTGGGTCATGGCATCGGGCCTGGTGCTGATGGCCTGGGCGAGTTGGATGAACGGTGACGTCGGCGTCGCATGGGCACGCGAGCAGTTCTATCTCTCTCAGGTGATTTTCGCCTGCGGCCAGTCGATGGTCGTGGTGGGGCTATTGATGACGGCGACGGCGGTGGTCGATCCCATGGAGGGTCCGTTCGGATCGGCCACGATCAACACCTCCCGCGCGCTGGCGAGTCCGATCGCCGGCGGTATTCTGGGCCATTGGCTGGTGGTGGCCGCTGACCACCACGCGCACGCGCTGCTCGATCGGATCGGAGCCATGCGCTTCTCGTTGGCACAGGCGGCGGCGCTCTCGGGGCACGACGCCGAGGCCTTACAGTGGGCACCGAGCCGGCACTCGAGCGAAGCGCTGAGTCACCTCCACGAGCAGGTTTCACGTCATGCCGAGGTTTTGGCATATGCCGATATCTGGCGTGCCTTGGCGGTGATGGCGCTGATCATGGTGCCGTTCTGCCTGCTACCGAAGCGCACTTACGCCCCTCGCTTTCACCGACCCAAACCCCTGTAGGCAACCCTAGCGATCGCCATGAAGCCGACTTCCCAAGAGCACTCCCAGACACACTCGCGTAAACCCTTGATCATCGCCTTGACGACCGTCGTGGCCGCGGTCGTTGTCGCTGCGAGCCTTGCTTACGGCGACTTCGGGGGTGACGCCAATGTCTGGACCAATGACGCCAAGTTCGATGCCGACTATACGGTGATTTCGCCGCGCGTATCGGGAGACCTGGTCAAGGTACACATCGAGGACCATGATCGCGTCGGGCGAGGCGACCCGCTGCTCGACATCGACCCCCGTGACTATCAGGTGGCGGTCGAGCGTGCCGAGGGCATGGTAGCGGCTGCCGAGGCCAATCTGGCGGAGATCGAAGCGCAGCTCGCCCAGCAGCCGGCGCAGATTCGTCACGCCGAGGCAACCGTACGCCAGGACGATGCCAACGCCGACTACGCGCGGGCCGACGCCGAACGCTACGATCGCCTGCGCCACAACGGCAATGTGTCGGAGCAGAATGCGCAGCAGGCCAGTGTCAATGCACGCGCGCGGGAGGCGCAGCGACAGGCGGACCAGGCGACGCTGGAGAGTGTGCGCCAGCAGACCGAGGTGCTCCAAGCACAGCGGAAAGGCGCCGAGGCGGCGTTGGCGCAGGCCAAGGCGCAACGTCGACAAGCGAAATTGGACCTGTCGCACACGCGAATCGAGGCTCCCATCGACGGGATCGTCGCTGCGCAGTCCGCTCGGGTAGGAGCCTGGGCCGAAGCGGGCGCAGCGCAGTTGGCTATCGTGCCGGTCCACGCCATCTACGTCACCGCCTACTATCGCGAAGTCGACATCACTCATGTGAAGCCAGGACAGCCAGTGAGCCTCTCCGTAGACGCCTATCCGGACCTCGATCTGCATGGTCACGTGAAGAGTCTGGCCCCGGCAACCGGCACGACCTTTTCACCCGTGTCGAGCAACGACGTGTCGGGCAACTTCACCAAGATCGTCCAACGACTGCCTGTTCGCATCACGCTCGATCCCGATCAACCCGGGCTCGATCGGCTCGCGGTCGGCCTGTCTGTCGAGACGACGATCCACACCAGTACCTAGGTTCAGACCAGCGCCTAGATTCAGACCAGCGCCTCGATTCAGATCAGCGCCTAGATTCACACCAGCACCAGCCGGATCTCGGCGTTCGACTCACACCGCTAGCGCGGCAGCCAGCCGCGGGCGATCAGCGGCGCCAGCAGCCGCCGGTGAATGCCTCGGGCCAGCCGGTGCAGCGCGGGCATGTAGTAGGCCTCGCAGCGCGCGGCGAGCAGGGCCACCGAGCCGGAGATGAGCAGCGCCCCCAGCATGTCCAGGGGGAAGTGCACCCCCAGATAGACCCGCGACCAGGCGATGCCCAGGCCGATGGCGGCGAAGATCACCCCCAGCGGGCGCAGCTCCCGCGACAGCAGCAGGGTCACCGCGGCGGCGGTGATCACCGTCATGTGGTCGCTGGGGAAGGAGCTGTCGGCGGCATGGCTCAGATAAGTGTGCCCCACCGGCAGCATGAACGGGCGCGGATGGCTCCACGTAAGCCCGATCACGCTGTTGACGCCGAGCGCAGCGACGCAGGCCACCAGGCCGCGCAGCGCCAGGCGCTGGCGGGCCGGGTCGCGCTGCAGCCAGCCGACGATCATCAACAGCGGCACCAGGTAGATGGCGTAGATGGCCAGCGCGTAGGCGAGATCCAGGGTCAGCCGCGAGGCGTGGGCGGGGGCGTTGAGCCAATCGAACAGGCGAAGGTTGAGCGCTTCCATGATGGCGGTACGGGGGCGTCCTCGAGCGGCGTGCGGGAAAAACCAGATCGCCATGCTAGCGCCGCGACGGCGGACGGTGCGCAGGGATTGGTAACGAAACGGTCATCTTTTTGTCAGCCGCCGCCTGGCGCTGTCGGCGTCTGGCAACGGGGTGACCGTCCGTGTTCTACGCCGGTTCGCTTAACAAGAGCTTAGGGCGGCCACGCCGTCGCTGACGGTGTGGCCGGGTGATGCTGGCAGCGCCAGCGTGGCGAGCGCTTCACGCCGGCAACGGGTTGGCCTCGAAGAAGTCGGCCACGCTCTGGTGCAGTGCCTCGGCCAGCGCCTGCTGGTGCGCCTTGACCAGCAGGCGCTTGCAGTCGGCGCGGTTGGACATGAACCCGGTCTCCACCAGCATCGAGGGGATATCCGGCGACTTGAGCACCGCGAACGCCGCCTTGTTGACTCGGTGCTGATGCAGGTGGGTCACCTCGCCGAGATGGCCGAGCGTGGTCTTGGCCAGTTTCTGGCTGGCGACGTCGGTCCCGCGCATCGACAGGTCGATCAGCACCGACTGCACGTCGGGATCGTCCGAATAGATGTTGCTGTCGCGGGTCGAGTCGTAGCGGTCGGCGGCGTTCTGGCTCTCCGCCAGCCAGCGTGCCATCGCCGAACTGGCGCCGTGCTCGGAGAGGATATAGACCGAGGCCCCCGACGCCGAAGGGGTAGGCGCGGCATCGGCATGGATCGAGATGAACAGATCGGCGTGGTGGTCGCGGGCCATCAGCACGCGCTGATGCAGCGGAATGAAGATGTCGCTGTCCCGGGTCAGCGACGGCTCGAAGCGTGGGTCCGCGTGGAGCCGCGTCTTGAGTGCGTCGGCCACGCCCAGGGCGACATACTTCTCGTAGTGGTCGTCGGCGCTGACGCAGCCGGGGTCCTTGCCGCCGTGGCCGGCATCGATCTCGATGATCGCCTTGCGCGGCTGGCGGTGGGACTCGGCCTCGGCGGTGACCGCCGCCATCAGCGGGTCGGGGTCGTTGATGCTGACGATCAGCTGGGCACGGTGGGCATCCAGCTGGCGCACCTGGGTCCTGGGCTGCTTGAGCCGTTTCAGGTCGAGCACGATACGAATGCCGTCGCCGTGACGCCCGGTGCGCACGTCCTTGACGATGCCGGCGTGCTGGCGCGGGGCCTTCGACGGTGCAATGCGCGATACCTGCGGCAGATCGATGACCACCCGCGGCGGGTTATCCAGGGTGAAGACCTTGTGTTCGTGGCTGCCTTCGAGCTCGATGACGAAGCTGGCGCTGTCGTCGTCTTCCTGCAGGGTGAAGGGGGTAAGTGGGTTGGCGGCCAGCGCCCGGGTGCTGGGCAGGAGACAGGTGGCCAGAAGCGTGGTGATGAAGCGTCTTCTATCCATGACGGTGACTCGTGAAAATGGGTGACGATGGATAACGAAACGGACGTTATAACATAATATTTATGGCCAGAGATCGGCATGACTATGACCGACGCCGGGCGTAAACGATCCCTCGGCGGAAGATATCTCGCGGGCTGTGACGCGCCGTGATTGCCTAGCGGTCAGCCGGTGTCACTTTTGATAGCAGCGCATGGCAGTCCGGAAAGTGCCAGTCCACCGCTTCGGGGCAGGAGTTGTCGGGGACGTTGACGAGCACCGTGGTCGTGCCCGCAGCGCGGCCGCAGGCCATGTCCATGGGGCTGTCGCCGACCATCACCAGCTCATCCGGCGCCCGCGCCCAGAGGCTGGCGAAGTGCTGCAGCCCGCCGGGGTGAGGCTTGGGCGGTGCTTCGTCGCGGCCGAGCACGTCAGCGTGGGCGAAGCAGTCCGCCAGGCCGATCGCCTCCAGCGTGATGTGCGCCAGCTCCTTGGCGTTGCGCGTCAGTATGCCCAGCCGGCAGCCGCGCTGGGCCAGGGTCAGAATCAGCTCGACCGCGCCACTCGCCGCGGTGGCCGCGAGTGCCAGCGTGCGCTCGTGCTCCAGCAGCCAGGCGTGCTTGGCATCGCGCTCGGCCGCGGGCAGCGTCTCCAGATGGTGGAGCAGATCCGCCTCCGCTGGGATTTCCAGCTCGCGCCGGATCGCCGGGAAGTCGTGCACGCCGACGGTGAGCGTGCCGTCCATGTCGAAGACCCAGTGGTGGCGGTGTTGCAGGGGGTGGGACGTCATGGGGCGCTCCTCGCGGGATATGCCTGGCATCCTGCCATGATCGCGAGTGCGGCGCGACGCGGCCGCGAGGCAAAGGGTATGTAGTGGCAGCGTGGTTGGTACCGGGGCGTTGCCGAAGGTTACAAGACGCCATGCGAAAAGTTGGCGAGCGAAGGCCAGACCGGGGTGCGTTTCAGCCTATGGGGTATAGCCGACGTCGAACACCTCTCGCAGTACACGGGGGACGATCTTGAACGGCACGGTTGCGTGATCGACGCCGGGGATGCGGGTATAGCTTGCACGAAAACCGAAGGCAGAGAGCGGCGTTAGCCGCTTGGCCATGGCTCTGGCCTCCTGAATCTCCTGCGGTGTGTCTCCCTCGGCGACGATCAGCGCCAGGCTAGGCGGGTTCTTGAATCTTCCGGTCGCCATCGTGTCGGCGAAGTCGGGTTCCAGCGCTAGCAGGTGATGGCTGGCCCACCAGAGCGATGGGCTGGCCGCGACCACCTGCGCGAAGAGATGCGGGCGCTGGAACAGCGCATAAATGGCGAACATGCCGCCGAAAGAGTGGCCGAACAGGCTCTGCCGCTGCGGGTCGACCGGTAGTTCGGCTTCGACGCGCGGCTTGAGGCGGTGCTCGATGAAGGAGAGGAATGCGTCCTGGCCACCCTGGGGCGGCTCGTTGTGCTCGGGGGGCGCCGGGGGAGAGAAATCGTAGGAGCGGCGCAGCCAGTTGAGCGACTGCGCCTCGGGATAACCGATCCCGACGATGATCGTTTCGCGGTAGCGCTCGATCGTCTCCCTGGCGGCGTGGAACGCCGGGAAATAGGCATTGCCGTCGAGCACGTAGAGCACCGGGTAGCCCGCTTGCGGTGGTGGCCCGTCAGGCAGGCTGATCATGATTCGATAGGCGTCACCCGCCGCATTGTGCATCTGCCACTGGCGCGTGTGGTCGAGTGTGACCGATGCCGTCTCGTCGGCAGGTGCCGAGGCTGCGCTGGCTGAGATCGGTGCACCGAGAAGGCCCAGCACACCGAGCACTGCCAGTCCGCGCATGAGGGAGTGCAATGGCACGACGTTCTCCTCGCTTACCAGTGATAGCTCAAGCTGCCCAGCACGCTACGTCCGCTGCCGCGATAGCAGTAGCCGCTTTCGCAGACGACATAGCGTCTGTCGGCCAGATTGTGGGCATCGATACCCACGCGCACGCCGTCGAGTTCACCGGAGAAATCGTAGTGGAGCCCGGCGTCGACCAGGGTATAGGCATCGTTCTTGCGGGTGTTGGCGGCGTCGCTCCAGGAGCTGCCGACGTAGCGGGCGCCAGCCGAGAGGCCGATGCCTCGCAGCGCACCGTGGTCGATGGCGTAGTCCAGCCACAGCGAGGCCAGGTGTTTCGAGACATTGACCGGTGTGTTGCCAGCATTGCCGTCATTGTCCTGGGTGATTTCCGGATCGTTGACGGTGTAGGCGGCGGTCATGCTGAGTTCGCGGGTGAGGTCGGCGGTCAGTTCCAGCTCCAGGCCGCGGATACGCTGCTCCCCGGTGGCCACCGAGTAGAGCCGATTGTCGGGGTCCGTGGTCAGTACGTTGGTCTGCTCGATCTGGTAGACGGCGGCGGTCAGCAGCAGATTCCGGCCCGGCGGCTGGTACTTGACCCCGGCCTCCCATTGGCGGCCTTCGGAGGGTGCGTGGTGATTGCCGTTGGCATCGGTGCCGCTCTGCGGTTCGAATGACGTGGCGTAGCTCAGATAGGGCGACACGCCGTTGTCGAAGGCATAGAGCACGCCGAGCTGGCCCGTGGTGGCATGGGTAGCGAGGGTGTCGCTGCCTGAGAGGCGGTTGCGAGTGATGTCCTCGGACCAGTCGCGGCGTAGCCCCGCGGAGAGTCGCCAGCGATCGAGTGCGACCTGGTCGAGTAGGTAGACGCCGGTGCGATGGGTACGACCGTCGATGTCGGAATAGACATCGCTCGGGCGGGGAATGGCTTGATGATAGTCCGGGTCGTCGCGATCGATCGGCGGCGCTTCGCCACCGGTATAGAGCACGTCGTAATCGAAGTAGGCGTAGTCGATGCCGCCGCTCAGGGTATGTTGCAGGGCGCCGGTGGTGAACTCGCCAGTCAGGCGATTGTCGGTGACGACCGACCGGGTGTCCTCATAGACGCCGGTGGCGCTGCGCTGCAGTACGCTGCCCTCGCTGGCGACGGTGCCGACGTATTGATTGATAGCACTGAGCGACTGATAGCGGGTGTTCTGGCTGAACGATAGTGCGTCGTTGAAATGGTGTTCGAGCTCCCAGCCGACTTGCCATTGATGCAGCGACGCCTTGTCGAAATCCGCGTCGCCGGCCCAGAAGTCGGTGAGCTCGTCGCCATTCTGATAATAGCCTGGGCTGCCGCCGGTCTCGCGATCCTGATATTGAGCCAGCAGCGTCAGCGAGGTGTCGTCGCTGAGCTGTAACGACAGCGAGGGAGCGATGAAGCTGGCGTCGTCGGGTATCTGCTCGATGTCGCTGTCGGCGTTGCGGGCCAGACCGACCAGGCGATAGCGGATGTCGCCGCGCTCATCGAAGGTGCCACCCAGGTCGAACGCCGCCTCGCGGGTATCCTTATTGCCTGCGGTGATGCGTACCTCGTTGTCGGCTTCCGCGCTGGGGCGTTTGCTTACCCGGTTGACCACCCCACCCGGGCTGACTTGACCGAAGATCACTGAATCCGGGCCCTTGACGATATCGATGCGCTCTAGCGCGTAGGGCAGGGTATTGGGAGCGGCCAGCCAGCCATCGTAGGGTTGGCGCAGGCCGTCGAGGAAGTTGCCGCTGGTGGTGGTGGCAAAGCCGCGAACCTGGATCTGGTCATAGCGTGGATCGAAGCCGTAATTGCCAACGCTGACGCCGGCGCTGTAAGCGACGGCATCCTCGATGTCTCTGGCGCCGCGCGCCTGGATCAGATCGCTGGTGATGACGCTGACACTACGAGGCGTCTCGATCAGTGGCGTGTCTGTCTTGGTCGTCGAGCGGCTGCTGGTAGCGACATAGCCATCGACCGGCGCGACGCCGCTGGCGATGCGTGTCGCCGCGACGGTCAGCGTCTCCAGGCTGGTGCGCTGTGTCGTCGGTGCGCTGACGATGAGATAGCCGGAGTCGGTACGCTGCGCCATCAAACCGGTGCCGTCGAGCAGTGCCGCCAACGCTTGATCGAGGCTCGTCACTCGGGTAACGCCATGACTGCGCAGGCCGTCGACGAGGTCTGGCGTGTAAGAGAGCGTCAGGCCCGTGGCCTGGGCGAAGCGATTGAGCGCCTGATTCAAGGGGCCGGCGGCAATACTCACGCTGGCAACAGGTGACGCCTGGGTGTCGGCGAACAGCGGGGACGGGGGCAAGGCCAGCAGGATGACGAGCGTTGCCGGCGGCAGTCGCCGACGCGTGAGGAGAGAAGATGTCTTGTGCCTGAGCGGAGACGGTAACGGCGCGTTCATGTGAGGGTTCCCTGGCGTTGTCATTGGCGCGCTCTGAAGAGACGTGTCTTTTCTTGAAGAGACGTGTCTTGCCTTGAAAAGACGTGTCTTCAGGGTGCTTGCAGGGGATACCGAACGAGCGAGTGAAATCCGACAGCCAGGGCGAGATTTTTTCTCAGGCGGGCTCGACGCGAATCCACCAGCGGGTGCGTGAGACGACTTTGATGGGTAGCGTACGCGTGAGATGGCGCAGCAGCGCTGACTGATCGTCGAGCTGGTAAACGCCGGAGAGTCGCAGCCCAGCCACGTGCTCGTCGCAGCCGACAAATCCGAGGCGATAGCGCGCCAGTTCGGCGAGAAACTTGTCCAGGCGGATATCGTTCACTACCAGCATGCCTCTGCTCCAGGCATCGGGGTCGAGCGCCGGCGCTGCGACGGGCGTGGTCGTCGCGCCATCGAAGCGGACCGTCTCCCCGGGTACCACGATTTGTCTGGTGGTGCCGGGCTGGTCGAGTGCCACGCGCCCAGCGCTGACATGGAGGCGGCTCGTGGCGGCGGTGTCGCGAACGCTGAAACGGGTGCCCAGCGCCTCGCAGATTCCATGGCGGCACGCCAGTCGCAGCGGGCGATGGTGCAGGCTCGCTACGTCCGAGCCGCTCTCTACGAGCACCTCGCCGCGGGCGAGAACCAGCCGGCGCTGGTCGTTATCGAAGGCCACGTCGAGCGCGGAATCCGTGTTCAGCGTCACCCGGGTCCCGTCGGACAGTGAGATCCGGCGGCGTTCGCCGATCGCGGTGGTGTAGTCAGCTTGCCATGGCAAGCGCGCGGGGCTCAGCCAGAGGCCGGCACCGCCGACGGCGCAACCGGTGAGCATCAGTTTCAATGCCCGACGCCGTGCCAGCTCCCGGTTGCCACGGTCGAGAATGGAAAGTGCCTCGGTAGTCGTGGGTAGCCGCTGGGTGATGTCGTCTAGCTCGGCGCTCATCCCTGCGACACGGCGCCATGCCAGCGCGTGGTCCGGCTGCTCGTCGCACCAGCGGTCGACCTCTTCGAGGAGTCGCGGGCGCTCTGCGGCGCTGGCAGACGCCAGATGCATATGCCAGGCGATGGCGCGACGCACGATCGCCTCGGTGGGCGCGGGCGCGCCGTTGGCATCACTCATCCAAGAAACGCAGCCGGTAGCAGTGATAGAGCGCATCGGCGACATATCGCTCGACCGTGCGCGACGAGACGCCCAATCTCGTGGCGATGTCGGCGTAACCCAGGCCGCCCAACTGACGTAACAAAAAAGCATTGCGGACCGCAGGCTTGAGCCCGTCGAGCAGCGCGCTCAATTGCGCCAGAAGTTCCAGTGCCTCTTGCTGCGCCTCTGGTGAGGGTGCCTGATGCTCGGGGAGGGCAGCCAGCGTCTCCAGGTAGGCCTTTTCCAGCGTGCTGCGCCGCCAGTGATCGATCACCAACCCCTTGGCGATCGTGATCAGTAAGGCCCGCGACGGCTTGTCTGGCGCTTCTGATCGCCGCGTCAGTACCCGCAGGAAGGTGTCATGTGCCAGATCCGCCGCTCGATCCGAGCAGGTCAGGCGACGGTAGAGCCAATGGCGCAACCAACCGTGATGCGCGCGATACAGGTTCTCGAAAGCGGTGTGGGAGTCGACGGACATTGGCGTTGAGAGCTCGATCGCATCAGGGCTGGCAAAGATCACGCGGCTCACAACATTAAACGCGAATCAATCTCGTTTCAATTGCGCCTGGCGTGATTCTCCGCGCCAGCCCGGGGACGACTGCCGTGGCGCGTCGTCAGCCTCGCCCTGCTCAGAGATTCTGCCGGCGAAAATCCGTCGGACGATCGGTCGTCTAGGCTATCGGTATTGGCCGTCGAGGCTATCGATAGTCGGCATGACCATTATCGACGCCTTCAATTTTCCGTCACACTCTTGTGCTTATATCCTTGCTGTCAATCCCCCCAATATCCCTCTCGCAAGGAGACGCAGCGTGAAAATCTCAGGGCGCATCAAGGCGTTGATCATCATGGCCGTGGTTATCTACGTGGTTGCCCACGTAGTGCGTGTCATGGTGATGATGCTGGCGCGCTCGGCCACGCTGCGCCTGCCGGCCCGCGAGGCGCGGCCGCGCCTGACGCGCGACGAGCGCAAGGCGCTGAAGTCCTGCTCACGTTGCTGAGTCATTGCTGCTCGCTCGCAAGACAAGACTGCAAGCCAAGACCGTAAGCCAAGACCGCCAGACAAAAAAGCCCGCGCTCGATGAGCGCGGGCTTTTTTAGGGACTTGCTTGTCGCGCTTTTTACGGCGCTTTTCATACAAAGATCTTACGAGATCGGGCAGCCGGCTTATTTGTTGGGCTGCTTGGTCACGCGCAGGTAGGGCTTTTTCTCGTCCCAGCCGTCGGGGAACAGCGTCTTGGCCTTCTCGTTGTCGATCGACGGTACGATGATGACGTCGTCGCCATCCTGCCAGTTCACCGGCGTGGCAACCTTGTGGCTGTCGGTCAGTTGCAGGCTGTCCAGCACGCGCAGGATCTCGGCGAAGTTACGCCCGGTGCTGGGCGGATAGGTGATGGTCAGGCGCACCTTCTTGGCCGGGTCGATGATGAATACCGAACGCACGGTGTTGGTGCCGCTGGCGTTGGGATGGATCATGCCGTAGGCCTCGCTCACCGAACGGTCGGCATCCGCCAGCAGCGGGAAGTTGAGCCCGCAGCCCTGGGTCTCCTCGATATCGCCGACCCAGCGCTGGTGGTCGTCCAGCGGGTCGACGGAGAGGCCGATCGCCTTGGTGTTGCGGCGTTCGAACTCCGGCTTGAGGCGCGAGACCTCGCCGAGTTCGGTGGTGCACACCGGGGTGAAGTCGGCTGGGTGGGAGAACAGGATGACCCAGCTGTCGCCGGCCCACTGGTGGAACGAGATCGGCCCTTCGGTGCTCTCCTGGGTGAAGTCCGGGGCGGTATCGCCGAGCTGTAACGCCATGACACTCTCCTGTTTGCCTGTTGACCTGGGGTGGCCGTGAAGCCGGGTTCGCACGCTCATCATGACGTAGCGCCGGGGACGTGTGAAACAACCGCTGGCGCTAACGACATGCCCGACACCCCGGGCGATGGCGCCGGCCTGGGATGTCGTTCTCTGTCTGAAGTGGTAGCGCTGCAGGCGTTTCTCAAGCCCTGCGCAGGATTCGACGCGGTATCAGCGCTTGCGTGCCTGGCGCAGCTGCTCGCGGCGGTAGTCGCCCTGGCGCTCGAGCATCCAGCCTGGGTACTCGGCGGGCAGCGCGCTGACCTGGTCGAGCCGCGCCAGTTCGTCGTCGCTCAGCGTGACCCCGGTCGAGGCGATGTTGTCGTCGAGCTGATCGAGCCGCTTGGCGCCGACGATCACGCTGGTCACGCGGGGCTGGTGCAGCAGCCAGGCCAGGGCGATCTGGGCCACCGAGACGCCCTTGGCGTCGGCGATCTCGCGCATGGTGTCGATGCAGTCGAAGCCGCGTTCGCGGTCGACCGGCGGGAAGTCGAAGCTGGCGCGGCGGTCGCCTGCCTGGGCTTCGCCGTCACGGCTGTACTTGCCGCTGAGTAGCCCACCCGCCAGCGGGCTCCACACCATCAGCCCCAGATCCTCGCTCTCGAGCAGGGGGATCAGCTCGCGCTCCAGATCGCGCCCAGCCACGGTGTAGTAGGCCTGCAGCGACTCGAAGCGGTGCCAGCCGTTGCGCTGGGCGATCCCCAGCGCCTTCATGATCTGCCAGGCTGCCCAGTTGGAGACGCCGACATAGCGCACGTGGCCATGCTCGACCAGGGTGTGCAGGGCGCGCACGGTCTCCTCGATCGGCGTGGCGGGGTCGAATCCATGAATCTGGTAGAGGTCGATATGCTCGAGCTGCAGCCGCTTCAGGCTCGCCTTGACCCCTTCCATGATGTGATAGCGCGAAGCGCCACGATTGTTGACGCCGGTCGAGCGGTAGGGGTCATTGGTGCCGGTGGGGCCGAAGACCTTGGTCGCCACCACCACGTCGTCACGTGCCACGCCGAGGTTCTTGAGCGCCTGGCCGGTGATCACCTCGGACTGGCCCTGGGAGTAGACGTCGGCGGTATCGATGAAGTTGATGCCGGCGTCCAGCGCGCGGCCGACCAGCTTGTCCGCGTCCGCCTGCTGCAGATCGCCGATCTGGCGCCACATGTCGCCGTCGCCGCCGAAAGTCATGGTGCCGAGACAGAGTTCAGAGACGAATAGGCCGGTGTTGCCGAGCTTGCTGTAACGCATGGGAGAGCTCCTGAAACGCGGGTGAAAGGCCGGCGTCGAGCGTCGCCGGTGTCACCACAGTATGGTCAAGGCCGGGTGCGGTGACTGGCTCGATCCGGTCGGATATTTGCTCAAAACTCTTTGTCGTCTTGATAGCCGCCGCGCCGGCTGTCGGCTTGGCGTAAGCTGGGCCGGCGCGACAGAGAGGAGGGCGGGGCCGTGCAGCTTTATCGGATAGGTGAGTTGGCGGCGCCGGTACGCCAGGAGGGGACCGCGGCGAATGCCCGGGCGCTGCGTCAGGAGCTGGTCGAGTTGCTCGATCGTCTGACCCGCGGGCGCCAGGGCAAGTTGCCCACGGCGATCCCCGGGCTCTGTATCAACCGGCTCGACGCGCCGCAGCCGCCACGCCACGTCATTCATGACCCGGTCTTCAGCGTGATCGCCCAGGGGGCCAAGCGGCTGGCGGTGGGCGAGGCGCTGTTCGAGTACGACCCCATGCACAGCCTGCTCGCCGCGGTGGATATGCCGGTGCTGGCCGAGGTCACCCAGGCCAGCCGTGAACGCCCCTATCTGGGGTTGCGCCTGGATCTGGATCTCGAGTGCATCGGCGAGCTGCTGCGTGACCCCGGCCTGCCCGCCATCGCCGCTCGCGAGACCGCGGGCGGGCTCAGTGTGAGCGCACTGGAAACGCCGCTGCTGGAGGCCTGCGTGCGCTTGCTGCGGCTGCTCGAGACGCCGGCGGACATCCCGGTACTGGCACCAATGCTGCGGCGCGAGATCTTCTACCGCTTGCTGCGCGGCGAGCAGGGAGCGCGGCTGGCCCAGATCGCTAGTCAGGAGAGCCATGCCCATCGGGTGGCGGCAGCGGTGCGCCGGCTGCGCGAGGGCTACGCCGAGCCGTTGACGATCGCCGAGCTGGCCGCTGGTGTGCATATGAGCGTCTCCGCCTTTCATTATCACTTCAAGGCGCTCACGGCGATGAGCCCGCTGCAGTATCAGAAGCGGCTGCGGTTGCAGGAGGCGCGGCGGTTACTGCTGGGCGAGGATCTGGAGGTGACGCTGGCGGCGCAGCGCGTGGGCTACGCCAGCCTGTCCCAGTTCAGTCGCGAATATCGGCGCTGCTTCGGGCTCTCGGCGCAGCAGGATCGCCAGCGCTGGCGCCGCGGCGAGCCGGGTCAGTCGGCCGGGGCCGCCGCTCCCAGATAGTGCTGGCGCCAGTAGCGTACGTCCAAGGATGAGACCGTTACCGTGCGCCCGCTGCCGGGGGCGTGGATCATCTGGCGGTGGCCCATGTAGATGCCGACATGGGTGGCGCGGTTGCCGCCGCCGAAGAACAGCAGGTCGCCGGGGCGGGCGACGTCGATCTCGGGCAGGGCGTGGTACTGCTCGTTGGAGGTGCGTGGCAGCTGCACGCCGATCTTGGCGTAGGCCATCTGCACCAGGCCCGAGCAGTCGTAGCCGGCGGGGGTGCTGCCCCCCCAGCGGTAGGGCGTGCCGAGGGCATCCTTGGCCGCGGCCATCACCAGGATGCGCGAGATCGAGAGGTTGTCGCCATCGATCGCCGGGCCGCTGTCACGGGTCACGATCGCTTTCTGGGTGCTGCAGCCGGCAACTAGCAGCAGGCTGCACAGCAGCAGCCATCCCAAGCGTTGGAAAGGGGCCTTGATGGATACCCCTCTCGGGCCCATCGCAGAACAGCGTATTACGGGTGTCGCCATGCCAACTCGTCTCGCGCCGGTTTGTCAGAAGTGTAGAGTAGGCGGCGGGCAGGCAACAGAGCATTGCCCCTGCCCGGTTGAGACGCCGGGACATGCCCCCCATCTCTCTACGACAAGCCTGCAAGGCTATAGATTTTCAAGACTATAGGCTTTCGAGCATTAAAGGCCGTCGTCGCAAACGGCATTCAGCCTGGCCGCGACGCAGGTGCCTCATCATCGATCATACACAGGAGGAGAGTGCTCATGAGTATCGCCGAAGACCAGGTGCCGGGCGTCGAGCCCGCCACCGCCGAGAGCCAGGGTTTCGTGTTCAACCACACCATGCTGCGGGCCAAGGACCCCAAGGTCTCGCTGGCGTTCTACACCCGAGTGTTCGGCATGCGCCTGCTGCGCAAGCTCGACTTCCCGGAGATGCAGTTCACGCTCTACTTCCTCGGCCACGCCGAGGCCGGAGAGGTGCCGGAGGATGATGCCGAGCGCACCGCCTACACCTTCTCGCAGAAGGGCGTGCTCGAGCTGACCCACAACTGGGGTAGCGAGAACGACCCCGAACTCAGCTATCACGACGGTAACGCCGAGCCCCAGGGCTTTGGCCATATCTGCTTCGCGGTGCCGGATCTGGCCGCCGCCGAGCGCTGGTTCGACGCCAACGACGTCGAGTTCAAGAAGCGTGCCGACGAAGGCAAGATGCCCAACGTGGTGTTCGTCAAGGACCCGGACGGCTACTGGATCGAGGTGGTGCAGCCTTCGCTCTCCGCCGGCCTCGGCGACTGAGCCGCACGCCTTCGCGCGGCGCTGGCCGGCGTCGCCCTGACGCCGGCCATCCGTGCTGCTTCTCGCGATCACCCCGCGCTTCTCTCACTTCCCCCGCTTGAGTCGCCACGTGTGCCGGCTTGCCATCGACGCCGCGCCAAGACCGGCTCTGCCCGGGAACCCATCCGCCCGGCCAGCGTCTTATCATGAGATTTTATCGATGCAGCCCGGCGCGCGACGATCGGGTATGCTGCCAATCGTTGGTCCACCGCGGTCGGACTCGAGACGAAAAAGGATGGGGTGTTCATGGATCGTAGAAGTGTACTGAAAAGCGCCATCGCGCTGGCGGCCTGGTATGGCGTGCCTTCGGCGCCACTGTTCGCGGCGGCAAAGGCCTCCAGCGGTATCGCCGATGGCAAGTCGCAGGCGTTCAGTTTCGACTGGCTCAAGGAGTACGCCGGCTCGCTGGCGGCAAAGCCCTACCAGAGCACGGTCGAGAAGCTGCCGCCGACGCTGGCCAACCTCACCCCGCAGCAGTACAACGCCATCGGCTACGATCCGGCCCATTCGCTGTGGCACGACATGAAGGGGCCGCTGGATATCCAGTTCTTCCATGTCGGCATGGCCTTCAATCAGCCGGTGCGGATGTACTCGATCGACCCGCAGACGCAGCAGGCCAAGGAGATCCACTTCCGCCCGGAGCTGTTCGATTACAGCAAGGCGGATGTCGACGTCTCCCAGCTCGAGGGCCAGGGCGATCTCGGCTTCGCCGGCTTCCGTGTGTTCAAGGCGCCCTCGCTGACCCAGCGCGACATCGTCTCGTTCCTCGGCGCCAGCTACTTCCGCGCGGTCGACGACACCTATCAGTACGGGCTGTCGGCACGCGGCGTGGCGGTCAACACCTATACCGACGGTGAGCGCGAGGAGTTCCCCGCTTTCACCCGCTTCTGGTTCGAGACGCCGAAGCCGGGCAGTACCACCTTCACCGCCTATGCGCTGCTCGATTCGCCGAGCCTCGCCGGGGCCTACCGCTTCATCATCCACTGCGAAGAGACCCGCGTGGTGATGGAGATCGACAAGCATCTCTATCCGCGCGAGACGATCGCCCAGCTCGGCATCTCGCCGATGACCAGCATGTTCAGCTGCGGCACCCAGCAGCGCGACATGTGCCTGACCTTCCACCCGCAGATCCACGACTCCGACCGCCTATCGATGTGGCGCGGCAACGGCGAGTGGGTGTGCCGGCCGCTCAACAATCCGCCGCGGCTGCAGTTCAACACCTTCGACGACGACAGCCCCAAGGGCTTCGGGCTGCTGCAGACGGATCACGACTTCGAGAGCTACGAAGATATCGTCGGCAACTACCACGCGCGTCCGAGCCTGTGGGTCGAGCCCAAGGGCAACTGGGGCAAGGGCGAGATCCAGATGCTGGAGATCCCCACCACCGGCGAGACCATGGACAACGTGGTGGCGTTCTGGAAACCGGCCAAGCCGGTGCAGCCCGGCGAGACCTTCAGTTACGGCTACAAGCTCTACTGGAGCGCGCTGCCGCCGGTGCAGAGCGACCTGGCACGGGTGCGCAAGACCTTCACCGGTATCGGTGGCTTCCCCGAAGGGTGGGCGCCGGGCGAGCACTACCCCAAGGTGTGGGCGCAGCGGATCGCGGTCGACTTCATCGGCGGCGAGCTCAAGCACTTCTATGACGACGGGATTCCGGTGCATGCCCAGCTCGATGTGCCCGAAGGCAAGGTCGAACAGGTCGAGATCCTGTGGGTGGAGGAGGTCGACGCCTTCCGTATCCAGTTCGACTGGTATCCGACCAGCGACTCCACCGACCCGATCAACATGCGCCTGACCCTCAACGCCGACGGCAAGACGGTCAGCGAGACCTGGCTCTATCAGTACTTCCCGCCGGCGCCGGACGAGCGCCAGTACCCGGCGCACCCCAACCAGGCGGGCTGAACGACGCCTCGGGCGGCGGATATCCGCCGGACACCATGACGCAGGGCGGCCCGATGGCCGCCCTGCTTGCGTCTGGCGGTGTGGGTCTAGACCGGCGCCACGCAGCGGCGGGGCACCTGGCGCCCAATACCTCCCGTTTTCTCGCTTATGGCTGCGTGTTCGCCGCCATTGTCGACATCTCTTCATCCTGAGGGCAGTGGGCGCGCCCTGTGACCCCGGTTGGCCCTGACGTTGGGGGGGGGGCCGGGAGAGCAGGAAAATTCCGCTTTTCCCTGGCGTTCGCGGGCTGTGGCGATATCATCGGCGGCTTCGCGCGCAGGGTCGGCCGCAGGCGCCGGCGTCATGAAGCAAAGAGTCGAGGCGACGCATGAATGCAGTGGTTCTGGCCATCCTGGTGATGGTCACGTTGAGTCTGGCCCGGATACCGGTGGTCTTCGCGTTGATCGTGGCAGCACTGGTTGGCGGCTGGTATGCCGGTTTGCCGCTGGAGACGATCCTCTCCGCGTTCAACGATGGGTTGGGCGGTGGCGCTACGGTGGCGCTCTCCTACGCGGTGCTGGGGGCGTTCGCGGTGGCGCTGTCGCGCTCCGGCATCACCCAGTGGCTCTCTCACCGGGCGGTGGGCAAGCTGGCGCTGGATGGCAGCGGTCCGTCACGGCGCAGCGTGATCCTGGGGCTGCTGGGCTGTCTGCTGCTGGCGGCGATCAGTTCGCAGAACCTGATCCCGGTGCATATCGCCTTCATCCCCATTCTGGTGCCGCCGCTGCTGGGGCTGATGAACCGGCTCGAGCTGGACCGCCGCGCGGTGGCCTGCGTGATCACCTTCGGTATTACCGCGCCCTATATGCTGCTGCCGGTGGGGTTCGGGGCGATCTTCCTCAACGACATTCTGCTCAGCAACGTCAACGCCAGCGGCGCCGCTTACGGGCTCGAGGTGCAGGCGTCGCAGGTGCCGCTGGCCATGGCGATTCCCATTGGCGGCATGGCACTGGGGCTGCTCACCGCGGTGTTCTTCAGCTACCGCCGCAAGCGCCACTACGAGGACCTGCCCTATGTCGGCGAGAGCCCGGCCGATGAACACCATCCGGCGGCCAGCGCCGGCGGTCTGGCGCTGTGGCAGAAACTGCTGCTGATCGTCGCCCTGGTGGGCACGGTGCTGGTGCAGCTCTATACTGACTCGATGGTGCTGGGCGGGCTGTTTGGCTTCGCCGTGCTCGCGCTCACCGGGGTTTTCCGCTGGCACGAGCAGGACAGTGTCTTCACCGAAGGCATGCGCATGATGGCGCTGGTCGGCTTCATCATGATCGCCGCCGGCGGCTTCGCCAGCGTGATGCAGGCGACCGGCGCGGTCGACAGCCTGGTCGGCAGCTCCACCGCGCTGATCGGTGACCACAAGGGGCTGGCGGCGCTGATCATGCTGCTGGTGGGGCTGTTCATCACCATGGGTATCGGCTCGTCGTTCTCGACCATTCCGATCATCGCCTCGCTCTACGTGCCGTTGGCGCTCAACTTCGGCTTCTCGCCGCTGGCCACGATCGCCCTGGTGGGCACCGCGGCGGCGCTGGGCGACGCCGGCTCGCCGGCCTCCGACTCGACCCTGGGGCCGACCGCGGGGCTCAATGCCGATGGCCAGCACGACCACATCTGGGACAGCGTGGTGCCCACCTTCCTGCACTACAACGTGCCGCTGCTGGTGTTCGGCTGGATCGCCGCGATGACGCTGTGAGGGTGTCCGAGGCTCATTCGGCGCTCCTGCGAGGCTAACCCGGGGCTCACTCGCGGCTAGCGCTGGCCGTTTCTGCCTGCACCTGGCGGGCGATGGCGCCGGGGGTGGTCCACCACACGCCCTCGGCTTCACGGTAGCCGGCCAGCTCGGTGAGCACTTCGCGCAGCTGGCGCAGGCGAAACGGCTGGCCCACCAGCCAGGGGTGCAGGGCGATCCCCATCACCAGCCGCTGCTGCTGCGACTGCGCCAGCAGCTCCAGGAACTGATCGCGGATCATGGTGCAGAACTCCTGCATGCTCACCCGGTGGGTGGAGATGGTGGGTATGTCGTTGACCTCCTGCGGATAGGGGATCGACCACAGCGTGCCCCGGGTGGTGCGCATGGCGGTCGGGCGCTCGTCATGGGCCCAGTTGAGGACGTAGTCGAAACCCGCCTCGGCGAGCAGATCCGGGGTGTGCTCGCTCTCCGAGATCCAGGGTGACAGCCAGCCGCTCGGCGCCTGGCCCAGATGGGCCGCCAGGCGCTGGCGGCACTCGTCGATCAGGCGGCGTTCGGCGGCTTGCTCGAGCTGGCCCTGGCGCTCGGCGTTGGTATGGCCATGGGCGATGATCTCGTCGCCGCGCGCGGCGAAAGCCTCGATCAGCTCGGGGCAGTGGTCGAGCAGCGCGGTATTGGCGATCACTCCCGCCGGCAGCGCGAGCGACTCGAACAGTTCCAGACAGCGCCAGGCGCCGACCCGGTTGCCATACTCACGCCAGGCGTAGTTGAGTACGTCCGGCTCACCCTCCGGGGCGGGCGGGGCGATGCCCACGCCGCGCCCCTCGCCGAAGGCGTAGTGCTCCAGATTGAAGCCGAGATAGACCGCCAGACGCGTCTCGCCGGGCCAGTGCGCGGGGTCGCGGTCGGTGATCGGGCGGTAGGGGAAGCGGCCGTGGTGGCGCAGCGGCGGTTGAGACATCCTGTCGGCTCCTGTCCATCCTGGGGGGTGGCGCGGCACAGCCGCCGGCCATCGGGTCTACCCAGCGTAGCTTGCGCCATGCACTGGCGCTGCCCATTCGGGCGCGGGCACTGCTAAGCTGAACGAGGACTCTTCTTCTTCACGACAGACACCCGTCAGGAAGGTGGCATGAGCAAGACTACCGGCAAGAGCGCTGGTTCCAGCAAGAGCGCTAGTTCCAGCAAGAACACTAGGGCCAAGACGCCGAAACGCACGCGCAGCGGCGGCAAGCCGCTCGACGATCAGGCGATGGCGTTCCTCGAGCGCTATCTCAACAACGCCTCGCCCACCGGCTACGAGTGGGAAGGTCAGAAGCTGTGGATGGAGTATCTGCGTCCCTACGTGGATGAGTTCATCACCGACACCTACGGCACCGCGGTGGGCGTGATCAACCCCGACGCCGAGTACAAGGTGGTGATCGAGGGCCACGCCGACGAGATCTCCTGGTACGTCAACTACATCACCGACAACGGCCTGATCTACGTCATCCGCAACGGCGGCAGCGACCATCAGATCGCCCCCTCCAAGCGGGTCAACATCCATACCGACAACGGCATCGTGCCCGGTGTATTCGGCTGGCCGGCGATCCATACCCGGCGCCAGGGGCCGCAGGAGAAGCCGCCGGAGCTGGACAACATCTTCATCGATGTCGGTGCCAGCACCAAGGACGAGGTTGAGGCGCTGGGCGTGCACGTCGGCTGCGTGATCACCTACCCGGACGAGTTCTTCGTGCTCAATGGCGACAAGCTCGTCTGCCGTGCGATCGACAATCGCATCGGCGGTTTCATGATCGCGGAAGTCGCGCGGCTGCTGAAGGCGCGCAAGCAGACGCTCGATTTCGGCCTGTATATCGTCAACGCGGTGCAGGAGGAGGTCGGGCTGCGCGGGGCGGAGATGATCGCCGAGCGGTTGAAGCCGAACGTGGCGATCGTCACCGATGTCAGCCACGACACCTCGACGCCGATGATCGAACCCAAGCGCGAAGGCGCCAACAAGATCGGCGATGGCCCGGTGATCTGCTACGCCCCGGCGATCCAGAACAAGCTGCGCGAGCGCCTGATCCAGGTCGCCACCGCGCAGAAGATCCCGTTCCAGCGGCTGCCGCGTTCGCGCGCCACCGGCACCGATACCGACGCCTTCGCCTACTCCAACTCAGGGGTGGCTTCGGCGCTGATCTCGCTGCCGCTGCGCTATATGCACACCACGGTGGAGATGGTCCACAAGCAGGACGTCGAGCACGTGATCGAGCTGATCTACCATGCGCTGCTCGACATCAAGCCAGGCGAGACCTTCAGCTACTTCGAGTGATGGCCGGCGCCTGACACCTCCCGACCCGCGCCGGCGTTATCGCCGGCGCGCGCTTTTCACACGCTGATCAGATTCTCCCACCACCGCTTCACCGACACCCACCAATCGGGCTGCTGCTCGTGCTCGGCGCGATCGCCGCCGATGTAGATGGTGGCGGTGAGCCCGGCGGAGAGCTTGGTCCCCGGCGGAATGTCGTCGAGGGCGATGCGTACCGGAATGCGCTGCGACAGGCGCACCCAGTCGAAGGAGGCGTTGACCGAGGCCAGCCCGCCGTTCTGATTGCTCAGGCTGCTGTCGCTGATGCCGCGGGCGAAGCTGTCGACATGGCCCCAGATCGGGCGATCGTTGGCCAGCAGCTGGACCCGCGCCGGCTCGCCGATCTCGATGCTGTCGAGCTTGGTCTCCTCGAAGTAGCCCAGGGCGTAGAAGCTGTCGGCATCGACCAGGGTGAGGGTGTCGGCACCCACACCGACATACTGCCCCGGGCGCAGCAGCAGGTTGGTGACATAGCCATCCACCGGGGCGCGTACGGTGGCCCGCTCCAGGTCGAGTTCGGCCCTGGCCACCTCGACCTTGGCCTGCTCGACCGCGGCCTGGGCGGTCGACAGCGTGAAGCGGGCGTTGTCCTTGTCCTCCTGGGAGACATAGTTCTTCAACCGCTGGCGCCGGCCGCTGGCGGCCTGGGCCTCGTCGCGCTGCTGCTGCAGACGGTGCAGATTGGCGCGGGCATCGTCGAGCGCGAGCTGGTAGCGGCGCTTGTCGATGGTGAAGAGCACGTCGCCCTTGGCCACCCGCTGGTTGTCGTGAACCTCGAGATCGTCGACCAGCCCCGCCACGTCGGTACCGAGATGGATGACGTCGGCGCGGATGCGGCCGTCGCGAGTCCACGGGTCGTGCATGTAGTGGTTCCAGATCTCTGCTACGGCGACCAGGGCCGCCGCCACCAGTAGCAGCGTCAGAGCCAGGCGGATCGCCCGGCGGAGTCGGTGGGTCATGGTCATGGTGTCTCTTGTCTGGGTCTCAGGCAGTCTGTTGTTGTCGAACGAGTGTGGTGTTACATCCATGCCGGTAGCGCTGAGCGATAAGCGACACCGGGGTCAGCGCGCGATCGGCAGCGCGCCGCTGAGCGCAAGCACCGCCCACAGCAGCAGCGCGAAGATCGCGATATCGGCCAGCACCGGTTGCCACAGCCAGTGGTAGAGCCGCCAGCGCACGAACAGTCGGCGGATCAATAGGTAGAGCGCCAGCGCCAGCAGCACCGGCAGCGCCAGCGGGGGCAGCAGAAAGCCGAGGAACGACCACTCAGCGAACATGGGTGTCATCTCCCGTCTCTGGCTCGTCCGAGCCGGTGTCTGTCTCGTTCACGTCTGTGTCTGGCTCATCCGGCGCGGTATCTGCCTCGTCGGTCTCCGCGTCCGCCTCGCTGGGCTCAGGCTCGCGCTCGCGCGTGGCGGCGTTGTGTGCCGTCACCGGGTTTTCCTCTGCATCTTCCCGTGCATCTTCCTGGACGACGCCCTGCGGCCCCGGCGCCAGGGGGTCGCCCTGTTCCAGCGTAACCCCTGGGGCTGTACGCATCAGGTGCCCGAGCATGGCGATCTCGCCGATGCTGGCGATGGGCAGGCGGGTCTCGTGGTAGAGCCGCTCGACCCAGGAAATCGCCTCGTCGGCGAGCTGGCGCCAGACCGCCGGGTCGTGGCGCTGGCGCGCCAGCAGGCGAGTGCCGATGCCCGCCAGCCACGTCTCGATTGCCTCACGGTGTGTGTCCAGCTCCGGGCCCAGGCGGCGAATACGCCATACGCACAGCGCCAAGGCGTGGAGGTCGATCGCCTCGCGCAGCGCCGTATCGCTACCGCCCAGCGCCACCAAACGGCCGAGGCGGTCGTAGAGGCGGCTCTCCAGACGCGCGCGGCTGGGCTGGCTACGCTCACCGAGCAGCCGCGCAAGCCCCTGCCAGTAGGCTGCCATCAAGGTACGGATACGTTCGGCGGGTGAACGCTGGCGCATCACCGAGTAGGTGACCATGGCCACCAGGGTGCCGATGATCGAGGCCACCCCGCCGTTGATATAGCGCGCCGGGGCGAAGGTATAGGTCGAATTGAGATTGAGCAGGGTCATCATGGTGATCGCACCAGCCAGCCCCATCGCCGACCAGCGCGGGTGCGGCGTCAGCAGGGTGCCGATGGTCACCGGTACCGCCACTGCCAGGGCCAGCAGCGGGAAGCCGTTGATCACCGGCAGCACCAGGAACAGCAGCACACCGCCGAGCACCACCGCCGCCAGCGACCCCCACAGGAACTGGTAGACCACCGCCGCGGGGTTGGGCGCCTTGGCAAAGAGCATGGTGAAGACCCCCAGCAGCATCATCGCCAGGTAGCCCGAGTGCCAGCCGCTGTGGATCCAGTAGAGCCCCAGCAGCTCGAAGGCGACGAACACGCGCAGGGCGTTGTAGCGCGCCACGAAGTGCTCGTTGTGGGTGGTGCGCGAACGCCGTTTTCGCGGCAGCGTCTCGATCCGTGCCGAATCGGGGGCGGTCAGGGCGTGGCGCAGGCGCTGGCCGTGGTGGAGCAGATCGAGCACTTCGCCCAGGCGCTGGCGCACCAGCTCGGCGCGGGCACGACTGCGCGGCGAGACCTGCTCGGGGTCCCAGTCGAATGCCCCCAGCACCGGCGGCTCGCCCGGCTCGGCGGCGGGCTCGGCGGCGGTACGCTCGAGCACTGGCAGGGCCTGATCGAGCAGCGGTGACAGCCAGCGCTGGCCATCGTCGCAGGCGCGCAGATAGTCCAGCGCGGTTTCCAGCTCGCGGATCGCGGTGATCAGCGCCAGGCTGTCGCTAGCGAAGCGGTCCAGCGCGGGGATGAAGTGGCTCAGCCGCCGGGTCTCCAGGCGGGTCAGCCCGCGCAGCTTCTGGAACTGCTGGTAGTGGCCCAGCAGGCGCTTGAACTGGCTGTCGCGCAGCCCCCGCGGGCGCGGCTGCGCCAGCACGTCGAGGGTGTCGCGGGCGCCCTCGGCGAGAAACTCGGAGAGCGTCTGCGGCAGCGCACGGCTGCCGAAGCGCGGCGCGATGGCGATATGCGTCAGCAGCGCACAGCCGATGCCCAGGGCGGTCTCGCTGAAGCGCGCCTGGGCCACATGCCATATCTGATCGACCCCGGTGCCGATGGCGGTCAGCGAGACCAAGGTCGCGGTATAGCCGCTGAGCATCATCACGTAGCCGAGATACTCGTCCTGCTCGAGCATCACCCAGTACATGCAGAAGGTCAGCCAGCCGCCGGCGAACAGGAGATAGAGCATTGGCTGCTGGCCGAACAGCGAGATCAGCACCAGCCCGACGATGGCCCCGAACAGGGTGCCGAACAGCCGCGCCACGCCGCGCCCGATGATGATGCCGATGGGCGGTGTGCCGCCGGTGAACATGACCGGCTGCAAGGTCACGATCATCACCGCCAGGATCGCCCAGGCGGGCTGATAGAGATCCAGGCGCATGGCCAGGAACAGCGCCAGCCAGACGGCGAGCACGGTACGCAGGGCGAGCAGCCAGTGGTCGGCGGGAATGCGTGTCATAAAAGCACCAGCGCCCGGGCGTGTGTACACACCCGGGCCCGTCGTCGATGTCTCGAAAAGACGCGAAAAAGCAATCTAAAAGTTAGTCTGCGAAGTATTGCATCGACTACGACGTTTGTCTAGTGCTGGCCAGCGGCCTGGGGCAGACGAAAAAAAGCCACCGCACGGGTGGCCAAGGAGAGAGTGGGAGCTCCCTGAGAAGATCGGACCGCCGGCGCTGCTGGCCGGCGGCTGGAAAAAATGGTGGCCTAGAAGCGGTAGCCGAGGCCCGCCATGACCACCCAAGGGTCGATATGCAGGGTGGTGTCGTAGGACTGCCCGCCGACCTTGGCGGTGGCGTCGGAGTCGATATCCAGATACCAGGCGGCGGCGTTGAGCGACCAGTGGTCGTCGATCAAAAGATCGACCCCCAACTGCCCGGCGGCGCCCCAGGAGTCGTCCAGGTCGAGACTGGCGCCGGGCACGTCGATCTTTTCGTCGGAAAAGTGGGTGTAGTTGAGACCCGCGCCGACATAGGGCTGGACCCAGGCGTCGGTGCCGCCGAGCGGGTAGTACTGCAGCGTCAGCGTCGGCGGCAGATGCTTGATCGAGGCGCCTTCGCTGCTGTTCAGGTTGATATCGTGCTTGAACGGTGCCGCCGCCAGCAGTTCCACCCCGAAGTTGTCATGGAAGCGGTAGCCCAGGGTAAAGGCGAAGTCGCTCTTGTCCTGGACGTCGACATCGATGTCCAGGGCATCGAAGCGGCCGTTGTCGTCCTTGGGCGAGACCTTGGCCACACCGAAGTGAGTGAACCAGTCGCCGGCGCCATAGGCGAGGGCGGCGCTGCTCGGCAGTGCGGTGGCCACGGCGACGGCAGCGAGACAGAGATGACGAGTCATTGCGTTCATTAGCGTTCCCTTGTGCGATCCACAAGCGCAGGGTACGCGGCAAAGACCTTATAGTTAATGTGGTTATTTGTCGCAAAAGCAAACTTAGGCTGCGTACCGCCCCCTGGTTCTGACGCAACGCCGTCTCATCACAAACGCCGTCTCATTCCAGATGGCGGGCGAGCCACTGCCCCGGCGGGCGAGCATCGTGCAGCTGCAGGCGCAGCCCGAGCCATGCCGCCAGGCGTTCGAGCTCGCCCGACAGGGCGCTCAAAGCCTCGGCGTCCAGCGTGGCCCCCGGTTCCGGATGCAGCGCCAGCACGGCGAGCTGACCCGCATTGCGGCGCGCGCGCAGATCGAGCCGGGCGATCAGGCGCTCGCGATAGAGAAAGGGCATGACGTAGTAGCCGTAACGGCGCTGCGCCGGCGGCACGTAGAACTCCAAGCGGTAGTGGAAATCGAACAGCCGTTCGGTGCGCTCACGCGCCCAGATCAGCGAGTCGAACGGCGACAGCAGCGCCGCGGCCTCGACCCGGCGCGGCACCCGTGGCGTACCGCAGACGAAGGCGGTCTGACGCCAGCCGTGCACGGCCACCGGGATCAGGCTGGCGTCTTCCACCAGGGTCGCCAGCGCCGCGCGACTATCTGCGGGCGCCAAGCGGTAGTAGTCGCGCAGATCGCGTTCGGTGGCGACCCCGAGCGCCTGGGCCGCGTGGCGCAAAAGCTCACGGTGCGCTTCCAGCGGAGTCGGCTCGGGACGTGTCAGTACGGCGGCAGGGATCACCCGCTCGGGCAGATCGTACAGGCGTTCGAAGCCGCGGCGGCTGGCCACGGTCACCTCGCCGGCGGCGAACAGCCACTCCAGTGCCTGCTTCTCGGCGCTCCAGTCCCACCAGGCGCCGGCCGGCCCCTCGCGGGTGCTGAGCTCGCCGGCGCCGAGCGGGCCCTGGGCGGCGACCCGCGCCAGTACCTGGTCGATCAGCGTGCGCTGTTCGCGGCCGAAGCGCGCCAGATGCTTATAGATGCCCTGGCCGCGGCGTGCCCGGTGCATGCGCCAGCGCATCGCCGGATAGCTGGCGAGCGGCAGCAGCGAGGCTTCGTGGCCCCAGTACTCGAACAGGCTGCGCTGACGATTGCGGCCCCAGGCGAGTTCGTCGAGCAGCGCCGTGGGGTAGGCGCCGAGACGCGCAAAGAGCGGCAGGTAGTGCGAGCGGGCGAGGGCGTTGACCGAGTCGATCTGGAGCACGCCGAGGCGTGTCAGCAGCCGGCGCAGATGGCCGCGGTCGATCGCCGTGGTGGGCGCCGCGCCTAAGCCCTGGGCGCGCAGCGTCAGGCGGCGGGCCTGGGCCAGCGTCAGGGTGTCTTGGGCGGGAGGTAGCGCGGCGGACATGGCAGCTCAGAGCGACAGCGTGTAGCCATCAGTCTCGTCGAGCCGGCCAGGAAAGGCCAGCGGCGTGCGCCGCCGGCCCGTCGCGGTGGTCTCAGTGGTCGCCTTCCAGGGCGTCCATCAGGGTATCCACGTTGTGGCGGAACATGCCCAGGTAGGTGCTGCCTTCACCGTCCGGAGTCAGGGCGTCGGCGTAGAGGGTGCCGCCGATGGCGATCCCGGTCTCCTGATGCAGCTGCTGCACCAGCGCCGGGTTGCTCATGTTCTCCAGGAACAGCGCCTTGGCGTGGTTCTGCTCGATCTGCTGGATCAGCTGAGCCATGTCGCTGGCGCTGGGTTCGGCCAGGGTGTTGAGCCCAACCGGCGCGAGCAGCTTGAGGCCATAGGCGTGGGCGAAGTAGCCGAAGGCGTCATGGCTGGTGATGATCAGCCGGTCGGCCTCGGGGATCTTGGCCAGACGCTCGCGGGTCTCGGTGTCGAGCACTTTCATCTTTTCGATATAGCGCGCGGCGTTCTGGCGGTAGTCATCGGCGTGGCTGGGGTCGACCTTGATCAGACCGTCGCGGATATTGCGCGCGTACTGTTCGCCGTTGCGCAGATCCTGCCAGGCGTGGGGGTCGAGATTGCCGTGGTGATGATGCCCGGCCTTGGCATGCTCGTGATCGGCGTCGCCGTGGTCGTGATCGGCGTCGCCATGGTCGTGATCAGCGTCGCCGTGATCGTGGTCGGCATCGCCATGGTCGGCGTCGCCGTGGTCATGGCCGTGATCGTCGTCATCCGCGACTTCTTCGTCGTGGTGGCCGTCGAACGCCAGCGGCTGTATACCGCGGCTCGCCACCACCACGTCGCCCTGATAGCCACTGGCCTCGATCAGGCGATTGATCCAGCCCTCGAACTGCAGGCCGTTGACCACCACCAGATCGGCGCCGGCCAGTGACTGGGCATCGGAGGGCTTGGGCGAGAAGGTATGCGCATCGCCATTGGGGCCGACCAGCGAGGTCACCGCAATGTGATCACCGCCGATGGTCGAGACCATGTCGTCGAGGATGCTGAAGCTGGTGACCACCTTGAGCGGCTCGTCGGCATGGGCCGGGCCGAGCAGGGCCAGGCCCAGGGCGCCGGCGATCAGCCCCTGACGCAGAGTGGCTGAGAGCGAGAGACGGGACATCGCGAATTCCTCCTTCGGTTGCGCGGCAAAGACCGCAGTGACGTGACGACAAGCGCGGCGTGACGCCGAATGGACCTAGGCTCTGTACGAAAACTACCTGCGCTCGGCAATACGGCGTTAAAAATCGGCTGGAGCGCCAGCCCGGTCAAAAATGCTCATTTACACCTCGTAAACTCCGCTTTTTCGCCGATTTTTGCCTTGTCTTGCCTTCGCTCGCTGACTTTTCGTACAAACCCTAATGGCTGCCGGACGCGACGGCTCAGCCGTGCGCATCCGGCGGTAGAATCGGTTGTACCCGTCGGCGCCAGCGTGCGAACACGCTGTGGTAGCGGCCGAACAGCGCGGAGAGCAGATAGATCGCCCCCGCCAGCAGAATGATGCAGGGCCCCGAGGGCAGGCCGGCGTGATACGACAGCAGCAGCCCACCGACGCTCGAGAGCATGCCGATCGCGATCGCCAGCCCCATCAACCCTTCGAGACGCTTCGACCAGAAGCGTGCCGCAGTGGCCGGCAGCATCATCAGCCCCACCGCCATCAGCGTGCCCAGAGTCTGAAAGCCGGCGGTGAGATTGAGCACCATCAGCCCCAGGAAAAGCCCGTGCACCGCGCCGCCGCGAATCCCCTGGCCGCGCAGGAACAGCGGGTCGAGACACTCCACCACCAGGATGCGAAAGATCGCCGCGAGCACCACCAGGGTGGCGCTGGAGACGCCCACGATCAGCCACAGCGCGGTGGTGTCCACAGCCAGGATCGAGCCGAACAGCACATGGGTGAGGTCGACGCTCGAGCCGCGCAACGAGATCAGCATCACCCCGGCGGCCAGCGAGATCAGATAGAAACTGGCGATCGCCGAATCCTCGCGGTGCCCGGTCAGGCGCGAGACGCTACCGGCGAGCCCGGCCACCAGCAGCCCGGCGGCCAGCCCGCCCAGACTCATCGCGGGTAGCGAGAAGCCGGCGAGGAGAAAGCCTACCGCCACCCCAGGCAGCACCGCGTGGGCCATGGCGTCGCCGACCAGGCTCATGCCGCGCAGGGTGAGAAACACGCCCAGCGGTGGTGCCACCAGCGATAGCGCCAGTCCGGCTACCAGCGCGCGGCGCATGAAACCGAAGTCGAGCAGTGGCGAGATCAACCAATCGATCATGACGTCGGCCCCTGAGCGGCCGCCGCCACGGGCTGGCCGTTGGGCGCCCAGGCCATGGTCTGTGGCGTGTACCAGTGGCCGTGACCGCGGTCGAGATGGAGCACCCGGTCGGCCAGGCGGCGTAGCTGGTCGTGGTCGTGCAACACGATGATCACCGACACCCCCTCGGCGGCCATGTCGCGCAGAGTCTGGATCAGCAGCTCGACGGTCGCCGCGTCGACGTTGGCGAAGGGCTCGTCGAGCAGCAGCAGCTGGGCTTCCTGCATCAGCGTGCGGCCGAGCAGGGCGCGCTGGCGCTGGCCACCGGAGAGCTCGCCCAGCGGGCGGTGCTCCAATGCCTGCAGCCCCAGGCGCTGCATCACAGCCTGGCCGCGGCGATACTCCGCCGGGCCATAGCGGCGGAAGCTGCCGTGGGTGGGCCAGCAGCCGCTCATCACCAGCTCTTCGACGCTCATGGGGAAGGAGAGATCCAGCGCCAGCTGCTGTGGCAGCCAGGCGCGGCGGGCGTGGGGCACCTGGCACTGCACGCGCCCGCGTAGCGGCCGCAGCACGCCCATGATGCCCTGCACCAGGGTGCTCTTGCCGGCGCCGTTGGGGCCGACCAGGGCGGTGATGCTACCGGCGTCGAATTCGCCGCTGAGGTCTTCCAACACCAGGCGATTACCCTGGGCCAGCGACAGCGATTCGAGGGTCAGGATGGCGGCCATGCTCAGCCCAGCATCCCGACGGACCACGCCGCCGCCAGCCACAGCACGGCCAGCGGCAGCAGGGTGAGCAGCATGCGGCGCCCGGCGCCGAGCGACATCAGCGAGAAATGACAGGGCCCATCCGGGCGGTGGCGGTGACGATGCGACATGAAACGACCTCTTGGATAGGTCGTGAAGGTTATAATATAACAAAATCGCTGCCAAGGAGAATTGGTGCACCGTGGCGACGTTGGCAGGCAGAAAAACGACTCGACGCCCCAGTAGGGCGCCGAGTCGTCGATGCGTGAGCTAGCGAGGTATGAGACATGGCGATCCAGCGGAGGAGGCCGGATCGCCGCCGCACGCCTCAGACGTCGAAGCGGTCGTGCATCATCACCTTGTGCCACGCCTTGGCGAAGTCCTTGACCAGTTTCTCGTGGCCACCCTTCTGGGCGTAGAACTCGGCTAGCTGACGCAGTTGAGCATTGGCGCCGAAGATCAGATCGCAGCGGGTCGCCTTGAACTTCGTCTCGCCGGTGTGGCGGTCGTCGAGGGTGAACGTCAGCCCTTCGGCGTCGACCTTGTTCCACGCGAAGTCCGGTGAGGTCAGGTTGACGAAGAAGTCGTTGGTCAGCACGCCCGGGCGGTCGGTGAACACGCCGTGCTCCCGGTAGGCGCCCTTGGCGTTGACGTCGAGCACCCGCAGGCCGCCGACCAGTGCGGTCCACTCCGGCGCGGAGAGGCCGAGCAGGGCCGCGCGGTCGAGGAAGATCTGCTCCGGCGAGACGTTGTAGCGGATGTCGTCGCGATGGAAGTTGCGGAAGCCATCGGAGACCGGCTCGAGCCAGCGGAAGGTTTGCTCGTCGGTCTGCTCGGCGGTGGCGTCGTTGCGCCCCGGGGTGAACGGCACCTCGAGGGTGATGCCGGCATCCTGGGCCGCTTTCTCCACCGCGGCACAGCCACCGAGCACGATCAGGTCGGCCAGCGAAACCTTCTTGTTGCCGCTCTGGGCGCCGTCGAAGTCACGCTTGATGCCTTCCAGCACGCCGAGCACGTGGGCCAGGTCGTCGGGGTTGTTGACCGGCCAATCCTTCATCGGTGCCAGGCGGATACGCGCGCCGTCGGCGCCACCGCGCTTGTCGGAGGTGCGGAAGGTGGAGGCGGCGCCCCAGGCGACCGCGGCGAGCTGGGAGACGCTGACGTCGGCACCCAGAATCTTGGCCTTGAGCTCGGCGATGTCACGGCTATCGACCAGTTCGAAGTCGACCGCGGGGATCGGGTCCTGCCAGATCAGATCTTCCTGCGGCACTTCCGGGCCCAGATAGCGCGCCTTGGGGCCCATGTCGCGGTGGGTCAGCTTGTACCAGGCGCGGGCGAAGGCGTCGGTGAAGTAGTCGAAGTCGTCGAGGAATTTCTCGCAGATCTTGCGATAGGCCGGGTCGACCTTGAGCGCGATGTCGGAGGTCATCATCATCAGCGGATGATCGACGCCTTCGAGGTGGGCGTCCGGCGTACGCGGGGCGTTCTTGTCCACCGGGGTCCACTGCAGGGCGCCGGCGGGGCTGCGGGTCTGCTCCCACTCGAACTTGAACAGGTTCTCGAGGTAGCTGTTGTCCCACTGGGTCGGGTTCTGGGTCCACGAGCCCTCGATCCCGTTGGTCATGGTGTCTTCGGCGTTACCCTTGCCGCGCGGGTTGTGCCAGCCCAGGCCCTGGGATTCCATCGGCGCGCCTTCCGGGGCGAAGCCGATCTGGTCCGGCGGGGTCATGCCGTGGGACTTGCCGAAGGCGTGGCCGCCGGCGATCAGCGCCACGGTCTCTTCGTCGTTCATCGCCATGCGGCCGAAGGTGATGCGGATATCGGCGGCGGAGTCCTCGGGGATGCCCTTCTTGGCCGAGCCTTCCGGGTCGACGTAGATCAGGTTGGAGTTGGAGGCGGCCAGCGGCGCTTCGAGATCGTAGTCGTCGTCACCCGCTTCTCCGGTCCAGCGCAGGTCGCGGTTGACCATCTGATCCGGGTGACCCTCGAACGGGCCGCGCGGGGCGTCCTCGATCTTCTTGCCGTACCACGCCTCTGGACCCCAGTAGGTCAGGTTGTCCGGCTCCCAGGCGTCGATGCGCCCACCGGCGAAGCCGTAGGTGGGAAAGCCCATCACTTCCAGCGAGCAGTTGCCGGTGAGCACGATCAGGTCGGCCCAGGAGAGCGCGGCGCCGTACTTCTGCTTGATCGGCCACAGCAGACGTCGCGACTTGTCGATATTGCCGTTGTCCCACCAGCTGTTGATCGGGGCGAAGCGCTGCATCGCTTCGCCGGCACCGCCGCGGCCGTCGGCGATACGGTAGGTACCGGCGGAGTGCCACGCCATGCGGATCATCTGCGGGCCATAGTTGCCGTAGTCCGACGGCCACCAGTCCACCGAGGAGGTGAGTAGCGCCTTGATGTCCTGCTTGACCGCGGCCAGGTCGAGTTCGCTGAAGGCCTTGGCGTAATCGAAGTCAGGGTCTTCCGGGTTGGCCTGGGGCGCGTTCTGATGCAGCAGCTCGACCTTGAGGCGATTGGGCCACCATTGATCGGTGGTGGGTTCGGAGCCGGCGACGCCGCCCACGGTATCGCCAGCGAAAGGGCACTTGCCGCCGATCTTGATCTCTTCACTCATGCTGTCCGTCCTTAAACGCTACTGTGTCGACTTCCGATATCTTTCCGGCACCGCGATGACGACGCGGCGAGACGATATCGCAATGCGTCGGAGCGGCACTGCGCCCGGCCGCTCGCGTCTCGGCGTCGTCGCCGAATCTTCAGCATAGGTAAACTTCGGGACTGGCGTGTGACGCTGGCGATAGTTTCTGCCTACCACTTGATTTGGCTGACGCTATGAATCCGCCGGCTCAAGTTAGGCGGGGTCACGCTTTGAGCCAGCCGTAGAGAAGGCGATAGAAGGTCTCTTCACTCAGGGTGTCGTACTGGGAGAGATCGCGTCGCTGGCCGTACTGCAGGTCGGAGTAGCGGTAAGCGCCTTCGGCTTCGACTACCTCCTTGATGTCATCCTCGTCGGTGGAGGCGTAGAGCAGTACACGATGGCCGGAGAGATACTGCTCCTCGGGTTTCAGGTGCAGCTTGCATGCCCCCATGGAGACGGTCTGCTCATGCAGGGTGAGTCGATAGGTTTCTTCGAAGCGGGTCAGGGTTTGGGTCGTCTCCGCGTAGTGGATCTCGACGCCCTCGAGGGCGAGTGATTCGATCCACTGGGCGACACACTGCTGCAGCGCCGCCAGGCGCAGGCGTAGATCCTCGAGCTCCTGCTCGAATTCGAGCCGCCGCTGCTGGCTGTCGGCAACCGCCTGCTGAATCCCGGCTCTCAACTGCTCGATATCGGCCATGGTTGGACTTCCGTGGACATGGTTGGACTTCCGTGGAGTGAGTGACCCCCGGGGACCGGGTAGACAGGACCCCATAACAAGAAGCCGCCCAGGTTAGGCGGCTTCTCGGTATTACCTCGTTCACGCTCGGCGTGACCGTCAGGCAGCGGCGGGCTGGCGATTATCCGGCGAGCGCTGCATTGCGGTCAGCGCGCGCTCCAGGTCCAGTGCCTTGCATTTGAAGGCGCTGCAGTTGGCGCAGCAGACGTTGGCACCCTCTTCTGCCTTGATCGGCAGGTGAAACTGTTGATGACCGCAGATGGAGCAGGTGAGATCCAGCGTGACCGTGATCATGTTCTGCCACTCCGATGTTCGGCGCGGGCCATCTGCAGCGACAGCGAACGTGCCAGGTTGAGGGTGTGCAGCAGGTAGTTGGGGGTTGCGATCTCCTGCTGGTGCCCATAGGTATCGATGAAGTCACCGCACTCGATGCAGGTGATTTCGTCCCAGGCCTGATGACATTCGGAAGAAGCGGTTTGCGTATTTCCGCAGCGGGTGCATGAAATCTGGTGTTCCATGGTCAGCCCTCCTTGGCGTCGATGTCCGGTCTTCCTGACCGGTGATGAGTGGTGGCAATCCTTGCCGTCGCCCCCGGTGTCCTTACCGGGTTGGCCACCTGGGTGGCCGCTGCGACAGGTGCAGAATGGCACAGCGTTTCTTGCTGTACAAGACTTGTACCAGTGTCGAAAGGTCGTAGCACTTATCCTGGGTTAACATTACCCTGCTAACCGCTTGAATTGCTTGAACTATTCTTCGAAACCGAATTGAAAAATCAACGCTTTCAGATGGTTGCGTTCTGCAATTCGGGACGCTGAGCGGATTGTTAATAAACTGTACAAAAGCTGATCCCGGCGCATGCTCGAAGGCTTCCAGTATCCGGCGAAAGGTCTTTGCGGTGTGCTCGGGCTGCGCCCAACTTGCGCTGAAAGCGGTCAGCACCGCCCGGTTGCGGCTATGCTTGGCGTGTCATTCTTGGCGTGCCATTACCGGAGCCTGTCGATTCCATGAGTTCATTGAGCCAGCACAAGGCGTTCATCCTGCTGCTGACGGCGGTCTCCATCGCTTTTGTGTGGCTGCTGTTGCCGTTCTATGGCGCGATCCTGTGGGCGGTCATCCTGGCGATCCTGTTCCAGCCGATGCACCGGCGGTTGAACGCGCGGTTGGGGCAGCGGCCCAACACCGCGGCTTTCCTCAGCGTGCTCGCCTGCGTCTTCATCGTCATCATTCCCATGTCGCTGATCTTCTTCTCGCTACTGCGTGAGGGAGCGAGCGTGTATCAGCGAATCAATCAGGGCGATATCGACTACAACGCCTATATCGCTCAGTTTCGCGATTCGCTGCCGCCCTATGTGCAGGGCTGGCTTGGGGATGCCGGCATCGGCAGCTTCGCCGATCTGAGCCAGCGGCTGGCGTCGGCACTCGAGCAGGGCAGCCAGTTGATCGCCCAGCACCTGCTGAGCGTCGGCCAGAACACCCTGCAGTTTCTGATCAGTTCGGGGATCATGCTCTACCTGCTGTTCTTCCTGTTCCGTGACGGCCGCAAGCTGGGCCAGCAGATCCGTGCCACGGCGCCGCTCAGCGATGCCTATACTTCGCGCCTGATCGAGAAGTTCACCGCGGTGGTCCGGGCTACGGTCAAGGGCAATGTGATCATCGCCATGGCGCAGGGGGCGATCGGTGGGGTCGCGTTCTGGCTGCTGGGGATCGAGGCCGCGCTTTTATGGGGTGTGCTGATGGCGTTTCTGTCGCTGCTGCCGGCCATCGGCTCGGCGATCATCTGGGTGCCGGTGGCGGCCTATCTGCTGCTGAGCGGCGACTACGCCAGGGGATCGATCCTGGTCTTCGTCGGCGTGGTGGTGATCGGGCTGGTGGATAATCTGCTGCGGCCGCCGCTGGTGGGCAAGGAGACCAAGCTGCCTGACTATGTGGTGCTGATCTCCACCGTCGGTGGCATGACGCTGCTGGGGATCAACGGCTTCGTGCTGGGGCCGCTGATCGCGGCGCTGTTCATGGTGTCTTGGTCGCTGTTCCGCTCCGAGAAAGAGGACGAGGCGCGGCCGCTCTCCGGTGGCGGTGGCATCACCAACGAGTCTCGCCAGCACCAGCCATCGCACGTTACGCCAACGGCGCAACCGGGCCATCGGGAGAGCTAGCGGCGTCGAGACCGCTGGATCGACCGATGACTGAAAATTCAGGACGATGCCCGGCCCGCCAGGTCGCCGGGTAGGCAAGTGGGGACAAGGATGTCTTTACACCAGGAAAAGACGCGGCCGGTGCCTCGGCTGCTGACCGGTGGGCTGATGCTGACACTCATGCTGCTGGCGGGGTGTGCCAACTATGCCGGCATTTCGCCGCAGACGACGCTGACGCCGATCAGCCGGCTGAGCGCGCAGCAGGTGCTGGGTGATACGCCGATATCGCCCGCGGCGTGGCCGGAGCGGGCGTGGTGGCGCGCGCTCGATGATCCCGAGCTGGATGCGCTGATCGACGAGGCGTTGGCGGATTCGCCGGATATCGATGCGGCACGCGCGCGGCTGCGCTCGGCCAATGCGGCGATCGCCAGTGCCCGCGCCAGTGGCCTGCCGAGCGTCGATGGCTCGGCCCAGGTATCTCGCGCCCGGGTCTCGGAGGTGCAGGACCCGCGTGGGCAGGGCAACTTCTACTCCACCACCCGCGAGCTGATGCTCTCGTTCGACTACGACCTCGATCTATGGGGCGGCAAGCGGGCCGCCTGGCGTGCGGCCCTGGGCGAGGCCCGGGCGCAGGAGATCGAGTTCCATGCCGCGGCGCTGACGCTCTCGGTCAACGTGGCGCGGGCCTATGTCAGCCTGGCCCACGCCTTCGAGCTGCGCGATATCGCCAATCGCCAGCTCGACCGCGCCCAGCGGATCGACGCGATCAATCGCGAGCTGCAGCAGGCCGGCCTCGACAACCAGCTGCAGAGCCTGCAGTCCCAGGTTACCGTCGCCAATGCGCGCCAGACGCTGGAGGCCGCCGAGCAGTCGATCCGCAGCCAGCGTATCTCGCTGACCACGCTCCTGGGCAAGGGGCCGGATCGCGGCCAATCGATCCCGCGGCCGCGGGATCTGACGCCGGCGATCGCCGCGCTACCGAGTGTCATCCCCGCCGAGCTGATCGGGCACCGCCCCGACGTGGTGGCGGCGCGCTGGCGGGTGGAGGCCGCCTCCCAGCGCATCAAGCAGGCCAAGGCGAAGTTCTATCCCAATCTCGACCTGACCGCGATGGCCGGCTTTCAGTCGCCGCTGGGGGATTACTTCTTCAGCGAGGCGGCGAAATCGGCCAGCGTGACGCCGGCGATCTCACTGCCGATCTTCGAAGGCGGGCGACTGCGCGCCAATCTGGAAAGCAGCGATGCCGATTACGATCTCGCTGTGTCGCGCTACAACGCGACGCTGGTCGAGGCGCTGGGGGAGGTGGTCGACGATATCACCACGCTCGACTCGGTGGCCCTCCAGCGCCAGCGTCAACAGCAGGCGGTGGCCAGTGCTCGAGATGCCTATGCGCTGGCCGACGAGCGCTACCAGGCGGGGCTGGCCAACTATCTCGACGTGCTCAGCAGCGAACAGCAACTGCTCAGTGCCGAGCAGAGCCTGGCACAGCTCACCACCCAGCGCCTCGACCGCTCGGTGCAACTGGTCCAGGCCCTGGGTGGCGGGCTGGCGTTGGATGCGGCGGTGCCCCACGCACCCGGCGGCTTTCCGCAGGCGCCGGACCCGGCGGTGATGGCCAGCATGCAGCCATGATTCGCCGGCGCTTGCGTCGCAGTGGCATCCGGGGCGTTGTATCCGCGCCAGCGATATCCGGTGCAGCCGTCAGCTAACTCAGATCAGGGCAAACGCCACGGCTTTCACTGGCGGCGCGGCTGGGCGGGCTCTTGAGGTGCGCTAGCATATCGCGCAGTGGTGTCGGGCGGGCGTAGAGGTAACCTTGCAGGTAGCGTACGCCATGGGCGCGTAGATAGGCGTTCTGGGCTGGGGTCTCGACGCCTTCCGCGATCACAGCCAGTGCCAGGCGCTGGGCCAGATCGACGATATTGTCGAATAGATGTTGTGACAGGACGTCTTCGTCTGCCATGGCAACGTAGCTGCGGTCGACTTTCAGCGTGTCGACCCGGAAGTGGCGCAGGTAGTCGAGCCCGGCGCTACCGGTGCCGAAATCGTCCAGCGCGATCAGGATGCCCATCTCGCGCAGCCGCTCGAACAGCCGGAAGGTGTGCGGCGTGGCCCGGAATGGCTCACGTTCGGTCAGCTCGAGTACTAGATTGATACGCCCCGGCGGGAAGCCCGCCAGGAAGTCGCTGCAGTCATCGAGCAACCGCCAGTCGCAGCAGTGGGCGGCGGAGAGGTTGAAAGCGATATGGAAGCCGTGCGGCAGCTCATCCAGCCGTGCCGCCAACTCCCGGCGGACCTGATGCATCAGCGCCTGGGTCAGCGGCACGATGAGACCGCTACTCTCCGCCAGAGGAATGAACTGATCCGGGGGAATGATGCCCTCTCCGGGGTGGCGCCAGCGCACCAGCACTTCGGCACCGTCCCAGCGGTCGGTATCCGCATCCACGATCGGCTGGTAATAGGGCACGAACTCGCCATCACGCAGGGCTCTCTCCAACTCCTGCGTGGGAGAGCGGCGTTTGAGCATAAGCCAGAACATCAGCGCGCCACACAGGACCAACAGACCCAGGATGGGCAGGAAATAACTCTCCAGCGTGCGGCCCAGGCTGCCAGGGGCCAGTGTCGCCCGCAATCGGAACGGATAGCGGTTCGAGGCGCGCTCGGCCACGTTGTCGTCTGGATGCCAAGGGACAGGGGAGACACTGCCATCCGCACCGAGCTGATAATCGCCGACCTGCAGCGCCAGCGATAGATCGTTCCCCGTCAGCTGCAGCGCATTGACCACGTACTGACCATCGATACCGGCCAGTACACTCCCGCCTGGGGTCGGCAGGCGAAATACGATCAACGCGCGCTCTGGTGTGACCTGGTTGCCGGCCATCAGGCGCAGGCGCCCGGCGCTGTAGTTCTGGCTATGCTCCGGATATCGCCCAGTCCCTTGCAGAGAGGTGCAGTAAATCTGGCCATCGCTCACGAGATTGAGCGAGCGCACGAACGGTGTGGCCATGCTCTGCTGGCGTAGCGTGAAAACAGCCGACTTGCACGGGGCGCCGACCAAATAGCGCACCCGGTGAGTAGCGACTTCGGCATAGTCGAAGATCGACTCCACCTTGCGCATGGCGTAATCGAAACTCTCCTGGGTCTGAGCGACCACCTCGCGCTCCGCCTGCCATAGCATCAGCGGCACGCCCACCAGCACCGGTGCGAGCGCGGCGAGCAGCGGCAACGTGAACTGCCGAACCAGCTTGGCAAAGCGGGGACGATAAGGGGTGTGGGGCATGACGGCGAGTTGTTGTCATTTCGCCATCAATAGCACGTTGCTCCGCTCGGGGCCAGGCGAGTGAAAATCCACAGCTGGCACCCGCGTTTACGCTTGTCCCCGTGGCCCCGCCTGATTATGATAGGCGCCGCCTGGCCGGTGTAGCTCAGTCGGCAGAGCAACGCATTCGTAATGCGTAGGTCGGTGGTTCGAATCCACTCACCGGCACCAAAAAGACCTGTGGAAGCATGGGTTCAGGCATTGAGAAAAGTCACCTTAGGGTGGCTTTTTTCGTTTGGGGCCGCCCCTTTGATAGGGCCTTGTGTAAGGTCCCGCGTCTCCCCCTCAGATATCCAATGCTCGGCGCCTTCAGCCTACCTGGGCCCAACCGCCGCTATGTTCATTCTGGGTGACCACCAACTGCTTTCGCGCTGGCAAAAATCTTTCCGCCCGTGCAACGGAAGTCGTGGTGCGCTTCAAGCAGCCACCGTTCGCGTTGCTTGATGATGGAGAGAAGACGGGCATGGAGAAATGGCGCATCATGAACGCCTGATCGCCGACGTCATGGCCTTCGACCGCCAACCGCTCGCCCATCAGGATGCCGCCGAACTCGCGCGGAAGATTGTCGAGCCGGCCCCGGACGACACGTCTGCGCTACCGTCATACAAGCCCGGTACCTGAGGACCTGACGATATGCAGGACCTCGCACCGTTCGGCGGTTGGGTCGATCCTGCCTAAGGCCGAGGAAATCATGATGAGCAAACGCAATGCCAAGGGCGCGGACCTTGTCGTCCTCGCCATCGATATCGGCGGCAGCCATGTGAAGATCCGCTCCAGCGCCGGTGGCGAGAAAAAGAAGGCCGACAGAGGCAAGTCGATGGGTGGGGGCGATATGGTCGCCGCCGTCGAAGACATGGCCAAGGGCATGCAATATGACGTGGTCGCCATGGGCTACCCGGGGCCGGTTGTCCATGACAAGCCGCTTCATGATCCTGCCAATCTCGGCACAGGATGGGTTGGTTTCGATTATGCTTCCGCCTTCGGATGCCCGGTACGGATCGTCAACGACGCGCTGATGCAGGCCATCGGCTCCTATCAGGGCGGACGCATGCTGTTTCTCGGTCTCGGCACCGGTCTTGGCGCGGCGATGATCGTCGAGAATGTCGCCCAGCCGATGGAGATCGCCCACCTGCCCTATCGCAAGGGCAAGAGCTACGAGCACTATGTCGCCGAGGCGTATCGCAAAAAGAAGGGCAACAAGAAATGGCGCAAGCGCGTGTTCGATGTCGTTGAGTGCCTCTCCGCAGCGCTTGAGCCCGATTACATCGTTATTGGTGGCGGGAACGTCAAAAAGCTCGACACGCTCCCGCCGAAATGCCGGCGCGGCGAAAACGCACTCGCCTTCGATGGCGGGTTCCGCCTCTGGAAGGATGAAGACCTGATCGTGTGAACTCTGCAGTTTTTGGCGTGATGTCGACGAAGGCTATCGCGCCAAGGGCGACATCACGATCCGCGGTTTGCTGTTGCGCGAACAGCCAAATCTGAATTCGCATGACTGTATCGTTTACGCGCCGGCAGGCATTCAACGACGGCCGCCTGATGGCAAGGGTTGCACTCGCCAAGGATCTGTCTTCGGGCAACCTCGTTGTGAGGGTCGTGTCGACGGAGGCGCGGATGCTCCGTGGCTGGCCCCCTGCCTGGCGCAGACACACGCGAGTAAGGCCGCGCTATATAGGCCTTTCATCCGCTATCAATTGTCTGATGCCATGGTGCTTCTGAGCTGCCTGGGCTGCAGCCAACCGCCCGGCGCGGAGCTGCCGATCCGCTGGAACTTTCTGAGCTGCCTGGGCGGCAGCCAACGTCGGCATGACCTTCCGTCAAGCCATGGCTGATTTCTGAGCTGCCTGGGCGGCAGCCAGCGCCGAGTTCCTGACCCGGCTGCGCATGCGCAATTTCTGAGCTGCCTGGGCGGCAGCCAACTCATATCTCGATGAGGAGTATCGGTTCGTGCTTTTCTGAGCTGCCTGGGCGGCAGCCAACCAGCGTGATGCGGCTGGCCCAGCGGGGCATGTTTTCTGAGCTGCCTGGGCGGCAGCGAACAACAGCACCGCGCCACCCGGCCGACCCACATATTTCTGAGCTGCCTGGGCGGCAGCGAACATTCGATCGATGGGTGCTGGCCGGCGGCGAGATTTCTGAGCTGCCTGGGCGGCAGCCAACAAGGGTCTCGATGGTGATCTTCTCTTCTACCTTTTCTGAGCTGCCTGGGCGGCAGCCAACAACGCGAGCGATCCATCGGCGGCGATCAGCTTTTTCTGAGCTGCCTGGGCGGCAGCCAACGGATGCTTCGACATAGAGATCAGGCGTCGAATTTTCTGAGCTGCCTGGGCGGCAGCCAACCTCAGCGCCCACACCGCGTCGCTGATCGAGCATTTCTGAGCTGCCTGGGCGGCAGCCAACAACGCGAGCGATCCATCGGCGGCGATCAGCTTTTTCTGAGCTGCCTGGG
>NZ_JAFLEN020000006.1:176453-187618 GCF_017306975.2 Salinicola sp. DM10
CGGCAGCCAACGTGGGCGGCATGAATTCGTGCTAGGGGTGTGATTTCTGAGCTGCCTGGGCGGCAGCCAACACCAAGGAACTCTACGACCCCAACACGCAAGATTTCTGAGCTGCCTGGGCGGCAGCCAACTGCCTGTATGGGGCGCATACCGCCCGCTACATTTTCTGAGCTGCCTGGGCGGCAGCCAACTTCGCGGGCAGCGCATCAGGCCACTGGCTGACTTTCTGAGCTGCCTGGGCGGCAGCCAACGCACGCGGGGAGCGAGCACAGGCGGCGAACAATTTCTGAGCTGCCTGGGCGGCAGCCAACCTGCGGGACCCCGTGAGCCACGGCTGCGAGGTTTTCTGAGCTGCCTGGGCGGCAGCCAACTTGGTGATCGTGCCGCTCACGGCGGCCCAGGCTTTCTGAGCTGCCTGGGCGGCAGCCAACATGGGAATGTCTCTTGAGCAGGCATCGGCTATTTTCTGAGCTGCCTGGGCGGCAGCCAACCCCATGCCGCTTTCGGAGGCGCTTCAGCTCTTTTTCTGAGCTGCCTGGGCGGCAGCCAACCACCTTCTGGGCGCGGCGGCGCTCGACCGTCATTTCTGAGCTGCCTGGGCGGCAGCCAACGCTGACAAAAAGGTTTATCCAGCGTACGACAATTTCTGAGCTGCCTGGGCGGCAGCCAACTTAATGGCTAGCTCCCTGATCCCGGTCAATGATTTCTGAGCTGCCTGGGCGGCAGCCAACGCGTCACTCCAGCCAGCCGCGCGGAGCTGATCTTTCTGAGCTGCCTGGGCGGCAGCCAACATGATGGTCCTGACGCCGCGACCGCATTCGGTTTTCTGAGCTGCCTGGGCGGCAGCCAACTGCAGCACCCTGACCAAAGCCCGCCGCTTTCGTTTCTGAGCTGCCTGGGCGGCAGCCAACCTCCAGGCAAAGCACCGGATAGCGGCCCCGTATTTCTGAGCTGCCTGGGCGGCAGCCAACGACCTGAAGCGCCTGATCGAGAGCCGCGCAGCTTTCTGAGCTGCCTGGGCGGCAGCGCACCCGGGCAGCTTTCCCAGCTGGTCGACCGCGTTTTTCTGAGCTGCCTGGGCGGCAGCGCACGACCACCTGGCAACGCTCCCCGGCGACGACCATTTCTGAGCTGCCTGGGCGGCAGCCAACCGTGATCTTGATCGCAGCCGACAATGATCAGTTTTCTGAGCTGCCTGGGCGGCAGCCAACTAGAAGAGCCGGGAAGCGGCCGACTTCTCAAGTTTCTGAGCTGCCTGGGCGGCAGCCAACGACCAAGACCAAGAAGCCCAGCTATTCGAGCTTTTCTGAGCTGCCTGGGCGGCAGCCAACCAGCAGGTGGGTGGCACCCAGCTCGGCGAGCATTTCTGAGCTGCCTGGGCGGCAGCCAACACGCCGTCGCCGAACGCCTCGCCATTGCCGAATTTCTGAGCTGCCTGGGCGGCAGCCAACCGCAGCAACGAGGGGAAAGAGCTGGTCGAGATTTTCTGAGCTGCCTGGGCGGCAGCCAACTACGACCGCGATTCGCGAGAGATTCGCGAGAATTTCTGAGCTGCCTGGGCGGCAGCCAACGCTCAGCGCAGCGCCAATCGCCGGTGCGATCTTTTCTGAGCTGCCTGGGCGGCAGCCAACAGCCGTATCACTGCGCTATCGACGACGACCGATTTCTGAGCTGCCTGGGCGGCAGCCAACCTCGACATCAACATCGAGAGCTTCACCTATCTTTTCTGAGCTGCCTGGGCGGCAGCCAACTAGAGCTTTTTCAAGCTAATACCCTGATTGTTAAAGAGCAATAGCCATAAAGCGCGACGCCTCCCTTTTTGCGGAGGCGTCGTTAACCCCTTGTTTTTCCGAGCGCTATAAAAGCGCGCGAAAAAAGGGTCAGAACCAGGGAATGGTCGCCCCCTGGCTCAGGCCGTAGTGATTGAAGGGGCCATCGGCCGGTGTCGGCTGCGGTTCGCCATGCTCGATGAACAGGGCGAAGCGTTGCTGGCTGGACCGGCTGTTGAGTGAAACGAAGGGCAAGGTAATGCGCGGTTCGCTGCTGCGTGCGAACCTCGCTCGCGCCTCTTCGAGGTCGATAGCATGCCGCCGTGCGTAGCGCTTCACCTGGCTGTCGTTGCCGGTCTTGAACTGCCGGCGCCTGACCACGCGATGCAGCACTCCGTCGGGTACTGGCAGAATGTCGCCGGTCTCGACGAGTTCGCGCATGCCATTGAGCCAGGGTTGCACCATGAGTTGCGTCAGGCTCTGATGTTTTCCGTGCAGGCGCAGTCGGTCACCCGGCGTGCGCGCTCGCACGCCGGTCTTGTGATCCGGAAAGCTCACGCCGATGTCGTTCGCGTCCTGGTCGAACAGCGCACGATGCAGCCGGCCATAGAGCGCGCCCATCAGCATGGATGGCGGAAAATCCGGGTCGGGACGCAGGCGAAGGTCGATGTAGTGGTCCATGGTTCACCCCGCGTCGCCGAAGACACCACCACGGATCAGGGTCGCCATCACGAAGTGCTGCTGCTCGGTTGCCGGCGCCTGGTCCTTGAGCAGCCAGTTGTCGAGCAGGTTGTAGAAGTCCACTTTCTGCTTCGGTTGGCGGTAGGCCGTTCCCTGGGTGGTCACCGAGCCGTAGGGCTCGACGGCGATCGGCCCCAGATCGCTGCCGTCCGCCGGCGCCGGGTACCAGGTGTCGATGGTACGCAGGGCGTTGCCGATCTTCTGCGAGTGAATGGCGGCGCTCTTGTCGTCGCCGATGCTGTAGAGCGTCTTGCTCTTGTCGCCGCGGGCGCGGTCGAGGATCAACTCCTGCGACGGGAAGACTTCCTGGCCGGCGCCGATGCGCGCAAAAGCGACCACATCCAGCAGCAGGTATTGCTCGCCGGCCAGTGCCTTGGCGATCACCTCGCCCAACGTGCGAGTCTGCTCGTCGCCAGTGAAATCTCGCGTCGAGCGCTCCAGAGCATTGCCGAAGGTCCACGCTTGTTCGGTCGCCCCGGCTCGGGTCTGGCGCACCGTCACTTCGAGCGCTTCTGCCTTGAGACGGTTGCGCCACAGGAAGCGCCCGTTGGCGAGGTTGCAGGCGTAGCGATGGGCCAGTTCCTGAAAGCCGTGCTCGCTGGCGTAGCTCTCGACCGCCTGCTTCAGCTTGGCTTGATAGTCGGCACTGTTGCAGGCCGAGGGAGTACCGGCACCGGCCAGCACGCGCAGCGTAAAGTGTACCGCCAGGGTGTCGGTATCGTGGGGCAGGGCGGCAACGTCTACGGTCTGCAGGTTGGGGTTTTCGATGGCGGCATCGAGTTTGGCCGGGTCCTGATCCTTGGTCTTCAGGCGGTTGGAAATGGTGCCGCGCACGGACTTTTCCGTGACCGGGATGCGGGGCCAGGCGGTGAATTGGTCGCGTTTATCCCAGTTGCCGGCACTGAACAGCGCATCGGAGGGGTCGAGCTTGCGCTCGAAGGCGAGGACGGAAGCGGTTTTCAGAGCGTCGTTCTTGGCCATGATGGATTCTCCGGAAAAGGGGCTCAGCTGAAGTCGTAAAGAGATTCGAAGGCGTCACTGACAGGGCGGTAGTCGTTGCAGCAGCGGTATTGCTGCGACTCCGCCCCTGTCCGCGGATACCAGATCAGTTGTTCGGCTTGTTCGAGGCGATGGGGACTGACCCACTCCCCGACCGAGTAGAGGCTTTCGACGAATTGAAAGGGTGTGGTGCTGTCGCGTGTATTGGCCACACTGCCGGCTGGCTGCAACTCACTGAGCGCGCCATAGCCCACGGGTATCGGAACGATCCAGCCAAGCGCATGGCGATCGTGCTGCCAAGACTGCGCCTCGTCGTCATAGCGCCAGTTGATGCGGGACAGCGAAAGCCAGGCATCGAGCCGTGTCGTATCCGGGACTTCCTCTCGCAATTCGGCCAACCGTTCGTCGAGCAGATCGTCGCGTGACACCAATGCGAACCCGGGTAGCAAGCGCATACGCAGTTTCCGGAAGGCATCGAGTCGATCTCCCTCGTCTCCCGTAAGATCAATGATCTGCGGCTGATGGCGATACAGATCGGGCTGTGGCGGTGGCATCACGGAACCACCCGCGATACGCATGGCGCCGACCATCTCCTGTATCGTGTCGGTATCCTGGCGCCTTGCCTGTTCGTCGCGCTTCCAGCGCTCGCTGTCGAGCGCCAGGACCAGGCTGACTTCCATATGCATGCGCCCTTCCTCGACGATGGCGGCGGTGCTGCCATCCTTGCTTACCGGATTGCGCGTCAGATGAAAGGTCTTGATAAAGCTAGCTTGGGTAGCCTGCTCCTGATGGTGGTGGCACACCACACCGATCCCCTTGAAGGCGATATCGAGACCGGCGGCACGCGTCTTGCGCTCCAGGGCCCACATCATTCCCATGAAAGCGGTGATCGCGGGAAATCCGTGCGTCAGCGGACTGGAAATGGCATTGGCGTTCTGCACGTTGATACGCGGTAGGGCGAGTAGATGACTGAACGTTGGGGAGGTACTCATGCGCGTTCCTCCGGGGCTCGCCGCTGCATGGGGACGGGCCAGGCGGCGTCGATGATCGCTTGTCGAGCCCAGTGACGATATTCGCTATCGCCTACCGCGGTGGCGCCTGCCCGACGCATTTGGTCGTTGAGCCAACTGGCAAAAATGCCCGCGACCTGATCTGGCCAGTCGCCCCTGTGGTAGGCCTCGGCGAAGGCCTGGTCCTCTTCCCCGCCTTCACCGAGCGGACGAGGTGCAAGCGTAAGGCGCTCCGGATCCAGCCACAGGCACTCGCAGAGCGATAATCCACAGCGATCGTCGCGAGTCCACCCCGGCGATAACTGGCTGTGTATCGCTGCGGCATAAAAGGGCAATTTAGCGCCCAACCGCTGCTCGAGTGCCTCGCGCTCCTGGCGGGTTTCCATTGTCTTGCGTCGCTTGGATAGCACCAACCGGGCAAGCTCCCGGACGAGTGGCCTGACGCCGGCGAAAAAGGTGAAGCGTTCGGTCGAGGATTCCAGCCCGAGCAGGTTGGGCGGGCGTTGTTGCGACCAGTTGGGGGGTAGCGATGGCAGCAGATAGTTGGCGCCACCACGCTCGCTATTCAGCTGCGATATGTTTTGAGGCTTGGTGCCCCCCATCTTGCGTACGGCGAGGTTGCGGTAGTCGCGATAGACGCGCGTATCGGCCTGCTTAGCGCGGACGGCGGCACGAATATCACGATTCTCTTCGCCAAAGCGTGCGCTCTGGATATCGGCATGAACGCGATGGGCCAGGGCGCTCGAGAACAGCGGCTGCAGCAGGTGGAAGTTATCGTCGGTGGCCGCGTTACCCTGCGTCAGCCAGTACACCTGCTTCGCCAGCGCATGGGAAGAGAAGGTGCCACTGCGAACGAGACTGCCGAAAGCATCCATCCGTGATTGGGCAATGGCTTCATCGGCATGCAGCGCCTGCAGCAGGTCGGCGTCCTTGGCCTTGACCCACTCGAGCAAGGAGCGGCCTTCGACCTCGACTTTCAGGAACTTGAAGACATCGAGCGCGGCGGCATTACCAACGACGTCTTCTACGAAATCATCCGCCAGCGAGTGGCTACCGATTTCATCATGCTGTGGCAGGGTCGGCGGGGGAATGTAGAGGCTGGTGCCACGCGCATCCGGATGGCTGGCCTTGAGCACATGGGTGACGGCCTGAATCTGACCGACGCGGCGCGCGGCATCCGCAAGCCAGGTGTCGTACTCGTACTTTGCAGCGGCCGCTGCATCGTCTTCCCGGCCTTTGAGCTTGGCCTCGCGGCGTTCGTCGATGAACGCCGCGATGGCGAGACGAAAACGTTCGATGCGGGAGACGCCATCGTTTTCGGTGGTTTCGTTCATGGGCATTCCAAACCGTTGGACCCTGATGGGCCCCGGGTTATACAATCCCCACGGCTAACTGCCGCCGTGGGGCGTGGTTGCTGTCGAAAAGGTGATTCCGATGGATCAGGTTCTTCTGCGACGGTATTTCACGTCTTCTTACTCCTCTGATGATGTTTTCAGGGTGAGCCGGAGCCAATCGGCAGTTGCATACGCCCGGGCGCGCTGCAACGCGCCCGGGCAACCGCAGTATTGGGCATAGTCGAGGAAAAATCAACGCCATTGCGCGAGCCATTTTATCTCCCATTGCACGAGCTATATTTAGCCTGCCGTAGAGGTAGCTCAGAAAATTGCCCGAGCAGTTTTGTCTACTCCCTAGCTGCCGCACAGGCAGCCCGGCCCTTGGCCACCTGCCCCTTCGGGGGCAGCCTCGTTTCTTGCAGGCTATTCTGCCGCACCATTTCCTGGCGAGCGTCGACCGAGCCGGCCTTAGAGACACCCTGTTGACCTGAGTCAGAAACGGAGCCGTCACGGTCGCCATATCGAGAAGCCCAGCCAGGGGTGATAGCGCCAACCGCGCGAATGCTCCGGTGCCTCCAACTGGCTAAAGCGTCGTGCGGCTTCCATGGGCGTCAACGATTGGTCGTCGGCCTGCTCCTGCAGTAGAGCGGGCAGTTCGAAGTTGCCCCAGGGCGCGATGCGCGGCCCCGGATGCAGCGCAATGTCATGACGTTGGTTCTGCTCCACCAGCACATATAGCTGCTGTCCACGTTGCTCCGGATCGCTCTCGATGCGATGCAGCAGCAGTGTCTCCGGCGCCTCCTCGTCCTGCGGTAGCAGCACCAGCTTCGTGCTCGGAATGGTGCTCTCACGAAACGGTTGCTGCTGCGCCAGCACACCCGTCAGCATGGCTCCGGGGTATTGCCAGCCGCTGGCTGCGTTGAGCCCCTCGGCATCTGTCGCCGGTAGCGGCAACATGGTGTGGGCCATGCGTGCCTGTTCCAGGTCCGTCAGCCGCATCTTGGACTGCCACTGCTCGGCGGGGCGCGGTGCGATTCGAGGCAGTGCGGTCAGGGGCTGGTACTCGCTCTCTTCCATCAGTTTGCCCAGACGATGAGCAATCAGCCGGAAAGGGTGTCGAGCTGGCGCGCGCGCCAGCTCGAACCCAGGACGTACGAAAATGGCATCGGGTTTGCCATCCGGTCCTTTGTCGCGGGAGAAGTGTCGCAGGTTGGTATCGAATATAAAGATATTGGGCTTGTCATTCAGCCGCTGACGATGGCGCTGAACGCGTCCGGCAAGCTGGATCAGTGAACGCATCGACGAGGGTTCGGCGATGGCCCAGTCGGCGTCCCAGTCCCTGCCTACTTCGCAGACCGGCGAAGCGATAACCACGAAGATGTGATGGAGTTCGGGGTTGACGTCGAGCGCCTCGCGGATCGCCGATGACTGAAAGACCGCATCTTCGTTCCGTCGGTTGAAAACCGTATCCAACTGCCGTTCGATGGCGGAGCGCTGTACCAACGGGAAGCGAGCGTGATAGACGCAAAGATGGATTCGGGTGTCTTTGGGGGCGCCTCGCTCGAAGAGCGCCTTGGCGACATCGAAAAGCGGGTCGATATTGGCCATGCGGACCAGGCCAAAACTGATTCGCTTGTCGCTCGCGGGATCGACTTGCGCATGATCCGCGTGCAACTGCAGCGCGGCCTGCAAGACATGGTCAGCGAACTCGTGGCGGGTGGTCTCGCGAGTCTTGTTATTGGCGATAGTCAGCGGCCAGAGCGCTGCTCGACGCAGCGGGTCGGCCTGACTTAGCCTTGTGGCACGCCTCTGTATGAAGCGCTCATGGGCTTCGGTAAACCCGCTACGACTCCAGCAGGTTTCATGTCGGGTACCGAATTCATCCGTCCAGATGCACGGGATATCCGCCTGCTCTATCGTCGAGCCGTCCCCGGCGCCTCGATGACGCCGATATTCACGCCGCCCCGCCTGATAGGCGAGAAACATCCCCTCGACCAGCGCTGGGGGTAACGTGGCCGAAGAGAGTACGACACGCGTGCCGAGCATGCCGGCCCATTGAATCAAGCGGGTTAGCGCCGGCAGATCGGCCAGATCGTAATCGTCCAGCTCGTCCAGGACCAGATCGGCACTCATCAGCCGGAGCATGGGAGCGATCTGCCGCCCACCGCGCAGCGATTCAGTGGCGGGTACGAGGTGGTCCACCGTGCAGACGAGCATGGGCGCCATCAACAGACTACGTGTTCTTTGATCATGGCCGGCCCAGGAAAGCAGCGATCCCTGCTCGGTAACTCCTTCGAAGAGCACGTGGTCGTCTTCTTCAATGAGTTTCTGTGCCGATGCCGACCCGCTCTCGGTGGCCTGTCGTTCGTGATAGGCGAATAGGGCTCGGCTGGCGCCTCCACCCACCCGAATCGCCAATTCATCGTCACCCAGCCTCAGATCTTCGCGATAGCTGCGCCCGGTTTGATGGGTCAGTGCTCGCAGACCCAGCGCGAAGGTGGCTCGCATGCCTCGGTCGGGGTCGGAGAGGGCGTAGAGCAGGCGTGCATTGGCCAGTGTCTTGCCGCATCCCGTCGAAGCCATATTGACGATAAAGGCCCCTTTTTCCCGGGTACGGTCGCGTATCCCCAGGGCGGTATCGAATGCCTTGTCCTGCCAACTGAATTTTCCAGCTCCGCTACGTTTACGCAGCCCCCGATGTCGTGCGAGCCGCGGCAGCTCGCGCTCCAGGGAGGGAAGTGCATGGGCAATTTGCCCCGCATGATGGGTGACCCCTTGCAGATGCTCGTCGAGGGTCTGGTTGGCGACGGATTGCCCGCTGCGGTTACGTGTCGTGTTGGCTATCAACCTCGCGTGCGGATGGAGAAACTTGCGACGCGCGTCGTCCGGGGCATCATTCTTATCCAGGGCAAGGCTCGAATAGTAATGGTCGGCCAGCATCAGGCTCAGGCGTGCCAGATGCATGACGAAAGGGCGATCGAGCCAGTCATCGTCTCGGTGTTGTCTGAGTTCGAGAAGCCGACGCGCCAGGCGGGCCGCTTTCGTGCGCCAAGCTTCCCCGGAGACAGGCAGGGGGGCTGCCATCTGCCAATAAGGGGTAATCTCTTTGTCGTTACCCGGCGTGAAAATTTCGTTCCAGTCGTGAGCCACGGGATCGAGCGGCGCTTCCAACCAATCCGGGCTGAATGAGCGCACACGGGCGCCCAGCCAGAGCTGGCGGTCGTCTTGAAAGGCGGGCGCGACCGGCAGGCGATGATGGGTCAGAATCAACCAGCCAAGTGCCCTGGCCAGAGGAGGCAGTCGCTGAAAAGGATGAGGGTCGCTGGCATCCAGCCCATCGCGCTGGTAATCGGCAGGCCGAGTCCAGTTCGAGTCATCGTATTCCTGTGCTTGCAGCCGTTTCAGCCAGCCTTCGTCATCGTCTTTGCCAACGAAGGTCTGGAAGAGTCTTAGCGACACCCACTCATGGCGATAGCGGTTACGCTCGCGCAGGTGGCCAGTCAAACGCCACTGAAAGGCTCGGCTCGCTTTGCCAAGGTCATGAAGCAGTCCTGCCATCATCGCCAACAGGCGGATGTCCTCACCGCTATGCCAGTCGTTCTCGTCCTCTCCGCGCAGGATGTTGCGCCGGGTAGTATTGGTCGGCGTGGCGCCGCGGGCGTTGAACTGGGAGGCATCGCCTACGATCCATACAAGCTCGCTATGGTCGTGGCCGCGAATCCAGTGGCAGGCCACGGCGGTATTCTTGCGTGCCGTCTGGCGCAGCAGTTTTCTCAGCGTGTCGAGCCCGGCCTTGGTGATCGCGGTCTGCCAGGTACGTTCGCCGCGGCGCTCGGCGAACTGGTCGAGAATCCGGCGGGTCTGCCTGAGTGCGTTCTTGCGGCACTGGGAGACGATCAGCACGTTCATCGCCGCGCTTCCTCGTCCAGCCGCTCGGCGACGTCTTGCACCACCTCGATCAGGGTATCCAGCGCTTCGACGCGGGTGAGCCGCTCGATGCAGGCTTGGCGGAACGCCTGCTCCTCATCGCCTCGGCTGGCGGAGATGAACGCCTGGGGCAGGATCACCGCGTCCTTGATCAAATCGGCGATGTCGAACACCAGGCCGCCGCGTCGGGTCTTGCCGTGGAGCACCGCCAAACCGTGGGGTAACCCCAGCACCCAACTGGCAGTGGCACCCAGGCCGTAGGCGAGGTAGTTGCCGTGATCGAGAAAGCGGTTGGCGGGGTCGACGCCGCTGCCTTTCTTGGCGCGCACGAATTCGCCATAGCCGACCGCCTGGGTGGCGATCCGGAAGAGCTGCTTGGTCAGCCGGGCTTCTTCCGTTAGCAGTGCGGTGGTGTCCGCTGCCTGGTCGATGGCCCCGCGGCTGCGCTCGAGCAGCGCCTTTAACTCGGCCGCGCTGGGCTTGAAGTCGGTATCGCGCTGAAAACGTGCGTCCAGCCAGTGACGTTCGACCTGGGTCAGGCGCGCACGCTGAAAGCGGCGTGCCGCTTCCAGCCTCAGCGCATCGTCGAACCAGAAGCGCACCCACTGTTGCAGGTACTCGGTGGGGCGGTATTCGCTCTGCGGGTTGAACCAGGCAACCTCGACATCGACCTCGTTGGCGGAGAACAGCGGTGTACCGCCGCCACCGCAGAAACCGACCAGAACACCGGCCTTGGCCAGCTCCCGCATGGCCGCCTGGGTGATCGAGGTGCCGGTGCCCAGCAGCAGCGAGGTAGTGTTGGCGATGGGGATGTTCCAGTAGGCCGAGCGCTTGCCCTCGTCGGTGACGTACTCCACGCGGCCGCCGTTGACCAGTACGCGGCAGTGCTGCAGGTAATAGAGGTTGGCCCGTTTGGAATGAAGAATGGTCTTCAGATCACCCGCAGCGATATCTTCCATGTCGATTCGGTCCGAATTGTTTCGTAACAGAGTATCGCCAAAGGTTGACCCAAAGAAACCACTCCGATGTCGCACACAGTCGCCCTGACGTGTCGCCATGGTTTGGTCTGTTTCCTATCAGTAGAGGATGGAGGCAGTTTTTTTGCGCGTAGCCCTTGCCAAGGCCGGGGTAGATCCGTAAAGTACGCATCCGCTGACGCCGAGGCAGGTTCTCGGAAGCAGCGGGAAAGCTAGCTAAGCTGTTGAAAAGATTGAAAAAGTCGATTGACACTTAGCCTCGGGGGCAGCAGAATACGCCCCTCGCTTTTCCAGGATCGGTTCTCCGGCAGCAACGAGAATCGGGCAGGATTCGACAAGAAAGACGTTGACATCTTCGCCAAGATCCTTAAAATACGCCTCTCCTTACGGCGACCCAGAAAGCAAGCG
>NZ_JAFLEN020000007.1:0-100479 GCF_017306975.2 Salinicola sp. DM10
TCACGCAAGACAAGCGCCCACATCAATTACCTGATCGATTGTTAAAGAGCGTCCTTACTTGAAGCCTCGTCTCACGTGGAGATCCGAGCCTTCTGCCGTGACCCGAAAGTGACTCAAGTGCTTGTCAGCGCTTGCTTTCTGGGCCGCCGTAAGGAGAGGCGTATTTTAAGGATCTTGGCGAAGATGTCAACGTCTTTCTTGTCGATTCTTGCCCGGCTCACGTTGCTGCTTGAGAACCGATCCTGGAAAAGCGAGGGGCACATCTTGCCGCCTCCGAGGCTAAGCGTCAATCGATTTTTTTCAATCTTTTCAACAGCTTAGCTAGCCTTTCTACCAACCCCGAGAACCTGTCTCGGCGTCAGCGGATGCGTACTTTACGGATCTCCCCCGGCCTTGGCAAGGGGAAATGTCGAAAAAGTGTCGCCGCGTTCCGGCGCCGGCGCTAGAGGCCGCGTATGGCGTGACTTCTGAAGGAAAATCCATCAGGCCAGAGACGCCGACGCCCGCACGAGGCGGGCGTCAATAGCCGTCGATGGCAGTCCTGCGTCAGTCGTCCTGGGCCTGCTGGTCACCAGAGGCGCTGCGGCGCTTGTCCCGGCGCGCCTTGTTGAGTCGCCCCAGCGCAAACAGCGGCCCCGACACCACGTAGCAGCCAAAGAGCGCCAGCAGCATCACCGAGGGTTCGATCGAGATCAGCACGAACAGCAGCACGATCACCAGCAGGAAGACGAAGGGCACGGGGCCCTTGAAGTCGATCTCCTTGAAGCTGTGGTAGCGCACGTTGCTCACCATCAGTACGCCGGCGGCGGCGACGACAACCGTCATCAGTACCTTGAAGCCGATGGACTCGGCATCGAAGGTATGGAAGACCCAGACGCAGCCGGCGACCACTGCGGCGGCCGAGGGGCTGGGCAGGCCGACGAACCACTTCTTGTCGGTACTGCCGATCTGCACGTTGAAGCGTGCCAGCCGCAGCGCCGCCCCGGAGACGAAGATGAAGGCAGCGATCCAGCCGATCTTGCCGATATCCTGGAGAATCCAGGTGAAGGCAACCAGCGCCGGCGCCATGCCGAACGAGACCATGTCGGCGAGGCTGTCGAATTCGGCGCCGAAGGCGCTCTGGGTGTTGGTCAGGCGCGCCACCCGGCCATCCAGACCGTCGAGCACCATGGCGATGAAGATCGCGATCGCCGCCTTGGCGTAGTCACCGTTGATCGCCGCGACGATCGAGTAGAAGCCGGCGAACAGCGCCGAGAGGGTGAACAGATTGGGCAGCAGATAGATGCCGCGACGGCGGATGCGCTTGCCGTTCTCCACCGTTTCCTCGATCACCTCGTCCTCGTCGTCGAACAGCGGCGAGGTCGCGCCGATGGTGATGGTTTCGGGCTCCTGCTCGTGGTGGCGTTCTTCCTGCGTCATGGCGGCGAGTCCTTTGATATCGAGAGCGTTCCGGTATGCAAGCCGGGCAATTCTACCCACAGCCTAGCGGCAATCGCGACACATACCCTACCCGCGCACGCAAACTTTCACCCGGGCAGACAAGCGGACATACACGCAAAAGGGGCGCGACCTCGGTCGCGCCCCTCGTTGCCTACCGCGTTCGATGCAGCTCAGTTCTTGCTCTTGTCGACCAGCTGGTTGGCGGTGATCCACGGCATCATGCCACGCAGCTTCTCACCCACCTGCTCGATCGGGTGCTCGGCGGTCTGGCGCCGGCGGGCGTTGAGCGAGGCGTAGTTGCAGGCGCCTTCGGCGATGAACATCTTGGCGTATTCGCCATCCTGGATGCGCTTGAGTGCCTTGCGCATCGCTTCTTTCGAGCTCTCGTTGATGATCTCGCGGCCGGTCACGTATTCACCGTACTCGGCGTTGTTGGAGATCGAGTAGTTCATGTTGGCGATGCCGCCTTCGTACATCAGGTCGACGATCAGCTTGAGCTCATGGAGACACTCGAAGTAGGCCATCTCGGGGGCGTAGCCCGCTTCGGTCAGGGTCTCGAAACCCGCCTTGACCAGCTCGACCGCGCCGCCGCAGAGGACCGCCTGCTCGCCGAACAGGTCGGTTTCGGTCTCGTCCTTGAAGGTGGTCTCGATGATCCCGCTGCGGCCACCGCCGATCGCCGCGGCGTAGGAGAGTGCGATCTCCTTGGCCTGGCCGGAGGCGTTCTGGTGGATCGCGATCAGGTCGGGGATACCACCGCCACGCACGAACTCGGAACGTACGGTGTGGCCCGGCGCCTTGGGCGCGACCATGATCACGTCGAGATCGGCGCGCGGCTGGACCTGGCTGTAGTGGATGTTGAAGCCGTGGGCGAAGGCAACGGTGGCACCCTCTTTCAGGTTCGGCTCGATCTCCTGCTCGTAGATCACCTTCTGGTTCTCGTCCGGCGCCAGGATCATGACCACATCGGCGCTCTTGCACGCCTCGGCGACGCTGGCCACCTTGAGGCCGGCACCTTCGGCCTTGGCGGCGGAAGAGGAACCCTTGCGCAGTGCCACGGTCACGTCGACACCGGACTCCTTCAGGTTATTGGCGTGGGCGTGGCCCTGGGAGCCATAACCCACGATGGTGACCTGCTTGGATTGGATCAGCGCGAGGTCACAGTCCTTGTCGTAATACACGTGCATGGCAAACTCCGATATCGATGCGAGCAGTCTGAAAAGTGTCGGGTCGGTATAGCGATCGCGCCGGCCGCCAGAGCGGGCGGTGATCGTCGAACCGTGATGCCACGATAAGGCAAGCGCCTCGTTGCGTAAAACGCTATATTTGCAATGCGACATTTCACATTCAGCAACGAGCACGCTTCATGGACTATCGCCCGCTCACCCACTTTCTGGCCCTGGCCGACCATCTCCACTTCGGCCGCGCCAGCGACGCCTGCCATGTCAGCCCCTCGACCCTGAGCCGCTCTCTGCGCCAGCTCGAGGAGAGCCTGGGCGTGACCCTGTTCGAGCGCGACAATCGCCATGTCGAGCTGACCCGGGAGGGGCAGCTTTTCCACACCTATGCGCGGGAGACGCTGGAGCAGTGGCAGACGCTGCAGCGCGAGCTGATGGCAGAGACTCGGGAGCTTGCCGGCGAACTCAGCATCTACTGTTCGGTCACCGCCAGCTACAGCTTCCTCTACCGTCTGCTGAGCGAATTCCGCCAGCGCCATCCGCGCATCGAGATCAAGCTGCACACCGGCGACCCGGCGGATGCGATTGCCCGGGTCCAGGCCGAGCAGGAGGAGATGGCGATCACCGCGCGCCCGCGCAGCCTGCCGGACGCGGTGGCGTTCAAGCCGCTGGCGACGTCGCCGCTGGTGTTCATCGCCCCGCGTGACGGTGCCGCCTGGCTGCCGGCGACCCCGGAGGTGCCAACGCCTGCCCAGTGGCGCGACGTGCCGATGATCCTGTCGGAGTCGGGGCTTTCCCGCGATCATGCCGACACCTGGTTCCGCGCCCTCGGGGTACGTCCGCGCATCTACGCCCAGGTCGCCGGCAACGAAGCGATCGTCAGCATGGTCGGGCTCGGCTTCGGCGTGGGCATCGTGCCGCGCATCGTGCTCGACAACAGCCCGCTGCTCGACCGTATCGCCATTCTGCCGGTCAAGCCCGAGCTGCCCCACTACGACGTCGGCCTGTGCGTGCTCAAGCGCCGTCTCAAGAGCGCCCTGATCGAAGCGCTCTGGACGCAATTGCCGGGCTGAACCACGTTCGACCGCGCTACCCCGGCGCGCCCCGCGAGTCCCCATTCCACGAGCCCCAATCCCGAGACCCCATAGCAAAACGCCCGGCGGAATCGCTTCCGCCGGGCGTCGTGCCATTGCCGTCGACGCGGCTACAGCGACAGCAGCTTGTCGCCGCGGGCGATACCGGAAACCCCGGTCCGCGCCACTTCGAGAATGCCGATCGGCGCCATCGCCTGGACGAAGGCGTCGAGCTTGCCGGCATCGCCGGTGATCTGCACGGTGTAGACGCTCGGCGTCACGTCCACGATCTGCGCCCGAAAGATGTCCGCGGTGCGCTTGACCTCGTCACGGCTGGCGCCCAGCGCCTTGACCTTGACCAGCATCAGCTCGCGCTCGATATGGTTGCCCTCGGTCAGGTCGACCAGCTTGACCACGTCGATCAGCTTGTTGAGGTGCTTGGTGATCTGCTCGATCACCCGGTCGTCGCCCACCGTGGTGACGGTCAGCCGCGACAGCGAGGGATCTTCCGTCGGCGCCACGTTCAGCGTTTCGATGTTGAAGTTGCGCTGGGAGAACAGCCCCACCACGCGGGACAGGGCGCCGGGTTCGTTTTCCAGCAGAATCGAGATGATATGGCGCATCAGGTCCGCTCCGTCTTCGACAGCAACATGTCACGCATGGAGCCCAGCGGCACCTGCATCGGATAGACGTGTTCGAAAGGATCGACGTAGATATCGAGGAACACGAGTTCGTTGGTGTCGGCAAAGGCACGCTCCAGCGCCGGCTCCAGCTCAGCGAAGGTCGTCACCTTGATCGCGGTGAAGCCGTAGGCCTCGATCAACTTGGCGAAGTCCGGCAGCGACTCCATGTAGGAGTGGGCGTGGCGAGACTTGTAGTTGAGATCCTGCCACTGGCGCACCATGCCCAGCGACTGGTTGTTGAGGTTGACGATCTTGACCCCGACATCGAACTGCTTACACGTCGACAGCTCCTGCATCATCATCTGGAAGCTGCCTTCACCGGTGAAGCAGACCACGTCGTCCTGCGGGAAATTGAGCTTGACGCCCATCGCCGCCGGGAAGCCGAAGCCCATGGTGCCGAGGCCGCCGGAGGTGATGAACCGGTTGGGCTTGGCGAACTTGTAGTACTGGGCCGCGAACATCTGGTGCTGCCCCACGTCGGTAGTGACGAAGGCTTCGCCGCGGGTGGCGCGGTAGACCGCCTCGATCACCTCCTGCGGCTTGAGTGCCTCGCCCGGCTTCGACGGCTCGTAGAGCTTGCCTTCGCGCTCGGCGCGCCAGCCGTCGATGGTTTTCCACCACTCGGTGAGTGCATCGGGGCTGGCCGGCTCGCGGTCCTGCAGCAGGCTGATCATCTCGTCGATCACGCTGCCTGCGGCACCGACGATGGGCACGTCCGCGCGCACCGTCTTGGAGATCGAGCTGGGGTCGATATCGACATGCACGATCTTGGCCGTGGGGCAGAACTTCGAGGTGTTGTTGGTGACGCGGTCATCGAAGCGCGCGCCGATGGCGATGATCAGATCGGCGTGGTGCATCGCCATGTTGGCTTCATAGCTGCCGTGCATGCCGAGCCAGCCGAGGGAGCAGCGGTCACCCTGGGGGAAGCCGCCGATCCCCATCAGCGTGGTGGTGATCGGAAAGCCCAGACGCTGCACCAGATCGGTCAGCGCCTCGGAGGCGCGCCCGGTGATGATGCCACCGCCGGTATAGAACACCGGACGCCGCGCCTTGAGCATCATGTCGACCGCTTTCTTGATCTGGCCGGTATGCCCGCGCGTGACCGGGTTGTAGGAGCGAATCTTGACCTTCTTCGGATAGACGTACTCGTAGCGCTCGGTGGGCGACGTCATGTCCTTGGGAATGTCCACCAGCACCGGGCCGGGGCGTCCGGTGGCGGCGAGGTAGAACGCCTTCTTCAGCACCTCGGGGATCTCGCTCGGGTGCTTGATCGAGAAGCTGTGCTTCACCACCGGGCGCGTCACGCCGACGATATCGGTCTCCTGGAAGGCGTCTTCGCCGATCAGGTGGCTCATCACCTGGCCGCACAGCACCACCATGGGAATCGAGTCCATGTAGGCGGTGGCGATGCCGGTGACGGCATTGGTGGCGCCGGGACCGGAGGTGACCAGCACCACGCCGGGCTTGCCGGTGGCACGGGCATAGCCGTCGGCGGCGTGGGTCGCGGCCTGTTCGTGGCGAACGAGAATGTGCTTGACGCTATCCTGGCGAAAGAGGGCATCGTAGATGTGCAATGCCGCACCGCCCGGGTAGCCGTAGATATGCTCCACCCCTTCGTCTTTCAGGAAGCGGGCGATCATATCGGCGCCGGAAAGTAATTCCACTGGTGAGTCTCCCCTGGAGGTTCGAGTGCCACTGCGCGATTTCCGCGATCGCGTAGCGTTAATGCGGCGGTACGCCGCTACCGACATGCCGTCGGCGCCTGATGCCATAATCCTGGCTATGGGCCCTGGGTGGGGACCCGCACTCATGGAAACCGTCGTGACCGGCAGGTCGACGCGGCTCCCGGCACGGCAGATCGCCGTGTGGGGTTGGCGGGGACGAGCGGGTGGCCCGTTCCCCTCTTTCCTGAGAAAGAGTTCCTTCGACAGGCGGGTAGAGGTCACGCAGAACCTACCCTTCACGCAGCGGCCAGGGGTCGCCCGACAATGGCTGCGCCCGCAATCAGGAGTCGCCTAGATTCTCCCAGCGCTCCCGGAGTGTCAACCTTGGCGGACACCCGGCGTCAGCGCCGGCCCTCGGCGCCCGACACGCGCCCCCTCCGTTTACCGAAGCGCGACGAAAGTCTACCGACGAACGCTCGCATCTGCGTCGATCCCTTGCTGTAATGCGCAAGCTGAATCGATTCATCTCATGCATACCGCGTCGTTCGACCCGGAGAAGGAGGAGTTCCATGTCGCGTATCGTCCAGTGGTCGATCACGGTAGCCCTGGCCGGGTTTCTATTCGGCTTCGATACCGCGGTCATCTCCGGCGCCGACAAGCCCATCCAGGCGCTGTGGGGGCTGAGCGACCTGCAGCACGGTCTGCTGGTGATGTCGATGGCGCTGTGGGGCACGGTGATCGGCGCCATCTGGGGCAACTACCCCACCGACCGCCTGGGCCGGCGCGCCACCCTGCTGCTGATCGGCGGGCTCTATCTGATCTCGGCGGTGGGCTCGGCACTGGCCAGCGATCCTTACTGGTTCTCGTTCTTCCGCCTAATAGGCGGTATCGGTGTGGGCGTCTCCTCGGTGGCGGCTCCCACCTATATTTCCGAGATCGCGCCGAGCGAGCGCCGTGGCCTGCTGGTGGGGCTCTATCAGTTCAACGTGGTATTCGGCATCCTGATGGCGTTCGTCTCCAACTATGTGATCGGCGCGCTGGTCGACGGCCAGGCGTGGCGCTGGATGCTCGGCGTCGAGGCGCTGCCGGCGCTGATCTACACCCTGATGGTGCTGCGCATTCCGCGCAGCCCGCGCTGGCTGATCCTGCACCGCAACGACACCGAGGGCGCCGCCGCGGTGCTGCGTCAGCTCGACCCGCAGGCCGACGTCGACGCCCAGGTCACCGCCATTCGCGCCGCCGACGACAGCGACGGGCAGCAGGCGCGACCGGCGTTCTTCTCCGGCCGCTATCGCCTGCCGATCCTGCTGGCGTTCCTGATTGCCTTCTTCAATCAGCTCTCCGGCATCAACTTCATCATCTACTACGCCCCCCGGGTACTCGAAGCGGCCCAGCTCGGCAGCAGCGCGGCCCTGCTCTCGACCGTGGGCATCGGGGTGATCAACCTGCTGTTCACCATGCTCGGCATGGCACTGATCGACCGCCTGGGGCGGCGCACCCTGCTCTATATCGGCTCGGTGGGGTATATCGTCTCGCTGGTGCTGATCTCGCGCGCCTTCTTCTCGAATGATCTGGGCGGCCTCGACGTGCCCTTGCTGCTGTGTCTGTTCATCGCCGCCCACGCCATCAGCCAGGGGGCGATCATCTGGGTCTTCATCGCCGAAATCTTCCCCAACCAGGTACGCGCCCGCGGCCAGTCCTTCGGCAGCTCGGTGCACTGGATCTGTGCCGCCTGCATTGCGCTAGTGATGCCCACGGTGCTGGGGCACTTCAACGGCGGGCCGGTATTCGCCTTCTTCGCCGTGATGATGGTGCTGCAGGTGCTGTTCGTGATGTTCCTGATGCCCGAGACCAAGGGCGTCTCGCTGGAGGCGCTGCAGCGCCGCCTGGTGCGCGGCGCGAGCGACCCGACGGCGCCCCGGCGCCAGCCCGCCCGCGCCTGAGCAACCCGGGCTCTCGGCAAGCCCCGCCCCAGAAAAGACAAGAGCCCCGCCTATCGGCGGGGCTCTGTCATGGTTATGCGTCGTGCAGCGATATCAGGTCGAGAACACCAGATGATCGTCCTCGGCGCGGACCCGGATGGTATCGCCCGGAGCAAAGCGCCCGGCCAGTAGATCCTGCGCCAGCGGGTTCTCGATCCGGTTCTGGATCGCACGCTTGAGCGGGCGCGCCCCGTAGACGGGGTCGAAGCCCACCACCGCCAGCTGGGCCATGGCGTCGCTGCTGACCTCGAGCCCGAGATCGCGCTCGGCGAGCCGCCGGCGCAGACGCTCGAGCTGGATCGAGGCGATCGCCTGGATCTGCTCCTGGCCAAGGGCGTGGAACACCACCACCTCGTCGATACGGTTGATCAGCTCGGGGCGGAAGTGGTTGCCCACCACGGCCATCACCGCATCGCGCATCGCCGCGTAGTCGGACTCCTCGCCGCCCATGCGCTGGATCACATCGGAGCCCAGGTTGGAGGTCATCACAATCACGGTGTTGCGGAAATCCACCGTGCGCCCCTGGCCATCGGTCAGGCGCCCATCCTCGAGTACCTGCAGCAGGATGTTGAAGACATCCGGATGCGCCTTCTCGACCTCGTCGAGCAGCAGCACCGAGTAAGGCTTGCGGCGAACGGCCTCGGTCAGGTAGCCGCCCTCTTCGTAGCCGACATAGCCCGGCGGCGCCCCGATCAGCCGCGCCACCGAGTGCTTCTCCATGAACTCGGACATGTCGATGCGCACCATCGCTTCCTCGGTGTCGAAGAGGAAACTGGCCAGCGACTTGCACAGCTCGGTCTTGCCCACCCCGGTGGGACCGAGGAACAGGAACGAACCGTTGGGCCGGTTGGGATCGGAGAGCCCGGCCCGCGAACGGCGCACGGCGTTGGCCACCGCGGTGACCGCTTCGTCCTGGCCGATCACCCGCTCGTGCAGCGCCTCCTCCATGCGCAGCAGCTTGTCACGCTCGCCCTCGAGCATCTTGGCCACCGGAATCCCGGTCCAGCGCGACACCACTTCGGCAATCTCCTCCTCGGTCACGTTGGAGCGCAGGAGCTGGTGCTCCGCCGCGCCGCTGGCCTCGCTCTCGCTGCTCTCGGCGATCTGCTGCTCGAGCTTAGGGATGACCCCGTACTGCAGCTCGGACATGCGTCCGAGATCGCCCTGGCGCCGCGCCGCTTCGAGGTCGATACGCGCCTGTTCGAGATCGGCCTTGTACTGGGCCGCCCCCTGGATGCTGGCCTTCTCCGCCTTCCACACCTGCTCGAGGTCGGCGTATTCGCGCTCGAGTTCATCGATCAGGCTTTCGAGATTCTCCAGGCGCTTGCGCGAGGCCTCGTCGGTCTCCTTCTTCAGCGCCTCACGCTCCATCTTGAGCTGGATCAGACGCCGTTCGAGACGATCCATCTCCTCCGGCTTGGAGTCGAGCTCCATGCGGATGCGCGAGGCCGCCTCGTCGATCAGGTCGATCGCCTTGTCGGGGAGCTGGCGGTCGGTGATGTAGCGGGTCGAGAGCTTGGCCGCGGCGATGATCGCGCCGTCGGTGATGTCGACCCCGTGGTGGACCTCGTAGCGCTCCTTGAGCCCGCGCAGGATGGCGACGGTGTCCTCTTCGCTGGGCTCGTCCACCAGCACCTTCTGGAAGCGTCGCTCCAGCGCCGCATCCTTCTCGATGTACTGGCGGTACTCGTCGAGGGTGGTCGCCCCCACGCAGTGCAGCTCACCGCGGGCCAGCGCCGGCTTGAGCATGTTGCCGGCATCCATCGAGCCCTCGGCCTTGCCCGCGCCGACCATGGTGTGCAGCTCGTCGATGAACAGGATCACCCGACCCTCTTCCTTGGCCAGCTCGTTGAGCACCGCCTTGAGCCGCTCCTCGAAGTCGCCGCGGAACTTGGCCCCGGCCAGCAGTGCGCCCATGTCCAGCGACAGCACGCGCTTCTCCTTGAGCCCCTCCGGCACCTCGCCGTTGACGATGCGCTGCGCCAGCCCTTCGACGATCGCGGTCTTGCCCACGCCTGGCTCGCCGATCAGCACCGGGTTGTTCTTGGTCCGCCGCTGCAGCACCTGGATGGTGCGGCGAATCTCGTCGTCGCGCCCGATCACCGGGTCGAGCTTGCCGTCGCTGGCGCGGGCGGTCAGGTCGAGGGTGTACTTTTCCAGCGCCTCGCGCTTCTCTTCGGCGTTGGCGTCGTCGACCTGAGCGCCACCGCGCACCTCGCTGATCGCCGTGGCCAGACGCTTACGCTCCAGCCCGGCCTGGGTCAGTACCTTGGCCACGCCGCCCTTGAGATCGAGCGCGGCGAGCAGCACCAGCTCGATCGCGATGTAGTGGTCACCGCGGCTCTGGGCCTCGCGGTCGGCCAGATTGAACAGCCGCCCCAGGTCCTGGCTCATGCTGACGTTGCCGTCGAACTGGCCGACTTCGGGCAGCTTGTCGAGATAGCTCGTCAGCCCCTCGCGCAGACGGCTGACGTCGCCGCCCGCCTTCTGCACCAGGCCCTTGACGCCGCTGTCGCGCATCTCCAGTAGCGCCATCAGCAGGTGGCCCGGGTCGAGCTGATTGTGGCCGCGGCCAACCGCCAGCGATTGCGCCTCGGCCAGGGCGTTCTGCAACTTCGTGGTCATGCGATCCATACGCATCGGATTCCCTCCAGAGCCGGCCGACCGGGTCGGCGGCGAATCAGTTCATCAGTTGACAGCTAGATGGAGGTATGTTTGCACAATTCAAGCGCTGCGCATGAAAAATTCGCCTGCGCCAAATGGACGCAGACGAATCTCATTCATGTGAGAGTCGGATACTGGGGGAGCAGGAAAGCGCGCCTCAGCGCAGCCAGATCACGCTGGCCATATGCCCGGTGCGACCCTGATCACGGCGGTAGGAGTAGAAACGCGTCTCGTCGCAGGCGGTGCAAAAGTGACCCCCGCTGATCGAGTGGATGCCCAGGCGTTCGAGGCGCAGACGCGCCAGCTTGTAGAGATCGGCCATGTGGTGGCCGAGCCGGTAGGGGCTGCGATCGAAGGCGCTCTCGGCCTCCGGCTGGACCGCAACGAAGGCTTCGAACACCTCCGGGCCGACCTCGAACTGGGCATTCGAGATCGCCGGCCCGAACCACACCAGGATCTCGCTCGGATCGACGCCCAGCGCGGCCACGCTGGCCTCCAGCACGCCACCGGCGAGGCCACGCCAGCCGGCGTGGGCCACGCCTACTCGGGTCCCCGCACGATCGCAGAAGAACACCGGCAGGCAGTCGGCGGTGAGCACCACGCAGGCGTAGTCACGCCCGCTGGTGACCGCCGCATCGGCCTCGGGCGGCGTCTCGCGGTACTCGGGCTGATAGCTCTGCATCACCCGCGCCCCATGGACCTGCTTGAGCCAGAACAGCGGGCGCCCATCGCCCACCTCCAGCGACAGCAGCTCACGGCAGCGCGCCACCGTCTGCGGGTCGTCGCCCTTGAAGCCCTGCGGATTGAAGGCGGAGAAGTGGCCGCGGCTGGGGCCTGTCTGACGCGTGGTGACGAAGGCGCCGACGGTGCTCGGCGCCGCCCAGTCAGGCAGGATCAGCGTCGGCGCATCGCTGGCCGGCGGGGCCATGCCGGGCAGTCCGGAAGCGTCACTCAGACTCATGCCTCGCCCTCCCGGTCCTGACGCAGCGCATCCAACAGCAAAAACATGTCATCGGGCAGCGGCGCGCGGCACTCCACCGGCTCGCCGCTGACGGGATGCGTGAAGCGCAGCTTGTGCGCATGCAGCGCCTGGCGCGGGAAATCGCGCAGCAGCGTCTTAAGCGACTCGCCGGCGCCGGCGGGCAGCTTGAGCCGCCCGCCATAGACCGGGTCCCCAACCAGCGGGTAGCGCACGTGGGCCAGATGCACGCGGATCTGGTGGGTGCGTCCGGTCTCCAGACGACAGCGCACGTGGGTGTGCCCGCGGAAGCGCTCCTGGACCCGGTAGTGGGTCACCGCCGGCTTGCCACCCGCGGTGACCGCCTGACGCTGACGATCCTTGGGATGGCGCCCGATCGGCGCATCCACGGTGCCGCCGGCGGTCATGGTGCCGACCACGATGGCGTCGTACTCCCGCGACACGCTGCGCGCCTGCAGCTGCTCGACCAGCGCGGTCTGGGCCTCCAGCGTCTTGGCCACCATCATCAGCCCGGTGGTGTCCTTGTCGAGACGGTGCACGATGCCGGCACGGGGGATACCGGCCAGCGCCGGAAAATGGTGCAACAGGGCGTTGAGCAGGGTGCCGTCGGGGTTGCCGGCGGCGGGATGCACCACCAGCCCGGCGGGCTTGTCGATCACCACCACCGCGTCGTCTTCGTGGACGATGGACAGCGGGATATCCTGCGCCTCCCAGCGGGTCTCGGCTTCCAGCTGCGCGTCGAGCGCCAGCCGTTCACCGCCGAACACCTTGTCCTTGGGTCGCGCCGTGCGCCCGTCGAGGCTCAGCTCGCCCTGCTGGATCCAGCTCTTGAGCCGCTCGCGGGAGAACTCGGGGAACATTTCGGCCGCCGCCTGGTCCAGACGTCGTCCGGCCAAATGCTCGGGTATGCGCTCGTCACGCTTGAGGATGTCGGCCATACGTCGGGAAGGATTCCGTTTCGCCGGTACATTTCGCCGCTACCGGGGTTTGCTTTATAGTGAGCGGATTCGGCGGATTCTATCACGGCCGCCAGGGATTGGTTGATACGAGGATGACGATGCGATTTTCAGCGCGATTTCCCGCACTGGGCGCCCTGCTGATGTCGGGCGCGCTGCTCGCCGGGTGCGCCAGTAACGAGCCCGCCCCCGATCTGCAGGAGCAGGAGCTCTACCAGCAGGCCCAGAGCTCGCTCGATGCCGGCCGTTTCTCCACCGCGGTGACCCAGCTGGAAGCGCTCGATACCCGTTTCCCCTTCGGTCGCTACGCCGAGCAGGCGCAATTGGAGCAGATCTACGCCTACTACAAGGTGGAGAACTGGGAGCAGGCGCGCGCCGCCGCCAGCCGCTTCATTCGCCTGCACCCGGATCATCCGCAGGTCGACTACGCCTACTACATGCGTGGGCTGGCCGCCTATCAGGCGGGCCGCTTCAGCCTCGAAGGCCTGGAGCTGATCGACATCTCCAAGCGCGACCTGGGCGCCTCGCGTGACGCCTATGTCGACTTCGGCGAGCTGGTGCGGCGCTTCCCCGACAGCGCCTACGCCCCGGATGCGCGCCAGCGCATCATCTATCTGCGCAACGTGATGGCGCGCCACGAGCTGCAGGTGGCCGACTTCTACCTGCGCAAGGGCGCCTATGTCGCCGCGATCGAGCGCGGGCGCTGGGTGATCGAGCACTACCCCAAGTCCACCGCGACCCGCGATGCCCTGGCGGTGATGGTCGAAGGCTACCTGGGTCTGGACATGCGCGGTCGCGCCCAGAGCGTGCTCAAGACGCTGATCGCCAACGACCCCGACAACGCCCAGCTCGATGGCAACACTTTCGAGCCCAAGCACGTCAAGGTGAACCCGCCGCTCACAGCCAACGGCTGAGCCGGGACCCAAAAAAACCGCGACCTCGTCGCGGTTTTTTTATGCCTTAAATGGGCCTGATCAGAGGCCTGGCCAGGGCCTGACTAGGCGCCGGGCTGCCACCCATTGACGATCGGATAGCGCCGATCGCGGCCGAAGCCACGCAGCGTCACCCGCACGCCCACCGGCGCCTGACGCCGCTTGTACTCGTTGCGGTCGACCAGCTTGACCACCTTGTAGACGTCGTCGCGATCATAGCCGGCGGCGATGATCGCCTCGGCGCTCATGTCGCCTTCGATATAGCGCTCGAGAATGGCGTCGAGCACGTCGTAGCCCGGCAGCGAGTCGCTGTCCTGCTGGTCGGGGGCCAGCTCGGCCGAGGGCGGCCGGGTGATCACCCGCTCGGGGATCGCCGGGGACTGGGCATTACGCCACTTGGCCAGCCGGTAGACCCAGGTCTTGTAGACATCCTTGAGTGCGTTGTAGCCGCCGACCATATCACCGTAGAGGGTGGCATAGCCCACCGCCATCTCGCTCTTGTTGCCGGTGGTCTGGACCATCAGCCCTTTCTTGTTGGAGATCGCCATCAGCAGCACACCGCGCACCCGCGACTGCAGATTCTCCTCGGTGGTATCCGCCCCCAGGCCGCTGAAGCTCTCGGCCAGGGTGGCGGTGAACGCCTCGACCATCGGCGCGATCGGCATCACCTCGTAGCCGACGCCGAGCAGTCGGGCCTGTTCGGCGGCGTCGGCGCGGGAGATCTCGGCGGTGTAGTGATACGGCATCATCACCGCATGGACCCGTTCGGGGCCGAGCGCATCGACGGCGATCGCCAGCGACAGCGCCGAGTCGATGCCCCCGGAGAGCCCCATCACCACGCCCTGGAAACCACTCTTGTTGACATAGTCGCGCAGCCCGGTGACCAGCGCGCAGTAGAGATTCTCCTCGCTCTCCGGCAGCGCCTCGCGCTCGCCCGGCTCGGGGTGCCAGCCGGCGTCCGCGGCGACGAAGCGCACCGGCATCAGCCCGGCCTGCCAGAACGGCGCGCGTACCGCGACCTCACCCCGAGCATCCAGCACCAGCGAGCCGCCGTCGAATACCAGCTCGTCCTGGCCGCCGATGGCGTTGACGTAGACCACCGGCCGGCCCGCCTCGCGGGCGCGGGTGGCGAACAGCCGCTCGCGCTCGGCGGGCTTGTCGAGATGGAACGGCGAGGCGTTGAGCGTGACCAGGATATCGGCGCCGGCCTGCGCCGACTGCCGGACCGGGGCACCGTCCCACAGATCCTCGCAGATCAGGATGCCGAGCCGCGCGCCAGCGTGCTCGATCACCAGCGGCTGGGTGCCGGGCTCGAAGTAACGGTCCTCGTCGAACACCTGGTAGTTGGGCAGCGCCTGCTTGGCGTACTCGCCGAGCCACTCGCCCCCCAGCAGCACGCCGGCGAGGTTGTAGCGCTTGCCGTCGCGCAGGCCGGGATACCCCATCACCACCAGGGTCTGCGGCGCGAACTTGGCGATCTTCTGCGCCATCTCCGCCAGCGCCTCGGCCAGGCGCGGCTCCATCGCCTCGCGCAGCAGCAAATCTTCGGGCGGGTAGCCGGTGAGATAGAGCTCGCTGAACACCACCACGTCGGCGTCGTGCTCGAGCTTCGCCTCGCGCACGGCCTCGATCGCCGCTGCGGTATTGCCGGCGATATCGCCGACCAGCGGGTCGAGCTGTGCCATTACCAGGGTCAGGTCTTGCATGGGTCCACTCTTCTCCAGACAGCTACGACAGGGTTGGCTGGCGCCCCGAAAGCGGCCTCGGCGACGTCACGATCATTTTCGCCCATGGTCGCGGCCAGGGCAAAATCCGCGCTCAGCGCGGCAGGTAAGGGGTCGGGTCGACGATCGGCGCGCAGCCGATCAGCTGATCCACCAGCAGCCGGGTCGAGGCGGGTGCCAGCACCAGGCCGTTGCGGTAGTGACCGGCATTGATATGCAGCCCGTCGAACTCCGGCACCGCACCGATGGTCGGGATGCCCTCGGGCGAGCCGGGGCGCAGCCCGGCCCAGTGGTGCTCGACCTCGCACTCGGCCAGCGCCGGCACGATGCTGCAGGCGCTGGCGTGCAGCGAGTCGAACGCCGCGGCCGTGGTCTGCTTGTCGAAGCCGACCTCTTCGAGGGTCGAGCCGGCCAGCACGCGGCCATCGGCGCGCGGAATGACATAGCGGCCATCCTTGAGCACCACCCGCTCGACCAGCCCCGGTGGCGCCTTGAACAGAATCATCTGCCCGCGCACCGGGCGCACCGCCAGGGTAACGCCGACCGACGCCAGCAGCGCGCTCGACCAGGCCCCGGCGCAGACCACGGTGTGACCGGCGTGCAGCGCGCCGGTGTCGGTCTCGACCCCGCGGATGGCCGTGCCCTGGCGGATCAGCGCGCGCACCTCACGCCCCTCGTGCAGCGTCACCCCGGGGCTGGCGGCGAGGCGCGCGCGTAGCGCCTGGCCCAGACGCGGATTGCGAATGCTGCCCAGGGTCGGCATCCATAGCGCACCGTCGAATCCGGGTGCCGCCTGCGGCTCCTTGGCATACAGGGTCGCGGCATCGATGCGCGACAGCGGCTTGGCCACCTCGCGCGCCCAGTCGAGGGCGGCGGCGACATCCTCGACGCGCAGGTAGAGCAGCCCCTTCTGGCGGAACTCGGGGTCGATGCCGGTCTCTTCGAGCAGCCGCCCGGCGAGCTCCGGGTAGCGCCCCTCGGACCAGCTAGACAGCGCCGAGATCGGCCGCGAATAGCGCCAGGGGTAAAGCGGCGAGACGATGCCACCGCCGGCCCAGGAGGCCTCGCGGCCACAGCGCCCGCGCTCCACCAGCGCCACCGAGTGCCCGGCATCGGCCAGTTGCAGCGCCGTCAGCATGCCGATGACACCGCCCCCCACGATCAAGAAATCCTGCTGCATGTCGATATCCCGACAAAAGCCCGATGTTACCACCCGCACCGCCGCCCGTGCCCGACTTCGCCCGAGGAGATACCACCATCGCCCCGCCTACCGCTCACCGCCCGCCGTGTGCGCCCACCGCCTCGTCCCGATCGCCCCGACGCCGCCAGCGCGGCTTCACCCTGATCGAGCTGCTGGTCACCCTGGTGATCATCGGCATACTCGCCGGTATCGCGATCTCCACCAGCGGCTGGCTGGAGCGCCGCCACCTGGCCAGCGAGACCGAGGCCCTGCACCAGCGCCTGGAAGCGCTGCAGCAGCTCGCCGTGGCCACGCGCCAGCCGTGGCAGCTCTGCGCCCTCGGCGCCAACGGCCAGTGCGGCAAGAACTGGAGTCAGGGCTATCTATGGCAGCGGGCCGACGGCAACGGTGGACGCCTGGCGGGCGAGCATAGGCTGAGCGGCGTCACGCTGAGATGGAATAAAGGGAGTCGACTGACCTTCAACAGCACGCCGTGGCACTTCAATACGTCACTCGGCAGCTTCTGGGTCTGCACGGCCAGTGACGGCAACAAGCTGACCCTCAACGATGCCGGCCGGGTGACGCTGACCCAGGGTGATCGCAGCGGATGCCCTCCCTGAGGGCATCCGGACGTGGTTCAACGCGGCGTGCTGCGCTCCGCGGCACGCGCCTGAGCGCTGGAGAAGATCTCGCGGGCGCCGATGCAGCGCTCGACCTGACGCCCCTCGCCGGGCGCTTCCTGGTCGAGGAAGCGCTGCAGCGCACGCTGAGCCTCGCGCACCTCGTCGATCTCGATCCAGCGAATGCGCAGGGTGCCGTCGGCCTGACGCACTGCACACTTGGCCACCTCGCGCTCACCCGCCAGCGCAGGTGACAGCAGGCCGAGTAGACAGAGCACGAGCCCCGCCAGCCCCGCGACCGGTTTCATTGTCTGCATGCCCCTGACTCGCATCACCATGCCCCCTGCTCTGTGCCATTCAGCCGCCGCCCGGTATTGCCCTGAGAATCGATCCACAGCACGCCATCGCCCTGCTGCGGACTGCCCGCCTGAGGCGTCGCGGTCATGCGCACATACTGGCCCGCCGGCGGCGTCTGGCCCGAGCCCCCGCCGGAGCAACCCGCCTGATTGCCGCAGACCGCCAGCTGATAGTCGCTGTTGCCCAGGGTGCCGCCCCCGGTGAGGGTCGCCACATCGGGGGCGTATTGCAGAAACTGGCCGTAGTAGCTCTCCTGGCGCGCCATCGCGCTCTGCAGCAGCGCCTGGCCGTCGCTGCGCCGGGAGCGCTCGACATACTGCTGATAGCTGGGAATGGCGATCGCGGCGAGAATGCCGACGATCGCCACCACGATCATCAGCTCGATCAGGGTGAAACCACGCTGGCGCTGAGTCATAAAGGCTCCGTTCGCGGACTGGTAGGACAAAGGGGTAGAAAAAATAGGTATGAAAAAGAGGTAGAAAAAAGAGAGCGCCGTCGCGATCGAAGGCGATTCGGGACCAACGCCGGCGGGATCATGGAACCGGTTCATACCAGTAGGTGCGGCGCACGCGGTAAGGCAGTTGCATGCCCCCGCCGGCCGCTTCGGCACCCGCCTTGATCAATCCTTCCAGGGAGGCGGCACCGATCCCCTGCAGGTAGAGTTCGTCGCCACGCACCAGCACCGCCGGCCGCCCCAGCAGATATTCGCCCGCCGCGACCGCACGCGCGCCCTTCTTCAGCTCAGCGTCGTCTCCACTGGCGCCACCGATACCCAGACCGGTGAGCAGGTCGATACCGAACAGATAGCTGCGCCCCACCACGGGTACACAGATCGAGTCGGGCTTGTCGGGCACGTAGGCGGAGAAGTAGACGCCACCATCGAGGGTGACACTCGGCGAGAGCACCTTGGCCCCGATCAGCGGCAGGCTGTAGCCGCGGTCGAGATAGAGCACCCAACCCGCCCCCGACTGCCAGGCCGGCAGGCAGGCCCGCGCCGCCGTGTCCGCGTCATCATTGCCCGCCTCGGCGCTGTCGGCCTGGGGATCGCAGAAGCGCTGGTCGCTGATATCGGTCAACCGATCGAGGCTGACCGGCTCGATCTTGCCCCCCTCCGCCGCCGCCACGCTGACCGGATCACGCACGGCGAAGAAGGCATCATGCACCGCCGGCGCCTGGCTGCCCTCCCCGCCCGCCTTGGGATTGGCGCGGTCACCGCTACCCAGCAGCAGCAGTTCCTGGCGGCGACCGTCGACGTCGATTCCGACAAAATCCACGCTGGTGAAGAAACGCCGATTGTTCTGACCCGTGCCACCGAGTGCCGCGATCTTGCGCACCCGCCAGTCGCCGGGGTCGCCACCGGCGAGGTCGAGTCGCCACAGATTGCCGCCCACGTCAGCCAGATAGATACGGTCGGCGACGCCGTCGTTATCGCTGTCGACCACCCGCGGCGCGGCGGGCAGCGCCTGGCGAAACGTCTCGCCGTCAACGAAATGCTTGGGCGTGCTGGGGTCGGCGCGGTAGACGAGCTCGCCGGTCAGGGCGTCGACGATATACAGCGCGCGCCCCTGGCCATCCGCCTGAGTGGCATCGCGCTCGGGGTCGTCACGCCCGGGGTCGTAGCCACCGCTGATCACGAATACCGGATTGGCATGGCCTGGCACCCGCGCCGGGGTCGGCGCCGCCCAGCTCTGGCCGAGTTCGGCGAAGGCGTCGCTGGCGCTCAGTTGCCAGGCCAGCGCCGGCTTCGCCGGGTCGGTGACATCGAGCGCGTAGTAGTCGCGCCCGCCGCGGCGCAGCCCGAAGGCCAGCAGCATGCGGTCATCGCCGTTGGGAGTGATACGCCCGTCACGATCGGCATCGATGCGCACGAAGGCGGCCGGCCCATCCACGCCATAGGGGTGGCGCGGTTCGTCATCCGCCGCCTCCTGATTGTCACGCAGCGTTGGCTGTAGCGGTGCCAGCGCCCGTGGCATGAAGGCCCACTGCTCCTGGCCGCTGTCACCGTCGACGAAATGCAGAAAGCCGGCGTTGGTGCCGAAGGCGAGATAGAGCTTCTCCCGGGTGTCACCACGGTCGGCGTCGTCGAGGCGCCCGTAGTTCAGCGCAATGGGGTCGCTGTGCAGGATGTCGCCGAGAATCCATGGTCGCGCCTGGTTGCGCACCCCATCGCCATTCTCGTCGTCCACGTCTACCCCACGCGCCCAGGCGATCAGCCGGGCGATCTCGGTTTTCGAAGTCTGCGCAGGCAGCCCCCAATTGGCGGGATCATCCAACCAACTGGATTGAGACGACAGCGCCAGCGGACGCAGCGCCCCCTGCGCCTGGGTAAGGACCTGGCGCCCGTCGTTGCCCGTGTCCTCGGCGAGCGAACGCCCCACGGCCTGACGCAGCAGCGCTCCCACACCGCCGGCCTCGACCGTGTTGCCGTCCGGCGCATCGAGGTCGAGGCCATCACTGCCAGACCACCAGGTGTAAGCGCTCTTGAGAATATCGCCGGTCTGGGCATCGAACGCCTGATTGCCGCGCACGTCCTCCCAGTGCTGCTGCGAGACGAGGCGGAGTCGCTTGACGTTGCCGCTCCAGCGCGGCGTGTTGTGGGGCAGAAAGCGTGGCAGGTAGAGCCGGTCCAGGCTCTGGGTGTTGTTGGTGAAGGCGGCGGAGACCGCCGGTGCCGAAAAGGTGGTACTGCGCGAGAGCACATCGTCGATGGCGCCCTGGAAGGCAGCGTAGAGCTGGGCAGCATTGTTGGCGGTGAAATAGCCCACGCAGGCGTCACGGCCATGGTAGCGGGTATCCCTGCGCGGCGTCGGGCAGGTCTTGCCTGGCGCCAGGTTGAGCGGGCTGGCGCTATCGACCAGCAATCGCTGATCGGTATTGAAGCCGATGGTATAGGTGGTCACCGGTCCCCGCGGTGTATCGCCCTGGGTGAAGGTTTCCAACTGCTGCATGTAGTAAGCCAGCTCCGGCATGCAGTTGAGTTCGCGCGTCGGCCACGAGTATATGTTGACCGAGGCGTACATATCACACCTGAGCCCGCTGCCGGCCACCAGCCGGGTGATGGCTGCATTGGCGGCGGTATCGTTTTGCGGCACACCGTCGGTCATGTAGATCAGGTAGAGCGGCTCACAGGGTCGCAGCGGGGAGCGATAAGACGCATAGCGACCTGCGCCATCGAGTGCCTCGGCATTGTAGGGCGGATTGCTGTCGTAGTAGGCCCGGGGCTGGGTGCCGTAGAGTGGCCGCTCGCCTTCCAGATACCGGAATATCTCGTAATAGGTCTCGCACAGCGGCGTCGAGGTCACCGGATCGAGCTGCGACAACGTTTGCCGCAGTGCCTCACGCTGGGCATCGCCGCCGCTCTTCCCGGTGCCTGGCAACGGATAGACGATACGCCCGCCATCCGGCGAATAGGCGTTGTAGTTGAAGATCGTCAGACCGAAGTCGACCTGGGGGTTGTTGCGCACCAGCGCGTCGATCACCGACTTGGCGATGTTGATCTTGCTGTCGTTGCCGCTACCGCCGGCGACCACGTCGCGCATGCTGCCGGAGGTATCGAACAGGATCATCACCTGCGGCTTGGCCCCGCGCGACTCGATGTCGTAGAGACTACGATAGATATCGGTATCGTCGGCCCCAGCCGGCAGCGTCAGGCATAGCGTGACCAACATGCTCCAGCACAGGACCAGCCGCGCCAGCACCGCCGTACCGGGCCCACTGCAGGTGGTACGCTCAGAAGATACCAGCACGGCCATCCCCTCCCGATGTCACATCCACCGTCTCGATCCGCAGCCCCAGCACCTGACGGGCATTGACCGCGGAGGCGCCACGGTTGCCGCTGGCGTCGAGCTCCAGCGGCAGGCAGCTACCGCTGGAGTAGCCGGGTACCAGGCAGGTATGGGCGGCACGCAGGAGTTCGACCCCGAGCTGACTTCCCGTGGGTAGAACCGGGCTGCTGGGTTGCCACGCCTGCGGCGTGCCCGGCTGGGCCTGCTGCACCTGCGCGCGTAGCGCTGCCTGCTCGTAGCTGGCCGCGTCGAGCACGCCGTGTAGCGACTGGAACAACGTGCGCGCCTGCTGATGCGCCACGCCGAGGCGGTTCTGGGTTGCCAGGGTTTCGGCCAGCGCCGCGGCCACGATCGCCAGCAGCAGCAAGAAGATCAGACTCATGAGCAGCGCCACGCCGCGCTGGGCATGGGGCCCGCGACACTCAACCATTGCCGCCTCCCGGCCGATGCATCTCCAGCGGCACCACGAAGGCGAGTTCCCGATAGAGCCGGCCGCCTACCGGCGCGACCTGCGTACCGTCACTCAACGCGTACTGACGCGGATCCTGATAGGTCGCGCGAGTCGCCACCGAGACCACCGCTTCGATCTGTGCCGCCTGGATGCGTGGCGCCATCGCCGCGCTCAGATTGGCGCTGCTCTGCCAACTGCCGCCGCCACCGCCGGCGTTGGCCACGTACCAGCGGTAGGCCAGCGCCTCGACCCCCTCCAGCACCTCCTGGTTAAGTAAGCGTGAGCCAGAGAGTCGCAGCCGCCGCAGCGCGGTGTCTCCATTTTGCCGACTGAGGTAGTAGAGGCTGCCGCCATAGCGCCACAGATCATGGGTATCGGCACGCGCAGGCTCAGCGGGCGGGGTGCCGTCGAAGAAGCTCGCGAAGGGGTAGAAGCTCTTCAGCGCCGGGCCACCGCAGCCAGCGGCCGCACACGGCTCGGCGGCGTAGCGGATGACCACATAAGTCTGATTGGCCAGCGGACTCTGCAGCGAGCACGCCTTGGGCTGCGTGGTCGACGCCCATACCCCCAGGGGCCGATCGGAGGCCGCCTGGGCGCTGCGCCCGAAGGCGAAGTCGCCATCACAGTCGCCGCCCAGGGTGAGCGTACCCCGGCGCTCGGCGTCGGCGGGCACGCGGCCCCAGAAGTCGGCACGACGGAACTCGCTGTCGAAGCGCTCCTGGAGCAGGCGCGCCTTGTCCATTAGGCGCGCCTGCGCGGTGGCATCAGCGGCACTTTCGGCGCTGGCGAGATAGACCCGCGTCAGCGCCAGGATCATCACCAGACCGATCGCCATCGCGATCATCAGCTCGATCAGCGTCGCCCCGGCCTGCCGACGGGGGACGCCGGCCCGGCGCGGGTCGCATCCACCGCCCGACCAGCGCATCATGCCCCCACCCAGGCCACGAGTGTCACCCAGCGCTGATGGTTGGCGCTCCCCCGGGCGCTGACGCACGCCGGCAGCTGTGACGGCGCGGTCAGTGCGATGCGCGAGTACCACACCAGGGTGACGGCGACGTCGCCGGCGGCACCCGCCGTGGGCGCGCTGACACACACCCGCGGATCGGGCAGCGCGGCGCGCGGCATCCAGGCCGACATCCAGGACTGGAGGCCGGCGGGCACCGCGTTCTGCTGAGGAGTAGCGCCGGCGTTGCCCGGCTCGTAGCTTCCGGCGAAGCGCTGGTTTCGGCCCGGGTCGAGTTTGGCACGTTCGAGCAGGTCCTCCGCCATGATCGTCGCCATGGCGCGGTGGCTGGACGCCTGCCCCAGCCGCTGCTGCTGTGCCAACAGCTGCGCGGTCCCCAGCAGGCCGATGCTGAAGACCAGCATGGCGACGAGGACTTCGATGAGCGAGAGGCCGCGCTGTTGGCGCAAGCCGTGAGGACACTGGGGCACACCCGGCTCCGCGGAGAGCCGTCGGACAAGCGACGGCCGAAAGGGTAACGACCACCGGCACCGCCGGCGGTTACATTTGTTTACCTTGTATCGGCCAGAAAGAGAGGGAGTTTAGGGTGGGATCACGCTTCGCTGACGATGACCTGCTCGCGCAGCTCGCGCGGCATGGAGAAAGTGATGGTCTCGGCGCGCCCGTCGAGCTCCTCGGGCGGTGCGGCACCCAGCTCGGTGAGGCGTTCGATCACGCCTTTCACCAGCACCTCGGGGGCGCTGGCACCGGCGGTGATGCCGATACTGGCCACGCCCTCGAGCCAGGCGGCATCGATCTGGCTGGCGTCGTCGATCAGATGCGCCGGGGTACCCATGCGCTCGGCCAGCTCGCGCAGGCGATTGGAGTTGGAGCTGTTGACGCTGCCCACCACCAGCACCAGTTCACTGCCCTGGGCCAGTTCGCGCACCGCGTCCTGGCGGTTCTGGGTGGCGTAGCAGATGTCATCCTTGCGCGGCCCCTGGATCTCGGGAAAGCGCTCGCGCAAGGCATCGATCACCTTGGCGGTGTCGTCCATCGATAGCGTGGTCTGGGTGACGAAGGCCAGCCGCGAGGGGTCGCGTACCGGCAGCTCGCGCACATCCTGCTCGTCCTCGACCAGATAGATGGCACCGCCATAGCGGGTGTCATAGCGCCCCATGGTGCCCTCGACCTCGGGGTGGCCGGCATGGCCGATCAGAACGCACTCCTGGCCACGCTTGGCGTAGCGCAGCACTTCCATGTGCACTTTGGTCACCAGCGGGCAGGTGGCATCGAACACCTTGAGCCCGCGCTGCTCGGCTTCCTGCTGCACCGCCTGTGATACCCCGTGGGCGGAGAAGATCACGATCACGTCGTCGGGCACCTCATGCAGCTCCTCGACGAACACCGCCCCGCGCTCGCGCAGGCTGTCGACCACGAAGCGGTTGTGAACCACCTCATGGCGCACGTAGATCGGCGGTCCGAACACGTCGAGCGCGCGATTGACGATGTCGATGGCGCGGTCGACCCCGGCGCAGAACCCGCGGGGATTGGCCAGCTTGATCTGCAGCGGGGGGCGCGCCGATGGCTGGGTAGTGGGCTGATCCTGTGTCATGGAAACCTCGCGCCGGAGCGCTGACTCGGGGCTGACGCCGGCCGCCCGCGGGCGTGCCGGGCTGCCTCAATGGGTGGTGGCCGGACGCACGTCGAGAATCTCGACGTCGAAGGTCAGGGTACGCCCCGCCAGCGGATGATTGAAGTCCACCTCGACATGGCGCTCGTCGACGCTGGCGATCACGCCCGGCAGCTCGCCGCCGGCGGGATCGGCAAAGGACATCACCATGCCCGGCTCGACCGCCTCCTCGAAGCTGTCGCGGGCCAGACGCTGGACGTTCTGCGGATTGTGCTGGCCGAAGGCGTGCTCCGGCGACACCGTATAGCTGCCGCTCTCGCCCGCCGCCAGCCCGCTCATCGGCGCCTCGAAGCCCGGCGGCAGGTTGCCGTCGCCGACCTGGAAGGTCGCCGGCTGCTTGTCACGGGTGGAGTCGACCACCTGGCCATCCTCGAGTTTCACCGTGAAGTGCAGGGTCACTTCCATGCCCTCGCCGACCCGGTAACGGCCATCGGCCGGCTGATCATCGCGTGTCATCGGGTGTTCTCCTCGTCGGTCCCCGCCGCGCTCGCCTTGGCCCCGCGTCGGGATTCGAACAGCGACTGCAGGATCAGGCCGATGGCGCCGAGGGTAATGGCGCTGTCGGCCAGATTGAAAGCCGGAAAATAGTAGCCGCCCCAGTGGAACGACAGGTAGTCGACCACATAGCCGTGGACCAGGCGGTCGTAGAGGTTGCCGATGGCGCCGCCGATCACCAGCGCCAGCGAGATCGCGGTGAGCGTCTCGTCACGCTTGAGCCGGTAAAGCCACAGCGTCAGCCCGACGCTGGCACCGATCGCGATCAGCGCGAACAGCCAGCGCTGCCAGCCGGCGTGCTCGGCGAGAAAGCTGAAGGCGGCGCCGGTGTTGTGCAGCAGCGTCAGGTTGAATACCGGCAGCACCTTGAGCGGCCGGCCGTAGTCGAGGTGCGCCGTGGCCAGCGCCTTGACGCCCAGATCAAGCACGATGACCAGCAGCGACAGCCACAGCCAGCGCAGCGGACGCCGCATGCGCGCGGCGTCGGCACGGTGACCGGAACGGGAGGTAGCGTTGACGTCAGGCAAAACGGCGTACCTCACCCGGGCCACCCGGCAGGTTGGCGATGGAGCGGGCCGAGAGCGTCGGGTGCTCAGGATCGGCGCCCACGTCGGCACGCCGCTCCCAGCTGCGCTCGTCCTTGTCGTAAGGGCTCAGACGCACCGCCAGCTTGAGCCCGTCGAGCTCGGTCGGCTGGGCATCGCCACCTTCGGCCAGCGGCGCCAGGGTCGCCTCGGAGGTGATCAGCACGAAACGCAGCTCGTCCTCGAAGCGCGACAGCAGCGCATGTAGCGCGTCATCGACGTAGAGCGTCACCTCGCTGTCCAGAGCGCCCTTGATCACGCCCTCGTTGCGCGCCGCTTCGAGCTGCTTGTTGACCGCCTGCTTGACCTGGATCACCCGCTCCCAGAAGTCGCGGTCCATCCCCGCCTGCTCGGACGGCAGATTGGCGGCATCCGCCGGCAGCGTGAACAGACCGCTGTAGTAGGTCTCCAGATGCACGCTCTCGCCGCGTGCGCCGGGGATGTTCTCGTAGATCTCCTCGGCGGTGAAGGCGAGGATCGGCGCAATCCAGCGCGCCAGCGCCTCGACGATATGGTAGAGCGCGGTCTGGCAGCTGCGGCGCGCCAGCGAGTCGGGCTGGGTGGTGTACTGGCGGTCCTTGATGATGTCGAGATAGAAGCCGCCCATGTCACGCGCACAGAAGTCGTGCACCTGCTGGTAGACGTCGCGGAAACGGTACTCGGCATAGGCGCGCTCGATGCGTGCCTGCAGCACCGCGGCGCGGTCCACCGCCCAGCGGTCGAGGGCCAGCATGGCATCGCTTTCGACCGCGTGTTCCGCCGGATCGAAGCCGTTCAAGTTGGCCAGCAGGAAGCGCGAGGTGTTGCGGATACGCCGGTAGACGTCGGCGGTGCGCTTGAGGATCTCGTCGGAGACCGCCATCTCGCCGGAGTAGTCGGTGGAGGCGACCCACAGGCGCAGGATGTCGGCGCCCAGCTTGTCCATCACCTGCTGCGGCGCGACCACGTTGCCCAGCGACTTGGACATCTTGCGGCCCTTCTCGTCGACGGTGAAGCCGTGGGTCAGCAGCGCCTTGTAGGGGGCGTGGCCGTCGATGGCACTGCCGGTGAGCAGCGACGAGTGGAACCAGCCGCGGTGCTGATCCGAGCCTTCGAGATAGAGATCCGCCCGCGGCCCGATGTCGTGACCAAGTGAGTCGTGACCAAGTGAGTCGTGGCCGAGCGGGTGCGAGCCGCGCAGCACGTGCCAGTGGGTGGTACCGGAGTCGAACCAGACGTCGAGCGTATCGGTGACCTTGTCGTAGTCGGCGGCCTCATCACCCAGCAGCTCACTGGGGTCGAGCTTGAACCAGGCATCGATCCCCTCGACCTCGACACGGCTTGCCACCGCCTCCATCAGCTCGACGGTACGCGGATGCAGCTCACCGCTGGCCTTGTGCAGGAAGAACGGGATCGGCACGCCCCAGTTGCGCTGGCGCGAGATGCACCAGTCGGGGCGGTTGGCGATCATGCTGTGTAGCCGCGCCTTGCCCCAGGCGGGAATGAAGTCGGTCGCCTCGACGCCCGCCAGCGCCGTTTCGCGCAGCGTGCGGCCGTCAGGCCCCTGGCGATCCATGCCGACGAACCACTGCGCCGTGGCGCGGTAGATCACCGGCGTCTTGTGGCGCCAGCAGTGCATGTAGCTGTGGGTGATCTTCTCGTGGCCGAGGAGCGCGCCCGCCTCATCGAGGGCGGTGACGATCTGCGGGTTGGCCTTCCAGATCATCTGCCCGCCGAACAGCGGCAGCGTGTCGACATAGACACCGTTGCCCTGTACCGGATTGAGGATCTCGTCGAACGCCATGCCGTAGGCGCGGCAGGTAACGAAGTCATCCTCGCCGTAGGCCGGCGCCGAGTGCACGATGCCGGTGCCCGCACCCAGCTCGACGTAGTCGGCCAGATAGAGCGGCGAGCGCCGCGCATAGCCTGCGTCGACCGCGGCCAGCGGATGCTCGAAAGCGATGTGTTCCAGGCTCGCCCCGGATGCGGTGGCGAGGGTCTCGCCCGCGAGCGCGTAGCGCGCGAGACAGCTCTCCACCAGCTCCTCGGCCAGCAGCAGCAGGCGTTCGCCGGTATCGACCAGGGCGTAGGTGAACTCCGGGTGCACGTTCAGCGCCTGGTTGGCCGGGATGGTCCAGGGCGTAGTGGTCCAGATCACCGCGCTGGCCGGCTTGGGCAGCGCGTCGAGGCCGAAGGCCGCGGCCAGCGCCTCGGGCTGGGCGCAGGGGAAGGCGACGTCGATCGCATCGGACTGCTTGTCCTGATACTCGACCTCCGCCTCGGCCAGCGCCGAGCCGCAATCGAAGCACCAGTTGACCGGCTTGAGCCCCTTGAACACATAGCCACCCTTGACCATCTCGGCCAGGGCCCGGATCTCGCCGGCCTCGTTGGCGAAGTTCATGGTCAGGTAGGGGTGGTCCCAGTCGCCCTGGACACCCAGGCGCACGAAGCCCTCTTTCTGCACCTCGACCTGTGCCGCGGCATACTCGCGGCACAGCGCGCGGGCCTGGTCGGCGGGCAGATGCTTGCCGTGGGTGGTCTCGACCTTGTGCTCGATGGGCAGGCCGTGGCAGTCCCAGCCGGGCACGTAGGGGGCATCGAAACCGGCCAGGTTCTTCGACCTGACGATGAAATCCTTGAGCAGCTTGTTGACCGCATGACCGATATGAATGCTGCCGTTGGCGTAGGGAGGGCCATCGTGGAGCACGAAGCGCTCGCGGCCGCGGCGCGTCTCACGCAGCTTGGCGTAGAGGCGCAGATCGTTCCACTGCGCGATGCGGGCCGGCTCGCGGGCCGGCAGATTGCCGCGCATGGGGAAGTCGGTCGAGGGCAGATTCAGCGTGTGCTTGTAGTCGCTCATGGTGTTTTCGGTTCGCTCAGGGCTGTGTGCGTGTCGCTCGGGCTGTTTTCATACCGCTCAAGGCTGTGTCTATACCGCTCAAGGCTGTGTCTATACCGCTCAAGATCGTCGTCGTACCGCCGGGTGACGAGGCGTTCACTCATCCGTGCGCGTATCGCGGCTCGGGCTCGGGGGCGAATCGGCCGCCGCGGTTTCATGGGGCAGCGGCGCCGAGGCCAGCGGGAAGCGTGCCGGCGGCGGGGCCAGACTGGCCAGACCGCCGCTGATGCTTGCCCTATCGCCCGGGTTTTCCGTCGTCGCCGTCTGCAGCGCATCCGGCGCGGCGGGCGCCTGGATAGCTGGCGCGGTTTGGGGCGCCTGATCGCTAGCTGGCGCGGCATCGGGCGCCTGAAAATAGCGCCGCGCCTGATCCAGGTCATGATGAATCTGTGTCACCAGGGTGTCGAAGTCGGCGAACTTGGTCTCGCCGCGCAGCCGCGCGCAGGGCACCACGCTGAGCGACTCGCCGTAGAGTTCGAGCTGGCGATCGAGCACGTGGACCTCGAGCATCGGCTGATGGGCGCCAACGGTCGGCCGCCAGCCGATATTGGCCACACTCGGCGCCCAGCTGCCGTCGGGCAGCCGGGTGGCGCAGGCGAACACCCCGCGCAGCGCCAGCGGCCGCCGGGTCAGCGGGATGTTGGCGGTGGGCACGCCGATGGTGCGGCCGAGCTGGCGGTCACGCACCACCCGCCCCTGGAAGGCAAAGGGGCGCCCCAGCATGCGCGCCGCCTGGCAGAAGTTGCCGCTGGCCAGCAGGGTGCGCACGCGGGTGCTCGAGACGCGCTCGTCGTCGAGGGTGAAGGTGCGGGTATGCTCGACGGCAAAGCCGCGCTCGCGCCCGACCGCTTCGAGCAGGGCGAAATCACCGGCCCGGTCGCAGCCGAAGCGGAAGTCGTCCCCCACCACCAGGTGGCGCACGCGCAGCCCATCGATCAGCACGCGTTCGATGAACTGACGCGCGGTGAGGCTGCGCAGGGCGTCGTTGAACGGCAGACAGAGGATGCGATCGGCGCCGTGGGCGGCCAGCAGCTCGACCTTGTCGCGCAGCCGGGTCAGCCGCGGCGGCGCCTGGTCACCGGCGAAATACTCCCGCGGCTGGGGCTCGAAGATCACCACCGTGACCGGCAGCCCGGCACTGCGCGACAGCGACTTCAACTGCTCGAGAATCGCCTGGTGGCCGCGATGCACGCCATCGAAGTTGCCGATGGTGGCGACACACTCGCGCGGCGCCCCGCTGCGGGTGGCGCCACCGGCGGGCAGATTGTGCAAGCCTCGAATCAGTTCCATAGAGTCCGTTCCCGTGTCAACGCGGGCCGCGCGGCGGCGGTATGCGACAGCGCGCCAGCCGCCGACGCCTGGCGCTTCATTATACCCGCCCCGCGCCGGCCCATCAGCCGCGCAGCCTGAAGTGTCTCAGGCGCACGCCGGTCAGCGCCAGCCACACGAAGTAGAGCGTCGCGCCGCCACCCACCAGGGCCAGCAGACAGCCCACGCGACGCGGCGCATGCCAGGCGGTCCACTGGTGCCAGTCGGGGGTCAGCCACCATAGCCCGAGCGCCATCAGCGTGCAGCCACCGACCACCTGGAACGCGTAGCGCCCCCAGCCCGGCTGGAAGCGCAGCACGCCCTGACGGTGCAGACCACGCCCGAGCAGCCCGGCGTTGAGAAACGCCGACAGCGCCGTGGCCAGCGCCAGCCCCGCATGCGCCAGCGGCACGATCAGGGCCAGGTTCATCACCATGTTGGCGACCATCGCCACGATCCCGATCTTGACCGGGGTCTTGGTATCCTGGCGGGCAAAGTAGCCCGGCGCGAGCACCTTGATCAGCATGAACGCAAGCAGCCCCAGGGCGTAGGCGCGCAGGCTACGCGCCGCCATCACCACGTCGTGGTCGGTCATCGCCCCGTAGTGGAACAGGCTCACCAACAGCGGTTCGGCCAGCAGCACCAGCGCCAGCGCCGCCGGCAGCCCGATCAGCAGCACCATGCGCAGTGCCCAGTCGAGCATACGCGCGAAGTGCTCGCGCGACTGCTCGGCGTGGCGCTTGGAGAGCGCCGGCAGGATCACCGTAGCGATGGCGATACCGAATACCCCCAGCGGCAGCTCCACCAGGCGGTCGGAGTAGTAGAGCCAGGAAACGCTACCGGAGACCAGGAAGGAAGCCAGCACGGTATCCAGCAGCAGGTTGATCTGCGACACCGAGACCCCGAACAGCGCCGGTGTCATCAGCCGCAGGATGCGCCGGACCCCGGGGTGGCGAAAGCCCAGCCGCGGCCGTGGCATCAGCCCCAGCCGGAACAGGAACGGCAGCTGGAACAGCAGCTGCGCGGCGCCGGCGATCAGCACCCCCCAGGCCAACCCCAGCGCCGGGTCGCTCATCCATGGCGTCAGCCACAGCGCGGCGCCGATCAGGCACAGGTTGAGCAGCACCGGGGTGAAGGCGGGGATCGCGAAGCGCTCCCAGGTGTTGAGCACGCTACCGGCGAAGGCGGTCAGCGAGATCAGCAGCAGATAGGGGAAGGTCAGCCGCAGCATCTCGGCGGTGAGTGCGAGCTTGCCCGGGTCGGCCTTGAAGCCCGGCGCGAACAGCCACACCAGCCAGGGCGCGGCGGCGATCGCCAGGGCGGTGATCAGTGCCAGCACCACACTCAGGCTGCCGGAGACCGCATCCAGCAGCTCGCGCACCTCGGCCCGGGTACGCTGGGTGGCGTACTCCGAGAGCACCGGCACGAAGGCCTGGTTGAAAGCGCCTTCGGCGAACAGCCGGCGCATGAAGTTGGGGATCTTGAAGGCGACGAAGAACGCATCCGCCCCGCTACCGGCGCCCAACAGCGTGGCGATCACCACGTCGCGCACCAGCCCCAGCACCCGGGAGAGCAGCGTCATCACGCTCACCACCATCCCCGAGCGCAGCAGACCACCGCGGGTGACCGGCGTCGCCGTGCCGGTGGTGGCCGCTTCCGCCAGGGCCTCGGATTCACGCTTGCGCGTCTGTTTACTCATGCCGCCTCGTCATGCGCTCGCGCCCGTGATATTCACCCTATCCAGCCACCGCGACGGCCCGCAGGGTGACCGCCAGGGATGGCCGGTCACAAAAAAACCGGCCGAAGCCGGTTTTTTTCATCAAGCGCGTCCGGCTCAGGCAGCCAGCGCCTTAATTCGCTTGTTCAAGCGGCTCTTGATGCGCGCAGCCTTCTTCTTGGAGAAGGCGTCCTTGTCGGCGATGCGGTCGATGACCGGCTGAGCGGCCTTGAACTCGCTGTTGGCCTGGGCCTGGTCGCCGGCCTGGATCGCCTTGATCACGCGCTTGATGTAAGTGCGGACCATGGAACGCTGACTGGCGTTGTGCTTGCGGCGGTCTTCCGCCTGACGTGCGCGCTTGCGCGCTTGCTTGGTATTCGCCACCGTCGACTCCTTGGAGATGTTGACAGTCAATTCTGTAAGTAGATCACCCAGGACAGCCTCGAAACCGCTTCAGGCAATCCTGAATGAGTCGGCCGAATCTTGCTGCTGCGCTTCGTGAGAAGCGAAGCCGACCGTCGTTTCCGACAGTCTTTCACGGGCCATGTCTGAGAGGATGCGGGATTCTATCACAACGACTTTGCGCGACACCAGCCTCACAGCACCACGAGATTGTCGCGATGAATCAGCTCCGGAGCCTCGACATAGCCCAGAATCTCGCCGATGCGCTGGCTCGGCTGGCCCACCAGACGCTGGGCGTCGTCGCTTGCGTAGTTGACCAGGCCCTTGGCCACCCGCGTGCCCTGTTCGTCGACGCAGACCACCATGTCACCGCGCCGGAACTGACCCTCGACCCGCTTCACCCCCACTGGCAACAGGCTCGAGCCGTGGCTGCGCAGCACCTTGACCGCACCGGCATCGAGGGTCAGCGTGCCGCGCACCTGCAGCTGCCCGGCGAGCCAGCGCTTGCGCGCCGCCAGCGGCGCATGCAGCGGCTTGAGCAGCGTGCCCAGCGCTTCGCCTTCGAGCAGCCGGGTCAGCACCTGCGGCTGACGCCCGCTGGCGATGGCGGTAACCGCACCGGAGCGCGCCGCCAAGCGCGCCGCGCGCAGCTTGGTCGCCATGCCGCCGCGCCCCAGCACGCCACCACCGCCGGCCACCGCATCGAGCGCGGCATCGTCGGCCTCGGCCTCGGCGATCAGCCGGGCTGACGGCTCGTGACGCGGATCGGCATCGTAGAGCCCCTCCTGGTCGGTCAGGATCAAGAGCGCATCGGCCTCGAGCAGGTTGGCGACCAGCGCCCCCAGGGTGTCGTTGTCACCGAAGCGGATCTCGTCGGTGACAACGGTGTCGTTCTCGTTGATCACAGGGACCACGTCGAGCGCCACCAGGGTGCGCAGCGCCGAGCGCGCATTGAGATAGCGCTTGCGGTTGGAGAGGTCGTCATGGGTCAGCAACACCTGGGCGCTGCGCAGGCCGTGGCGGGCGAAGTGGTTCTCGTAGCACTGCGACAGCCCGCTCTGCCCTACCGCGGCGGCGGCCTGCAGCTCGTGCACCGCGCTCGGCCGGGTATGCCAGCCCAGCCGCACCATGCCCTCGGCGATCGAGCCCGAAGAGACCAGCACCACCTCGACCCCGCGCTGGTGCAGCGCGGCCATCTGGTCGACCCAGCCACCGATGGCGGCATCGTCGAGACCACGCCCATCGTTGGTCAGCAGGGCGCTGCCGATCTTGACCACGACCCGCCGCGCCGCCGCCAGCGATGCTCGCCCCAGTTCCCGCTCCGCCGTCATCACTTCGCCCTCCGACTCTCGTTGGCAACGCGCCGCATGCCCGCTCAGCGGGTGTATTCGACCTCGACGTCATAGTCGTCATCGTCGAAGTCGTCATCCTCGGCCGCGACTTCGCCGCGCTTGACCCGCAGCCGCGCCTGGTGCGCCTCGACCCGCGCCACCGACTCCGCCTCCATGCGTGCGCGCATCTCGCGCTCGCGCTCGGCGACCGCTTCGTCCTCGTGCTCCAGCTGGCGCTGCTCGGTGAGCCAGCGGTGAGCCGCCTGCACCAGCGCGTCGGTGCCTTCTCCGGCGATTGCCGCAATGCGGTAGACCGGCCCCTGCCATCCCAGCCGCGCGAGAATGTCTTCGACGCGCGCCTCACGCTCGGCCTCGGGCAGCAGATCGAGCTTGTTGATCACCAGCCAGCGCGGCAGCTCCGACAGGGCCGGCGAGAAACGTTCGAGCTCCTCGGCGATCGCCGTCACCGCCGCTACCGGATCGGACTCGTCGAACGGCGCCGCATCCACCACGTGCAGCAGCAGCCGCGTGCGAGTGAGGTGCTTGAGGAAACGCAGGCCCAGCCCGGCACCGTCCGAGGCGCCCTCGATCAGGCCCGGCACGTCGGCCATCACGAAATGCTCGTGGGTCCCCAGCTTGACCACCCCCAGGTTGGGCACCAGGGTGGTGAAGGGGTAGTCGGCGACCTTGGGCTTGGCCGCCGAGACCGAGCGGATCAGGGTCGACTTGCCGGCATTGGGCATGCCCAGCAGGCCGACGTCGGCCATCACCTTCATTTCCAGGCGCAGCTTGCGCCGCTCGCCATCGGTGCCCGGCGTGGTGCGCCGCGGGGCGCGGTTGGTGGAGGACTTGAAGTGGATATTGCCAAGCCCGCGCCGGCCGCCCTGGGCGACCAGTACCACCTGCCCCTCGGCGGTCACGTCGGCGATCACCTCGAGGGTGTCTTCGTCGATCACCGTGGTCCCCACCGGCACCTTGACGTGCAGATCCTCGCCCGCCTTGCCGCTCATCTGGCGACCCTGACCGGGCTGGCCGTTCTGCGCCTTGTAGAAGCGCTGGAACTTGAAGTCGATCAGGGTATTGAGCGACTCGTCGCCGATCAGGTAGACGCTGCCACCGTGACCGCCATCGCCGCCGTCGGGGCCACCCTTGGGCACGAACTTCTCACGCCGGAAACTGAGGCAGCCGTTGCCCCCCTTGCCAGCCTCGACGGTGATCGATGTCTCGTCGACGAATTGCATGATTCTCTCCCGGCGACGACCTGCCGCCTCTTATGTCCCGAACGCCCTTGCCACTACGAACACCCGTGTCGCTGCCAATACCGAGAACCCTCGACGCCATCGACCACACGACCGGTGCCGCCATTGCCGACGGGGATACAAAAAAGCCCCGCCTGAGCGGGGCTTTTTCAGCAGCGTTCGTGAGGTCTCAGGCGGAGACTACGCTCACGAACTTGCGGTTCTTCGGGCCTTTCTGTTCGAACTTGATCACACCATCGGTGAGCGCGAACAGGGTGTGGTCCTTACCGATGCCCACACCGGTACCGGCGTGGAACTTGGTGCCGCGCTGGCGCACGATGATGTTGCCGGGGGTGGCTTTCTGCCCGCCGAACAGCTTGACGCCCAGGCGTTTCGATTCTGAATCGCGACCGTTACGCGTACTACCAGCGGCCTTTTTATGTGCCATGGTGAATACCTCTCTCTGGGGGAACGATCCGCTTAGGCGGAGATTCCGGTGATCTTGACTTCAGTGAACCACTGACGGTGGCCCTGACGCTTCATGTGGTGCTTGCGGCGACGGAACTTGATGATGTGAACCTTCTCGCCGCGGCCGTGGGAGACGATCTCCGCGGCCACCTTGGCACCCTCGACCAGCGGCGCGCCGACCTTGACGTCGTCGCCGTCGGCGACCAGCAGAACCTGGTCGAACTCCAGGGTCTCGCCAGTTGCGATCTCGAGCTTCTCGAGCTTCAGCGTCTGGCCTTCCTGGACGCGGTATTGCTTACCGCCACTCTTGATTACAGCGTACATGGAATCTCTCCGGGCCCGCATCGGGCTAACAGCGCAGTCGGGCTACAAACTTCGGTCTGGCCCCAACCGTTGGGCCAAGTGCGTCGACTCGTCGAAGACAGTCGTGTCGCTGTGTCTTCACTGGCCGGGTCTTCACCAGCGGCTCATCGCGGACGCGCGCATGAACCATCAAGCCGTGTGCTCTTCGAGACCTGCCTCGAGTGGTGCCCCTTCCGGCAACCATCTAACAGGGAGCGTGACGAGTCGGGTCGCGGATTATAGCGATTGCCCGTGCCCGGAGCAAGCACCCGCCCGGGCGCGGCTTGACGCACTTCGGGGCGCCACCTAGCATAGCCGCTCACGTCGCCTCTCGGCCCCGGGGCTTCGAGCGGCCCACCCGAATCCCCCTGTGACAAGCCGATCATGCAATCCAACGCTGCATCCATTCATGCGGCGGTGGCTGAGGACTTCGCCGCCGTCAACCGCACGATCCTCAGCCAGCTGGCATCGCGCATCCCGCTGGTCGAGACCATCGGCCAGTACATCATCGAGAGCGGAGGCAAGCGTCTGCGCCCGCTGCTGGTGCTGCTCGCGGCACGCGCCCTCGACTACCGCGGCGACCGCCACATCACCCTGGCCACACTGATCGAGTTCATGCACACCTCGACCCTGCTGCATGACGACGTCGTGGATGAGTCGAGCCGGCGGCGCGGCAAGGCCACCGCCAACGAGACCTGGGGCAACGCGCCTTCGGTGCTGGTCGGCGACTTCCTCTATTCGCGTTCGTTCCAGATGATGGTGGAAGTCGGTTCGATGCGCATCATGCAGGTGCTCTCCGGGGCGACCTGCGTGATCGCCGAGGGCGAAGTCCAGCAGCTCACCAATATCGGCAATGCCGATATCGAGGAGTCGGACTACTTCGATACCATTCAGGGCAAGACCGCCATGCTGTTCGAGGCGGCCTCCCACAGCGGCGCGATCCTGGCCGAGGCGGACCCCGACGCCGAGCGCGCGCTCAAGCTCTACGGCCGCTATCTGGGGCTGGCCTTCCAGCTGATCGACGATCTGCTCGACTACCAGGGTGATGCCGAGACCATGGGCAAGAACGTCGGCGACGATCTCGCCGAGGGCAAGCCGACGCTGCCGCTGATCCACGCCATGCGCCAGGGCACCCCGGCACAGGCGGCACTGATTCGTCAGGCGATCACCGATGGCGGCCTCGAGCGGCTCGACGAAGTGCTGACGATCGTGCGCGAGACCGGCGCGCTCGAATACACCCAGCGTCGTGCCGAAGAGATGGCCGCCAAGGCTCGCGACCAGCTCGCGCTGCTCGCGCCCAGCCCCTACCGCGAGAGCATGGAGACGTTGACCCACATCGCCGTCGAACGCCAGGTGTGACCCGCCCAAGTCGAGGGAGCGTGACCCGCCGCTGCGGCGGTCGTTAGCACCCGTTCGAGGCGCCCCGAGGGGCACAGGAAGCGCTAGCGGTGAACGCCGCGGTCTTCCAAGAGAGAGTTGCAAAAGAAGGGGTTGCGCGCGCCTCAGGGATGCGTATAATTCAGCTCCGTCGAGTTTGGCTCGGCGCAAAAGTCGGAGTGTAGCTCAGCTTGGTAGAGCGCTGCCTTCGGGAGGCAGAGGTCGTAGGTTCGAATCCTGTCACTCCGACCATCGTATTGAAAAATGCCCGCTTCGGCCTCGCCGAAGCGGGCATTTTGCTTGTCGGGCTGCTGCCGGGCAGGCAAAAGGCCAATGGGCAGGGCTTTCAGGTAACGCTACAGTGACAGAGCGCCGCGCGCTCATCTCGCGCTGCCCGCCCCGCCTTCGCCAGGAGACCCGCCATGCCACTTTATACCTGTCTCGCTGCGCTCGGTTTCGGTCTGCTGCTGCTGGCCGGCGGCGCCCGCGCCAACGATCCCCCCGCACCGCCCCCGTGGTCGAATCAAGAGGTCGCCAACGCCCAGGGACAGTGTCGTGCCAACCTCACCGCCACCGGCATCGAAGGCCCCAAGGTGGCGCGCTACTGCGAGTGCGTGACCACCGCACTGCAGGCGCGCTTCAGCGCCGCCGAAGTGCGCCGCATGAAACGCGCCCATGATCCCGGCGCCGATGGCGACAACCGCCCGCCGGCGCTGGCCAAGACGCTGGAGCAGTGCTCACCGGTGCTCGAGTCCCCCTAGGCTTTGTAGGAAAACTGCCTGCGTTCGGCAATACGGCGTTAAAAATCGGCTCAAAATGCTCATTTACACCCACGTAAACTCCGCCTTTTCGCCGATTTTTGCCTTGTCTCGCCTTCACTCGCCGACTTTTCACACAAAGCCTGACCACGCCAAACGCCGCGGTCGCGCACTCAACCGCCACGGGCAGAACGCGCATCCTGTGCCATGCTGAGGAGAATCGCCCCAGCCCAAGGCATGAGCCAGGGCCAGCACGCCCCAAGGCGAGCCTTCGAAGGAGATCGCGCATGCCCAATACGCTCTCGCCCCCGGCTTCGGCAACCCGCGGCCGCCGGCGCCATCCGTTACCGGTCAGGCTCTGGCACTGGGTCAATCTAGGGTGCCTGGTGGTGATGTTGATGAGCGGCCTGCAGATCTTCAACGCCCATCCCGCGCTCTACTGGGGCAGCGCTTCCGACTTCGACGACCCCTGGCTGGAGCTCTACGCCATCCGCGCCCCGGACGGTGACATTCGCGGCCAGACCGCCCTCGGTCCCTGGGTCTTCGATACCACCGGGGTACTCGGCTATTCCGCGGCGAACGGCCAGGAACAGGTGCGCGGCTTCCCCGCCTGGAGCACCCTGCCCAGCTATCAGTACCTCAGCATGGGCCGGCTGTGGCACTTCTTCTTCGCCTGGCTGTTCGCAGGAGCGGGGGCGCTATTCGTGCTCTACGCCCTGCTCAGCGGCCATCTGCGCCGCGATCTGTGGCTCTCCGGCGCCCAGTGGCGCGGGCTGGGTCGCGACCTGCTGGACCACCTGCGCCTGCGCTTCCACGGCCCCCACGGCGGCTACAACGGCCTGCAGAAGCTCAGCTACCTGGGCGTACTGCTGGTGGCGCTGCCGCTGATGATCGTCACCGGTCTGTGCATGTCGCCCACCTTCAACGCCGCCGCGCCCTGGCTACTGGAGCCGTTCGGCGGACGCCAGAGCGCGCGCTCGATCCACTTCATCGTCGCCGCCGCGCTGGTGCTGTTCTTCCTGGTGCATATCGCCATGGTGCTGCTGAGCGGCCCGTGGCGTCAGCTCAAGGGGATGCTCACCGGCGGGCCGCGGATCACCGAGGAGCCCGCTGCGACGACCACCACGTCCACCACGCCATCCAGCCACAGCGGGAGAGACCAGCATGACGCGTCGTGATTCCGGCCGCCGCGACGCCTCGCGGCGGCGCTTCCTCCAGCGCTCGGCGCTGGGTGCCGCCGCGCTCGGTCTCACCGGCTGCGATCGTCTGTCGCAGAGCGAGCAGGTCGCCGACACCCTGAATCTGGCCCAGCGCCTCAACCTGCGCGTGCAGCGCTTCCTCGCCGGCGAGCGCGGGCTGGCGCCGGAGTACCCGGCATCGATGATCGACCCGGTGTTCCGCCCCAACGGCTCCACTGACCCGCAGGCAGCGCGCTACCGGGAGCTGGCGGCCAACGGCTTCGCCGACTGGCGGCTGACCCTGGATGGCCTGGTGGAGACACCGCTGTCACTGTCGCTCGACGAGATCCGTGCGCTTCCGGCGCGCACCCAGATCACGCGCCACGACTGCGTCGAGGGCTGGAGCGCGATCGGCCAGTGGACGGGGCCGGTGCTCGGGGACCTGCTGGCACGCGCCGGGGTCAAGCCACAGGCGCGCTACGTGGTGTTCCACTGCATGGATCAGTTGAATGGCAAGGACTTCTACTACGAGAGCCTCGACCTGGTGGAGGCGCGCCACCCGCAGACGATTCTTGCCCACTCGCTCAACGGCGCCCCGCTACCCACCGCCAACGGCGCGCCACTGCGCCTGCGCGCCGAGCGCCAGCTGGGTTACAAGATGGCCAAGTATCTCTCGGGCATCACGCTGGTCACCGACTTCGACGACCTCGGCGGCGGCAAGGGCGGCTACTGGGAGGACCGCGGCTACACCTGGTACGCCGGTATCTGAACCCGGGCGATGAAGCGCGCCGCCCGGCAATGCGCGGGCGCGCCAGCGGTTGCCGACTTGACAATCCGGCGCCATGAGCTGCACTCAGAGGGTGTTTACCAATTAGGCGAGCGAAGGCAAGACAAGGCGAAATCGGCCGAAGAAGCGGAGTTTACACGGGGTAAATGAGCATTTTGAGGTCGATTTCAACGCCGTATTGTCGAGCGCAGACATTTTGTAAACATCCTCTCAGATCCACGCCGTGACGCATCGATATACACCATGACACATCGATATACACCATGACACATCGATACTGGCCATGGCGCGAGCACACTCAACCTCGATACGGAAGGATTCGTTCATGGCTATCCCCCGCTCCACCCTCACTGCCCTGCGTCGCACCCTCGCCGGGCTGGCACTCGGCTGTGTCGCCGCCACCGCCCTGGCGGCCCAGAACGGTGATGCGCCCCAGCATCTGCGCGGTACCATCACCGAGGTCGGCGATCACGCCTTCAGCGTCGAGTCGCACCCGGACGGCAAGGTCCATAAGGTCACCTTCGACGACGCCACACGCCTCGCCGCGGTCGACCGCAGCAGCCTCGATCAGATCGAAGAGGGCACCTTCATCGGCACCGCCAACGTGCCCGGCGCCGACGGCAAGCCGTCACAGGCGTTGGAGGTGGTGGTCTTTCCCGACTCGATGCGCGGCACCGGCGAGGGCGACTACCCCTGGGATACTCCGCGCGGGGCCATGTCGGAGAGCTCGGCCGACGCCAAGGCGGGCAGTGAAAAACTGGGCGGCGCCAGCAGCGGCTCGACCATGACCAATGGCACCGTCTCCAGCACCAGCGGCCAGGCGATGGGCGCCGGCGAGAAGCTCGGCGGCGCCGCCAGCGGCTCGACCATGACCAACGGCACGGTCGACAGCTCCCAGGCCCAGGATGGCACCCTGACTCTGACGGTGGACTACGGCAACGGTAGCAAGCAGATCCAGGTACCCAGCGACGTGCCGGTGGTCAAGGTGCGCAAAGGGCAGATGGACGATCTGAAAAACGGCGCGGCGGTTTTCGTCGCCGGTGACATGAACCAGGACCCGATCCCGGCCAAGGTGGTGATCGTGGGTATCGATGGCACCGTGCCGCCGATGTGAGGCGCTAGCGCCGGCCCAGTATCGGACGACGACGGGTGCGCGAGCGCTCGCCGTCGTTCTCTATCGGGCGCACGCCCGGAAAGCGCGCTTCCGTAATACGACATCAAACGACATCAAGCGCCCTCAGACGTCGTCGCGGGCGGCATCGCGCCGGCGCCGCTCGCGGTTGCGCCGATAGCGCCGCGCTAGCGCCAGCCAACCGGCGGCCAGCAGCATCAGCACCAGGGTCAGCCCCTGCCACGGGCGCGCCGCATCGCCGAGCCAGGTCTCGAGGGCGATGATCGCGACGAAGCCTACCGCCTGTGAGGCGATCGCCATGCGTCGCAGACCGTCGCGCTGTGTCGTCGTCGCCATCCTGCCTCCCGCTGCCTCTGAATCGATCATCGCGCCCGTGTCACCTGACCGCGGACGACTGCCGCACGCCGCGGCAGTGTAGCATCGCCACCCATCGAGATGCGCAGCGCTTAAGACTGCCTCGCCTTTACGCTAGAATGCGTCGCCCACTCCCCCCGCAGCTGAGCATACCGAGGCATCATGAGCGACTTCACCCCCGGCCAGCGCTGGATCAGCGACGGCGAAACCGAGCTGGGACTAGGCACCATTCTCAGCGTCGACGCCCGCAGCGTGACCGTGCTCTTCACCGCCAGCCAGGAGACGCGCACCTACAGCGCGCGCCAGGCGCCGCTGACCCGGGTCATCTTCGCCGCGGGGGATCGCATCGTCGATGCCGAGGGCCACACCCTCACGGTCGACGACGTCGAGATCGACGCCGGCTGTATCGTCTACCACGGCCACGACGAGCAGGGCGCCCCGGCGACGCTGCCCGAGGCGCGCCTCTCCGACAGCATGCGCTTTCATCAGGCCCAGGATCGCCTGCTCACCGGCCAGGTCGACCGCAACGACTGGTTCGAGCTGCGCTACCGCTCGCTGCACCACCATCAGCGCCTCTCGCGCAGCCCGGCGCTGGGTCTGGCCGGCCCGCGCATCGACCTGATCGCGCACCAGCTCTACATCGCCGACGAGGTCTCCCGGCGCCACGCCCCGCGCGTGCTGCTGGCCGACGAGGTGGGCCTGGGCAAGACCATCGAGGCCGGTCTGATCCTGCACCGGCTGCTGCTCACCGGGCGCGCCAGCCGTGCCCTGATCCTGGTGCCGCCGAGCCTCACCCACCAGTGGCTGATCGAGCTGCTGCGCCGCTTCTCGATCTCGGTGACCCTGCTCGACGAGGCGCAGAGCGAGGCGTGGGGCGACGACAACCCGTTCGACAGCGGCCAGTGCATTCTCGCCAGTCAGGCATGGCTGTTCGCCAATCCGCAGCGCCAGCGCCAGGCCGAGGAGAGCCAGTGGGACCTGATGATCGTCGACGAGGCGCATCACCTGGACTGGACGCCCCAGGCCGAGGGCCCGGGCTACGCCTGCGTGGCGCGCCTTGCCGCGCGTATTCCGGGGCTGCTGCTGCTCACCGCGACACCGGAGCAGATGGGCCTGGAGAGCCACTTCGCACGACTGCGCCTGCTCGATCCGGACCGCTATCAGGATCTCGACCGCTTCAGCGCCGAAGAGGCCGGCTACGCCGCGGTGGCTGACGCCATCGACGCCCTCGAGCGGCTGCCGGGCGAGGCGGCGGCGCGGGACGCGGTCAGCGCGGTGATCGGTGCGGGCGACGGCGACAGCCAGGCGCTGCTCGCCACCCTCGCCGATGCCGAGAGCGACGACACCCAGCGCGCCAGCGCTCGCCGCCAGCTGCGCGAGCAGTTGCTCGATCGCCACGGCACCGGTCGGGTGATGTTCCGCAACAGCCGGCGCCATGTCGGCGGCTTCCCCGAGCGCCACCTGCACAGCGCCGAGCTCGATATGCCGGCAGCCTATCAGGCCCAGCTCGACGAGCTCGTCGCCGGCAACGACCATGTCGCCGCGCAGCTGAACGCCGCCGAACTCGGCCAGCGGGAGGCGCGCCTCTACCCCGAGGCGACCTACCGCGCCGTGCAGGAGGCCGCACACCAGGACGACACGCCGTGGTGGCAACAGGACCCCAGGGTCACCTGGCTGCTCGGCCTGCTGGAATCACTCGGCCGCCAGACCAAGGTGCTGCTGATCGTCCACTATCGCCAGAGCGCCATCGACCTGGCCGAGGCGCTGCGCGTGCGTGCCGGCATTCAAGCGCCGGTGTTCCACGAGGAGATGAGCCTGGTCGAGCGCGACCGCGCCGCCGCCGCCTTCGCTGACGATGAGGCCGGCTGCCAGCTGCTGATCTGCTCGGAGATCGGCTCCGAGGGGCGCAACTTCCAGTTCTGTCACCATCTGGTGATGTTCGACCTGCCGTGGCACCCCGATCTGCTCGAGCAGCGTATCGGACGCCTCGACCGTATCGGCCAGCTTCACCCCATCGATATCCACGTTCCGGTGATCGCCCACAGCCCCACCGCCACCCTGCTGCGCTGGTATCGCGAAGGGCTCGACGCCTTCACCGCACCGCACGCCGCCGGCGGCGACGTGCTCGACGCCTTCGGCGAAGCGCTGCGCGAGAGCCTCGACGACGAGAGCGGCGTTGACACCCTGATCGAAGAGACCCGCACCTTCAACGCCGACCGCCTGGCCCAGCGCGAGGCCGGGCGCAATCGCCTGCTGGAGTGGAATGCCTGCCGCCCCGAGCGCGCCGAGTCGGTGATCGCCGCCGTACTCGAGCAGGACAACGATCCCGCGCTGCCGCGCTATGTCGATCAGGCGCTGGATATCTTCGGCGTCGACAGCCGTGAACTGGGCAACGCCCTGACCCATCTGGCCCCCGGCTCGCACATGCTCGACAGCCTGCCCGGGCTCACCCAGGGCGACGAGGGCTTCACCGTCACCTACTCGCGCACCCAGGCGCTGGCGCGGGACGACGTTCAACGCCTCTCCTGGGAGCATCCGCTGGTCACCGCGATGCTCGAGCGCGTGCTCGACTCGAGCCTTGGCAATACCGCCCTGGCGCTGCTCAAGCATCCCAGCATTCCCGGTGGCCGGCTGATGCTCGAGCTGGTCTACCGCACCCACTGCCCCGCGCCCAAGCAGCTTCAATTGGGGCGCTTCCTGCCCGACACCGGCATTCGCGTGCTGCTCGACGAGAGCGGCGCCAACCTCTCGGACAAGGTCAGCTTCAGCGGCCTGTCGCGCAATCTACAGCGGGTCAAGAAAGGGGTCGCGCGGGAGCTTCTGAAGTCGCGCCACGAACAGCTGCGCGCGCTGCTGAAGAGCGGCGAGCAGGAGGCACTGCGCGAGCTGCCGACGCTGGTCGAGCGCGCCCAGACCGAGATGCGCGCGACTCTCGATGGCGAGCTGGCCCGGCTCAAGGCGCTGGCCCGGCGCAGCGGTGCGATCCGTGCCGACGAGCAGGCCGCCCTGAGCCAGGAGCGCGCGGATCTGGATGCGGCGATCGAAAGTGCCGCCCTGCGTCTCGACGCGGTGCGGGTCATCGTGACCGTGGACAACGAGCAGCGCTAGCCACTGTCTGAAAGGTACTGCGCTGGCCAGCTCTTCAGTAGCACCTGGTCAGCAGCACCTGGGCCGCGGCGCGAGCTTCGCGCCGCTAGGCCTCAGCGCGGCAGAATCGCCGCCAGCGCAGTGTCGAGCGTGGGATAGGTAAAGCGGAACCCCGCCGCTTCGAGCCGCGCCGGGCGCATGCAGGCGCCGGTCAGCAGCAGCCGCGACATCTCCCCCAGCCCCAGTTTGAGCAGCGTGGCCGGCACACGGAAGGGGGTCGGCCGCTTGAGCTGGTGGCCCAGCGCGCGGGTGAATTCGGCATTGGTCACCGGCGCCGGCGCCGAGGCGTTGAACGGCCCCGCGAGCGATGGTTCGGCGAGCAGGAACTCGATCGCCGCAACCAGATCCTCACGATGAATCCACGGCATATACTGGCGGCCATCACCCAGACGGCCGCCGAGCCCCAGCTTGAACACCGGCAGCAGTCGCGCCAGGGTGCCGCCATCCGCATCGAGCACCAGCCCGATGCGCACGCAGGCGACCCGGGTGCCGACCTCGGTGGCCTTGTTGGCCTCGCGCTCCCACTCTTCGCACAGCCGATGGGCGAATTCATCGTGCGGCGGCGTCGACTCGGTGACGTCGCGCTCGCCCTGATCGCCGTAGAACCCCATTGCCGACCCCGAGACCAGCACCTCGGGGGCGTCGCCGCTCTGCGCCAGCTGCTCGCACAGCTCCACGATCTCGCGGGTGATATGCCGGCGCGACTCGATCAGTCGCGTCTTCTGGGAGTCGCTCCAGCGCTTGTCGGCGATCGGCTCGCCGGCCAGATTGACGATGCCTTGAGGGCGCTGGTCGGCGAACGCCGCCACCGAGTCGCCCACCGCGACGGCTGCAGGCAGCTTTCGCCGCGCACGTTGTGGCTGGCGCGAGACCACCATGACCTGGTGGCCGCCCGTCAGGGCGCGCTCGACCAGACGCTGGCCGACGAAACCGGTACCGCCGGTAATCAGAAGTCGCATGGCTCTGACCTCAGTTATACGAATATTGTACAGCATGCCCAGCATAGCAGCGCCAGCGACGCGCTGCGTCATCCAGCAAATGCCTCGGCACCGATCCAGCCGGGGCGACAGCGCTACGCGCCGGGTGGCTTCGCGAACATCGCCCCCCGTGAATAGCTTGCCCCATGAACATCGCCTTGCCCACACCGGTCGACCGTCGCCGTATCACCGCAGCGCCGGCATATCCGCGCGCGCCGACGGGTGCACAACGCTTTCGTATTACATTAAAATTGTACAAATCGCTTGAAGCGTACAATGTATTCACCCATGCTTGAGCCATGGACATCAATGCCGTCTCGCCGGAGCCGATGAACTCGAGAGATCACGTCCCTCGCCTCACCAAGAGGGAAAGACGAGAGACCATGACCGATTCGTCGGCAAACCCAGGTGACGTCGCCGGAGCAGCAGGGCAGAATTGGTAAACCGTGTTTAAGCAATCAATTAGCGTAAGTGGACCCGAAGCTCCGTGGTGACGACCTGCAGTATCGATAAGCGTTCGATTCGACGAGATGGCGCACGCAGAGACCTCGCAGGAGGACTTGCATGAGTTACAAGGCTATGGAATCCAACGCCGCGCCGCTCTACCCCATTCGCGAAGTGTCGCGCCTCACTGGCGTCAACTCCGTGACGCTGCGCGCCTGGGAGCGTCGCTACGGCTTGATTCGGCCCCAGCGCACGCCCAAGGGCCACCGCCTTTATGCCCGCGACGACATCGAGCGCGTCGAGCGTATTCTGCAGTGGCTCAACCGCGGCGTCCCCGTCAGTCAGGTGCGCGAGCTTCTCGACCAGCCCGAAACGGTCGAGACCCCGGCACCGCAGATGGGTGACTGGTCGAGCCAGCGCCAGCACGTGATCCACGCGGTCGACGCCCTCGATATGGCGCGCCTTGAGACACTGTTCAATCAGAGCCTGGCGCTCTACCCGGTGGGGCTGTGTATCGCCGAACTGTGGCAACCCACCATCCAGCAACTGGAAGAGCGCTGGGGAGACCAGTTCGGTGCCACGCTGCAGCGGCGCCTGCTCGAGACCTTTCTGCGCACGCGCATCGGTACCCGTCTCTACCATGCCAACCAGACCAACAGCGGCGGTGAGCTGCTGATCGCACGGCTGCCCGACGATACCAGCGGCTTCTGGGCCATGCTGATGGCCCTGGCGGCCTCGGCGGCGGGTTACCGCATTCAATTGATCGACGGCGAGGTGGCGCTGAGCGAACTGCCGATGGCAGTCGACCGTCTCGGTATCAAGGCGGTGCTGCTGGCCAGCGGCCAGGCCGAGCGCAGCGACCTGGTGCGCCGCCAGCTGCCGCGACTGGCCGAACAGAGCGACGTGCCAATATGTCTGGTAGGGCCGGTGGCGCGTATTCGCGTCAGCGACTTCGAGAACACCGAGGTCGCGGTGCTGGGCGAAGACACCACCCAGGCACTCAGCCGACTGCGCTCGATCGTCGACAACGAAGACTGAGCGCGGTCTCCCTGGCGACCGCTCCCTCGAGATGGCCACAAGGAAGTGCCCATGTCCGATCTGCAGCTGGTGTGGTTCCGTAACGATCTGCGCACTCTGGACAACACCGCGCTGAGCGCCGCCGCCCAGCGCGGTCCGGTGATCGGCGTCTTTCTCGCCTGCCGTGAGCAGTGGCGCCGCCACCAGCACGGCGCCAACAAGATCGAATTCATCCATCGCGGTGTACGCGCCCTGAGCGACGCTCTGGACGCACTCAATATCCCGCTGCTCTATCGTGATATCGGCGACTTCTCCCGGGCGCCCGAGGTGCTCGAGGAGATCGTGAATGAGCACGATATCGCCGCCCTGCACTTCAATCGCGAATACCCCCTCGACGAGCGTCAGCGCGACGCAAAAGTGAGCGAGCGCTTACACCAGGCCGGTATCGTGGTCCACGACTACACCGACCATATCGCCTTCGAGCCGGGTGAGCTGCTGACCGGCCAGGGCGACTACTACAAGGTGTTCACGCCATTCGCCAAGGCCTGGCATCAACGGGTTAGTGCCGAGCAGCTGACCCTGCGCGAGACCCCAACGCGCCAGCGCGCGCTCACGCTGAGCCGCAACGCCATTCCGGCACTCCCCGAGGCGGACCGCTCCACGGTGGTCGATGCGCATACCTGGGTCGCCGGACAGGACGCCGCGGCCGACAAACTGGAGCGATTTCTCGACGCGCGTGCCCGCCGCTACGCTACCGACCGCGACTTTCCCTCCCTCGCCGGCACCAGTGAGCTCTCGGCCTACCTCGCCACCGGCATGATCTCGCATCGCCAGTGCCTGCAGGCGGTGATGGCCAACAATGGCGGCCATCTGGCCGACGGCGACGCCGGTCTCAAGAGCTGGACAAGCGAACTGATCTGGCGCGAGTTCTACCAGCACGTGGCGGTGGGCTTCCCCTACATCTGCCTGCATCAGCCGTTCCAGACCCATACCGCCAAGCTCAAGTGGCGCCACAGCGACGCCGACTTCGAGGCATGGTGCGAGGGCAGGACCGGTTTCCCGCTGGTCGACGCTGCGATGCGTCAGCTAGTGGCCACCGGCTGGATGCACAACCGTCTGCGCATGCTCACGGCGATGTTCCTGAGCAAGCATCTGCTGCTCGACTGGCGCCGCGGCGAGGCGTTCTTCATGGCGCACCTGGTCGACGGCGACTTCACCTCCAACAACGGCGGCTGGCAGTGGGCGGCCTCCACCGGCACCGACGCCGCGCCCTATTTCCGCATCTTCAACCCGATCACCCAGTCCCAGCGTTTCGATCCGGAGGGCGAGTTCATCGCCCACTGGGTGCCGGAGCTGGCCGAGTTGCCGGTCAAGTCGCGCCACCAGCCCAGCGCCAACGAGCGCCGCGATACCGGCTATCCCCAGGCCATCGTCGATCACAAGCGTGCCCGCCAGCGCGCCCTGGACGCGTTCAAGGAGCTCGACTGAGCGCCCTTCGGCGGCACCCGGCGCGCCTGAGGCCGGCTTTGCCACCCACCGGGAGCGTGTCATGACCGCAACACCTGCCGGCGCCAGCGCCGAAGCGATCGCTCACTTTCGCGGCCTGTTCCAGCCGCTGACCCAGGAGGGGCTGACGGCACTCGCCGAGTGCTACAGCGACGACATTGACTTCACCGACCCCCTGCATCACCACGTCGGCCGGCGTGCGGTCATGGCTTACTACCGCGAGCTGATGACCGAAGTCAGCCACTGTCACTTCGACTTTCACCAGCAGCACGTGCTGGACCAGCGCTGTTTTCTCGAGTGGACGATGCACTATGCGCATCCAAGCGTGCGCGGCGGACGTACCTTGAGCGTGGCCGGGTGTTCACACCTCACCTGGCGCGATCAGCGGGTATGCCGCCATCGCGACTACTATGACGTCGGCGAGATGCTCTACGAGCAGCTGCCGCTGATCGGCTGGGTCGTGCGCCGGATCAAACAGCGCCTCTAGACTCGCCGGTACCAGGCGAGAGCGTCGCACCGGTGCGACATCGATGATTGAAGAGAGCAGGGAGAGACCATGGCCAGCCTACCCGGAACCCAACGCATCTGGTTGACCGGCGCCACCTCCGGCATCGGCGAGACGCTGGCCAAGCGCCTGCTCGCCGACGGCCACCGGGTGGCGCTCACCGCGCGCCGTGAAGAGGCGCTCCAGGCGCTGGCCGCGGGTTATCCCAATGCCCTGGTGGTGCCCGCCGACCTCACCGATCGCGCCGCGACCCGGCGCGCCGGCGCGGCGATCGACGAGGCCTTCGGTGGGCTCGACATCGCCCTGCTCAACGCCGGCACCTGCGAATATGTCGATGTGCGCAAGTTCGATGTCGAGCTGGTCGAGCGCGTCTTCGCCACCAACTTCCAGGGCACCCTCTACGCCATCGACGCCGCGCTGCCGCTGCTGCGACGTGCCGAGGGGCGCACCCAGGCGCCGCTGCTCGCCGCGGTCTCCAGCGCTTCCGCCTATCTGCCGCTGCCGCGCGCCGAGGCCTATGGCGCCTCCAAGGCGGCGATCTCGCACTTCCTGGAGTCGCTGCGCCTCGATCTGGCCGCGGAAGGCATCGATGTCAGCGTGATCCACCCGGGCTTCGTCGAGACGCCGCTGACCGCACGCAACGACTTCTCGATGCCGATGCAGATCAGCGCCGAGCGCGCCGCCGAGTACATCGTCGAGGGGCTGGCCAAACGGCGCCTGGACATTCACTTCCCGCGCCGCTTCACCTATCTGGTCAAGGCGCTGGGCGTGCTGCCGCCGGCCCTGCGGCGCCGCTGCGGCCTGCGTATCGCCGGCCGCGGGCGTGGCGGAGAGGCGGCATGAGCGAGCTGGATACCCCAACCGCATCGCCTGGCCCGGCGGGGCAGCGTATCGCCGTGATCGGCGGCGGCATCGCCGGCATGGCCGCGGCCCACTATCTATCGCGGCGCCACCAGGTGACGCTCTACGAAGCCGGTGAGCGCCTGGGTGGACACACCGCCACCGTCGACGTCGAGCACGCCGGGCGCGAATACGCCATCGACACCGGGTTCATCGTCTTCAACGATCGCACCTACCCCCACTTCCAGGCGCTGCTGGCCTCGCTCGGCGTGGCCGCCCAGCCCACCGAGATGAGCTTTTCGGTGCACGAGAGCGGGCGCGACTTCGAGTACAACGGTCACACCCTGGCCACCCTGTTCGCCCAGCGGCGCAACCTGCTGCGCCCGCGCTTTCATCGCATGCTGGCGGACATTCTGCGCTTCAATCGGCGTGCTATCCGCGATTTCGAGCAGGACCGCCTGCCCCCCGAGCTGAGCCTGGACGAGTACCTCGAGACCGGCGGCTACGGTGAGGACTTCCGCCGCCGCTACCTGCTGCCCATGGGCGGGGCGATCTGGTCCGCCAGCGAGTCCGGCATGCGCGCCTTTCCCGCGCGCTTCTTCATTCGCTTCTTTCATCACCACGGCCTGCTGTCGGTCAACGACCGCCCGCAGTGGTACACCATCAGCGGCGGCTCGCGGCGCTATATCGAACCGCTGGTCGCGCCCTACCGCGAGCGGGTCCATCTGCGAAGCCCGGTGACCGCGCTGCACCGCGATGCCGACGGCGTGACGCTGACCAGCCCCCAAGGCGAGGCGCGCTTCGATCAGGTGGTACTCGCCTGCCACAGCGATCAAGCGCTGGCGATGCTGGGCGAGACGGCCACCGCCGCCGAACGCGAGATTCTTGGTGCCATCGGCTATGCCAGCAACCGCGTGGTGCTGCACACCGATACCCGTCTGCTGCCACGCCGGCGCCGCGCCTGGGCGAGCTGGAACTACCGCCTCGACGGTCGCGATGCCGAGGCCTGCGTGCCGGTGACCTACAACATGAACATTCTCCAGCGGCTGAAGAGCGAGACCACCTTCTGCGTCACGCTCAACGACGAGGCGCGGATCGATCCGGCGCAGATCCTGGCGCGCTTCGACTACGCCCATCCGCAGTTCACCCTGGCCGCCCAGCACGCCCAGACACGCTTCGCCGAGATATCCCAGACGGCGCGCCGGACCCACTTCTGCGGCGCCTACTGGCGCAACGGCTTCCACGAGGATGGGGTGTGGAGCGCCTGGCGTGTGGCCCAGGCGATCGACGGCGGCGCCGCTCCTGCGTCGAGCGCCGCCCCCCCTGTCGGTAGCGAGGTGGCCTGATGGCGTCCGCCCCGCGCCGCTGGCACAGCCGGCTCGCCACCGGGCAGCTGCGCCACCGCCGTTTCGTCCCCACCCAGCACCGTTTCGACTACCGGGTGTGGATGCTGTGGCTCGATCTCGACGAACTGCCGGCACTGCTGGCCCGTACCCCTGGCTTCGGCACCCGGCGCTACGCCCCGGCGCGCTTTCGCCGCGAGGATTACCTGGCGCCGCACGCGCTGCCGCTGGCGGCGGCCGTGCGCCAGCGGCTACGCGAAGAACTGGGCGAAGAACTGGGCAAAGAGATGGGCGAAGAGCTGGATGAGATCACGGACGGCCCGATTCGCATGCTGACCCAGTTGCGGCTGTTCGGGGTGCTGTTCAATCCGCTGACGCTCTATTACGTCTACGATCGCGACGAGCGCCTGCGTGCGGTGCTCGGCGAGGTCACCAACACGCCCTGGGGCGAGCGTCAGGTCTACGCCTGCCGGGTCGACGATACACGCCACCTGTGCCAGGCGCAGTTCGCCAAGCGCCTGCACGTATCGCCGTTCAACCCGATGGCGATGACCTACCGCTGGCGCTTCAACCGCCCCGATGAGCGCCTGCTGATGCACATGGAGACCTGGGCCGAAGCGGCCCGGCATTTCGACGCCACCCTGACCCTGAGCCTGGCACCGGCGACCCGGCGCGCACTGGTCGGCGAGCTGCTGCGCCATCCGCTGATGACGCTGAAGACCATCGCCGCGATCCACTGGCAGGCGCTCAGGCTGTGGCTCAAGCGCACGCCCATCCACGACCACCCAGGACGAGAGCAGAATTCACCATGACCACCGCCCCCTCCTCGACCGTCGACCGGCGCCGCGACGCGCCGCGTCTGTCGCGCTGGCTGCGGCCGCGCATCCTGAAGGCGCTGGACGCGCTCGACGGCGGCGTGATCACACTCCACGAAGGCGGCCAGCGACACCGTCTGGGACGCGGTGATCCTGCCGCGGCCGACACCCTGACGCTCTGCGTGCACGTGCACAGCGCCGTGGTGTGGCGGCGTTTCGCCCTCGGTGGCACCGTCGGCGTGGCCGAGTCCTACATGGACGGCGAGTGGGAGGTCGACGACCTGGTGGGGCTGGTACGCCTGTTCGCGCGCAACGTCGAACGCGTCAATGCCGGCATGGAGAACGGCACCGCACGCTTCAGCCGCTGGGCGCTGGCCGCGCTCTACGCCCTGCAGCGCAACACCAGTACGCGCGCACGACGGCATATCGCCGCGCATTACGATCTCGGCAACGCGCTGTTCGCGACGTTCCTCGACCGCGACCACTGGATGTACTCCAGCGCCGTCTTCCCGCATCCGGCGGCGACCCTGGAGGAGGCCTCGACCCACAAGCTCGATCTCATTCTCGACAAGCTCGCGGTCGAACCCCACCACCACCTGCTCGAGATCGGCACCGGCTGGGGCGGCCTGGCGATCCATGCCGCGCGCACCCGCGGCTGCCGGGTGACCACCACCACCATCTCCGAGGCCCAGTACGCCTACACCGCCGAGCGCGTGCGCGAGGCCGGGCTGGAGTCGCAGATCACCCTGCTGCGCGAGGATTACCGCGCACTCACCGGGCGCTACGACCGCCTGGTCTCGGTGGAGATGGTCGAGGCGGTGGGGCATCAGTATCTCGATACCTATCTCGGCTGCGTCGACCGTCTGCTCACCGACGATGGCCTGGCCCTGCTGCAGTGCATCACCATCCGCGATCAGCGCTTCGAAGCGGCCAAGCGCGAAATGGACTTCATCAAGCGCTACATCTTCCCCGGCGGCTTTCTGCCCTCGCACACCGCCATCCTCAGCGCGCTGAGCCGCCACACTCAGCTCAACCTGCTAGACCTGGACGAGATCGGCCTGCACTACGCCCGCACCCTGCGCGAGTGGCGCCAGCGCTTCGAGGCAAGCCTCGAACGGGTGCGCGAACTGGGCTACGACGAACGCTTCATCCGCATGTGGCGCTACTACCTGTGCTACTGCGAGGGCGGCTTCGTCGAGCGCGCCATCGGCACCTGCCACCTGCTGCTGGCCAAGCCCGGCGCACGCCGGGCGCCACTCAGCGGGCAGCCGTGAGTCGCCCGTCGGTAGCACAGCCATGAGCCAGCGCCGCCCACTCGCTCTGGTGCTCAACGCGCTGGCCTTTCAGGTCGGCTGGTTCGTCTGCGTGCTGGGCGGCTCGCTGCCGGCACTGCTCGCCCTGGGTCTGATTGTGAGCGCCCACTGGCGCTGGCTGGCGCGCCCCGGCGAATGGCGCTGGTGGCTGGGCTTTGCGCTACTCGGGGTAGTGGTGGACGGCAGCCTGGTGGCCCTGGGCGGCATCCGCCTGACCACGGGCTGGCCACTGTGGCTGTGGGCGCTGTGGCCGCTGTTCGCCACCACCCTGCACCACTGTCTGGCGTGGCTGTGGCCGCATCGCTGGCTGGCGCTCGTGTGCGGTGCCGTGGGCGGGCCACTGAGCTATCTCTCTGGGGCAGCGCTGGCCGGAGCAGAGATCGCCACCTGGGCACTGATCGTGGAAGCGTTGGTGTGGGCGGGGCTGTGCGTCGCGGTCAGCTGGCGGTTGGGCGGTACAGGCCCGGCTCAGGCGTAGGTCGCACTGGCCGGCTTCAAGCGCTGGGCTACAGCACCGGCTGGCTGCGGGCGGGCATAGAGGAAGCCCTGCACGTGACGGCAGCCACGCGCCATCAGGAAGCTGCGCTGGGCCTCGGTCTCCACGCCCTCGGCGATCACGTCGAGGTTGAGCCCCTGGGCCATCGCCAGCACCGCCGAGGTGATCGCCGCATCGGCGTGGTCATGCGGCAGCGCGCGGATGAACTCGCGGTCGAGCTTGAGCTTGTCGATCGGTAGCCGCTTGAGATAGGCCATCGAGGAGTAGCCGGTGCCGAAATCGTCGATCGCGATCTGCAGCCCTTCGCGCCGCAGCGCTTCGAGCCGCGGCGAGATATCACCGGCGCGCTCGTCGAGCAGCACCGACTCGGTGAGCTCGAGACCGAGATAACTCGGCGCCACCCGGTACTGGCTCAAAGTCGAGATCAGACGCGACTCGAGATCGCCTTGGATCAGCTGTAGGGCGGAGATGTTGACCCATACCGGCACCACCGTCAGCCCCTGATCGCGCCAGTTGGCGAGCTGCGCCACCGCCTGGTCGATGACCCAAGCCCCCAGCGCCGGCATCAACCCATGACGCTCCGCCAGCGGAATGAAGTCGCCGGGGGGAATCATGCCCTCCTGGGGATGATGCCAGCGCAGCAGCGCTTCCATGCCGATCAGCTCACCATCGTCGAGACGATGCTGGGTCTGGTAATAGACCTCCAACTGTTCGTTCTGCGCCAGCGCCTGACGCAGCTCGTTGATGATCGCCAGTTGGCGGTCACCCTCGACCTCGAGCGACGGGCGAAAGCGGCGATCGTGGTTGCGGCCATGGCGCTTGGCGCTATAGAGCGCCGATTCCAGTCGCTGGAACAGCACCCCCGCCTCCTTGCCATCCTCCGGCGCGCGGCAGCTGCCGATGGTCAACCCCAGGCGCAGGGTGTTGTCGTCGATCTCGAACGGCTCGCTGAGGTGGTGGCGCAACCCCGCCACCCACTTTTCATGATCGTCGAAGGTGGTGGTCCGGATCACCATGAACTCGTCACCGCCGAGCCGCCCCACGATGCCCCCGGCGACCTGCGCCGCCAGCCGCTGGCCGAAGCGCGCCAGCAGACGGTCGCCGCTGTCCACGCCGAGGCCGTCGTTGATCGCCTTGAAGCCGTCGATATCGATCAGCGCCAGGTCCAGCCCCTCACCGGCGCGCAGATGACGCAGCCGGGAAGCGAGCAGATCGTGCAGCCGCCGCCGATTGGGCAGCCCGGTCAGCGGGTCTTCGAAGCCGATCCGGCGCAAATCCTGTTCGCGCGCCTTGTGCCGGCTGATGTCGGTGAACAGACCGACGTAGTGCGACACCCGCCCCTTGCTGTCGTGGCAGGCGCGCACACGCAACCACTCGGGGTACTGGTCGCCGTGCTTGCGCTGGTTCCAGATTTCGCCCTCCCAGCGCCCGGTGGCAGCGAGGGTCTGCCAGTAGCGCTCGTAGAAGGCCTTGTCATGGCGCCCAGAGGAGAGCGCAGAGGGGTCGAGCCCCTCGATCTCGTCGAGGGTATAGCCGGTGATCTGGGTGAAGGCGGGATTGATGGTGATCAGACGATTGGCGGCATTGGTGATCATGATGCCGTCCTGGGAGAGTTCGAGCGCCTGCTCGCTGAGCCGGCGGCGCTGATGCTCGAGACGGATCTGGCGCCAGCCATCGGCCAAGCCGACCACGACCAGCGCCAGCGCCGCGAGGCGAAGCATCAGAAAAGGCAACAGGCTGGCAGCGGCCAGCGCCGCGAGTCCCAGCCAGACCAGCGGTCGATTCAGCGAAAAAGAAGGCCACATAGATCTTCGGTTATGGTCGTTATACGAATCGACTCAGGTCGATACTCACCCAATCGCTCCCGCCTCGCATCATGCCCCCTCGGCGCGCGCCAGGGCAAGCGCGGCCGGCGCCCCCTTTCGCGCGGGGCGCCTGGCAGGCCGCAATTGCACGTAAAAGCGCACAAGACTAGCCTTTGGGCCACGTGCATTCGCTGCCCACAGCCATTAGACTGGCCCCGCCTCGCAACCCATGGGGCAAACTCTTTTTCGATTCTCGGAACGATCTAGTGACCAGACAGCACTCTTTCAGCCACGACGATCTGCTGAAATGCAGCCGGGGGGAACTGTTCGGCCCCGGCAACGCCCAGCTCCCCGCCCCCAACATGCTGATGCTCGATCGCATCACGCAGATCAACGAGGATGGCGGCAAGTACCACAAGGGCGAGATCATCGCCGAGTTGGATATCCACCCCGACCTGTGGTTCTTCCAGTGCCATTTCCCCGGTGATCCGGTGATGCCGGGCTGCCTCGGACTCGACGCCATGTGGCAGCTGGTCGGCTTTCACCTCGGCTGGCTGGGCAATCCGGGTCGCGGTCGGGCACTGGGTTGCGGCGAGGTCAAGTTCTCGGGCCAGATCCTGCCCGACGCCGGCAAGGTCTCCTATCACATCGAGATCAAGCGCGTGATCACGCGTCGCCTGGTCCTGGGTATCGCCGACGGCACCCTGGCGGTGGACGGCAAGGACATCTACCAGGCCAAGGATCTGCGCGTCGGCCTTTTCACCAACACTGAGACTTTCTGAGCGGGAGGCTTCCATGAAACGAGTGGTAGTCACCGGACTGGGTATCGTGTCCTGTCTGGGCAATGACGCCCGGCAGGTACTGGATGCTCTGCGCCAGGGACGCTCCGGCATTCGCTACAAGCCGGAATACGCCGAGCTCGGTTTCCGCAGTCAGGTGGCGGGGAGCGTGGAGATCGACATCGACGCGCTCGTCGACCGTAAGCAGCTGCGCTTCATGGGCGACGCCGCGGCCTATGCCTATATCGCCATGCAGCAGGCGATCGACGACTCGGGCCTGGCCGCCGATGCCATCTCGAATCCGCGCACCGGCTTGATCGCCGGCTCCGGCGGCGCCTCCAGCGCCAACCAGGTCGAAGCGGCGGACATCATGCGCCAGAAGGGCCTGCGCCGTGTCGGCCCCTATCGTGTCACCCGGACCATGGGCAGCACCGTCTCGGCATGCCTGGCGACGCCGTTCCAGATCAAGGGGATCAACTACTCGATCTCCTCGGCCTGCGCCACTTCCGCGCACTGCATCGGCAGCGCGGTGGAGCAGATCCAGTTGGGCAAGCAGGATGTGGTCTTCGCCGGTGGCGGCGAGGAGGAGCACTGGACGCTGTCGTGCCTGTTCGACGCCATGGGTGCGCTGAGCACCGGCTACAACGACACGCCGGAAAAAGCCTCGCGCCCCTACGACACCGATCGCGACGGCTTCATCATCGCCGGCGGTGGCGGCATGCTGGTGGTCGAGGAGCTGGAGCACGCCAAAGCGCGCGGTGCCAAGATCTACGCCGAGATCACCGGCTACGGTGCCACCTCCGACGGCCACGACATGGTCGCCCCCTCGGGTGAAGGCGCGGCGCGCTGCATGCGCCAGGCGCTCGCCGGCCTCGACGGCAGCGTCGACTACATCAACACCCACGGCACCTCGACGCCGGTGGGCGATGTCGCCGAGCTCAAGGCGATCCGTGACGTGTTCGGCGACACCACGCCGGCGATGAGTTCGACCAAGTCGCTCACCGGCCACTCGCTGGGTGCCACCGGGGTCCAGGAAGCGATCTACTCGCTGCTGATGATGGAAAACCGCTTCCTGTGCGCCTCGGCCAACATCGACAATCTCGATGAGCAGGCCAGCGGTTTCGATATCGTGCGCCAGCGCCGCGACGACGTCGACATCAAGCGCGTGCTCTCCAACAGCTTCGGCTTCGGCGGCACCAATGCTTGCCTGGTGTTCGACCGCTACGACGGCTGAACCCAAGGCCGCTGTGAGCTCGAACGCAAAAAGGCGCCCCGCGGGGCGCCTTTTTCGTGGCCGGTACTCTCATGACAGGCCTCTCTCATGACAGGCCTCTCTCATGACAGGCCTCTCTCATGACAGGCCTCTCTCATGACAGGCCTCTCTCGTAACCGGTCCTCTCCCGTAGCCGCGGCGCTGCCCTGCCCCATCTGCCGTCAGGCTGGCTGGCGTGGGAGACGCGCTCAGGAGGGCAGCTTGGTGGGCGCCTCCTGCACCCCCTGCGGTGGCCGCGGCACCTCGGAGATCTCGCCCAGCCGCGCTTCGATCCACTGCTCCACATCCGCCAGCACGGCATCCGGTGTGCGCCCTTCGGTGGCGATCGGCTCGCCCACCACCACCCGCAGCTCGCCGGGCTGCTTGACCCAGTGACGCCCCCAGCGCTCGCCGGCATTGTGCGCCACCGGCAGCACCGGCACGCCGGCGCGACAGGCGATCACCGCACCGCTCTTGTTGAAGCGCCGCCGCTGCCCCGGTGCCACCCGCGTGCCTTCGGGGAAGATCAGCACCGAAAGCCCCTCGTCCAGCCGCTGCTTGCCGTGGGAGAGCACCTGACGCATGGCGGTGGACGGTTTGGAACGATCCAGCGGGATCGGCTTGAGCAATCGTACCCCCCAGCCGAACAGCGGAATGCTCAGCAGCTCCTTCTTGAGCACCGTACAGATCGGCGTCTTGAGTAGCTGCAGATAAACCGTCTCCCACTCGCTCTGGTGGTTGGCCAGCACCACACAGGGCCCCTCGGGCACGCGTTCGCGCCCTTCGATGCGATAGCGCACGCCACAGGTCAGCGACAGCCAGCGCATGATGAAGCGATTGTGGCAGTTGAACAGGCGAAAGCGGCCACGCAGCGGCAGCATCAGCCCCAGCGGCAGCATCAATAGCCCCGAGACCAGAATCGCCAGAAAATAGCCGGCGTAGAAGAGCAGACTGCGTATCACGTTCATGTCTCGGCCACCGCTTCTTGGCTTCCGTAGTGCTGCTGACACCAGCTATCCAGCATCAGCCCGAGTTCTACCCGCCACGCCTTCTGGTGGATGCCGAACACGTCGAGCAAGCGGCGGCAGTCGAGCACCCGCCGCAGCGGCGTATCGTGGTGCTGATTGAGCGCCTTGAGCTCGCCCAGCGCGGCGGTCTGGCCGACGCCTTCCAGGCGGGTCGCCAGCTGCATCTTGACCACCGAGACGAAGGTATAGCGGCTGATCGGCTCGACCCCGCAGAGGTGATAGGTGCCCCAGGCGCCGGCGCCGCTGTCGAGCTGCAGCAGGATGCCGCACAGCGCCCGCGCCACCGCGCTGACCGAGGTCGGGCAGACGATCAGGTCCTGGGCCGAGCGGATCGTCTCGCCGCCCTGGAGTGCCGCGATCAGCGGGCCGAGCCAGCTATCCTCGCCGTCGAGCCCGAACAGCGGCCCCAGGCGCAGTACCAGGTGGCGCGGATGACGGCGCAGCCGCTCACCGGCGGTGACCAGCCGGCGCAGGGTCTCGTCGCGTGGCGCGGGCATCGCGGTCTCGTCGATCGGGGTGTCGGCGCCATCCTCGAACAGCGTATCCGAGACGCACCAGATCAACGCGATCTGCTGCTGTCGGCACAGATCGATCAGCGCCTCGAGATGATCGCAGTGGGCGTAGACCTCGGCCGGTTCGGCCTGCCCCGGGTCCGACAGCGGCGGCACGATCACCGCCGCCGGCGCCAGCGCGGCGAGCGTGGCCGCATCCGGTAGCCGCTCGAGCGGGGCGAAGGTGATGTCGCTGCGGCTCTCGGCGAGACGCGTCAGCGCCACGCCGAGACAGTGACGGGGGTGGGCGATCAGGCACTTCACGCGGTTACCTCGATGACTAGTGACGCGATGACCGACGAATCGATGGCTGGTGACGCGATGACGTGCGGCCCGATAGTGCCCATCTGGATAGCTTCCACGCTGTTCTCTCCTTGATCTGTGTCGGCTCGCCGCGCGGAAATCCGCGGCGCTCCCAGGGCCGACTCGGGCTATGCTGGAGACCACCGCCCCTCGACAGGAGAACCCCATGTCCCGAGACGCCACCGCGCTGTGGGAAGTCAACGCCCAACTGGGTGAAGGTCCCGTCTGGTCGCCGGCCCACGGCGCGCTGCTGTTCGTCGATATTCTCGGAGCCCGCCTTCACGCCTGGCGCCCGGCGGACGGCACCCGGCGCAGCTGGACGCTGGACGAGGCGTGCTGCTGGCTGCTGCCGCGCGATACCGGCGGCTTCGTCGCCGGGCTGCGCTCCGGCGTGGTCGAGCTCGACTTCGATCTCGAGCAGGGGCCGCGCCCGGGCAAGCGGCTGACGCCGATCGAGTGGCTGCCGGATGGGGATCGCCTCAACGACGCCAAGAGCGACGGCCACGGCAGGCTCTGGTTCGGCTCGATGGACGCGGCCGAAGTCCACGCCGGCGGCTATCTCTATCGCCTCGATGGCCGCGGCGTGGTCGAGATGGACCGCGACTACCACATCACCAACGGCCCGGCGATCTCACCCGACGGGGCCACACTCTATCATAACGACAGCGCCCGCCAGACCGTCTTCGCCTTCGATCTGAGCGACTCGGGCGAGCTCTCGCGCAAGCGTGAGCACATTCGTCTCGCCCCCGGCAGCGGCTACCCCGACGGCATGACCTGCGACCGCGAGGGCGGCCTGTGGCTGGCGCTCTGGGATGGCCGGCGCGTGGCCCGCTATCACCCCGACGGCAGCCTCGACCGCGAGGTCGCGCTGCCGGTATCGCGGCCCACCTCCTGCGCCTTCGGCGGCGAGGCGTTCGAGCGCTTGTTCGTCACCTCGGCGGCGGTGGGCTGTGCCGACGAGCCGCTCGCCGGAGCGCTGTTCGAGATCCCGGTCGAGATCGGCGGTAGCGCGCCGACGCCGCTCTCACTGCCGATATGACCCGCCCCGGGCGCCACCCTCAGGCGCCCAGCGGACGCAGCACGCGGCGATAGAAGCCGAGGCAGACCACGACGAAGACCGCCAAACCCAGCCACTGGGCGGTGCCGTCGAACCCGGCACCGACCAGTGCCAGCGGTGCCGGCGAGCCGCTCAGCCCGATCACCCCGGCCAGCAGGACACCGACCAGACTCTCGCCGACGATCAGCCCCGAGGCGAGCAGCACCGCGCGCCGGCGTGGGCGCTCGGCATAGACCGCCAGCTCGACGCTCTTGGCCCGGGCGCGGGCACGCAGGCGCCGTTCGATCAGCCAGCCGATCACGGCACCGATCACCAGCGGCATGATGATGCTCGGCGGCAGGTAGATGCCGATCCCCACCGCCAGCACCGGTAGCCGTGCGCTGCCGCCGCGCCGGCGCAGCAGCTCGTCGATGCCGATCAGCGCCGCCCCCAGGGCCAGGCCGATGCCGAGCATGCCCCACTCGAGATCGTGATCGAAGACACCGCGCACGATCGCGGTCATCAAGGAGGCCTGCGGCGCCCCCAGCGCCTGGGACGGGTCCATGCCCGGCCGCGGCATGGCGCCGGCGAAGCCGTAGGCGTGGTAGAGCAGCGAGAGCACCGGCGGGATCACCAGCGCACCGACCACGCAGCCGATGATCAGCGCCACCTGCTGGCGCCACGGCGTGGCCCCGACCAGATAGCCGGTCTTGAGATCCTGCAGATTGTCATTGGCGATCGCCGCCACCGCCAGGATCACCGAGGTGACGAACAGCGCCAGCGCCGTCGGCAGGCGCTGGGCGACCGCCGGGTCGAGGCTGGCGAGGGCATCGCTGACGGCGTCGAAGCCCAGCAGCATCAGCGAGACGAGGATCACCGCGACGATGCCGATGCCCGAGATCGGGCTGCTCGACGACCCCACCAAGCCCGCCATGTAGCCGCAGGCGGCGGCGATCAGAAAACCGAACACGCCGGCGAACAGCACGCAGCCCAGCGTCAGCGTCCATAGCGGTGCCGCCCCCAGCGTCGGCGCCGCCTGGTGCAGAAAGTGCGCGAACACCAGCGTCAACAGCACCAGCAGCACGGCGGTCAGCCCCAGCAGCAGGCCGGCGGGCAGGTCGCGCTCGGTGCGCGGCGGACGCGCCTCGCTGCCACCATGCATCGCCCCGAAGGAGGCACGGATGCCCTGGAGCATCGGCTTGAACAGCGTCGCCAGGGTCCACAGCGCGGCGATGCCGATGGTACCGGCGCCGATGAAGCGCACCTTCTCCGACCATAGCGCCATCCCCGCCGCCGCCAGACCCTGCCCCGCCGCCGGCGTGATCGCGGTGAGCCAGGGGACGGCGACGCCCCAGGCGATCAGCGTGCCGATCAGCATCGCAATGCCGCCGACGATCCCCACCAGATAGCCGGCCCCGACCAGCGCCAGCGAGAAGCCGGTGGCGAGCTGGACGGCACTGCGCCCCACCGCGAACCACACGCTGATGCTCTCCGCCAGCAGCCGCAGCCCGCCGCTGGCAAAGGCAAACGCCGCCGCCACACCGGCGCCGAGGGCGATCTCGCCGGCCCCCGTCTTCTCGTGCCGAGTGCTCTCCGACGCCGCTGCGTCACGCTGGGTCGCCTGGCTGCCGACCTCGAGGATTTCGGCCGCGGCGATGCCTTCGGGATAGGGCAGATCGCTCTGCACCACCATCACCCGGCGCAGCGGAATGGTGTAGAGCACTCCCAGAATGCCGCCGATGGCGCAGATCGCCGAGGTCTGCCAGAACGGAAAGCCTTGCCAGTAGCCGATCATCAACAGCCCCGGCAGCACGAAGATGATCGCCGAGAGGGTGCCCGCCGCCGAGGCCTGGGTCTGCACCATGTTGTTCTCGAGCTTGTTGGCGCCGGGCAGGCGGCAGAGCACCGCCATCGAGATCACCGCCGCGGGAATCGCCGAGGCGAAGGTGAGGCCCACCTTGAGCCCTAGATAGACGTTGGAGGCGGTGAACAGCAGGGTGATGGCAGCACCCAGCAGGACGCCACGCAGCGTCAGTTCGGGCAGCCTGACGGCGTCGGGTATCCGGTGTGACATGACAAGAGACTCTCGAGCTGGAAGACCGGGCCCGTCGGGCCCAGCCTGGCGGCGACACGGGCATCGGCACCGGGATGATCATTAGAAGGCTATCGAACCGGCCATTCTAATCCGCCGTCCACGGGGCGTCGAGCCGCGCGAACGGGAAGGTGAGGGTGGCCGCCAGGGACGGCGGCCATCACAAAAACCGCCGGGAGCGGTTTTGCACGTCGCGCAGCGACGGCCCGAAGGGTGGCCGCCAGGGACGGCGGCCATAAAAAACCCCGCCGAGGCGGGGTCATTGCGTGCCGCGCGGGCGAATCAGAACGGGATTTCGTCGTCGAAATCGTCGAAGCTGCCCGGATTCGGCGCGCCGTAGTTGGCATTCTGCTGGTTGGGCTGCGGCGCCGGCTGGTTCTGCGGCGGACGCTGGGGCTGGTTACCGTAGCCGCCCTGCTGAGCCGGTGCCGGCTGCTGCTGGCCATAGCCGCCGCCCTGCTGGGCCGGCGCGGGCTGCTGCTGACCATAACCACCCTGGGGCGGCTGCGGCGCACCGCCATACTGGTTCTGGTTGTAGTCACCACCACCTTGGCCGCTGCGCGAGTCGAGCATCTGCATATCGTTGCCGACGATCTCGGTGGAGTAGCGGTCCTGGCCATCCTGCCCCTGCCACTTACGGGTCTGCAGGCGTCCTTCGATATAGATCCGCGAGCCCTTCTTGACGTACTGCTGGGCGATCTCCGCCAGCTTGTTGAACAGCACCACACTGTGCCACTCGGTACGCTCCTGACGCTGGCCGCTCTGACGGTCGGTCCAGGTATCGGTGGTCGCGATGCGCAGGTTGCACACCGGATTGCCCGACGGCAGGAAGCGGACTTCCGGATCCTGTCCCAGGTTGCCGATCAGGATGACTTTGTTCACACCTCGGGCCATCGTTGTCTCCTTGCCTTACCTGCGTTTACGACGCCCTCAGGCGTCGGTTCGTTGCCATTGATTGCCGGTGATACGGGCCAGCGCCTCGGCGTCCAGGCGCTGGCGATCGACCTTGAGATAAGCGACACGCTCTTCGGGCACGACCATCACGTCCTCGACCCCGGCGACCGAGGCGAAACGCTCGAGCAGTGTATCGAGCATGCCCATGGATTGCGCGTCCAGCGCTACGATTTCGCTCGACAGGTGGCGCGGCGCGGGCATCCTCCATACCACCACCAGCCAGATCGCGCCCACCACGGCGGCGCCGAGGAACACGCTGTGGATCCCCAACCCCTGGGATAGCGCGCCGCCCAGGGTGCCGCCCAGGAAGGCGCCAAGGAACTGACTGGTGGAGTAGACCCCCATGGCGGTGCCCTTGGCCCCGGCCGGCGCCAGCTTGCTGATCATCGAGGGCAGAGTTGCCTCGAGCAGATTGAAGACCACGAAGAAGCCCCACAGTAGCGCCAGCAGCGCGACGCGATCGCCCCCCAGCTCGCTGAAGCCGAGCAGGATCAGGGTCATCGCCGCCACCGCGCCGACGAACACCGGCTTCATCTTGCGATACTTCTCGGCCACGATCACCAGCGGCACCATGGCCACGAAGGCCAGCGCCATCACCGGCAGATAGACCCAGCCGTGGTGTGCCGGGGCGAAGCCCAGGGCTTCGAGCTGGAACGGCAGCGCGACGAAACAGGCGGTCAGGATCAGATGCAGAGCGAAGATCGAGAAATCGAGCCGCAGCAGATCGCCCTGCATCAGGGTGGCACGCAGCTGGCGGCGGTCGAGCCCGACATCGCGGTGGGTCATGCGGCGTGGTGCCTTGGGCACCAGCTTCCACAGGATCAGCAGGCCGCAGGCGGAGAGCGCCGCGGTGAACCAGAACACGCCAGCCAGCCCGCCAACATCGGCGACCAGCGGCCCCACTACCATGGCCACGCCGAAGGCGACACCGATCGACAGACCGATGGTGGCCATCGCCGCGGTGCGAATCTCCTCGCGGGTCTGGTCGGCGAGCAGCGCCATGATGGCGCCGGCGACCGCGCCGCTGCCCTGCAGGCAACGCCCGATGATGACGCCATAGATCGAGGTAGCACTGGCCGCTACCACGCTGCCGAGGATGAACAATAGCAGGCCGCCGGCGATCACCGCCTTGCGCCCGAGCCGGTCGGAGAGCAGGCCGAAGGGAATCTGCAGGATCGCCTGGGTCAGGCCGTAGCCGCCCAGGGCCAGGCCAACGAGAAAGGGGGTGGCGCCATCGAGATGGTCGGCGTAGAGCGCCAGGATCGGCAGGACCATGAACAGCCCCAGCATGCGCGAGGCATAGAGGCTGGCCAGTCCCACGATCGAGCGCCGTTCGGTAACGAGAAAACGAGATGTCATGGCAGTCACGGCTGGTGAACTCGGCAGAAGCGAGGATGAATGAGGGAACCCCTCATTTTACGCCTCGCCCGGGTCGAGTGAAAGCGCCGGGCGGCGCCAGGCGCGGCGTCAGCGCAGACTCACCATTTCCGGGTCGACCGCAGTGACCGGTCGCGCCCGACAGGCTGCTATACTGGTCGTTTCCCGCTTCGCTGCACGAGGTAGTCATGGACAGCATTCTGGTCAGGGGTGCGCGTACCCATAACCTGAAGGATATCGATGTCGAACTGCCACGTGACAAACTGATCGTGGTCACCGGCCTGTCCGGGTCGGGCAAGTCTTCTCTGGCCTTCGACACCCTCTATGCCGAGGGCCAGCGCCGCTATGTGGAGTCGCTCTCCACCTATGCGCGGCAATTCCTGTCGATGATGGAGAAACCCGACGTCGACCATATCGAGGGGCTGTCGCCGGCGATCTCGATCGAGCAGAAGTCGACCTCGCACAACCCGCGCTCCACCGTCGGCACCATTACCGAGATCTACGACTACCTGCGCCTGCTGTTCGCCCGCGCCGGCACCCCGCGCTGCCCTGACCACGGGGAGGAGCTGGAGGCGCAGACGGTCTCGCAGATGGTCGACCAGGTGCTGGCGCTGCCCGAGGGCAGCCGCCTGATGTTGCTGGCGCCGGTGATCAAGGGGCGCAAGGGCGAGCATCAGCAGCTGCTCGGCGAGCTGCGCGCCCAGGGCTTCGTGCGCGCGGTGGTCGACGGCGAGACCGTCGAACTCGACGATCTGCCGACCCTGGACAAGAAGCGCAAGCACGATATCAGCGTGGTGGTCGATCGCATCAAGGTGCGCGCGGATCTGCAGCAGCGCCTGGCGGAGTCTTTCGAAACCGCGCTCAACCTGGCCGACGGTACCGCGATCATCCACTTCATGGATGGCGAGCAGGCGGACCTGGCGTTCTCCTCGCGTTTCGCCTGCCCCATCTGCGGCTACTCGCTGGCCGAGCTCGAGCCGCGGCTGTTCTCGTTCAACAACCCGGCCGGCGCCTGCCCCACCTGCGATGGCCTCGGCGTGCGTCAGTACTTCGATCCGGACAAGCTGATCAGCCATCCGGAGCTGTCGCTGGCCGAAGGAGCGATCAAGGGCTGGGATCGGCGCAGCATCTACTACTTCAGCCAGCTGCAGGCGGTCGCCGAGCACTACCGCTTCACCCTCGACACCCCGTGGGAGGCGCTGGCCCGCCACGAGCGCGAGATCGTGCTTCACGGCAGCGGCAAGGACGACATCGCCTTCAGCTACGTCAACGACCGCGGGCGCAAGGTGACCCGTGAACACCCGTTCGAGGGCGTGCTACCCAATCTGGAGCGGCGCTACCGCGAGACCGAGTCGTCGATGGTCCGCGATGACCTCGCCAAGTACTTGGCGGTACGCCCCTGCCCCAGCTGCGACGGCAGCCGCCTCAAGCGCGAGGCGCGTCACGTCTTCGTCGACGATCACAATCTGCCGCAGATCACCCAGCTACCGGTGGGCGAGGCCTGGAACTACTTCCGCGAGCTGACGCTGCCCGGACGCAAGGGCGAGATCGCGACCAAGATCGTCCACGAGATCCACGCCCGCCTGGAGTTTCTGGTCAATGTCGGCCTCGACTACCTGACCCTGGAGCGCAGCGCCGACACTCTCTCCGGGGGCGAGGCCCAGCGTATCCGCCTGGCGAGCCAGATCGGCGCCGGCCTGGTGGGGGTAATGTACATCCTCGACGAGCCTTCGATCGGCCTGCACCAGCGCGACAACGACCGCCTGCTGCGCACCCTCACCCGGCTGCGCGACCTGGGCAATACGGTGATCGTGGTCGAGCACGACGAGGATGCCATCCGCGCCGCCGACCACGTGCTCGATATCGGCCCAGGCGCCGGCGTACATGGCGGCACCATCGTCGCCCAGGGCACGCCCAAGCAGATCGAGGCCGCTTCGCACTCGCTGACCGGGCAGTATCTCTCGGGCAAGCGCCGGATCGAGGTGCCGCCGCATCGGATTCCGGGCAATCCAGAGAAGCAGCTGCGGCTCACCGGGGCCAGTGGCAACAACCTGCACAATGTCGACCTGACGCTGCCGCTGGGCCTGTTCGTCTGCGTCACCGGAGTCTCCGGCTCGGGCAAGTCGACGCTGATCAACTCGACCCTGATGCCGATCGCGGCGCGCGAGCTCAATCGCGCCACCACGCTATCGCCGGCGCCCTACCGCAGCATCGAGGGGCTCGACCAGCTCGACAAGATCATCGACATCGATCAGAGCCCCATCGGGCGCACGCCGCGCTCCAACCCGGCCACCTATACCGGGATCTTCACCCCCATCCGCGAGCTCTTCTCGGGCACGCAGGAGGCTCGCGCCCGGGGCTACAAGCCGGGACGCTTCAGCTTCAACGTCAAGGGCGGGCGCTGCGAGGCGTGCCAGGGCGAGGGCATGATCAAGGTGGAGATGCACTTTCTGCCGGACATCTACGTGCCCTGCGACGTGTGCAAGGGCAAGCGCTACAACCGCGAGACGCTGGAGATCCAGTACAAGGGCAAGAACATCCACGAAGTGCTGGAGATGACGATCGAGGAGGCGCTGGAGTTCTTCAGCCCGGTACCGGCGATCGCCCGCCGGCTACAGACGCTGATGGACGTGGGGCTCTCCTACGTGCGCCTGGGGCAGAGCGCCACCACCCTCTCCGGGGGCGAGGCGCAGCGGGTCAAGCTGGCTCGCGAGCTGGCCAAGCGCGACACCGGCCAGACGCTCTATATCCTCGACGAGCCCACCACCGGGCTGCACTTCGAGGATATCCGCCAGCTGCTCGGCGTGCTCCACCGCCTGCGCGACCACGGCAACACCGTGGTGGTGATCGAGCACAACCTCGATGTGATCAAGACCGCCGACTGGCTGATCGACCTCGGCCCCGAGGGCGGCTCCGGCGGCGGACGGATCATCGCCGAGGGCACCCCGGAGCAGGTCGCGGCCCAGGCCCACTCCCATACCGGACGCTTCCTGGCGCCGCTGCTGCCCTCACCCAAGGCGGCGAGCAAGGGCAAGGCCAAGCGCGCCTGAGCCCACCGGAGGCGCCTGCGGGCGCCTCCGCCCCCTTCCCGACTATCACTTCCACGGCTGCCCCATGTCACTACGGCTGCGCGTCGGACGACCGGATACCGGAGCGTGAGATCCGCTGCCCTCGGTACCACGCCTGCAGCGCAAGATATCCGGGCAAGCCTACCGCGTCCGACCTCCGAACAAAAAGCGAGGGCAAAAAGAGAGCCCAAAAAGAAAGCCGGCTGCCCGATCACTCGGACAGCCGGCTTTGGTGCCGTTCGGCGGAAACGCGGGGCGACTTACTCGTCGCCAGCAGCTTCCTGAACGGCCGGACGATCGACCAGCTCGATGTAGGCCATCGGCGCGTTGTCGCCAGCGCGGAAACCGCACTTGAGCACACGGACGTAACCGCCCGGGCGATTGGCGTAACGCGGGCCAAGCTCGTTGAAGAGCTTGCCGACGGCTTCCTTGGAGCGAGTGCGGCTGAACGCCAGACGGCGATTCGCCACGCTGTCCTGCTTGGCCAGGGTGATCAGCGGCTCGATATGACGACGCAGCTCCTTGGCCTTGGGCAGGGTAGTCTTGATCACTTCATGCTCGACCAGCGAGATGCACATGTTCTTGAACATGGCGTGCCGATGCGAGCTGGTCCGATTCAGATGACGACCACTCTTACGATGACGCATGATTGCTATTCCTTACCAAACTGGTGATTCGAGTCGGCACTCCGGCACCGCCGAGGGCGCGCCTCAGGCGGAGGCCTTGTCGTCCTTCAGACTCGCCGGCGGCCAGTTTTCCAGCCGCATGCCGAGGGAAAGACCGCGCGAAGCCAACACGTCCTTGATTTCGTTCAAGGACTTCTTGCCAAGGTTCGGCGTCTTGAGCAGCTCGACTTCCGTGCGCTGAATCAAATCGCCAATGTAGTAAATATTCTCGGCCTTCAAGCAGTTGGCGCTACGAACCGTGAGTTCGAGATCGTCCACGGGGCGCAGCAGGATCGGATCGATCTGATCCTCTTCCTCTTCGACTTCCTGCTCTCGGTCAGCTTCGAGATCGACGAAGGCGGCCAGCTGTTCCTGAAGGATGGTCGCACTACGACGAATCGCTTCTTCGGGGTCCAAGGTGCCGTCAGTTTCGAGATCGATGACCAGCTTATCGAGGTCGGTGCGCTGTTCGACACGCGCCGCTTCGACCGCGTAGGACACGCGACGAACCGGGCTGAAGGTCGCATCCAGCTGCAGACGACCGATGGCACGGGATTCGTCCTCGTCGGAGAGCCGCACGTCGGCGGGCTCGTAACCGCGGCCCCGCACGACTTTCAGCTGCATCTTGAGCTCGCTGCCGTCGTTGAGGTGCGCGATCACATGATCCGGGTTGACGATCTCGACGTCGTGATCGACGGCGATATCGCCTGCGGTCATGATGCCCGGGCCCTGCTTGTTCAGGGTGAGGAGCGCCTCGTCGCGGCCGTGCATCTTGATGGCCACGTCCTTGAGATTCAGAAGAATCTCGATGACGTCTTCCTGAACACCTTCGATGGCGCTGTATTCATGCAGCACGCCGTCGATTTCCGCTTCGACCACGGCACAGCCGGGCATCGAAGAGAGCAGGATGCGACGCAGCGCATTCCCCAGGGTATGGCCGAAACCACGCTCGAAGGGTTCCAGCACGATCTTGGCGTGATTCGCACTGACTTCTTCGACCTTGATGTCGCGGGGACGGAGAAACTCTGTCACTGAACGCTGCATATGAACACCTTCTCAGGCTGCCTAACGAATATCGGTACTCCAGCCGGTTCGGACCGCCGTGGCGGTCCGAACTCAGGCCTCACTTGGAGTACAGCTCGACGATCAGGTTTTCGTTGATGTCGGCAGACAGGTCGCCGCGTTCCGGGACAGCCTTGAAAGTGCCTTCCATCTTCTTCGCGTCGACGTCGATCCAGTTCACGTCGCCACGGTTGGCGGCGATGGACAGCGCCTGCTGGATACGGGCCTGGTTCTTGGCCTTCTCACGCACAGACACGACGTCGCCAGGACGCACCTGATAGGAAGCCACGTTGACGGTACGGCCGTTGACCGAGATCGCCTTGTGGCTCACCAGCTGACGCGATTCACTGCGCGTGGAGCCGAAGCCCATGCGGTAAACCACGTTGTCCAGCCGGGATTCCAGCAGCTGCAACAACACTTCACCAGTCGCCCCTTTCTGGCGCGCGGCTTCTTTGTAGTAGTTGCGGAACTGGTTTTCGAGCACGCCGTAGATACGACGCACTTTCTGCTTCTCACGAAGCTGCAAGCCGTAGTCGGAAAGACGCTGACGGCGCTGGCCGTGCACACCCGGGATCTGCTCGGATTTGCACTTCTTCTCGAAGGGGGTGACACCGCTCTTGAGGAAGAGGTCGGTACCCTCACGACGAGACAGTTTGCACTTGGGTCCTAGATAACGAGCCATGAGTCGTTCTCCTTAAACGCGGCGTTTCTTCGGCGGACGGCACCCGTTATGCGGGATGGGCGTCGCGTCAGTAATGCTCTGCACACGGAAGCCGGCGGCATTGAGTGCACGCACGGCAGACTCACGGCCCGGGCCGGGGCCCTTGACCAGCACGTCGACGTTTTTCACACCATACTCGGCTGCAGCGGTCGCTGCACGTTCACTCGCTACTTGAGCTGCGAACGGGGTGCTCTTGCGAGAACCACGAAAACCCGAACCACCGGCAGTCGCCCAAGAAAGCGCGTTGCCCTGGCGGTCTGTGATCGTCACGATCGTATTGTTAAAAGAGGCGTGGATGTGCGCGACGGCGTCCACGACCTGCTTTTTAACCTTTTTACGGTTACTACGCGGGTTAGCCATGTTGATGTTTCCTGATAGTTAACGTCGAAACGTTAATTATTTACGAATCGGTTTACGCGGTCCCTTACGGGTACGCGCATTGGTCTTGGTACGCTGACCACGCAGCGGAAGACCACGACGATGGCGCAGACCACGATAGCAACCCAGATCCATGAGACGCTTGATGTTCAGCGTCACGTCACGGCGAAGGTCGCCTTCTACGGTGTACTTACCGACTTCGGTACGCAGGATGTCGAGCTCTTCGCCAGACAGTTCCTGAATCTTGGTCGTCGGTGCAATACCGGCCGCGGCACAGATCGCCTGTGCGCGAGTGCGGCCAATCCCGAAGATGTAGGTCAGCGAGATCGCCGCATGCTTGTTGTCCGGGATATTGACGCCTGCAATACGGGCCATCAGCTTACTCCGAATGTTGAGCGGCTTGCTCGTTTAGTCGTCCACAAAGGGCGCAATAGCATACCCCTTTGCCTCTCTCGAGGCAAGGGGCATGCCATGGCCCGCTTTCGTGCAGCTAGGGAATCAACCCTGGCGCTGCTTGTGACGCGGTTCCGTGCAGATGACACGGACCGCGCCGTTGCGCCGAATGATCTTGCAGTTACGGCACATTTTCTTTACAGAAGCTCGAACTTTCATCGTTCTCTCCAAATGCTCTCTCGCGGAGGCTCAGCGCATCACGCCGCCGCTACCGTAGCCCTTCAGGTTCGATTTCTTCATCACCGACTCGTACTGGTGCGACATCAGGTGCGATTGAACCTGGGCCATGAAGTCCATGATCACCACGACCACGATCAGCAACGACGTGCCGCCGAAGTAGAACGGCACCTGCCAGGCCACCACCAGGAACTGCGGCATCAGCGAGACCAGAGTGATGTAGAGCGCCCCGAACAGGGTCAGCCGAGTCATCACCTTGTCGACGTAGCGCGCAGTCTGCTCACCCGGACGGATCCCCGGCAGGAAGGCGCCCGACTTCTTGAGGTTGTCGGCGACATCCTTGGGGTTGAACACCAACGCCGTATAGAAGAAGCAGAAGAACAGCACTGCCGCCGCAAACAGGATGATGTACAGAGGCGCGCCCGGGGAGAGCTGCTGCGATGCCACCTGCAGCCACTCGAAACCGTCGCTCTGACCCAGCCACTGACCGATGGAGCCCGGGAACAGCAGGATACTGGACGCGAAGATCGGCGGAATCACACCCGCCATGTTGACCTTCAGCGGCAGATAGCTGCTCTGACCGGCATACATCTTGTTGCCGACCTGACGCCGCGGATAGTTCACCGTGATGCGGCGCTGGCCGCGTTCGATGAACACCACGAACGCTACGGTCGCAATGGCCAGCAGCGACAGCGCGAGCAGCGGCAGCACGTTCCAGGCGCCATCATTGCGCGCCAGCTCGAACGACTGACCGATCGCACTGGGCAGCCCAGCCACGATCCCGGCGAAGATGATCAGCGAGATACCGTTGCCGATCCCCTTTTCGGTGATCTGCTCGCCCAGCCACATCAGGAACACGGCCCCAGCCACGAAGGTGACGACGGCGGTGAAGTAGAAACTGATGCCGCCGGTGTAGGCGACGCCCTGACTGACCAGACCAACTGACATGCCGCTCGCCTGGATCAACGCCAGTAACACCGTGCCGTAGCGGGTGTACTGGTTGATCTTCCGGCGCCCGGCCTCGCCTTCCTTCTTCAGCGCTTCGAGCTGAGGCGATACCGCGGTCAGAAGCTGCATGATGATCGACGCGGAGATGTACGGCATGATCCCCAGCGCGAAGATACTCATGCGCTGCAGCGCACCACCCGAGAACATGTTGAACATGCCGAGGATGGTGCCCTGGTTCTCCCGAAACAGGGCAGCCAGCTGGTCAGGATCGATGCCGGGTACGGGAATGTGGGCACCGATGCGGTACACCACGATCGCGATGAAGACGAAACGCAGGCGCGCCCACAGCTCGCTGAGGCCACTACCCATGTTCGCCGGCACGTTTCCTGACTTAGCCATTTAGTCCTCTACCTTGCCACCGGCCGCTTCGATCGCAGCGCGTGCACCTTTGGTGACCTTGAGGCCACGCACGGTAATCGCCTTGTTCAGCTCGCCGGAGAGGATGACCTTGGCGTACTCGGTTGCGTTCTTGAGCACGTTGGCCTTCTTCAGGCTGGCGAGATCGGCGACATCGCCTTCGACCTTGGCCAGTTCGCCGAGGCGAACTTCTTCGGACACCAACGACTTGGCCGAGGTGAAGCCAAACTTCGGCAGACGGCGCTGCAGCGGCATCTGGCCGCCTTCGAAACCGGGCTTGACCGAGCCGCCGGAACGCGACTTCAGACCTTTGTGGCCACGGCCACCGGTCTTGCCCAGACCGGAGCCGATGCCGCGCCCGACGCGCTTCTCAGCGTGCTTGGAACCCGGAGCCGGGCTTAAGCTGTTGAGTTTCATGGATTACTCTCCCTCGATTCGAACAAGGTAACGAACCTTGTTGATCATGCCGCGAACGGCGGGGGTGTCTTCCAGCTCGACCGAGTGCCCGATGCGACGCAGGCCGAGGCCCGTCATGGTCGCTTTGTGCTTCTTCAGGACACCGATAGTGCTGCGGGTCTGAGTGATTTTGATCGTCTCTGCCATGGTCGCTTACCCCGCCAGTTCTTCGACAGACAGGCCACGCTTGGCGGCGATGTCTTCCGGAGACTGCATGGATGCGAGCCCCTTGATGGTGGCACGCACGACGTTCACCGGATTGGTGGAGCCGTAGCACTTGGCCAGGACGTCATGGACACCGGCCAGCTCGAGGACGGAGCGCATGGCGCCGCCGGCGATGATGCCGGTACCTTCGGAAGCCGGCTGCATGAAGACCTTGGACGCACCGTGACGGGCGCGAACCGGGTACTGCAGCGTGCTGCCGCTGAGGCTGACCTTGACCATGTTGCGACGTGCCTGGTCCATGGCTTTCTGGATCGCGACCGGCACTTCACGCGCCTTGCCACGACCGAAACCGACCCGGCCGTTGCCATCGCCAACGACGGTCAGCGCGGTGAAGCCGAAGATACGACCACCTTTGACCACCTTGGCGACGCGGTTGACCTGCACCAACTTCTCTTGCAGATCACCGCCCTTCTGTTCGTTATTCGCCATCGTAAAACCCTTTAGAATTGCAGACCGCCTTCGCGTGCGGCATCCGCCAACGCCTTGACACGCCCGTGGTATTTGAAACCAGCGCGGTCGAAGGCAACCTGAGAGATGCCGGCATCCTTGGCGCGCTCAGCGATGAGTGCACCCACTTTGGCAGCCGCATCGGCGTTACCGGTCGTACCTTCGCGCAGGCTCTTGTCGAGCGTGGACGCGCTGGCCAGCACTTTGCCGCCGTCCGGCGAGATAATCTGCGCATAGATGTGACGCGGGGTGCGGTTGACGCACAGACGGTTCACACCCAGATCGCGGATCTTGGCGCGCGCGCGGCGGGCACGACGGAGACGAGATTCTTTCTTCGCGTTCATAACCCTGCCTTACTTCTTCTTGGCTTCTTTGCGGCGGACTTGTTCGTCGCTGTACCGAACCCCTTTGCCCTTGTAGGGCTCCGGCGGACGGAAGGCGCGAATTTCCGCAGCCACCTGGCCGAGCTTCTGCTTGTCCGCGCTTTTCAGCACGATGACGGTGTTCTTCGGCGTTTCGGCCGTGACACCTTCAGGCAGCGTGTAGTCGATCGGGTGGGAGAAACCGAGTGTCAGATTCAGCGTCTTGCCACTTGCCTGGGCACGATAGCCGACGCCATTGATTTCCAGCGACCGAGTGAAACCCTCGGAGGCGCCGGTGACCATGTTCTGGACCAGGGCACGAGTCGTGCCGACCATGGCCCAGCTCTTGGCCTGCTCACTGGGAGCAAAGGTCAGTTGACCGTCTTCCTGAGCGATTTTCACGTCGGGATGGACAGTCAGTTCTAGCGTGCCCTGGCCGCCCTTGACGGACAGCTGGTCGCCGTCGAACTTGACCTCGACGCCGCTGGGCAGTTTAACCGGATACTTGGCTACGCGAGACATTTCTCACTCCTAGAATACGGTGCAGATGACTTCACCACCGACACCCGCCTGGCGTGCGGCGCGATCGGTCATGACACCCTGAGAGGTGGTGACGATCGCGATGCCCAGACCGTCTGCGACCTTGGGCATGGCGCTCTTGCCCTTGTAGATCCGCAGCGACGGTTTGGATACACGCTGGAGGTGCTCGATGACCGGCTTGCCCTCGAAGTACTTGAGGGTGACGGTCAGCTCGGGCTTGGCGCCCTCGGAGACCGCGAAGTCGGTAATGTAGCCTTCCTGCTTGAGTACGCGGGCCACTTCCGTCTTGAGCTTGGAAGACGGCATGGTGACCGTCTCCTTGGTGGCCATCTGCGCATTGCGGATACGGGTACACATATCCGCCAGAGTATCTTGCATGCTCATTTACATTGCGCTCCTGAATTCCTCGACGTGGCTTACCAGCTGGACTTCTTCAGTCCAGGGACATCGCCACGCATGGCCGCTTCGCGCAGCTTGTTACGGGCCAGACCGAACTTGTTGTAGTAACCGTGCGGACGACCGGTAATGCGGCAGCGGTTGCGGGCACGGACCTTGCTGGAGTCGCGCGGCAGCTGCTGCAGCTTCAGCTGAGCGTCGAAGCGCTCTTCGTCAGAAGCGTTGACGTCGTAGATCACGCTCTTGAGCGCGGCACGCTTGGCGGCGTATTTGTCGACCAGCTTCGCGCGCTTGAGCTCACGCTCAATCATGCTTTTCTTTGCCATGAATCCACCCTTATTGCTTGAACGGGAAGTTCAGCGCGCTGAGCAGCGCACGACCTTCTTCGTCGGTGTTGGCGCTGGTCGTGATGGTTACGTCCAGACCACGGATCCGGTCGATCTTATCATATTCGATCTCCGGGAAGATGATCTGCTCACGGACGCCCATCGAGTAGTTGCCGCGGCCGTCGAAGGACTTCGGGTTGAGACCACGGAAGTCACGCACGCGGGGGATCGCGATGTTGACCAGGCGATCCAGGAAGTCCCACATCCGCTCGCGGCGCAGGGTCACCTTGACGCCGATCGGCCAGCCTTCGCGGACCTTGAAGCCAGCGATGGACTTGCGCGCTTTGGTCACCATCGGCTTCTGACCGGAGAGCTTCTCCAGGTCGCCGATGGCGTTTTCGATCAGCTTTTTATCGCTGGTCGCTTCGCCGATGCCCATGTTCAGGGTCACTTTGGTGATCCGGGGCACCTGCATCACGTTGGCATAGCTGAACTGCTCCTGCAGTTTAGCCATGACCTCGCTTTGATAACGTTCTTTCAAGTTCGCCATTTTGCTACCCGACTCGCGTTAGGCGTCGATCTGCTTCTGCGTCGACTTGTAGATACGTACCTTGGTACCGTCTTCCTGCACCTGGAAGCCGACGCGATCCGCCTTGCCGGTCTCCGCGTTGAAGATGGCCACGTTGGACGCATGGATCGGAGCCTCACGCTCGACGATACCCCCCGGGTTGCCAGCCATCGGATTGGGCTTGGTGTGGCGCTTGATCATGTTGACGCCCGAGACGACATAACGGTCGTTCTCGAGGACGCGCTTGATCGTGCCACGCTTGCCCTTGTCCTTGCCGGCGATGACGATGACTTCGTCGTCACGTTTGATCTTGTGCATATCCGCCTCGCTCCTTACAGCACTTCGGGCGCCAAGGAAATGATCTTCATGAACTTCTCGTTACGAAGTTCACGAGTAACCGGCCCGAAGATACGGGTACCGATCGGCTGTTCGTTGGTGTTGTTCAACAGAACCGCCGCATTTCCATCGAAGCGAATCAGCGAGCCGTCGTTACGACGAACACCGCTGCGCGTACGCACCACGACGGCCTTGAGGACCTGGCCTTTCTTGACCTTGCCCCGCGGAATCGCTTCCTTGACCGTCACTTTGATGACATCACCCACGCGAGCGTAACGGCGGTGTGAACCGCCAAGCACCTTGATGCACTGCACCCGGCGCGCGCCGCTGTTGTCGGCGACATCCAGCATTGTCTGAGTCTGAATCATTGGTTTTCTCCAAACCTAATCTGACTGCACTGGTTCAGAAGGCGCTGTCGGGCTCAGCCCTTGGCCTGCTCGACCACCTCGACCAACGTCCAGGCTTTCTTCTTGGACAGCGGACGGCATTCCTGAATGGAAACCGTATCGCCAGTCCGTGCCTGATTCGCCTCGTCATGGGCGTGCAGCTTGGTGGAGCGCTTCATGTACTTGCCGTAGATCGGATGACGCTCGCGGCGCTCGATCAATACGACAATCGATTTTTCCATCTTGTCGCTCACGACCTTACCGGTGAGCGTACGGGCTTTATTCGCTTCAGCCATTATTGGTCACCTGCCTTCTGGTTGAGCACAGTCTTGACGCGAGCGATGTCGCGACGAACCTGCTTGAGCAGGTGCGTCTGGCTCAGCTGGCCGGTGGCCTTCTGCATGCGCAGGTTGAACTGCTCCTTGAGCAGTTCGAAGAGCTGCTCCTGCAGCGCATCGACTGATTTTTCACGCATTTCGTTGGCTTTCATCACATCACCGTCCGTTTCACAAAGGTGGTGGAGATGGGCATCTTCTGGGCCGCCAGGGAGAACGCTTCACGCGCCAGCTCCTCGGAGACGCCTTCGATTTCGTAGAGCACCTTGCCCGGCTGGATCTGGGCCACCCAGTACTCGACGGAACCCTTACCTTTACCCATACGAACCTCGAGAGGCTTGTTGGTAATCGGCTTGTCCGGGAATACGCGGATCCAGATCTTGCCACCACGCTTGACGTGACGGGTGATGGCACGACGACCAGCTTCGATCTGACGTGCGGTGATACGACCGCGATCGGTGGCCTTGAGACCGAAGTCTCCGAAGCTCACCTTGCTGCCGCGATGCGCCAGGCCACGGTTACGACCTTTCTGCACCTTGCGGAACTTTGTACGCTTGGGTTGCAACATCGATCAGTCTCCCCTTACCTGGAACCTTTCTTCTTCGGTGCAGGTGCCTGAGCCTGTTGCTTCTGCTTGGCACGCACCTCTTCGATGCCCCCGAGGATCTCGCCCTTGAAGACCCACACCTTGACGCCGATGACGCCGTAGGTGGTGTGTGCTTCATAGGTGGCGTAATCGATGTCGGCACGCAGGGTGTGAAGCGGCACGCGACCTTCGCGGTACCATTCGGTACGTGCGATCTCGGCGCCACCGAGACGACCGGAGAGCTGCACCTTGATACCGCCGGCACCCAGACGCATGGCGTTCTGGACCGAGCGCTTCATGGCACGGCGGAACATCACGCGACGCTCGAGCTGACCGGCGATGTTCTGCGCGACCAGGGCGGCGTCGAGTTCCGGCTTGCGGACTTCTTCGATGTTGACGTGCACCGGCACACCCATCATGCGGGTGACATCCTGGCGCAGACGATCGACGTCCTCACCCTTCTTACCGATCACGATGCCCGGACGGGCAGTGTGAATGGTGATACGGGCGTTGTTGGCCGGACGTTCGATGGTAATGCGGCTCACGGAGGCGTTCTTCAGACGCTCTTCGAGGAAGCGACGCACTTCCAGATCGTTGTTCAGCTTGTCGGCATAGGCACCGCGCTCTGCGTACCAGACCGACGAGTGATCTTTCACGATGCCGAGACGAATCCCGACTGGATTGACTTTCTGACCCATCTGGTCGACTCCTACTTCTCGGCTACCTTGACGGTGATGTGGCAGGTGCGCTTCAGAATGCGATCCGCCCGGCCTTTTGCGCGCGGCTGAATGCGCTTGAGCGTCATGCCCTCATCGACACAGATGGTCGAGACACGCAGCTCGTCGATGTCCATGCCGTTGTTTTCTTCCGCATTGGCAATCGCGGACTGCAGCACCTTCTTGACCAGCTTGGCAGCCTTCTTGGGGGAGAAGGTCAGCACGTCGAGCGCTTCGGCGACCGGCTTACCGCGCACCTGGTCAGCCACCAAACGGGCCTTCTGGGCGGACAAGCTAGCGCCACGCAACTTAGCAGCGACTTCCATCTCTTAATCCTCTTGGCTCAGCGTTTGGCTTTCTTGTCCGCCGCATGCCCGCGATAGGTGCGGGTGGCAGCGAACTCGCCCAACTTGTGGCCGACCATTTCCTCGGAGACATGCACCGGGACGTGCTGGCGACCGTTATGTACCGCGATGGTGAGCCCGACCATGTTCGGCAGGATCATCGAACGACGCGACCAGGTCTTGATCGGTTTGCGATCGTTCTTTTCCGCGGCGACTTCGACCTTCTTCAACAGATGAAGGTCGATAAAGGGACCTTTCTTCAGTGAACGTGGCACAGCCGTTACCTCTTAATGTCTGTTACTTGGACTTGCGGCGACGAACGATGAGCTTGTCGGTACGCTTGTTCTTGCGGGTCTTGTGGCCCTTGGTGGGGATACCCCACGGGCTGACCGGATGACGACCACCGCTGGTGCGGCCTTCACCACCACCGTGCGGGTGATCCACCGGGTTCATCGCGACACCGCGAACGGTCGGGCGCACCCCTCTCCACCGTTTCGCACCGGCCTTGCCCAGTTGACGCAGGCTGTGCTCAGAGTTGCCGACTTCACCCAGCGTGGCGCGGCACTCGGACAGTACACGACGCATCTCGCCGGAGCGCAGACGCAGGGTCGCGTAGTTGCCTTCACGGGCGACCAGCTGAGCGCTGGCGCCGGCGCTGCGTGCAATCTGCGCACCCTTGCCCGGCTTCAGCTCGATGCAGTGCACCGTTGAACCGACCGGGATGTTGCGCAGCGGCAGCGCGTTGCCACGCTTGATGGAAGCGTTGACGCCGGACTCCACCACGTCCCCGGCCACCAGGCCCTTGGGTGCGATGATGTAACGACGCTCGCCGTCCATGTACTTCAGCAGCGCGATGTTGGCGCTACGGTTCGGGTCGTACTCGATGCGCTCGACGACGGCGTTGATGCCATCCTTGGTGCGCTTGAAGTCGACCAGACGATAATGCTGACGATGGCCACCACCGACGTGACGCGTGGTGATGCGGCCATTGTTGTTACGACCACCGGACTTCGACTGCTTCTCGGTCAGCGCCGCGAACGGACGGCCCTTGTAGAGCTCGCCATTGACGACTTTGACGACGTGACGACGACCGGCGGAAGTGGGTTTTGTCTTGACTACTGCCATGATCCGTACTCCTGCCTTACTCGGCGCCAGAGAAGTCTTCGAGCGTTTCGCCCGCAGCCAGAGTCACGTACGCCTTGCGGTAACCCTTGCGCAGACCCGTGCCGAAGCGCGTGCGTTTGGTCTTGCCCTTGACGTTGAGCACGGAAACACCGGCGACTTTCTTGCCGAACAGCGCTTCGACGGCCTTCTTGATCTCGGGCTTGGTCGCGTCCTGGGCCACTTTGAACACGTACTGATTGTTCTCGGCGGCGCGCGCGGCCTTCTCGGTCATGTGAGGTCCGAGCAGAACCTTGTATACGCGTTCCTGGTTCATCCCAGCTTCTCCTCGAATTTACGCAGAGCGGAGACGGTCATCAGCACCTTGTCGAAGGCGATCAGGCTGACCGGATCGGCGGCCGCAGCATCGACGACATCGACGTTGGGGATGTTGCGCGCGGCCAGGTAGAGCTTCTCGTCGAGCTCTTCGGTGACGATCAGCGCTTTCTCCAGATCCAGCTCCTTGAGCTTGCTGGCCAGCTGCTTGGTCTTCGGCGCGTCGACGGCGAACTCGTTGACCAGCACCAGACGCTCCTGACGCACCAGCTCGGACAGGATCGAACGCATTGCCGCACGGTACATCTTGCGGTTGACCTTCTGCGTGTAGTCCTGCGGACGGGCAGCGAAGGTCACACCGCCGCTACGCCACAGCGGCGAGCGGATGGTGCCGGCGCGAGCGCGGCCGGTGCCCTTCTGGCGCCACGGCTTCTTGCCGCCGCCACGCACGTCGGAGCGGTTCTTCTGGGCACGGGTGCCCTGACGGCCCGCCGCCAGATAGGCGGTGACGACCTGGTGCACCAACGCTTCGTTGAATTCTTTGCCAAAGGTCTCTGCGGACACTTCGACGGTGCCAGCGGCACCTGCGAGATTCAGATTCATCGGTCTCAGTCCCCTCAGCGAGCTTTCACGGCGCTGCGCACGACGACATCGCAGCCCGGAGCACCAGGCACGGCGCCTTTGATCAACAGCAGATTGCGCTCGGCATCGACACGCACCACTTCCAGGCTCTGGACGGTGACGCGCTCATTGCCCATCTGGCCGGCCATCTTCTTGCCTTTGAAGACGCGACCCGGGGTCTGGCACTGACCGATGGAACCCGGCGCACGGTGAGACAGCGAGTTACCGTGGCTGTTGTCCTGGGTACGGAAGTTCCAGCGCTTGACAGCGCCCTGGAAGCCCTTGCCCTTGGAGGTACCGGTCACATCGACTTTCTGACCAGCTTCGAAGAGGGATACGGTGAAGGAACCGCCCACTTCCGGTGCTTCGTCGCTCTCGGCGAGACGAAACTCCATCAGGGAACGGCCAGCCTCGACCCCGGCCTTGGCGTATTGACCAGCAATCGCCTTGGTGAGGTGCTTGGCTTTGCGGGAGCCGGTTGTGACCTGCACCGCACGATAGCCGTCGGACTCGATGGTCTTGACAGCAGCGATGCGGTTGGGCTCAACCTCGATCACGGTTACGGGCACGGATGCGCCATCTTCGGTGAAAACACGGGTCATGCCCGCCTTTTTACCGACCAAACCGATAGTCATGTTCAGTCTCCTATAGTGTACGGGGCTATCACCCGCTATGGCTGCCCTTTCCAGAGCATTCCACTAGCACATTGTGTGGCGTCTCACGACGCGGCGGTCGCTGCGAACTCAGCTCCCGCTAGTGTCTAGTGTTGGTTAGTCGAGTTTGATCTGCACGTCCACGCCAGCGGCGAGGTCGAGCTTCATCAGCGCGTCGACGGTCTTCTCCGTCGGCTCGACGATGTCGAGAACGCGCTTGTGCGTGCGAATCTCATACTGGTCGCGCGCGTCCTTGTTGACGTGCGGCGAGATCAGGATGGTGTAACGCTCGCGATTGGTCGGCAGCGGGATCGGACCACGCACCTGAGCGCCAGTGCGCTTGGCAGTGTCCACGATCTCCTGGGCCGACTGATCGATCAGGCGATGGTCAAACGCTTTCAGCCGGATGCGAATCTTTTGGTTCTGCATTGACGTTCTGCTCCAATGGATACTGACGGCGCGAGCCGTCGACCCACGCGTTCAAAGGACGCGCATTATAGGGGAGGCCCATTTTGGTGTCAAACACACCCCCTCCCGACAGCGACAGAAAAAGGGGCGCCGGAGCGCCCCTTTTCTATCCGATCAGCGAGACTTACTCGATGATCTTGGCGACCACGCCGGCGCCGACGGTACGACCGCCTTCGCGGATGGCGAAGCGCAGGCCGTCTTCCATGGCGATCGGAGCGATCAGGGTCACGACCATCTGGACGTTGTCGCCCGGCATGACCATCTCGACGCCTTCCGGCAGTTCACAGGTACCGGTCACGTCAGTGGTACGGAAGTAGAACTGCGGACGGTAGCCCTTGAAGAACGGGGTGTGACGACCACCTTCTTCCTTGGACAGCACGTAGACTTCGGCTTCGAACTTGGTGTGCGGGGTGATGGTGCCCGGCTTGGCCAGGACCTGACCACGCTCGACGTCGTCACGCTTGGTACCACGCAGCAGCGCACCGATGTTCTCGCCAGCACGACCTTCGTCGAGCAGCTTGCGGAACATTTCGACACCGGTAACGGTGGTCTTGGTGGTGTCGTGGATACCGACGATCTCGACTTCTTCGCCGGACTTGACCAGACCACGCTCGACACGACCGGTCACGACGGTACCGCGGCCGGAGATCGAGAACACGTCTTCGATCGGCATCAGGAACGGCTGGTCGATGGCACGCTCCGGCTCCGGGATGTAGTCGTCGAGCGACTTGATCAGGTTGGCAACGGCGGTGGTACCCATGCCGTTGTCGTCCTTGCCTTCCAGTGCCATCAGCGCGGAGCCGATGATGATCGGGGTGTCGTCGCCCGGGAAGTCGTACTCGTTGAGGAGTTCACGCACTTCCATCTCGACCAGCTCGAGCAGTTCTTCGTCGTCGACCATGTCGGCCTTGTTCAGGAACACGACGATGTACGGAACGCCGACCTGACGCGACAGCAGGATGTGCTCGCGAGTCTGCGGCATCGGGCCGTCAGCAGCGGAACAGACCAGGATAGCGCCGTCCATCTGGGCAGCACCGGTGATCATGTTCTTGACGTAGTCAGCGTGTCCCGGGCAGTCGACGTGCGCGTAGTGACGCACTTCGGACTGGTACTCGACGTGAGCGGTCGCGATGGTGATACCGCGCTCGCGCTCTTCCGGAGCGTTGTCGATGGTGTCGAACTGACGCCATTCGCCGCCGAAGACTTCAGCGGAAACACGGGTCAGAGCCGCCGTCAGAGTCGTCTTGCCGTGGTCGACGTGACCGATGGTGCCGACGTTGACGTGCGGTTTGGAGCGTTCAAATTTTTCCTTAGCCACTGCTATAACCTCTTTACGTTAGCTAACGGTTAACCGTTCTGATTGATGACGGCATCAACGACGCTGGAGGGCGCCTCTTCGTAATTCGCAAACTCCATGGTGTAGCTTGCGCGTCCCTGGGTCTGAGAACGCAGATCGGTCGCGTAACCGAACATCTCAGCCAACGGAACCGTGGCGCGAATGACTTTGCCGGAGGAGGAGTCATCCATGCCCTGGACAAGGCCACGGCGGCGGTTAAGGTCGCCCATGACGTCACCCATGAAGTCCTCCGGGGTCACGACCTCGACCTTCATCACCGGCTCGAGCAGCACGGCCTTAGCCTTGCGAGCACCTTCCTTGATCGCCATGGATGAGGCGACCTTGAACGCGGTCTCGTTAGAGTCCACGTCGTGGTAGGAGCCGTCGAACAGCGTCACCTTGACGTCGATCATCGGGTAGCCCGCGATGACACCATTCTTGAGCTGCTCGTAGGCCCCTTTCTCGACGGCCGGCACGTACTCTTTGGGTACGACACCGCCGACGATCTCGGACGCGAACTTGAAGTGGACTTCTTCTTCGTCCTCGCCCTTGTCAGCGTCGGTCAGCGGCTCGATACGCAGCCAAACGTGACCGTACTGACCGCGACCACCCGACTGCCGCACGAACTTGCCTTCCTGCTCGACCGACTGACGAATGGTCTCGCGGTAGGCCACCTGCGGCTTGCCGATGTTGGCCTCGACCTTGAACTCGCGACGCATGCGGTCAACGATGATGTCGAGGTGCAGCTCGCCCATCCCGGAGATGATGGTCTGGCCGGTCTCTTCGTCAGTCTGCACGCGGAAGGAGGGATCCTCCTGCGCCAGCTTGCCGAGGGCGACGCCCATCTTCTCCTGGTCTGCCTTGGACTTCGGCTCCACGGCGACCGAGATGACCGGCTCCGGGAACTCCATGCGCTCGAGGATGATCTTGGCATCCAGGTCGCACAGGGTGTCACCGGTGGTCACGTCCTTGAGGCCGATACAGGCGGCGATGTCGCCGGCGTAGACCTCTTTGATCTCTTCGCGCGAGTTGGCGTGCATCTGAACGATACGGCCGACACGCTCTTTCTTCGACTTGACCGAGTTGAAGACGCTGTCACCCGACTTCAGAACGCCCGAGTAGACGCGCATGAAGGTCAGGGTACCGACGAACGGGTCGGTGGCGATCTTGAACGCCAGCGCCGCGAACGGGGCGTTGTCGTCAGCCTCACGCGTAGCGACGGTGCCGTCCTTGTCGTCGAGCTCACCTTCGATCGCCTTGACCTCGGTCGGCGACGGCAGGTATTCGATGACGCCGTCGAGCACGGCCTGAACGCCCTTGTTCTTGAACGCAGAGCCACAGGTCACGAGCACGATCTCGTTGGCGAGCGTGCGCGCACGCAGACCGGCCTTGATCTCATCGATGGACAGGTCGCCCTCTTCGAGGTACTTGTCCATCAGCTCTTCGTTGGCTTCTGCGGCGGCTTCGACCATCTGCTCACGATAGGTCTCGGCGGTCTCCTGCAGATCGGCCGGGATGTCGACCAACTCGTAGTTCATGCCGAAGTTGTCTTCGTCCCACAGGATCGCCTTCATCTGCAGCAGATCGATGACGCCCTTGAACTCTTCCTCGGCACCCCAGTTGATCTGGATCGGCACGACGTTGGCGCCCAGACGATTCTTGAGCTGATCGACGACCATGAAGAAGTCGGCGCCGGCGCGGTCCATCTTGTTGACGAACACCATGCGCGGGACTTCGTACTTGTTGGCCTGACGCCAGACGGTCTCGGTCTGCGGCTGCACGCCGGAGGAGCCACACAGCACGACGACCGCGCCATCGAGAACACGCAGGGAACGCTCGACTTCGATGGTGAAGTCAACGTGTCCCGGGGTGTCGATGATGTTGATGCGGTGCTCGTCGAACTGCTTGTTCATCCCCTGCCAGAAGCAGGTGGTAGCAGCAGAGGTGATCGTGATGCCACGCTCCTGCTCCTGCTCCATCCAGTCCATGACGGCGGCGCCCTCATGAACTTCACCCACCTTGTGGGACAGACCGGTGTAGAACAGGACACGCTCGGTAGTGGTGGTCTTGCCGGCGTCGACGTGGGCAACGATACCGATATTGCGATAACGCTTGAGTGGTGTCTTGCGTGCCACGATGGAAGTCCCCGTTGGTTAGAAGCGGTAGTGAGAGAAGGCCTTGTTGGCATCTGCCATGCGATGCACGTCTTCACGCTTCTTCACGGCAGCACCCTTGCCTTCGGCGGCGTCGAGCATTTCGCCGGCAAGACGTTGAACCATGGTCTTCTCACCGCGGTTGCGTGCGGCGTCCACCAGCCAGCGCATGGCCAGCGCCTGACGACGGGACGGACGCACTTCGACGGGCACCTGATAGGTGGCACCGCCGACACGACGGGATTTGACCTCGACCATCGGCTGGATCGCTTCCAGCGCCTTGTCGAAGATGTCCAGCGGCGCTTCTTTACCACGCTCGGCAACCCTGTCCAGCGCACCGTAAACGATGCGCTCAGCTACGGACTTCTTGCCGCTGATCATCAGATGGTTCATGAACTTGGCCAGGCGCTCACTTCCGAACTTGGGATCGGGAAGGATCTCGCGCTTAGCGGCAACTCTTCTTCTAGGCATGATAAGCCCTCAATTGAAGGGTCGTTCAGGTAAACCCGGCACGCCGAGACGCTGTGATAGCGGCTCCGGCCGACCTTACTCTTATCTGACCGATAAAAATGTTGGGAGACGTCCGGGCATCAAGCCTTGGGACGCTTGGTGCCGTACTTGGAACGGCCCTGCTTACGGTTCTGGACACCGGAGGTGTCAAGGGCACCGCGCACGGTGTGATAACGCACACCCGGCAAGTCCTTGACGCGGCCGCCACGGATCAGGACCACGGAGTGCTCCTGCAGGTTGTGGCCTTCACCGCCGATATAGGAACTGACTTCGAAACCGTTGGTCAGGCGCACGCGGCACACCTTACGCAGAGCCGAGTTCGGCTTCTTGGGCGTGGTGGTGTAGACGCGGGTGCAGACCCCACGGCGTTGCGGGCAGGCCTGCAGCGCCGGCACGTCGCTAGTCTCGACGGGGCGCTTGCGCGGCTTGCGCACGAGCTGGTTGATCGTTGCCATAGTGTTTTAGCTGACTCCAATGGGTTGCCTTGCCTTACATGCGGGCAGGTTGCACCGCCCCACACATAAAGGCTGCGCATTCTAATCAGTTGTCGCGAGAGCCGTCAAGGCCGCCCGCCCCGTATGGGGCGGGCGGCAGGCTGACGACTTAGAGGTCGTCGTCGTCGGCATCGAGCGCGGTGAGCTGGGCACCCAGCTCCTGCTCGACGTCGAACGCCGACGGTTGCAGCGTGCGCTCGGACTCTTCGCGCTTGCGACGCCGCTCTTCGTGGTGGGCGAGACCGGTCCCGGCCGGGATCAGACGACCGACCACCACGTTTTCCTTCAGGCCGCGCAGGTAGTCGCGCTTGCCGGTGACCGCGGCTTCGGTGAGCACGCGGGTGGTCTCCTGGAACGAGGCCGCGGAGATGAACGACTCGGTGGCCAGCGAGGCCTTGGTGATACCCAGCAGCAGACGCTCGTACTTGGCCGGGAACTTCTCCTCCTGCTCGAGGCGCGCGTTCTCTTCCAGCACCCGCACCAGTTCGACCTGGTCACCCGGGATGAAGGAGGAGTCACCGGCGTCGCTGATCTCGACCTTGCGCAGCATCTGACGCACGATCACTTCGATGTGCTTGTCGTTGATGCTCACGCCCTGCAGGCGGTAGACGTCCTGGATCTCGACCGTGATGTACTTGGCCAACTCCGCCACGCCGAGCAGACGCAGGATGTCGTGCGGGTTGCTCGGGCCGTCGGAGATCACCTCGCCCTTCTCGACCGTCTCCCCTTCGAAGACGCCGATCTGACGCCATTTCGGGATCAGCATCTCGAGCGGATCGCCCTCTTTCGGGGTGATCGTCAGGCGCCGCTTGCCCTTGGTCTCCTTGCCGAACGAGATCGTACCGGTGATCTCGGCCAGGATCGAAGGCTCTTTCGGCTTACGCGCCTCGAACAGGTCGGCGACGCGCGGCAGACCCCCGGTGATGTCCTTGTTACCGGACGCCTCCAGCGGGATACGCGCGATGACTTCACCCACGCCGATCTCGGCACCGTTCTCCACCGACACGATGGCACGGCCCGGCAGCAGATACTGCACCGGGGTGTTGGAGCCCGGCAGGGTGACGTGCTTGCCGGCGTCGTCGGCGAGCATGATCATCGGGCGCTTGTCGCGGCCGGAGGCCGGACGGTTGGCGCTCTCGATCACCTCGATCGAGGACAGACCGGTCATCTCGTCGACATTGCGCGTGATGGTCAGGCCTTCGGTCATGTCGGTGAACTGGGCCTTACCCTTGACCTCGGCCACGACCGGGTGGGTGTGCGGATCCCACTTGGCCACGACCCGGCCACCTTCGACGTGGTCGCCGTCCTTGACCGACAGCTCGGCGCCGTAGGGCAGCTTGTAGTACTCGCGCTCGCGGCCGTGGTCGTCGGCGACGGCCAGGGCGCTGGAGCGGGAGACCACCACCAGCTTGCCGTCTTCGCGCTCGACCGACTTGATGTTGTGCAGACGCACGATACCGCCGTGCTTGACCTGCACGCTGTCGACCGCGGAGGCCCGCGATGCCGCCCCACCGATGTGGAACGTACGCATGGTCAGCTGGGTACCCGGCTCACCGATCGACTGGGCGGCGATGACGCCCACCGCTTCGCCGATGTTGACCTGATGCCCGCGGGCCAGGTCACGGCCGTAGCACGAGGAGCAGACGCCGTGCGCGGTCTCACAGGCGATGGCGCTGCGCACTACGATCTCGTCGACACCCATGGTGTCGAGACGCTCGCACCAGGCTTCGTCGAGCAGGGTGCCGCGCGGGATCAGCACGTCGTCGGTCTGCGGATCGATCACGTCCTGGGCGACCACACGGCCGAGTACACGCTGGGCCAGCGAGACGATGACGTCGCCGCCCTCGATCACCGGATGCAGGGTCAGGCCATGCTCGGTGCCGCAATCGTGCTCGGTGATGACCAGATCCTGGGCCACGTCGACCAGACGCCGGGTCAGATAACCGGAGTTGGCGGTCTTGAGTGCCGTATCCGCCAGACCCTTACGCGCACCGTGGGTCGAGATGAAGTACTGGAGTACGTTCAGACCTTCACGGAAGTTGGCGGTGATCGGGGTCTCGATGATCGAGCCGTCCGGCTTGGCCATCAGGCCACGCATCCCCGCCAGCTGACGGATCTGGGCGGCACTACCACGGGCACCGGAGTCGGCCATGATGAAGACGCTGTTGAACGAGTCCTGCTCGACCTGGTTGCCGTCACGGTCGGTGACGGTTTCCTTCGAGATACCCGCCATCATCGCCTTGGCCACCTTGTCGTTGGCCTTGGACCAGATATCGATGACCTTGTTGTACTTCTCGCCCGCGGTCACCAGACCGGAGGAGAACTGGTCTTCGATCTCCTTGACCTCGTCCTCGGCCGCATCGACGATCGCCTTCTTGTCATCGGGGATGACGAAGTCGTTGACGCCGATCGAGGCACCGGACCAGGTCGCCAGACGGAAGCCGGTGTACATCAACTGGTCGGCGAAGATGACCGCGTCCTTGAGGCCGGCACGCCGGTAGACCTCGTTGATCAGGCCGGAGATCGCCTTCTTCTTCATCGGCTTGTCGACCAGCTCGAACGGCATCCCCTTGGGCAGGATGCGGAACAGCAGCGCACGGCCGACGGTGGTCTCCTTGATCGAGACGGTCTCGGTCAGCTCGGTGATCTCGCCATCCTTCTCGTCGGACAGCCACTCGGTCAGGCGAACCTTGACCCGGGCGTGCAGCGACACGTTCTGGGTCGCGAAGGCGCGGTCCAGCTCGTTGAGGTTGGCGAACGCCTTGCCTTCACCCTTGGCGCCGATACGTTCGCGGGTCATGTAGTAGAGACCCAGCACCACGTCCTGCGACGGCACGATGATCGGCTCGCCGTTGGCCGGCGACAGCACGTTGTTGGTCGACATCATCAGCGCGCGCGCTTCGAGCTGGGACTCTAGCGTCAGCGGCACGTGGACGGCCATCTGGTCACCGTCGAAGTCGGCGTTGTAGGCGGCACACACCAGCGGGTGCAGCTGGATCGCCTTGCCTTCGATCAGCAGCGGCTCGAACGCCTGGATACCCAGACGGTGCAGCGTCGGCGCACGGTTGAGCAGGACCGGGTGCTCGCGGATGACGTCAGCGAGGATGTCCCACACTTCCGGCAGCTCACGCTCGACCATCTTCTTGGCGGCCTTGATCGTGGACGCCTGCCCGCTGCCCTGCAGCTTGGAGTAGATGAACGGCTTGAACAGCTCCAGCGCCATCTTCTTGGGCAGACCGCACTGGTGCAGACGCAGGGTCGGACCCACGGTGATGACCGAACGGCCGGAGTAGTCGACGCGCTTGCCCAGCAGGTTCTGACGGAAACGCCCCTGCTTGCCCTTGATCATGTCGGCCAGGGATTTCAGCGGGCGCTTGTTGGAACCGGTGATGGCACGACCACGACGACCGTTGTCGAGCAGCGCATCCACCGACTCCTGCAGCATGCGCTTCTCGTTGCGCACGATGATGTCCGGCGCATTGAGGTCGAGCAGCCGCTTGAGGCGGTTGTTGCGGTTGATCACACGACGGTAGAGGTCGTTGAGATCGGAGGTGGCGAAGCGGCCACCGTCCAGCGGCACCAGCGGACGCAGGTCCGGCGGCAGCACCGGTAGCACTTCCATGACCATCCACGCCGGCGCGTTGCCGGACTTGTAGAAGGCTTCCAGCAGCTTGAGGCGCTTGGAGAGCTTCTTGATCTTGGTCTCGGAGTTGGTCTGCGGAATCTCCTCACGCAGACGCTCGATCTCCTCTTCCAGATCGATGTCCTTGAGCAGCGCCTGGATCGCCTCGGCGCCCATGCGCGCGTCGAAGTCGTCACCGAACTCTTCCAGTGCTTCGAAGTACTGCTCGTCGTTGAGCAGCTGGCCGCGCTCGAGGGTGGTCATGCCCGGGTCGATCACCACGAACGACTCGAAGTAGAGCACGCGCTCGATGTCACGCAGGGTCATGTCGAGGAACATGCCGATGCGCGACGGCAGCGACTTCAGAAACCAGATGTGAGCGACCGGCGAGGCCAGCTCGATGTGGCCCATGCGCTCGCGGCGCACCGCGGCCTTGGTCACTTCGACGCCGCACTTCTCGCAGATGATGCCGCGATGCTTCATGCGCTTGTACTTGCCGCACAAGCACTCGTAATCCTTGACCGGCCCGAAGATCTTGGCGCAGAACAGACCGTCACGCTCAGGCTTGAACGTACGGTAGTTGATGGTCTCCGGCTTCTTGACCTCGCCGTAAGACCAGGAGCGAATCATCTCCGGCGACGCGAGCGTGATCTTGATCGCGTCGAACTCGTCAGATTGCGCCTGTGACTTTAGGACTTTCACCAAATCTTTCATGGGATCGCTCCGTTGCGGAGTTGTCATGAGCGGGGCCGCGACTCTCTCGCCGGCCCCGCAACCCGTCGCTATCGATCGACTGTGCCGGTCTTAACTTTCCAATTCGATGTCGATACCCAGCGAGCGGATCTCCTTCACCAGCACGTTGAAGGATTCCGGCATACCGGCCTGCATGGTGTGGTCGCCATCCACGATGCTCTTGTACATCTTGGTACGACCCTCGACGTCATCCGACTTGACGGTGAGCATCTCCTGCAGGGTGTAGGCGGCACCGTAGGCCTCGAGTGCCCACACCTCCATCTCACCGAAGCGCTGACCGCCGAACTGCGCCTTGCCGCCCAGCGGCTGCTGGGTGACCAGCGAGTAGGAGCCGGTGGAACGCGCGTGCATCTTGTCGTCGACCAGGTGGTTGAGCTTGAGCATGTACATGTAGCCCACGGTCACCGGACGGTCGAAGGACTCACCGGTACGCCCGTCGTAGAGCGTCATCTGACCGGAGTCCGGCAGATCGGCGAGACGCAGCAGATGCTTGATCTCGTGCTCCTTGGCACCGTCGAACACCGGGGTGGCGATGGGCACGCCGCCGCGCAGGTTCTTGGCCAGGGTGATGATCTCCTCGTCGTTCAACGAGTCGATATCTTCCTGCCGCGTCTCCTGGGTGTTGTAGACCTGCTTGAGGAACTCGCGGATCTCGCCCACCTGCTGCTCGCGGGCGTCACGCAGCATGCGCTCGATCTTGACCCCGAGGCCACGCGCGGCCATACCCAGGTGGGTCTCGAGAATCTGACCCACGTTCATGCGCGAGGGTACGCCCAGAGGATTGAGCACCACGTCGACCGGCTCGCCGTTGTCGTCGAACGGCATATCCTCGATCGGCATGATCGCGGAGATGACACCCTTGTTACCGTGACGACCGGCCATCTTGTCGCCCGGCTGGATGCGACGCTTGACCGCCAGGTAGACCTTGACGATCTTGAGCACGCCCGGGGCCAGATCGTCACCCTGGGTTAGCTTGCGCTTCTTGTCTTCGAAACGCTCGTCCATCTCCTTGCGACGGTTCTCGAGCTGTTCGTCGGCCTGGGCGAGGAGCTCGTTGAGCGCTTCGTCCTGCAGACGCAGCTTGAACCACTGCTGACGCGGCAGCTCGTCGAGGTAGTCGGTGCTGAGGACGTCGCCCTTCTTCAGCTTGGGCCCACCGTTGACCGCCTGACCGTCGAGGGTACGCTTGAGACGCTCGAAGGTGGCGTCCTCGGCGATACGGTAGGTCTCCTGCAGGTCACGCCGCACTTCGTCGAGCTGCATCTGCTCGATGGAGAGGGCACGGGAGTCCTTCTCGACGCCATCGCGGGTGAACACCTGAACGTCGATGACGGTACCGCGCATGCCGGTCGGCGCGCGCAGCGAGGTGTCCTTCACGTCGGACGCCTTCTCACCGAAGATCGCGCGCAGCAGCTTCTCTTCCGGCGTCAGCTGGGTTTCGCCCTTGGGCGTCACCTTGCCGACCAGGATGTCGCCGGCGCCGACTTCGGCACCGATGTAGACCACACCCGCTTCGTCCAGCTTGGCCAGCGCCGACTCACCGACGTTGGGGATGTCCGAGGTGATCTCCTCGGCGCCCAGCTTGGTGTCGCGGGAGACGCAGGTCAGTTCCTGGATGTGGATGGTGGTGAAGCGATCGTCTTCGACCACGCGCTCGGAGACGAGGATGGAATCCTCGAAGTTGTAGCCGTTCCACGGCATGAACGCGAGACGCATGTTCTGCCCCAGGGCCAGGTCACCCATGTCGACGGACGGACCGTCGGCGAGGATGTCGCCGCGCGCGACGATGTCGCCCGGACGCACGATCGGGCGCTGGTTCTGGCAGGTGTTCTGGTTCGAACGCACATACTTGGTCAGGTTGTAGATGTCGACCCCGGCTTCACCGCCGATGATCTCGTCTTCGTTGATCCGGACCACGATACGCTTGGCATCCACCGAGTCGATCACGCCGCCGCGACGGGCCACGGCGCAGACGCCGGAGTCGCGCGCCACGAAGCGCTCCATTCCGGTACCCACCAGCGGCTTGTCGGCGCGCAGGGTCGGCACCGCCTGACGCTGCATGTTCGCCCCCATCAGGGCGCGGTTGGCGTCATCGTGCTCGAGGAACGGGATCAGCGCCGCCGCCACGGAGACGACCTGACGCGGCGACACATCCATCAGGGTCACCTTGTCCGGTGCCATGAAGGTGGTCTCGCCCTTGTGACGCACCTGGACCAGGTCGTCGATCAGCTTGCCCGACTCGTCCACGGTCGCCGAGGCCTGGGCGATGATGAAATCACCCTCCTCGATCGCCGACAGGTGCACCACCTCGTCGGTGACCTGGCTGTCCACGACCTTGCGGTACGGCGTCTCGAGGAAGCCGTAGCTGTTGGTCTTGGAGTAGGTCGCCAGCGAGTTGATCAGACCGATGTTCGGACCTTCCGGGGTCTCGATCGGACACAGGCGGCCGTAGTGCGTGGCGTGAACGTCACGCACCTCGAAGCCGGCACGCTCACGGGTCAGACCGCCCGGGCCGAGTGCGGAGACACGGCGCTTGTGGGTGACCTCGGAGAGCGGGTTGTTCTGGTCCATGAACTGGGACAGCTGCGAGGAGCCGAAGAACTCCTTGACCGCGGCCGCCACCGGCTTGGCATTGATCAGGTCCTGCGGCATCAGGCCTTCGCTCTCCGCCATGGAGAGGCGCTCCTTGACCGCACGCTCGACGCGCACCAGGCCGACGCGGAACTGGTTCTCCGCCATCTCGCCGACGCAGCGGATGCGGCGGTTGCCCAGGTGGTCGATATCGTCGACTTCGCCGAAGCCGTTACGAATGTTGATCAGCTCTTTGAGGACATCGAGGATGTCCTGGTTGTCGAGCACGCCGGAGCCGGTGTCGGACTCGCGACGCAGACGACGGTTGAACTTCATCCGGCCGACGCCCGACAGGTCGTAACGGTCTTCGGTGAAGAACAGGTTGTGGAACAGCGTCTCCGCTGCTTCCTTGGTCGGCGGCTCGCCCGGACGCATCATGCGGTAGATCTCGACCAGCGACTCGAGGGCCGAGCGCGTGGTGTCGATCTTGAGCGTATCGGAGATGAACGAACCGGCGTCCAGATCGTTGGTGTAGAGCGTCTCGAGCTGCGTCACGCCGCCCTGCCCCAGCTTCTCGACCAGCTCGGGGGTCAGTTCGGTGTTGCACTCGCAGATCAGCTCGCCGGTCTTGGCGTCGATCTGATCCTTGGCCAGCGTCTTGCCGAACAGGTAGTCCATCGGCACCTGCAGGCGCTCGAGCCCGGCACTCTCCATCTGACGGATGTGCTTCTGGGTGATGCGACGGCCTTCCTCGACGATGACGTTGCCATCGTTGTCCTTGATGTCGAAGGTCGCGGTGTCACCGCGCAGGCGCGACGGCACCAGTTCCACATAGATGCCATCCGGCTCGATGTGGAAGGTGCTGGTATCGAAGAAGGTCTCGAGGATCTCCTCGGCGCTCATGCCCAGCGCGCGCAGCAGCACGGTCGCCGGCAACTTGCGGCGACGGTCGATACGCACGAAGACGTTGTCCTTCGGGTCGAACTCGAAATCCAGCCAGGAGCCGCGGTAAGGAATGATGCGCGCGGAATAAAGCAGCTTCCCGGAGGAGTGGCTCTTGCCCTTGTCGTGATCGAAGAACACGCCCGGCGAGCGGTGGAGCTGGGAGACGATGACGCGCTCGGTACCGTTGACGACGAAGGTCCCGTTCTCGGTCATCAGGGGGATCTCCCCCATGTAGACTTCCTGCTCCTTGATGTCCTTGATGGCCTTGTTCGAGGACTCTTTGTCGTAGATGATCAGGCGAACCTTGACCCGCAGCGGTGCCGAATAGGTCACGCCGCGCAGCTGGCACTCCTTGACGTCGAACGCCGGGGTGCCGAAGCGGTAGCTTACGTACTCGAGCGCCGCGTTGCCCGAGAAGCTCTCGATCGGAAAGACGGACTGGAAGGCCGCGTGGAGACCGGTGTCGAGACGCTCTTCCGGCGCCCGGTCCTGCTGGAGGAAGTCGTAATAGGAATCAAGCTGGATGGCCAGCAGGTAGGGCACATCCATTACTTGAGGCAGTTTGCCGAAATCCTTGCGGATGCGTTTTTTCTCAGTGTATGAGTAAGCCATCTGTATTCCCCAGCTTGTTCACCATGGGTGACCGGTGCGTGGTCGGCGCTCCCCAACGGGGGTGACCCCGTTAGGCGCTGACGGCAAGCTGCCCGGAGGGAGCTCGCCGTCGGAATTCGTCTAGTGGCTTTAACCCTGATTCGGGGGGATCCCAAGCCAGGTGGTCTAACGCCAGGCTAGCAACAACAGAAAAAGGCCGGCAGCGGGGAGGCCCGCCACCAGCCGTGGCGCTTACGCAGCGCGTGGAGCCGTGAACACAGAGTTACTTGAGCTCCACGGAGGCGCCAGCTTCTTCCAGCTTCTTCTTGGCTTCTTCGGCGTCGTCCTTGGACAGGCCTTCTTTCAGGGTAGCCGGAGCACCGTCGACGGCGCCTTTGGCTTCCTTCAGACCCAGACCGGTGATTTCGCGGACGACCTTGATGACGTTGACTTTCTTGTCACCGGCAGCGGTCAGAACCAGCGCGAACTCGGTCTGCTCTTCTTCAGCAGCGGCATCACCGCCACCAGGACCAGCGACGACGGCTGCAGCGGCAGACACGCCGAACTTCTCTTCCATTGCAGAGACCAGTTCCGCAACTTCCATCACGGACATTTCAGCAACGGCGTTGATGATGTCTTCTTGAGTCAGTGCCATGTTACCTATTCCTAACTTTGCGGAGCGGCGGCCATGTGGCCTGCCCACTCGATGAGATTCAGTTCAACCTGGCGCAGGCGAATCGGGAGAAGTGTCGGCTCAGGCCGCCTCTTCTTCCTTCTTCGCGCGCAGGGCTGCGAGGGTACGAACCAGCTTGCCGGCAGAAGCTTCCTTCATGACGGACATCAGCTTGGCCAGTGCTTCCTCGTAAGTCGGCAGCGTTGCCAGACGGTCGATATCGGCCGCCGGGATCATCTCGCCTTCGTAGGCCAGCGCTTTGACTTCGAACTCCTTCTGCGTCTTGCCGAACTCCTTGAACAGCCGCGCGGCAGCGCCGGGGTGCTCGTAGGAGAAGGCCAGAAGCGTCGGACCTGCGAAAGTCTCGTTCAGGCACTCCCAGGAAGTGCCTGCCAAAGCGCGGCGTGCCAGGGTGTTGCGGACAACACGAATCTGGACGCCATTCTCGCGAGCCTGTTTGCGCAGATCGGTCATTGCGCTAACGGTCACACCGCGAGAATCGGCAACTACGACGGAAAGAGCGTCCTTAGCGGCTTCACTGACCTCGGCAACAATCGCTTTCTTGCCTTCGAGTGCTAGTGGCACAGTGGTTACTCCTTCGTGCCGGGGCGACGATGTCGCGACCCGGTGGTTACCATCTCTTCCGCTTCGACTGCGGCGGAAGTCTTGGATGATGGCTGCACACCTGATTCGGCGAGCCACACCATCTGCGCAGGTTTCCATCCGGCAATGCCGGGTGCGGACATTAAGTCGGCCGCTGGCCGACACCTGCGGTCTTTGACGGTGCCCCGCCCCTTTCCGCCTCTCGCGAGACGGCGCACGGGGACCGCAAAGTTACTGCTCGGTGATCGATCACACGTAAGCGCTGTGATCGACGGTCAGACCCGGCCCCATGGTGCTGGAGAGGGTCAGTTTCTTGAGGTAGATACCCTTGGAGGTGCTCGGCTTCAGACGCTTGAGGTCGTTGACCAGCGCTTCCAGGTTGCCCTTGAGCGCGTCGGCGGAGAAGTCGACCTTACCGATAGAGGCATGGATGATGCCGTTCTTGTCGGTACGGAAACGCACCTGACCCGCCTTGGCGTTCTTGACCGCGGTGGCGACGTCCGGCGTCACGGTGCCGACCTTGGGGTTCGGCATCAGGCCGCGCGGACCGAGGATCTGGCCCAGCTGGCCGACCACACGCATGGCGTCGGGAGCGGCGATGACGACGTCGAAGTTCAGGTTGCCCTTCTTCACGTCCTCGGCCAGATCGTCCATGCCGACGATATCGGCACCGGCTTCCTTGGCGGCGTCAGCGGCGTTGCCCTGGGCGAACACGGCAACGCGCACGTCACGACCGGTACCGTTGGGCAGCACGGTGGCGCCACGCACGACCTGGTCGGATTTACGCGGATCGACGCCCAGATTGATGGCGACTTCCACCGCTTCCTTGAACTTGACGGTCGACAGATCGGACAGCAGGGAGACGGCTTCCTCGAGGGAGTAGACCTTGCCCGGCTCGACCTTCTCGCGAATCATCTGTGCGCGCTTGGAAAGCTTTGCCATGATCAGAGGCCCTCCACGTTGAGGCCCATGCTACGGGCGCTGCCAGCAATGGTACGAACGGCGGCGTCGAGATCGGCAGCCGTCAGATCCGGCTCCTTGGTCTTGGCGATCTCTTCGAGCTGCTCGCGGGTCACGGTGCCGACCTTGGTCTTGTTCGGCACGCCAGAACCGGATTTGATGCCTGCGGCTTTCTTCAGCAGCACGGCAGCCGGCGGCGTCTTGGTGACGAAGGTGAAGCTACGGTCGGAGTAGACCGTGATCACGACCGGCGTCGGCAGGCCCGGCTCGACATCCTGGGTCGCAGCGTTGAACGCCTTGCAGAACTCCATGATGTTGACACCGTGCTGACCCAGCGCGGGACCGACGGGCGGACTCGGGTTGGCCTTGCCAGCTGCGACCTGCAGCTTGATATAGGCCTGGACTTTCTTAGCCATGTGGAACTCCTGTTGGGTATTAGCGCCTTGCGGCTCCCCGGTTTGGCCGGCGCGTCACCGGCAACGACAACGCGACGCTTGAATAGCGCCGCGATGAAAAAACATGTCGACCCAGCCTTCGGCTCAGTCTTTGACCACCTGCACGAACTCGAGCTCGACCGGCGTGGAGCGACCGAAGATCAGCACGCTGACCTGCAGACGGCTCTTCTCGTAATTGACCTCTTCGACCACACCGTTGAAGTCGGCGAACGGGCCATCGACCACACGTACGGTCTCGCCTGGCTCGAACAGCGTCTTGGGGCGCGGCTTGTCGGTGCCGTCCTGCACCCGACGCAGGATCGCCTCGGCTTCCTTCGGCGTGATCGGCGCCGGCTTCTCCGGCGTACCGCCGATGAAGCCCATGACGCGCGGCGTCTCGTTGACCAGGTGCCAGGTCTGCTCGTTCATTTCCATCTCGACCAGCACATAGCCGGGATAGAACTTGCGCTCACTCTTGCGGCGCTTGCCGTCGCGCATCTCGACGACCTCTTCGGTCGGCACCAGGATCTCGCCGAACTGATCCTCGACCTCATACAGCTTCACGCGCTCGATGAGCGAGCGCATGACCTGCTTCTCGAACCCGGAATAAGCGTGAACGACGTACCAACGCTTGGACATGAAAACTCCTAGCCAATGATTCCGGACATCGCCCAGCCGAGGACGGTATCGATGAGCCACAGCAGCAGACCGACCACGAGCACTGCAGCGAGGACGATCAGGGTCGTCTGCACGGTTTCCTGACGGGTCGGCCAGACCACGCGCTGAATCTCGCGCTTGGAGCCCTTGGCCAGATCCATCAGCGCCTGCCCCTTGGCGGTGGTGAGCCCCACGGCAGCGGCGGCAGCACACAGAACAACGACGCCCAGGACACGATAGAGCAGCGCTTGATCGGCGAACCAGGCATTGCCGCCCACCGCGATGGCAAGCAGCAGCACGACAACGGCCCACTTGAGCGTGTCGTAGCGGGAGACTTGCACCTCGGCGTTGTGCTTCATGAAAACTCCTCAACTCAAGGCGCGATAACCGAACATGACAAGGTATCAAATATGAGCCAGCCTGGGGAAGACTGGCAGGCCAGGAGGGAATCGAACCCCCAACCTGCGGTTTTGGAGACCGCTGCTCTGCCAATTGAGCTACTGGCCTGTATCAAAATATCCGAGAAGCACCCGGAAATTTGGAGGGCGCTATGATAGCGAAGAGAGGAGGGCAAAAGCAACCCCTGGGATCTTTTTCTCTCGCCACCAAAAAAGCGAGCCTTCAGCTCGCCTTTCACAGCGTTCGACATCGAGCAATGGAGCTCATGGACGGATTTGAACCGTCGACCTCACCCTTACCAAGGGTGTGCTCTACCCCTGAGCTACATGAGCACTACACCACCACAACCTCGAACTGGAGCGGGTAGCGGGAATCGAACCCGCACCATCAGCTTGGAAGGCTGAGGTTCTACCATTGAACTATACCCGCCTACCCGCTCTAACTCCGATTTGCCGAAGCAGACCGGTTTACTACCACTTCTTGCTGCCAACAACTCAGCGGCACTGCTAAATCTGGTGGAGGGGGAAGGATTCGAACCTTCGAAGCTTTCGCGGCAGATTTACAGTCTGCTCCCTTTGGCCACTCGGGAACCCCTCCTAGCTGGCGACACATTCTAACCTGTCGCTGATCGATGTCAAGCCTCTGTTTTTACTCGACTAACAGAGCCGAAACCCGATCACCTTGTCTCCAAGGCGGGGCGCATTGTGTCAAAGCGATGGGGCGATTGCAAGCGCGGAACGCATTTTTTGTCAGCGCCCGGGGCGAATACTGATCTCGCCCCCCATCAGCGTGTGATCCCCCTCCGCCGTGGTCACGACCAGATTGCCGCTGGCGTCCACTGCCTTGGCCGTTGCGGGATACGTCTCCCGCGCCTGGATCACCTTGATCGGCTGACCGGCAAAGGCATGGCGCTGATTCCAGCCCGCCTGCCAGGCCGCGAAGCCGCGCTGCTCGAACTGCGGCAACAGCAGCAGTAGCGCATCGATGATGGCGGCAGCGAGACGATTGCGCGAAGGCGCCGGCAGCCTGTCGGCCAGCGCACCGGCGGGCTGACCGGCGGCCTCGCGCCCGGCGGCGCTCAGCGATACGTTGAGGCCGATGCCGATCACCACCTCGCACGGCCCCTCCACGTCGCCGGTCACCTCGAGCAGAATGCCGGCGAGCTTGCGCCACTCTCCGTCGACCGCAATCAGGATGTCGTTGGGCCACTTCAGCGCGATCTCCGCCCCTGCCGCCTCGAGCACCTCTGCCACGGCCACACCGACCGCCAGGCTCAACCCCTCGAGCGCCCCCACCCCGGCATCGAAACGCCAGCCCAGGGAGAGAATCAGGCTACGCCCCCAACTGGTACTCCACGCCTTGCCACGCCGTCCCCGCCCCGCCGTCTGACTCTCGGCGAGACACACCTCGCCGTGCCCGGCGCCCTGCCGAAAGCGCTCGCGCAGGTAAGTATTGGTGGAGTCGAGCACGTCCTCGACGAACAGTCGCTTGAGATGACGCCGCGGCTCGGCGCTCAGCTGCGCCACGATCGACTTGCCATCTAGCGACTCGATGGCATCGACCAGCCGGTAGCCACGCCCCTTGACCGCCTCCAGGGGCAGGTCCATCGCCTCCAGCTTCTTCAGCTGCTTCCAGACCGCGGTGCGCGAGACGCCCAAGCGCTCGCCCAGCTGCTGCCCCGAGTGGAAATCACCATCCCCCAGCAGGCGTATCAGTTCACCGATGCTCATACCGATCGTCCAGCGTAAAAGAGAGCATTCTAACGAAATCGCTCGGCCACCGTTAACGGGCCTTGCTGCCGCAGTCTGCCCACCGCCACCCGCCCTACCGCTCCCTTGCACACAAAAAGCCCCGGCGCGGGGGCGGGCCGGGGAAGTGGAGGTGTAGGGCATGGCGCTGGCGTGTGTGGGTATTTTGCGAGAAGCGCCTCTCGAGAGAGGCACGAGCGCGACTCGTGCCGGGGCTCAGCGGTCCTCAGTCGAGGCTGGCGAAGCTCACCTCGACGTCGCCTTGGTGGGCAGCGTTGACGTTCTGCAGCGCCTGGGCGGCAGCTACACTCTGCCCTTGGCCGACCAGGTCGGCGTCACCGGCACGCAGATGGGTGCCGCGCTGGGTCTGTTCGGCGACCTGCACCAGGGCCTGATTGGCCGCGGTGCTGTGACCACCGCTGACCGTATCGACGCTGTAGCGGGTCGGCAGCGCCTGGTAGTCGCTGACCACTTGGGTGTTCAGCGGCTGTTGCAGCGAGGCGAAGGCGGCTTTCTCGGCAGCGCTATTGGCCTGGGCTACGGCCGGCAGAGCGACGATCAGGGCGATGGCGGTAAGAAGACGGGTTTTCATGGTGAACCTCCAATGACTGTCGGGTCTATCGATTCGAGGGTTGGGTCTTGGCCTCAACCGTTGATGACAGTATGGGGGCGCCACTGTTAGCGGGCTAATCGAATACGCTGAAGG
>NZ_JAFLEN020000008.1:0-98292 GCF_017306975.2 Salinicola sp. DM10
GCGGTGACCGGGCTTGGCATAGCAGACTTCAGCGTCGCCAACGGTGCGCTCAGCAACCTCAGCTCCAGCGACGGCGGTATCACCTGGACAGCGACCCTGACGCCGAACGCCAACGTCACCAACACGACCAACCTGATTACCCTGGATAACACCGGCTACACCGATGCCGCCGGCAATACCGGCACCGGCATCACCGACTCCAACAACTACGCCATCGACACCCAGCGCCCGAGCGCCACCATCGTGGTAAACGACACGGCACTTGCCATCGGTGAAACCACCGCCGTGACCATCACCTTCAACGAAGCGGTAAGCGGGCTGAGCCTGGCAGACTTCAACGTTGCCAACGGCACCCTGAGCAACCTGAGCACCACGGACAACATCACCTTCACGGCGATCCTGACGCCCAGTAGCAATATCGCCGACAATAACAATGTCATCACCCTGAACAACGCCGGGGTGCAGGATGCCGCCGGCAACATCGGCAGTGGCACCACGAGTTCCAGCAACTATGCCATCGACACTCAGCGCCCGAGCGCCACCATCCAGGTGAGCGATAGCGCACTGGCTGCCGGTGAAACCGCCACAGTGACCATTACCTTCAGCGAAGCCGTGAACGGTCTGAGCCTGGCCGACCTCAGCGCAACCAATGGCACCCTCAGCGCCCTCAACTCCAGCGATGGAGGCATCACCTGGACAGCTACCCTGACACCTGACGCCAACGTCACCGAGAGCAGCAACCTGATTACCCTGAACAATCCAGGCGTTCAGGACGCAGCCGGTAATACCGGTATTGGCGGCACCCTATCGGCCAACTATGCCGTCGATACTGTGGTTCCGACCATCGCCAGCGTCGACGTGCCAGCCGGCGTACAGTACAACGCGGGCGATACCCTGACCTTCGTGGTCAACGCCAGTGAAGCCGTTGTGGTCAATGGCACGCCAAGGCTGGCATTGGATATCGGCGGCAGCACGGTCTTCGCCGACTACGTGGCAGGCTCTGGCACCACGACGCTGGTCTTCCAGTACAGCCTGCAACCCGGTCTCAACGATGCGGACGGCATCACCGTATCGGGCCTGAAGACCAATGATGGCAGCGTGCGCGATGCGACCGGCAATGCCATGAACTTGACTCTGAACAATGTCGGAGAGACGTCCGGCGTGCGCATCGATACCACCGTGCCTAGCGCGACCATCGTGCTGGACACCACCGCCAGCGCCGACGGCAACGTACGCTACACGCTGACCTTCAGCGAGGACGTAAGCGGTGTCGATCTGTCGGACTTCACGCTGATCAGCACGGGCAGCGCCCAGGGTAATCTGACCAGCCTGGTGCAGATCGATGCACGCACCTACCAGATCACCATTGGCAATGTCGCCGGCAGCGGCAGCCTGGCACTGGCACTCAACGACACCGCTACCGGCATCAACGACGCCGCCGGCAATGCGCTGACGGGTGGCCTGGTCGGCCAGCCCTACACCCAGTCCCAGATCCAGGGTGATCCTGAGTTCCGCATCACCCCCTCGACCCCGCTGACACAGCCCGGCGTAGGCGCGACAGTCGAGCCGCCACAAACATCGGCGCCGCCCTCTCTGTTTACCTCGCCCCTACGACCAACCCCGCTATTCGAGGTACCCAACCTGGGCAGCGGCATACCGCCAGTGGGCAATATCTTCATGCGCAATGGCGCCCTGGCCCCCAGCTATATCGCCCAGGTCTTCGCCAGCAGCGCTGCGAATCTGGATATCGGCGCGGCGACTGAAGCGAGCGCCATCGGCAGTAGCGAGAACACCTTCGGCAGCACCAGTTTCTCGGCACTGTTCGACGGTATCGCACCGCCCGCCCAGAGCGACATTCAGCTCCGCCCGGGGCTGACCGTGGGTGACTCGGGCCAGAACGCACCGCAGGGAGCCCTCACCCTGGCCCAGCAGTTACAAGCACTACACGAAGACGAATGGCGCCAGGTCAGCAGGCTGAGCCTGGCATTCGAGCAGATGGCCGAGCCGACATCCAAGGTCTAGCAAAAGGCCGAACAATAATCGATAGATGCCGTACCAAGGGGAAGTTCGAGGATGAGTCGTCAAAAGCAAGTTTTCGCAGTCAGCCTGTTGGCGCTGGCCATCAGTGGCTGCGCCGTCACCAGCCAGCCCATCGATCACAGCGTCAGCGAACAGCGCGCGCAGCAGGATTTGCGTGCGATGTTCAAGGACCAGGAGCCGCTCAGCGGCCCACTCACGCTGCATGAAGCCATGGCGCGCGCGGTGAAGTACAACCTCGAGGGGCGCTTGAAGATCATGGAAGAGGCCATGGCCCAGCGCCAGGTCGATCTGGCCACCTTCGACATGCTGCCGCGCATGGCGCTGTCCGCCGGCTACGCCGGGCGCAGCAACGTCAGCGCTTCCAGCAGTGAGAGCATTCGTACCGGCACACAGTCGCTCGAGCCTTCGACCTCACTGGATCGCGACCGCCGTGTCGCTGACCTGACCACGGTGTGGAACGTACTCGACTTCGGCGTCGGTTACGTCAATGCCAAGCAGCAGAGCGATCGCCGCCTGATCGTGCAGGAGCGCCGACGCAAGGTGGTCCACACTATCATTCAAGACGTGCGTTCGGCCTATTGGCGGGCCGTAGCGGCCGACCGCCTGCTGGGGCAGATCGACCGTCTGATGGCACGAGTCGATCAGGCGAGTGAGAACAGCCGCCGCCTCAGCGATCAGCGTATCGGCGACATCATCCAGACGCTGAGCTACCAGCGCGCCCTGATCGAGGCCACGCGTCAGCTCGAGGAGCAGCGCCGCGCGCTGTCGCTGGCCAAGACCGAGCTCGCGACGCTGATCAATCTGCCCCTGGGCACCGAGATCGAGCTGGCGCCCGAGACGGGCTATCAGGTGCCTCAGCTCACGATCGGTCTCGACCAGCTCGAACAGGTGGCCTTGACCCAGCGCCCCGAACTGCGCGAACAGGACTACGAAACCCGCATCAGCGCTGCCGAGACCCGCAAGGCCATGCTGCGCCTGCTGCCCGGCCTGGAGTTCTCCGCTGGCGCCCACTACGACAGCAACTCCTTCCTGGTCAATCAGAGCTGGGCCGATTACGGCGTGAAGGTCACCTGGAACCTGTTCAACGTGCTCTCCGGACCGGCCGCCATCGACGCGGCCAAGGCCGGCCAGGCAGTCGTGGAAGCGCGCCGCCAGGCCATGTCGATGGCGATCCTGGCGCAACTGCATGTCGCCAATGCCAACTTCCGTGAAGCGCAGCGTCAGTTCGCGACCAGTCAAGAGTTGGTCAGCCTGGATAGCCAGATCGTCGAACAGCTGCGCAATCGCTATCAGGTACAGAGCATCGGCGAACTGGAGCTGATCCAGGGCGAGCTGAATACGCTGCAGGCGGATTTGCGCCGCGACCTGGCTTACGCCGATCTACGCAGCAGCTATGGTCAGCTCGCCGCCAGCGTCGGCTTCGATCCGCTGCCCGAGAGCCTTGCCTCCAACAGCATCGACGGCATTGCCGACGCGCTCGCCAGCCGCGAGGCGCAGTGGCAGTCGGGCCAGCTGTAACCCATACCGCGGCATGCGTTGGCCACCAGCGCCGCCCAGGGGGGCGCTTCTCCAGACACTTCTCCAGGTATTTGTCCAGGCTCTGAGACTTGCTCCCGAGCCGATCTTTGCCAGACTGACAGAGCCCCGCCCGCCTCGCGGCGGGGCTCGATTCAGCCAGGCAAGGAGGCCATATGAGTATGCAATATCGTCCGCTGGGCAACTCGGGGCTGATGGTCTCGAGCCTGACCTTGGGCACGGTGCCGTTCGGCGGTAGCCACGGTTTCGAGAAGGCAGCGAGCGTCGACGTCAAGGGCGCTCGGCGCCTGCTCGATATCGCCTTCGAGGCCGGTGTCAATCTGGTCGACACCGCCGATCTCTACTCCCACGGCCAGGCCGAGGAGATCACCGCCAAAGCGCTGGGCGACAAACGTCAGGACATCATCCTTGCTACCAAGGGCCGTAGCCCTCTGGGCGACGATCCCAATGCCAGCGGCGCGTCGCGCTACCACCTGATCCGCGCGGTGGAAGCCAGCCTCAAGCGCCTGGGCACCGACCACATCGATCTCTATCAGATCCACAACTGGGACGGCGTCACCCCGGTCGAAGAGACGCTGGAGGCGCTGCATCATCTGGTCACCAGCGGCAAGGTGCGCTACTGGGGCACCTCCAACTACACCGGCTGGCAGATGATGAAGACCCTGGGCAAGGCGGAGCTCCACGGCCTGACCAAGCCGATCAGCCAGCAGATCTACTACACCCCGGAGTCGCGTGAAGCGGAATACGAGCTGATGCCGCTGGCGCTGGACCAGAACCTCGGCTCGCTGATCTGGGGGCCGCTGGGCGAAGGCTTCTTGACCGGCAAGGTGCGCCGCGGCCAGCCGACCCCGCCGGATACCCGCCAGGGCAACGGCTGGCCCGAGCCCTATGTGCACGATATGGAGCGCGCCTACGATATTATCGAGACGCTGATCGCCATCGGCGAAGCCCACGACTGCTCGCCGGCGCGCGTGTGCCTAGCGTGGCTCAAGGATCGTCCGGGCGTCACCTCGCTGATCGTCGGCGCGCGCAGTGAAGCGCATCTGCAGGATAACCTCGCCGCCGCCGAGTTGACGCTGAGCGAGGCCGAACAGCGCCAACTGGAGCAACTGACGCGCCCCGCCCCGCTCTACCCCTACTGGCACCGGGTCGTGGCCGGCATGGATCGCCTCGACCCGGCGGAAAAGCCCTTCCTCGATGGCTACGCCGAGACCATCAAACACCGCAGCGACGATCGCGCGGCGGATGTCTGAATAGGCCCAAACTGATGCGAGCCCACGGCGGCTCGCTCTATCTCCACGTCTATTGAGAGCGTCCGACATGCGTCTTCAATGAAGAGGCCCACTGGACAGTCACCCCAATGCTCTCAGCGAAGAAGACGACCGCGGCGGACCGCCTTCATGGCAATGGAAGACCACTGCCGACCTGACGCAGGCCGGCGTGGATGACGTCCGTGGAGCGGATACAGGGCAAGAGCCAAAGCGCTTCAAACTCGAGTCGATCCAGGCCCCACGTCCAAAGGTCTAGTGGCCTCCAAAGCGTGTTGACGCTAAAACTAAACGCACGTAGAGTTTTGACACGTAAGTGCGGTTCTACTAGCGGCCAAGCCATGCGAGGTAGCCGTAACGCTCGTCATTGCCTGGCCAGTCCCTCATAACAACAAGGCGACCCATCATGGCTATCACTTCCAATCAAGACTTCGTCCCAGAAGATCAGTGGCCCTCGGTTTCCGTCATGCTAGACGGATTTGGTCAGCAAACACTCCCCCCTTCATCGGCACTCGCTGGCACCTCTCTTGCTGTGCCTTTGGCCTCAGGAGCAACCGTGGAATATCGCTTCCACGATGAAAATTCGCTGACGTGGAAAGCCCAAGGCGGTGAAGGCTCAGCCACCTACAAGGCCATCGAGGCCCGCCCGGACATTTTCATCATCGACTTCGTCCGCGGTGAAGGGCTCGATGCAGAAAACGTCACGGTCATCCTGGACCGAAACACTGGCGCCGTTACTGACAGCGTGTCGCGCCTTGTCGATATATCGGGCAAAGTTCGTGCAGTCACAGAGTTCAATCACGCCAATATCGCGGGTGGCGAAGTCAAACATGAGCGTTCCGACGAAATGGTCGGTAAGCGCATTTTCTATCGCTATAGCGACATAGAGACTTACGAGCACATCTACCTGAATTTAGGTACATTCACCTGGCACTGCCTGCGCGGCGGTGAGGCAGGTCTCGCCGATACCGAACAGTGCAAGACCTTTAAAGTTGCCGAAGATCTCTACATCTTTTTCTGGACTGAAAAGGTAATGACCGTAGAAGCGGTATTGCTTGTAGACTTGAAGGAACAACGCTCCATTGGGCGAATGTTCGGCTGGGACTCCAAGTTAAATACCACGTTAGTACTACCTTTCAACTCTCGCCTCAGCGTTCTCAACACGACGATCTATCCCGAGGATGTTGCCAAAGGCTGATCTGTTTCAGCGCGGCCGGCCAAAGACGCTTCGGCCTCTTTGGCCATATCATCATCACGAGGCACAGGGCTGAATGACGGTGTCCGTCCTCGTCAACGAGAGGTCCCGGAGAACGCTATGGATCTACAGCTGCATAAGCGAATCGCTCTGGTCACTGGTGGTGCATCTGGCATTGGTCTCGCCTGCGTTGAAGCGCTGTTGGCTGAAGGCGCAAGCGTATTGATAGTCGACCGTAATCCAGCAGGTGCAGACGTTGCCAGAGACTTCACAGAAGCTGGACACACCGTTGCCTTCGTGCAGGCCGACGTGACCTCGGAAACTCAGGTCCAGGAGGTCATGGCCTATGCACGAGATAGGTTCAACGGTCTGGACATCATCCTCGGCTGCGCAGGCATCTCAGGCCCGGTGGGCCAGAAGTCGACGGACATCAGCCTGACCGACTGGGACCAGGTGATGGCCGTGAACGTGAAAGGCCAGTTCATCGTGGCCAAACACGCTGTCAAGCTGCTAGAAGAGAGTAACGTCGCTAGCGTCGTCTTTTTGGCCTCTGACGCGGCCTTGGTGGCCTTCGAAGGAATGACGCCCTACTGCACATCGAAAGGCGCAGTCCTGATGCTCACCAAGAGTCTCTCGGTCGACCATCCCCAAATCAGGTTCAACTGTGTGTGCCCCGGCGTCGTGGATACCCCCATGTCCCGTCGCGATCTGGGGTGCCCCAACGGCTTTTCAGGCAGTGAGCTACCTGTGATGCAAGCTCATCAAATAGCGCGCCATGCCGTTTTCCTGGCTTCGCCCGTCAGCGCGCCAATCAACGGCACGAGCCTGGTAGCCGACTTCGGTTATCTGGCGCGTTCCGCCTTGCCAGAACTTGCCTTTAGCTAACCTGCACACGGGCGCTATTCACCAAACCTACGGATGAGAAACCCCATGAGTAGTCGACCAGTTGCAATAGTGACGGGTGGTGGTACAGGGATCGGCGCGGCGACGGCGCAGACGCTGGCATCCGCCGACTGGAATGTCGTGATCTGCGGCCGGAGAATGGAGCCACTGCAGAAGATTGCCGAATGCACAGGCGCCCTACCTATCGTCGCAGATGCCTCCTGTGAGAAGGATATCCAGCGATTGGTGACGACGACGACCGAGACGTTCGGCAGACTGGATGGCGTGGTATTGAATGCGGGAGTCGTGCGCCCAGGCTCGGTAGGAGAGCTATCAGACGATGATTGGCAAGCCATGGTCGACATCAATCTGAGCGGCCCATTCAAACTACTGCGTGCCGCCCTTCCCCATCTGATCGCTGCACGAGGAGCCGTTGTCGGCGTCGCCTCAGCGGCCGCCTTGAGGGCCACTAACGAGATTCCAGGCTATAACGCAACCAAGGCCGGACTCAACATGCTATTGCAATCCGTCGCGGTCGATTACGGTCCACGAGGCGTCAGAGCCAATACGGTCTGCCCGGGGTGGGTAAGAACGGAAATGGCAGACATGGAGATGCAGGAGTACGGCGAGTCTCTGGGGCTGGACCGCGAACAGGCCTACGCCCGTGCCACTGCCCTCGTCCCGGCGCGTCGTCCAGCCACTGCCGAAGAAGTCGCGGATGTCATCGCTTGGCTGCTTTCCGACAAAGCGCGCTACGTCAGCGCAGCTGTGCTGCCCGTCGACGGTGGTATGATCGCGACAGACCCTGGCGCTATCGCATTCGATCCCCGCATCAGTTTCCAGTGATCTGAGAATATCCTCCACGTGCCACATGGCCCAAAGACCGATGTGGCCGTTTTGAGTCGAGGGAACGCTTACCGCGCTCTCGTGCTTTGTGAGAACATTGGTCACCCGATTTCCGGCTTGGCGGCACCGCCTGGGTCATCGAGGAATACAAACGAGTGGCCAATGGATGTATAGATGACACAGCGATCGGTTCGTTTACCTTACGGCGAAGGTCGGGAAGCGTTGATGGCCGCGACCATCGATATCGTTGCGGAAAAAGGATTACGTGGGGTGACTTACCGGGCAGTCGCTGGACGTGCTCGAGTCAATCATACGCTGGTAACGCATCATTTCGGCTCTATCCAGGGACTGTTGGCGGCAACGATGGAGTGGGCCGTCGAAAGATCGATCCGGGAGTCGGGACTGGAACGGATAACCGATTTCGATGAGGCCTTCGCCGATGCGCTGATCGCGTCAGTGATGAGCGAGCCGGAACTTCAGCTGTTTCAGTTCGAGATGCTGCTCGAGTCGCGACGCAATCCCCAGCTACGGAGTTTGGTCGAAAGACTCTACGCGGACTACATGACCACGGTCGAGCAAGCCCTTAGAGCGAGAGGGCTCGATACCGCAAACGAGATAGCCATGGCGATCTTCGCCGCTCTGGATGGCTTGATGCTCCAGTTTCTCACCATCACGGATGCAACCAGGATCCGCGCGGCGTTGATCCACATAGGCAACCTGGTTCGCGCCCTGCCGCCGTCATCTGGGTGAGTGGCTTGTGAGGGTTCGTGGCTGGCGTGCGATGTAGGAGCTTCGCCTATCTAGGCAAGGAGCTTCGCCTATCTAGGCAGGATTTTGGCGCGGACAAAGAGCCACGGTAACAGGAACCCATAGCGCGGCGGATACCTGAATAGATGCGGCCCAAGCCGAGCCCAAAACGGCTCGCGTCATATACAAAGACGGGGCGCCTCCCTGGCGGAGGCGCCCCGTCTTTCGTCACGCGACCGGCCCTGGGGCCATAGCCTGCGTGATCAGGTGCGCGGCAGGGTCACCCCGCGCTGCCCCATGTACTTGCCACCGCGATCCTTGTACGAGGTCGCGCAGACCTCATCGGATTCAAGGAACAGCATCTGCGCCACACCCTCGTTGGCGTAGATGCGCGCCGGCAGGTTGGTGGTATTGGAGAACTCCAGCGTCACATGACCTTCCCACTCGGGCTCCAGCGGCGTGACGTTGACGATGATGCCGCAGCGCGCATAGGTGGATTTGCCCAGGCAGATCGTCAGCACGCTGCGCGGGATGCGGAAATACTCCACGGTGCGCGCCAGGGCGAAGGAGTTGGGCGGGATCACGCAGACATCGCCCTTGACGTCGACGAAGCTCTTGTCATCGAACGCCTTGGGATCGACCACCGCCGAGTGGATATTGGTGAACACCTTGAATTCGTCGGCACAGCGCACGTCATAGCCGTAGCTGGAGGTACCGTAGGAGATCACGCGCTGGTCGTTGGCGTAGCGAACCTGGTCCGCCTCGAAGGGCTCGATCATGCCCTCCTGCTCCGCCATCCGGCGAATCCACTTGTCGGATTTGATGCTCATGCAGGTGTCCTTGGAGCGGCGTCACGGAGAGTCTGTGCTCCCCCCGCGCCGGGTCGAGAAATGGATAAGGCTGAATCGGCTCGCCATCATAGCGGCCCGCCCACACGAAGGGAACGCCAGGCGCCGCCAGCGAGGCCGCGCCTGGTCATGCGCCGTGGCGTCTAGTCGCCTAGTCGCTGAACGAAATACTCGGCCCGGTACCGCCGCTCTCGGCGACACCGCTGGCCACCGCGCGGGCGATGTGCCGGAAGGTCTGTGCCACCTCGCCATCGGGCTCGGCAACCACGCTGGGCTGGCCGCCATCGGCCTGCTCGCGGATGGAGAGCGTCAGCGGCAGCTGGCCCAGCAGCTGGGTCGCGTACTGCTCGGCGATGCGCTCACCGCCGCCGCTGCCGAAGATCGGCTCGCTGTGACCGCACTGGGAGCAGACGTGCAGGCTCATGTTCTCGACCACGCCCAGTACCGGCACGCTCACCTTGCGGAACATCTCGATGCCCTTGCGCGCATCCAGCAGTGCGATGTCCTGGGGCGTGGTGACGATCACCGCACCATCCACCGAAACCTTCTGCGCCAGCGTCAGTTGGATGTCACCGGTACCCGGCGGCATGTCGATGAACAGAAAGTCCAGGTCGTCCCACAGCGTCTGATTGAGCAACTGCTGGAATGCGCCGGAGACCATCGGCCCGCGCCAGACCATGGGCTGATTGATATCCACCATGAACGCCATCGACATCGCCTGGATCCCGTGGGCGACGACCGGCTTCATGTTCTTCTCGTCGACCACCTCGGGGCGGGTATTCTCCGGCAGCCCCAGCATGCGCGCCTGGCTCGGCCCGTAGATATCCGCATCCAGCAGCCCTACCCGATAGCCTTCGGCGGCCATGGCCAGCGCCAGATTGGCAGTCACGGTGGATTTGCCGACGCCGCCCTTGCCCGACGCCACGGCCACGATGTGCTTGATGCCCTCGGTCACGCTCCCTCCTTGACTCACTGTCGACGGCCACGACCACCTGGGCCGCGCTTTGGCGGCAGTATAACGGTCACGCAGGGGGATACCCTAGGGCTAAGGTCGGAAATTCCGCGCCGTCGGCGAGCGCCGGCGGTGGTCATGGCACCGCTGCTCAGCCGCGCGCTTCGAGCACGGCGAGCTTGGTGCGAATGAAATCGCTATGACTGACGTAGAGCAGATCGGCCAGACGGCGGATGCGATGCTCCTCGAGGGCGGCGAGTTCGTCGTCGGCGTAGGCCAGACGCCACATGGCGGCGACCAGCTCGACCCGCTGGGCGTAGCTGAAACGCTCGTTGAGCAGCGACACGTACTGGAAGTGGTCGACCGCATGCTCGACCTGCGCTTCGGCCTCCGCGATCAGCGCATCGGCCTGCTCGCCGCTCAGCGAGAACTGCCGCACCAGCATCTCGCGCAGGGTCGCTAGCTCCTGCGGATCGACCTCGTAGTCGGCGCGCAGCACCTCGCTGAGCAGCGCCGCCACCGCCAGCTGCGGGGTGACCGCATCGTGATGATCATGCGCGGGTGCGAGCACCCGCTGGAAGAACTGCTGAACCGTATCGAGCATGAGGGGTGTCCTGATGAAAAGACGATGAGTGACGGGCCGGGTCGAGCGCCGATGACAATGGGATAATAACGCCCGACGCCACTACCGTTTTGACAACGCAGGCGCTGAAGGTTCGCCACCGCACGCCGCCCAGGTCTGTAGCAGCCAGGCCAAAAAAGGCAGCTCCAGATACGACAGTATCGCGCACGACGGCCCCAGAAACGACGAGGCCCGCGGCAACGGTGCCGCGGGCCTCGTGGTCGCGCGTCTTACGCCTCAGGCGCCGTGCGCGGCCAGGAACTCCTCGGTCAGCTTCAGCTCGCTGTTGGAGTTGACGCCGATACCGCGGGTCGTGACATTGCGCGCGATCTGCTGGGCCTCGTCGAGCGAGTGCATCTCGGCGGTGCCGCACTGGTAGATGTTGAGCTCGGGGATCGCCTTCTGATCCTCGAGCGCCAGCACGTCGCGCATCGAGGCTTCCCAGGCCGCGCCCACGGTGGCTTCGTCGACCTGACCGATCAGGCTCATATAGAAGCCGGTGCGGCAGCCCATCGGCGAGATATCGATGATCTCGACCCCATCACCGTTGAGGTGCTGGCGCATGAAGCCCGCAAACAGATGCTCCAGCGTATGAATGCCACGCTCGGAGAGGATCTCCTCGTTGGGCACGCAGAAGCGCAGATCGTAGACCGTGATGTCGTCGCCGTGGGGCGTGCGCATCTGCTTGGCCACACGTACCGCCGGGGCGTTCATCTTGGTGTGGTCGACCATGAAGCTATCGAGTAAGGGCATCGTTGCCTCCTTGTCCGTGAGTCGGGAGTGTCTCTACTGTAGCACGCTGGCCGCGCGTGTCAGAAAGACGTGGCCTTACGCCTGCCGGCCCACTCGCTCAGCGGCAGGCCACCGCCTGACGCAGCGTACTCTTGACCCACAGACGCTGACCATCCGGCGTCTTGCCCTGGTCGTTCCACTGCTGAGTGGTCTGGACGCAGAACGAGCCGAGATTCTCGACCGCCGGTGCCGCCGCCTCCGGGCGCTCGCCGCCGATCCGCAGCACGTCGGTATTGTTGGACTGATAGTTGGGCGCGAAGGTGTTGGAGGCACACCCGCCAACGGCCAGGGCCGTCACGGCGGCGAACAGGATGTGGCGCAATGCCATGTCGATGATTCCTCGGAAAGCGCGCGGCGCGGGCCGCGACGCAACACCGGCACGATTGCCGGCAGCGCGTATTTAGCACTGCCTCATGATGCTGTCAACGACCACTCGTAGCCCGTCGGATCTGGCCCTGACCACGCCCGAACAGCCCTTCAGAACAGCACCTCAGAACAGCCCCAACTGCTGGTCGATCAAGCGCGTGAAGTCGTCATCGACGAACGGCAGGATGGCGTCGGCCACCGGCTGTAGCTGACGGCTCACATAGTGCTGATAGTCGATCGGCGAGCGCCGCGCTTCCAGCGGCTCGGGTCCGTTGACGGTGATCACGTAGCGGATCCAGCCGCCGTTCTGGTACTGCAGCGGGCGCTTCAACTGGCGGTTGAACTCGTCGGCCAGACGCGCGGCGCGCACATGCGGCGGGACATTGCGCTGGTAATCATCGAGCCGGCGCCGCAGCCGCTTGCGATAGACCAGGTCGTCGTCATGCTCGCCCGCCAGGGTCTCGCGCACCAGCCGCCGAACATAGTCACGATAGCCCTCACCGACGAAGATGCGCCGATAGAGCTCGCGCTGGAACTGCTGCGCCAGCGGCGACCAGTCGGCGCGCACCGACTCCAGCCCCTTGAACACAAGGTGCTCGCCACCCTCGGCATCGGCCACCAGGCCGGCATAGCGCTTCTTGCTGCCCTCTTCGGCGCCGCGAATGGTGGGCATCAGAAAACGTCGGTAGTGGGTCTCGTACTGCAGCTCCAGCGCACTGTCGAGGGCGTAGCGCTCACGCAGGTGCTCGCGCCACCAGGCGTTGACCCGGGCGACCAGTTGCTGGCCGATCGCCGCTGCGGCCTCCTCAGCATGTGCGTCACCCAGCCAGACGAAGGTGGAGTCGGTATCACCGTAGATGACCGTATAGCCCTCGGCCTCGATCAGTTCGCGGGTACGGTGCATGATCGCGTGGCCGCGCATGGTGATCGAAGAGGCCAGCCGCGGGTCGAAGAAACGGCAGCCACGCGAGCCGAGCACACCGTAGAAGGCGTTCATGATGATCTTGAGCGCCTGGGCGAGCGGCGCGTTGCCCTCGCGCTTGGCCGCCTCGCGCCCTTCCCACACCTGCGCCACGATCGCCGGCAGCGCATGTCGGGTGCGCGAGAAGTGCGCGCCCACAAAGCCGGGCACGGCCTGCTCGGGATCGGCGAGACCCTCGACCAGCCCCACCGGGTCGATCAGGAAGGAGCGGATGATCGACGGATACAGACTCTTGAAGTCTAGCACCAGCACCGAGTCGTAGAGCCCCGGGCGCGAATCCATCACGTAGCCGCCGGGGCTGTCCTCGCCCGCACGGCTGCCCAGATTGGGCGCCACGAACCCCAGCCGGTGCATGCGCGGCAAATAGAGATGCGAGAAAGCCGCCACCGAACCCCCGCTGCGATCCGCCGCCAGCCCGGTCACGCTGGCTCGCTCGAGCAGGAAGTCGACGATTCGGGTGTGGGCGAAGATCCGCGTGACCAGCTCGCAATCCTTCAAGTTGTAGCGCGCCAGCGCCGGCTTGTCCTCGGCGAACATGCGATTGATGTCGGCCATGCGCTGGTAGGGATTGTCGATCGCCTTGCCCTCACCCAGCAGGGTCTGGGCGACGTTCTCCAGGCTGAACGAGGAAAAGCTCCAGGTCGCCTGACGCAGCGCTTCGATGCCATCGATGACGAGGCGCCCGGGAATGGTCACGAAGTAGTGATTGGGCTGCTGCCCATGGGCGCGCCACTCCAGCGGTGTACCGCCGCGGCCCAGGGCCAGCGGCACGTCGAGCCGCTCGGCGTGGCGCTGCAGCTGGCGCAGATCGAACTGGATCACGTTCCAGCCGATGATCGCGTCAGGATCGAAACGCGCGACCCAGGCGTTGAGCGCGTGCAGCAGATCGGCCCGCGACTCGCAGTAGACCAGCTCGAAGTCGCGCTCGCGGTCAGCCACACTGCCCACCCCCGCCGCTGGCCCGAGCATATACACGATCCGTTGGCCGCAGCCGTGCAGGCCGATCGAGTAGAGTTCGCCGCGCTCGCTGGTCTCGATGTCCAGGGAACACAGCGTAAGCGTGGGGCGATAGTCCGGCGCCGGGCGTAGCTGCGCCTGCTGCAGCGAACCGGCTTCATCCGCCACGCCGCTGGCCAGCACCGGTGCGGTAATGAAGCGCTCCATCAGATAGCGCTCCGGCGGGCGCACGTCGGCCTCGAACAGCTCGATGCCCGCCTCGCCCAGGCGGCGCTCGAGCTGCATCAGTTGGCGATACGAGCGGCAGTAGAGTCCCAGCAGCGGCCGCCGCGCGAAGTCGCGCAGGTCGAGCTCGCGCAGCGTTACCTCCACTTCGCCGCGCAGCAGCCGCTCGATCTCGGCCCGCGCCTCTCGCGCCACGAAGGCCACCGACACCTGCGGCGGCAGCTCGACCCGGCAGGGTCCGGCATCCGTCGCCAGCCATAGCCAGACCCGCGTCCCCGCTGGTGAGTCCTGCCAGTGGCGGGTCAGTACGAAGCCCTCGGTCGCCCGGCGCGGTGCTGTCGTCATGCCGCGCCCGCCCCTACAGCCCGAGCACCCAGGGCAATACCAGCCCCAGGTAGAGCGGAATCAGCAGCGGCGCCGCCAGCGTGGTCAGCAGCACGGCGATGGCGCCCTTTTCGGGGCGGATGTTCAGCTCCATCGCGATCACCACCACGTTGGCGGCCATCGGCACCGCACCCACCAGCAGGAATGCCAGCACCAGCGAGTCGGAGGCGTCGCCCAGCAAACGCAGCCCTACCGCCAGTGCCAGTGTCGCCAGCGGCCAGACCACGAAGCGGGTCACCACGCAGCCGACGACGAAGGCGCCGTCCACCGCACGCCAGCTGATGCGGCCCAGCGTCATGCCGATGATCATCATGCCGAGCACGGTAAAGCAGTACTTGAAGTAGCCCAGCCCTTCACTGACCGGCTGCGGCACCTGCCAGCCCAGGGCACTGATCAGCATGCCGCCGGCAAAGGCGTAGATCAGCGGCAGCCGAGCCAATCGCGAGAGACTCTCGCGCACCGAGAACTGACCCCGCGCGCTGATATAGAAACCGACCGTGAACTCGTAGAGCGAGATACCCAGCATGCAGAACAGGTACTGGGTCACGCCCTCCGGCGGCAGCAGCACCAGCGCGATGGGGAAGCCGAAGTAGCCAGTGTTGCCGGTGCCCGCGGAGAAGGCCAGCAGCGCCCGCTCCTGCTCGGCGTAGAAGCGCCCCGCCACGGCGTTGACCGCGAGACACAAAATCGACGAGAGCAGCACCACGCTGAAGGTGAGCGCCAGCTTGTCGACGCTGGGTTGCCCCTGGGTCAGGGCGTTGAAGAAGGTCAGCGGCGAGATCAGATAGATCAGCAGCGTGGCGATGGGCCGTGGATCGAGCTGCAGGCGCCGCGCCGCCACCCAGCCCAGGCCGACGAAGGCCAGCAGCATCCACAGCGATTGAGAAAGATCGACATCGGGCATCAAGGGCGTTCCAGACAGTCAGCGGCGAGACACTTCGGCCGCTAACTGTAACATCCGCCCTGCGCCGTCGCGCGCCCTGCTCAGCCCGAGGCCGCGCTGCGCCCGAGTTCCTCCGTACCGCCGTGGGCGGCGAGCCGTGCCGCCAGCGCCGCTTCGTGGCGGGTGCCGCGCAGAAAGCGGGTGGCGCCATCCGGGTCGCCCTGCTCGACCAGCGCCAGCAGCATGGATACCGCCCGCGCGGCGCGCTGGCGGATCGCCTGACGATCGCGCTCGATCAGCGCACTGATCTCCAGCCGCTGCATGAAGTCACGCTTGGCGCTGTCATAGGCGGCGAAGACCTCCCCCGGCCACACCATCCGCCGCCCCACCTTGACGTTGCGATGCGAGCGGTAGCCCGGACGGTTGGTCTTGAGCTGCTGCTTGCCCGAGGGGCGCCCACGCAGCAGCAGCGCCAGGTACTCCTCCTCGGAGCGGTACATGCGGTGAATCACGTACGCCTGACGCGGGGCGATCGCCGTGCTATCGGCCAGCTCCGGCTGGGTCTCGCTGTAGACCATCGGATTGCCGTCGGCGTCGAGCGGCACCACATCGCGGCCGAAGATCGGATGGTGCACGCGCACGTGCTGGATCTCGATGCCCTGAATCGGGAACAGCGTCTTCAGGTGCGACGAGAGTTCGTAGCCGGCGCCGTTCTGCAGCGAGCAGAACGCCTGCGCCTGGCCCAGCTCGCAGTGCCACAGAAAGCTGATCGGGCGCGGTGTGTCGCCGCAAAGTCGCGCGATCAGTTGATCCACCCGGGTGGTGAGGTCCTGTGCCGTCCAGAACTCGTCGATATCCAGGAACATCAGCCAGTCGACACCCGCCGCGCGAGCATCCGCCAGCGCCTTGGCGTAAGCGATGGTCTGCAGCTTGCGCCCCACGCTGGGATCGCAAAGATCGACCCAGTCGATGAACTCGAAGGTGACCTGGGGATACGCCTGCCCGATACGCTCGAGCACCGCCGCCGAGGTGTCCGAGGTGCGATTGAGCAAGACGTGGATCTGATCGAACCCCACGTGCAGATGATGAAAGACCCACTCGGCCAGATAAGGCCCTTCATCCTTGGCCACGGCACATAGCCGTATACGCGGTTTGTTCAATGACCCATCCTCGACGATTGGTGAAGCGCGCTTGCCTGCCACTAAGCATGGAGGATGGGGTAGCCCCTGCACTGGCTCAAGATGGTTTACGTCACACTCGCGATAGCAGAGGTTCTGACCCGCCGCGCCTTGACGCCTATCCCTGCCATCTCCCCATTCACCCCTGACGATCGCGACGAGGCCACAACCCTGCCCCGACGACGATGGCGAACAGAATCCAGATCTGGAACGGCAGACGCCACAGCAGCAGCCACCCCGGCACCGCGGGGAAGGCATCGGCATGCAGCCACATATAGACGTTGGCCGGGGTCACGCACAGCGTCAGCAGCACCAGCCCCCACCCGGCCAGACGGCGCCAGCGCGGCAGCAACAGCCCCACCACGCCGAGCAGTTCGAAGACACCGCTGACCCACACCGCCAAGCGCGGCCACGGCAGCCCCGGCGGAATGATCGTGACCATGGCATCGGCATAGAGGAAGTGCGCGATACCGCCGAGGGTGAACCACAGCAGCACGAAGCCCAGGCACATCCGGCGCCACCACGGCATCGCTGAACGTGCCGCGCGGCGGCTCGCCTCTGTCTGCATGCAGGGATCTCCTCTGGTTTCGATGGCAGGCACTTCAGCGCAATCTCTACGCATTCGCATGATGCCAGATCGCCGGGCCTCGCCGCCCGTGGCATGGGCAGCGCGCATCGTCGCCAGCGATGCTACAATCGTCGCCCAAGTCTACAGCCTATTCATCCCCGCGGCGTCGTCAGCCGGCCCCGCGGGGATTTCGTCACGGGAATCGTCTAGTCACCATGTCGAACAACGCTTCGCTCTCGCGCCAGATTCTGGTCACCAGTGCCCTGCCCTACGCCAACGGCTCGATCCACCTGGGCCACCTGCTCGAGTACATCCAGACCGATATCTGGGTGCGCTTCCAGAAGAGCCGCGGCCACGAATGCCACTATGTCTGCGCCGACGACGCCCACGGCACTGCGATCATGCTGCGCGCCGAGCAGGAGGGCCTCACCCCGGAGCAGCTGATCCAGAAGGTGAGCGACGAGCACCAGGCGGACTTCGCCCGCTTCGGGGTCGCCTTCGACAACTACCACTCGACCCACTCGGAAGAGAACCGCGCCCACAGCGAGCGTATCTACCGCGCCCTGCGCGACGCCGGCCACATCAGCACCCGCGACATCGAGCAGATGTACGACCCGGTCAAGGGCATGTTCCTGGCCGACCGCTTCATCAAGGGCACCTGCCCCAAGTGCGGCACCGCGGACCAGTACGGTGACAACTGCGAAGCCTGCGGCGCCACCTACACGCCGGCGGAGCTGATCAACCCGGTGTCGGCGATCAGCGGCGCCACCCCGGAAGTGCGCACCTCGACCCACTACTTCTTCAAGCTGCCGGATTTCGAAGACTTCCTGAAGCGCTGGACACGCTCCGGCCGGGTCCAGCCGCAGATCGCCAACAAGCTGCAGGAGTGGTTCGACGCCGGGCTCAACGAGTGGGACATCTCCCGCGATGCGCCCTACTTCGGCTTCGAGATCCCCGATGCCCCGGGCAAGTACTTCTACGTCTGGCTCGATGCGCCGATCGGCTATCTGGCCAGCTTCCAGAACCTGTGCGAGCGTGAAGGCCTCGATTTCGACAGCTACTGGAAGGCCGACTCCGAGGCCGAGGTCTACCACTTCATCGGCAAGGACATCGTCTACTTCCACGCCCTGTTCTGGCCGGCGATGCTCGAAGGTGCCGGCATGCGCACGCCGAGCGGTATCAACTGCCACGGTTTCGTGACCGTCAACGGCGCCAAGATGTCCAAGTCCCGGGGCACCTTCATCAAGGCGCAGACCTACGCCGAGCACCTCAATCCGGAGTACCTGCGCTACTACTTCGCGGCCAAGCTGAGCTCCCGCGTCGACGATCTCGATCTCAACCTCGAGGACTTCGCCGCCCGCGTCAACGCCGACCTGGTGGGCAAAGTGGTCAACATCGCCAGCCGCTGCGCCGGCTTCATCAACAAGCTCGCCGGCGGCCAGCTCTCCGCCCACTGCGCCGAACCGGAACTCGTGGCCCGCTTCATCGCCGCGGGTGACGAGATCGCCGCCGACTTCGAGGCCCGCGAGTTCGGCCGCGCCATGCGTCGGATCATGGAGCTCGCCGACGAAGCCAACACCTACATCGCCGACAAGGCGCCCTGGGTGCTGGCCAAGGAGGGAGGACGCGAGCAGGAGGTGATCGACATCTGCTCGGTGGGCATCAATCTGTTCCGCACGCTGATGGTCTACCTGCAGCCGGTGGTACCGGCGATGGCCGAGCAGGCGCGTCACTTCCTGCAGCTCGACTCGCTCGACTGGGCCAGCCGCCAGCAGGTGCTCGAGGATCACTCCATCGGCAAGTTCAAGCCGCTGATGACCCGGGTCGAAAGCGACAAGATCGCGGCGATGATCGAAGCTTCCAAAGAGGTGCTCGCCGAGGAGAAGAAGCTCACCGACGGCGGCGATGCGCGTCCGGCAGGACCTTCGCCGCTCGCGGAGACACCGATCGCCGACGAGATCGCCTTCGATGACTTCATCAAGGTCGATCTGCGGGTCGCCGAAATCCAGCGCGCCGAATATGTCGAGGGCTCCAACAAGCTGCTCAAGCTGACCCTCGACCTGGGCGGCGAGACGCGCACGGTCTTCTCGGGCATTCGCAAGGTCTACGCCCCCGAGGCGCTCGAAGGCCGGTTGACGGTGATGGTCGCCAACCTGGCGCCGCGCAAGATGCGCTTCGGCGTTTCCGAAGGGATGGTACTGGCGGCGGGCGATGCCCCTGACCAGAAAGACGCCGGCATCTATCTGCTGTCACCGGATAGCGGCGCCAAACCGGGGCAGCGTGTGACCTGAGCCTCGCCCTGCCAGCGCACCGCTCCCCCTCGCGCGGCCTCATGGCCGCGCTTTCGTTGCGGGCCGGCGCCCGGTGCGCCTCGAAGCGCTAGCGGCAAGGGGCTATAATGGAGCGCTTTCCCCACGCCATTACGACCCCGGAGCCTGCGCTTGCCCCTTGCCGAGATCAGCGTCGAACGTATCGACGCCGAACTGCCCCAGACCCAGTGCGGCAAGTGTGGCCACCCGGGCTGCCGCCCCTATGCCGAGGCGATCGTCGCCGGGGAAGCCGTCAACCGCTGCCCGCCCGGCGGCGAGGCGACCCGCGATCGTCTGGCAGCGCTCACCGGGCGGCCCGCGCTGGCGCTGATCGAACCCGCCCAGACACCTCTGCTGGCGGTGATCCGCGAGGCCGAGTGTATCGGCTGCACCAAGTGCATCCAGGCCTGCCCGGTGGATGCGATCCTCGGTGCGGCCAAGCAGATGCACAGCGTGATCGAATCCGAGTGCACCGGCTGCGAGCTGTGCGTGGCGCCCTGCCCGGTGGACTGCATCGATCTCGTCACGCATCCGCAGTGGCAAAGTGCCGCCGATACGACCGAACGTCAGCGCTATCTAGACCGGCGCGCCGCCAACGGGCGCCGGCGCTTCGAGGCGCGCAATCGCCGCCTGGCGCACAAGGCCGAGGAGAAGCGGCGCAAGCGTGAACGTCGCCTGGCGGCCAGCCACGTCCCAGCCGAGACGACGGCTCCCAGCGCCAGTGTGGACACCACCGCGCTCAAGGCCCAGCGCGCTACCCTCAGCGCCAAGGCCAGACGTCTCACGCGCCAGCGCGATCAGGCCAGTGGCGAGGCGCGCGCCGCCCTCGAACAGCGCCTGGCAACGCTGGAGACCCAGCAGGCAGTGATAGAGCGTCAGCTGGAAGGCGCCCCGCCGGCATCCACCGCACCGGTTGTGCCGCACATCGCGGTAGCCGCCGCCGAGCAGGCGCTGCGCAAGGCGCAACAGACCGCGGCCCGGCTCGAGCGCGAGGGCAAGCACGCCGAGGCCTCGCGGGCCCGTGAGCACGTCATCGAAGCCGAAAACCATCTGCGCCGGGCACGCGAGGCGGCGTCGACGCCAGGCGAAGCGGGCACTTCACCCTGACCGAGCGATACGAGTCCAGTCCGAGACAGCCACAGCGAGATAGCCGCATGAACGCGAGCAAGCGTGAACAGATCTTCGCCCGTCTGAAGGCGCACAACCCCAACCCGACCACCGAGTTGAACTGGAGCACGCCGTTCGAGCTACTGGCAGCGGTCCTGCTCTCGGCCCAGGCCACCGATGTCGGCGTCAACAAGGCCACTGCCCGGCTGTTCCCGGTGGCCAACACCCCGCAGGCGATCATCGATCTCGGACTCGACGGGCTGAAGGCGCATATCAAGACCATCGGCCTCTACAACACCAAGGCCGAGAACCTGATGAAGACCTGCCATATCCTGGTCGAGCACTACGCGGGAGACATCCCGCGCACCCGCGCCGAACTGGAAGCGCTGCCCGGCGTGGGGCGCAAGACCGCCAACGTGATTCTGAACACCGCCTTCGGCGAACTGACGATGGCGGTCGACACGCATATCTTTCGCGTCGCCAACCGCACCCGCATCGCCAAGGGCAAGAACGTACTGGAGGTCGAGCAGAAGCTGCTGCGCCATGTTCCCAAGGGGTATCTCAAGGATGCGCACCATTGGCTGATCCTGCACGGCCGCTACACCTGTCTGGCGCGCAAGCCCCGCTGTGGCAGCTGCGTGATCGAGGATCTGTGCGAGTATCCCGACAAGGTCGAGATCGCCTGAGCGCGGTGATGCCGGCGCATCACCGCGCCGGATTCAAGGTGAGGTGGCCGGCTTCAGCGTATCGCGCACGCGCCCGTCTTCCCCCTGGCGGCCCAGGTCGTCGGTCGGCCGATTTTCCGCCGCTGCCGCGCTATCCGACGTAGCGCCTTCTGACTGAGCACTGTCCGACGTCGCGCTATTCGACGCATTGCCCATCTCGTCTGTCGGCGCCTCGGGCTGGGAGTCGGCGCTAGGGGACGATTCGGCGGTAGAGGTCGCGCCGGCCGTGTCGCCCGTGGTCGCGGCAGAAGGCTCGGCCTGGGATGGCTCGGCGCCGGCCGCGCCAGAGCCCGCGGCATCCGGGGCTTCCGGCGTCGAGGCGGCAGCAGGCGCGCTGCTCTCGGTCGCACCGTGGCGGCTGTAGACGATCTTGCGCGTCCCGCCATCGCAGCTGCCGACCACCTCGGCGCCGGCATGCGGCTCGCCAGCTCGCACCACGCCGTCCTCGATCTGGGCGTTGTCGACGATCTCCAGCAGGAAATGGCGCGCCCCGTTGGCACGTATCGTCTGCTCGATCTGGGTCTGCAGCTTGCTGCAGGCCAGGCGAGTCTCAGGCTGCTGATCGAACGGCGAATCGCCCTGCTGCGCCTGGGCCCAGGCCGTGGCCGAGATCAGGCAAAGCCCGCCGGTGATACCGATGAGTGTTCCTTTCAAGACACGCATAGTGACTCCTTTCCCCTACCTCTCCCTGGTGCCGGCGACGGCCGCCACCTGCTCGAATCGTCCAACTTTCATCTCTGACCACCGCACACCGATACTACAGCGCGAACTCACCGCCGCGCGCCACCGCGCGCTGATAGGCCGGGCGTTCCCGCATGCGTGCCAGCGCCCTAGCGACCGCCGGATAGCCGTCGAGGTCACCGCTGCGGTTGGCCGCCAGCAGCACGAAGCTCATCTGGATATCCGCCGCGGTGAACTCACTACCGGTGAACCACTCGTACTGGCTCAGCTCGCTCTCCCAGTAGGCGTAATGGCGCGCCAGCTGGGGGTCGAGGAACTGCTTGCGCACCCCCTGCCCCAGCGCCTTGCCGATGGGTCGGATCAGCGCCGGTACCGGCTTGTGACCGAGCCGGCTCATCAGAAGACGCATCAGCAACAGCGGCATCGCCGACCCTTCGGCGTAGTGCAGCCAGTGCAGATAGCGCACCCATTCGGGGGAGCCCACCTCCGGCACCAACCAGCCACCGTCATGACGGGCAATCAGATACTCGATGATCGCCCCTGACTCGGCCACGGTGTGCTCACCATCGGTAATCACCGGCGACTTGCCCAGCGGGTGGACCCGCTTCAGCGCCTCGGGCGCCAGCATGGTCTTGGGGTCACGGCGGTAGATCTCGATCTCGTAATCGAGCCCCAGCTCCTCGAGCAGCCAGACGATCCGCTGGGAGCGGGAATTTTCCAGATGATGGACGACGATCATGAACGGAGCATCCTTGGATAGAGATCGAACTTGGCTTAACGATAGGGGGTTATCGGTGTCGCCGCCAGCCCCGAGCGCCGTCGTTCGAGCGCGCTAATCAAGGCCCAGCACGGCGGCGTAGGCGTCGCGCCAGCGTGGCCACTGCCAGGCGTGGGCGTCGGGTAGCGCCGGGCGCTGCTCGGGATGACGCAGCCACTGCCCCAGGCGCGCGGCCAGCGCCTCGGCGCCACCGCGATAACGGTAGACGTCGTCGTAGTAGTCAGGGAAGCAGAGCCGGTCGGGCACCAGCGGCACACAGCCCCGGGTCACCGCCTCCATGATCGCCAACCCCTGGAACTCGTGATCGGTGGTGGAGACCACGATGGCGCCCGAGTCGAGCATCTGATGATAGACCTCACCGGGCTGCTCGCCCCAGCAAACCACGCGCTCGCCCAGCCAGGCGCGGGCCTGATCGAAGATCGCCGGGCGGGCGCGGAACTGCTGGCCCATGACGGCGACCTCGAACGCCACCTCCTCTTCGATCAGCTGCGCCAGGGCGGCGAAGAACGCCTCCGGATTCTTGTCATACTCCCAGCGGTGGTTCCATACGATCCGGTGGCCGCCGTTGGCCTGACGCGGCGGCGACTCGGGCAGCGGCACCAGCAGTACCCGGGCGCGCTCGGCCAGGCGCTCGAGCCAGACCTGAGGACGCGGCCGGCCCGGCATGCGGCCGAGAAAGTCACGCACGCCGTCGCAGAAGCTGTCGCGGTTGTAGCGGCTGTTGAACACCACGCTATCCGCCGCCATAGCGGCGTAGAGATTGACCATCATCGGTTCGGGGCGCGGGGTCTGCTGAGCAGAGGCGGGGAAGGCGAACTGGTTCTCGTGGAAGTAGACCACCTTGTGCGCCCGACCCAGCGCCGGGCAGAGCCCGACCAGGGTGGCCAGATCCACCATCGAGGTTGCCACCACCAGGTCGTAGTTCTGCGCCAGCGCCGCCTCCTGGCTGACCTGCCAGATCAGTGGGTTGGCGCGGATCGACCAGGCGAAGTGGCGCGGCGGCAGTTCCAGGCGCGTCCAGGCGATCTCGGGGAAGGCAGCCACCAGGCCTTCGGCCCAGACCCGATGGCTCACCGCGGCGTAGGCGGACAGCAGTAGCGCTTTCATGGGGCTATCTCACACGGGCTATGTCGCATGCTCACATGGGCTATGTCGCATGGGCTATCTCGAGTAGCGCTATTTCGAGTAGAGCTGTCTCGAGTAGAGCTGTCTCGAGCAAGGGCTTTTTCCAGTCAGCAGCATCTGCGGACGCGGGAGAAACGCGCAGCACAAACGAGGGCGGTACAAAAAACAGAAGGGCACAAAAGACGACGGCGCCCAGGGGCGCCGTCATCGTCTGACCAGGGGAATGGCCGGGCTCAGTGCGCCTGCTCGAACATCGCCTCACCGATATCATCGATATAGCGCTGGCTCTTGCTCACCGTCAGCGCCACGCAGGCATCCTCGCCGGGCACCACGTCGGAGCGCTCGAAGCGCCGCTCGCGCATCTGGCCATCGTCGCCGGGCTTGCGAATCCAGCCGCTGACCCGGTACTGACCGTTGGCCGCCTGCGGTGCCGGCACGATCAGAAACCCCTTGTACTCGATCGCCTCGCGCTCCTTCTGCGGCTTGGCCGCATCCGCTTGCCCGCCACCCAGCAGGCCGGAGAACAGTTTCTTGAGCATGGTTCACTCCCCTCGTGCGATGACCGGCGCGGCACCGCGCCGGTTTCGGCCTCAGCTGGCGGAACGGCCCTTGCCGGCGGCGATGCGCAGGCGCAGGGCGTTGAGCTTGATGAAGCCCTCGGCATCCTTCTGGTCGTAGGCACCGGCGTCGTCCTCGAAGGTCGCGATCGACTCGTCGAACAGCGACTGCTCGGACTTGCGCCCCACCACCGTGGCGCTGCCCTTGTAGAGCTTGACCCGCACCGTGCCGTTGACGAATTCCTGGGTCTCGTCGATCGCCGCCTGCAGCATGCGACGCTCCGGGCTCCACCAGTAGCCGTTGTAGATGGTCTTGGCATACTTCGGCATCAGCTCGTCTTTCAGATGGGCCGCTTCGCGGTCCAGGGTGATCGACTCGATGGCGCGGTGGGCACGCAGCAGAATGGTGCCTCCCGGGGTCTCGTAGCAGCCACGCGATTTCATGCCGACATAGCGATTCTCGACGATATCGAGGCGCCCGACGCCGTTGTCGCCACCCAGCTTGTTGAGCTTGGCCAGGACTTCGTGCGGCTTCAGACGCTCGCCGTCGATCGCCACCACGTCACCCTTCTCGAAGGTGAGTTCGAGATAGGTCGGGGTGTCCGGCGCCGCCTCGGGCGAGACGCTCCAGCGCCACATGTCCTCTTCGGCCTCGGCCCACGGATCCTCGAGAATGCCGCCCTCGTAGGAGATGTGCAGCAGGTTGGCATCCATCGAGTAGGGTGACTTCTTCTTGCTCTTGGAGAAGTCCACCGGAATCTGGTGCTCTTCGCAGTAGTTCATCAGCTTCTCGCGCGAAGTCAGATCCCACTCGCGCCACGGCGCGATCACCTTGACCCCCGGCTTGAGCGCGTAGGCGCCCAGCTCGAAGCGCACCTGGTCGTTGCCCTTGCCGGTGGCACCGTGGGAGATGGCGTCGGCGCCGGTCTCGTTGGCGATCTCGATCAGGCGCTTGGCGATCAGCGGGCGCGCGATGGAGGTGCCCAGCAGGTACTCGCCTTCGTAGATGGTGTTGGCGCGGAACATCGGGTAGACATAGTCGCGCACGAACTCCTCGCGCAGGTCCTCGATGTAGATCTCCTTGACCCCGAGCGCCTGTGCCTTGGCGCGCGCGGGCTCGACCTCTTCGCCCTGGCCGATATCGGCGGTGAAGGTGACCACTTCACAGGCATAGGTCTCCTGCAGCCACTTCACGATCACGGAAGTATCAAGGCCGCCAGAATAGGCGAGGACGACCTTCTTGATATCGGACATGCGGCAACTCCTTGGGTGTGACGTCTCGAGGCACGAAGGCCAAGAGCGCTCGAACGGCTGGCGTCGAGCGTGGCTGATGGTGGCACAGCCGCCGGCGGCGGGCGGCACGGGCGGCTGTGCGCGCGAATCGATCCCGGATTATAACGCCCTCGCCCCCGCACGAATACCGAGCGGCAGGACGCCGAGGCCCGAAACTGCTAGACTTTTCGCCATTCAACACAGGCGCCACGACGGCCGTCTCGCTAGGACGTGCCACGCGGCGCTGCTTCGATTCGGGCGGTGCCATCGCCGCCACCCCAGGCAACGGGAGTACTTGCATGTCGGACGCCAGCACGAGAGAGCTGATGGCGCAGCGTTTTCGTGGATATCTCCCGGTGGTGGTCGATATCGAGACCGGCGGCTTCAACGCCGCCACCGATGCCCTGCTCGAGGTCGCGGCAGTGCCGCTGACGATGGACGAACAGGGCAACCTGCTGCCACTGGAGACGCTCTCCTTCCATGTGGTGCCGTTCGCGGGGGCCAATGTCGAACAGTCGGCGCTGGACTTCACCGGCATCGATCTCGATAGCCCCTTCCGCCAGCAGATCGCGGTGAGCGAGAAAGAGGCGCTGGACGGTCTGTTCAAGCCGATCCGCAAGACGATCAAGTCCCACGGCTGCACGCGGGCGATTCTGGTCGGGCACAACGCCGCCTTCGATCACGGCTTCTTGAACGCCGCGATCCAGCGCTGCGGCATCAAGCGCAACCCGTTTCACCCCTTCTCGAGCTTCGATACCGCCACCCTGTCGGCGCTGGCCTACGGCCAGACCGTACTTGCCCGCGCCTGTCAGGCCGCCGGTATCGATTTCGACAACGCCGAGGCGCACTCGGCCAGCTACGACACCGAACGCACCGCCGCGCTGTTCTGCGCCATCGTCAACCGCTTCAAGGATCTCGGCGGCTGGCACCTGGCGATGCGCGAGCAGGGCTTCGAGGATATTTGAGCCCTGCATCGAGTGCACCCGTCTGCACAAGACCCGCTGAAAACGCCTCTCTAAAAACGCCAACGCCGCCCCGAATTCGGGGCGGCGTTGGCGTTTGTACCTGGCCTCGCGGCCGGTGGCCGCGATAAAGGAAACGTCTGCTCAGCTGTCGCTGGAAGCTTCCGCCGACTTCGCCGCCGCTTCCTTGACCATCGGCTCGAGCTCACCGCTCTGGTACATCTCGACGATGATGTCGCAGCCGCCGACCAGCTCGCCGTTGATCCACAGCTGCGGAAAGGTCGGCCAGCTGGCGTATTTGGGCAGCTCGGCGCGGATGTCCGGGTTGTCCAGGATGTTGACGAAGGCGAAACGCTCGCCGCAGGCCATCAGCGCCTGCACCGCCTGGGCGGAGAAGCCGCACTGCGGCAGCTGCGGAGTGCCTTTCATGTAGAGCAGGATCGCGTTGTCGCCGATCTGCTGCTTGATGGTATCGAGGGTATCGCTCATGGGACGTCCTTTGACGGGACGAGCGCGATCACGGCGCCCGTCGCGTGGCTGCATGAAGTTTGACCGTGACGCTCATTCTACTGATGACGTGGCACGAAAACACCCCTGCCCCGGCGATCGCCAACCTACTCTGGCCAGCCGTCGCCACTGCGGGCCATTGCACGGCTGCGGGGGGCTGGTTAGGATGAACGACTCTCGCACGAACCGGCATGCAGCCAAGCCGGTGACGGCGCCGTTCAGCGAACCGTTCCGACGGCTTTTCGCTCGCGGCGCTTTTTTTCTTTGCAGGCCCTCCCCACGCGGCCTAGACCGCGTGATGTCGAGGCTGCCCTGCAGCGAACCGGCCGCCGCCACTCGGCGGCCGATATTTGAGTTTGCCGCGCGGCGCGAGGGGCGCTGCCGCAGAATTAGGCCAAAACGACCGGGAACTGCCCATGAGCGCACGCCACTTTCTGACCCTGCTGGATCTCTCCCGCGACGAGCTCGCCTATCTGATTCAGCGCGCGATCAAGATCAAGCACGAACTGAAGACCCAGGGGCCGACCTACACCCCTTTCAGCAATCGTACCCTGGCGATGATCTTCGAGAAGTCCTCGACCCGTACCCGGGTCTCGTTCGAGACTGCGATGGCTCAGTTCGGCGGGCATGCGCTGTTCCTGTCCCCGCGCGATACCCAGCTCGGCCGCGGCGAGCCGATCGGCGACACCGCCCGGGTGCTCTCGGAGATGGTCGATGCGGTGATGATCCGTACCTTCTCCCACGACGGTCTCGAGACGTTCGCCGCCAGCAGCACGGTGCCGGTGATCAACGCCCTCACCGATGACTACCACCCGTGCCAGCTGCTCGCCGACGTCATGACCTGGACCGAGTGCCGCGGCGCGGTCACGGGCAAGACCGCCGTCTGGATCGGCGATGGCAACAACATGTGCCACTCCTGGATCAACGCCGCCCGGCAGTTCGACTTCCAGCTGCGCATCTGCTGTCCGCAGGGCTACGAGCCGCGCCAGGACATTCTCGACGCCGCCGGTGACCACGCGCTGATCGTACGCGACCCCGCGACGGCCGTGCGCGGTGCCGATCTGGTGACCACCGACGTATGGGCCTCGATGGGTCAGGAGGAGGAGCAGGCCAAGCGTGAACGCGACTTCGCCGGCTTCCAGGTCACCGAAGCGCTGCTCGACCAGGCCGCCGCCGACGCCATCTTCCTGCACTGCCTGCCGGCGCATCGCGGCGAAGAGATCAGCACTACCCTGCTCGACGACCCGCGCGCGGTGGTGTGGCAGGAGGCCGGCAATCGCCTCCACGCGCAGAAGGCGCTGATCGAGTTCCTGCTGCTGGGCCAGGTCGACTGAATCAGGCCGACCGAGCCAACGCAATGCGCTCCCCCATCGCCGCCGGCCCTGACGCGGGCGGCGATGCCGGCGGCGCGGCGAGCCTGCCAGGCGTCGTCTCGCTGCCTCATCTATTCGCTATCTATCCGCCCTTCACTCGCCCTGCGTCGTCCTTGATTGCCCGCTGTGCCAGGCGACGCCGGCGCGCCTGACGCCAGGCCAACAGCGACACCGCAATCAGCGCCAATGCCACCAGCGCGCCCAGCGCCTGCCCCAGATCCCCGCTCAGGGCGGACTCTCCCAGGACCACGAAGGCCACCCCATAAGGGCCCGTGGTCAGCAGTGCCACCGTGAGATAGATCGAGCGCGGCACGCCGGCCACCCCGAGGGCGTAGTGCTTGATGAACATCGGCACACCCGGCACCAGCTTGATCAGGAAGGTCACTCGCCAGGCGCTGCGGCGATCCACGTCGAGCGCCGCCAGCGCCGGAAAACGACGCTGGAGCAGCTGACGCAGACGCGGGCGCAAGCGACTATGGGCGATGGCATAGCAGAGCAGCAGATTGCACAGCGTCGCCAGTGTGGCCACGGCGAGACCGCCGGCCACGCCGAAGCGCAGCCCGGCGATGATGAAGAAGGGAGTCATGGGGATGCCCAGCGCCGGCAGCACGATCATGGCGAGGGTGAACGGCAGCAGCTGGAGCTCTTCGAGCCAACTGCGGGGCACGCCGCCGTATGCCGCGAACAGCACACACAGCGTGACGCCGAGCCCCGCTACCAGGGCCAACCGCCACCAGCGCCAGGCGCGTGTCATGATGTGACGCCGTGGTGGCAGGGGCCACTGCCGCGCGGCGGCGACAGCGGATCGGGCATCATTGGGGGAAGCGGAATCGGCACGGGTCATGCCTCTCGATGGAAAGCGACAAGCATGACACCAGGATGACAGCCGACGGAGTCAGTCGCCGACGGGGTCAGTCGCCGATGGGGTCAGTCGAGGTTGTCGAGCCCCTTTTCCGCCATCGCCACCGCGCGGAACAGCGCGCGGCGTTTGTTGAGCGTTTCCTGCCACTCGTCGTCGGGGTCGGAGTCGGCGACGATGCCCCCGCCCGCCTGCACGTGCAGCTCGCCATCCTTGAGCACGGCGGTGCGGATGGCGATCGCCATGTCCATGTTGCCGTGCCAGGAGAGATAGCCCACCGCGCCGGAGTAGATACCGCGCTTGACCGGTTCGAGCTCGTCGATCACCTCCAGCGCGCGAATCTTGGGGGCCCCGGAGAGCGTCCCCGCAGGGAAGGTGGCGCGCAGCACATCCATCGCCGACATGCCGCCGCGCAGCTTGCCGGTGACGTTGGAGACGATGTGCATGACGTGGGAATAGCGCTCGATCGCCATGCGATCGGTCACCTCCACCGTCCCGGTCTGGCTGATGCGACCGATGTCGTTGCGCCCCAGGTCGATCAGCATCAGATGCTCGGCGATCTCCTTGGGATCGGCCAGCAGTTCCTCCTCCAGCGCCTTGTCCTCGGCCGGCGTGGCGCCGCGTGGGCGGGTGCCGGCGATCGGCCGCACCGTGACTTCGTCGCCCTCCAGCCGGGTCAGGATCTCCGGCGAGGCACCGATCACGTGGTGGTCGTCCAGGTTGAGGAAGAACATGTAGGGCGACGGGTTGAGGCTGCGCAGGGCGCGGTAGAGATCCAGCGGCGGCGCCTGATACGGGATCGACATGCGCTGGGAGGGGACGCACTGCATCAGATCGCCGGCCAGCACGTACTCCTTGATGCGTGCCACCGCCTCCTTGTAGCCCTGCTCGCTGAAGCTGGCGTGGAAGTCCTGTTCGGCCACGTCGTTGCGCCCGGTGCCCGGGCTCAGGGTGTTGAAGGTTGCGCTGCGCAGCTTGAGTTCGAGCGCCTCGAGCCGCTCCCAGGCCGAGGCCAGCGCATCCGTCTCCTGCGGGTCGGCGTGGGTCCACAGCTGCAGCCGGCCAGAGAGATTGTCGAACACCACCAGGTCGTCGCACACCATCAGCAGAATGTCCGGCACCCCGATCGGGTCGGGCTTCTCGGCGGCGCGCTCGCTGCGCAGCCGCGGCTCGATGTAGCGGATGGTGTCGTAACCGAAGTAGCCCACCAGGCCGCCGTCGAAGCGCGGCTGATCATCCAGGTGCGGCACCTTGAAACGCGCCTGGAACTGCTCGATCCAGGCCAGCGGGTCGGCCACCTCGGCGACCCCGTGCTGCTCGCCGTCGATCAAATGGCGCACGGTGAAACCACGCACCTCGATGCGCTCGCGGCTGGGCAGGCCGATGATCGAGTAGCGCCCCCACTTCTCGCCGCCCTGTACTGATTCGAGCAGGAAGGTCCAGGGGGCATCGGCCAGCTTGAGATAGGTCGACAACGGCGTATCCAGATCGGCGAGCACGTCGCGGGTCACAGGAATACGGTTGTAGCCGGCTTGCGCCAGCTCGGCAAAACGCTCAGGGGTCATCGTCATGAGACCGGGCTCCAACAGTGAAAATCAGCGACAGGCAGATAAGGCAATCGGGCTGACGGTCACCATCGCCAACGCTTGACGTGGCGCATCAGGGCGCTGGAACACACGGGGCGTCGGCTATCCGGTTGCATGTGGGGCTCGGTCCAGAGAAAAGGGGCGTGAAATGACGGCTCGCAGCCGGCGCCAGCCAGGGCGCGGCGCCGGTCCAAAAACCCTAAACGAGTTCCTGAAGCGATTCAACCAGACCGTCGGGGGCGCTCGTCGCCACCGGCTCGCCGTGGTTGTAGCCGTAGGGTACCGCCAGGGTACGAAAGCCGGCGCGCTTGCCCGCTTCGATGTCGTGACGCGAGTCGCCGACCATCAGGCAGTGCTGCGGGGCGATGTCGAAGTGCGCGGCCAGATGCAACAGCGGCGCCGGGTGCGGCTTCTTCTCGGACAGCGAGTCGCCGCCCAGGGTGAGCTGGAAATAGTCGCGCAGCGCCAGCGCCTCGAGGATCGGGTCGATGAAGGCCGCCGGCTTGTTGGTGATCAGCGCCAGCACCAGGCCGCGGGCGGAGAGCCCTGCCAGCGCCTCGCGCACGCCGGGGAAGACCCGGGTGCGCGCGCAGGGCGCGGCGCGATAGTGCGCGAGGAAGCACGTGTGGGCGCGCGCAAGCGTCTGCGCGTCAGGTTCACCGCCGCGGGCGTCGGCCAGCGCCCGCGCCACCAGCAAGTGCGAACCGTTGCCGACCCAGTCGCGCACCTTTGCCTCGCCCGCGGGTGGGCACGCCATGTCTTCCAGCATCGCGTCCACCGCCGCGGCGAGATCGGGCACGGAGTCGATCAGGGTACCGTCGAGATCGAAGGCGATGAGGCGGATATCGTCGAGCAAGGGCAGCATCGTGCGCAGTCTCCAGTGGCAATGCCGGAGCACCTTTCGCGGGTGCCAAGCGGCAGCGATGGGCGTATCCTACCGGCTATACTTTCGTCGAGTCGACCGGCCTTTTCGTGACTGTGATCCCTGCTGCAACCCTTCGCGTCATCTCATCCATCACGGATCGCGTCATCCTGCTTCACCCCGCGCTCGCACACCGTCTCGGCCCCGGCCGCCCGGCAGCGAGGTCGCTCGACGCCAGCGCAGAGCTTTTTCCCTTCGTTTTCATCGTATCCGCAAGGAGTCTTCTGTCATGACCACACCGCGTATCGTGGTGGTCGGTGGCGGTGCCGGCGGCCTGGAGCTCGCGACCCGTCTGGGCCGCAAGCTGGGCAAACGCCAGCGCGCCGACATCGTGCTCGTCGACCGCAACCCCACCCATATCTGGAAACCGCTGCTGCACGAGGTCGCCACCGGCACCCTCGACTCGGGTCTCGACGAGGTCTCCTATCAGGGCCACTCGAAGCACAACGGCTACCGCTTTCAGCGCGGCACCCTGAGCGGCATCGACCGCGACGCCCGCACCATCACCCTCGAACCGATTCATGATGCCGACGACGTCGTGGTGCTGCCGGCACGCAAGCTCACCTACGACTACCTGGTGCTGGCGGTGGGCAGCGTCTCCAACGACTTCGGCACCCCCGGCGTGGCCGAGCATTGCCACTTCATCGACAGCCCGCAGCAGGCGGAGAACTTCCGCCGCCACATGCTCAACACCTTCCTGCGCTACAGCGATCCGGAGCGACGCACCCATCCCAAGCTGACCGTCGGTCTGGTCGGCGCCGGGGCCACCGGGGTCGAACTCGCGGCGGAGCTGTTCGGCGCCTCGAAGATGCTTCACAGCTACGGCTTCACCGCCCTCGACAGCGGCAAGCTCGAGGTGCACCTGATCGAGGCCGCACCGCGGGTGCTGCCGGCGCTGCCCGAGCGCATCAGCCGCGCGGTGCACGGCGAACTCGAGCGCCTGGGGGTGAAGATCCACGTCGACACCCGGGTCACCGAGGCCAACGAGCACGGCTTCATCACCGCCGATGGCGAACCGCTGGCGACCGACCTGAGCGTGTGGGCCGCGGGTATCCGCGCCCCGGCCTTCCTCTCCGAGCTGGGCCTCGCCACCGAGCGCAATCACCAGCTCAAGGTGCACCAGACGCTGCAGAGTCTCGACGACGAGCGCATCTTCGCCTTCGGCGACTGCGCCGCCTGCCCCCAGGCCGACGACAAGCGGGTGCCGCCGAGGGCCCAGGCGGCTCATCAGCAGGCGACCCACTGCTATCACAACCTGCGCGCGGCGATGGCCGGCAAGCCGCTCAAACCGTTCGTCTACCACGATCGCGGCTCGCTGATCTCGCTGGCCCACTTCGAAGCGGTCGGCAGTCTGATGCGCGGCACCTCGGCGCGCAGCCTGTTCATCGAGGGCCGGCTGGCGAAGCTGTTCTACGCCTCGCTCTACCGCATGCACCAGATGGCGATCCACGGCCTGTTCAAGACCGGCATGACGGTGGTGGTGGATGGGCTCAACCGCTACCTGCGGCCCAAGATGAAGCTGCACTGAGAGGGTGGCGGCCGTGCCCCGCGCGCGCTCAGTCGAGCCGGGGCTCGGGCCACCAGGCCGGCAGCAGTGCACGCGCCCGCGGCTGGGCGAAACGGTCGTCGAGCAGCTCGATGACGCCCCGGTCGCTGGCGGTGCGGATCACCCGCCCGGCGGCCTGCACCACCTTCTGCATGCCGGGATAGAAGTAGGCGTAGTCGTAGCCGTTGCCGAGCAGCGCCTGCAGCCGTTCGCGCATCTGCTCGTTGACCGGATTGACCTGGGGCAACCCCAGCGTCGCGACGAAGGCCCCGATCAGCCGTTCGCCGGGCAGATCTATGCCTTCGCCGAAGATTCCGCCCAGCACGGCGAACCCCACCCCTGCCCCGCCGCTTTCGAAACGCGCCAGAAAGCTGGCCCGGGCGGCATCGTCCATGCGCGCCGCCTGGCGCCACTGCACCACCTCCGGGTGACGCTCGGCCAGGCGCTCGGCGACCTGCTCCAGATAGGCGAAGCTCGAGAAGAAGGCGAGATAGTTGCCGCGCCGCTGATGGAAACGCGCGGCGATACGCGCCACCAGCGGATCGAGCGACGCCTCACGATGGGCGTAGCGGGTCGATAGCCGGATGGCGATGCTGACCTCGAGCTGGCCGGCAGCGAACGGCGAACCCAGCGCCAGCCAGGGTGCGCTGTCGGGCACCCCGAGCAGATCGCGAAAATAGCCCTGGGGCGAGAGCGTAGCGGAGAACAGCGTGCCGCCATGGGCGGCGGCGAAGCGCGCGGCCAGAAACGGCGCCGGCACCACGTTGCGCAGGGTCAGCGTCGCCCCGGCGCGGCGCTGGCGTCCGCGCGCCGGCTGCCGGGTCAGGTCGCACAGCGAGTGGCTAGCGAACGTCTCGGCCACCCGGCACAGATGCTGGGCCTCGAAGGAGAAGCGCTGCAGCTCGCCGTCCAGCGCGATCGGCTGCTCGCTCTGATACTCGACGATCCGCGACACCGCCTGCTGCAGCGCCGCGATCAGCTTGCCCGGCAGCTGCTCGAGCACGCGATAATCGCGCTCGCCGTGGGCATCGTCCAACTGCTCCGCCAGATCCTGCCAGGCCGAGGCGACCCGCGCCAGCGGGCGCTTCAGCGGCGCCGGCAGCTGCGGCACCAGGCGCCGGAAGGCGGCGTGATCGAGCGTCGCGGTATACATGCCGCGACCGCGCTCGACCAGGTTGTGCGCTTCGTCCACCAGAATGCCCACCTGCCACTGCTGCTGCAGGGTCAGCGCGTAGAGCTGGGCGTGCAGATCGAAGTAGTAATTGACGTCGGCGACCACCACATCGGCCCAGCGCGACATCTCCTGGCCCAGGTAGTAGGGGCAGACCTGATGCTCGAGGGCCACCGTGCGCAGACCGGCGCGGTCGAGCCAGCCGCGCTCGGCGGCCGCCGAGCGTGCCGCCGGCAGGCGATCGTAGAAGCCCGCGGCGAGCGGACACGCCTCACCGTGGCACGCCTTGTCGAGATGCTCGCAGGCTTTTTCCCGCGCGGTCAGCGTGAGCACCCGCAGAGGCAGCACCGGTGTCGCCTCACCCGAGACCGGTTCGGCGGGGACCTGAGCCAACGCATGGGTGTCAGCGGCGAATGCGGCAAGCGGGCGCGCGCCGAGCTGCTCGAGGGCTTCCAGCGCCAGCTGCTGGCCGGTATTGCGCGCGGTGAGAAAGAACACCCGGTCGAGGGGCTCGCCGGGCATCGCCTTGAGCATCGGGAACAGCGTCCCCAGCGTCTTGCCGATGCCGGTGGGCGCCTGCAGCAGCAGCCAGCGCCGGGTATGAGTGGCCTTGTAGACCGCCTCCGCCAGCTCGCGCTGGCCGGCGCGGAAGTCGGCGAACGGGAAGTTCAGCGCCACCAGCGCCGCGTCTCGCCGCCGCCGATGCGCCAGCTCCTGCTGGGCCCAGGCCAGAAAGCGCTGACAGTGGGTCTCGAACACCTCGCGCAGCTCGCACGCGCTGCATTGCTGGCTGAGCGGCGTCTCGCGCTGGCTGGCGATATCGAAATAGACCAGGGTCACGGTGAGCTGCTCGAGCCCCCGTGCCAGACACAGCAGATGGCCGTAGACCTGCGCCTGGGCCCAGTGCAGGGCGCGCTGGTTGGCCGGCTGGCGCGCCAGATCGCCGCGGTGGGTCTTGATCTCTTCGAGCCGGTTGGCGTCGGGGTCATAGCCGTCGGCGCGCCCGCGCACCTCCAGATGCGCATAGTGCCCGGCGAGCGCTACTTCGCGCTCGTAGCGCTCGCCGCGGCGTTCGCTCACCACCCGGTGGCCGGCGATGCCCTCCTGGGCCGAGGGCGATGGCGTGAAGCGCAGATCGAGATCGCCCGCCTTGGCCGAGAACTCGCACAGTGCGCGCACCGCGATCCGGTAGCTCACGCCGGGTTCCCGCCCGCCGCGCTATTCGGCGGCGCTCCGGCATCCTCTATCACCGCTCTCTGCGGTTGCCCCTCGTCGCCCTGCGCGTCCTGGCGCTCCCGCTCATCTCCGCCCTCGCCCCAACTGACGTAGCAGACGCTGACCGGCATGGCATGCTCGGCGCAGAAGGCGAGCCAGCGCTTCTGGTTGTCCTGCAGGCGATCCCCGGGTCCCTTCACCTCGATCATGCGGTAGCGCGCCTCGTCCGGCCAGAACTGGATCAGATCCGGCATACCGGCACGATTGGCACGAATGTCGCCGAGCAGACGCTCGAACCACAGCCGCAGGTGACGCGCGGGGATGCACGTCAGCGCCAGCGTCAGGGTGCGCTCGTCGAGCGCGCCCCAGGCGACGAACGGCGACTGAATGCCGTACTTGTCGCGAAAACGCTGGCGCACGATGTCGCCATAGTCGCCACGCTCCAGCGCCGCCAGGCAGGCCGTGAACAGCGCCTGGCGCCGGACGTGGAAATCCTTGTCGAAGAGATCCGCCGGCCCGCTGTGGAACGGGTGGAAGAAGGCCCCCGGCAGCGGCGCGAAGATCGCCTCCCAGCAGAGCAGCCCGAAGAGCGCGTTGATCAGAGTGTTCTCGACATAGATCACCGGCGCCTGGTCACGACTCAGGTGTGCCGCCACCGCGCCCTCGACCCAGCCGCTGCGCGGCAGCGTCAGCGTGATGCGCTCGGGCTCGGCCGGCGCCACGGCGTCGCCCCGCGGCAGCCCCAGCTTGCGCCGCAGACGCGGCACGATGCGCCCTAGCGCCTGGGACTCGGCGGCACTCACCGGGGCGTTCCCGGCGCACCGGGCCAGCGCCCAGGCCTCGTCGAAGCGTGCCAGGCGTTCGAGCACCCGAATGCGGCGCAGGCGCGCTTCCGGCGCGGCGCTGTCATGGTAGAGCGCCAGCGCCTGGCGCAGCTCGCCCTGGCGCTCGCTGCGATAGGCGAGCTTGTAGAGCAGCCGGCCACGGCGCCGCTCCAGCCAGGGGTTGTCGAAGGGCTCACGCGGGATCTCGGCGAGCAGGTCAGCCAGCGGCTCGTCGGCGTCGAAGCGCTCGCGGCAGCGATGCAGATGATGATAGGCCTCCAGCTCGTCGCGCCGAGAGAAGGCCCGCGACGCTGCCGCCAGGGGGACGGACTCGAAGCGGTAGACCCCCAGATCGGCGAGCACGAACTCCGACCACTGCTGGCGCAGGTTACCGAAGAACATCAGCCGGAAACGCTCGCCGAGGGCGTCGACGGTCAGGCGATAGTGCGTGTCGTCGAGGCTCGGCAACCACGCCGGCAGCGCTCGCGGCGGCGGCGACTCGGCCGCCAGCGCCGTGCACCAGACGGCCTTGCCCGCGCTGCGCGAAAGCCCCAGCTCGGCCAGCCACGGCGCCAGGTCGGTGGCAAGCTCGCTCTTGGTCGTCAAGGCAAAGAGTGCCGCCAGCTCCAGCTCGGCATCGGTCTCGATCCAGCCGGCGGCGATCAGCGGTGCCGCCGCCGCCCGGGTATCGCCGATCTCGGCGTAGCGCAGCCGGCTGGCACGAAAGTCGACGCCCTTGCGCATCACCATACGCACCAGCAGCGCCCGCGATGCGCGCGGCAGCGCTTCGAAGGCGGCGATGAAGTCGCGCTCCTCGGCCGACAGCAGATCAGCGTAACGCGACCCGAGCCAGTCGAGCACGGTGTGGAAATTGGCCAGGTAGTAGAACGGGTCGTCGAGCGTGGGCAACGCCATAGAGAAGTATCGCGTAATGAGGGTGACCAGTGGCGAGTGAAGAATAGCGAGCGAACTGGCTAAGCATACAGGTTTCGGCCTCGCCATCGAAGTCACCCCGGCGCATGCCTATTGGACGGCGGATGCTCGAAGCGCATGGCCTTCTGGGCTAACCTCGGGGTCTGAGCGGGCTATCCCGCCACCACGCCATCGCGATTTCCATCTCGGCCATCGCCCCCGGGCCAGCCACCGCCGGAGTGCCTCATGCAGCATTTCTACAACGCCGCCGACACCCTGATCGATGACGTCCTCGCCGGCGTCAGTGCACTGACGGACGTGCGCATCGCCGAACCCAGCCAGCATCTGCGTATTCTGGTCCGCGCCGACTGGGATCGCGAGCACCACGGGCGTGACCAGGTCGCCCTGCTCTCCGGCGGTGGCGGCGGCCACGAGCCGGCCCACGCCGGCTTCATCGGCGAGGGCATGCTGACCGGCGCAGTGGTCGGCGGGCTGTTCGCCTCGCCCAGCGTGGATGCGGTGCTCGCCGCGATTCGCGAGGTGTGCGGCGCCGCCGGCTGTCTGCTGATCGTCAAGAACTACACCGGCGACCGGCTCAATTTCGGCCTCGCCGCCGAGCAGGCGCGCCAGGAGGGCCTGGCGGTGTCGATGGTGATCGTAGGCGACGATATCGCCCTGCCCGACTCCCCCCAGCCGCGCGGCATCGCCGGCACGCTGATCGTGCACAAGCTGGCCGGCTGGCTGGCGGCGCAGCAGATACCGCTGGAGAGCTTGAGCGAGTGCGTCGAGGCCGCCCTGCCGCGGATCGCCTCGCTGGGGCTGGCGCTCTCCCACGCCGCCCGCCCGGGCGAGGCGAAAGCCCCCTGCGCCCCCGAGCTGGGCCTGGGCATCCACAACGAGAGCGGCGTGCGCCGGGTCGATCCGGAGAGCGCCAGCGAGGCGGTGGAGACCCTGTTGGCACCGCTCACCGAGACCCTCGCCGCGCGCGGCTACGCAGCGCCCTACGTGGCCCTGCTCAACAATCTGGGCGGCGCCGCCGAACAGGAGATGCAGGTGCTCGCCGCCAGCCTGCTGGTCAACCGCCGCGGACTCGCGCTCTCCGGGGTGATCGGGCCGGCGGCACTGATGACCTCGCTCGACATGCAGGGCTTCTCGATCACCCTGGTGGCGGCCGAAGACGATCTCTTCAGCGCTCTCGCCGCGCCGACCGGCGCGCCCGCCTGGCCGGGGCTGCGCACGCCGCGCGCGCCGGCCCGCTTCACGCCCCAGGTCAGCGAGACGCCGGTGCCCGAGCATGTCGAGCGCGACGCCACGGTGGAGACCCTGGTGCGCGCGGCGATCGCGGTACTGACGGAGTCGCGCCAGGCCCTCGACGACCTGGATGCCCGCAGCGGCGACGGCGATGCCGGTACCAGCCTGGCCAGCGGAGCCGAGGCCGTCGCCCGGCGTCTCGATGCCGGTCAGTTGGAGAGCGCTCGACCCGCGGCGCTGTTCGCTGGCATCGGTGCCTGCCTCGCCCGTGACATGGGCGGCTCCAGCGGCGTGCTGCTGTCGATCCTGTTCACCGCGGCGGGGGCCGAGCTGGCCGAGGGCGACAATCTCGCCGCCGCGCTGGCAGTGGGCATCGAGCGCATGCAGCGCTACGGCGGCGCGGCACAGGGCGACCGCACCCTGCTCGATGCGCTGATACCGGCGGTGGAGGCACTGCGAGAAGGCGGCGATCTGGCCAGGGCGGCCGAACGTGCACGGGAAGGTGCCGAGGCCACGGCGACGATGGCGCAAGCCCGCGCCGGGCGCTCCGCCTATCTGCCGGAGAGCGCCCTGCAGGGGGTGACCGACCCCGGCGCCGAGGCGGTGGCGCGGGTGCTGCAGGCGCTGGCCGAGGCCTGAGCGCGCGGGCTTTTGATCTGGCGCCCGATGCCGTGGCTATTTATGGCGCCCAGTACCGCGCCCTGTCTACCTATGGCGCCCGATACCGCGCCCTGTCTACCTATGGCGCCCGATACCGCGCCCTGGCTATTTATGGCGCCCAGTACCGCGTCCTGTCTAAGAGCGCCTTTCACAACCGCTGGACGATGTGGGCTTATCCGGAGGCAGGGCGTCGCGAGGGCGCTGTGAACCCCTCCCTGGGCGCTACCTTTGCCATCCCTGGCAAAGGACCCTCGCTTTGCCCTACCCCCGGCGCCCATCATCAGAGGGGGTGGAAATGGCCTCTAAGGCGCCCGAAACTGCGCCTCAGGCGTCGAGCTCGGCCTTGAGTTCTTGCCACAGCTGACGGTAGGCCAGGGTCGCGCGGCTGCGCGGCGCCAGGTCGGCCAATGGCTGGCATTCGAGACTCATGCGTTCGACGTCGCTAGCATAGGGGATCCAGCTGCGCATGGGCCGGCCGAGTGCCGCCGGCGGTGAATCGAGCCAGTCGCGGTGCAGGGTGCGCCGCCGGTCGACCAGATTGAAGAACGGCGAGAGCCGCTCGCGCTGGCGCTTCTTGAGATCGAGATGGTCGAGCATGCGCGAGAACGCCTGCACCGACAGCGGGCTGGGGATGGTCGGTACCAGGATGCGGTCGGCAGCACGGATCAGCTGCTCCGCCAGCGTCGATAGTCCCGGCGGGCAGTCGAGGATCATCAGCCCGTACTCCTCGCCGAACGGCTCGATCAGCCGCTTGAGATGCTTGTCACCCTCGGCGCTGGCGTCGAGCAGGCGGTCCAGCTCGCGCAGGCGGATATCCGCCGGCAGCAGGTCGAAGCGCTCCCACGGGGTGTGCTGCACCTGCTCGCCGAGCGGCGACTTGCCGGCGAGCAGCTTGGATACCTTCTTGCTCAGCCCGCTCTCGCCGCCCAGCACCCAGGTCGAGGCCCCCTGGGCGTCGAGATCCCACAACAGCACCGGCACCCGGTCGCGATTGGCCTCCCGGGCCAGATTGACCGCCGCCGAGGTCTTGCCCACTCCGCCCTTCAAATTGTGCAGCGCCACGACCTTCATGCTCTCGACCACCCGACGTTAACAGAAAGTTACAGTCTACGGATTGGACGTCTCGGAGATAATGACAGTTCGATGACAATCGCCCTCGCGCTGTGCCAACCAGCGCCGTTTCTGGACCGCGCCCAGGCGCTTGATCGCCGCCTCGCGCTTGAGCGCCTCGCTCTGGCTCCCCACCTGCTCGACATGACGCAGCGTCAGCGGCCCACGCCCGCGCAACGCGCGTGCCCCCTTGCCGCGACTGTGCTCGGCGAAGCGCCGCGCGACGTCGGTGGTGATACCGGTATAGAGCGCCCCGGCGGCGGTCTCAATCAGATAGAGATACCAGGGGCGCGCGGCGACCGCTGGTGCGTCGTCGCCCGGGCATTCGCTCACCTTCGTCGCCTCAGTCCAGTGCCGCCAGGGCGCTACGCATCTCGCCGATCACGCCATCGTAGCGATGCGGGTCGTCGAGGCTGCGCGCCTTGAAGATCGCCGAGCCGGAGACGAAGGTATCGGCGCCGGCACGCGCGATCTCGGCGATGTTCTGCGGCGACACCCCGCCATCGATCTCCAGCCGGATCGGCAGCCCGCTGGCGTCGATCCGGCGCCGTGCCTCTTGCAGCTTGTCGAGCGCGGCAGGAATGAACGACTGGCCACCGAAGCCGGGGTTGACGCTCATCAGCAGGATCATGTCGAGCTTGTCCATCACGTAATCGAGATAGGAGAGCGGCGTGGCCGGGTTGAATACCAGCCCGGCCTTGCAGCCACGGCTCTTGATCAGCTGCAGCGAACGATCGATATGCTCTGAGGCTTCCGGGTGGAAGGTGACGTAGCTGGCCCCGGCGTCGATGAAGTCGCCGATCAGCTGATCCACCGGCTTGACCATCAGGTGGCAGTCGATCGGCGCGGTGACGCCGTGCTTGCGCAATGCCTCGCACACCATGGGGCCGATGGTCAGATTGGGCACGTAGTGATTGTCCATCACATCGAAGTGGATCATGTCGGCGCCGGAGGCCAGCACATCGTCCACCTCCTGCCCCAGGCAGGCGAAGTTGGCGGAGAGAATCGAGGGGGCAATCTTGAAATCACGCATATGACGCAGCGTCCTGGCAGTGATGGGCGTGGGCATAAGTCCGAGTATGCCTGCATTCTAGCAGCCCTCGGCGCCGCTGCGGTTAGCCGATCGTGCGCCCACGGGCTATGCTCGGCCAGCGGGTAGCGGGAGAACGCCGCCGGCGCCTAGCGTCCCGGGCCCCGCGCCAAACAGGACCAAAACCCAGATAAAGACCCATGACGGGATCAGTTCAAGGAGCCTACGCCATGTCCTCACTCTTTCGCCCGCGCGCCCGGTGCTGGCTGTCGATCACGCTCTCCACGCTCTATCTGGGCATCGCGCCACTGGCGCAGGCCGATTCGGCGATCCTCGAGGGCGAGCGTTTTCATCCGCAGGTGGGGGAGCACGGCATGGTCGCGACCAGCCACTACCTGGCCTCGCAGATCGCCCACGACGTGCTCGCCAAGGGCGGCAATGCGGTGGATGCCGCGGTCACCGCCGGCTTTGCGCTGGCGGTGACCCAGCCGCGCTCGGGCAATATCGGCGGTGGCGGCTTCATGCTGATCTCCGATGAGCAGCGCGACGAGGTGATCGCCATCGACTACCGCGAAAAGGCGCCCGCGGCAGCCTACACGACCATGTTCCAGAACGATCAGGGCGAGGCGGTGCCCAAGCTCTCGCGCTTCACCCACAACGCTGCCGGCGTACCCGGCACGGTGGCCGGCCTGGCGCTGGCGCTGGACAAGTACGGCACCCTGAGCCTGGCCGAGGCGCTGGCCCCGGCAATCAAGCTGGCCGAAGAGGGCTTCGAGGTGCCACCGCGCTTCGCCGAAGGGCTGGCCCAGGCCAAGGATCGCCTCGAGCAGTGGGACGCCACGCGCAAGGTCTTCTACAAGCCCGACGGTTCGAACTACCAGGCCGGCGAGCTGTTCCGCCAGCCCGATCTCGCCGCCACGCTCAAGCGCATCGCCGCTCAGGGCCCGCGCGAGTTCTACGAGGGCGAGACGGCGCGCCTGATCAGCGCCGAGATGCAGCGCCACGGCGGCCTGATGACCGCCCAGGATCTGGCCGACTATCAGCCCACGATTCGCAAACCCGTGCACGGCAACTATCGCGGCTACGATGTCTACGCCATGAGCCCGCCCTCCTCCGGCGGCGCGCACATCGTGCAGATGCTGAACATCCTCGAGGGCTATGACATCCACGCCATGGGCTTCAACTCGGCGCGCACCATTCACCTGATGGCCGAGGCGATGCAGCGCGCCTACGCCGATCGCGCCGAATACCTGGGCGACCCCGACTTCGTCGACGTACCGCTGGCCGGGCTGACCTCGCCGGCCTATGCCGCCGAGCTGCGCGGCGAGATTCCCCTCGACCACGCCACCCCGAGCGCCGAGATCGCCGCCGGCAACCCGCTGCCCTACGAGTCCAACGAGACCACGCACTTCTCGATCGCCGACGACAGCGGCCTGGCGGTCTCCAACACCTATACCATCAACTTCAGCTACGGCTCGGGCATCGTGGTCGATGGCGCCGGCTTTCTGCTCAACAACGAAATGGATGACTTCTCGGCCAAGCCGGGCGCGCCCAACGCCTATGGTCTGATCGGCGGCGAAGCCAACAAGATCGAGCCGCGCAAGCGCATGCTGTCGTCGATGACGCCGACCATCGTCAAGAAGGATGGCAAGAACTTCCTGATCACCGGCAGCCCCGGCGGCTCGCGCATCATCACCACGACGCTGCAGGTGGTGATGAACGTGATCGATCACGGCATGAACATCCAGAGCGCGGTGAGCGCGCCGCGTATCCACCATCAGTGGCTGCCCGACGAGATCCGCATCGAGGATGGCATCAGCCCCGACACTCAGACGCTGCTCGAGGCGATGGGCCATACCCTCAGCCAGCAGGAGGCGATGGGCGCCGCGCAGTCGATCCTGATCGAACCCGACGGCACCTTCACCGGCGGCGCCGACCCGCGCCGCTCGACCTCCTCCGCCATGGGGCTGTGAGTGCACGCCCGGCGTGACACGAGCGGCCGGCGGTGATGTCACGCCGGCCGCCGTTGGCGATCCTGGTGATCGCCCTCGCCGAGTGGTTCGGCACCTCGCTCTGGTTCACGCCCAACGCCCTACTCGCCGAGCTGCGTCTGGCCTGGGCGCTGGATGCCGATGACCTGGCCTGGCTCACCGGCGCGGTGCAGGTGGGCTTTCTGCTCGGCACCCTGGGGATCGGGCTCAGCGGGCTTGCCGACCGCCGCGACGCCAGTCGGGTGTTCGCCGTGTGCTGCGTGATCGGTGCCGCCAGCAATGCGGCTCTCGTGCATGCCGGCGGGCTGGGCCCGGCAGTGGCACTGCGCCTGATCACCGGCATGGCGCTGGCCGGCATCTACCCGGTGGGGATGAAGCTGATGGTGGGCTGGGCCCCCGAGCGCACCGGCGCGGCGCTGGCGTGGCTGGTCGGCATGCTGGTGCTCGGCACCGCGATGCCGCACCTGCTGGCGGCGCTGGACCTCGGCGGCGGCTGGCAACTGACGCTGTGGCTGGCCTCGTTGCTGGCAGTGACCGGTGGCGCCGGCGTGGCCTGGCTGGGGGAAGCGCCGCCTCCGGAGCCATGCCCATCACGGCCACGCCTGGGCGGGCTGGCAGCCTTTCGCCTGCCTGAGTTTCGCCGCGCCGCCGGCGCCTACTTCGGTCATATGTGGGAACTCTATACGCTGTGGGCGCTGCTGCCGCTATGGCTTCTGCACGCCCTGCCCGGGCTCTCCACGAGCGGCGCGGCACTCGCGAGCTTCGCCCTGATCGCGGTGGGCGCGCCCGGCTGCTGGTTAGGCGGCTGGCTGAGCCAGCGCCACGGCAGCCGGGCAGTGGCGCGCTGGGGGCTGGCCGGCTCGGCGCTGTGCGCCACGCTCTACGCACTCACCGCCGACACCCTGCCTACGGCGGCGCTGATCGTGCTGCTCGGCGCCTGGAGCCTGCTGGCGGTGATCGACTCGCCGCACTTCTCGGCGCTCTCGGCGCGTGCCTGCCCCGCCGCGCTGGTGGGCAGCGCGCTGACCCTGCAGAACGCCATCGGCTTCGCCATCTCGGCGCTCTCGCTGGGCCTGCTGCTGCCGTGGTTGCCCCTGCTCGGGCAGTCGCTGGCCTGGCTGCTGCTGCCCGGTCCTCTGCTCGGCCTGCTGGCGCTGGGCCGAGGCCATTGAGCGACCTGGGTCGCCGCCGCAGCGCTCAGAAATGCTGGCGTTGGCGTCCACGCGCGCGATCCGCGGCGCTTATAGAAGGGCCGCGGATCGTTATATCCAAATGGCATACATAGACATATTGTAATTCCATATGGGTTTATTTAGCCTGCGTGTCTAGACTCGACAGGTCCGTACGACGGAACGACAAGACAGACTCATAAGACAAGAGCGCCGCGCGTCCGCGCGCGACAAGCCATCACCATTCAGGGAACCCACATGCTCCGACTCGCTTCGTCTCGCCGCTGGCTCGCCGCCTCCACCCTGGGGCTGACCCTCGCTCTGGGTAGCGTCGCCCCGGCCCAGGCCGACCAGCCCCGCGAGCTGCTCAACGCCTCCTACGATATCGCCCGTGAACTGTTCGCCGCAGTCAATCCCAAGTTCATCGACTGGTGGCAGCAGCAGCACGACGAAAAGGTGAGCGTGAAGCAGTCCCACGGCGGCTCCTCGACCCAGGCGCGTTCGATCATGCAGGGCCTGCGCGCCGACGTGGTGACCTTCAACCAGGTCACCGACGTCAACGTGCTCGCCGACGCCGGGCTGGTGGCCAAGGATTGGCAGGCGCAGTATCCCAATCACGCCTCGCCCTACTACTCGACCACCGCCTTCCTGGTGCGCAAGGGCAACCCCAAGCAGATCAAGAACTGGGACGACCTGGCGCGCAAAGACGTCGAGCTGGTGTTCCCCAACCCCAAGACCTCGGGCAACGGCCGCTACACCTATCTGGCCGCCTGGGCCTACGCCGACCAGGCCTTCGACGGCGATAAGGCCAAGATCGAAGCCTACATGAAGCGCTTCCTGGGCAACGTCGAGGTGTTCGACACCGGGGGTCGCGGCGCCACCACCACCTTCGTCGAGCGTGGCATCGGCGACGTGCTGATCACCTTCGAGTCCGAGGTCAACAACATTCGCAACGAATACGGTGCGGATGACTACGAGGTGGTGGTGCCGCCGGTAAGCATCCTGGCCGAGTTCCCGGTGGCGGTGGTCGAGGAGTACGCCGAGCGCAACGGCAACCTGGATCTGGCCAAGGGCTACCTGGACTACCTCTACACCGATGAGGCCCAGCGCCTGCTCGCCAGCTTCAACTACCGGGTCAACGACGAGGCGGTGGCGGCCGAATTCAGCGATCGCTTCCCGCAGACCGAGCTGCTGCGCGTCGAGGACGTCTTCGGTAGCTGGCCCGAGGCGATGAAGACTCACTTCGCCAGCGGCGGCGAGCTGGACCAGCTGCAGCGCCGATGATCGCCGCGACTCTGCGCCGGCAGGCCAGCCGCCGCGTCCTGCCGGGCTTCGGGCTCTCGCTGGGGGTGACGCTGACGTTCGTCTCGCTGATCCTGCTGCTGCCGCTGACCAGTCTGGTGGGGCAGCTGTCGCAGCTGAGCCTGTCGCAGTACTGGTTTCTGATCAGCGACCCGCGCATCCTCGCCAGCTACCGGGTGACCTTGCTCGCCGCGGCGGTGGCGGCGCTGTTCAACGCCGCCTTCGGGCTGCTGATGGCGTGGGTGCTGGTGCGCTACGAGTTCCCCGGCAAGCGTCTGGTGGACGCGCTGATGGATCTGCCCTTCGCCCTGCCCACCGCCGTCGCCGGGGTCACCCTGGCAACGCTCTACTCGAGCCAGGGCTGGGTCGGGCGCTGGCTCGAGACACTGGGCCTGCCGATCGCCTACACCTGGGTCGGCATCGCCCTGGCCATGGCCTTCACCAGCATCCCGTTCGTGGTGCGCACGGTACAGCCGATCCTCGAGGATCTACCGAGCGAGGTCGACGAGGCCGCGGTGACCCTGGGCGCGCGTGACGGCCACGCCTTCCGCCGGGTGATCCTGCCCCATCTGTGGCCGGCCCTGGTGACCGGCACCGGGCTTGCCTTCGTGCGCTCGCTGGGCGAGTTCGGTGCGGTGATCTTCATCGCCGGCGGCAAGCCGTTCGAGACCGAGATCACCTCGCTGATGATCTTCGTCAAGCTGCAGGAGTACGACTACGCCGGCGCCGCCGCGGTGGCCTCGATCGTGCTGGCGACCTCGCTGGTCCTGCTGCTGGTGATCAATCTGTGGCAGGGGCGCTTCATTCGCCGCCTGCATGGGGGGGAAGCCTGATGATCCGTATCGGTGATGCCCCCGGCGTGCGCCGGCTGCTGATCGGGGTGGCGCTGGTGCTGACCGCGCTGTTCCTGCTGCTGCCGCTTGTGGCGATCTTCGCCCAGGCGCTGATGGGCGGCATCGACCTCTACTGGCAGAACCTGAGCGACCGCTACACCCTGGCGGCGATCGGCCTGACCCTGCTGGTGACGCTGCTGACGGTGCCGATCAACCTGGTGTTCGGGATCTTCCTGGCGTGGCTGGTGATCCGTTTCAGTTTCCCCGGGCGGCGTCTGCTGCAGACCCTGATCGATATCCCCTTCGCGGTTTCGCCAGTGGTCGCCGGGCTGGTCTACCTGCTGCTCTACGGCCGCAATGGCTGGCTCGGCGGCTGGCTCGACGGCTACGACATCCAGATCATGTTCGCCTGGCCGGGCATCGTGCTGGTAACGATCTTCGTCACCTGCCCCTTCGTCGCCCGCGAGCTGATCCCGCTGATGCAGGCCCAGGGCGCCCGCGAGGAGGAAGCCGCGGTGACCCTGGGCGCCTCCGGCTGGACAATCTTCCGCCGCGTCACCCTGCCCAAGATCCGTCATGCCCTGCTCTACGGCGTGATCCTGACCAACGCCCGCGCGGTGGGCGAGTTCGGCGCGGTCTCGGTGGTCGCCGGGGCGATCCGCGGACAGACCAACACCCTGCCGCTGCAGGTGGAGCAGCTGTATCAGGACTATAATACCGTCGGTGCCTTCACCAGCGCCTCGCTGCTGGCGCTGCTGGCGCTGCTGACCCTGGCCGCCAAGGCGGCACTCGAATGGCGCGCGGCGCGCCGGGAGAGCCTCGCATGAGCATCCGTATCTCGCAGATCGACAAGACCTACGGTACCACCCGCGCGCTGGCGCCGATCGACCTCGATATCCGCGATGGCGAGCTGATCGGCCTGCTCGGCCCCTCGGGGTCGGGCAAGACCACGCTCTTGCGCATCGTCGCCGGCCTCGAGCAGGCCGATGGCGGCAGCATCCACTTCGGCGAGCGCGAGGTCACCCAGGTGCACGTGCGCGAACGCCGGATCGGCTTCGTGTTCCAGCACTACGCCCTGTTCCGCCATATGAGCGTGTTCGAGAACGTCGCCTTCGGCCTGCGCGCGCTGCCACGGCGCCAGCGCCCGTCGAACGGCGAGATCCGCACGCGGGTCATGCAGCTTCTGGAGATGGTACGGCTCGCGGCCTTCGCCGAGCGCTTCCCGGCTCAGCTCTCCGGCGGCCAGCAGCAGCGCGTGGCGCTGGCCCGGGCGCTGGCGCTCAAACCCGATGTGCTGCTGCTCGACGAGCCGTTCGGCGCGCTCGATGCCAAGGTGCGCCAGGAGCTGCGCCGCTGGCTACGCCATCTCCACGAGGAGCTCGGTTTCACCAGCCTGTTCGTCACCCACGACCAGGAGGAAGCGCTGGAACTCTCCGACCGCGTGGTGGTGATGAGTAACGGCCAGGTCGAGCAGATCGCCACCCCGGACACCCTCTATCGCGAGCCGGCCAATCGCTTCGTGTTCGAGTTCCTGGGTGACGTCAACCGCCTCGAGGGCGACGTCATCGAGGGCCGGCTGACCTGCGGCAATGCCAGCGTCAGCGTACCGGGGGTCGAGCCGGGCCGCCGCGAGCTGCTGCTGCGCCCCCACGAAGTGCATCTGGCCGAGCGTGCCATCCCCGCGGCGCACCTGCCGGTCACCGTGGCGTCGATCGTGCCGGTGGGCGCCGAAGTGCGCCTCGAACTCGAGGCCGACTGGCTCGAGGAGCCGTGGCTGGCCAGCGTCAGCCACGCCGAGTTCGAACGCCTGGGCATCACCCGCGGGCGGCGGCTGTTCGCCCTGCCCAGCCGGCTGCACGGCTTCGATGCCGCGGGTGCGCAGAATGTCGCGCTGCCGGTCGGCTGAGGCGCTACGAGCGCGCGCCCGGGGCGTCTATACTGGGCGGGTCTTCCCCCGTCAATTCGAGAGGTACGTTATGCGTCAGTGGTTTGCGCTCAAGTGCGTGGCGGTTCTTGGGGTGCTCGGCCTGCTCGCCGCCTGCGCCCAGAGCCCCCAGATCCTTTCCGTACAGCCGAAGGTGAGCGGCGGCTTTCCGCACACCGGCAGCGGCCAGACGGTCACCCTGAACGTGGTCGACGGACGCGACGACAACGTCATCGGCACCCGCTCCGGCACCGCCTCGGCCACCTCGACCATCACCGTCGAAGCCCATGACGTGATTCCCAAGCTGCAGGCTCAGGCCGAGAACGCACTGCGCAGCATGGGCTTCAACCCCACGACCCAGGACACCGGCGGCCCCTCGCTGACCCTGACCCTGGCCGAGCTCGACTACGCTCGCGGCAATGCCGACGAGCCGCTGCTCGGCGCCTCCCAGCTGCAGGCGATCATCGCCGCCAAGGTGGAAAACGGCAGCAACACCTACACCGGTCGCTACACCGCCAAGCGCAAGCAGAGCTACGCCTTCAAGCCCGACTGGGACACCAACAACCGCATGGTCAGCGAGCTGCTCAGCAGCGCCCTGGATCGCACCTTCCGCGACCAGCAGCTGGCCAATCTGCTGGCACGCTGAACATCCGATAGCAGGCAGTACCCCAAGGCGTACCAGACGACGACGCCCGCAGCCGAAAGGCCGCGGGCGTCGTCTTTAGCAGAGTAGTCGGAAGGGTCGTACTTCAGCGGCACGGCCCACGTCGCAGCAGATGCCACACCGTCTCGCGGGTCCCCTTGGCGTCTGGTTCACCCGGGCCATCCAGGCGCTGCAGAGCGAAATTGGGGCCCAGCAGCCGCTCGACCTCCGCAGCGTCGACGCTGTAGGGCGGCCCCTGCTCGCCGTCGGCGTGGGTCAGGGTGACCAGCAGCCCCTGAGTACCCGGCAGGAACAGCTGGGCCAGATGGTGGGCGTAACGCTGCCGCGTGGCTGGCGGCAGCGCGATCAGCGCGGCGCGGTCGTAGAAGGCCGCGAGTTCGGCGGCCTGCTCGACGTGGAAGCGGAAGAAGTCACCGCACCACAGCTCGATCCGCCCCTGGCGCACGCAGGAGAAACCGGCCTGGGCATAGCGCAGGGCCGGCAGTGCCCCCTCGCCGATGAACTGATCCACCGCCAGCGGCGACAGCTCCACACCCAGCACCGGATGCGCCTGCGCCGCCAGCCAGCGCATGTCGTGGCTCTTGCCGCACAGCGGCACCAGCACCTTGGCACCGGGGGCCAGTCCCAGCTGCCGCCAGTGATTCACCAGCGCGGCATGCGGCGCGTCGCGATGAAACCCGATGCGCCCCTCGCGCCAGCGTCTCAGCCAGTCGATCTGCATCCGCCCCTGCCCTCTTTACTCGACGCCCGCATCATCGGTTGGCCCGAAGCGTCAGTACCACTCTGGCCCGAGATCTCGGCGCCGTCACCCGGCGATCTCAGAACCAGCGGTCGCGCTTGCGCCGGCGACGCGGCAGGTGCGGGACGATCAACCCCAGGATCAGACCCGCGCCGGCGACCCCGCCGCCGTACATGAAGTAGCGCATCAGCAGGTCCTCCTCCTGGGTATCCAGACGCGCCTGCATGTTGCGCATCTTGGACTCCGCCTGGGAGTAGGCCTGGCTGAGCTGGTTGTTGCTCGCCTGCAGCTTGTCGACCTGCTGCTGACGGCTGGCGAGTTCGCTGCGCAGGTCCGCCACGCGCTGGTTCCACTCGTCGTCGATGCCGTCGAGGCGCTGGGTCAGGCTGGCGACCTTGTCACGCAGGGCCGGCAGCTGCTGCTGGGCGCTCGGCGTGTCCTGCACGAAGCGCGACTGGATCCAGACTTCGTCGCCGTCGGGGCCGCGCACCTGGGTGTAGTCGCCCTGGGTCTGCAACACCGTGACCGGGTCACCGCTGTCGAGGGTGCCGACGATGCGGTAGCCATCGGTGGGGCCACTGCGCACAAAGGTGGGCAGCTTGTCGCTGACCCAGTGGTCGCTCTGCGCCGAGACGCCGGCGGAGAACAAAAGCGCCGCGCCCACGGCGCAGCCCATCGCAACATTTCGCATTTTCAACATGTCGTCGTGATCTTAGTGGCTAATGGATAACGGTTCGGCTTCGTTCCACGCGACGATGAGCGGCCTCCGCGTCCTGCAAAGGCGTCGTTGGGCCGTGGACGACGGGCGTCCGCGGCGGTTATCCGGTTGCTCGCTGGCCATCCCCAACCTCTCTCGGGGAGACATCCACACTTTCTGTGGATAACGTTTGGGACAACTGGTTTCATGTCGTCGTCACACTCCGGTCATCCCGGCGCTGGCGACAGATTGGTGAATTTCTGATCAACGTCGACGTCTGCGCCAGACTCGAGCTCAGCTATCCTCGCGCGGCGGCCACGCCATCGGGCGCGGGAATTCGGCGACATTGCCCTCGGCTTTGACCGCCTTGGCCACCCCGCCGCGCTCGACCTCGTCGATACGCACGATCGCGCTGTAGGGGATGTAGCTGCGGCTGACGCCATCGAAGGTGCGGCGCAGCTTCTCGGCGCTGGGATCGACGACGACCTTCGACTGATCCTCGAAGACGAACGCCTCCACTTCGATGAATCCCCACAGGTCACTCTGAAAGATCTCGCGGGCGTAGAGTTCCCACACTTCCCCCTGATTGTGGAAGACCACCCGATAGACCGGCTTGGACGACATAGACGCAAGACTCTCCGACATCACCGCGCCCGGCAGCACCAGCGCAGTCCGGGTCGCAAATAGGCGCAAGGGTATCACAGCCGGATGGGCTTGCGAGCGCCACGGGTTGGCCGCCAGCCGCCGGCGGCCGTATAATGCCGCGTTCGCGACGATGGCGACCTCGCTCGACGGCGACACTCCACCGCGCGAAACGCTCTTTTCCTCTTTCCCCACGAGTACCGGTGACGCGCGCATGGCCGCAACGCAACCCATGACGAAGAAGCTCTTCATCAAGACGCACGGCTGCCAGATGAACGAGTACGACTCCGCCCGCATGGCGGATTTGCTCGGTGAGTCCCACCGCCTCGAGATGACCGACGACGAGCGTGAAGCGGACGTCATCCTGCTGAATACCTGCTCGATCCGCGAGAAGGCGCAGGAGAAGGTGTTCCATCAGCTCGGCCGCTGGAAGAAGCTGAAGGCCGCCAAGCCCGACCTGGTGATCGGCGTGGGCGGCTGCGTGGCCAGCCAGGAAGGCGAGAACATCCGCAAGCGCGCACCGCACGTCGACATGGTGTTCGGTCCGCAGACCCTGCACCGACTGCCGACCATGCTCGATGCGCGCAGCAAGAGCGCGACGCCGATCCAGACGGTGGACGTCACCTTCCCCGAGATCGAGAAGTTCGACCACCTGCCCAAGCCCAAGTCCGATGGCGCCACCGCCTTCGTCTCGGTGATGGAGGGGTGTTCGAAGTACTGCACCTTCTGTGTGGTGCCCTATACCCGTGGCGAAGAGGTCTCGCGGCCGTTCGAGTCGGTGATGGAAGAGGTGGTACATCTGGCCGACCAGGGCGTGCGTGAGATCAACCTGCTGGGGCAGAACGTCAACGCCTACCGCGGCCGCGACGCCGAGGGCGACGAGATCGACCTGGCCGAGCTGATCGCCTGCGTGGCCGCCGTCGAGGGCATCGACCGTATCCGCTTCACCACCTCGCACCCGGTGGAGTTCTCCGACAGCCTGATCGAGGCCTACGCCGAGATCCCCGAGCTGGTCAGCCATCTGCATTTACCGGTGCAGTCAGGCTCCGATCGCATCCTGGCGGCGATGAAACGCGGCCACGGTCGCGACATGTACATCGACAAGCTCGAGCGTATCCGCGCCCTGCGTCCGGACATCAGCTTCTCCTCGGACTTTATCATCGGCTTCCCCGGCGAGACCGACGAGGATTTCGCCCAGACGATGGATCTGATCCAGCGCATCGGCTTCGACGCCTCGTTCAGCTTCATCTACTCCAAGCGTCCGGGCACCCCGGCCTCCTCACTGCCCGACGACACGCCGGAGGAGACCAAGAAGCAGCGCCTGGCACTGCTGCAGACACGCCTCAATCAGCAGACCCAGCAGATCAGCCGGCGCATGGTCGGCAACGTCGAGCGCATCCTGGTCACCGGCTTCTCGCCCAAGGACCCGGGCCAGCTCTCCGGGCGCACCGAGAACAACCGCGTGGTCAACTTCCGCGCCGACGACCCGACCCGCCTGATCGGCCATTTCGTCGACGTCTCGATCACCGAGGCACTGCCGAACTCGCTGCGCGGCGAGCTGGTCTCCGACGCCCGCTATTGATGCCGCCCCCGTGATACCGGCCCGCGGCCGTTCGCGGCGCACCCCGCGCCGCGTCCCGCTCGGCCGGTCACCGGCGCATCGCCGGCCCGCGCCCGCGGGAGATTGGTTATCCTGGAGCATTGCCCCCGCGGGAAGCGTCGCAGTAAGCTGACGGCTTCCACTTCACATTATCGACGGATCCTTCTGCGTTGACTCAAGACCAACAGTCCGCCCAGCGCGTCGTGTCACTGACGCTCGAACCCAACGATCCCATGCGCCTCGCCAGCCTGTGCGGGCAGCGCGACGAACACCTCAAGCTGATCGAAACGCGCCTCGGCGTGACGCTGCGCAACCGCGGCAACACCTTCCAGCTCGCCGGCCCCGAGGCCAGCGTCAAGGCTGCTGCCAACGTGCTCGAACACCTCTACCGTGAGACCGAGGCCGAGGAGCTGCTCCCCGACACCGTCCACCTCTATCTGCAGGAATCCGGGATCGAAGCGCTCGAGGAGGAGACCGGCGATCTCGAGGAAGGCGGTATTCTGATCCGCACGCCGCGGGCGCTGATCAAGCCCCGCGGCTTCAATCAGCAGGGCTATGTCGCCAGCATCCGCCGCCACGATATCAACTTCGGCATCGGCCCGGCGGGCACCGGCAAGACCTACCTGGCGGTGGCCGCGGCGGTCGAGGCGCTCAATCGCCAGGAGGTGCGCCGCATCCTGCTGGTGCGCCCGGCGGTCGAGGCGGGCGAGAAGCTCGGCTTCCTGCCCGGCGACCTGGCGCAGAAGATCGACCCCTATCTGCGCCCGCTCTACGATGCGCTCTACGAGATGCTCGGCTTCGAACAGGTCAACAAGTTGATCGAGCGCCAGATCATCGAGATCGCCCCGCTCGCCTACATGCGCGGGCGCACGCTCAACAACGCTTTCATCATCCTCGACGAGAGCCAGAACACCACGCGCGAGCAGATGAAGATGTTCCTGACGCGTATCGGCTTCGGCTCCACCGCGGTGATCACCGGCGACGCCAGCCAGGTCGACCTGCCGCGCGGGTCGAGTTCCGGCCTGATCCATGTGCTCGAAGTGCTGCGCGACACCGCGGGCATCGGCATTACCCAGTTCGCCCCCAAGGACGTGGTACGCCATCCGCTGGTGCAGCGCATCATCGAGGCCTACGACCTCCACGAAGCGAGCGAGGAGGCCGCCGATCGCAAGCGTCGCGAAGAGCGGCGTCAGGCGCGTCTGGAAGCCAGCGCCGCGCGTGACGGTGGTGACTCGTGACCCTCGAGATCGATCGCCAGGTCGCGGTGACCGACGCGGCCGTCGCCGAGCTGCCCGGCCTCGCCGACCTCGAGGCCTGGGTCGCGCGGGTTCTCGACCACGTCGAGGAGCCGCGCCGCGAACTCACCGTGCGCTTCGTCGAACGCGACGAAAGCCGCCAGCTCAATCGCGACTACCGCGGCAAGGACAAGCCCACCAACGTGCTCTCGTTTCCCTTCGAGGCGCCGCCGGGCATCGACCTGGGCCTGCTCGGCGATCTGGTGATCTGCCACGCCGTGGTGGCCGCCGAAGCCGCCGAACAGGGCAAGTCCTGCCACGATCACTACGCCCATCTGGTAATACATGGTTGCTTGCATTTGCTCGGCTATGACCATATAGATGAGGCAGAGGCCGAAGAGATGGAAGCGCTGGAGCGCACTCTGCTGGCCGGGTTCGGCATTGCCGACCCCTATCGGGAGGAGCGGTCGGAAGACGCATCGGACGCCTGATGCCCCGACTGACTCGAACGACCGACGCACTTGACTGACTACCGAAGCGACCGTCCAGGCAACCCAATCGACGCCATGCCGACATCGACGCACGCCGCTCCCTGCCGGGAGCGTACCGACGCCAGCCCGTCCCAGATGGACGATCCTGTCGACGAGCCTCCGCCACGCGGTGCCCGGCGGCAGGGACACGGCCCGGACTCCTTTGCCGCCCCGGCGGCGAGACCCCATTACCGACACGCGCTCTCGGGCCAGCCTTGGCCCGCGGGCGCGTGTCGTTTTCGTACCCAGCCCCAACGGCATCCGAGGACAAGAGACTCCCACTCATGAGCGAAGACCGATCGAGTAGCCAGAACAGTCGATCCTGGCTGGAAAAGCTGATCAGTACCTTCTCGAGCGATTTCGACGAGCCCAGCTCCCGCGAGGAGCTGCTCACCTTCCTGCGTGAAGCGGGGCCCAAGCTCAACCTCGACCAGGACGCTCTGACCATCATCGAGGGCGCCTTCCAGATCAGCGACCAGCAGGTGCGCGAGGTGATGATTCCGCGCTCGCAGGTCACCGCGGTGTGCGTCGACCAGCGCCCGGAAGACTGCCTGCCGATCATTCTGGAGACCGCCCACTCGCGCTACCCGGTGATCGACGACAACCTGGATGACGTGCTCGGCATCCTGCTGGTCAAGGATCTGCTGCCGCTGCTCAAGCGCAACAGCCAAGAGCGCGAGGCGTTCTCGCTGCGTGACGTGCTGCGTCCGGCAATGTTCGTGCCCGAGTCCAAGCGCCTCAACAGCCTGCTCAAGGAGTTCCGCGATACCCATAACCATATGGCGGTCGTGGTCGACGAGTACGGCGGTACTGCCGGTATCGTCACCATCGAGGATATCCTCGAGCAGATCGTCGGTGATATCGAGGACGAGCACGACACCGACGAAGAAGAGGACATCCGCGATCTCGGCGACGGCACCTTCGCGGTGCGTGCGCTCACCCCGATCGAGGATTTCAACGAGCAGTTCGGTACCGAGTTCTCCGACGAGGAGTTCGACACCGTCGGCGGTCTGATCATGCAGCGCTTCGGCCACCTGCCGCGTCGCAACGAGCACACCGATCTCGGCCAGTGGCGCTTCACCGTGCTCAACGCCGACAACCGGCGCATCCGCCTGCTGCAGGCGCGTCCGGTACCCGCGGCGCTGGAACAGGAGCGCGCACGCCACGTCGAGGGCTGAAGCCTACGGCGACCGCCGCGACGCCGTCGAGCGACTCTGATATAAGGGGCACTTTGCGCAAAGGAGTGCCCCCATGCCCGCTGCCCTGCCCCTGATCTCCGCCCGCCGCCCATGGCCGGCCTATCTCGCCGCGCTGGTCGCCGGGGTGCTGGCCACGCTGAGCTTTGCCCCCTTTCATCTGTGGTGGCTGGGGCCGATCGCCGTCGCGCTGATGGCCCTCGACCAGCATCGCCTGACCCTGGGCCAGGCCACCCTGCGCGGCTGGCTGTTCGGGGTCGCGCTGTTCGGTAGCGGCGCCTCCTGGGTCTATGTCTCGATCCACGACTACGGCTACACCGGGGTACCGCTGGCGCTGTTCCTGACCGTGCTCTTCGTCGCCACCCTGGCGCTGTTTCATGCCCTGATCTTCGGCCTCTACCGGCGCTTCACCACGCCACGCTGGGCCGTGTTGAGCTTCGCCGGCGCCTGGGTGCTGGGCGAGGCCTTTCGTAGCTGGGCCTTCACCGGCTTCCCCTGGCTGCTGCTGGGCAGCGCCCAGGTCGACTCGCCGCTGGCGCCCTGGGCGCCGGTCGGCGGGGTCTATCTGCTGTCGTTGATCGTGGCGCTCTCGGGCACGCTGCTGGTGGCCTTCTGCCGCCGCCGCTGGTGGGCCGCGGCGCCCCTCGCCGCGCTCTGGCTGCTGCCGCTGGCGCTGCCGACCCACTGGACCCAGCAGGCCGCCGACCCGCTGCGCTTCGCGCTGCTCCAGGGCGATCTGCCCCAGCTCAGCAAGTGGAGCCCCGAGGGCCAGCGCCAGGCGGTCAACACCTATACCCGCATGACCCGCGAGCTGCCCGACGACGTCGATGTGATCGTCTGGCCGGAGACCGCGCTGCCGATGCTGGCGCAGCAGGCGCTGCCTTATCTGGAGCGGCTGCAGGCAACGCTGCCCGAGCAGAGCGCGCTGCTCACCGGGATCGTCCAGCGCGATGCCGATGAGCGCTACTACAACGCCATCATCGGCGTCGGCGCCACCCGCGGCGAGTACCGCAAGGCGCACCTGGTGCCGTTCGGCGAGTTTCTGCCGCTCGACTTCCTGCTGCGCGGGGTGATCGACTTCTTCAACCTGCCGATGTCGGACTTCAGCGCCGGCGCCGACTCGCAGCCGCCGATCCTGACCCATGGCATCGCCATCGGCAGCGCCATCTGCTACGAGATCGTCTACCCGGATCTGGTCGCCGAGCGCGCCCGTGACAGCAACGTGCTGCTCACGGTCTCCAATGACACCTGGTTCGGACGCTCGATCGGCCCGCTGCAGCATCTGCAGATGGCCCGTCTGCGCGCGCTGGAGAACGGCCGCTACGTGGTCCGCGCCACCAGCAACGGGGTCACCGCGATCATCGACGACCAGGGCCGGCTGCGCGAGCGAGCGCCTCAGTTCACCCCCGCCAGCGTGGTCGGCGAGGTGGTCCCGATGACCGGGCTGACGCCGTTCACGCGCACCGGCAGCTGGCCGGCCTGGGGGCTTGCGCTGCTACTGCTGCTGCCGGGTCTGACCCGCCGCTTCCAGCGCGCCTGAGGCCGCCAAGAGCCCATCCCCAAACGCTCTGACGATAGGAGTCGGATAAGCCGACGTCGTCTAGCGGTTGTGAAAGGCGCTCGAAGCCGGGTCGAGAGAAGCGGCGCCGGCGGGCGCCGCCAATGCTGTCATTTCCGCAAATGCGACCCGGCTTTATCGATTGGGCCCGGCGCGCCCACACGCCCTTGTCAGCCCGCTCGCGATGGCGAAGGATGGGAGTCTGAACTCATCCTTCGCGCATCGAGCCATCCCATCATGACGCTTTCCCTGGTACCCCCCGACGAGGTTCGCACCGCCTTTTCGCAGGCGATGTCCGACATGTACCGCCACGAGGTGCCGCAGTACGGCACCCTGCTCGAACTGGTCGCCGACATCAACGCCAAGGCCTTGGCAGCGGACCCGGCGCTCGAGCAGACGCTGGCCGCGGGCGGCGAACTCGAACGCCTCGACGTCGAGCGCCACGGCGCCATCCGTGTCGGCACCGCCGAGGAGCTGTCGCTGCTGCGCCGGGTCTTCGCCCTGATGGGCATGGAACCGGTCGGCTACTACGACCTCTCCCAGGCCGGCGTCCCGGTCCACTCCACCGCGTTCCGCCCGGTCGACGAGGCGGCGCTCAAGCGCAATCCGTTCCGCGTCTTCACCTCGCTGCTGCGCCTGGAGCTGATCAGCGATGACGAGCTGCGGCGCCAGGCCACCGCCATCCTCGCCGGCCGTGACATCTTCACCGAGGAGGCACGCGAGCTGCTCGAACTCGGCGAACGCCAGGGCGGCTTCGACACTCATCAGGCCGAACGCTTCGTCGAGGCGATCCTGGAGACCTTCCGCTGGCACCAGAACGCCACCGTCGACCACGCCACCTATCAGGCGCTGCACGATACCCACCGTCTGGTCGCCGACGTGGTCTGCTTCCGTGGCCCGCACATCAACCATCTGACGCCGCGCACCCTGGATATCGACGCCGCCCAGGCGGCGATGCCCGCCTACGGCATCGCCCCCAAGGCGGTGATCGAGGGCCCGCCGCCGCGGCGCTGTCCGATCCTGCTGCGCCAGACCAGCTTCAAGGCGCTCGAGGAGTCGATCCGCTTCGCCGGCCGCGACGACGGAACCCATACCGCACGCTTCGGCGAGATCGAGCAGCGCGGCATCGCCTTGACCCGAGCCGGCCGCGAGCGCTATGACGCCCTGCTGGCGCGCTCGCGCGAGTTGCCGCCTGCGGCCGACAACGCCACTCACCAGCGCCAGCTCGGCGAGGTCTTCGCCGATTTCTCCGACGATCTCGACAGCCTGCGCCAGCAGGGCCTGGCCTACTTCCGCTATCGCCTGAGCGATACCGGTCATGCCGCCCTGGCCGCGGGAGAGACGCCGCCGACGGACCTGGAGGAGCTGATCGCCCGGCACTGGGTCGAGGCACTGCCGATCACCTACGAGGATTTCCTGCCCGTCAGCGCCGCCGGCATCTTCCAGTCCAATCTGGGCGATACCCGCCACGCCGCCTACGCCAGCGAGTCGAACCAGGCCGCCTTCGAACTGGCCCTGGGGCGCCCGGTGCTGGATGAGTTCGCGCTCTATGCGCGCCTGGAGGGGGACTCCCGCGAGCGGCTGCGCCAGCAGCTGGGGCAGTGAGTCTGGCCGGCGCGCAGGCGCCGGCTCTTCCCCCCCGAGGTCGCAGCGGGAACAGTGTTCGTCGCTGGCGCAGCGCGCGGCCAAGACGTTCGGCTCTAGGCTTGAGGGTCAACCCTCTGCCTGCGAGTGACCGCACGTGCCCAACAACAACAATCATGTCGACAACAGCCATTTCAACAACGACCATCCCGACGCCAGTCACACGGCAGCCCAGGTCGATCTGTCGACGCTGCGCAAGGTGATCGCCGCCTCGGCGATCGGCAATTTCGTCGAGTGGTTCGACTTCGCCGTCTACGGCTTCCTCGCCGTGGTGATCGCCAACCACTTCTTCCCGCCCGGCGACCCGTCGCTGGCACTGCTGCAGACCTTCGCCGTGTTCGCCGTCTCGTTCGCCCTGCGCCCGCTCGGCGGTGTCTTCTTCGGTATGCTCGGCGATCGCATCGGCCGCAAGCGGGTGCTGGCGATGACCGTGATGTTGATGGCCGGCGCCACGACCCTGATCGGCCTGCTGCCGACCTACGCGAGCATCGGCCTGCTGGCGCCGCTGGCCCTGGCCCTGGCGCGCTGCATCCAGGGCTTCTCCGCCGGTGGCGAGTACGCCGGCGCCTGCGCCTTCGTGATGGAGCACGCGCCGCGCACGCGCAAGGCGCGCTACGGCAGCTTCGTGCCGGTCTCGACCTTCGCCGCCTTCGCCACCGCGGCGGCGCTCACCTACGCCATCAGTACGCTGCTCTCGGAGCAGGCCATGGCCGACTGGGGCTGGCGCGTGCCCTTTCTGATCGCCGCGCCGCTGGGGCTGGTCGGCCTCTACATGCGCATGCGACTCGACGAATCGCCGGCCTTCCAGGCGCTCAAGGCGCAGCACGCGGTGCCCCACTCGCCGCTGGGCGAGACCCTGCGCTCCCACGGCGCCACCATCGTCTGCCTCAGCGCTTTCATCTCGGCGACGGCGCTGTCGTTCTACATGTTCACCACCTACTTCACGACCTACATGCAGGTGGTCGGCGGCGCGAGTCGGACCACGGCCCTGCTGGCGAGCCTCGGCGCACTGCTGTTCGCCGCCGCGCTGTGCCCGCTGATCGGCCGCTACGCCGACCGGGTCGGGCGCCGGCGCACCATCCTCTCCGCCGGCATCGCGCTGATCGCGGCGGTGTTCCCGGCCTACACCCTGGCCGCCAGCGGCGAGTGGCTGTCGTCGCTGATCGGCGCGGCTCTGATGGCCGTGGGCGCGGTGATCTGCGGCGTGGTCACCGCGGTGCTGCTGTCGGAGCAGTTCCCCACCCGGGTGCGCTACACCGCCTCCGCACTCTGCTACAACGTCTCCTACACCATCTTCGGCGGCACCGCACCGCTGGTCGCCACCTGGTTGATCGACAGCACCGGCTACCATCTGGCCCCGGCCTACTACCTGATCGCGATCACCCTGCTGGCACTGTGGGGCGGCATGCGTCTGCCGGAAACGGCGGATCGGGCGCTGGATGCCGACGAGTCGACCTGGCGCACGGTGACACCGGGTCGGGAACAGCCACTGGCGCGCTGAGGCGAACATCGCGCGCTGAGCGCCCACCGCGGCGCGAGACGACCGCGCAAAGCAAGCAGCGGCCCCGAAGTGAATCGGGGCCGCTGCATGTCTGGCCTATTGAATGTCGTGGCTATAATGCCCTGGAGTGGGTCGCGCCAAGCGCTGGGTCCTGTACGAAAACGACCTGCGCCCGGCTCAGTCGGCCGTGGAGCGCGGTGCGCCCGAGTCGCGCTGGAAGTAGCGATGGCCGCAGGCGTGGCACGCCTCCAGACGCTTGACCTGAGCGAAGGTGACGCCGGCGCCGCAGTGCACACAGCTCATGCGCCCGGGCAGGGCGATCTCGCCGGCGGTGTAGTCGGCGCGCGCCGCCTCGAGATCGTCCTCGAAGCGCTCACGGTCGATGGTGGTACGGTCGGCGATCGAGAACAGCGCCTCCGAGACCCGTCGCGAGAGCACGTCGAGGTCGATACCCAGCCAGCTCGCCACGCCTTCGCCACCCTTGGCCAGGAACTGGCGAAAATCGCGCATGTCGCGCTCGACCCAAGCCCGCAGCAGCGCCATCTCGTCCTTGGTGAACTCCTCGAATTCGGCCTCGAAGGCCACCGCCTCGTCGAGCTCGCGCTGAAAACTCTCCCAGGAGAGTTCGCCACCGCCATCCTTCAGCCGCGTGAGGACACGCTCATAGGCCTCACTGAGGCGTGAACGCTCCTGTGGGTCCTGCGGCGCTGATTGATGTTCCGTCATGGCCATCTCCTTCTACGTTTCTGCATTGACCGCTGTCTGTCACACGTCGACCGCTGTGGGGCCGCGGCGGCGTCCATCGCAGCGCCGGCCGGCATCGCGCGCCCCTACCTGCCGCAGCGGGTCTGGGGTATGCTTGTGGGCCTGAAAATCGACGCCGGCCCCGCACTTTCCGTCTCTTCAGAGTATAGCTTTTCGCGGGACGCCTGGCGCTCTCTCACGCCGAACGCAAGGTGCATGACCGAACCGATGGACGCCCACTACAACCCGCAAGCGATCGAACGCGCCGCACAGCAATTCTGGAACGAGCATCAGAGCTTCAAGGCGAGCGAGGATCTGACTCGCGAGAAATACTACTGCCTGTCGATGTTCCCCTACCCCAGCGGCAAGCTGCACATGGGTCACGTGCGCAACTACACCATCGGTGACGTGGTCAGCCGCTTCCAGCGCATGCGCGGCAAGAACGTGCTGCAGCCGATGGGCTGGGATGCGTTCGGTATGCCGGCGGAGAACGCCGCGATCAACAACGGCGTGGCACCGGGCAAGTGGACCTACGCCAACATCGACTACATGCGCAGTCAGCTCAAGGCGCTGGGGTTCGCCTACGACTGGGACCGCGAGTTCGCCACCTGCGACGTCGACTACTACCGCTGGGAGCAGTGGTTCTTCGCCAAGCTGGTGGAGAAAGGCGTGGTCTACAAGAAGATGTCCACGGTCAACTGGGACCCGGTCGATCAGACCGTGCTCGCCAACGAGCAGGTGATCGACGGCCGCGGCTGGCGCTCCGGTGCACGGGTCGAGCGCAAGGAGATCCCGCTGTGGTTTTTGAAGATCACCGACTACGCCGATGAGCTGCTGGCCGACCTCGACAAGGTCGAGTGGCCGGAGCAGGTCAAGACCATGCAGCGCAACTGGATCGGCAAGTCGCGCGGTGTGGAGCTCACCTTCGACGTGGCCGGCGAGAGCCTCGCCGATGACCTGCGCGCGCTCGACGTCTATACCACCCGCCCCGACACCCTGTTCGGCGTCACCTACGTGGCGGTCGCCGCCGGCCACCCGCTGGCCAAGCACGCCGCCGAGCGCGACCCCGCTCTGGCCGAGTTCCTGATCGAGTGCCAGCAGGGCGGCAACTCCGAGGCGGAGCTGGCGACCATGGAGAAGCGCGGCCGCGATACCGGGCTGCGCGCGATCCACCCGCTCACCGGCCAGGAAGTACCGATCTTCGTCGCCAACTTCGTGCTGATGGAGTACGGCACCGGTGCGGTGATGGCGGTGCCGGCCCACGACCAGCGCGACTGGGAGTTCGCCACCAAGTACGACCTGGCGCTGGCGCCGGTGATCGCCGACGCCGACGGTCAGGCCCCCGATCTGAGCCAGGGCGCCTACGTCGAGCATGGCCGTCTGATCAACTCCGGCGAATTCGACGGTCTCGAGTTCGAAGCGGCGTTCGACGCCATTGCCGCGCGCCTGGAAGCCCAGGGCCGCGGTAAGGTCAAGATCAACTATCGCCTGCGCGACTGGGGCGTGGCGCGCCAGCGCTACTGGGGCGCACCGATCCCGGTCAAGTACGGCCCCGAGGGCCAAACCGTACCGCTCACCGATGCCGAACTGCCGGTGGCGCTGCCGCTGGAGGTCGAAGTGGACGCCTCGGGCTCGCCGCTCAAGAAGATGCCGGCGTTCTACGACCTGGGCGACGGCTGGACCCGCGAAACCGATACCTTCGACACCTTCATGGAGTCCTCCTGGTACTACGCGCGCTTCTGCTGCGCCGACAACCCGGAGGCGATGCTCGATGAGCGCGCCGACTACTGGCTGCCGGTGGACCTCTACATCGGCGGTATCGAGCACGCCATCCTGCACCTGCTCTACGCCCGCTTCTTCCACAAGCTGATGCGCGACGAGGGCCTGGTCGGCAGCGACGAGCCGTTCCAGCGCCTGCTCACCCAGGGCATGGTGATCGCCGAGACCTTCTACCGCGAATCCGCCAACGGCGCCAAGCAGTGGTTCAATCCGGCCGATGTCGAAGTCGACCGTGACGACAAGGGTCGGCCGCTGCGCGCTCGCCTCAGCAGTGACGGTGAACCGGTGGAGATGGGCGGCATCGAGAAGATGTCGAAGTCGAAGAACAACGGCGTCGACCCGCAGGCGATGATCGATCGCTTCGGCGCCGACACCGTGCGCCTGTTCATGATGTTCGCGGCACCGCCGGAACAGTCGCTGGAGTGGTCCGACTCCGGCGTCGAGGGCGCCCACCGCTTCCTCAAGCGGCTGTGGAAGCTCACCGCCGACCACCTGGCCGCCGGCACTCCGGCCGCGCTCGAGGTGGCCGCGCTCAACGACGCCGCGGTCGATCTGCGTCGCAAGACCCACGAGACGATCGCCAAGGCGGGCGACGACATCGGCCGCCGCACCACCTTCAATACCGCCATCGCCGCGGTCATGGAGCTGACCAACGCCCTCGGCCGCTACGCCGACACCTCGCCCCAGGGCCTGGCCGTGGCGCGCGAAGCGCTCGAGGCGTGCGTGCTGCTGCTGGCGCCGATCACCCCGCACACCTGCCACGCCCTGTGGCAGGCCCTCGGCCACGCCGGCCCGGTGATCGACGCGACCTGGCCAGAGGTCGACGAGCAGGCACTGATCAAGGCCAGCATCGAACTCGCGGTGCAGGTCAACGGCAAGCTGCGGGCGCGTCTCGAAGTACCCGCCGAGGCCGACAAGGCAGCCATCGAAGCCCAGGCCATGGCGGCGGAGAACGTCCAGCGCCACATCGAAGGCAAGAGCGTACGCAAGGTGATCGTGGTGCCGGGCAAGCTGGTCAATATCGTCGCCAACTGAGCCCCGCGTCCGCGCAACCCGAACCAGCGGGCGGATGGGATCATCCGCCCCCGGCGGCGCCCTGGTGGCGCCGCTCTCGACAAGGAGTTACCTGATGATGCGTCGCCCCGTAGTGATCGGCCTGATGGCGTTGGCACTGACCACGCTGGCGGGCTGCGGCTTCCAGCTCCGCGGCCTCGGCCAGGCCGAACTGCCCTTCTCCGACATCGCCCTGAGCGCCAATGTCTCGCCGTTCAGTGAAACCGTGCGCCAGCGGCTCCAGAGCGCGGGTACCCGGATCGACGATAGCGCCGATTTGCGTCTCAATCTGGGCGACGAGCAGATCCGCGACCGCCGCCTGACCCGCGCCGACTCCGGCAGCCGTGAAACCGAGATCACCCTCACTGCGCCTTTCTCGGTGCAGCGTGTCAGTGACGGCGCCTATCTGCTGAACCAGCAGCAGCTAGAGACCTCGACCACGGTCCTGCTCTCGGACAACAACCTCTACGCCAGTGACGAGATGCGCAAGCAGACAGTCGAGCGCCTGCGCCGCGAGGCCGCCGACCAGTTGATCGACCGCCTGGCCGCCCTCGACACGCCGTGAAGGTTTTCAGGTCATGAAGGGTTTTAGTTCATGAAGGTCTTTCCCGACAAGCTGGAGGCGGCGCTGGCCAAGCGCCTGCCCCCGGTGGTGCTGGTCTCCGGTGACGAGCCGCTGATTCACATGGAGGCGTGCGACGCGGTGCGCCGGGTCGCCCGCGAGCGCGGCATCGAAGAGCGCGAGGTGCTACACGTCGAGTCGGGCTTTCAGTGGACCCAACTGCTGGAGTCGGCGGCGAGCCTGTCGCTGTTCGCCTCCAGCAAGCTGATCGAAGTGCGGCTCGGCGGCCAGTCACCGGGCCAGGAGGGCGGCAAGGCGCTGGAGGCCTATGCCGAGAAGGCCGGCGACAGCGACAACGTGCTGCTGCTCAGCGCCCAGCGGCTGGATCGCAAGGCGCAGTCGAGCAAGTGGTTCAAGGCGCTGGACAAGATCGGCCTGTTCGTGCCGGTGTGGCCGGTGGATCATCAGCGCCTGGGCTTCTGGATGCGCGATCGCGCCACGCGCCACGGGCTGAATCTCGACATGGACGCCGCGCGCCTGCTCGGCGAGCGCACCGAGGGCAATCTGCTCGCCGCCGATCAGGAGCTGCAGAAGCTGGCGCTGCTGATGCCGCCCAATGCACGGCTGACGCTCGAGTCGATCGCCAGCGGCGTCGAGAGCAGCGCGCGCTACGATGTCTTCACCCTTACCGACGCCTGCCTGCGCGGCGAGCGCGAGCGGGTCGCACGCATCGTCGGGGGCCTGCGTGAAGAGGGCATCGAAGCGCCGGTGGTACTGTGGTCGTTGACCCGTGAGCTGCGTACCCTGCTGTCGATCTTCCAGCATCTCGATCAGGGCCAGAGCCTCGACCACGCCTGCAAGGCGCAGCGTCCGATGATTCCCGAAAAGCGTCGCCCCGGCTATCAGCAGGCGCTCAACCGCCTGCCGCTGCGGCGGCTGCACAAGCTGTTGCTGTTCTCCCAGCGCATCGATCTGGCGATCAAGGGCGCGCTGACGCTACCGGTGTGGGACTGCCTGCAGGATCTGGCGCTGACGCTGGCCGGCGGACGCGGCCTGCTGGCAGAGATGCCCCACGCCTATCGCATCGGCTGACAGTCGTCGCCGTCCCACGGCCAGCGCTCGACGACCGACAGTCTGCGCTGCCTATCGCCCCTGCCTCTCGGTGCGGCTCCTCGACACTGCCCCCCTAGCCGCGGCCCGGAGTAGACAGACGCCGGGCCGCGTCGCGTCAGGCGATCTCGACGTGCTGGGGCGTGTCGACGCCGCTGATCGCGACGTCGTCGCTCATCGCCGGTTCACTGTCGAAGCTGTCGCTGGTGGAGAGCGTCGTGTCGCCGGCGCTCGGCGTGCTGCTGCCACTTACGCTCGACCCCGCGGTGGCGGTCAGCGTGAAGTTGGCCAGGTTCATGGCGCCACCGTTGAAGGTCAGCCGCAGCACCTGCTCCCCCGCCGCCAGATCGAGGGTGACGCCCTCATTGCTCTGGTAGTTGTTCCAGCCGCCGGTGTTGATCACGCTGGCCGAGGTCTCACTATCGTAGACTTGCCCCGCCTGGGCCACACTAGCGGTGATGCTGCGCCCGCCGGCGGTGGTGGCAGCGGCGAACGACAGCTGATAGGTGCCGGCCTCGGCGACATCCAGGGTGTACTCCACCCACTCGCCGTTGTCGATCCAGCCAATCGCCTCGCCATTGCCACGAATGTCGACGCCTTCACCGCGGAAGTTCGTGCCCAACTGCGTCTCGCTACTGTCGTGATAGGCCACCCCTTCGCCGCCCTGATCGTAGAGCGCCGCCTGCAGGGTGAACTCGCTATCCACCGTCCAAGGGCTGCCGTCGGCATTGAAGGCGCTCTGACTGGCCGGTGTCAGGGTGAACGACGCCAGGTTCATGGCACCGCCGTGGAAGGTCAGACGCAGCGTCTGCTCACCCGCCTCGAGCATCACCTGATGGCCCTGAGTGGGCAGGAAGGTGCTCCAGCCGCCAGAGTAGCCGACACCCACATCGGCCACGGCATAGACCCCGCTGCCCTGATCGAAGGTGGCACTGATCGAGCGCGCGGTGCCGCTCTGGGCCCCCATGGCGGACAGGAAGGAGAGATCGTAGACGCCGGCAGTGTCGACCTCCAGGGTGTACTCCACCCACTCGCCCTCCTCGATCCAGCCGATAGCATCGCCGTTGCCCTGGATATCGACCCCGGTGTCGCGGAAATCGGGGTTGCCCAGTTGGGTCTCGCTCGAATCCTTGTAGGTCAGGTGCGCAGGCCCCTCGTCGAACAGCGCAGCGTCCAGGGTAAGACCGTCGGCATCCACCGCCCACGGCGTCTGGGTATCGTTGAACGGCGCGCGTAGCGCCGGTTGGATACCCTGGATGAGATAGACGTTGTCGTTGTAGTCGTAGTTGATCCCGGTGTAGTCCATCACCACGAAGTAGGTGTCGGGAATCGCTTTGCGCTCGCTGTCGTAGGCCTGGAACACGCGCACGGTGTAGCCGCGCTCGATGCCCGCATCCTCCGCCAGCGGCGTCCCGCCCCCGTGCGGGTTGAGCGAGGGATCGGTGGAGAGGTTGGCGACCGAGATGCCGAAGACGTCGTCGCCGGCCCAGCTGTCGGGGATGCGGCCGCGGTCGAAGGTGGCGGTGGCATAGTTGCCATTGGCGACGTGCGGCAGGAACGACTGGCTGTAGAGCGAATCGTGATTCATCAGCGAGGTGCGCTCACTCTTGTCACCCGGTGCATGCAGCGCCAGCAGCGCGCCACTGTAGCCGTGCAGCGCCGCGAGCTGGGTCACCTTGGCGCTCTGTACGCCATCGGCCAGTTGCCAGTAGCGCGACAGTACCTCCTCATCGTTGACCGCACGATAGAGATCGAAGTCCTGCAGTACCGACTCGCCGCCGCCGTCGAGGGTGGAGAGACCGTCGATATGATTACCGAAGCCGAAGACGCGCCAGATCTCGTTGAGATTGGGCTCCCAGCCGCCCTCGTCGCGGGCCTGCCAGAATCCCGCCAGTTGAATCCGGGTAGTGGGCGTGTCGACGTCATTGGAGTAGATCGTCAGCGACCCCTGGAACACGCCGTCGTCGGCATTGCTGCTCGGCGGGGTGTAGGCGGCACGGTCGAACAGCACCTCCACCGATAGCGCCGCGCCCGGCGCCAGCACCCGCCCTTCGAGGGCATCGGGATCGCTCAGTCGGAAGGGGCCATCCAGCGTCGCCCCGGTCAGCGTCAGATCACCGCTGCCATGATTGGTGACGATGACCGTACCGCTGTCCTTGTACTCCCGCGCCTCCGGTGCCGACCCGCTGGCGTGGTTATTCTCGAGATAGTTGAAGGCGAGCCGGTCGCTGAAGAAGGCGGGATCGGCGCTGACCGCACTGATCTTGCCGTCGGCGACCACGCTGAGCGGCTCGTCGGGCACGCGCAGCAGGTCGATATCGGGACCATTGGCCTTGGGCGCAGTCACCGCGATGGTATTGCTGCCGGCTGTGAGGGTCACCTGCACGGTCTGATAGACCCAGTCGCTCACCGTGGCGCTCTTGGCGGGGAAATTGACCGCCGGATAGTCGCTGCCGTTGACCTCCAGTGCCAGGGGGCGATCGGCCTTGCCGGTGGTCAGCGAGTAGCGAAAGCCGATCTCGTAGACGCCGCTGCGCGCGACCTCTACCTGCCAGCTCAGGGTCTGATCGCTGCTGCCGACGAAATCGACATAGCCCTCACCCGAGGCGTCGCGGTCGCTGACCGTCGACGGTACCACCACCGCACCGCCCTCGAGCGTGGCACTCTCCGCTTCGTAGAGGGTGTAGCCAGGGGTGGTGTCGTGCACCAGCACCTCGAGCTGATCGATATTGGGGCCGGTGTTGTTGACCGAGCGCAGCGTGACGCTATTGGCGCCGGCTAGCAGCGTTGCCGGGATATCCAGCGTCTGCCAGGTGTTCCAGGCCGCATTGCCACTACCCATCCCGCTCGGCGGTGCGAAGCCGTAGGTACCCACGCTCTCGCCGTTGACGAAGACCTCCAGCGGGCGCTCGCCGGTGCCACCGTTGGCGTAGCGCACCCGCAGCACCGCAGCGCCGGCGTCGCCCGTCGCGACATCGACGTCGAAGGTGATGAAGTCGTTGTTGGTGCTGCCGAAATCGGCATAGCCGCCGACCACACCGTCGCTGTCGTCGGTATTGCCATCCAGGCCATAAGCCCCCGGGCGCACACCGGAGGCGGTACCGACATTGGCCGAGGCCGGTTCGGGGTTGTCGCCGTCCCGGATCACGATCTGGACGCCGGCGCCGCTGGCGATCGTCGCCAGGGTATCGTCCTCGGCCTGGATCGTGGCCACGCTCTTGAGATCGTCGCCCGGCACCACGACGTCGCCGGGGACCGGGTCGAGACGAATGATCTGACTCTGGCCGTTGGTACGATTGAGCGTCATCAAATAGAGCTGTCCTGTCAGCGGGTTCTGGATGATGTCCAGCGGGTCGACGAAGCTGATCACCTTGCCATCGGGGTCGCGCAGCACGCTGTCGCCGCTGACCTTGCCGTCGGCATCCAGGGTGATCCAGCGAATGTCGTCACCACCGGAGTACTCGACGAACAGCAGGCTCCCCTTGAGCGTGGCGCCGAAGACCCCGCTGGTGTATTCGATCGCCCCGTTGGGCGAGCGATTGGTCCCCAGCGAGTAGGCATCCTCGCCGCGGTAGTTGGGGTCGGGCTGGGTGCCCACCGGATACTCGTCGGTCTCGTTGAGATCCTTGCCGCTGGTCGGATTGCCACCGTTGAGCACGTACTCGTCGTGCAGCGGATTGGGATGACCGTAGTAACCGCCCTTCTCGATCTGGAACAGGAAGTCGTCTTCGATACCGACGTTGATCAGCCCCTCGTTCACCGCCGTCGCCGGATCGTCCGGCGTGCTGCCGCCTGCCGCCGAGCCGTTGGTGGGCAGGTAGAGCGAACCGTTGGAGTGCCACACCAGGTCGTAGGCGTTGCGAATGCCGGTGGCATAGATCTTGAGCACCGCATCGGCGGCGTAGGGGTCGTAGTACTGGATCAGCAGGTTGCCGTCGGCATCCTGCATACTGGCGGTACCGTTGGCGGCGAATACCAGATACTGCCCCCCACCCATGTCGATCGGGCCATTCTTGAGATCACCGTCGCTATCCGGATAACGCGTGTTGGAGCCGTCGCTGGGCAGCGGTTCGGTGGAGACGTCGAAACCGCCAGGGGGAGCCTCGCGGTAGGGGTCGATCTCGAGCACGGCGGCATTGAGCAGGCGTTCGGGCCGATTGCCCCAGGCGCTGTCGTCCTGTCCCATGGCGGTGTTGGCCCCCTGGGAGACATACATCAGATAGGGCGGCACGTCGGGATTGGTGAGCGCGCCGTAGTCCGGGTTGGCGTGGAACACCAGACTGTTGGTGACGTGGTCACCGTTGGAGCGCGGCAGCCCGGTGATGTAAGTCTGGGCGCTGCCGCTGAACACCGTATCGTCGGGATCCAGCGTGATCTTGCTCACCCGGCCGCTGAAGTCGGGTACGCCGTTGTCGCGCCCGGTCAGCGGAATCGGGTAGTTGTCGGTGACCCAGATCACGTCGGGATCGGTCGGGTCGAAGGTCAGGCCGATGATGCCGCGGGCGCCGGCATCATCCTGGAAGTAGTCCAGTGCCAGGGTCTGCTCGTGGGACAGGGCACCGGTGATTGGATCGATATCGAAGCGTCTGATCTCGCCATTCATGGTCGAGACGTAGAGCTTGCTGCTGTCCGGCGATAGCGTCATCGAAGTGAACTGGTAGGCGTTGTCCTCGGCGCCGTTCAGCTCCACGGTCGAGTTGAAGGCCACCTCGCTGTCCGGGACTTCGGCCTCGGCACCGGTGACGAAGGTGGTGGTGAACTTCTGGAAATCACGGGTCGGCGCCGCGGCGTCGGTGTTGCTGCCACGATCCTGGAAACCATCGATCACCAGGGTATAGCTGGTGTAGGGGTCGAGCCCATCCACCGGCGAGATGGTCAGGGAGTCGAAGCCACCGGTGGTGTTGATATTGAACGCCACCGCCTCCCCGGTGACGGTGTTGAACAGCCGCACCGAGCCGTCCTGCAGGCTCTCCAGCAGAGCCCCGCCGCGCCCTTCCACCACCGAGATACCGATGAAGATATCCGAGGTTGGGTCGATCCCCACCGGCGGGCTGCCGTCACTCGGCTGCAGGTCGACCTCGACCTGATTCTGACCGACCCCGGCCACCGCACGCGGATCGGTGAAGTGGGCGTAGTCGAGCGGCGCGGCGCGATCGTCGTCGGGCGTGAGATCGGGCAGCGGCTGGATCTCGAGGTACTGGATTTCGGTATTGGCGCTGTCGGCGCCGATCGAGTCCAGCGTCAGACGGCCGTCGGTGACATGCACCACCTTGGTGATCAAGGTGGAGCGATAGCCCTGGCTGTCGTCGGCGGGGTTGGCGTCGGCGGGAAAACCATCCGGGCGCATAGGCACCAGACGTCCGAAAGCCTCGCCTTCGGCGTTGATCACGTTGACGCTGTCGTAGCGACCACCGCTGTCACCGAGCGAGAGGGTGACTTCATAATAGCCATCCTCGAGTTCGATCTCCCAACCGGCGTGCTGGGCGTAGCCCGGCTTGGCGAAACCGGCGTAGGTCGCCTGCAGGCCATCGACACCGGCCAGCGTGCCGGCGCGATTGCCCAGCGCATCGGGATCCTGGCCGCTGATGCCCATCGGCGTGGTGCCATTGGCGGTGCCATCGGCGATCGACGCCTCGGTGACCCAGCCGTAGGCGTGCGTCTTGCCATCGACCTGAAGCGACTGGGCACCGAAGGCGAGACCGGTGTCGGCCACATAACCCTCGGGCGTGGCCGCATTCGCGGGCTGGAAGTTGATCTTGATCACCGGGCGCTCGCCCGGCTCGACCACTGCATCGACCACATGGTGCACCTCGAGCTTGTCGATATTGGGGCCGCCGGCGCCGATGTTCTCCAGGCGAATGGCGTTGTTGCCCGCCTCCAGCGTCACTGCGTAGTGCACCTCGGTCCAGTTCTCCCAGCCGCTCGCGCCATCGCCAGTGGAGACGAAGGCGACCTTGCCCTGGGATTCACCGGCGACGACCACCTTCATCTCCTGGGTATCACTGGCGCCATTGGCATAGCGCACCACCAGGTCGTAGGTGCCAGCCTGCACCACCGAGACCTGGAAAGTGGCGGCATCGCCGGCTTGCCCTCCCATGTCGAGATAACCGCTGCCGCTGTAATCACCCCAGAGCCCGTCGCTGCCGGCGGCGGGGTCGCTCTCCGGGTGGCTGGCATCGCGCACCACGGTATCCGCCGGCGAGCTGCCGTCGTCGCGTCCCATCGCTTCGCCCTCGATGCTGGCGACCAGGGTCGGCGGCGCGGTCATCTCGCCGGCATAGTCGAAGGCGATCTGATCGATGTTGGGGCCATTGGGGACGCCGCCCTCGGCGGCGCTGGGCAGGCTCAGGGTCAGCGCGTTGGAGCCGGCCGACAGCGGCAGCGTCACCTGCACCTCGCGCCAGCTGGCCCAGCCACCGGTAGGCGGGAACGACACCAGCATGGCGGCGCCGTTGTCCAGGTTGAGCAGCAGCGGGCGGTCACCGCTTCCGCCATTGGCGTAACGAATGGTGGCGGTGTAGAGCCCCTCGACGCTGGGCTCGGCGTGGAAAATGACGCTGTCTCCGGGGTTGGTGCCCAGATCGACATAGCTGTCGCCGATCGCCCCGGCACGGTGACTGCCACCGGCATCGGGGTGCGCGGCGTCGACCACGCGGGTTAGGGACGGGTCCGTGCTCGCACCCAGGTCATGGATCTCGACCCGGCCGGTATCCTCGGCCTGCAGAGTGAAGCTGGGCGGCATGCCGACCGCCGCCTTCACCAGCGACAACGCCAGGCTGTCGACATTGGGCCCCTCCGCCAGCAGATTTTCCATGCGGATGCGATGGCTACCGGCCTCCAGCGCCAGTGTCAGCGTCGCATGGTTCCAGGTCTCCCAGCCGGCACTGCCGCTGCCGGTACCGGTGAAGCCGAGCACGCCCTGCGCCTCGCCATCCACCTTGACCGCCATCGGCCGGGATGTGGCGGCGCTGCCGCTGACCGCATAGCGCACGTCGAGCTGATAGGTGCCAGCGGTCTCCACCGTCACATCGAAGTAGGCGGCATCCCCCACCTGGCTGCCCATGTCGAGGTAGCCGCTGCCACTGTGGCCGTTCCACAGCCCGTCGCTGCCCGCCGCCGGGCTGCTCTCGCGGTGATCCGCATCGCGCACGCCAGTATCCGCCAGCGAGCTGCCGTCATCGGCGATCAGCGAGGTCCCCTGCAGCGTATAGACATCGCTGGACCAGCCCTCGTCGTTGACGATCTCAAGCGCCTGGGTCTGAGCGCTGCCCAGAATCGTGGTACCGGCACCATTCACCGCCTCGATCTTGAGCAGCGCACCGCCACGCCCGGTGTCCTGATCCAGCGCCACGCGATAGGGCGTGATAAAGGTGCTGTGCTGCTGCTGGCTGCCGCCGGCATCATCGAGCGTGACCACCACCCCTCTAACCTGACTGGCGCTGAAATCAGCACCGTCGAGCGGCGTCACCTGCAAGCGATAGCCGTCACCGATCAGATCGCGCGTCACCGCGTCGCCAGGCGCCAACGTCCTGACGAGGGTTCCGGATTGAGCATCGACAATGGCAAGCGAGAACATGGATGGCGCCCCTACGCAAAGAGTGAATGGTCACGATGCGGCGCCTGAATCACGCTCGCACAGTCCCGGGAAACGGTGGAGAAGACACGCCGATCCCGGCGGGTGGGTATATTGAAGGCGCCCCACTATCGCGCCCTGGGACGGCTGGACCCATGGCTCGAGTGCGGGACTAAAGTCTGACTCGACGGAAACTAACCTGTCGCTGAAGCCTGCGAAAGTTGAAACTTCTCCCACCTCGAAGGTGAGTTTCAGGAAATGGATAACGCCGATCCAATGACGCCGCTCGGCGCCAAATTCAAGACCGTTGATTTATCGGCAATCGTCGCCAAAAACCGCGTTAACATTTCATTACCAACATAAGAATAACGAAGTCACTCGTGAACGCAGCATGAGAAACATCAGACCATGTAGCAGAAACAAAGCCGCCCTAAATCGCTACTTCAGCGCGGTTGTTCTAGGCACATAGGCATCAGGCAGGCGCACAAAGCCTTCGACACATGATTAAAAATCATTGATTTTTATATATAATTCCCGCTCAAGACAACATCGATACAATCGACACCTGATAAATCTCACCGCAGCCCCAGGCTTGCAAATATCTTCACAATCTCCGCATTCTGACGCCGAAAAAGCGCCCTTCCCAGGCGCCCCACACCACTTCACTGGGCCATCACGTGAATCGACCCCCGTCAAAGACAGCCATGCATCAAGCGCTGCTCGCTTGCCGCAAGTCATTTCTTTGCGTGCTGTTCTTCAGTTTGTTCATCAACCTGCTGATGCTGGTTCCCTCGATTTACATGCTGCAGGTCTATGATCGGGTCATCACCACACGCAGCCCCGAAACGCTGACCATGCTGACTCTGGTCGTGCTCTATCTGTTCGCGATCATGGGCGGCCTGGAGGTTGTGCGCTCACGCATTCTGGTGCGGGTCGGCAATCGCTTCGATAGTGCACTGAGCGAGCCGCTCTATCAGGCCGCTTTCCAGCGCGCCTTGGCGAGCGCCGGAAAGCCCTCGGCACAGGCATTCAGCGATCTCGCCACGTTGCGTCAGTTCATCGCCGGCAATGCTCTGTTCGCTTTTTTCGATGCTCCGTGGATACCGCTCTATATCGGTCTGCTGACACTCTTCCACCCCTGGTTCGGCGCCTTTGCCACCGCCGCGGGGATCATCCTGATGGGTCTGGCGTGGATCAACGAGAAGAGCACCCAGGGGCTGCTCGGCGAGGCCAACCGCGCCCATGCGCAGGCCCAGGAGATGGCGGCGAGCAATCTGCGCAATGCCGAAGTGATCCAGGCCATGGGCATGCTGCCCAACCTCCATCGGCGCTGGCAGCAGTGCCAGCAGACCTATCTGCTGCACCAGTCACACGCCAGCGACCGCGCCGGGGTGTTGAGCAATCTCTCCAAGACCCTGCGCGTGGCCTTTCAATCGCTGGTGCTCGGGCTGGGCGCGCTGCTGGTCATCGAAGGCAGCCTGACCGGGGGCATGATGATCGCCGGCTCGATTCTGATGGGGCGGGCGCTGGCGCCAATCGATCAGATGATCGGCGGCTGGAAGGGCTTCATTCAGGCGCGCGCCGCCCATGCCCGGCTCGACGCGCTGCTGGCCAAGCTGCCCGCCGAGAGCGAGCGCATGCCGCTGCCGGCACCGACCGGCGACGTGGCGCTGACCGCGGTGAGCGCCGCCCCGCCGGGGGCGCAGGCGGCCACGGTGCACGAGATCGCCTTCCACTGCGTGCCGGGTGAGCACGTCGCCATCGTCGGCCCCAGCGCCGCCGGCAAGTCGACGCTGGCACGCGTGCTGCTGGGCGTCTGGCCGGTGCAGCAGGGCGAGGTGCGCCTGGGCGGCAGCGACATCGCCCAGTGGCCGCGGGAACGCCTCGGCCCCCACCTCGGCTATCTGCCGCAGGACGTGGAGCTGTTCGACGGCAGTATCGGCGACAACATCGCTCGCTTCGGCCCGCTCGATCCCGCCGAAGTGCTCAAGGCGGCGCACAAGGCAGGGGTCCACGACATGATCCTGCACCAGGCGCAGGGCTACGACACGCTCATCCAGGGTAGTGGCGGCGTGCTCTCCGGCGGCCAGCGTCAGCGTCTCGGGCTGGCGCGAGCGCTCTACGGCTCACCGTGTCTGGTGGTTCTCGACGAGCCCGATGCGCATCTCGACACCCTCGGCGAGCGCGCCCTGATCGCCTGCCTGGCACAGCTCAAGCGCGAGGGCACGACACTATTCGTGGTCACGCATACCCCGGCCATTCTCGATCACGTCGATCGCGTCATTCAGATGGAAGCCGGACGCATCGTGCGCATCGATGCCCGCACCCGACCCGATACGCCTACCGCCAGTGGCGGCGTACAGGCGTTGCGCCTGCGTGCCCGCGGCCGTGTCGGCGACGCCGTGGCCACGGCGCGCCCCCCACAGGAGTCCTCGCCCTCATGAGTTCCGCCACCACGCCCCTGTCACTCGGTCCTGGACATGGTTCTGGACATGGTCCCAGCACATCGTCGGGCGGTGCCCCGACTCATGATCGTGCCACCTGCCGAGCCGGTTTCGCTCTGCTGGCGATCGCCCTGGGCGGTTTCGTGCTGTGGGCGACCAGCGCCGATCTGGCGGTCGCGGTGGTCGCCCCCGGCACCGTCACGGTCGAGGGCGCGACCAAGAAGATCCAGCACTTCGAGGGTGGCATCGTCAAACGCATCCTGGTCAGCGACGGCGACCACGTGAAGGTCGGCCAGACCCTGATCGTGCTCGACGACACCCAGCCCCTCTCCAAGCTGGCGATCGCGCAGTCCGAGTACCGCATCGCGCTGGCCAGCGAGATCCGTCTCAACGCCGAGCAGGCGGATCGTGATGAGCTCCAGTTTCCTGCCAGACTGCTGAATGACCCATCGCCCCGAGTGCGGGCGGTGATCGATGTCCAGCGTCGGCTGTTCGAGGTGCGCCGCAAATCCCAGGCCGACGCGCTCGCAGCGCTCGACGAGAAAGCGCGCCAGATGAACCAGCAGATCGCCGGTCTGGAATCGCTGCAGCGTATCAACCGCTCGCGCATCGCCTCGCTCAGCGGCGAAGCCGGCGACTACCGTACGCTGTTCAGCGAGGGGCTGGGAGACAACCAGCATCTGCGCGAACTGGAGCGCCAGGTGCTGCAGTATCGCGGCGAGAATGCCCAGCACGCCGCCGAGGTGGCACAGCTGCGCTCGCAGATCAGCGAGAACGGCCTGCAGCAGGAGATTCAGCGTCAGGAGTACCACCAGAAGGTGGGCGAGGAGCTGAAGACGGTACAGGCACAGGTGACCGATGCTCAGGAACGCATCACCGCCCTCGGCGACCAGGTCACCCGGACCACCATCGCGGCCCCGGTCTCCGGCACCGTGGTCGGTTCGCAGATCCATACCCAGGGTGCGGTGATCCGCTCGGGGGATACGCTGATGGAGATCGTCCCCGCCGACGAGGCTTTCGTGGTCGAGGCGCGCATCCCCGATCGCGATATCGACAACGTGCACGCCGGACAGCCCGCCGAGATCCGTTTCAGCGCCTTCAACCAGCGCCTGACCCAGGTGGTGCCCGGCGAGGTCGCCCACGTCTCCGCGGATACCTTCGAGGACGAGGCCACCCGGGCCCACTACTACAAGGCGCGCATTCGAGTCACCAGTGCTGGCCAGGCCCAGATCAACGCCTCGATGCCGCTACTTGCGGGCATGCCCGCGGAGGTGATGCTGCAGACCGGCGAACGGACCTTCGCCAGCTATCTGCTGAAGCCGTTCGACGACATGCTCGCCCGTGCGCTGCGAGAAGAGTGATGCGCCGCGACTCATTCGTGCCTCTCTCGATTCTGCCCCGCTGGCGTCTGGCCCTTCGGCATCTGCCACGGCTGGCCCTGGGCCTTGCATTGAGCGGCAGCGTGCTGGCGCAGCCCGACCCGCCAGCGCTGCCGCCACTGCCGGCGCTGGTGGGTCTAGCCCTCGACAACGACAGTGGTCTGCGCAGCCGGCGCCTCGACAGCCGCGCGGTGGCGCAGGAGATTGCGATGGCGCGCGCGCGTCTGCGCCCGCAGGTCAGCGCCAATGCCGCCTACCGCATGAGCGATGCCGACAATATCTATACTCGCAATCCCGACGACTACCCCGATGCCGACTATGCCAAGCGGGTCTCCGGACGCACCCGCGACAGCAGCTGGGGCCTGCGCCTGAGCCAGCCGCTGTTCGACCTCGAGCGCTGGCGTCAGGTCGACAAGGCCGGTACCCAGGTGGATGCGGCCACACTCGAGGTGGCGGTGGCCGAACGCGATCTCGCGCTACGGGTCATCGACAGTTATCTGGACGCCTATCAGGCCTCACGCAAGGTCGGCCTGCTGATCGCCCAGCGCGAGGCGCTGGTACTGCAGCAGCGCCAGGCCCAGCGCGCCTACGAGCTGGGCGTGGGCGATCGCATCAACCTGCTCGAATCGCAGTCGCGGCTGGATCAGGCGATCGCCGATCAGACCGCCGCCGAGAGCGACATGGCCAATGCGGTCAGCGATCTCGAACGTCTCAGCGGCGCCACGCTCGACTTTTCCCCCGCACTGATCGAACCGCCGCAGACCCTGCCCCTGGACCCCGAGCCCCGCCCACTGAACGACCTGTTGGCACTGACCGCTGGCAATCCACAGGTCGAACTGGCCGCGCGCCGTCAGCGGGTCGCCGAGGCGGATACCGATCTGCGCCACGCGGCACGCTACCCCAAGGTCGACCTGGTGCTCGATTACAACGATCTCGACAGCGACGACCCACTGCGCACCAGCCGCGACCTGAGCGCCGGTGTCGAGGTCGACCTGCCGCTCTATCAGGGGGGCTACACCACCGCCAGCATCCGCCAGGCCGAGTTCAGCGCCCTGGCCGGCGCCGCTGCGCTCGACGACGAACAGCGCCTGGCCCAGCAGGAAGTACGCAAGCGCCTGCGCGGCATGCAGGCGGATCAGCGCCAGCTCCAGGCGCTGCAGCGCTCGACCGAATCGGCGAGCCTGTTCCTGGCCGCGGCTCAGCGCGGCGAGGCGCTCGGGCTGCGCGATCTGGTCGATGTGCTGGATGCGCGCTCGTCGCTCTACGATCTGCGCATTCGCTACGTCGAGTCGGTGTGTGCTTATCTGCGCGATCGTGCCCATCTCGATGCCGCCATCGGTGGTCTCGACTCGGCGTCGATCACCGCGCTGTTCGGCGTGCTCGGACGTCTCGAGCGCCACGACCAAGCGCTACCCCCGCTCGGCTAGCGACGCGAACGGCTTCTGCTACCTTGGCTGTAAGCACTCACGCCGCAGACGGCGTGACGACTCACCTTGGCTCGAGGAAGATTCCCATGACGACGCTACCGCTCTGGTGCCTGTTGATCACCGCCCTGCTCCCCTTTTGGCTGGCCTTCTGGGGCAGCAGCGTGCGGCGGCGCGCGCCCGGCGGGCTCGACAACCATCATCCGCGCCAGCAGTACGCCACCCTGGAGGGCAAGGGCGCACGCCTGTGGGCGGCCCAGCAGAACGCCTGGGAGGCGTTGGCGCTGTTCACCGCGGCGGTGGTCGCCTATGGCTACGCCGGCGGCGGGGGCTGGCTGGGTAGCGCCGCCTGCGTGGTGTTCGTGCTCGCACGGGTCGCCCATGGCGTGTGCTATGCCCTGGACCTGGCGACGCTGCGCTCGACGGTGTTCATCGTCGCCTTTCTCGCGGCGCTTTGCCTGTTCGCCCTGGCGCTCCTGTAAGCGCTGCGGCCAAGGCGCGGTACGCCTGGGCCCGGTTCAAGTTTCAGCCCATGGCGTCGATAAGATTCGGGTTAAGGACGAATGTTCCTTGCCAGACACCGAGATTCATAGCTCATGCCCATCGACGACGACGCTCCCCTCGGCCGGACTTCCGGCGAGGCGCTGCCAGCCACGCAGGAGACCGACCTCGGCACGGCCCCGGCGTCGAACGGTCAGGAGGCGTCAGGTGGCTGGCCGCTGGATGCGCTGACGATACTCGGCCTGGTCCCCTGGCACTGGGCGCTCCCGGATACCTTCTTCCGGCTGCTCTCGTCGGGCGTCGCGCATGACGCGCCGCCGCTCCAGCTGAACTTCCGGGAGCTGCTGCGCCCGATGGCGCCCGCGCAGCGCCAGCGCCTGGTGCATCAATGGCGACGTCTTATCTGCGGCCTCGACGACCGCTTCGACCTCACCCTGCAGCCCGATCGCCATCGACCCGAGCTGCGCTGGCGAATCCGCGGCGCGGTCACACTGCGCAGCGCAGAGGGCTACCCGCTGGCTGCCGCCGGTGTGCGGGAAGTGGTGGCCGAGGACAACGTCTGCGATATCGGCAGTCGCGTGCGCGCCCATGCGTTCGTCGCCTCCCGCGACCCGATGCTGGTGGTCGGCGAGCGGTGGCAGATTCTCGAGGCCAACGACGCCTTTCTCGAACTGGGTAGCCGACCGCTCAGCGACATCCTGGGCCATCCGCTGAGCCGTTATGTCAGCGCCAACGCGCTCTCCGGGCCGCCAGCCACGGCGGTCAGTCGTGAGCGCAGTCACCACCACGAAGGGATGTTCGACGCCGGCAGCGGCGATGCCATCCCCGTCGAGCTGACGCTGAGCGACTTCACCCTCGGCGACAGCCAACAGATACACTACATCGCCGTACTGCGCGACATCTCGGCCCGCAAGCGCTCGGAGCGCGAGCTGGAGCACCTGGCGAGTATCGACACTCTGACCCAGCTGCCCAACCGCGCCACCCTGCAGTACGCATTGAATCGGCAGTTGCGCCAGATCTCGCCGATCCATGCTCTGGCAGTGCTGTTCATCGATCTCGACGGCTTCAAACACATCAATGACTCGCTCGGCCATCAGGCCGGCGACACCCTGCTGCGGATCATGGTCAAGCGTCTGCGCGCTACCTTGCGCAGCCGCGATCTGATTGCGCGCTGGGGCGGTGACGAGTTCGTGGTGGTGATCGACGTAGGCAGCGATCGCCAGCTGGCCCCGCGGATCACCCGGCGCCTGCTGGAAGTCCTGGCCCAGCCGATGGTGATCGGCAGTCATCAGATCAGCGTCACCGCCAGCATCGGCATCGTCCACGCGCCATTCGACGGCAAGGACAGCGAGACCCTGCTCAAGCACGCCGACGTTGCCATGTACGCGGCCAAGGACAAAGGCAAGAACGGCTTTGCGATCTATCACGCCCAGCTCAAGCATCACGATCTGGAAAAGATGTCGATGCTATCGCTGCTACGCGATGCGATCGCCCAGGAGACCCTCGACTTCCTGGTCCAGCCCAAGTTCGATCAGCACAGCCGGATCGTCGGCGCCGAGCTGCTGGCCCGCTGGCATGGCGAGAGCCATGTTCAGGTACCGCCGAGCATCTTCGTGCCCCTGGCCGAGCACAACGGCATGGCCAGCGCCCTCGGCACCCTGGCGATCGAGCACGCAGCGCGTGGCGCCGCACGGCTGGCGGCCAGCGGCCACCCTATTCCCGTCGCGGTCAATATCTCGGCGCTGCACGTGATGGACGAGGCGCTGCCGGAAACCCTGCGCAGCGCCTGCCGCCGCCACGCCATTCCCACCGAGCTGATCGAGCTGGAGGTTACCGAATCGGTCTTTCTGGAGAATACCCGGGCCCCCGAGGCGCGCATCGAGGAGCTGCGCCGCCAGGGCTTTCGCGTGGCCATGGATGACTTCGGCGCCGGCTACTCGTCGCTGGGCTATCTCAAGCGTCTGCCGTTCGACACCATCAAGATCGACCGCAGTTTCCTCAGCGACCTGGAGGCCGACCCGCGTTCGCGCCAACTGCTCGAAGGGATCGTGGGGCTGTGCGACCTGCTCGGCATGGAGACCATCGCCGAGGGGGTGGAAACCCAGGCCCAGTGGCAGCTACTGCAAGCGCTGGGCATCAAGCAGTACCAAGGCTTCTTCCTGGGCCGGCCGATGCCCCTGGAAGCGCTGCTGGAGCGCCTCGGCACCTGCGCCGAGGACGCTGGCCGCGCACCCAAGGGCAGGCTAAGGTAGGGCTCCACCCGCTGCCCGAGAGCGCCCTATGTCGTTGACGCTGAGTCTGGTCGCCCCAGCCTCGTTCACCGCCCCCGAACTGCTAGACAAGGCCGCCGAAGCGCTGGCCGAGCTGGATATCCGCGTGCGTTTCCCGCCGCAGCTACAGATGCGCTGCCGCTATCTCGCCGGGGACGTGGCTCACCGCCTGGCGGTGCTGCAGGCCGCCTACGCCGACCCCGACACCGACGCGGTGTGGGCCGTGCGCGGCGGCTACGGCTGCGCTCATCTGGCCACCGAGATCGACTGGTCGCGCCTGCCGCCCAAACCTTTGATCGGCTATTCCGATCTCAGCGTGCTGCTGAGTCAGTGCCAGCGCCACGGCTTGCCGGCGATCCACGGCCCGGTGATGAAAGAGGGGCTCAAGCTGGTGGCCGACGACCCGGCGGTACGCAGCGCCAGCCGCCGCGACCTGGCAGCGCTCAAGGGCCTGCTGCAGGGTGAAGCGCCCCCTAGCGTGGCGCTGAGCGCGGTTACCGCGGCACCTGACCACCGCAGCAGTGGCCCGCTGGTGGGAGGGAATCTGGCGGTGCTGGCGAGCGTGGCCGGCACGCCATTGGCGTTTCGCGCCCCGCCGGGGGCCATCGTGATCCTCGAGGATGTCGGTGAGCCCTACTATCGTCTCGAGCGCGACCTGTGGCAGTTGGCACAATCCGGCGCCCTCGACGCGGCGAGCGCGGTCTGCCTGGGTACCTTCGAAGGTTGCGAGCCCTACGCCGATCTGCGTCTCGAGACGCTGTTCGAGACCTGGCTGACGCCGCGCGGCATCCCCCTGTTCAGCGGCCTGCCCATCGGCCACGGCCGCGACAACCTGCCCTGGCGCTACGGCGCGCCGGCCAGCATCGTCGACTCACGCCTGCACTTCTCGGCCTGAGAGCTGAACGCCATGCACAAAAACACACGGCGCCACCCGAAGGATGGCGCCGTATCCAAATGACGCGGTGACGATAGACCTCATTCAGTCACGCCGATAAGTTCCGACCAGCCGGCTCATGCCCAGAATGTGCGGCTCCAGCGCATCGAGCAGTTCACGCTGGGTGAGACCTTCGGGCAGCTCGGTCACAGCATCCAGCGCCAGTACCCAGAAGTAGTACTGGTGCACGCCGTGGCCCTCGGGCGGCATGGGGCCGCCGTAACCGACGGCACCACCATCGTTGACGCCTGCGGTGCCTTCTCGGGTGTCTTCCGAAAGCGACGTCACGTCCGCCGGGAGATTGTAGAGCAGCCAGTGCACGTAGCCGTAGCTGCCATCCTTGACCAGCGGCGCATCCGGATCGTGGCAGATCACCGCGAACCCCTGGGTACCCGCCGGCGCACCCCGCCAGCTCAGGGCCGGTGAGAGATCGTCGCCTTCCGCCGAGTGGCGCTTGGGGATGGGCGCGTTAGCCGCGAAGGCACTACTTTCTACGTGCATGCTCGACGGTGCAAAAGGCATAGGTTGCTCTCCTGAAAAGCGATGGACGGTGACGCCAGCGCGTCTGCTCGTGCATTAGAGGTGGTGGCGCCAGCGTGAGATTCAACCCGGCATGGACGCACGCAGCCACTGACGCAGCACCCCACCAAGTATGACGCCGGCAGCTCGCGTCCGCGAGCTGCCGGCGTCGGCTGCCGTAGCGAGAAACGCGACGGCGGATTCAACCCCCCTCGCGTTCAGAACACGGTGCGATCAGAGCCGTTCGAACACCGTCGCCACGCCCTGCCCCATGCCGATACACATGGTCGCAAGCCCCAGCTTGGTATCCTTCTGGCGCATCACGTTGAGCAGCGTGGTGCAGATGCGCGCGCCGGAACAGCCCAGCGGGTGGCCGAGGGCGATGGCACCGCCGTTGAGATTGACCGCCTCGTCGAGGCGATCGAGCAGGCCGAGATCCTTGAGCACCGGGATCGACTGTGCGGCGAAGGCTTCGTTGAGCTCGACCGTCTGGATATCGGCGACCTTGAGCCCGGCGGCCTTGAGCGCCTTCTGCGACGCCGGCACCGGGCCATAGCCCATGATCGAGGCGTCGCAACCGGCCACGCCGGTGGAGACGACCTTGGCCAGCGGCTTGAGCCCCAGCGACTTGGCGCGTTCGTAGCTCATCACCATCAGCGCCGAGGCGCCCACCGACAGCGCCGACGAGGTCGCCGCGGTGACGGTACCGTTCTTGGGGTCGAACACCGGCTTGAGCGAGGCCATCTGCTCGAGGCTGGCATCCTCGCGCACCACCTCGTCATGCTTGACCAGCATGCGGAACCCCTGCTGATCGTGCCCCTCGATCGGCACGATCTCGTTGTCGAACCAGCCCTGCCGGTTGGCCTCACTGGCGCGCCGGTGCGAGCGCAGGCCGAACTCGTCCTGCTGCTCGCGGGTGACACCGTGCATCTTGCCCAGCAGTTCAGCCGTAAGCCCCATCATCATCGCCGCCTTGGCGGCGTGCTTGCTCGCCCCCGGGTTGACGTCGACCCCGTGGGTCATGGGGACGTGCTCCATGTGCTCGACACCGCCGATCAGGTAGCAGTCGCCCATGTCGGCACGAATGTTGGCCACCGCGATGTGCAGCGCGCTCATCGACGAGCCGCACAGGCGATTGACCGTCTGCGCCGGCACCGAACGCGGAATGCCGGTGAGGATCGCCGCATTGCGGGCGATGTTCATCGACTGCTCCAGGGTCTGGTTGACGCAGCCCCAGATCACGTCGTCGACCCCAGCCGGATCGAGCCCGGCGTTACGCGTGAACAGCGCCTGCATCACCGCCGCGGAAAGATTCTCGGCGCGCACGTTGCGGAAGGCGCCATGCTTGGCCTTGGCCATGGGAGAGCGAACGGCATCGACCACCACGGCATCTCTTGCATGCAAACTCATAACGTTGACTCCGGTTGGTGGTGAAATCAGGCGTCGCCGCCGGCCTCGGCGTAGAAGCGCTCGCCCCGGCTGGCCATCTCGCGCAGGCGCTCGGTGGGCGCGTAGAGTGCGTCGAGTTCCGCCGCCAGCCGCTCGGCCAGGGCGACGAACTCAGCGCAGCCCATGGCATCGATATAGCGCAGGGCACCACCGCGGAACGGCGGGAAGCCAATGCCGTAGATCAGTGCCATGTCGGCCTCGGCGGGAGAGCCGACGATGCCCTCTTCGAGACAGCGCACGGTCTCCAGACACAGCGGCACCATCATGCGCGCAATGATCTCGTCGTCGTCGAGCTCGCGTGTCTCGCGCTTGACCTCGGCCACCAGCCGGTGGGCCTCGTCGTCATGGAGCTTCTTGGGCTTGCCCTTCTTGTCCTCTTCGTAACGGTAGAAGCCCTGGCCGTTCTTCTGCCCCAGGCGCTGGTTGTCGAGCATGACCTGAATCGCCGACTTGCCATCCTGCCCCATGCGCTCGGGGAAACCTTCGGCCATCACTTCGCTGGCGTGAACCGCGGTATCGATGCCGACCACGTCGAGCAGATAGGCCGGCCCCATCGGCCACCCGAAACGCTCCATGATCTTGTCGGTGCGCTCGAAGTCGATACCTAGCTCGACCAGGCGGCTGAAGCCGCCGAAATAGGGGAACAGCACGCGGTTGACCAGGAAGCCGGGGCAGTCGTTGACCACGATCGGGGTCTTGCCCATCTTGCGGGCATAGGCGACCGTAGCCGCCACCGCCGCATCCGAAGTGTGTTCACCGCGGATCACTTCGACCAGCGGCATGCGGTGCACCGGGTTGAAGAAGTGCATGCCGCAGAAGTTCTGCGGCCGCGACAGGTTGGCCGCCAGGCGGTCGATGGAGATGGTCGAGGTGTTGGAAGCGAGGATGGTCTCCTCGCCCACTGCCGCCTCGACCTCCTTGAGCACTGCGCCCTTGATCTTGGGATTCTCGACCACCGCCTCGACCACCAGGTCAACCTCGCCGAAATCACCATAGGAGAGCGTCGGGCGAATGTTACTCAGCACCTCGGCCAGGCGCGTCTGGCTCAGCTTGCCGCGCTCGAGCTGCTTGGTCAGCAGCTTGCGCGCCTCTTTCAGCCCCAGCTCCAGCGCCTCGGACTTGATGTCCTTCATCAGGATCGGCGTGCCCTTGTAGGCACTCTGGTAAGCGATGCCGCCGCCCATGATGCCGGCACCCAGCACCGCGGTCTGGGCTACCGTTTTGGCGTCGCGCTCGTACTGCTTGGCGCGCTTCTTGACCAACTGATCGTTGAGGAACAGCCCCACCAGGTTGTAGCAGACATCGGTCTTGGCCAGCTTGGCGAAGGCGTTGGCCTCGATCTGCTGGGCCCGCTCGCGCTCTTCGCCGGCGCCCTTCTGGATCACCCGGATCGCCTCTACCGGCGCCGGATAGTGGGGGCCGGCCTTGCCGGCGACATAACCCTTGGCGGTCTCGAAAGCCATCATCTGCTCGACCGCGTTGAGCTTGAGCGGGCCCTTCTTCTCGGCGCGCCGCGCCTGATAGTCGAGATCGCCGGCGCGAGCCTTGGTGAGCACGTCACGCGCGGCGTCCAGCAATTGATCACCGGATACCACAGCGTCCACAGCGCCCACCTTGAACGCAGTGGCGGCGTCGTTCTGGCTGCCACCAGCGATCCACTCCACCGCGTTGTCGGCGCCGATCAGGCGCGGCAGGCGCACGCAGCCCCCCCAGCCGGGCACGATCCCAAGCTTGGTCTCGGGCAGGCCGATCTGGGCGCTCTCCGCCATGACCCGGAAATCGGTGGTCAGGCAGAGTTCGCAGCCGCCGCCGAGGGCCAGGCCGTTGATCGCGGTGACGCTGGGAAAGGCGAGATCCTCGATGCGATTGAACAGCGCATGGATCTGCATATTCATGTCGACCAGGAAAGCTTCGTCCTTGGCGAACATGGCGTGGAACTCGGTGATGTCGGCACCGACCACGAAGACGTCCTTGGCGCTGGCGATCACCAGCCCTGCGACGTCGCTTTCGCGCTCCAGCGCCGTCACCGCTTCCTGCAGCTCCGCGATCACCTGCGACGAGAGCTTGTTGATCGATTCCGCCTTGAGATCGAGCGTGAGGACGACGACGTTGTCCGCCTCCCGCGCCATCCGAATGGCATCGCCTTGATAGAGCATGGGATTCTCCGTGCCATGGCTGCGAAACCACCTCCGGGATCAGCCCCGAAAGCGAATCATACGAGCGTTTGAATAGCACCAGCTTGAGCCGCGCCGAGGGCAGCGTCAAGCTCAACCAAAGTCGCGACCGATGCCTGGCTGCGACTAGAATGACGCCCCAACGGCCTTTCGTCTCTCAGCGTAGGCCAAGTGATTCGACGCACCCCATCGGATAGGCACAACGAGGACGTTTTCATCGTGATCGACAAGGAGGTCGCAGTCCCCGCCAGGCTCGCCTGGCTGGAGCCACTCATCGCTCGGCTGCAGCGCTATCTGTGGCTGTGGCCACCCATCGCTTTCGTACTCGGCCTGCTGGGGTTCTTCCTGGTCAACCGCCAGCAGTGGCTGGGCGCCGTGCTGGCGATCGGGCTGTTGCTGACCTGGCTGTTGCTGATCGTCGAGAGCGTGGCCAGCCGCTGGCTCTCGCGGCGCGGCAGGCAGTCGGGGCTGCCCCGCGCGGTGACCACCTTCATCACCCAGATGGTGCACCAGGAAACGCTGTTCTTCTGCCTGCCCTTCTTCCTCGCGACCACGATCTGGGCCAGCGGCCAGGCGCTGTTCACCGGCCTGCTGGTGGGCTGCGCGCTGCTGGCGATTCTCGATCCGCTCTACTTCGGCCTCTCCCAGCGTCACCGCTGGCTCTACTTTCTGCTCCACTCGCTGTGCGTGTTCGTGGTCATGCTGGTGACACTACCGATCATGTTCAGCCTGACCACCGGTGAAAGCCTGGTGCTGGCGATCGCCGCCATGACCTTCTTCAGCCTGCCCAGCCTGATCGGCCTGCTGCGCCCCGCGGGCGCGGTGCGCTGGCTGGCGATGTTCGGCCTGCTGATCCTGCTCGGCGGCATCGCCTGGAGCGGACGCGCCTGGATCCCGCCGGCGACGCTGTGGCTTTCGGGCAGCGCGCTCTCGCCGGGCTTCGACACCGCCGCCCGCACGCCGCGTGGCGAGATGGTGCTGACGCCGGAGAACCTGCGCGCTCGCGGCCTCTACGCCTACACCGCGATTCGTGCCCCGCGCGGCCTACGCGAGAAGATCTACCACGTCTGGCGCCACGACGGCCGAGTGGTGGAGCGTATCGCCCTGATCATCCACGGCGGACGCGACCAGGGCTACCGCGCCTGGACCCACAAGCAGAATTTCAGCGGCGATGTCAGCGGGCGCTGGCAGATCGACGTCACCACCGCGGTCGGTCAGCGTATCGGTACCCTGCGTTTCACGGTGGCCGACGACGCCGACGCCACCCGCGCCGACGGGCGTATCCATCGGCCCCCGGGCATTCCCGGCTGGAACATTCGCCATCTGCTCGGCAGCCGCGGCGAGTGACCGCAGCCGCCACGACTTGCATTATCCTGCGGCGCTTTGGAGAATGTTAGGACGTTCACGATTTTAGGTAATCCGCTATGCCGCAACATATCGGCTTCAAACTGGCGCGCCTTCCACGACTCTGGCGTGCCGTCATCGATGAACGCTTGGCGCCGCTGGGACTGACCCAGACCCGCTGGGTGACGCTCTACAATCTGCGCCGCATGGGCGGCGGCCAGGCCCAGTGCGACCTCGCCCGGGCGATCGGCGTCGAGGCGCCTTCACTGGTGCGCACGCTCGACCAGCTGGCCGAGCAGAATCTGATCGAGCGCCGCCCGTGCGCCGAAGATCGCCGTACCAAACGCCTGCACCTCACCGAAGAGGCGGCGCCGCTGCTGGAGCAGATCGAGGCGATCGTGGACGAGGTGCGCGACGAGATGCTGGCCGGTTTCAGCGCCGAAGAGATGGATACCTTCGAGAGCATGCTCGATCGCATCGAGAAGAACGGCGTGGCGCTGCAGCGCCAGTCGGAGCAGAACCGGGCCGGCTGAGCCCGCCTTTCAACTCGGCCGGGCGGGCGGTAGCGCCGGGTTGCCGCTGCCTGCGAGGGTATCGCGCATCGCTTGCCAGCTCGGCCATTCGCGCTCGAAGCGCGCCAGTTCCACCGCCTCCTGCCACCAGACGCACAGCGTGTGCTGATGCGACTCGACCGCCAGCGCATCCTCGGGAAGCGTCTCGAGCCACGCCTCGAGCGCGGCCAGGCGCTCGGCATCGAGCGACGGCAGTGGTGCCTGCCGCCAGCGCCAGCCCATGGCTGCCGGGGCCAGGGCATCGCTGCCGACCCGGTCCCTGACCAGGGTGAAGTCGCTACCGGTGAGCGTGCCGGGGTAACGCAGCCGATAGCCGGTCAGCGGCAGATCCGGCTGCGCCAACGGCGCCTTGGCGAACGACAGCTCGCCGCCGTTGCCCTTGGCGTGCCGCCTCAGCCGCCCACGCAGCGACTCCGCCCGACTCGGGCGCAACCACATCATCGGCGACAGCATCAACAGCACCGCCACCAGCAGAAATCCCAGTACCGCCATACCACCTATTCTCCCCAATATCTGTTCCCGCCACCCCGACTGCGGGATTTCGGTCGTGTTTACAAAGCGTTGCGCCCAGCGCCGGCATGAACGATGATCGGCTGCGGCAGCACGTCGCGGCCTGCGCGCGTCGCCGCCGTTGTACGCCCAATGGACCCAGCTTAGAGTGGGTATTGTCATTCGCCGGATGGGGGGTTCACCCATGAGCAACGAATATCACCACGTGCTGGTCGCTGTAGACCTCACCAAGGATTCGCATAAGGTGCTCGAGCGCGCGATCCCGATTGCCCGCCGCAATCAGGCCAAGCTCTCGATCATGCACACGCTGGAACCGCTCGGCTTTGCCTACGGCGGTGACATTCCGATGGATCTGACCAGCATTCAGGACCAGCTGGACGAGCATGCCACCCAGCGTCTGGGCGACATCGCCGATCCCTACGACATTCCGCGCGAGGATCAGCACATCGTGATCGGCATGCCCGATACCGAGATCCAGCGCTTCGCCAAGGATCACGATGTCGATCTGATCGTGGTCGGCTCCCACGGCCGTCACGGCTTCGCGCTGCTGCTGGGCTCCACCTCCACCGGCGTGCTGCATGGCGCAGAGTGCGATGTGCTCGCGGTGCGCGTGGGCAAGGATGGCGAAAGCGCCGAGTAACCCGGTACCCCGCCCATCGCGCCACGGCGCGCGATGGGCCTCTCGACATCGAGGCTTCAGCTCTCTCCTTCGCTTCAGCTCTCTCCTTCCGACATGGCCTCCAGCGCCATCCAGCGCTCCATCGCCGCGTCCAGCTCCGCCTGAGTCTGCGCCAGCGCTTCCAGCGTGGCAGTGACCTGGCTGCTCTCCTGCTGGTAGAAGGTCGGGTCGCTCATGCGCGTCTCGAACTCGGCCACGCGGGTCTCCAGCGCTTCGATCGTCGCCGGCAGCGCATCCAGCTCGCGCTGCAGCTTGTAGGAGAGTTTCTGGCGGCGCTTCTCCGGTGCCGCGGGGGCTGCCGGCTGACTCTCGCCCTGCGCGGCGTCTCTCGCCTTGCCAGCCTCGGCGTCCACCGGGGCCGCCGGCTGCTCCCAGGGCGCCGGCGGCAGCTTGCCGCCCTGGCGCACCCAGTCGCTGTAGCCGCCGACGTATTCACGCACCACCCCATCGCCTTCGAACGCCAGCACGCCGGTGACCACGTTGTCCATGAAGGCGCGGTCGTGGGAGACCAGCAGCAGCGTGCCGTCGAAGTCCAGGAGCAGCTCCTCGAGCAGCTCCAGCGTTTCGACATCGAGATCGTTGGTGGGCTCGTCGAGCACCAGCACATTGGCCGGCTGGGTGAACAGCTTGGCCAGCAGCAGGCGGTTGGACTCCCCGCCCGAGAGTGCGCGCACCGGCTGGCGCGCCCGCTCCGGGGTGAACAGGAAGTCCTGCAGATAGCTGATGACGTGCTTGTCCTTGCCGCCGACGCTGACCTTGTCGCTGCCCTGGGCAACGTTGTCGTAGACGCTCTTGTCGAGCTCGAGCCCCGCGCGCAGCTGATCGAAGTACGCCACGCTCAGGTTGGTACCCAGCCGCACCTCGCCGGCGCTCGGGGTCAGCTCGCCGAGCAGGATCTTGAGCAGAGTGGTCTTGCCGGCGCCGTTGCGTCCGATCAGCCCGATGCGGTCGCCGCGCTGAATCTCCAGCGACAGATCACGAATGACGATGCCGTCGCCCCCGCGCGCCTCGGCGTAGCCGTGGGTAACGCCCTTCAGCTCGACCACGCGCTTGCCGCTGCGCTCGCCGCTGTCCACCTGGAACGACGCCTTGCCGGTGCGCTCGCGCCGCTGGGCGCGCTCGTCGCGCATTTTCTCGAGCGCACGCACGCGCCCTTCGTTACGCGTGCGCCGAGCCTTGATGCCCTGACGGATCCAGCTCTCCTCCTGGGCCAGCTTCTTGTCGAACTCGGCACGCTCGCGCGCCTCGACCTCGAGTTCATGCGCCTTCTGCGCCTGATAGGTGGCATAGTCGCCGGGATAGCGTCCCAGACGCCCGCGATCCAGCTCGAGAATGGCGGTCGCCAGCCGCGACAGGAAGGCGCGGTCGTGGGTAATAAACAGCACCGCGCCCTCGAAGGCCAGCAGCTGAGTTTCGAGCCAGGCGATGGTGTCGATGTCGAGGTGGTTGGTGGGCTCGTCGAGCAGCAGCAGATCGGGGCCGGCGACCATCGCCCGGGCCAGCGCCACACGCCGCCGCCAGCCGCCGGAAAGATCGCTCATCAGGGTATCTGCCGGCAGGCCCAGCCGGGTCAGCACGGTGTCGATACGCTGATGGAAGGACCAGCCGTCGAGCGCCTCGAGACGGGTCTGCAGCGTTTCCAGGCGGCGCATGTCGGGCTCGGCCTGGGCCACCAGCTGGTGATACTCGGTCAACAGGGCACCGGTCTCCGGCAGCCCCTGGGCCACGACCTCGAAGATCGTCGCCTGATCGGCGTCCGGCAGCGCCTGCTCGAGCACCCCGATCTTGAGCCCCGGCGCGCGCCAGACGTGGCCGTCGTCGGCCTGATTGTCGCCGGCGATCAGTCGCAGCAGGGTCGACTTGCCGGTACCGTTGCGGCCGACCAGCGCCAGACGCTCGCCCTTCTCGATGACCAGGTCGGCGCCATTCAGCAGGCTGTGGTGCCCGTAGGCGAGTTGCAGTTGTTCCAGGCGAAGCAGGGCCACGTTGATCCTCTCGGTGGTGATGCATGCATGATCGCCGGCCATTGTACCCTGCCGGGACGGCTGCACCGATAGCAGGCTGCACTCGCGGGGCCGGCGTTCTACAATGGGCGGCTTCGAAACACCCACCGCAAAGGAGTGCCGCTTGAGCGACACGCCCCCCGATGCCCTGTCCGCCGCCGACTCGCCGCTCCCCGAAGCGCTGCGCCTCTCCGCCCCCGCGGCACTGGTCGACATCGGCGCCAACCTCACCCACGAGAGCTTCGCCTCAGATCTGCCGGCAGTACTCGCCCGGGCCGAGGCGGCCAACGTGCGCGCCCTGGTCGTGACCGGCGCCGACCCCGATGGTTCCGAGCGTGCCTGCGAGCTGAGCCAGTGCTACCCCAACCTGTGGGCCACCGCCGGCGTACATCCGCACCACGCCGCCGACTGGGATGCCGCGCTGGAGCGTCGTATGCGCGAACTGCACGCCCAGCCCCGGGTGGTGGCAGTGGGCGAATGCGGGCTCGACTTCAATCGCAATTTTTCCTCGCCGGCGGAACAGGTGCGGGCCTTCGAGGCGCAGTTGGCGCTGGCCGCGGAGTCCGGGCTGCCGCTGTTCCTCCACGAGCGTGACGCCGGCCGACGCATGCTGGAGATGCTGCACGAGTGGCGCCACCGCTTGAGCGACGCGGTTATCCACTGCTTCACCGGTGAACGCGATATCCTCTACGGCTATCTCGACCTCGATCTGCACATCGGCCAGACCGGCTGGCTGAGCGACGAGCGTCGCGGCCACCATCTGCGTGAGTTCATTGCCGAGGTGCCCGCCGAACGCCTGATGGTGGAGACCGACTGCCCCTATCTGCTACCGCGCAATCTGCCGGCCAAGATCAAGGGCCGTCGCCACGAGCCGGCTCTGCTACCTTGGATAGTGAGGGAGCTGGCGCGCTGGCGCGGCGAAGACGAGGAGACGCTGGCCCGCGTCACCACCCGGACCGCCAGCCGCTTCTTCCGTCTGCAGGAGACTTTCGAGCCATGAGCGAATTTCCCGGTTTCATTGCCGTGGAGACCGGCGATGACAACGCCATACCGCTGGCGATCGCCTGGGCGTTGCCCAACGGCCAGGTCAAGCACACTCTGATCCAGCCCGATGATGACTGGCTCGACGAGGAGCTGCTCTCGCTCGGTGGCTACGGTCTGGACGAGCTGCGCCAGTTCGGCGTGAGCCCGCTGGACGTGCTGCGCGAGCTGGAGAACGACCACTTCAGCCAGACGCTCTATACCGCCGGCGTGCAGGATGACGAAGCGGCGCTGTCGCGAATGTTCGACGACTTCGGCGTCGACCCGTTCGTCGAACTGGCACCGGCGGAGATTCTCTACCCGGATCTATCGCCCGGCGAGTGGTCGCGCGCCCGTGGCGAGCTTTTCGGCGAGCTGGGGCTGGAGCCACTGCGCCCGGAGCACGAAGTCCAGGTGATGCTCTATCTGCACCAGCGCCTGACCCAGGGTTGATGGCTGCGGCTGGCAGCGGTGATCAAGCGCTGGTGAGCACCGCTGCCAGCCGCGCACGACCGGCAGTGATCGCCACGTCACGCATCTCGCCTCGACGGTAGAACGCCCGCAGCGTGGCGGCGAAAGCCTCGGCACGCGGCGGCAAGCCCTGATCACGATAGCGCTCGGCGCGTGCCGCGACCTTGGCGGCGAAGGCCTGGCGGTCGACGGCGACGCCATCGAGATTGTCCACGCTGACCTCGAAGGGCTTGGCGCAGGCCTCGCATAGCAGCCGCTCCAGCGCCTGCGGGGCGACCTCGACCTGTTCGAACACCGCCTGCTGGTCGGCATCGCGGCCATCCGGTTCGTACCAGTAGCCGTAATCCTCCAACTGGCGCCGCGCCGTGCCGGCGATGCACCAGTGGCTCACCTCGTGCAGGGCGCTGGCGAAAAAACCGTGGGCGAAGACGATACGGTGATAGCCGACATCGCCACCGGCGGGCAGATAGATCGGCTCGTCGCCGCCCTTGACCAGACGCGTATTGAAGGTGTCGGCGAAGACCCCATCGAATAGCGCCATGACATCGTCGATTGCGTGCACCATGACTCCTCCTGGACCGGCCGGCAGTATACGTAAGTCCATGCCCGGCGCCGAGCATCCCCCAGCGACTCCTGCTAATATTCCCGCCCTGTCCGTCCGGTCAAGGAGCGAGCCGTGTCGACCCTACCCCGCCTGCCGCGCTGGCGTCGCGAAACGGCGGCGCTGCTGCGTCTGAGTCTGCCGATCTGCGGCGCCCAGCTGGCTCAGTCCGGCATGAGCGCTGCCGATGTGATCATGTCCGGGCGGGCCAGCGCCACCGACCTAGCGGCGGTCTCGGTCGGGGCCAGCCTGTGGGTGCCGATGATGCTGCTGATGACCGGGACGCTGATGGGTCTGACACCGCTGGTGGCCCATCAGATGGGTGCCGGCCGGCCCCAGCACGTGCGCGCCAAGGTGCACCAGGCGCTGTGGGTCGCACTGGTATTCGGCTGCCTCGCAGCCCTCATCCTCGGGCTGGGCTCGAGTCTGGTGTTCCGCTGGATGCAGGTGCCCACCGAGGTCGCGGCCCTGGCCACCGACTATCTCGGTGCCGTCGCCTGGGGGATTCCGGCGGTCGCGCTCTACCAGGCGCTGCGCGCCTTCTCCGACGGCATGCATCACACGCGCCCGGCGCTGTGGATCAGCCTGATCGGGCTGGCGGTCAACGTGCCCAGCAACTACCTGCTGATCTACGGCGGCCCGGGGCTGGTCGAACTGCTGGGTAGCGGCGTGCCCGCGCCGCTGCAGCAATTGCCGGCGCTGGGCGCGCTGGGCTGTGGCATCGCCACCGCACTGTCGATGTGGTCAATGTGTCTGGGCATGGCCTGGTACACCCGCCGCAGCCGCGCTTACGCCCCGGTAGTGATCTGGACCGCGCCGACCGCGCCGCGTCTGAAAGAGATCGGCGAGCTACTCTATATCGGTCTGCCCATCGGGCTGGCGATCTTTTTCGAGGTCACGCTGTTCACCGTGATCACGCTGCTGGTGGCCTATCTCGGTGAAGTCACCGTCGCCGCCCACCAGATCGCGCTCAACGTCACCTCGATCCTGTTCATGCTGCCGCTGTCGCTGAGCATGGCGCTGACGGTACGGGTCAGCAACCGGATGGGGGCCGGCGACCCGGGGGAAGCCCGCTTCGTGGCCTGGAACGGGGTGGCCGTGGGTCTGCTGCTGGCGCTGTTCAACTGCGCCGTATTGTGGCTGCTGGCGCGTCCCATCGTCACCCTCTACAGCGCCGATAGCGCCGTGCAGTCACTGGCGCTTTCGCTGATTCTGCTGGCGATGCTGTTCCAGGTCTCGGACTCACTGCAGGTCAATCTGGCGGGTGCGCTGCGCGGCTATAAGGACACCCGGGTGGTGATGGGCATCACCCTGATCGCCTACTGGATCATCGGGCTGGGCGTGGGGCATACCCTGGGGCGTGGCCTGGCAGGAATCCCAGAGCTGGGCATCTATGGCTACTGGATCGGCCTCAACGCGGGCCTGACCGCAGCCGCCCTGATGCTGGGCTGGCGTCTGCTGGCCAAGGGCCGCACATCGCGCCAGGTCGCACACGACGCTGGAAAATCGACAGCCGGGGCTTAACACCCCGGCAGAGGCTATGCTAATAGTGACCTCAAGCCTTCATGACAGTGGTCGTATGTCGTGACAGTAGCTATAGATGATAGATAAGTGATAGACAGACAAGGGGTAGCGAGCAGATCTTAGACAGTGGCGTGACGCGGTAACCAGCCACACGAGGCAACAGCGAGTGATATAACCACAGCGGCTGCAGGTGGTTCCGAGGCCCAAGCCGACCGATTGCCGACCAGGAGGGTAGCCATGGGAAGCCAACTTTCCCCCCGCTCCGCGCAGATCATCGATCTTGAGACCATGAGGCACCGACTAAGGGCAAGAAAGCGGCTGGTCAGATTGTCGCCCGAGCTCGACGGGCTGGAAATGCTCTACTATCTCGCGTCCGAGCCCGACACCCTTTACGCCATGCCACTTCTGGCCTGGGGACTGAGGGAGGATGGCGAAGTGGTGGGACTGGTGCCATGGATGGAGAGTCTCAGCGCCTGCCACGAACTCGATGACCCGGAGTACGGTCATTTCGTCGGCTACCGCGACCCCGAAACGCGGGAGATCTTCCACCTCGCCCCGGAGCACAAGATCGCCGAACTCGAGCATGCCGCGGCCTATTTCGACTATGAAGAGACGCCGGAAATCTCCTTGACCCAGCAACTGCCGGAGACCCAGGGCACCCACGCCCTGTGCATGGACAGCGATGGGCGTCCCTGGCAGTTGAAGCAGATCGTCGCCTGGCACCTTTACAGCGACGGTAGCGTCGATGCCATGCTGGTCGACGATAACCGCGTCGCCTCGCTACCGGTGCTGCCGGGGGATGACTGCCTCTATCCCGGGCGTAGCCGGCACGAGACCCTCTACTTCTTCCAGCGCTATATCGCCAATCGTATTCGCAACGAAGACCCGGACACGCTGGAAGCACTGGCACTGATGGTGATGCCGGGCAGTTGAGCCCGGCCGTCCACGCTCAGCCGCCGAGCCGCAGCCGATAGCGATAGCGTCCTTCCTCTTCGCTCTGCTCGATCAGCTCGTGACCCAGAAAACTGCAGAACTTGGGAATGTCGCGCGTCGTCGCGGGGTCGGTGGCAATCACCTGCAGAATCTGCCCCGGCTGCATATCGCGCACCTTGTTGTGCATCAGCATGATCGGCTCCGGGCAGTAAAGCCCTTGGGTGTCGAGCGTCTCTTCCTGCGCTGTGTCCTGACTCTGCATGTCGCCCTCCTCCGGCGCCGTCATCCGTCGATCCGCACGTGCACGGTGACTTCTTCACGATCATGATACAGGTGGCGACAGGCAATGGTCGCGCTGACACCATTGGCATGCAGCGTCTCCTCCAACCGGATCAGGCAGCGCCGCACTTCGTCCCAGCGCTTCTTCATCGGCAGCTTGAGATTGAAGATCGCTTCTCGACACCAGCGCCGCATCAGCCAGCGCTCGACCATGTCGATCACCCGCATCGGCTTGTCGACGATATCGCAGACCAGCCAGTCCAGACGATAAGGCGGCTCCCAGACGAAGCCATCCTCGCGCAGATGCTCGACCTGGCCGGTGGCCATCAGGGCCTTGTCCATGGGGCCGTTATCGATGGCATAGACGAACAGCCCTTTGCGCACCAGCTGATAGGTCCAGCCGCCGGGAGCCGCGCCGAGATCGACCGCCTGCATCGCGGAAGAGAGCCGGGCCTCCCAACTCTCCCGCGGGATAAAGGTATGCCAGGCCTCCTCCAGCTTGAGCGTGGAGCGACTAGGGGCATCGGCGGGGTGGCGCAGGCGCAGCACGCCGCCGGGATGCTCGCTACGATTGCCGGGAAAGCTGATCCCTATCTGGACACGATCGCCGGCCAGCCAGAACAGATGCAACCGTCGACCGCCGGCCTTACGGCGCAGCCCGCCGCCGCGCTTCAGCGCACTCTCCAGCGAGCGGCTGAGTGACTTCGCCAAGCGCCCCAGTGCCTTGCCATCATTGGTATCCGGAGTCTCGTGCCAGACCGCCTCGAAGCTCCAGCCGCTTTCCTCGACCAGGCGGCTAATGGGCGAGATCCGATCTTCCCGGTCCAGGGTCAGCGGCATGAAGGCCACCAGCGACTGACGCGCGAAGACCAGGGACGCCAGCGGCAGCTGGCGATGCACGCTGTTGGCCGGGCCCGACTCGGTCTGCCAGCAGACGAAGCCGCTATCGGGTTCAGCCAGGGCGACACGCCCCGGCTCACCGGCCGCCGCCGTGCGCTCGGTAATCTCCGCAGCCAGGTCGGATTCGAAACCGGCTCGACAGTAAAGCAGCCATGCATTGGGGACTTGGCTCACACTCGCCTCTTCTCTCGAATACTCATCAATCGTGGGCGACACGATACCATGTGTTGTGCTGGGCCCGCCTCGAACCCAAAAAAAGTAACCCCCAGTCTCGGCAAGACTGAGGGTCTGTATCGATGCCTACGGATCTTTTATTCGGCGCTCTATTGGGCCACGCCGCTACTCGTCAGGAGAGACCCAGAAACGAGTGAACCCCAGTCTCTATCGAGACTGTGGTTCGGTATAGGTGCCTGACTAGGACCCGGGCGGCGCTCCGCTACTCTCCATAGAGAGACCCCTAAACGAATGAACCCCCGGCATGAGCCGGGGGTTCGGTATAGGTGCCTGACGATGACCTACTCTCACATGGGGAGACCCCACACTACCATCGGCGCTAAGCGGTT
>NZ_JAFLEN020000009.1:0-7661 GCF_017306975.2 Salinicola sp. DM10
CCCCCTCCCCCCTTCGCTCCTCACCCCGGGACCAGGGTTACGCGGCTTATCTGGACCGAATAGGTGGCCTGAGGACGCTTCCGGTGCAGCATCCCCACTGGTGTCTGGCGGCCGTGCAGGAGGATCAGCTCCCAACGCCGTGTTCCAGTCTCCCGATCAGATCCAGTACCTGCCGAGGATCTTCCTGCATGACATCGACAGGGCGCTTGCCTTCCAATCCCTTGGCCTCTCGATGCAGCCAGCGCTCTGCTGCGGCCCGATCCCCCTCAAACAGCTCAAGCGCCGCCCGCCAGACAACGTTTTCGTCCTTCTGAGCACCTGACATATCACCCTCTCCTTTCATACCGTCGTACAGCACCACCGCCGCTCCGGCCTATCCTCAAGGCCGAGCTGTGCAACACCCCCACCGGTCACCTGGATCGGTCTAGGGGCCTTCGGTGCAACATCCCCACCTACTCATGCCTGACTCGGCGCACGTAGGGCGGCAGCCGAGGCGTCGCCGGTAGCGGCTCGCCCTTGTGACGCACGCGCTGCCAATCGCTCTTCAGCAGTCGGATTAAGCCATGGGCGTCCTGCCGAATGCCGCGGAACCCGGGCAGCTTGCTCAGGCTGTAGACGGCCTGCCGCACCTGGAGCTGCCGGCTATCGCGATCGCCACAACGCACCGCCTCGCGGAGGCGCGTCTGCCACTCGGCCCGGCGCTCCTCGAGCATGCGCCAGGTCCAGCGATTGTCCAGCCGAACCAGCTCATAGTCGGCCTGCCACAGCTCCGGGCACCAGTACGGGTTCGGCATGGTGAGGCGCACCTCTCGAGCATCCTGCAGATCCTCGTAGTGCTTCGCCGGATGGTCATCATCGACCAGCAGCCACCACACCGCATAGGGCTGCCGCGCCAGCAGGTAGACCACCAGGAAGCCGTTGCCGGCCCCATGGCGGCGCCGTCGCCGCCGTTCGTTACGGTCGGCGGAGGTGCCATAGCGCGCATCGAACTTGGCCGCCAGGCGAGCGATCTTTCCCCGCGGCACTACCCCCGCGGTCCAGCGGACGTAGCCGCGGCGCACCAGATCCTGGACGCGCTGCATGGCCGCGCTCTTGTGACGTATCGATCCCATGTGACCTCCCGGTGAGTGGGTACCAGGAGGTAGGGCGCGCGCTGACACCATGGGCCTGAATAACATGATTACCGGTGCGGAGAGCACGCATATAAAAGATTCCAGGGCGCGCCGCCCCACTGCTGTCACCTCGGCCCCTATCTGTCGGCGAGTGCCAAACCACGGGGTGTGCCAGCCCCTCACGCGAGGGGCTGCCACCCCCTTGTTTGCTGCTGGTCACGAGTGCCAACCGTGACCAACTCGCCGTCGCGCAGTGCGGGTAATTCCGCTCGCTGCGAGGCAACGGGCGCTCGAGGCTGAAATGCCTCGTTCGACCCAATCCAGGGCACCGGGATTGGGCGACACGGACACGGGCAGCCGGGTAACCGGAAGAGCCCTGTCACGCATCGAAAGTGGGTGTGAGCCCCACCGGCGGGCGGCGGGAGACCGTCGAACGCATGCCGAACCTGTGGGCGCGGCGCTGGGGGAAACCCCAGCGGGTCAGACAGCCGAAAGGACCGGTCTGGCGGCACCAGGAGGCGCAAGCCGCCTGGGTCGACGAATAGCTCAAGCAGGTAACGGCGCCCCACGAGGGTGCTGTTCGGAGTGCTTCATAGCCATGCTCTTCGGGAGCTGGCCATGTGCGAGGAAGTGGCGGTGGAGTAAGGGAGCCGTTTTGGAATCTTGGGCCCCTGAAAACCGGCGATGCCGGCGAGGTGCACAGCACTAGACATCACCGTGACGGAGCACAGTGGCGATGAGGTACGCAGTAGGGCGTGACTAACGTGGGAAACCCTACGGCCGAGGAACCGGGTGGCACCGGTGAGGCTAAGGGTGGGAGCGGCGTTTAGTAGTGTTCGAGCTGACGGGCGATATGGCCGAAGCCCCCAGCGAGATCCTGGGCAACCAGGGCACACGAAAGACGCCAGCGAGTGTGGGAGGGGCACTCCTCCCTCGCAGCAGGCAAGAACGGCAACATCGATGACAACCGGCACGGCGGGTGGCACCGCCAAGACCGGATGAGCGTTTGACCAGGGTGGCACCTGGTGTTCATTAACCGACCATCGCACCGCGCAGGACCGGCCGTGAGATTCATTCAGGAGGTATTCAACGCCCCTCTTCGGAGGGGCATTCTCCCCCTTCCCTGCCCAGGGACGCCGGCTGCTAGGATAGGGGCAGTTACCCCATCCCGAGGATGCCTCCCATGACTCCCCTCAGCTGGCTCATTCTGGCATTCGCCGTGCTCATGACGGCGGTCTGCGGCTTCACCTTCGTGCAGATCCTGCGTAGTGGCCATCAAGCCCAACAGCGCTCATCCCACAAAGCACGCCGTAACCTCTCCCGCCACTGAGTGTCACCCCGTCCCCTATCTCTTTCTGCCTAACCGCGCCGTAGGCGCCCTCGTACCCGCACTACCGGTGATGCGTGTCGTGAGGCTTGTCGCTTTAGCGGCCAGGCCGGATCTGAGGCGCGCAGGCGCGTAGCGCCTCGATCGCGCCGATCTCTCGACTTGTCGAGGCCTCATGTGGCCGCAGGCCACCCAGGCCGCCGAAGGCGGGGCGGAGGGCGAGGAACGAGCCCGGAGGGTAGGTGAGCGCGTATGCGCTCTTTTCTGTACTTTTTACTTTTCCCTTTTAGGGTCTATAAGTATTTGAAATGGAATGGTTTTTAGAGCTAAAAGGGGACGGGTTCAGGGTTAGAAGGGGACGGATTCAGGGTCAAAAGGGGACGGATTCAGGGTTGTTGAGGGGACAGATTCAGGGTAAAAGGGGACACTATTATAATGTCCCTAAAACGGAAGGGCTTAACACCCTCCTCGAGTTGGAGCTCCAAGGATGAATCAGCCCCAAGTCTATAAAAGCAACGCTCTGGTCGAGGCATCCTACCGCCTAACCCCCGCTGAACAACGCATCATGCTGTGCTGCATCTCCCAGGTGCGCAGGGACCAGACGCTTACCGATGAAGTGATGTATCGCGTCAGCGTGGCCGACTATGCCGCACTGGTGGGAACTGACTCCCATTCCACCTACAAGGAAGTAGCGGATGCCGCCCTTCGCTTGAAACGTCGAGAGGTGTGGCTGCGAGAATTTCCCAACGGAGATGGGCAGCGGCCTAGAACACTAGTCACGGGCTGGGTGCAATCCATCGCCTATATCGAGTCAGAGGGCCACATAGAACTGCGCTTCACTAAAGACATGCTGCCGTACCTCACGCAGCTCTCGGAGCGGTTCACTCGCTACGCCCTGTCCGATGTGGCCAAGATGACCAGTTCCCACGCTATACGGCTGTATGAGCTGCTATGCCAATGGAGGGATGCAGGTAAACGAGAGGTAGCGATCGAGTGGCTACGTGACTCTTTCCAGCTCGGCGACAAATACCCAGCACTCAAGGATTTCAAGCGCCGCGTGATAGAGCCCGCCGTGGCACAGATCAATGAGCACAGCCCCCTATGGGTGAAGTGGGATCAGCGCAAGACCGGTCGCCGCGTATCCCACCTGGCATTCACCTTCGGCGAGAAAGCCCAGAAAGCCTCCCAGAAGCCGCGCAGAGGCAAGACCAAGGGGAAGGCAGGGGGAGGGGCTCCCGACGCCTCAGGGTCGATCTACGGGATTCCTATGGCGGTTATCGAAGCGCATGCTAGGCCGGGTGAATCTCACGAAGACGCCGCACTGAGAATCCTCGAGGAGCGCAAAAGCAAACACGTTGCTGAGGCGTGATTTTTCACGCCTCTCTGAAAGTCAGGCTAGGATGTCTGCAACGGCAGACCTGCAACCAACTAGGCATCCATGCAACTGACTATCCCGAAGGCGGCCAAGCTGTACGGCAAACATCGTTCTACGATACACCGCCATATTGAGGCAGGCCGCCTATCATGCGGGTTCCGAGGGGATGGAACCCGCGTCCTGGAAATGGCTGAGCTGATCCGATGTTACGGCGAGCCCGAGCATCTGCCAGACAATGTGCAACCACCTGCAACCCCTCAACAGGAAGGCCTGCAACAGGCGATGTTGCAGGCGTTACATGCCATGCACAGTGAGCTTGTCGCCCTTCGCCAGGAAGTCGCCGAGCTCCGTCAATTGCCGCCGCCTCCTGCTGCACAACCCGCGACACCACCTCCCGAGACAACACCCGCAACACCGCCCAAGGATGAAGACCCCCACGGCCTTCGCTCGCTGGTCCAGTCCCTGCGCGACCACGATCGCCAGTCCGACGACTCCTCCAATCGCTAGAAGCTCAGCTGCTCGAACGGCCGCCCGGTGAGAGCGGTATAGGCCACCGTGTTCTGGATGTTGGCGTGGCCCAGGTACTGCTGCACGATGCGCAGATCCACGCCCTGGTTGATCAGGTGCACGCCGCAAGCGTGACGCAGGGCGTGCGGATGCCACTTCACGCCCAGCACCCGCTCGCTGAGGCGGTGCAGCAGGCGCCGGAAGCCGTCGGCACTGATCGGCGCCCCGCGCTCACTGACGAACACCAGCCCCGCCGCGCGACCGCTGTCGCGCTGATAGCGCTTCAGCGCCCGCACCGTGTCGCCCTGGAGGGGATGCGTGCCGTCGAGACTGCCCTTGGCGCGGGTGACGCGAAGCTCATGATGCACCAGGTCGACGGCCGACCAGCGCAGTCCCACCAGCTCCGAGACCCGGAGACCGTGCTCGAAGGCCAGCCGCAGCATCAGCGCGTCGCGCGGGCCATGGCGGTTATCGCGGGCGGCACGGATCAGCCGGTGCACCTCGTCGCGGGTCAGGTGCAGCCGGCCGCGCACCGCGTCGTTGGCGGCGCGGCCGCGCACTGTCCGGGTTTCAGTGGCTGGGGGGACGGTCGGGGCGGGGTGTCGGGGCCTGTCGGGCACGGGCGGGAGCGCTCCTGGTCGCGGGAACTGTCCGGGTTTCAGTTAAAAGCCAGACAGTAGCAGTCGCATCGAGGCACGTCATTTCATTCAGAGCGGCCACGGTGCGCATTGGAAATGCTACGCCCCGTATCCGTAGTGCATCCAGCCAGGCTTCAGCTAGGTGCTTGACCTGCCTCTCTGCCCCTTTGGAATCCCATGGAGCACAATCGAGCACCAATGAGCACACATAGCACAAGGAGCAATATTGAGCACACAAAAATCATGGAAAAAATAATTAAATCATGTACTTACGAAACTTTATTCGCATAAATATGCGAACTAATTCTATCGTGATTAAATATCAATGCGGGCATGCCCCCATAAGAAAACCCGAAAAAGAACCCTTTAATACTCGTGGTTATTTTAATAACTAATTGATTTTAAAGAATTTTTTGCTAGAATTTCAGTCATGCGTTGAGATGGAGATAGCGAATGTCCAAACGGTCCGAGGCAGCAGGCAAAAAGAAACAATCGGAAAAGCGGCGACTTCTACTTGAGAGCATTTGGGGTGACGATCTCCACAACACACCGGTATGGGACCGTACTGAGAATGATGGTTACACCACAATTCCCAGGGTACTCCCGCATATTGGGCGTCTAGCAGATCGGCTGGCAGGGAAAGGAACTCCAGTTTCACCAACATATTTCGCATTGTGGTGCCGTGTTTGGGACGAAGGCTGTATCGAAATAAAAGATAAAGAAGATCTAGCTTACGAAGCAGGTTTTTCTGGCCAGCGAGCCATTTACTCACTTACACAGCGAATTAGGAAGCTAAAAGAACTCGGGTTTATAAAAACAAAAAGCAAAGGGAACAATGAGTTCCAATACATAATGATTGTAAACCCATTTTCAGTCTTACAAGCCAAGAAAAACGATCTGTACGAAGCAGAATACAGAACACTATGCATGAGGATGCATGAGGTAGGGGCCGATTGGCCGAAAGAAAATCTTGATAAAGAGGAGAAATGATTATGTAGTAAAATTTTATATAGCTATCGTCAAAATGCGGCAAACATGATAATCTAACTTTGCGGTAAGGACTAACCTTAGCGCCACTGCACCATGCAGTGTTCTATCTAATCGCAAGCAACCATAACGGTGATCTTATGGAAAAACACCCTTTCAATGGAGTAACAAAATATGGGAAGTCACGACGACGAATCAACAAAAATTAAGAATCTTGTGGAAAACCTCCATAAGGACGGAAAGCTGCCGGCTAAGCAACTGAAAGTAGGTACTAAAATGTACCGAATCCAGGATGCAAGGCACCCTACGGCAAACCATTTCTCAGCTCCCTCAGTGGGTTTGGGAAGGTATAACGATCCCGATGGAGTAATGATGGTCTGGTACGGGGCAGAACATCCTACTGGAGCATTAGCCGAGACTTTCGCACAAAGAAGGTACTCCAACAATGCGCACGGCATAGGATGGATGTTCAACGAAGCCGACATAGCTTCGCGGAACATGTGTGAAGTAAAAGTCGAGAGAGAGCTTAATCTGCTGGATTTAAAGGTATCTCTCTCACGGCTTCGCATCACCCTAGACAAAATCACCGGGCCGGATTACACACTTACACAAGAAATCGTGAGGGTTGTTTCAAGGTTATCCGGAAATCGATTTGACGGCATTATCTATGAATCACGCCACCATCCCGATGGACGCTTGTGTTATGCCCTTTGGGTAGCGCCAGGTGAACAAAACACAGTATCGGAAGGTGAAATGATTAACCTCTCAGAATATAAATTTCGTGGCTATATGCCGGAGATAGATTCTGACTGTGCAGATGCCGAAGAAGTATTGACGGAAATACTTGGTTACGAAGTAATGAGCAATCCGTAACGACTTTAGCAGCGCGCCTGAGGAAGCAGGGCGCTGCTTTTTTAGCTGGCATCGTTAGTTAGGAAAAGTTTTGCCTCACGCTTTATTATTTCCATTTCTTCTTCTTTTGCACCTCGCTTCAAAACCTCATAAAGCAAAGGTTCTGAGCCATCTTTCATGTGAATAGGATTAAGGAAAAAGCTACACTTTGCTTCCTGACTAACATTTTTCAGAATTCCAATAACTTCTTCCAGGTGGGGTATCTTTCCTTTCTCATCAAACTGAAAACCAGGGATTAAGTTGTCATTCCCCTCTTTTATTGCAACAAGCTTTCTATTTGCAATATGATTATGTACCGTCTGCCGGCTCACGCCCATAATATCTGCAGCTTGTTTTGCCTTATATAATCCGCAGATTTCATTGATCTTCCCAATGAACCTAGCTCTAGCCGCAATACGTCGAGAGACTTTACGCTTTTCTCTGGAGCTTGAAGGGCTATCCTCCGCTCCTCTTATAACGAATTTGGCGAGCAACTCATAATCAGTTAATGAGCTTGTGTCTTCTACAAAATGTTCTTTATCCCAAGACTCTACAACACTCGTCATAATCTTCAAAAGACGAACTGCTGTCGCAGCAGAGTTTTGACTACCTTTTTGTAGCCTATCTTCTAAATTAACAATGGCTTCGTGGACGGAAGCGTTGGTGCTCATGGCGTTGGGGCCTCTCTGGCCTGATGGCCTTGTGTTTGACGTTTAAATAGTATCCCTTGACATGCAAATCGTCAAACCCCCTCCCCCCTTCGCTCCTCACCCCGGGACCAGGGTTACGCGGCTTATCTGGACCGAATAGGTGGCCTGAGGACG